>JBBSGR010000001.1:0-432339 GCA_038253945.1 Gaiellales bacterium
CCGGGCGGCGCGCCACTGGCGCGAGCCGTCGAGGTTGATCGCCTGCAGCCAGAGGCGCGAGGGAGTCTGCTGACCCTTCGGCGTCCGGTAGGAGAAGGCGTACGAGTTGGCGCCCGCACCCTTGCTGGCGATGACGTGCGCGTTCAGCTTCACGCGCTTGCCGTGGACGAGGCCGTAGACGTTGTAGCCGGCCACGTCGACCTCGGAAGCCGTCCGCCAGTTGACGGTGACGCCCTTGGCGGAGCGCTTCGCCGTGACGGAGCGCAGGG
Organism: Gaiellales bacterium; assembly: GCA_038253945.1. Taxonomy (GTDB): domain Bacteria; phylum Actinomycetota; class Thermoleophilia; order Gaiellales; family Gaiellaceae; genus JBBRYW01. The sequence goes on from JBBSGR010000001.1 coordinate 270, forward strand.
TGACGGCCGCCTCACCGGAATTGACCTCGACGAGGCAGACCTTGAGCCCCGTGACGTCTCCGCTCGCCGGCGTCAGATTCGAAGCGTGATCCACCGGGGGCACGTACGCATTGTCCGTCTCGTCCGCCGTACCGTCGACCGGGTACTCCTTCTGGCCCGGCTGCCCTGGGTTGACCCAGGCGCGAGTCGCCAACCAGTCGGTGTTGGTCGAGTTGTCCGAGAGCGTGAAGCTGACCGATGTCACGCCGTTCTTCGTCACGTTCAGAGTCACCGTGTGGCTCGGGGTCCCGAGCGGCAGCGTGTGCGCGCCGTCGGTGAAGTTGCTGCCCGTCAGGAGAAAGGCATTCGTCTCATTGGGGCACGGATTCGCGAGCGCAGGCGCCGCATAGAACGCCGCAACTCCGAAGATGGCCGCCATGAAGACGGCGACTCGAAGGCCACGCCGCCGGCGTGGGAAAACTGTGGAACTCATATCGTGAAGCACCTCCTTCGGCTCCGCCGCAGCGGGCGCCGAATCGTGGATCGTGCGTCGCTCAGCCGGCGCCAGCCGGGAGAGAAGCGCGGGAAAGGGAACGTCCACCACGCCGGGGGACGGCGCGGAGGCGAACACGGCAAAGCCGTGTTCTGCTGCGTGCCAGATTGTCCGCAGGGACCGTCACTACTACCTCGATTGTCCGCAGTTACCGTAGAAGCCCGACCCGAGTAGCCGCAAGGACCGGCCCGATCAACCTTACCTCGATTCCATCAGAAAGTCAAACCTTTACGGACTCTGGGGCAGAGGATTCTCTATGACGGGCGCTGCCAACCTCGCTCCAGCAGCTCGCGAACCTCGTCGACTCCCGCCTGCCACACTCGCAGCATTTCCTCGTCGGATCGGACGTACCGCCCCCCGAAGGAGCCGTCACCGATCAGCTCGCGCGCGCGGGACGGATTCGCCACGCGATACGCCGACTGGTCGAAGAGCGGCTTCTTTTTTTCCGGAAGCTCGATCCCGGGAAGGCGCGTCCACGGGAAATTCTCGAGCCAGGCAGCGTGACCGAAATCCGGGTCGATCTCCCGGACGACCTCCAGCGTGCGCGGGCCGATCCACCAGTCGTGATAGAGCGCCTGCGCCGCGTCGTGCCGGGCCATCCACTCGCTCGCCACGGTGCGCGCCGGCGTGTTGCCCCCGTGCCCGTTCACGACCAGCACCCGGCGGAATCCCTGGCCGTAGAGCGAGTCGAGCAGATCGCGTACCACGGCAGCGAACGTCTGAAGCCGCAAGCTGGGGCTGCCGGGATACGCCGCGAACGACGGCGTGATGCCGTACGGGAGCACCGGGAGAACGGGCACTCCGAGCGGCTCGGCTGCCTCCACCGAGACGCGCTCCGCCAGGATGTTGTCGGTCGCCAGGGAGAGATAGGCATGTTGCTCCGTCGACCCGAGCGGGAGCACGATCCGGTCGTCGCGGTCGAGGTAACGCTCGAGCTGCATCCAGTTAAGGTCGGCTACGCGCATGGAGGGCGAGCCTAACGGCATCTTTCTCGCACGGCCCGACGATGGAGGGGCGGGGATCCGGCTCGCCGTCAAGGACCTCTTCGACACCGCGGGCCTGACGACGACGTACGGCTCGCCCATCTTCATGAACAACGTGCCGGCGGCGACCGCGGAAGCCGCGGTGCGGCTCGAGGCGGCCGGCTACGCCTGCGTTGGTAAGACGAATCTCCACGAGTTCGCCTACGGCGTCACCTCTCAGAACCCGCACTTCGGAACGGTTCCGAACCCGCGTGCCCCCGGACGGATTGCCGGCGGGTCGAGCGGCGGGTCGGCCGCAGCGCTCGCAGCCGGCCTCGCCGAGGCCGCCCTTGGGACCGACTCCGGCGGCTCGATCCGGATTCCGGCCGCCTGCTGCGGAGTCGTCGGCTTCAAGCCGACCTTCGATCTCGTTCCGATCGCGGGCTGCTTTCCGCTTGCGACGAGCTTCGATCATGCGGGGCCGATGGCCCGCAGCGTCGCCGGGTGCGCCGAGATGATGGAGGCGCTCGTCCTCGACTTCCCTGCATGCTCGCTGGCAGCGCTCGACGATCTTCGCGTCGGGCTCGCCTGGATGGACGAGGCGGAGCCGCTCGTCCGCCGGCGGCTCGAGCAAGCGGCCGCCCGGTTCCCAGTCTCCGAAACGATCGAGCTGCCCTTCCCGGAGGGCGTCGGCCCGACGTTCATGGGCGAGGTCGCGGACACCCACCGCGAGCTGTACGCCGAGTACCCGGAGGCCTACGGCGATGATGTGGCGCGGAAGATCGAGCGGTGCCTCGCGGTGACGGATGCCGAACGGGACGCTGCGGCTCGTGCGCGCGACGATTACCGTGAGCGCAGCGAGGAGGCGCTGCGCGGCGTCGATCTTCTCCTTACGCCGACCCTCGCCTTCGTCGCACCCCGCCTCCCCGTGGACGAGCTTGCGATCCGGGAGCGGCTGATCCGCTTTACGTTCCCGTTCAACGCGCTCGGCTGGCCGGCGCTCGCACTCCCGTGCGGCCCGGCGGAGGATGGTCTTCAGGCATCACTCCAGCTCGTCGGCCGCTCGGGAGACGATGCTCTCGTGCTCGCAGCCGGTGAGCTGCTCGAGCGCACACTGCTGAACTAGGCGCCTAGTGCGCCGCTTCGACCGCCGCCTCGTAGATCGGGTCGCGGCCGAAGTTGTCGAGCTCGGCGGAGAGAAGATCGGCGCCGCTGCGGGCATCCACAGTCGGTACGTCGACCGCCTCGCCGTCGATGCTCACAGAGTCGAGCGCTTCCGCTTCTTCGTGCTCGAGAGCCACGGCCCGCTGCAGGCGGGAGCGTAGCCAGCCCGCCAGGAGCAACGCGTCCGCCCAGGGGCCCGCGACGCGAAGGGTGCCCATCCCGGCGATCCCCGGCCAGAGCGACGCGAGCGCGCCGCGCCATTCGAAGGTCCTCGCCCAGGCAATGTCGGAGACAGCGGCATGCCGGAAGATGCCTGCCAGACGCTCGTAGGCTCCCGGCAGATCCGGCCACTCGCTCGAGTCCACGATCAGGCGATCGGTCACGCCGAGGAGTTGCTCCAGCTCGGGCTCGCCGAACGGCGGTTGACCCCTCCAGCGCAGAAAGACGGGTAGGTCGGGGAGGAGCAACGGCTCGACGATGCTCGCCGGGGCCTTGACGCGCCGTCCGCCCAGAGTCAGCTCGATCACCTCCGAGCACACGTTGCGCTGCTCGCCCGGGAGGGGAAAGCAACGGACGGAGAGCTCCGCGTTCAGGCCGTCGTCAGCCTCGGGCTCGGGCTCGAGGAGGATCGTTCGGGACGGATGGCGCTCGGCCAGCCCGGCCAGGACATTCTCGGCCGCGCTTCGCCACTCCCGCGGTACCCACGCCATGTGCGTCAGGACGTTTGTGCGTAGATCCGGCCCCTCCGTGGCTTTGTACGTCTCCTCGCGAAGCGCCCCGAGCTGGCGCTCGATCTGCGCAAGCCTGACGTCGCGCCCGGTCCACTCGTCCACGTGAGCGGCGCTCACGAGCTCAGTGACGGCGCCAGGCGCGGCCGTCGCGGATCGTCAACTCGTCGGCGCCACTCGGACCCCACGCTACGCGTCCTGGAGTCATTGAGAAGGCCATACGGGGTACGACTACCACGCCGCTCAGTGACGGCGCCAGGCGCGGTTGTCGCGCCCGATCAGCTCGTCGGCGCCACTCGGACCCCAGGTTCCTGCTTCATAGTTCGGAAAGCTGGGCCGGTCGCGCCGCCAGGCGGCCACGATCGCGTCGACGAGCTGCCACTGCTCGTCCACCTCGTCGACGCGCGTGAAGAGGGTCGCATCGCCGAGCATGCATTCGAGGATCAGCCGCTCGTAGGCCTCCGGCAACCCGGTCCTGAACGCGCCGCCGTAGAGGAAGTCCATGTTGACGGTGCGAATCGACATCCCCTGACCCGGCACCTTCGCGCCGATCGCAAGCGAGACGCCCTCGTCGGGCTGGATGTGGCAGATCAGCGTGTTCGGCCGCAGGCCGTCGCCTGCGATCTCCTCGAACGGAGGATGGGGCGCACGCTGGAACTGGATCGCGATCGTGGTCTCACGCCGAGCCATGCGCTTGCCGGCCCTGACGTAGAAAGGCGTGTCGGCCCAGCGCCAGTTGTCGACGTACAGCTTCGCCGCCACGTAGGTCTCGGTCGTCGAGTGGGGCGCGACCCCCTCCTCCTCCCTGTAGCCGAAAACCTCCTCGCCCTCGACGAATCCACGCCCGTACTGGCCGCGGACGACGCTCTTCGGGCCGGGCGTGTGCAGCGAGCGGAGCACCTTGACCTTCTCGTTCCGGACCGAGTCGGCCGTGAAGTCGATCGGCGGCTCCATCGCGGTCAGCGCGACGAGCTGGAGCAGGTGGTTCTGGAAGATGTCGCGGATCGCACCGGCCTGCTCGTAGAACGCTGCACGACCCTCGATGCCGATCGCCTCAGCCACCGTGATCTGCACGTGGTCGATGAATTGCCGGTTCCAGATCGGCTCGAAGATCCCGTTCGCGAAGCGGAGCGCGAGCATGTTCTGCACGGTCTCCTTGCCGAGGTAGTGGTCGATCCGGAAGATCTCGTTCTCCTCGAAGTGCTCGGAGATCTTGGTGTTCAACTCTCGGGCGGAGATGAGATCGTGGCCGAAGGGCTTCTCGACGATGATTCGAGTCCAGCCTTCGGTCGAGCGGCGCGCGCCGATCTTCTCGATCAGGATCGCGAAGGCGTCCGGAGGAACGGCGAAGTAGTAGACCCGGTTGCCCGCCGTGCCCCGCTCGGAGTCGAGCTCGCGCAGCTTCTCGACCACGCGGTCCTCGCCTGCGTCGTCGGCGAAGTCGGTCCCCACGTACGACGTCGCGGCGGCGAGCGCGTCCCAAACGTCCTCCCGGAACTCATCGCGAGCATGCTCCCGAACGGCCTCCTTCATCCGTTCTCTGAAGTCGTCGTCCGACTCCTCCGTGCGCGCGACTCCGACGATCCCGAACTGCTCGGGCAGGAGGCGTCGCAGCGCCAGCGAGTAGAGCGCCGGAAAGAGCTTGCGCTTCGTCAGATCGCCCGACGCCCCGAAGATGACGAGCGCGCACGGCTCGGGCGTTCTCCGAAGCCGTAGGCCCTCGAGAAGCGGGTTCTCCTGCTGCGGCTCGTGCCCTCGCCGCCGTTCGGTGGTCGCCATCCTGATGCCCCGTTAGCCGCGCGGGTCCTGGGAGCGGTCGATCGCCTTCTCGACCGCACGGACGGCGTGGCCGCCGAACTGGTTCCGGAGGGCAGCAGCGACCTTCGCCGAGAAGTCGATCTCGCGCCTCGAGGCGAAGCGCGCGAAGAGGGAGGCCGCGAGCACCGGCATCGGCACCGCGCTCGTGAGCGCCTCGTTCAGCGTCCAGCGACCCTCGCCAGAGTCCTCCACATAGGGCGCGATGTCCTCGAGCTCGCCCCCGTGGTCCTCGAAGGCCTCGTGCAGCAGATCGAGCAGCCAGGAGCGGATGACCGAGCCGTAACGCCAGATCCCGGCGATGCGCAGAAGATCGAGCTCGAACTCCGAGTGGTTCATCAGCTCGAACCCCTCCGCGTAGGCCTGCATCATGCCGTACTCGATTCCGTTGTGCACCATCTTCACGTAGTGCCCGGAGCCGCTCGTGCCGACGTGCGCCCAGCCCTTCTCGGGAGCGAGCGTGGCGAAGACCGACTCCAGCCGTCCAACTGGCTCCTCGTCGCCGCCGACCATCAGGCAGTAGCCGACCTCGAGACCCCACACACCGCCCGAGGTGCCGACGTCGACGAAGTGGACGTCGTGCTCGCGGGCGTTTGCGTAGCGCCGCTGGGAGTCCTTGAAGAACGAGTTTCCCCCGTCGATCACGGTGTCGTCCGGCTCGAGGTGCGCGAGCACCTCGCGGAACGTCTTGTCGGTAATCTCCCCCGACGGCACCATCAGCCAGACGGCGCGCGGCGCCTCGAGCTGTCCGACGAGCTGCTCCAGCGACTCGGCCGTCGAGGAGACCTGGGGATCGTAGGTCATGACCTCGTGCCCGTCGCGGCGCAGCCGCTCCGTCATGTTGCCCCCCATCTTCCCCAGCCCAACCATTCCGAGCTTCATAGGTCCTCCAGTCTGACGCGAACGACCGTGCGCCCGCGCTCCTTGAGTGACTCGTAATCGCCGGCCGCCTGAGCCTGGATCAGCGTACGAAAGCCGAACGGCTTGTCGGGGATCGGCAGCTCGTCGCCGGGCTCGTCGACGACCTGGATGAACAGGCCCGTGTTCGGCCCGCCCTTGTGCAGCTGGCCGGTCGAGTGGAGGTAGCGGGGCCCGAGGCCCCTCGTCACCACGCAGCCCGTCTCCCGCGCCCGTGCGACCAGAGGGTCGAGCTCGCGGTCGCGGGCAGGGTCGATGAACGCCTGGATCGCGACGTAGTTTCCCTCGCGCGCGCCCGCGAGCAGCTCCTCGACCGAGCCCTCCGGCTCGAGCGCGATCTCCTCCCCGCGCTCGAGAATTGCGTTCGTGCGGTCTTTCGCCTCCTGGACGTTCGGCTGGTCGAACGGGTTGATCTCGAGAATCGCGCCGGCGACAGCCGTCGCGAACTCCCAGCGAAAGAACTCCTGGCCGAGCTCGTAGGGGTCGGGGAGCCTGACCTCGGGCGCCTGGCGGTCCGGCCCGTCCGGGCTCTCGCCCGGGGCCGGAACGAGGCCCTTTCCACCCTTGCCCGTCGACTCGGCGAGCAGCTGCTCGGCCCAGAGACCGAAGCCGCCGACGTCCGGGCTGATCACGACCTTGTCGCGTCCGGCGCGCCAGGCCTCGCCGAGCTGCAGCCCGAGCTCGAGCCCGGGGTTGCCCTCCGCGAGCCGGCACGCCTCGCGCATCTCGTCGGTGCGGGTGAGAAGACGTCGAATGTCGACCCCCATCAGCACGGCGGGGACGATCCCGAACGGCGAGAGAGCCGAGTAGCGCCCGCCGATCGACGGCTCGCCGGAGAAGACCTCGAGGAAGTTCCGCTCGGCGGCGACCCGCTCCAGCGACGAGCCCGGATCGGTGATCGCCGCGAAGTTGCTCCAGCGGCCGCCGGTTCGCTGCCAGAAGAAGTCTGTATGCGAGCGTGTCTCGAGCGTGGAGCCCGACTTGGAGGCGGAGATGAAGAGCGTCCGCTCGAGGTCGAGCTCGCCGGCGAGGCGCCGGATCGCCTGCGGGTGCGTCGTGTCGAGGACGTGGAAGCGGTCGGCACCGAAGCTCCGGCGCAGCACCTCGGGCGCGAGGCTCGACCCGCCCATGCCGAGCAGCACGACCGCATCGAAGTCGACGGTCGAGCCGAACTCGAGCAGGTGGTCGACCCTTTGCAGCATCCGCACCGGCTCGTCGAGCCAGCCGAGCCAGTCGACCTCGTCCGCGCCGGTCCAGAGGCTCGCGTCGCGCGACCAGATTCGCTCGACGATGGCGCCTGGCCGGGGCCGAGTCACGCGCGCATCACCGGAACATCGTACTGCTCGATCTGCGAGTCGCGCGTCACGATCGTCAAGCCTTCGATCTGCGCCTGGGCGATCAGCATGCGATCGAACGGGTCTCGGTGATAGAGGGGCAGCCGGCCCGCCGCGAGCGCATGGTCGATGGTGATCGAGAGAGGGCTGAAACGGGCATTCGTGAGCTCCTCCACGAGGTCGTGGGGTACGTCGAGCTTTCCCACCGACCGCTTGATCTCAATCTCCCACGCGCTCACTGGGCTCACGGCGACATCGTTCCCCTCGTCCCAGATCGCCGATCGAGCGGCGCTCGCGAGACCCGGCTCCTCCGCGAGTGCCCAGATCAGCACGTGCGTGTCCAGCAGCAGGCTCACTCATCGTGCTCGCCGTAGAACGACCGCGCGATCTCTTCGTTCACCTCATCGGAATCCCAGTCTGGTGCGAGCCAGATCCTCCCCTTCCAAGCGCCGAGCACCCGCTTCTTCGGCTCTTCCACGTATGGCACCAGCCGGACCGCCGGCTTCCCCGCCCTGGCGATCACGACCTCCTCTCCGGCCTCCGCACGCTCGATGAGGCGGGAGAGGTGCGTTTTCGCCTCGTGAATGTTGACCCGCACAGACTAAGTCTAGCTAAGCTAAATCCTTCAGACCGGAACCAGCTCGGCGCGCTTCGACTCGACGCCCTTCAGCAGCTCGTCGAAGGAGTCGGCGAACTTCGCCACGCCCTCCCGCTCGAGCGTGTCGACGACGTCGTCGTAGTCGATGCCGGCTTCCTTCAGATCCTCGAGCAACCTCTGCGCAGCATCCACGCCGCTGTCGAGCGTCCGTGCGACTCGCCCGTGATCCTGGAAGGCCTCGATCGTCTCCTGCGGCATCGTGTTCACGGTCTCGGGCCCGATCAGCTCCTCGACGTAGAGAACGTCGCGGTACTCCGGGTTCTTCGTCGACGTCGACGCCCAGAGGCAGCGCTGCTTGGTCGCGCCGGCGGCTGCCAGCTTCTCCCAGCGCTTCCCGGCAAACGTCTCCTGGTAGTGCCGATAGGCGAGCTTCGCGTTCGCGACCGCAAGCTGGCCGCGAAGCTCGAGCGCGGCCCCACCGGTTGCCTCGAGGCGCTTGTCGGCCTCCGTGTCGACGCGGGAGACGAAGAAGCTCGCGACCGAGGCGACCTTCGCCGGGTCGCCGCCCGACTCGACGAGCCGCTCCAGCCCGCGGAGATACGCCTTGACGACCTCCGCATACCGCTGCAGCGAGAAGATGAGCGTGATGTTGATCGAGCGGCCGGCGGCGATGCAATCCTCGATCGCGCCGAGGCCGGGCTCGGTTGCCGGAATCTTGACAAGCAGGTTCGGCCGGTCGATCCACTCGTGCAGGCGGATCGCCTCGGCGTACGTCGCGTCGCGATCGTAGGCAAGCGTCGGATCGACCTCCATCGAGACGTAGCCGTCCTGACCCTCGCCCTCGTCCCAGACGCGGCGCAGGAGGTCGCAGGCGTCCTGAATGTCCGAGACGGCGAGGTGGAGGAAGATCTCCTTCGGAGTGTCCTTCTCCTCCAGGCATGCCCGCATCTGCTCGTCGTAGGCGTTGCCGTCGGCGATCGCCTTCTGGAAGATGGTGGGGTTCGAGGTGACGCCGACGACGGCGTCGTCGCGCATCATCCGCTCGAGCTCCCCCTCGTGCACGAGCTTGCGCGACAGGAAGTCGATCCAGACGCTCTGACCGAGATTGCTCAATTCGTGGAGTGGCGACTTAGGCATTCAGGTACGTCCTTTCCATAGCTTGAATCTTCTGCAGGCGCTGCACGTGGCGCTCGGCCCCGTCGAATCGCGCGCCGAGGAAGGCGCGCACGAGCTCGCTCGCGAGCTCGGCGCCGACGATCTCGGAGCCGAGGCAGAGGACGTTCATGTCGTCGTGCTCGACTCCCTGGTGGGCCGAGTACGCATCGTGGCAGATCGCGGCGCGAATGCCGCGAAGCTTGCAGGCCGCGATCGACGCACCGACGCCCGAGCCGCAGACGAGGATCCCTCGTTCCGCCTGCCCGTCGACGATCACCTCGCCCAGCTCGCGCGCCTTGTCCGGATAGTCGACCGGCGGCTCGGGCGCATCGGTGCCCAGGTCGATCGTCTCGTGGTCGAGCGCCGCGACTTCCGCGAGCACGGGCTCGCGCAATCTGACTCCGCGGTGGTCGAAAGAGACGGCGACTCTCACGTCGGGATTCCTTTACGCGCGCGACCTACGTTACACCCGGGTACCGGCTCCGGCGAAGCCGCTCGGCGGCCGTACGGCGGCCGTAGAATGGGCGCGCGTCGACTTTAACGAGGGAGGGCACGATGACCGAGAGCGAGCGCTGGCAGGACCTGGGACAGCAGCTTCGCGTCGATTCCATCCGCTGTTGCGTGAGAACGAAGTCCGGCCACCCGACCTCGTCGATGTCCGCGGCGGATCTAATGGCGGTCCTGATCTCCAAGTACCTCCACTACGACTTTACGAGGCCGGAGAACCCCAGCAACGATCACCTGATCTTCTCGAAGGGTCACGCATCGCCGCTCGTCTACTCGATCTACAAGGCGGCGGGCGCGATCTCGGACGAGGAGCTGCTCTCGTTCCGCACGTTCGGCAGCCGCCTCGAAGGCCATCCGACGCCGGTGCTTCCCTGGGTCGACGTCGCGACCGGCTCGCTCGGCCAGGGCCTGCCGATCGCGGTCGGCGTTGCCCTGGCGGGCAGGAAGCTGGACCGACTGCCGTACCGGACGTGGGTGCTGTGCGGCGACAGCGAGATGGCCGAGGGCTCGATGTGGGAGGCGTTCGAGCACGCGGCGTTCTACGAGCTCGACAACCTGACCGCGATCATCGACGTCAACCGCCTCGGTCAGCGCGGCGAGACGATGCACGGCTGGGATCTCGACTCGTACGCGAACCGCGCCCGGGCGTTCGGTTGGAACGCGATCGAGATCGACGGGCACGATGTCCGTGAGATCGACCGCGCCTACGGTGAGGCGCTCTCGACCGAGGGTCGCCCGACGGTGATCGTCGCCCGCACTCTCAAGGGCAAGGGCGTCAAGGCGGTCGAGAACAAGAACGGTTTCCACGGCAAGCCGCTCGACGACCCCGAGGGCGCGATCCGCGAGCTCGGCGGCGAGCGGAACATTCGCATTCAGGTCTCCGCGCCGGAAGGTGACGGGCGGCCGCACGTCTTCGAGACGAGCGCGCTCGAGCTGCCGACCTACGAGCTCGGCTCCGATGTCGCCACGCGGAAGGCCTACGGCGACGCTCTAGCCGCCGTCGGCGCCGCGCGGGGCGACGTCGTCGCGCTCGACGGAGAGGTCTCGAACTCGACGTTCGCGGAGATCTTCAAGGACGCCCACCCGGACCGCTACTTCGAGATGTACATCGCCGAGCAGCAGATGGTCGCGACCGCGGTGGGCCTGCAGGTGCGGGGTTGGAAGCCGTTCGCCTCGACATTCGCCGCGTTCCTCACCCGCGCGTACGACTTCGTCCGCATGGGCGCCGTCAGCCAGGCCGACATTCGGCTCTGCGGCTCGCACGCGGGCGTATCGATCGGCGAGGACGGACCGTCGCAGATGGGGCTCGAGGACCTCGCGTCCTTCCGGGCCGTCGAGGGCAGCACGGTCCTCTACCCAGGCGATGCCAACGCCACGGCGAAGCTCGTCGAGGAGATGGCGGACCGGGACGGGGTCGTCTACATGCGGACGACGCGTGCGGCGACGCCGGTGCTCTACGGGCCGGACGAGGAGTTTCCAATCGGCGGCAGCAAGGTCGCCCGCTCGTCCGATGCCGACGACGTGACGATCGTCGGCGCGGGCATCACGCTGCACGAGGCGCTCGAGGCGGCTGACGCCCTCGACAAGGAGGGGATCAGCGCCAGGGTGATCGATCTGTATTCGCTGAAGCCGATCGACGGCGAGACGCTCCGTGCCGCGGCGGAGGCGACGGGCCTGATCATCACCGTGGAAGATCACTGGGCGGAAGGCGGGTTGGGCGAGGCCGTCCTGTCGGTCTTCGCCGACAGCGACGAGCGGCCGAGAATCGTCCAGCTCGCCGTCCACGGAATGCCGACGTCCGGCAAGCCCGCCGAGCTTCTGGCCGCCGCAGGCATCGACGCCGAGCACATCGCCGAAGCCGCACGCAAGCTCGTCGGGTCGGCCGTGGGCGCCGCCGAGCGCTAGCTCCGTCCACGTACCCGCGCTGAGCCGGCCCAGGCGGCCTACCCTAGAGCCGTGGCCGTCGTGATCGCATCGAGCCTCCGCAAGGAGCTAGCCGGCAACCCGCTCTTCGACGGAGTCTCGTTCAAGGTGGAGCGGCGCGACCGACTCTCGCTGTCCGGGCCGAACGGCGCCGGCAAGACGACTCTCCTGCGGATTCTGTCCGGCGAGACCGAGCTGCACGGCGGCGAGCTCGCGTTCGCCAAGGGAACGCGGGTGGCCCTCCACGACCAGCGGTCGCCCGCCGAAAGCGGTGCGACACTCCGCGAGTACGTGCTGGGCGGCGCGACCGACCTCGTCACGGCCGAGGGCGAGCTTCGCCGGCTCGAGCAGGCGATGGCCGGAGGCCAGCACGACCCGGCAACGCTTCGGCGCTACTCCGAAGCGCAGGCCCGCCTCGAGCATGCGGGCGGCTACGCCTGGCGCGAACGCGTGGACTCGGTCCTGCGGGGGTTGGGCTTCACGGACGACGATCTCGGACGGCCGCTCAGAACGTTCTCGGGCGGCGAGTTGACGCGGGCGTCGCTCGCGCGGGCACTCGGCAGCGACCCTGACCTGCTCCTGCTCGACGAGCCCACGAACCACCTCGACGTGCAGAACATCGAGTGGCTCGAGCGCGAGCTCTCCTCGCTCGACGCGGCGATCATCCTCGTGGCGCACGATCGCTGGTTTCTCGAGGCGACTACCACCGCGGTGCTCGAGCTCGACGCGGGCCGATCCACGTACTTCGCGGGCCCGTGGCACAACTGGCGCCGCGAGAAGGCTGCCCGCGCTGCGCTGGCGGCGAAGACGGCCGATCGGCAAGCCGACGACATCGCCCGGCTCGAGCGCTTCGTCGAGCGCTTCCGCTACAAGGCAACGAAGGCGCGACAGGCCCAGTCCAGGCTGAAGCAGCTCGACAAGCTACGCCGTGACCAGGCGGCGACGGTCGGCGAGCTCGAGCAGCTGACGCGCGAGCGCCGGACGCTCGGCTTCGAGTTCCTGAAACCGGCCCGTTGCGGCCGCACCGTGCTCGAGGTCGCGGGCATAAAGCTGGTCGCGGGCGACAAGCACCTGCTCTCCGGCGTCGGGTTTGCCCTCGAGCGCGGCGAGCACGTCGGGCTCGTAGGCCCGAACGGCTCGGGCAAGACGACGCTGCTCGAGACGATTCTGGGACGGCGGCCGGCACAGGCCGGCTCGGCCCGGATCGGTTACGGCGTCGAGGCAGCCTACTTCTCGCAGCACGAGGTCTCACTCGACGAGAGGGGCAGCGTGCTCGAGTGCGCCCAGGGCGCAACGGGATTGCCGCGCCCCCAGGCACAGGCGCTGCTGGGGCGCTTCCTGTTCTCGGGCTGGGAGGCCCACGAGAAAGCGGTGGCGGTGCTCTCCGGCGGCGAGCGGCGGCGGCTTGCGCTGGCGCTCGTCGTGGCCTCGGGCGCCAATTTCCTCGTGCTCGACGAGCCGACCAACCACCTGGATCTCGAGAGCCGCGAGGCGCTCGAAGCCGCGCTCGAGGCATTTCCCGGAACCGTACTCCTCGTCTCCCACGACCGGGCGCTGCTCGACGCCGTGGCGGAGCGGACGCTCGCCGTCGAGAACGGCAAGATCCGCTCGTACGACGGCGGCTGGGCCGAGTATGTGCGGCGCCGAGACGAGCGGGAAGCGCCCCCCGAGCCCGAGCCACCGAAGCCGGCCGCGAAGAAGCCGAAGCCGGCGCGGCCGAAGCCGCACCGCCCGAGCGAGCTCGAGCGGCTGGAGGCCGACATCGCCGCGCGCGAGGCCGCTGTCGCCAAGCTCGAGCGCCGGCTCGCGGACGACTGGGCGGACGTCGATAGCGTGGCTGCCTACCGGCGCGGGCGAGAGGAGCTCGAGGAGCTACTCGCGCGCTGGGAGGATCTCTTCGAGGGCGCCCAGGCGTAGGGGAATCGAGTCACGAACAAAGACCGCCCGCGCCACCCCCACCCACAGCTCCGGACGGGACCCCGCGCCCCAGTTACCACGTATCGAAAGGACGGCAGCGCGCTCGTTTCACCGGTCTGGTTCGACGGGGGGTTCGAGGTAGCCTGCCGGAAGGCACCGAATGGACCGAGCGGCGCGGCCCACAGACTCGCCCGCGACAGTTGCGCCAGACGAGAGGCGTTGCGCGCTGTCGGGCGGTGCGGCAGGCTACCGGGTGATGGTTCCCGAATCGCGGCTCGAACCGACCGAACACGGGCTCGTCCCCACGGGCGACGGTTGGTTCGTCCTCAATGCGCGCGAGGCGCGCTGGCGCCCCGGGGAAGGGCGAGGCGCCTACTGCATCTTCGAGGGTGAGCCGGAGTTTTCGCAGCTCGGGATCCACCTCGTCGCCCTGGCGCCAGATGAGCCGATGGCGATGTACCACTGGGAGGCCGATCAGGAGGACTTCCTCGTTCTCGCCGGGGAGGCGCTGCTGATCGTCGAGGGCGAGGAGCGCCCCCTCCGCCGGTGGGACTTCGTGCACTGCCCTGCCGGGACGAAGCATGTGATCGTCGGGGCCGGAGACGCACCCTGCCTGGTGCTCGCAGTCGGCGCCCGCGACCGCTCGACCGGCTCGGACTGGGGTGGCTACAGCACCGACGAGGTTGCGCTGCGCCACGGCGCCGGCGTCGAGCGCGAGACGACCGACCCCGAGAAGGCATACGAGCAATTTCCCGAGCGCGAACCGGCCCGGTACCGCGAAGGCTGGCTTCCCGAATAGATGCCGGACGCAAACGCCGCGTGAGCACGCTACGCGTCCGGGATCGCCGGAGTGACGCCTACAGTCGTCCGGCGCTTGCTCCGGCTGAGCCACAAGAGGCTGCCTTCTGAGCGAGGGGCGAGCGCTCGAGCTCCTCCGCGAGCTGGTCGAGATCGAGTCGCCGACGTACTCGGACGGCGTGCGCGCGGTCGCGGAGCGCTGCGGCGCCGAGCTGCGCCAGCTCGGAGCCGACGTCGAGCTTGTCGGCGGCGACCACCTGTGGGCCGAGCTACCGGGGGAGGGTGCTCCGATCTTGCTGCTCGGACACACGGACACGGTCTGGCCACTCGGCACGCTCGCCGGCATGCCATTTCGAGTCGAGAACGGCGTCGCGTACGGACCCGGCGCCTATGACATGAAGGGGTGCCTCGTCGTGCTGCTGGAGGCGATCCGCCTGGCCGGAGGAGGCCGCGCGCTGCGCGTCTTTCTCACGGCCGACGAGGAGATGGGCAGCCGCACAGGGCGGGCGCTCCTCGAGGGGGCGGCCGCGGGTGTCGCCGCGGCATTGGTGGTCGAGCCGCCGTCGGCCGAGGGCCATCTCAAGACCGCGCGCAAGGGACTCGGCCGCTTCCGCCTCACGATCACCGGCCGCTCGGCGCACGCCGGCACGAACCGATCCGACGGCGCAAGCGCGATCGAGGAGCTCGCCCACCAGGTGCTCGCGCTCCATGCGCTGAACGACGACGAGCGGGGAATCTCGGTCAACGTGGGGGTCGTCAGCGGCGGAACGAGCGAGAACGTCGTCGCTGGACACGCCGACGCTCAGGTCGACGTCCGGGTAAGGGCGCGCGGCGACCTCGCCCTGATGGAGAGGGCGCTCGCCGAGCTCGCGCCGCACGTTCCCGGCACGACGCTGACCGTCGGCGGCGGCTGGACGCGGCCGCCGCTCGAGCGCTCTCCGGGCGCCGCCTCGCTCTTCGCCAGGGCTAGAGACCACGGGGCGGCGCTCGGGCTCGACCTCGAGGAAGCATCCTCCGGCGGTGGCTCGGACGGGAACCTCGTGGGCGCGCTGGGCGTGCCCGTGCTCGACGGTCTCGGGGTCGAGGGCGGCGGTGCGCATGCACCCGACGAGCACGCGCTCGTGTGCTCGATTCCGGTTCGAGCCGCCTTGCTCGCACGGCTCTTGCGCGAACCGGGTCTCTAGCGCGAGAATCTCTCGAGCGAAGACAATTCAACTCGGGAGGTGGTTTTCGATGGCTGCCCGTGCGGACGAGCGCTTGATGATCTCGGAGCGGATCGCTCCGGGCGCGCTCCCCAGGGTGCTGAACTCGCTCGACATGTCGATCATCTTCCTGGCGATCGTGCTCTTCATCGTCCAGGCCTCGGTGATCCAGCCGGCGGGCCCTGCGGCCTACACGTACTGGATTCTCGGTTTCCTGCTCTTCCTCATTCCGGGCGCGCTCGTAACGGCGCAGCTCGGGCTGATGTTCCCGCAAGAGGGCTCGCTCTACGTCTGGACGCAGAAGGCGCTCGGCCCGTTCTGGGGCTTCTTCGCCGGCTTCTGCGCCTGGTGGCCGGGCGTCCTGGTCATGGTGGCGACCTCGGACCTCGTCGTCACGATCTGGCAGTTCATCGACGCTGGCAGCCTCTCCAAGAGCTGGGAGCAGATGCTCGTGATCCTCGCCGTGCTCTGGTTCTCTGCGCTGCTCTCCGTGATGCGCCTGCGCCTGACCCAGAACTACGTCAACTTCATGTTCTTCTTCTACGGCGCCGCGATCTTCGTGATCGGCCTGGCCGGAGTTCTCTGGCTCGTCGGCGGCAACGGCTCGGCCAACTCGTTCGGCGGCGCGTCGAACTGGGTTCCGGACTCTGGCAACTGGACGTTCTTCGGGCTCGTGATCCTCGCGCTGCTCGGAATCGAGGTGCCCCTGAACATGGGCGTCGAGATCGTCGACCTCCGCGCGATCAAGAAGTACCTCTTCTGGGGCTCGCTCGTGGTCATGGCCGCGTACCTGTGGGCGACGTTCGGGAACATGGTCACGATCCCGGTCGGGAAGAACAACTCGACGACCGGGATCCTCTCCGCCGTCCAGACCGGCTTCTTCAGCGCCCACTGGTTCGCGGTCGTGGTGGCACTCGTCGTGATGTGGTTCTTCGTCTCGAACACCGTCGTCTACAACTACTCGTTCAGCCGCCTGCTCTTCGTGTCAGGTCTGGAGCGGCGCATGCCGGCAGCGCTCGGCAAGGTCGATGAGAGGACGCGCGTGCCGCGGAACGCCATTATCGCGCAGACGGCGATCGCGTCGATCTTCGCGATCGTGACCTTCGGGCCGTGGTCGAGCAGCTCCAACTTCCCGAGCCAGGTCTATCTCATCTTCCAGGCAGCCGTGACCGTGATCTGGTGCCTTTCGATGGTGCTGCTCTTCGCGGACATCTTCCTCGTCCGGCGCGCGTTTCCCGAGCGCTTCGAGGAGGTGCGCGTCTCGAGCAAGAACCTGCTCTACGCCAGCGGCGTCATCGGCATCGTGTCGTCTGCGGTCGGTGCGGTCGTGACCTTCAAGGATCCCTGGAACCCGGCGATCTTCTCGGTCGGGAGCTGGCGGCTGTGGCTCGCGATCGTCGCCGGCATCTCCGCGCTGCTGGCGGTCGTCATCTACTTCATCAGCGACTACACGTTCCGGCGCCAGCTGCCGGATCCGACTTCGAGCCCGACGCCCACCGGCTGATGGAGGTTCGTGAGATCACGAGGACGGTGGACGAGGCGGGCATCCGCCTCGTCCGCTTTCTCTGGTGCGGCAACGACGGCACGGTGCGGGCGAAGGCCTCGGCCGTCCACGGGCTCGAGTTGCGCATCCAGAGCGGCATCGGTCTGACCGTCGCCATGCAGGCGATGAATTCGCTCGACCAACTGCAGCCGGTCGAGGGGATGGGACCGGTCGGCGAGATCCGGCTCGTTCCCGACCCGGCGAGCTTCCGCGTCCTCCCGTACGCACCCCGTACGGCTGGCATGGTGGTCGACCAGCTCACGCCGGCCGGTGAGCCGGCGCCGCAGGATCAGCGCTCGTTCCTGAAGCGGATGGTCGCGCGGCTCGCAGGCCGCGGCTCGCGGCTCGAGGTCGCGTTCGAGAACGAGTTCTCGCTGGCGAGCCGGGTCGACGGCCGCTTCGAGCCCGTCGACTCGAGCCTCTGCTTCTCGACGATCGGCATGACCGCGTCGCAGGGGTATGTCGACGCGCTCGTCGAAGCGCTCGAGCGGCAGCGCATTCGCCTCGAGCAGTACTACGCGGAGCTCGGACACGGCCAGCAGGAGATCTCGACAGCTCACGCGCCCGCGCTCGACGCCGCTGACGGGCAGATCTTCGTGCGCGAGACGATCCGCGGCGTGGCCGCCCAGCACGGCCTCGTCGCCTCCCTCGCGCCCAAGCCGTGGCCGGAGGGGGCGGGCAACGGCTGTCACATCCACTTCTCGCTCTGGGATGTCGGCGGCGGCCGGAACCGGTTCCACGACGCGTCCGCTCCCGACGGACTCTCGCAGGAGGCGCGCTCGTTCATCGCGGGCGTGCTCGAGCACCTGCCCGGTCTCTGCGGGCTGACAGCGCCGAGCTTCAACTCGTACCACCGGATCGTGCCGCAGTACTGGGCCGGTGCATACACCTGCTGGGGCCACGACAACAGAGAGGCGCCCGTCCGCGTTCCGTCGCTCTTCGCCGGCATGGAGGAGGCTTCCACCAACGCCGAGCTCAAGGCGGCCGACGCGACCTCCAACCCGTACCTCGCGGTCGGCGGCCTGATCGCCGCAGGTCTCGACGGGATCGAGCGCGGGATCGAGCCGCCAGAGCCGGTCGAGGTCGACCCGGCGACGATCCCGGAGGATGAGCGGGCCGCCCGTGACATCGTCCGCCTGCCCGCGACGCAGGAGGAGGCGCTCGACGCGCTCGAGCGCGACGGCGTGCTCATGGACGCCCTCGGGCCCGTGCTCGCCCGGTCGTACCTCGCCGTTCGCCGTTCCGAGTGGGCCGCGTACTCCTCGGCCGACCCGGAGTTCGAGCAGCAGGGTCACTTCCTCAAGTACTAGTGCCCCGGGACGCTGGCCTCCTCCGAACCCTCGAAGCGGTCGGCCTCGTCGACCACCACGCGCACGGGATCCTCGGCGAGCCGCCGGCGACGCTGGACGAGTTTCGCGGCCTCTTCTCCGAGAGCCCCGACCCGCGCCAGTGGCCTCACGTCGCGAACGCGGCGACCTACCGGCGGGCGATTCGCGAGCTGGCCGGCCAGCTCGGCTGCGAGGGGACGGAGAGGGCCGTGTACGAGCGGCGGCTCGCGACTGCGCCCGACGACTACGCGGCCGGCCTGCTCGGCGCGACGGGGACGGACCTGCTGCTCGTGGACGACGGCTACCCGCCGCCGGAGCAAGGGCTCGACTGGCGGCGCATGGGTGAGCTCGCCGGTTGCCGCTCGCTTCCCGTGATGCGAATCGAGCGGGTGGCCGAGGAGGCGCTGGCCGGCTCGTTCGGCGAGCTCCGCGCGTGTGTGCGCGAGACCGTGGGCACCGCGCGCGAGCACGGCTTCGCGGCGCTGAAGACAATCGCTGCCTACCGCACCGGGCTCGACATCGGCCCGCCGGACCCGGTCGCCGCGGAGGAGGCGTTCGAGACAGCCGCCCGCGGAGGGCGGCTCGAGGCGAAGCCGCTGCTCGAGCTGGCCCTCTGGGACGCACTCGAGGCGAACGAGCGAGATCCCTTGCCGGTTCAGATCCACGCGGGCTTCGGCGACTCCGACCTCTTCCTGCCGCGCGTCCAGCCCGGCTACTTGAAGCCTGTCGTCGAGCGGTTTCGCGAGACGCCGTTCGTCCTGCTTCACTGCTACCCGTACGTTCGCGAGGCCGGGTGGCTTGCACATGTCTACGGCAACGTGTTCTTCGACCTGTCGCTGACGATCCCCCACGTCGCCCGGCCGCGAGCGGCCATCCGGGAGGCGCTCGAGCTGGCGCCGTTCTCGAAGCTTCTCTATGCGTCGGACGCCGCGCGCGCGCCCGAGCTCTACTTCCTCGCGGCGAGGTGGTGGCGTCAGTCTCTTGCCGCCGTGCTGCCCGAGCTGCTCGGCGATGGCGACGCGGAGGAAGCCGGGCGCGCGATCCTGCGGGAGAACGCGCTGAGTCTCTACTCGCTGGAAAGTGGGCAGTTGCCGCTCGAGCGAAGGGAGGCGTGAGTGCCTCGAAAGTACCCGCCGGTGACCACGGGCCGCGCCCACTGGGGAGCATCCGGAATGCGCCCTTGGCCTCCCGCGACGACAAAACCGCTTGGACCGCCGCCGCGTAGGCACCTCTTAAGGACGTCAAAGAGAAGGAGGGCGAAATGAAGCGATTCGCCGCCGTGTTGTCCTGCGCGCTCGCTTTGGGCGTGGTCGGGCCGAGCCTCGCGGCTTCGAACCCGAGCGGAACGGGACCGCCGAGTCAGTCCTGCGAGGAGCAGCCGGCGGGCCCGCCAGGGTTCGAGACCGCGGGCTTTATGAACGCGCAGAGCCACTACAACCCTGGCTCACAGTACGACGTGGCCTGCTTCCAGGTGTCGCAGCCGCACCACGGCCGCTGAGCGGCCGCTGCGAGAGCTCGGCGATCGCGGCACGGCGAACGCCGGCCGCGGTCTCGAGCTCGGTGTCTGTAGGGGCGAGTCGGGCCTCTCGCCCCGTCGAGCCGTGACAAGCAGACTTCTGCAGCCTGAGTGCGGGCGGTCACTGAAGGGCAGAGCCGAAATTGCCGGGTTCGCCCAAACTCACACGGCCGGAGGAGCCGCGCCGCGCGATCGTCGCCTCGGCCGAGACGCAGCGGCTGCACCGGCTGCTTCAGGGTCACAACCGAGGGCACGTCCTCCACCTCGCTCCAGGGGATTGCGCACTGTGCTGCCGGAGCGCCTGTGTGAGCGCACACCTGATTTACGCGCCCAGAGCTGCCGAAACCCGGCTGCCCGCTGCTCATGAAGCAGGGCGCGGTACTGCGACCGCAGTGCGGCGGTGGATCGTCAGTGCTCGAGCGGCGCCATCGTCAGGCCGTGGCCCCGCAGCTGGCCCCAGTAGAGCTCAGCGGCCTCGCGGTGCCCCGACCACACGACTGCCCGGCCTGTCTCGTGGATCGTGTCCGCCAGTTTGAGACCGCGCTCGAACGAGATTCCCGGCAGGACGCTCGCGAGCGCGAAGGCGACCCCCTGGAAGGTGTTGTGGTTGTCGTTCAGGACGGTGACGCGCCAGGCATCGCCGGGAGCGCTCCCGGGGACCGTCGGCCTCGGCTTCCGAGTGGGCGTGGACGTTGCGCCGATGCGCTCAAAGATAGCCCGGCGAGCCCGGCAGCACGAGACCGCCCCGGTCCCGGGTCTTCCCTCACTCCCGGCTCAGGGTCGCGACGACCGCCTCGGCAACGACGCGGAGCGGCCTGCCGGACACCTGGCTCGCCCGCCGGAGCCGCTCGAAGGCCTGCTGCTCGGTGAGGCGCTCCTTCTCCATCAGGAGGCCCTTCGCACGCTCGATCGCCTTCCGGGCCGCGAGCGCGTCGGCGAGCGAATCGGCCTCCCGGCGCAGAGCGGAGAGCTCCTCGTGCCGCGCCGTCGCCGTCTGAATCGCAGGAAGGAGATCGCCCTCACGGAACGGCTTGACGAGATACCCGTAGACGCCCGCCTCGACTGCCCGCGACACGAGCTCCTCCTGGCCGTAGGCGGTCAGCATCACGATCGGGATCGGCCGCTCGTCCAGGATGCGGCGTGCGGCCTCGATTCCGTCGAGCCGCGGCATCTTGACGTCGAGCACCGCGACGTCGGGTTGCTCGGAGCGGGCGAGCTCGACGGCTTCCAGCCCGTCGCGCGCCTCGGCGCACACCTGGAGCCCGGCCCGCTCGAGCAGGTCGCGCAGGTCGAGACGGATGATCGTCTCGTCCTCGGCGATCAGCACCCGCAGGGCCACGTGAGGAGGGTATAGCTGGCTCAGGTGCGGGGTTGCCGCTCGGGTCGGCGCGGAGGGCTGCTGGGTCATCTGACCTCCTTCATGCCGATCAGGCGGGAAACACGACCTCTGCGCGCAGGCCGCCGTTGCTCCGAAGCGCCAGCGTGCCGCGTAACTCGTCCCGGACGAGCGCGCGAACGATCGAGAGGCCGGTTCCCGAGCCGTGCTCGGTCATGCCCGCGCCGTCGTCGGCGATCGTGAGCACGACCTCCCCGTTGCGCCGCGCGAGCTCGACGCGCACCGACGAGCCACCGTGCTCGAGCGCGTTCTGAAAGAGCTCGCTGAAGACGAGGGCAAGCGCGGTAGCACGGTCACCCGTGAGCGAGATCTTCTCGAGCTCCGCGTCGACTCGCTTGCCGCCCGCGAGGCTCTGGACGAGGTTTGCGCGCAGCCGCTCCAGCAGCTCGTCGAGCTCGACGTCCTCGTCCCGCCGCTCCGTCAACTCCTCGTGCACGGCAGCGATCGCCAGAATGCGGTTGACCGAGTCCTCGAGCGCCTTTCGTGGGTCACCGCCGGAGTCGCGCGCCTGCAGGCGAAGCAGCGATGCGACGGTCTGCAGGTTGTTCTTCACCCTGTGGTGGATCTCTTGAGCCAGGACGCCGCGCATGACCGCGCGGCCGTGCTCGAGCGCGACCGCCGCGTGATGAGCGATCGAGCCGAGCAGCGCGCGCTCGTCGTCGGTGAACGGTGTGTCCCGGTCGCACACGAGCTCGCCGATCTGCCGTCGCTTCCACCGAAGCGGGGTACGAACGGCGAACGCCCCCGGCCGGCCCTCGGGCCATGCGATGTTGCCGTCCTCGAGCACCAGTGCGGCTCCTGTCGCGTCGACTGCCTGCAGCGTGGTCTCGACGATCGCGGCAAGCGATTCCTCGAGGTAGAGCGACTCGGAGACCGCCTCCGAGATACGCGCGAGCGCCTCCAGCTCGCCGACCCGCCGCTGGGCCTCCGCGTACAGCTTCGCGTGCTCGATCGTCTGCGCCACCTGCGCCGCGATCGCGAGCAGGAGCTCGATCTCGGCATCCGTGAATGCCCGTGGCCGGCGGGTCCTGATGTTCAGAGCTCCGGCGAGCTTCTCCCTCGCCAGGATCGGAACGGCGAGAATCGATTCGTACTCGTCCTCGGGCAGGTTCGGAAACGCCTGGTACCGCGGATCGAGGTGGGCCTTGCCCGGCAGCATGATCGGCGCCCGCTCAGCCGCTGCCGATCCGGTGATGCCCTGGCCAGGCCGCATGCGCGGCCGACTCGTCATCGCTTCGACTCGGGTGCCGTGGGTCGCACGCAGAATCAGCTCGTCGGCACGCTCGTCGTAGAGGTAGACGAAGCAGGCGTCGGCCTCGAGCGCCTCCGCCACCTTGCGCGCGACGAGGTCGAGGACCTCCTCGAGATCGAGCGTCGAGTTGACGGCGGCGATCGTCTCGGTCAGGAGACGCAGATGCCGTTCAGGGGCCTCCACGAAGAAAGTGTAGGCGGCCGCGGGTCGGGATCGGCTTCCTCACGGCCGAGCCCGGGGGCCGCTCTTCTCGTCATCGCCACGCTGCTCGCCTAGCTCGGAGTTCGCCGCTCGAGGCGTCAAGGCGACGGGGGAATGCTGGCGCGAGCGGCCGGGCTGCTCTCTGCCGTGCTCGTCGTGCGCCTACGTGGTCGCGCCGTGGGCGATGACGGCGAAGCCCGCATAGCGAGCCGAGAGGGCGGCCGGATCCCCGACCGCCCTTCCCGATTCCCTAGAGAACCGCGAGGTAGCGGTCCATCTCCCACTGCGAGAGCTGGACGCGATAGTCGTCCCACTCCTCGCGCTTGATCGCGACGTAGCGGTCGAAGATGTGCGGCCCGAGCGCCTTCCGCGCCAGGTCGGACTGCGCCAGCTCGTCGATCGCCTCGCCGAGCGTCTCGGGGAGGGACACGATCCCGCGCTCGCGCCGCTGCTCGGGTGTCAAGTGATAGAGGTTCGTCTCCATCGGGTCCGGCAGCTCGTAGCCCTGCTCGATCCCCTCCAGGCCGGCCTGCAGCAGGCAAGCGAACGTGAGGTAGGGGTTGCAGGCCGGATCTGGACAGCGGATCTCCGCCCGGGTCGCACCTTCGGAGCCGGGCTTGTAGAGCGGAATCCGGATCAGGGCGGAGCGGTTGCGCTGCGACCAGGCGACGTAGACCGGCGCCTCGTAGCCCGGCACGAGCCGCTTGTAGGAATTGACCCACTGTGCGAATACGGCCGCGATCTCGCGAGCGTGGTGAAGCTGCCCCGCGATGAAGGCCTTACCGACGTCCGAGAGGTGCCACTTGTCCTCGAGATCGAAGAACGCGTTGTTGCCGTCCGTGAACAGCGACTGGTGCGTGTGCATGCCCGAGCCGTTCTCGCCGAACATCGGCTTCGGCATGAAGGTCGCGTGGAAGCCGGCCTTCTTCGCGATCTCCTTGACGATCAGCCGGTAGGTCATCGTGTGGTCTGCCATCGAGAGCGCGTCCGCGAAGCGCATGTCGATCTCGTGCTGCGAGGGCCCGACCTCGTGATGGACGTACTCGATCGGGATCCCCATCGACTCGAGCGCGCCAACCGTGTCCTGCCGCAGCTCGGAGGCGGCGTCCAGGGTCGTCATCGCGAAGTAGCCGCCCTCGTCGAGGGTCTCTGTGCCCTTGTCGTCGCGGAACAGGAAGTACTCGAGCTCCGGGCCGACGTTGAAGGTCTCGAAGCCCATCGTGCGCATGCGCTCCAGCGCGCGGCGGAGCACGTAGCGGGGATCACCCTCGTAGGGCTGTCCGTCCGGGGTGACGACGTCGCAGATCATGCGGGCGACCTTCGTCTCCCCCTCCTTCCACGGCATCAGCTGAAACGTGCCCGGGTCGGGGATCGCGACCATGTCCGACTCCTCGATCGCGTTGAAGCCCGTGATCGACGAGCCGTCGAATCCCATCCCGTCGTCGAGCGCATCGCCCAGCTCGCTCGGGGTCACGGCAAAGCTCTTGAGATGCCCCTCGAGGTCCGTGAACCACAGCAGGACGAACTGCACGCCCTCCTGCTCGACCCGCCCGAGTACGTTCTTGCGGGCCTCTTCACTGGATGTCGCGCGGTTACCGATCTCCACCTGCGTCATGTCCTCCCTCCCTTTGAAACGCAAAAAACCCCAGGCGCTCTACCAGCGCCTGAGGCCTCGTCGCCTCCGACGCGGGCAGCCTACCATGCCCGGCTGATGGAGCCGGGCGAGTGGGCCGGGCTACGCCTCGGCCGGCCGGGGCAGGTCGATCAGCTCCGGCTCCTTGCCGCCGTTCCGCATCGCCCGGCCGTAGAGCGCGAGCGCCGGCGTGAGCACGAGCCCCGATGCAACGAGGGCAGCGCGGATGCCGAAGCTCGAGCCGATCGCACCCACGCCGGGCCCGCCCGCCACCTGGCCGAGAGCGTCTGCCTGACCGCTGATCGAGATCACGGTCGCGCGCACGCTGGAATCCTCGATCGACTGGTTGAGCCAGGTCATGTAGACCGGGTAGACGAACGAGCGCGCGAGCCCCGCCGCCCAGTACGCTGCCACGGCGACGGCAAATCCGGTCGCCAGACCGAATGCCACCAGGGTGACGATCTGAAGCGCGCTGATCGCGAAGAGTGCGCGCGTCATGCCCGCCTGCGAGACGGCCGTGAGCCGCTTGGCAATCAGACCCGATGCCACGAGGCCCAGAACGAGGCCACCGCTGCCGAGGAGCGAGAACCACCACAGCTCGCTCAGTCCGCCGAAGGCCGGCAGGCCGATCACCCGGACGAAGTACGCCTCCTTGAGCCGGTCGAACCCCTCCGTGTGTGCACCGGCGAAGAAAGCCGTGCAGGAAAGCAGGAGCAGAACGGGGCGGGCCCGGACGAGCCGCGCTCCCGCAACCGCCGTCGCCACCATCGCCCGGCGACGCCTGACGCCGTCCTCTCGCGGCGCCGGCCGGAACTCCATCTCCGGCATCAGCGCCAGCGACACGACCGCGACGGCGATCGTCACCGCGCCGTTCACGATCACAGCGAGCTGCAGACTCGTCGCCGTCGCGATCCCGATGAACAGCGGCATTCCGACCAGGGCGCTGGCGTAGCTGACCCGCACGCCCCGAGCGAACACGGGTCCCACCTTGTCGGCTCCGACCTCGTCGGTGATCCAAGCCTCGTACGCGCCGCTCATGAACGTGTAGCCGAACCCCCAGAGCGCCCAGCCGGCAAGCGCGGCCCAGAACTGCGGCACCGCGCCGACGAGCACGATCGCCGCGCCCTGGACCGACCACGAGATCAGCATCGACCGCCTGCGGCCGAACGTGTCGGCGATGACCCCGGTGGGCACCTCGCTGACGAGAACCGCAGCCTCCATCACAGTGCCGACGAGCACGAGCTGGAGCGGGTCGAGGCCGACCGTCTTGACGAAGTAGAGGGCGACTACGAGGAAGGGGGCAAGCGAGAGCGCCCCCTCGAGGAAGAGGAAGTACGGGTACGCGGACGGCTTTCTCATCTCTTGCATGCTCCAGTCACGTGAGAGCTACAGAACCCAGAAACGGAGCAGGCCGGCGCTCAGGGATCCGGCGCCGGATCCCTCGCCAAACCTGCTATCTAGGTCGTGGCTGGCACTGCGGCGCCGAGCCTAGCAGCATCTGGTGGCAGGTCAGGGAGCTCTGTCCACCGGCAGAGTCGCCCGCATGGTGAGCGACTCGGTGACGATCTCGTAGCCGAGCCGCTCGTTGAGCGCGCGCATCGCCTCGTTGCCTCGCTGCGTCCACGTGACGAGCCGACACACGCCGTTGCCCTCGGCCCAGGCGAGTTGGGTCCGCTTGAGCAGCGTCGCGATGCCGCGGCGGCGCCAGGCGCGCCTCACCGCCGTCAGGCCGTGCTCCGCGGCGTCGGCGAGGTCGCCGTGCTCCATCAGTCCCGCATAGCCCACAATCTCGCCGGCCGCCAGCGCGACGAACGAGCCTTCCGGCCGCGTCGCCTCGTCCGCGAGCCACTGCTCGAGCGAGATCTGGATCGCTCCCGTCACGGCGAAGTCGGCGTATGCCTCGACGGCCAGGTCGTACGCGGCCTCCAGCAGCAAGGGGCGCTCGGCCACGCTGACCACCTCCACGCCCGGCAAGGGCTCCGGCAGCGGCTCGCTGCCGATCTCGCGCACCTGCTCGACCTCCCGATCTACCTCCCGGAAGCCGAAGCGCTCCGCGAAAGCGAGAGAGCCGGGGTCGCGGCCGTCGACATGAGCCCCCACCGTTCGCAGCCCTAGCCGTGCCACGTGAGAGAGGAGCGGCTCGAGCAGCGCGGTGCCGACGCCGCGGCGGCGGAGCCCGGGCAGGACCCGCGGAGCGACGAAGCCGCGTCTCGGGTCGTCCGAGCGGTCCGCAATACCGCAGGCGGCGAGCTCGCCGTCCAGCTCAGCCAGCATGAGCAGCCGGTCGTGGGCCGGCGAGCGGCGCAGTTGCTCGGCCGTCACCGGCTCGTCCGGCATCACGGCGCACTTGACCGCGACCCACGCCTGGAGATCGGTGTCGTTCTCGACGGGACGAACTGTGATCATCCCGACCGCTTGAGCTTCCCGTGGCGCTTCGCGTGCAGCTCGCCGCGGCGGAAGACCTCGAGCCCAAGCGGGATCGAGACGACGCCGATGATGACGAGCGGCCAGATCTCATCCCACATCGCCCCCATGCCCCCGCCGTCCAGCAAGGCCTCGCGCATGCCGCGCAGGGTGTACGTCGCCGGGGAGACGACCGAAAGCCACTGCATCCAGCCCGGAAGCACGTCCACGCTGTAGTAGACGCCCGAGATCACGAGCAGGGTTCCCTGGGCGATGTAACCCATCTGCATGCCCTTCTCGGGAGAGATCAGCGGCAGGACTGCGGTCATGATCCCGATCCCGATGAAGGACACCGACGCGATCGAGAGCACGACCATCGCCGCGAAGAAGTTCGCAACCGGGAAGTTGACGTCGAAGAAGAGCGTGATCGCGCCGAAGAGGAGCGCACTGCGAACGAGGCCGTAGAGGACCGCGAAGAAGCCCGTCCCGAAGAGGTGAACCGGTCGCGCGAGCGGAGACATGAACGTGTATTCGATCGTGCCCTCCCAGCGCTCCCAGGCGACCGTCTCGATCAAGAGCTCGAAGACGATCCCGAGGTAGGACCAGATGACCGCGCCGATCAGCAGCGTCGCGGTCAGCCTGTTCACGTCGATCCGACCGCCCGCATGCTGGACGCCCTTCGCGATGAAGATGATGGACAGCGTGTTGGCGAGCGACCAGAGGAAGAAGGCGAGCTCCCACCACGCGTAGCGCTTGACGAGATACGCGTTCCGCTCGATCACCCCGCTGAGCCCGATCAGCTCGTGGCGAAGCGTTGCTGCGGCGCCGGTCATCAGCTCTCGCCTCCTTCCGTCTGCTCTTCGCCTTCGTCGTCGCCCTGCTCTTCCTCGAACGAGCGACCAGTAGCCGCGAAGAACGCTTCCTCGAGCGTCGCCGAGTTGTAGCGGCGCTTGAGCTCGTCGGCCGGTTCCAGGCAGAGAAGCTGACCGCGGTCGAGGATGCCGATGCGCTCGGAGAGCGCCTCCGCCTCCGCGAGATCGTGCGTACAGAGCAGGATCGTCGAGTCGTGCGTCTGCCGGATCTCGCGGATGAAGTCCTGCACCTCGAGCTTGGAGCGGGGATCGAGGCCCGTCGTCGGCTCGTCCAGCAGCAGAACGACCGGTGACGTCAGAAGGGCGCGCGCGAGCGAGACCTTCTGCTGCATGCCGCGCGAAAGCGCCTCCATCGGCTCCGAGCGCCGCTTGGAGGGGAACCCGACGCGCTCCAGGAGCTCGGGAACCCTGTCCCGGGTCTGCGACGGCGGAATGCCGTAGAAGCGGGCCGCGTAGCTCAGGTTCTCGGAGGACGACATCTTCTTGAAGAACGATGCCTCCACCGAGACCCGATTGACGAGGCGCTTCACCGCGCGCGGGTCCGCGAAGACGTCGTGTCCGAATACCCGGGCGCTGCCGCCGTCGTGCAGGAGCAGCGTTGCCAGCAGCCGGACGAGCGTCGACTTCCCCGAGCCGTTCTGGCCCAGGATGGCGACGGTCTCCCCGCGCTCCATGCGAAACGAGACGCCCTTGAGAGCGGGCACGCGGCGGCGGCGCTTGAAGCGGCTCAGACGCCCTTTGCGCTTGTCGCGGCGGATGAACTCCTTGCGCAGGTCGACGACCTCGACGGCGGGCACGCCGTCGGGCACGCGCGACGCGGCGCGGGACGTAATCGGTTCAGCAGTCTGGGTCATGCGGTTGCTCCTTCGAAGAAATCGGGTGAGTACGGGCACACCGAGAAGCCGCGCCCGCAGGTGGGGCGCGCGGTGCCGTCGAGACTCAGCCGAGGAGCAACATCGCGCCCGTCACCCTAGCAGGACGGTCCGCGAAGCTCAAATGCTCCGGTGGGCTCCTGGCAAGGCTTCTCCTGTTGTGTGCTATAGTTTGTGCGTGCGAGTGCACATAAATCTCGACGACGAGCTCGTAGCCGCGCTCGATCGGCGCGCCGGCGCACGCGGGCGAAGTGCTCTCGTCGCGCAAATCATTCGGCAGGCGCTCCAGGATCAGCAGCGTTGGGACGGGATCCTGGCCTCACTCGGATCGATCGAAGAGGACCACGAGTGGGATGCAAATCCAGCTGCTTGGGTTCGTGCTCAGCGTCAAGGCGACGTCCGCCGTGTCGGATGAAACCGGCTTCTCGACGTGACTCATGCTCCTACTGGACACGACGGTTCTGATCGACGCTCTACGCGGCCGCCCGGCAGCCGACCGGATTGGTCAGCTGAGCCGGACCGATCGGCCTCCCTACGTCTCCGCCATCAACGTCGAGGAGATCTGGCGAGGCGCCCGGCCCGCCGAGGAAGCGACGATCCGGAGGCTGCTGGCGGGGCTTCGACTCGCACCGATCGAGCGCCGTGAAGGCGAGCTGGCCGGGCGTTGGCGACGGGACTTTGCCACGCGCGGAACGACCCTCAGCCAGGCCGACTGCCTCATCGCAGCCGCTGCGGTGGGCATGGGCGCTCGCCTTGCAACGGGGAATCCCGACGATTTTCCGATGGCCGAGCTCTCCGTCGAGCACTGGCCCGTAGGGCGCTGACCTCGACTGCCGTGCGCTACCAGTTCGTCGACTGCCGCTGGGACATCGCCGACCCGGCACGCGGCCGTGAGCTCTACCAGGCGGGCCACATTCCCGGCGCGTCGTTTCTCGACGTCGATGCGGACCTCTCGGATCTGTCGGTCGAGAACGCTGGTCGCCACCCGCTGCCCGGTGCTGGTCGCTTCGCTCTCGCGGCCGGCAGGGCCGGCATCGGCACCGGTGTCTTCGTCGTCGCCTACGGCAACATGGGTGGGGCGGAGCGGCTCTGGTGGCTCCTCCGTCACTTCGGGCACGAGCACGCGGCCGTCCTGGCGGGCGGGCTCGAAGCCTGGCTCGGGCCTGTGCGCTCAAGCGCGGAGACGATCGAGCCGGCATCCTTCGAGCCGCACGAGCGCACGGATGACACGGTGGAGGCAGGCGAGCTTGCCGGCCTGCTCGGCGAGGAGGGGCTGATCGTGCTCGACGCCCGCCAGCCGGCCCGCTTTCGGGGCGAGGCGAACCCGATCGACCGGCCGCCCGGCCGTATCCCCGGCTCGCGCAACCTCCCGTACACGACGCCGGCCGAACTGCCGGACGACGTGCTCGCCGCCCGGGAGATCGTCGTCTACTGCGGCTCGGGGGTCACCGCGTGTGCAGACCTGCTCGCCCTGGCCCGGGCGGGCCGACCCGACGCGAGGCTGTATCCAGGCTCGTACAGCGACTGGTCGGCGCGCGGCCTCCCGATCGAGGTCGGGGCGGCGCCTACGAGGTCGCGAAGGTGACGGTGATCGTGGCGGTCACCTCGCGCGTTCCGGGCTGAATCGGGGGTGGAGAGGCCGAGGTCACGGAGGCCGGAACGCCGGCGGCGGCGGAGTCCCCGTACGAGACGGGCGCGCCGAGCTCGGAGATCGCGACCGGGGGGCCGAGGACGAGGCCGGCCCGCTCCGCGAGCGCCTGTGCCTTCTCGCGCGCACGATCGAGTGCGGCTGCCAGCGCGTGGTCGTAGAGCTTGTCGCTCTCGGCCCGGGACAGTCCGGGACCGTAGACCTGGTTTGCCCCGGCCGTTACCGCGGCGTCGATGACGCCTCCCGCACGCGCGACGGCCAGAGTGACGTGAATGCTGTTCGAGGCGGCGTAACCCGTGATCCCCCCGTTGTCGGACCTCGGCGAGAGCGAGACTTGCTCGGTCGTCAGGTCCGCGTCGGGTACGCCCGCGCGCTTGACGGCTGCGATGACCTTGCCGGTCGCGGTGGAATTCGCTCCGAGCGTCGCCTTGGCGCTCTTCCCCGTGGTGAGGACGCCGAAGGTCCAGTCGCTCTTGTCCGGAACCGTCCGAACCGATCCCTGGGCGCTGACGGTGATGCGGTTGTCGCCGCCGGGCGAGGCCGCGGAGGCGGGTAGCGCCACGACGGCCAGCACGACCGTGACGAGAGCGAGGAGCTGGGGCCGTTGGGCGTTCATCCTACGCGGCCGCGGCCCGCTCGAGCCGTGAGAGGTAGGGGCGCCAGCCCGTCGGAATCGTCGGCGCTGCCAGCTTGATGAAGAGGACGGGCGTCGGCGGTCGCGGCGGTGAGCTGAGCGTCATCGCAACCTCGTCGAGCAGCCGATTGCCTTTGCGGAGGTTGCAAGGTGCGCACGAGGTGACCACGTTCTCCCAGGCCGAGCTTCCGCCGCGGCTCCGCGGAACGACGTGGTCGAGTGTGAGACGGCCGCCCTCGCCGCAGTAAACACAACGCCAGCCGTCACGGGCGAAGAGCGCACGGCGTGAGATCTTCCGCTGGGCGACGCGCGCGACGCGGACGTAGGTGACGAGCCGGATCACGTGGGGCCAGGCAAACGTGTCGGTTGCCGAGCGGAGGGGCCGGGCAAGCTGCTCGATCACCTCGGCCTTGCCCTTGAACACGAGCACGTGGGCGCGCCGAACCGAACAGACGTTCAGCGGCTCGTAGCTCGCGTTCAGGACGAGAACCTGCTCCACCTAGCGGGAATTTAGCAATCGGGCCTCCGACGTCGACCGCTGCCCCTGGGGCGGACCCGGATCCCCGGCTATCTCGCCATCGCTCGTTCCACGGCCTCCTGCTCCTCGGGCGACAGGGCGACCGAAGGCTTGCCCCGATCGAGCTCCTTCATGTAGATGCGGGCGTAGTCCCGCCCCTGGATCGCGCTCACCACGATGCCCGAGCGTGCGGCGTCGAGAAACGCCAGGGACGCGGACTGGTGTCCGCCCGTGTCCGTGTATGCGTCGTAGCGGACAATCGACGTGTTCGTGAGGCAGTCGTCGACGCGACGGTCGACGCGGGCCAGTCCGGCTGCGACCTCGTCGACCGCGCGGTGCAGGTCGTCGATCCGCCCCTGGAGCGAGACCGCGAAGTCGACGAGGTCTCCCTTCCCTCCGCCGAGCAGGACGAGCTGGCCGGCACGAACCCGCCGCAGCTCACGCCAGAGAAGGACGAGCGCGGCGAGCGCCAGGACGGCGACGGCGACAGCGGCGAGCGCGACCCAGCCGGCGGTCGACGCGGAGAGGCTCATCCCGAGCGCCATCGTAGACATGCGCGCCTACGGGTTCGTAAACGAGAAGAAGACGGGGTACTGGGCCGAGTTGTTCGTCTTGCTCTTCTCGTTCGGTACCGGCTTGACGTCGATCGCAACCGACGTCTTGTTGCCGAAAGGCGGCTGGCCGAGATTGCGGAAGGTGACCGTCTTGATCTCCCCCGGATTGATGAAGTCGATCTTCTCGGAGCGGACGATCGCCCTCGGCGTCTTCTGGATGGTCAGCGTGACCGGGATCGAGACCTCCTGCGAGTCGCCGGAGTTCTTCACGGCGACCTCGAACGCCAGCTCGGGCTTCACCACGATCGTCGTCGAGGAGTCCGTCGTCAGCTCCTGGCCCGAGGGGAGAACCTTCACCGACTCGATACCCGTTCCATGCACTCCTCCGGACGTCGGTTTCGCCACGGCCGATCCGCGGATCCGCTCCCATACCGCCTTCATGGAGTCCGAAGTCGCAAGGTCCGGGTTCTTGACGAAGTTCGAGTCGGGCACGCGCACGCCGCCGATGTTCTGCGAGCGGAGTACTCCCTTCGACGGGTCCTTGAAGCGATCGTCCCAGACGACGTCGCTCGTGTCGAGCCGCTTCGCCTGGGCAGCCAGCAGCCTGCCCGCCGTGTCGGCATCCTTGAGCGTCGAGGTGCGCCGGAAGGCGTCCGCGAGTCCGCGCAGCCCGCTGACGCGGAACTGCAGCGCCTCGACGAGATCCTGGTGTTGCGAGCGCAGGCGCCCCGGTGGGTCGATCGACTCGGCGGTGTTCACGATCTGCTGCTGCTGCTGGGCGAGCCCGTTGAGCCTGGTCTGGAGATCGGCCTGCTTCAGCCCCCTGGTCGTCAGGAGCGTGTTCAGCTGGTTTCCGACGCTGGCCGAGTCGGCGGCCACGCTGCTCGCGCGATCCATGTAGCTCGAGTACGTGCTCTTCTTGCTCGCCCCCCGGCAGCTCTGGACCCAAAAGACGAGCAGGACGACGAGCAGGATCGCGAACGCGATCAGCCCGACGAGCCGGAGGAGGGGCGTGATGCCCGACGGCGGCCCGGCCGGCCGCCGCGGACCGCGGCGCGCCGCCGGGCGCTCGACGGCAGCCGACTCCCGCGTCGACGGCTCCTCGAAAAAATCGAACTCGATCTCTTTATCGCTCACGTCGTCCTCAAGGGGCAGGCGGCGCGCTCACTGTATCGCCTTACTCGGCCGGCGCTGGCGGACCGGGTCTCACGAGAGCAGCGGTTGCACGTGCTCGGAACGTCCGACCAACTGGAGGCACGCTTCCATGTTCCCCTCGCACGGAGGATTTCGCCGGCCGGCGGCAAACAGGACGGGTCAATGGCGGTCGCCGCAGACGCTCTCTCCTCGCATGGGCGCGTGCTCGACCGTTATCGGCCGCTGCGCCCGCTCGGAAGCGGCGGATCGGGCTCCGTCTGGCTCGCCCACGACGAGGTCGGCAACCGCGAGGTCGCGCTCAAGATCGTGGCGCGCGAAGGGAGGGCGGGACCTCGAGCGGAGCGAGAGGCAGCGGCAGCGGCACGACTTCGCCACGAGCGCTGTCAACGAGCGTTCGAGCTCGCGAGCGACGACGGCCACGTCTATATCGCCTACGAATACGTGCCCGGGCGGACCCTCCGGGAGGCGATGCGTCGCGGCGAGCTGCACGAGCCGGCGGCTGTCGAAGCCGCGGCGCAAATTCTGGACGGGCTCGCTCACGCCCACGCGCAGGGAATCGTCCATCGCGACGTGAAGCCGGCGAACGTCCTGCTTGCGGACGGACCCGGGGTCTCCGTGCGAATACTCGACTTCGGCCTCGCGCAGCTTGCGGACGCGGACGCTTTGACCGCCACCGGCGACGTGCCGGGCACGCTTGCGTACATCGCACCCGAGCGGCTCAAGGGCGATTCCGGCTCTGCCGCAAGCGACGTTTGGTCGGTCGGCGTGATGCTCTGGGAAGCGCTAGCCGGACGGCACCCCTTCGCCGGAGGCTCGCTCGTCGAGACGGCCACGCGGATCGCGTCCGGGGCACCGTCCCTGGCGACGGCCCGCCCCGACCTGCCGCGGCGAATCATCGCGGCGGTCGATCGGGCGCTCGCGCGCGACCCCGGCCGTCGGCCAACGGCTATCGGTCTCGCCCGGGCGCTGCGCCAGCCAAGGCAGCGCGCCCAGCCGCGCGACATGGCAGCCCCCTGGCGGATCGACGTCACCCGGCTGGCTGGCACGGTGCCTTTCCGCCCGGTCGCCGCGCGGCTCGCACCCTCCTTCCTCGTGGCGATCATCACCGGCTTCGGCGCCTCCGTGCTGCCGTTCTATCCCACGGGCTGGCCGGCTCTCCTCGCCGCCTGCGCCGCAGCCCTCGCGCTTGTCACGCCTCGCGCCGCTCTCGCATTCGCCCTCGCGGTTTCCTTCTTTCCGCTCGGAAACGTCTCCGCCGGGCTCGCGATCGTGTACGGGCTCGTCGCGGCAGCCTGGCTTGGTCTCTTCTTCCGGGATCCCCGCTCGGGACCGGCCTTCGCGGTCGGGCCGCTCCTCGGCGCCGTGCTAGCGATCGGGCTCGTTCCGATCGTGCTGCTGCGCGTCGGGAGCATGGCGCGACGGTTCGCGCTCGGGACGACAGCCGTCGTCGCGAGCGCCCTGGTGAGCGCCTTCCACGGTGGTTCGCTGCCGTTGACCGGCGAGGCGTCGCCTGACCGCCTCGCCCTTCATGCGACCAGAGATCCGCTCACCGCCGTGTCGGCTCTGCTGCATGCTGCGGCCCAGCATCCCGCCTTCGCCTGCAAAGCGCTCGCGGTCGGCGCGGTGGCGGCCGCCCTGCCCTTCCTGCGCCGGCGCGCGCTCTGGGCAAGCGTCCTCGCGGGGGGCGCCCTCACCCTCGCCGCGCTGCTCCCCACACCGCACGTCGCAGGCCTCCCGCTGGCCGTGGCGGGCCTCCTGACGGGGCTCGCGCTCGAGGCGGAGCGGCGGGATCTTCTGGCAGGGCCGTAGGCCTCCGGCGTTACACTCGGACGCAGAGGGGAAAACGCCCTGTATGAGCGTCCTTCGCAACATCGAGCAGAAGATCGAGGGCCTGTTTGAGGGTGTCTTCGGCCGCGCCTTTCGGACGCACGTCCAGCCGGTCGAGCTCGCACGCAAGCTGGCCAACGAGATGGACGACCACAAGACGGTCTCGGTGTCGCGCGTCTACGTACCGAACGAGTACAGCGTCTACCTCTCGCCGGCTGATCGCGAGCAGTTCTCGGGCTACGAGGACTCGCTGATCGGCGAGCTCGAGGAGTACCTCTCAGAGCACGCGCGGCGGGAGAGCTACGCGATTCTCTCGTCGCCGAAGGTCGTGCTCCACGACGATGCCGATCTCTCCAAAGGCGAATTCGGGATCGCAACGCGGATGGTGCGCACGGAGCGCCCGGAACGAGAGCCCGACGAGCCGCGCTCCGAGGTGGAGCCCGGCGCCACGATGATCTACAAGCCGAAGCCGGCGGCGACCGAGGCCGTGTCGCCCGAGGAGCTCGGGATGGAGCGTGAGGTCGTGACGCTGAGCGTCGACGGAACCACGCACGAGCTGAACAAGCGGCGCGCGGTGATCGGACGCTCGAAGGACTGCGACATCCAGCTCTCCGATCCAAATGTCTCGCGGCGCCATGCGGAGGTACGCCAGGAAGGCGCGACCTACTGGCTGGTCGATCTGGATTCGACGAACGGGATGGAGGTGAACGGGCGCAAGCTGAAGCGCGCGAAGCTCCACCCGGGTGACACCGTCGTGATCGGGGCGAGCGAGCTGTCGTTCAACCGGGAAGTGCCCGAATGACCGACACGAATGGCACGGTCGTTCCGAGACGGGGTCGAGGCATGAGTCGAGAGGCTGCGCCATGAGCTCCGTTTCGGTCGAAGAAGCCCTGCTCGTACTCAAGATCGCCTTTCTCGTTGTCCTCTACCTCTTCATCTGGCGAATCGTGCGAACCGCGAGCCGGGACGTTCGCCTCCCGCAGGAGAGTTTCGTGCTTGCACCCCACCAGCCGGGCCGCCGGCCGGCGGAGGGCCGGTCCGGGCGCCTCGTCGTGACGCGGAGCCCGACACTCGCGCCCGGACGCGAGGAGCTCCTGAACGCTACGCCGCTCACCGTCGGGCGCAGCTCCGAGAACGACATAGAGCTCGTGGAGGACGGCTTCGTCTCGGCCCGGCACGCACGCTTTCAGCCACGCCGCGACGGCGTCTGGATCGAGGACGCCGGCTCGACGAATGGCACCTTCGTGAACGGGGCGAAGGTGACACGCGCGCGCAGGCTCGCGAAGGGCGACATCGTACGGATCGGCGAGACCGAGCTTCGGTTCGACCGATGAGGCTGGGACGAGTCGCGGGGGTCTCGGACACCGGGCGCAGGCGGCGGAACAACGAGGACTCCTACGTCTGCAAGCCGCCGCTCTTCGCGGTCGCCGACGGAGTCGGCGGCGCACAGGCCGGTGAGCTCGCGTCACGCCTCGCGGCCGCCGCGCTGCGTGAGGAGCCGGCCTCCAGCGCACTGCCGGCCGAGGAGCGCGTCGTCGAACTGATCCAGGAGGCGAACCGGCGGGTCTACGTCCGCTCGAGTCAGGACGAAGCGGTATCGGGGATGAGTACGACGATGACCGTGGCTCTGGTCGAGAACGGCCGCGTCTCGATCGGCCACGTCGGCGACTCGCGCGCATACCTCGTTCGCAACGGGCGGCTCGACCAGGTCACGGAGGATCACTCCCTCGTCGCCGAGCTGATGCGGGACGGCGAGCTCTCACCGGAGGAGGCGGAGTCGCACCCGCAGCGCTCGGTGATCACGCGGGCGGTCGGGACCGATCCCGACGTCGACGTGGACATTTTCTTGGTCGAGGCACGCTCGGGCGATGTCTTCCTGCTCGCAACAGACGGACTGACCGACATGGTCAGGGACGCCGAGATCCTGGAGATCGTGCAAGACAATCGCAGCGATCTGGACGCTGCGGCCAAGGCACTCGTTCGGGCGGCAAACCGGGGCGGTGGCCAGGACAACATCACGGTCGTCGCGTTCGAGATCGCGGGCGCGGAAGACTCGGGGGCCACGGTCGAGAACGTCATGCCGAGGCTTCGGGACGAAGATGCGCGGGACGAGGTCGACGCGGACACCTTGACCGAGTCCGACGGGGTTCCGGCGCTCGACGGAGTGCCTGCCGCCTCGCCCGCTTCCGCGCCCACTCCCGCTCCCGCTCGCCGGCGTCGCCGTGGCGCGCTGCTCGTGCTCGTAGCGCTCCTCGTGCTCGCCGCCGCCGCAGTCGCAGGAATCTGGGGCCTCTCGCGCGCGCACTTCATCGGCGCCGACAAGGGCGGGCACGTCGCCGTCTACCAGGGCCTTCCCTACGACATCACGCATGGGATCCGGCTCTACCGGGCCGTCTACGTGAGCCCACTGCTCGCGGCGCAGTTGACGCGGGCCGAGCGGAGGCGCCTGTTCGACCACCATCTCCGAAGCAACGGCTCGGCGCGGGCGACGCTCGAGGCCTACGAGCAGCAGGTCGTCAGGTGAGCTCGCCCGCGGCAGCAGCCGAGGAGGGTCGGCTTTCCCTGCGCAACCGGGAGCTCCTGAGCCTCGTCGTCGTCGGGGTCCTGACCGGCATGGGCTTCGCGAGCGTCTACATCGCGAAGAAGGCGGAGGTCTCGACCGGGTCGCTCTCCTACGCCGCGATCTTCTTCGCGCTCTACCTGTTCGCCCACGTCGTCGCGCGCCTCTACGTGCGCTCGGCCGACCCGTATCTCCTGCCCATTGCCGGCCTGCTGAGCGCCGTGGGGGTCACGGAGATCTACAACCTCGGCCAGCGCGACGCGTTCCGGCAGGGGATGTGGGTCGTCTTCGGCGTCGCCCTCTTCGGCGTGACCCTCTTCGCGCTGCGGTCGGACTACCGGCGGCTCGAGAACTACAAGTACCTGCTCGGCGTCTCGGCCATCGGCCTGCTCGTGCTGCCGGCGCTGCCCGGCATAGGCACGACGGTGAACGGGGCTCGACTCTGGGTGCGCTTCGGCCCGATCCAGTTCCAGCCGGGGGAGATCGCGAAGATCATGCTCATCGTCTTCCTCGCGGGCTACCTGCGCGAGAAGCGGGAGCTGCTGGCGCAGGGCCGACCGAAGGACCTCGGTCCACTGCTCCTGATCTGGGGCGGCGCGATGCTGGTTCTCGTCGAGACGAACGACCTCGGCAGCGGCCTCCTCTACTTCGCGGTCTTCCTCGCGATGCTGTACGTCGCGACCGGGCGGCTTGCCTACGTCGCCGCCGGCCTCGCGCTTTTCGCAGTCGGCGCGGCGGGCGTCTACCACATCTCGGCACACGTGCGCGACCGGGTCACGATCTGGCTGCACCCCTGGACGACGGCGAAGGTCTTCTGCCCGCTCGACGGGCACCTTCACGTCCGCCAGGAGTGTCAGAGCCTCCAGCTCGTGAAGTCGTTCTACTCGATCGCGAACGGCCACTTCGGCGGTACCGGTCTCGGCCGCGGCACCTTCACCACGACGGACGGGCACCAGCTGATCCCGTACCTCAACACCGACTTCATCTACTCGGCCCTCGCGCAGGAGCTGGGCCTGATCGGGGCGGCGGCGCTGCTCCTGCTCTACATGGTGTTCGTGATCCGGGGCTTCCGGATCGCGCTCCTGATCGACGACGGCTTCTCGAAGCTGCTCGCCACAGGCCTCACGTTCGCCTTCGCGCTCCAGACGTTCATCATCGTCGGCGGGATCGTGCGCCTGATTCCCCTGACCGGCATCACGCTGCCGTTCGTCAGCTACGGCGGGTCGAGCGTGGTCGCGAACTTCATCCTGCTCGCGCTCCTGCTGCTCGTGTCGAGCCGTGCGAACGAGGAGCGGGCGTGAACCCGCAGATCTCCCGCCTGTCGCTCGCCGCGCTGGCCCTGCTCGTCTCGCTCGTCGTCGCGACGACCTACTGGCAGACCTGGGCGGTCGCCGGCCTCGAGGACAAGCAGGACAATGCAATCCAGCGGGTGGCGCAGTTCAGCATCCGGCGTGGCAGGATCTACGCCGGGGACGGCAAGACGCTGCTCGCCGCCAACGTTCGCACGCGGGTCAAGGGCAACACGCTCTACTTTCGCCGCTACCCCTCGCACGGCCTCGCCGCCCACATCGTGGGCTACTCGACGCAGGTCCGCTCGCGCGCGGGACTCGAGCAGTCGCTGAACGACTACCTGACGGGCGCCAACTCGAACCTGAGCACCGTGCTCTCCACCGCCGTGAACAAGCTCAAGGGCACGACCGTCAAGGGCAACAACGTCATCCTGACGATCAACCCCCACGCGCAACGCGTGGCGCAACGCGCGCTCGGATCGAACTGCGGAGCCGTCGTCGCGCTGCAGCCGCGGACGGGACGATTGCTCGTGGCCGCCTCGTCGCCGACGTACGACCCGAACCTGATCGAGCGTCATTTCAACCAGGCAGAGGCGGCCGGAGGGCGTTGCGGCGCCCTCGTCAACCGGGCGATCAGCGGCCACTACGTGCCGGGCTCGACGTTCAAGGTGGTCACCGCAGCCGCCGCGCTCGACACGGGGAAGTTCACGCCCAGCTCGAGCTTCAACGACCCCGGCTACTGCGTCGAGTACGGCAAGCGCGTCTCCAACTACGCCGACCAGAACGGCCCGGAGAAGTTCGGCACCGTCAACTTCACGACCGCCCTGCAGCACTCGATCAACGCCGTCTTCTGCGACATCGGCAAACAGCTCGGGCCTCTGGTCATCCTCGACTACGCGAAGCGCTTCGGCTTCTACTCGAAGCCGCCGCTCGAGACCCCGCCCGAGGAGCGCGCGACGAGCGGCCTCTACCAGCA
This sequence comes from Gaiellales bacterium, assembly GCA_038253945.1. Taxonomy (GTDB): domain Bacteria; phylum Actinomycetota; class Thermoleophilia; order Gaiellales; family Gaiellaceae; genus JBBRYW01. The sequence continues at coordinate 39,999 of JBBSGR010000001.1, forward strand.
CAACCGCCTCTTCTATCCGAAGAGCCCGTTCCAGGTGGATCCGGGCCGGCTCGCCTTCGGGCAGGAGCGTCTGCTGGTGACCCCGCTGCAGATGGCGATGGTCGCGGCGGCGGTGGCGAACGGGGGCGTCGTGATGAGACCCCACGTCGTCGAGCGGATCGAGTCTCCCGGGGGCGGCATCGTGACGAGAACGAAGCCGGAGCAGCTCGATCGCGCGATCAAGCCGGAGACGGCGAGCGAGCTGACGCAGATGATGGAGGCCGTGGTCACGGGCGGCACCGGTACGGCCGCGCAGATCCCGGGCGTTCGAGTCGCGGGCAAGACCGGCACGGCCGAGACCGGGGTGGCGGGAACCAACGAGACCTCGTTCATCGCCTTCGCGCCGGCGGAGGACCCCCGCATCGCGATCGCGGTCATGCTCGAGAACCAGCGCGGGGGCGCGACAGGAGGAACCACCGCCGCTCCCATCGCCAAGACCGTCATGGAGGCCCTGCTGGGGGTGGGGTCGAACTCAGGACGATAGATGGCGGCCACGGACACGCTGCTGAACACGCTGCTGCACGGACGCTACCGGGTGCTGCGCAAGCTCGGTAGCGGAGGGATGGCCGACGTCTACCTGGCCGAGGACCAGGAGCTGGGTCGCCGCGTCGCGATCAAGATCCTGAACGACCGCCACGCGGACGACGAGCTGTTCGTCGAGCGGTTCCGGCGCGAGGCGAAGAACGCGGCCAGCCTCTCCCACCCGAACGTCGTCTCGATCTACGACCGAGGCGAGACGCAGGGCACGTACTACATCGCGATGGAGTTCATGGACGGGCGCTCCCTCAAGGAGCTGATCGTCCGGGACACGCTCCCGGTGCCAATCGCGATCTCCTACGCGCGTCAGATCCTCGCCGCCCTGCGCTACGCGCACCGGCACGGCATCGTCCACCGCGACATCAAGCCGCACAACGTGCTGGTCGGCCCCGAGGGGCGCCTCAAGGTGACCGACTTCGGTATCGCGCGCGCCGGGCCGAGCCAGATGACCGAGGCCGGGGCGATCATCGGCACGGCGCAGTATCTCTCGCCCGAGCAGGCACGGGGCGCAGACGTCGATCAGCGGTCGGACGTCTACTCGCTGGGCATCGTCCTGTACGAGCTCTTGACCGGCGTCGTTCCCTTCTCGGGCGACACGCCGGTCGAGATCGCGATGAAGCACCTCTCGGCCATTCCCGAGCCGCCTTCGCGGAAGCGCCCCGACGTGCCGCACGAGCTCGACCTCGTGGTGCTGCGGGCTCTCGCGAAGACCCCCGACGAGCGCTACGGCTCGGCGGACGAGATGGACGCCGACCTCGCACGAGTCGAGCGCGGCCTCACGGTGAGCGAGGAGACCGCCGAGGCCGCGACCGCCGTTCTCTCGGGGGCCGGGATCGAGGCGACCACGATCTCCCGGGCGCCCCTGGTGGGGAAGCGGCCGTACCCGGCTTCCACCTACTACGAGTACGAGGCGCCGGTGCGCCGGCGCCGGAGGCCGTTCTGGCCGTGGCTGCTCGCGCTCCTGCTCCTGGCCGCTGCCGGCCTCGTCGGCTGGTACGCCTATCAGCAGCTGCAGCAGCAGCTGAACCAGACGAAGCCCGTCTCGATCCCGCTCCTGGTCAGCTTGCCAGGGCCCACGGCCGTCCAGAAGCTCAAGGATCTCGGCCTGAAGCCAGTGGTCGTACGGCAGTTCAACAGCGAGACTCAGACCGGGATCGTGTTCGACCAGAGGCCCGAAGCGGGTGAGCGGACGAACAAGGGAAACCGCGTCACGATCTACCTCTCGAAGGGCAAACCGCGATCGGAGGTGCCCGACCTCGTCGGGGAGTCGCTGGCGACCGCGCAGTCGCTGCTCGGCGCCAAGCATCTGAAGGCGAACGTCGTCGACGTGTTCTCCGAGCGGCCGCGAGACACGGTGGTCGGCCAGGAGCCGAAGGCGGGCGAGACCGTCCTGCAGGGCTCCGCCGTTCGCATCAACGTCTCGAAGGGCGCCAAGCCGGTTGCCGTTCCGCCGGTGATCGGGCAGTCGTTCGAATCGGCAAGTGCCGAGCTCGACGCGGCCGGGTTCGCGGTCCTGCGCAAGGACGTCGACTCGGGTCAGCTGCAGGGGATCGTCGTCGGAGAGGACCCCGGCGGCAACACGCTGCAACCGAAGGGCGCGACGATCGTCCTCAGCGTGTCGAAGGGAGCCAGGACCACCACGGTGCCCGACGTCACCGGGCTCGACCAGGACACGGCGCAGGCCACGCTCGAGAACTCAGGCTTCACCGCGCGGATTCAACGTCAGAGCACGACCGACCCGGCGCAGGACGGCATCGTCGTCGATCAGACCCCCTTCGGCGGGAGTCAGGCGAAGCCCGGCGCCTCCGTCACGATCGTCGTCGGGCGCCTGAGCGGGCAAACGCCTCCGCCTCCGCCTCCGCCTACGACCTCGACGACGGCGCCTCCGCCCTCTCCTTCTCCGAGTCCCCAGCCGTCTCCCCCTCCCACCGCGCCCCCGCCGGTGCCGCCGCCGGCCCGCCCGCCGGCGCCCCCGCCGCTCTCGCCTCCGACTCCACCACCGCCTCCACCCCCCGGTACACCGTGACCAAGGGCGCTCCGCGCCCGGGGTGGGTGGCCGCGGGGACGCCCCCTTCGGCTTGCGCCCGCTTCGCAGCAGCTCCGGGTGGCCGCCCAATGAATCATCGAATCCGGGTCGCCAACTTGATGGGCGGCCGCTCGAGCGAACGCGCTCCGCGCCCGGGGTGGCCGCAGGGACGCCAGCTTTGTCATGCGCCCGCTCCGCAGCAGCTTCGAGTGGCCGCCCAATGAATCATCGAATCCGGGTCGCCATCTTGATGGGCGGCCGCTCGAGCGAACACCAGGTCTCGCTCGCCTCTGCCCGCTCCGTTGCGGCAGGGCTCGAGGGAACCGGCCGCTACGAGACGGTGACGATCGAGATCGGTCGCGACGGGCGCTGGCAGCTTCCGGGTGCGAGGCCCGCCGAGCTGGCTCCAGGCGGAGGGCTGTCCGCCGCCGAGACGCTGCCCATCCCTGTCTCGTCCGTTCCCGCCACGCTCGGCGAGGTCGACGTCGTGTTTCCGGTCCTGCACGGCCCGTTCGGCGAGGACGGCACAGTGCAGGGACTGCTCGAGCTCGCCGGCGTGCCTTACGTGGGTGCCGGAGTGATGGGCTCGGCGCTGGCGATGGACAAGGATCTCTTCAAGGCGGTGCTACGCGACCGCGGCATCCCGGTCACGCAGAACGTGGTGCTGCGGGTAGGCGACCCGATCGAGAATCCTTTCGGCTACCCGGTCTTCGTCAAGCCGGCCCGGCTCGGCTCCTCCGTCGGGATCACGAAGGCGCACGACCGCGAGGAGCTCGAGGCCGGCGTCGAGCTCGCCTTCCGCCACGACGAGAAGGTGCTCGTGGAGGAGTTCGTGGACGGGGTCGAGGTCGAGTGCAGCGTGCTCGGCAACAGAGAGCCGATCGCCTCGATCCCGGGGGAGATCGTGGCTCACGGGTTCGGCGGCACGGACTGGTACGACTACTCGGCGAAGTACGACGAAGGCGGCATGGACCTGGTCGTACCGCCCCGACTTCCCCCGCGCACGAACGAGCGTGTCCGCGAGCTGGCCGTGGCGGCTTTCGTCGCCGCCGACTGCGAGGGCATGGCGCGCGCCGACTTTTTCGTTCGCGGCGAGGAAGAGGTGCTCGTGAACGAGCTGAACACCATCCCGGGGTTCACCGCGACGAGTGTCTACGCGAAGCTCTTCGAGCACTCGGGAGTGTCGTATGCGGAACTGCTCGAGCGGCTCGTTCAACTGGCCCTGGAGCGGCACGAGCGACAGTCGAGGCTCAGCTACTAGCGCGAACCTCGTTCAGATGGACGGCGGGGTTGCCGCCGAGGCTCGTGATCCAGACGACGTAGTAGCGGAACGGCTTGCCTGGCCGGAGCTCGATCGTGGTCGACGGCTCGTTCACGGTCTGCTCCGACGAGCGGAACGTGCGGTGTCCCCCCGGCTCGGGCAGGACGATGATCTGAGCCTGAAAGCCCCCAGTGTCGGTCCGGATCGTGAAGCGCTTCACATCGACCGCGCGACCGGCGTCGAGCATCAGCCCGACGCCTGGCTTGGACAGTGTCGCGTTCCGGTAGGTCTCCGTCGTCCAGTAAGTGTGGGGGTTGCCGTCGGTCGCATTCGAGATCACGTCCTCCCGCTCCGTCCCGTTGTCGCCGAACGGGTCGTATGACGCCACGGCCTTCAGGGGTACGGCCGTCTGCCCGCGACCTCCGCCGCGCCCGCCGCCGCCCCCGTCGCGCGTCGACTGGTAGGCGATCGCGCCCCCCACGGCCGCTGCGAGCAACAGCAGCCAGAGCAAGGCGGGCCAGATCCGGCGGCGTGGTCGTCCCGCCGGGAGATCCTTGCGAGCACGCGACGCCCCGGCCGGCGAACGCCGCACGATCATCGTCTCGCCTCCGGACGGCGGGCGAACGATCGCGGTCGCGTCGGACTCCGGATCCTCGCCCAGCGCGGCGAGGCAACCGTCCAGCTCGGCGGCGAGCGCGTCCATGCTCGGGAAGCGATCCGCCGGGTCCTTCGCGAGGGCGCGGTCGACGACTGCTGCCAGCCGGACCGGGACTTCCGGCCGGCGCTCGACGACACTCGCTGGCAGCTCGTTCACGTGCCGCAGCGCGGAGGCGACGAAGTTGTCCGAGGGAAACGGCACCTCCCCCGTCAGCAATTCGTAGAGAACGACCCCGAGCGAATAGACGTCGCTCTGCATGTCGACGTCCTCCCCCGTCGCCTGCTCGGGGGCGATGTAGTCGCTCGTGCCGAGGACCGTGCCGGGCTGCGTGACGCTCGTGACGTCGAGCGAGCGCGCGATTCCGAAGTCGGTCACCTTCGCCCGCCCGTCGCCGTTCAGCAGGACGTTCTGCGGCTTCACGTCGCGGTGTACCAGCCCCTGGTCGTGCGCGTAGGCGAGGGCTCTCGCGATCTGGAGGCCGAGCTCGATTGCCCGTCGGATCGGGAGCGGCCCCGTTCGCAGGATGAGATCCTTGAGCGTCTCTCCCTCGACGTACTCGAAGACGATGAACTGCTTGCCATCGTGGTCGCCGCGGTCGATCACCGTGACGATGTTCGGGTGGCCGAGCTGCGCCGCGGAGCGCGCCTCACGACGGAAGCGCTCGACGTAGTCCTCGTCCTCGGAGAGGTGGGCGTGCAGGATCTTGAGTGCGACCTTGCGCTCGAGCAGGCGGTCGTGAGCTCGAAACACGCTCGACATGCCGCCGCGGCCGATCAGCTGCTCGATGTCGTACCGATTCGCGATCACCTCCGCCACGAAGGTGAATTTACCGGCCAAACCGCGAAGCGCTTACTCGTCGCCCTTCGCTCGGGGAGAGAAGGCTCTTGCTGGGGCGGCTCGAATCAGGCGCCGAGCGAGGCTTCGAGCGCGTGCTCCCAGACGTCGAGGGCCTCGTCGAGCTCGCCGTCCGTGATCGTCAGCGGCGACAGCACGCGGATGCAGTTCGAGTAGATCCCGGCTTTCAGGAGCAGGAGACCGTTGCGCGCCGCTTCCTCGACGACCGCAGTCGCGAGCTCGGCGTCCGGCTCCTTCGTCTCGCGGTCGCGCACGAGCTCGATCGCGAGCATCGCGCCGAGCCCGCGGACGTCTCCGATCGCGTCATGGCGGTCGCGCCAGACCTCCATCCGGCTTCGCATCGTCTCCCCGAGCGCCGAGGCCCGCTCCACGAGGCCCTCGTCGGCGATGACGTCGAGCACGGCGAGTGCTGCTGCCTGGGCGACGGGATTGCCGACGTAGGTGCCGCCGATCGCGGAGTCCGGGGGGGCGTCCATGATCTCGGCCCGCCCGATCACGCCGGACAGCGGCAATCCCGCGGCGATCGACTTTGCGACGGTGATCAGATCGGGCTCGACGCCGTAGTGCTCGATCGCGAAGAACTTGCCGGTACGCCCGAAGCCGGTCTGCACCTCGTCGACGACGAGGACGATGCCGTGCTCGTCGCAGATCCGGCGCACCCCCTGCATGAACTCTCGCGGCGAGACGACGAAGCCGCCCTCACCCTGAACCGGCTCGATCACGATTGCCGCGACGTCCTCGGCCGAGACCTGCGTCACGAGCGCCCGCTCGAGCGCCGCCAGCGCCGTAGCGGAGTCCGGACCGCGGTAGTCGTTGGCGAACGGGACCCGGTAGATCTCCGGGGCGAAGGGGCCGAGGCCCGCCTTGTACGGGTGCGTCTTCGAGGTGAGGCTGAGCGAGAGCAGCGTCCGTCCGTGGAAGCCGCCCTCGAAGCCGATCACGGCCGGGCGCTTCGTAGAAGCCCGCGCGAACTTGACCGCGTTCTCGACAGCCTCGGTGCCGGCGTTGAAGAACGCGGCTTTCGTCCGGCCGCCGATCGGCGCAAGCTCGCAGATGCGCTCGGCAAGCGTGACGTACACCTCGTACGGGACGATCGTGAAGTCAGTGTGGGTGAACCGGCCGAGCTGCTCCTGCGCGGCGGCCACGACCCGCGGGTGTGAGTGACCGACGTTCAGGCAGCCCACACCGCCGGCGAAGTCGATGAACGTATTGCCGTCGACATCGGTCAGCGTGGCGCCGTTTCCGTGGGCGATCACGACCGGCAGATACACGGAGAGCGGGTCCGCGACCGCGGCCTGCTTGCGCGCCAGGATCTCTCGGGAGCGCGGTCCGGGAACCTGCGTCCGCACCTCGATCGTACGCATCATGGCCACGCTGCGGACGATACCTCAGCATCCGGACTGCTGCATAGATGAATAGAGAACTTGCAGTAAGCCGGCCGAGGGGTCAGCGGGCGGGCCCGCTCGTATCGGGCTCGTCCCGCCGGGTCCGTTCCCGCAGCCGCTCGCCCGCCTCTTTTCGCTCCTCGATCGACTCGCCCTCCTGCGGCGCGCCGCCGGGACCGCTCATCGCCACGCCGTCCTCCACGACGAGGTCGCGCGGGTCGGCATTTCTGTACTCATCGGACTGAACGCCGCCACGAGGGTCGCCTTCGCGGTCGAGCGCGTGCGGGTCGCCCTCCTGCTTGCTCGCTCGGGGCTCGTCGCTTGCAGGCATGCCATCCTGATAGCCGCAAGGCTAGGCTCCAAAACACTGACGAACCAGGGAGGCACGCATGCCGGCGAAGAAGGAGGACCTGCCCGGAGCGATCAAGCGCTCGCCGAAGAAGGCGCAGCGAACGTTCGAGAAGACCCTGGACAGCGCGCTCGAGACGTACGACGGGGACGAGGAGGCGGCCCACCGCACCGCGTATTCCGCGTTGAAGCACTCGTACGAGAAGGTCGGCGACCACTGGGAAGAAAAGGACGAGAAAGGCCGTCGGACCCACGGTCGCTCTCGGGCGGGCCAAAGGCGAAGGGCGAGACGTTCGGCGGCGTCGACGTCGGGAACACGAAGGAAGAGCTGTACAAGCGGGCCCGCGAGCTCGGGGTCGAGGGACGCTCGAAGATGACGAAGGTCGAGCTCGCGCGCGCCATTGCCAGAAAGCAGTAGCATGCACTCCCGCCCACTTCGCCGGGGCGACCTCGAGGCCAATCCGCTCGAGCAGTTCGGTCGCTGGTTCGGGGAAGCGAGGACGGCCAATATCCCGCTCGCCGAGGCGGTCGCCCTGGCGACGGCCACGAGCGATGGCCGGCCCTCCGCCCGTATGGTGCTCCTGAAGGCGTTCGACGAGCACGGCTTCCGCTTCCACACGAACTTCGACAGCCGCAAGGGCGTGGAGCTTGCCGACAATCCGCGGGCGGCACTCCTGTTTCACTGGCAGCCGCTCGGGCGGCAGGTGCGAGTGGAGGGAGCGGTCGAACGGGTTGCGGACGAGGAGTCGCTCGCCTACTTTCGCACCCGTTCCCGCGAGGCGCAGCTCTCGGCGTCCGCGTCACCGCAGAGCCTCGTCGTTTCCTCGCGCGACGAGCTGGAGTCTCGCGTCGAGGCCCGGCGCCGCGAGTACGACGGCGGCGACGTTCCACTCCCGCCGAGCTGGGGCGGCTTCGTCGTGCGACCCACGCTGTACGAGTTCTGGCAGCACCGCGACAACCGGCTCCACGATCGCTTCCGCTACCGGCCGGCGGACGGCGGCTGGTTGATCGAGCGCCTCGCTCCGTAGAATCGCCGCGATGGTTCTCGCCGACCGCACGATCCGGCGCCTGCTCCAGGAAGGTGCGATCGAGATCGACCCGTACGACGACTCGCTCCTTCAGCCATCGAGCGTCGACGTCCGAGTCGACCGCTTCTTCCGTGTCTTCCACAACGCCCGGTACCCGTACATCGACGTCCGCGAGCCGCAGGAGGACCTGACGGAGCTCGTCGAGATCGATGGCGAGAGCCCCTTCATCCTGCATCCGGGAGAGTTCGTGCTCGGCTCGACGCTCGAGCGAATCCGGCTGCCCGACGATCATGTCGCCCGCTTGGAGGGAAAGAGCAGCCTGGGCCGCCTCGGGCTGCTCATTCACTCGACAGCCGGCTTCGTCGACCCCGGCTGGAACGGGCACGTCACGCTCGAGCTGTCGAACGTCGCCAACCTGCCCATTACGATCTACTACGCGATGAAGATCGGCCAACTCTCATTTGTGCAGCTGACCGAGCCGGCCGAGCGTCCGTACGGGACCGGTGAGCTGGGCTCGAAGTACCAGGGCCAGTGCGGCCCCACGCCGAGCCGCTACTGGCAGAACTTCCCTCAGGAAGAGCGCCCGTGACCGTCCTCGTCACGGGCGGCACCGGCTTCGTCGGCTCGCACGTCGTCGAGGCGCTGCGAGCCGCGGATCGTTCGGTGCGCGCCCTCGTCCGGAGCCCGAGTCGGGGCGGGCACCTGGAAGCGCCGGGAGTCGAGCTGTCCCAGGGCGACATGACCGACGCGGACAGCCTGCGGCGAGCTGTGGAGGGCTGCGACGCGGTCGTTCACCTGGTCGCGATCCGCCAGGGCGCGCCCGAGCAGTTCGAGCGGATCATGGCTGAGGGCACGCGAGATCTGCTGGCGGCAGCGAAGGAGGCGGGCGTCGCCCGCTTCGTCCACATGAGCGCCCTCGGTACGAGTGAGGCGACGCGGGATTTGGTCCCGTACTACCGCGCGAAATGGGACACGGAGCAAGCGGTCGCCGGCTCGGGTCTCGACCATGTCATCTTCCGTCCGAGCTTCGTCTTTGCCCGCGACGGGGGGATCCTGCCGACCTTCCGGCTACTTGCGAGGCTCGCGCCGGTGACGCCGATCACTGGCCCCGGCACGCAGCGGATCCAGCCGATCTGGATCGACGATCTCGTCCAGTACTTCGTCAAGGCGCTCGACCTCGACGAGGCGCGCAACCGCACCTGGGAGCTCGGCGGCCCGGAGGCCGTCACGTGGAACGAGTTCTGGGCGCGGCTGCGGCGAGCACTCGGCATCCACCGGCGGCCGACGATCCACGTGCCGATGGCGCTGATGCGGGCGAACGCGCTCGTGACGGAGCGGCTGCCGGGGGACATCCCGCTCACGCGGGACCTCCTGAAGATGCTGGAGGGGCCTGACAACGTGGTCTCGGCAGGCGGCGCGCCCGAAGCGTTCGGCATCTCACCCGTGCCGCTCGACGAGCAGCTGCGCCGGGCCGCCTGACCGCAAGGTCGAGCTGCGGCATACTTGAGGCCGATGACACGAGCGCAAGCGTGGCTGGTCGGGGCGCTGATCGCGCTGTGCTCGATCGTCGCCCTCGCCGTCACGCGGCTTCCGAGCTCGTCGTCGGCGCAGTCGCTGCCTGCCGGCTCGGCCGAGCCGCAACCCTTGCGCGGCGTCACGCTCCGCGGCGAGACGGGTCTGCGTCTGTTGGTTGCGGACCAACCGCCCTTCGTTCTCGACCTCGACAGCGCGAGCGTGACGCCGCTCGCGGGCGTCGGCGCGATGACGCCGGGGCAGCCTAACGTGATCTTCCCGGTTGCGGGACGCGCGGGCATCGTCGCCTCGGGAGCCAGCGACCACACGCTGTATGCCGTTCGCGGTCGCCCCCTGAGCGTCACCCCGCTCGGAAGTGGAGCCACGGCGACAGCGACGAGCGACGGCCAGGCCGTCTGGGTGCAGCAACGGCTTGGCGACAGCGTGCGCTCGCCGTGCACCCTGCGAGAGGTCGGGCTCGACGGCGTGCTGCTTCGCGCGCCGCGGTCGTTCCCCTGTCCGTTCTATGCGCCTGGCGGCGCGCTCGGGCTCGTGGTCGGCCGGGGCCGCCGGGTCGTCGATCCGGCGAGCGGCCGCACGGTGCTGACGACCCAGGGCCGCATCCTCGCGGTTGCGGGCAGGAAGGTCGTCGTGGTGGGGCCCGGCGAGCAGCAGCTCACGCTGCGCGATGCCGCGACGAAGGCGAAACAGCGGCTGCGCTGGCCGGGCAGCACGGGCGACATCGACGAAGCCACCGTCGACCCGAGCGGGCGGCTGGTCGTGCTTGAATCCGGAAATCCGAGCTGGTTCGGCGGGGGGCAGCAGGTGCTCGACCTCTGGTTGCTCGACACGAGGACGGCAAAGCTGAGCCACGTGCCGGGCATGCCCGCCTTCGTGGCGCTCAAGTTCACCAGCATGGCCTGGAGCGACGACGGCCGGCTGGTCTTGCTCGTCCGCACGGGCAACGGCAACGAGGTCGTTGCGGTCTGGCGGCCAGGCCAGAAGCGGCTCGCGCTCAAGCTCGTCCAGCTCCCCAATCGCAGCAACAACGGCAGCGACTCGTTCGCTCCCCTTCGCTGAGTCGCACGCGGCGTCCCTCAGCCGGCCGGCGGGGCTTCGAGCAGCTCCTGCTCTTTCTCCTCCTCCTCTGACAGGTCGCCGATGTAGTGCTGAACGCGGTCCGGATCGAGCCGGACCGACAGCGCGAACGCGTAGATCGCCACGCTGAACCCCGCCACGATGACGAGGTCCCACCAGAACGGGATCGTGCCGCGCCCGTCGTACTGGCCGAGATAGGAGATCAACGCCATGCCGGCGATGTAGGGCCAGAGCCACGACGCGGCCCGGAAGTCGAGCTCGGGCTTGCGCTCGTCGTCCCCGGCCACTTGGTAGCCGCCGAAGATGACGAAGCCGATCCCGACGGCGGTGAAGAGCTTCCAGTCGACGGTCCAGCCGGACCAGTAGACGATCAGGTTCGCGACCACGAAGCCGGCCGGCGCCAGCACCTCGCCTGCCGGCAACTTGAACGGTCGCTCGCGCTCGGGATCCTGCCGCCGGAGAGCTCCGAGGGCGAGCGGCGCCATCGCGTAGGCGAGCACCGTCGCCGAGGTGATGAAGCCCACTAGCGTCTGCCAGCCCGGGAACGGCAGGAAGACGATCATCCCCACGATGAAGCTGAAGACGATGCTGTAGAGAGGTACGCCCCGCGCAGACAGCCAGGAGAAGATCCCCGGCACGTAGCCGTTGCGCCCCAGCGCGTAGGACAGGCGGGCGCTCGTGCCGGTGTAGAGCAGCCCCGTCCCCCCGGGCGAGACGGCCGCGTCGATGTAGAGCAAGATGGCGAGCCACGCGAGCCCGACGGCGGAGGCCAGACCGGCGAAGGGGCCAACCAGGCCGTTGAAGGCCAGCTTCGACCAGCCGTGCGAGAGGTTGCTCGGCTCGAGCGCGGCCAGGAACGCGATCTGGAGCAGGACGTACATCACGATCCCGATCAGCATCGCCCCGATCACAGCGAGTGGAATGTTGCGGCGCGGGTTCGAGCTCTCGCCGCCTAGCTGAATCGCCTGCTCGAAGCCGAGGTAGGCGAAGATCACCCCGCCCGTCGAGATGGCCGAGAAGATGCCGTGAAAGCCGTACGGATTGAAGCCGCCCGCGGCGTGGAAGTTGCCGCCGTGGAAGACGGTGATCATGAGCGCGAAGATCGCGAGGAAGGGAATGGCGACCTTCCAGAGCATGATGATGTTGTTGCTCTGGGCGAGCTTGCGGACGCCGAGGATGTTCACGATCGTGAAGAGGAGCATCAGCACCGCGGCAATCGTGTAGCCCTGGACGGTCAGCACCGTCTGGCCGCCGGACGTCGTCGTCAGCCAGCTCAGGTAGTGCGTGAAGTACTGGAGCGCCGCCTCGACCTCGATCGGCGCCGTCGTGACCGCGCCGAGCCAGGCGATCCAGCCGATCGCGAAGCCGATCACGCTGCCGTACGAGAAGTGCGGGAAGCGCGCGGAGCCACCCGAGACGGGATACGCACCCCCGAGCTCGGCGTGAATCAGTGCGAGCAGAAGCACGAAGACACCGCCGATCCCCCAGGAGACGAGCGCGGCGGGGCCGGCTTCCTGAGCGGCATACAGAGCGCCGAAGAGCCACCCCGACCCGATGATCGAGCCGAGGGAGGCAAACAGGAGCCCGACGAGACCGACCTCCCTGCGCAGGCGGCCACTGGGTGCTCGGGCGATACCGCGGTTACGGACGGCGACGGCCACGGTGGGCTCTCCTTTCTCCGGGGATGGCTACGCCTACCCGCTGCCGGCCTCGTTGAATCGTTCGCGGCCAGCGACGCTGCGGGACCATAGAAAGGGGGCCACTCGAAAGCGGCCCCCTAGCCTCGGTTACCAGCGTTGTAGTGGCAGAGGCGCTTCCAGCCCGGCGATCACCTGCTGGGCGGCGCGAGGCGCGAGTCCCCTACGCTGGCTAGACGATTCCCCGTGGGTCCCGGGGACACGCCTCTACCCGCTGGTACCTCCACTGCCCGTACTTGAAGATTTCACTTGCCGGACCACCTCCTTTCCGTGGTGGGCCCATCATACGCATGGCACGGACGTCGCGGCGGCGGGGCCTCGAAGGCTAGGTGATGTCCACCTTGACCATGCCGTCATCGACACGTACCGGGAACGTCTCGACGGGGAGGTAGGCTGGGAGCGTCAGCGCTCTGCCGGTGCGAATGTCGAAGTTTGCGCCGTGGCGTGGGCAGATGGCGATCCCGGTCTCCGGATCGAAGTCGCCCTCCGCGAGCGGTCCGTCGTCGTGCGAGCACCGGTCCTCGAGCGCATAGAGCTCGCCGCCGAGGTTGTAGACGCCGAGCGAGATGTCACCCGCGATCACGATCTTGACCGAGCCCGGCGGCAGCTCGTCGAGCGGGCAGACGTTCAGCTCGGCCAAATAGCGGCCTAGTTGAGGTCGAGCTCGTCGAAACCGGCCCACTCCTCGGGCAGCGGCGTGCCCTTCGAGCGGTGGAGCGCGACCTTCAGCACGCCAAGGCCGAGGAGGGCGCACTTGAGCCGAACCGGTGTCAGCGGGATTCCGATCTCCTCGAGCAGCTCGTCCCTCGGCAGCGTGGCAACCTCTGTGGCCTTCCGGCCCTTCACCATCTCCATCAGCATCGAGGTTGCCGCCTGGCTGATGGCGCAGCCTCGGCCCTCGAACATCACGTCGCGAATCGTCTCCCCGTCATCGTCGAATGCGACCGAGATCGCGACTTCGTCGCCGCAGAGGGGGTTCTGCCCTTCCGCCCTGGCATCGGCCTCCTCGAGCACACCGTGACGGCGCGGGTTCTTGTAGTGATCGAGGATCACCTCGCGATACATCTGGTCGAAGCTCACAGGAAGCAGGCTAGCTACGCAAAGATGCGCTGCGCCTTGCGAATCCCCTCGGCGAGGCGGTCGATCTCCTCGGGGATCGTGTAGAGGTAGAAGCTCGCGCGGTTCGTGGCCGCCACGCCCAGCTTCGCCATCAGCGGCTGGCAGCAGTGGTGTCCGGCGCGAATTGCGACTCCGTCGAGGTCGAGCACCTGCGCGACGTCGTGGGGATGGATTCCCTCGACGTTGAAGGAGACGATGCCGGCGCGGCGCTCCGGAGGCGGCCCGTAGAGCGTGACGCCGCCGATCTCTTCCAGACGCTCGAGCGCGTACACCGTGAGATCGTGCTCGTGCTCCTCGATCGCCTCGAGCCCTATCCCGTTCAGGTAGTCGATCGCCGCGCCGAAGCCGACTGCTTCTGCGATGGGAGCCGTGCCCGCCTCGAACTTGTGCGGCAGTTCCCCCCAGGTCGTCTCCTCGAAGCGCACCCTGCGGATCATGTGCCCGCCGAGGTTGAACGGCTCCATTCGCTCGAGCAGCTCGCGCCGCCCCCAGAGGGCCCCGACACTCGTGGGGCCACACAGCTTGTGGGAAGAGAACGCGAGGAAGTCGCAGCCGAGCGTGTCGACGTCGATCGCGCGGTGCGGCGCCGCCTGGGCTGCGTCGACGACCATGATCGCCCCCTGCTCGTGGGCCCAGCTCGAGAGCCGTTCGACCGGGTTCACCGTACCGAGCGCGTTCGAGACGAGGTTCGTCGCGACCACTTTCACCCTGCCGTCGTGCGGAATCGCGTCGAGGTCGTCCAGATCGAGCTCCCCGCCCTCGGTCAGCGGGATCATCCGAAAGCCGGCTCCCGTGCGGCGTGCGACGTATTGCCAGGGCACGAAGTTCGAGTGGTGCTCGAGCTCCGTCACGACCACGAGGTCTCCGGGGCCCAGGTTGGAGAAGCCCCAGGCGTAGGCCACCAAGTTCAGGCTCTCGGTCGCCCCTCGGGTGAAGATGACCTCCCGCGCGGAAGGCGCGTTCACGAAGGCGCCCACCTTCTCGCGAGCGCCTTCGTAGGCCTCCGTTGCACGCTCGGACAGCTGGTACACGCCGCGGTGCACGTTGGCGTACGAGGTCTCGTAGAACGTCCGCAGCACGTCGAGCACCTGGCGCGGCTTCTGCGCGGTCACGGCCGAGTCGAGGTAGGCGAGCGGCTTGCCGTTGATCACCTGCTCGAAGATCGGGAAGTCGGCGCGGGTCTTGCGCGCATCGAGCTTCGCCCCGGTCTTCACGGCCACGGACTTCATCGTACCGGGGTGTTGGTACGCGGGATCACGCGGCTCATTTCTTAAGCGGAGATGAAGGGTCCGCTTTTAATGAAACCGTAAGAGTGATTCCGCTCGAATAGACCTCTGGAGACCGGCGCGTTCGAGCGCCGGCGGTGTCAGGTAGACCGAAGGAGGACTATGCGTACAAGGATTCTCGTGCTGGCGGCGCTCGCGCTGGGTGTCGTTCCCGCGCTCGCGCTCGCCGGCCAGGCGAAGATGAGCCCCGTCGTCTCGGCGAAGATGACGGGCAATCAGGAGACGCCGAAGAAGGGCGAGGCGGGGGCGAGCGCCATCGCCGTCATCCACCTCGACGCGAAGAAGGGCAGCGTCTGCTGGCAGTTCAAGGACCTGAAGAAGGTCATTGGGCCGCAGGTGGCCCACATCCACAAGGGCGCGAAGGGCAAGCCCGGCCCCGTCTTCATCGCGCTCGGCGGCAAGTACAAGGCCAAAGGCTGCACGAAGTCGACTGCGAAGAACATCGAGGCCGTCGAGTCGAAGCCCAACGCCTACTACGTCAACATCCACAACAAGGAGTACGGCGACGGCACCGTCCGCGGCCAGCTGGCCGCCGGCATGGTCAAGTAGAGCGGCCTCCACGCCGTAGATCCCACGGAGCCCGGCCTCGCGCCGGGCTCCGGTCGTTCCGGGACCCTTTCGCGCGGGGTATCTTCTTCGGCAATGCGCGCGGGCTTCTCGGCTCGTGGTCTGACGGCGGCGGTGCTCGCGCTCGCGGTCGACGCTCTCTACATCGAGATCCTGCTCAGGGAGGGCGAAGGCGACTTGGACGGGGCCAGGGCGAGGTTCGTCGCGACGGCCATCGGAGCGGCCGCTCTCTGCACGGCGCTCGGCTCGCTACCGGCCCGAGAGGCGCTTCGGCTGCTCCTTCTAAGCGCGGGAGGATTCGGCCTGCTTGCGCTGGCGGTGCTCGGCGCGGCGTCGCTGGGCATGCTGCTCCTGGTCCCGGCGATCCTCGCCCTCTCGTCCGCGTCGCGGCTGGCCAGCGGCCTCACAGTGCCGGCGGCGTGGGTGATCGCAGCCACCGGCGGGCTGGTCGCTGCCTCGGCGCTCGTGGCGGGGGTCTGGCTGACCGGTTAGCGGGCTACCCGAACGTAAAGGCATAGCCCGAGACGCCGGGCGCGAAGCGAAGCTCGAGCAGCGCGTCCTGCACCTGCAGCGAGTCGACGAGCGTATAGAGACGCGGGTTCCCTCGAACTGCGACCGCATGGAGCCTTCGCCCGTCTACCAGCACCTGCACCGAGCCTCGGCCGCCGAGGACGAGGTAGACGTGCCGCGCGTGGAAGTGCAGTCGGAGCCTGGCCGCCTGGCCCGCGAGCGCTCGTTGCGACTGCACCCGCCAGTGTCCGGAGTACGCGAGGTCGTTCTGCGCCAGCCCGCTCGGGAAGTGGTAGGCCTTGTCCCGGTCGGGCACGACCCGTCCACCGGCGAAACGCTCGAGCCGGACGTACCCGAGGTAGGACTCGGGAGTCGTGGGGTCGGTCGGGGTCACGTCGGCGACGCGGGTCATCGGCACGTGCGCACGCTGGCCGAGGTAGCGGCGGATCAGGGACTCGGTCCCCTCGTAGTCGCCCTCGCCGAAGTGCGAGTGGCGAACGCGCCCGGTGCGGTCGATCAGGTAGTCGGCCGGCCAGTACTGGTTCTGGTAGGCGTTCCACGTCTTGTAGCCGTTGTCGAGCGCGACCGGGTAGCGCACGCCCAGCTTCTTGACCGCGGCGCGCACGTTCGAGGGCACGTGCTCGAACGAGAACTCGGGCGTGTGGACGCCGACGATCACGAGCCCGTCCTTCCGGTAGGCCCGGTCCCACGCCTTGACGTGCGGCAGCGTTCGCAGGCAGTTCACGCAGGAGTACGTCCAGAAGTCGACGAGGACGACCTTGCCGCGGAGGCCGCGCATCGTGAGCGGCTTGCCCCCCGGCGTGTTGATCCACTCGGAGATGCCGGCGAACTCGGGCGCTCTCGGCCCGGAGCCGTCGCTCGCGGAGACGGCTGCCGTCGCTGCCCCGCTTCGCGTCAGCTTGCTCAGCTGGCGCTTGGCGAGCGAGGAGCTCTCGACGTGGTTCTGCAGCGACGCCGTGTAGCCGGGAAGAGCCGTCGTGAAGCGCTGGTCGAGCCCGAGCGCGATCGCGATCGCGGTCGCGGCCAGGATCACCCCCGCGACCCGCCGAGTCGCCAGGGCATGCGTGCGGAGCAGCTTGAGGCCCCCCGCAAGCCGCTGACCGCCGAGCGCGAAGAGCAGCATCGGCCCACCCGCGCCGAGGGCGTAGGCGAGCGTGACGAGAACGGTGCGCAGGCCGATGTTCCCGTTCGCGGCCACAACTGTCATGGCCGCGAGGACCGGGCCGGCGCAAGGCACGAAGACGAGGCCCAGGCTCGCACCGAGTAGGAATCCGTTGCTGTCGTTGCCGGCGCGCCTGCGGGTGAGCGGCAGGAACGGCCGCTCGAGCAGCTGCGCGAGCTGCGGCACGAGCAGCGTCGCGGCAAGCAGCACGAGCAGCCCGATCGCAAGGTTGCGCAGAAAGTCCTGAGGGAGACCGAGCGCACTCAGAATCGACGCGCCGGCGAGGGTGAAGACGGTGAAGCTTGCGACGAGGCCGGCGATGATCAGGTACGGCCGCCTCCGGCTGCCGCCCGCGACGCCTCCGGCGACCAGGATCGGCAAGACGGGCAGGACACAGGGCGAGACGGCGGTGATGAGCCCCGCCAGAAAGCCGATGCCGATCAGCACGAGCACGCGAGGAAGCGTACGGGCGAGCGTCTTACGTGCGCGTTAAATCAGCGCCTTGCGGCGGCCTACTTCTGGTGGAGCGTGCCGAGCGCCTGCGAGCAGCCGCGGTCGAGCTCGGCGCGGCGCTTCGGGGTCGACTGGCAGTTGACCGTGTATTCGACCTTGTGGTCGAACAGCACCTCGATCCGACTTCGTCCCTGGGGCGGCTTGCTCAAAGCGCCCCGATACTCGTAGCCCGGAAGGCCTCCGAGCATGATGCGTTTTCCGCGGAGCCGCTTGCCGAACAGCTGGCTGAAGAGGCCGTCCGTCTCGTTCCGGACCTGCGCGACGTTCTTTGAGGTGACCGAGATGCGAAGTTGGAATCGCGAGACGAAGATCAGGTTGTACCGGTCGAGGCCTACACCCTTGCGATCGACGGCGGAGCCGCCTGCGTGCTTGGCGGTGGTGATCGACGTCGCCTTCTGGAAGGACGAGGGATATTTGAACGTGAAGGCGAAACCCTTCTCGTCGAACGTCTTCGAACCGCCCGACGCCGACCCGCCCCAGGAGACCGCCAGCAGAGCAACAGCAGTAAGGGCCGAGACGTGCAGGAGACGCACTCCGGCGGATTCTGTCAGATCGCAGCGAACACGGGAACGCGATTGTGCGCGAATCCAAGCAGCTAGCCGGCGGCGGCCGGACGCCGCTACCGCGGCACGAGCACCACGAGCGCGGAGATTCGTGCGGCTTCTACGTGGCCCGCCGGCGCGTCCCGTAGGTGCCCTCGACCTCTTCGAGAATTCGCCTGCTTCGCGGCAACCCCCGCGGCAGCAAGCGGCCGAGTTGAGCGAGGTAGCGGTCGATCACGCCGTGCCCGCCGCGGGACCAACGGCGCCGGTATGGTCGCCCGCGTGAGCGACTACGTCTTCACCATGTTTCGTGCCGACAAGTTCTACGGCCCCGACCGGCAGGTGCTCTCGAGCATCTCGCTCTCCTTCCTGCCCGGGGCGAAGATCGGCGTGCTCGGGCCGAACGGCGCGGGCAAATCGACGCTGCTCCGGATCATGGCCGGCCTCGAGGAGACCTCGAGCGGCGCCGCTGAGCTTGCGCCGGGAGCCTCGGTCGGACTGCTGCCTCAGGAGCCCGGGCTCGATCCCGCCAAGGATGTTCGCGCCAACGTCGAGGACGGCGTCCGGCCGCTGCGCGATCTCCTCGACCGGTTCAACGATCTTTCACTTCGCTTCGCCGAGCCGATGTCCGACGACGAGCTGACGGCGCTCCTCGACGAGCAGGGCAAAGTGCAGGACCAGATCGAGCGGGCGGGCGCGTGGACGCTGGACGCGGCGCTCGACCGGGCGATGGACGCGCTTCGCGTCCCGGACGGCGACCGCGACGTGACGACGCTCTCGGGCGGAGAGCGCCGGCGGGTGGCCCTCTGCCGTCTGCTCCTCTCAGCGCCCGACCTCCTGCTCCTCGATGAGCCGACGAACCATCTGGACGCCGAGTCGGTTGCATGGCTGGAGCGCTTCCTCGCCGAGTACAGGGGCACCGTGGTCGCGGTGACACACGACCGCTACTTCCTCGACAACGTCGCCGGCTGGATCCTCGAGCTCGACCGCGGCCGGGGCATCCCGTTCAGGGGCAATTACTCGTCGTGGCTCGAGCAGAAGCAGGCGCGGCTCGCGGTCGAGGAGAAACAGGCCTCTGCTCGCCAGCGGACGCTCGCCCGCGAGCTCGAGTGGGTGCGTATGAGCCCCAAGGCGCGGCACGACAAGTCGAAGGCGCGGCTCGCCGCGTACGAGCGCCTGTTCGCCGAGGAGCAGAACGTGCGGCTCGACCGCGTGCAGATCCACATCCCCTCAGGGCCGCGGCTCGGGGACGTCGTCGTCGACGCGGACGGCGTCGCGAAGGGATTCGGCGACCGGTTGCTGTTCGAGGAGCTGACCTTCTCGCTTCCTCCGGGCGGCATCGTCGGAGTGATCGGCCCGAACGGCGCGGGCAAGACGACGCTGTTCCGGCTGATCGCCGGCGAGGAGCTGCCCGATGCCGGAAGCCTCCGCGTCGGCGATACGGTCGAGCTCGCCTACGTCGACCAGGCACGTGCGGGCCTCGACCCCGAGGTCACGGTCTGGAAGGAGATCTCAGGCGGCCACGACACGATCGAGCTGGGCCGGCGTGAGGTGAGCTCGCGGCAGTACACCTCGTGGTTCAACTTCAAAGGGCCCGATCAGCAGAAACGGGTCGGCGAGCTGTCCGGAGGCGAGCGGAATCGCGTGCACCTGGCGAAGCTCCTCCGTGCGGGCGGGAACGTGCTGCTCCTGGACGAGCCGACGAACGACCTGGACGTCGACACGCTGCGTGCCCTCGAGGACGCTCTGACCGACTTCGCCGGCTGTGCAGTCGTCATCTCGCACGACCGCTGGTTCCTCGACCGGATCGCGACTCACATCCTTGCGTTCGAGGGCGGCTCGCGGGCGACCTGGTTCGAGGGCAGCTACGCCGAGTACGCAGCCTGGGCGCGCGAGACGAGGGGCGCCGACGCGCTCGAGCCGCACCGGATCACGTACAAGCGCCTCGCCCGCGCGTAGAGCTCGTCGGCACCTTCAAGCGCGACAGCAGGTGGGTCGCCTTGATGCTCGTACGTGAGAAGCCCAGCGTGGACTGCTTCGAGCCCACGCTCCCGCATCTTCGCGACCATTGGTTCGGAAACGTCGACGGCAGCGACTCGCCGGACGTGTGGCCCGATCGCCTCGGCGAATGTTCCGGTGCCCGCGCCGAGATCTACCACGGTGCTCGACGTCCCGATCCCGAGCGCTTGGAGCGTCGCGACGTCATCACTCCAGTCGGTCGGCGACTTCTGGTCGTAGCCCGCTACGTACGCGGGGTCGAGGTGCTCCCTGCCGGCGTGCGAAGGTTCGTCGAGCTGCCAGGCTGCGTCCGGTTTCGCACCCGGCATCGAAAGATCATCGCACGGGGACATCGCCCCGCGGCTCGGGTCGCGTCAGCGACAGCCCACTCGCTCGGCCGGCCGGTGAGCCGGCGCGAGCCGGCCTCGGCTGCCACGCCGGCTCGTACTCGCCCACCCGGGGAGGGCGTCCTCGTGAGATTCCGCTCTCCGGTCCCGTCCGCGTTCTTCACCCGAGGCTCATTAACTCTGCGGGATGCGCGCCTCGAGCGCAGCCGCCACCGCCTCGCGCACCGGCTCGAGCTCGATCCGGTCGAGCACGTCGCTGAAGAAGCCGCGCACGATCAGCCGCTCGGCCTCCGTGCGGGAGAGACCGCGGGACATGAGGTAGAAGAGCTGCTCGCGGTCGACCTGGCCAACCGTCGCCCCGTGCGTGCAGCGGACGTCGTTTGCCAGGATCTCGAGGCCTGGGATCGGGACCGCGTGCGTCTGGGGCGAGAGCATCAGGTTCCGGTTCTCCTGGTAGGCGTTCGTCCGCTGCGCCTCCTTCTCGACCCGGATCATTCCCCGCCAGACGGTCGTCGCCCGGTCTCGCAGCGCCCCCTTGAAGGCGAAGTCCGACGTGGTGTTCGGCGCCATGTGCTCCTGGAACGTGTCGTAGTCGAGGTGCTGGCGCCCGTCGGCGAAGTAGGCGCCCGTGACGCGCGAGGTCGCGCCGGGCCCTGCCAGGTCGTTCTCGATCCAGACCTTGCCGCGCTTCGAGCCGAACCCGCCGGCGACCCAGTCGAGCTCGGCGTCGCGCTCCACGCGCGCGCGGTGCGACGCGAAGTGCCACGTCTCACGGGAGAGGTTCTGCACCGACACGTACTCGAGCTTCGCCGCCTGACGAACGAACAGCTCGACGACCGCGTTCGTGTAGGCGGGCAGATCCGGCCTCGCGGAGTCGTACTCCTCGATCAGAGTGAAGCGGCTTTCCGGCTCTGCGACGACAAGCATGCGGAAGAAGAGCGCGGCGTTCTCGGTGGTACTCGTGATCCGGACGAAGAACGGCCGCTCCAGCTCTACGCCGGCCGGCACGTGCACGAGCAGGCCGTGCTCCCAGCCGGCGGCGTTGTGCGCCGCGAATTTCTCGTCCGTCCCGACGAGGGTGCCCAGCAGCTCGTGGTCGGCGGCGAGCAGCTCGAAGGTGACACCCTCCGGGGCGCGCTCGATCTCGATGCCGGCCTCGGTCACGACGGCGACGCCGGCCGCGTCGATCTCGAGCATCGGCCCGGGGACAGTCCCCGGGACATGGCCGTTCTGGACGAAGCTGTCCGGGTCGAAGCCCTTGAGGTCGGTGAATCGCCAGTGCTCGTCGCGCGTGGTCGGCAGCGGGAGCGCGCGGTAGCGCTCGAGGAGCTGATCGCGACTCGTCACGTTCGCGCCGCTTACGGCTGGGTGCCGTCGCCGTGGGCGGCGTAGCGGCGGTGGAGCATCAGGCCGTTTCCGTCGGGGTCGCTGAAGAGCGCCATGTGACACACGCCGGTGTCGTGGGTCTCGCCCATGAACTCGACACCCTTCTGCTCGAGCTCGGCCCGCGCCTCGGCGACGTCGGCCACGCGCAGCGCGATCCCCGCCTTGTTCGGCGTGAACGGGAAGCCGATCGCCTCGGGCGACCAGATCCCGAGCGTCACCTGCCCTGCCCTGTACTCGGCCCCGATGGAAGTGTCCGTTTCGTGTGGGAGCGCCAGCGTCTCGCCGTAGAATTTCTTCGACCGTGCGATATCCTGCGTCGGCACGGAGACGAAGTCGACGCGCTCGACCGCCAGGGCGCTAGCCAACCGATCCCTCCATCTGCAGCTGGATCAGCCGGTTCATCTCGACGGCGTACTCGAGCGGCAGCTCCTTGGTGATCGGCTCGACGAAGCCGGACACGATCATGGCGCTCGCCTCCGACTCGGAGAGCCCGCGGCTCATCAAGTAGAAGAGCTGCTCCTCACCGATCTTCGAGACGGTCGCCTCGTGGCCGATGTCGACGTTGTTCTCGTCGATCTTCATGTACGGATACGTGTCGGAGCGCGACTGCTCGTCGAGGATCAGCGCATCGCAGACGACCTTCGACCTGGCGCCCTCGGCACCCTTGGCCACCTCGAGCAGCCCTCGATACCCGGCTCGGCCGCCGTTCTTCGAGATCGACTTGGACGTAATCACAGACGTGGTATTCGGCGCGACGTGAACGGCCTTGCCGCCCGCATCCTGGTGCTGACCGCTGCCTGCAAATGCGATCGACAATACCTCTCCGTGAGCACCTTCTCCCATAAGCCAGATTGCAGGATACTTCATCGTGAGCTTTGAGCCGAGGTTACCGTCTACCCATTCCATAGTCGCGTTCTCATAAGCTACCGCTCTTTTCGTCACGAGATTGTAGACGTTATTCGACCAGTTTTGAATGGTCGTATAGCGGCATCTGGCGCCTGGCTTTACAATGATCTCCACAACCGCCGAATGCAGGGAATCCGAGGAGTAAATTGGGGCGGTGCACCCCTCTACGTAATGCACGTAGGCGCCCTCGTCGACGATGATCAACGTGCGCTCGAACTGACCCATGTTCTCCGCGTTGATGCGGAAATAGGCCTGGAGCGGCATCTCGATCTTGACCCCCGGCGGGACGTAGATGAACGAGCCCCCGGACCAGACGGCCGAGTTGAGGGCGGCGAACTTGTTGTCGTTCTGCGGGATGATCGTGCCGAAGTACTGGCGAACGAGGTCCTCGTGCTCGCGCAGGCCGGAGTCCATGTCGAGGAAGAGCACTCCCTGCTTCTCGAGGTCCTCCTGCAGCTTGTGGTAGACGACCTCGGACTCGTACTGGGCGCCGACGCCGGCCAGGTACTTCTTCTCGGCCTCGGGGATGCCGAGCTTGTCCCACGTGTCCTTGATGTCCGCGGGCAGGTCCTCCCAGGAGTTGGCCTGCTTCTCGGTCGGCCTGATGTAGTAGAAGATCGAGTCGAAGTCGATCCCGGAGAGGTCGCCGCCCCAGCTCGGCATCGGCCGGGCGCGGAAGTAGTCGTACGAGGAGAGGCGGAACTTCCGCATCCATTCCGGCTCGTTCTTGTGCTCCGAGATCGCGGCGACGATCTCCCTCGTCAGGCCGCGCTGCGACTTGAAGAAGTAGTCCTCCGCCGCATCCGGCGTGTGAAAGCCGTACTTGTAGTCGCTGCCGATCTCGGCGACGACCTGGGTCTCAGTTTGTGCTGCCACTACGACTCGCCTCCTCCTACGGGTACAGGCATGAACGCCTCGTAACCCTCGGCCTCGAGCTTGTGCGCGAGCTCCGGGCCGCCTTCCTCCACGATACGTCCACCGACGAAGACGTGCACGAAATCTGGCTTGATGTAGTTGAGGATGCGCTGGTAGTGCGTGATCACCAGCGCGCCCATCTCGGGTCCCGCGAGCGCCTGGACACCGTTCGCGACGATCTTGAGCGCGTCGATGTCGAGACCTGAGTCGGTCTCGTCCAGAACCGCGATGCGCGGCTTGAGCATCGCCATCTGCAGGATCTCGACCCGCTTCTTCTCGCCGCCCGAGAACCCGTCGTTCAGGTACCGCTGCGCGAGCTCGCGCGGCACCTTCAGGTTGTCCATCGCAGCGAGCATGTCAGTGCGGAACTGCTTGATCGGGATCGGATCGTCCTGCCCGTCGGCGCGGGCCTTCCGCACCGAGTTGATCGCGGAGCGGAGAAAGCTCGTCACGGTGACGCCCGGGATCGCATGCGGGTACTGAAACGCGAGGAAGAGGCCGCGCTGGGCACGCTCGTCCGCCTCGAGCTCCACGACGTTGACCCCCTCGAGCAGGATCTCGCCTTCCGTCACCTCGTAGGCCGGATGGCCCATGAGGGCGTAAGCAAGGGTGGACTTCCCCGAGCCGTTCGGCCCCATGATCGCGTGGATCTCGTCCGTGTCGACCGCGAGGTCGACCCCTTTGACGATCTCCGTGCCGTCCTCGAGGGCGACATGCAGGTTCTTGAGCTCGAGTAGCGCCAACTTCGGTGCGGTCCCTTTCGAAGTGTTGACGAGGGTTTGACCCTCGCTCGTGCAGCCATCCTAGCCGCTCCACCGCATCCCTCCGAACGGTCTCGCCCGCCCAGCTGGCAGCGGCTATGATGAGGGCGATGCCCGGTTGGATCGGACTTCCAGAATTGATCGTCCTTCTCGTCGTCGTCCTCCTCGTGTTCGGCCCCAAGCGACTGCCGGAGATGGGGCGGTCGCTCGGCCGCGGGATGCGCGAGTTCAAGGATTCCGTCACGGGCAAGGATCGCGATGAGGATCGCATCGAGCTGCCGATCGGCACGCAGGACACGACCGAGCCGGCCTCGCCGCGCGAGCGCAACACCGTCCTCTAAGCCCCGATGGCCCGAATACCGCGCCGCCTGAGCTACGGCGAGGAGGCGTCGCTGGTCGAGCATCTGGGCGAGCTGCGAACCCGGCTCCTGATCTCGCTGCTCGCGCTCGTCGCGACCACGTCCGTCGCCTACGTCTTTCGCGGCCACATCCTGCACTGGCTCAATTCACCGCTGCCTGCGGATCGGCGAAAGCCCGTCACGTTCGGGATCGCGGAGCCGTTCCTCACCTCGTTGAAGGTGAGCCTCTACGCCGGGTTCATGATGGCCCTACCGATCGTGCTCTGGCAGGTCTGGGCCTTCCTCGCGCCCGCGATGACCGCCGTGACGCAGCGCGTGATCGCCGCGTTCTCCGTCTTTGCGACGGCGCTCCTGGTGGGCGGTGTGGCGTTCGGTTACTTCATCGCGCTGCCTGCGGCCGTCCACTTCCTGACCGACTTCGACAACGAGCACTACACGATCCTGATCCGGGCGAGCAACTACTACTCCTTCGCGTCGCTCGTCCTCCTGGTGATGGGCCTCGTCTTCGAGCTGCCGATCTTCATCCTCGCGCTCGTGCGGCTTCGCGTCCTCACCGCGAGTCAGCTGCGGCGGAACTGGCGGATCGGGCTGGTCTCGATGGCCGCCCTCGCCGTCGCGCTGCCCGGCGTCGACCCAGTGACGACCACGATCGAGATGATCCCGCTGATGGCGCTGTACGCACTCTCAGTCGTGCTGGCGACGCTTTTCGAGCGACGCTGGAACGCCGAAGCTGACCCGACGGGCGCCTCGGTCACCGAGCACTAGCCCGGCGCAGTGAGGCAAGTCTTCGCGGCCGACTGGGTGCTGCCCGTCGAGGGCTCGCCGATCGAGCGCGGCGCCGTCGCAGTCGAGGACGGAAGGGTTGCGGCGGTCGGGCCGCTCGACCGACTCGGGCCGGCGACGAGGCAGTACGCGGATGCGGTGATCGTTCCGGGATTCGTGAACGCGCACTCTCACCTGGAGTACGCCGTCTACGGCGGCTTCGGCGACGGAGTCGGCGATTTCTCCGAGTGGATCACGCTTCATATCGAGCGAAAGGCGCGGATCGGCTGGGATGACTACGTCGCGATCGCCCGGCTCGGCGCCGCGGAATGCCTGCGCTCGGGGATCACGACCGTCGGTGACTGCAGCTACAGCGGCGCTGCCGCAATCGCATGCGCCGAGCTCGGGCTGCGGGCGATCGTGTACATCGAGGTCTTCGGCAGCGACCCCGCGCGAGCCCGCGAGCACTTCGCCGTGACCCGCGCGCGGGTCGAAGGCTCTTTCTCGGAGCTGGTGCGGCCGGGGGTCTCGCCGCACGCCCCGTACTCGACCTCGCTCGAGGTCTACACCTCGTGCGCCGAGCTGGGTCTCCCCATCGCCACACACCTCTGCGAGAGCCCGGCGGAGGTCGCCTACGTGACCACGGCCGGCGGGCCCTGGACTGCGTACGCACACCTGCTCGTCCCGCCGCCTGGTACGACCGGCGTTCGAATGCTCGCACGGGCGGATTTGCTCGGCCCGCACGTTCTCGCGGCGCACTGCACGGTCGTCGAGGCCGAGGAGATCGAGCTGCTCGCGCGGCTCGGAGCGGGTGTCGCCCATTGCCCGCGCTCGAACTCGACCCTCGGCTGCGGAGTCGCTCCGCTGGCCGAGCTGCGAAGCGCGGGTGCCCGCGTCGGGGTGGGCACCGACAGCCCGGCCTCGGCACCTTCGTTCGACTTCTTCGAGGAGCTCCGCTTCGTGCTGCTCGGCGCCAGGGCGCGAGCGCGCCGCGCCGGGGCGCTTCTCGCCGGGGAGGCGCTCGAGCTCGCCACGCTCGGAGGGGCGCGCGCGCTCGGGCTCGACGCCGAGATCGGGTCGCTCGCGCCCGCCAAGAAAGCCGATCTCACGGTCGTCTCGCTCGAGGGCTCGGCTTACCTCCCCGCCGAGGACCCCGCCGCGGCCATCGTCTTCGGAGGCTCGCCCGACCGTGTGCTGACGACCGTGGTCGACGGCGAGGTACGCTACGAGAGGGATCAGTTCCATTGGCAAGAGCTGCAGCGAAACGCCAGAAGCGCCCGGCGCCGGATGCTCAACGGCGCGCTGCTCCGCGACCGCCGGTAGCGGAGCAGACGATGGTCTTCAGTCGCCTGCGCAGGCAGGCGAAGTGGGTGTTCGTGCTGCTCGCCGTCGTCTTCGCCTCGAGCTTCGTGCTCTTCGGGGTGGGCACGGGTTTCGGTGGGCTTCAGGATCTCCTCACCCACCGCAACGGAGGCTCGTCGGGAGCACCGTCGATCTCGAAGGCGGAGGATCGCATTCGGGCGAATCCGAAAGACGCTCCCCCCTACCTCGCTCTCGCTCAAGCGCTGCAGAACGCGGGTCGCGGGGACGCGGCGGTGCCGCCACTCGAGCACTACATCAAGCTGCGCCCGCGAGATCGCAGCGCACTCGGCACGCTGGGCGCGCTGTACCTCGATCGCCTGCAGCGGCTGCAGCAGGACTACTCGGCGGCGCAGTTCAAGTCCCAGCAGGAGACGTTCGGTCAAACGGTCCAGCCCCCCCTTCAGGTGGGGCACGGCAAGTCGCTTCCCCCCGACCCGATCACTCAGGCACAGACGGCGGCGACCGACCAGGTGATCAACACCGTGACCACCGAGTTCCAGGCGATCGCGCTCAAGGCAACCGGCGTCTATGGACGACTGGCTGCCCTGTCTCCGACCGATCCGGCAGTCCAGCTCCAGTGGGCTCAGACCGCCGAGAGCGCCCACGACTCGAAGACGGCGGTGCGGGGATACAAGCGATTCCTCAAGCTGGCACCGGACGATCCGAGCGCGGGATTGGTCAAGCAGCGCATCAAGCAACTGGAGCGCGTCAACACCGCGCCGGCCGCGCGTTAGACTGCCGCCGAGCCACGGGACAGCCATGAATTTCGACATCGCCACGGAACAGCTCGACGAGCGCACCCACGTCATCTCGCTGTCGGGAGAAGTCGACCTCTACACGGCTCCCGACTTCAAGCAGCAGCTGCTCGAGGTGATCGCCAACGGCAGCAAGAACGTGATCGTCGACTTCACGAAGACCACGTTCATCGACTCGACCACCCTCGGGGTCCTCGTCGGCGGCGTCAAGCGGCTGCGCACGAACGAGGGCCAGCTGTCACTCGTTTGCGCCGATCGGAACATCACGAAGATCTTCGAGATCACGGGGCTCGATCGGGTCTTCCCGATCTACCCGACTCGTGGCGAGGCAGTTGCTCAGCTCGACGTCGGTACGCCGTCGGCCTAGCGCGCGCGACCGCGTGCGCCGCGCTCTGATTCTCGGCCTTGCGGCCCTCGCGCCAATCGGGCTCGCCGCGTGCGGAACGGGAGGTGTCTCGCACGCCGGAAGCGCCGCAGACCCTTCTCAGGGCAAGCAGCTGTTCGCGCAGAAGTGCGGTAGCTGCCATACCCTGGCCGACGCCGGGTCGAAGGGGCAGATCGGCCCGAATCTCGATGCTGCGTTCGGCCCCGGCCGGAGTCAGGGCTTCAAGCCCAGCACGATCCGTGAGATCGTCCGCGATCAGATCAGCTACCCGGGCAAGGGAACCGGAATGCCTGCCGATCTCGTGACGGGCGGGGACCGCGACTCGGTCGCGGCCTACGTCGCGCAGTGCGCCGGCAACACCGACGCCTCGCTCTGCAAGGGAGCCGGCGCGAAGGGCGCGGGCGGCACCGACGGCAAGACGATCTTCACGTCGAACTGCGCGAGCTGCCACACGCTGTCGGACGCCAAGGCGACCGGGAACATCGGGCCGAACCTCGATCAGCTGAAGCCCGGCTTCGCGCGAGTGCAGAAGCAGGTGATTCACGGCGGGCGCGTCATGCCCGCCTTCAACGGGCAGCTGAGCGACAAGCAGATCGAGGCCGTTTCCAAGTACGTGTCTTCGGTGGCCGGTAAGTAGCCTCGTTCGAGTCAGGTCGACTCGCCTGATCCGGACCGAACCTCGTCGCTATCCGCAGCGAGATCGACCACGACATGCGTGATATCGACCTCGAAGCGTTCCCGCGCCCGCTCCACGAGGCGCTTCTCCAGCCACTGCGACCGGCCTTCGGGATGCGTCGAGATGATGATCTCGTCCGGGCCGAATGTCCTGACCGCGTCCTCGATCGCCTGCAGCGGCTCGCCGTCGCCCACCTGACCCCGCGCGTCGACACCCGCCTCCGCCAGGCGCGCGAGGCTCGAGTCCAGACGCTGCTGAGCGCCGACCCTGGCGGCATCCTCGTCCGAGGTCCAGTGTCGTAACGGTGAGTTCAGCGCGGGGCAAACGACGAGCACGTGCTCGTTGACTCCTTCTGACCGAGCGTGGATAACCCGCAGCAACTCGGTCCCGCCGACCGTCTCGTTCGCGACCACCAGGATGCGACGCTCGTCCTCGGTCGAATGGCTGACAGCCGCCCTTCTGACCGGCGCGTCGCCGGTACGGCGCCGGAGCAGCCAGAAAACGGCCGCCGCCGTCAGGCCGGCGAAAACGACCGTCCCCGCCCAGGCGCCCCCCACGAGCGAGGCGACGACGATGGCCGCGAAGTAGCCGATCGTCAACAGGAGGAACCGGTACGCCTCGGCTTCGCTGCGAAACGGGTTATGCATCAGAGGATGTAGATCGTCGCATAGACCACGATCCACATTACGTCCACGAAGTGCCAGTAGATCCCGGGGATCTCCACCCCGTGGTGGTGCTCCGGCGTGAAGTGCCCGCGGAAGCTGCGGATCGTCGCGAACGCGAGCAGCGTGAGCCCCACGAAGACGTGTGCGCCGTGCAGGCCCGTCAGACAGAAGAAGATCGTCCCGAAAGAGCCGTCATGCGGCGCGAACCCGATCCGCGAGTACTCCATGACCTGCGTCAGCAGGAAGGTCAAACCCATCAGGAAGGTCAGGACGAGGCCGGCCTGCAGACCGGCTCGGTTGCCCCGCTTGATGGAGGTGAGCGCCCAGTGCATCGTGAAGCTCGAGGTCACGAGAATCGCGGTGTTGATCCCCGCGACGAAGATCGGCAGGTGAAACGGTTTGAGCGGCCACGGCTCGCCGTTCACGACTCGGACGAAGAAGTAGGCGGTGAAGAACGAGCCGAACAGCATCACCTCGGACGCGATGAACAGGAACATTCCAAGCGTCCGCGCGTCGACCCGGGAGCTCTGGTGCGCTACGGGAGGCCCGTGGTGCGCCTCGGCAGGCGCGAGCATCAGGCCGCGGCCTTTCCTTCGGGCTCCACCTCGATGTGCTCGACCGGCACCCCCGCCCCCTTGCGCAGCCGGTCGACGAGATCGCCGCGCAGCCACGAGCTTCGCTGGAGCCCCGGAAACGTCGAGACGATGATCTCGTCGACACGCTCGTCGCGCAGAGCGTGCATGGCGGCGGTATACGGATCGGGGTGGGCGATCTGCCCGTGGGCGTCGAGCCCGTACCGGCGGAGCTCGGCGAGCGCTCGCCGGAGGCGACGCTCAGCCTCCGGGTGCGCTGACTGGGTCGGGTCGCTCTGCGGCGAGACGATCAGGAAGCTCGCGGGCGACCGGCCCGCTCGCTCGCGGATGCGATCGAGCAGCGCCTCGCCGACGACGGTCTCGTTCGCGACCACGAGCACGTTGGTGTGGCCCTCCGCCGCGAGATCGACCACCACGTGCTCGAGCGGAATGTCGCCCGCGATCGAGCGCATCCGGTCGACGACGTTTCTGCGCAGCCAGCCCGACTTCGGCTGCGGATGGGTGGAGACCACGATCTCGTCCGGCGGCGGCTCGCTCTGCGCAATCGCGTCGCGCAGAGCATCGACAGGGCCTGTATCCACGACGAGACCGTGAGCGGTGATCCCCTCGCTGTGCAGGATCTCGAGCGTGCGATCGAGGCGCCGCCCGGCCGCGGCGCGACGGGTGTCCTCGTAGACGACGTATCCCTCACGGGGATGGTGCACGGGGCACAACACGGTGACGGTGATCGGCGCCTCCTCGGCGTGGCGCTCGAGCGTCTCGATCAGGCCCCGGCCGGCAACCGTCTCGTTCGCGATCACAAGAACGTGTCGCTCCCGCGTCATAAGCAGTCGCTGTCGCGGAATCGGCGGCGGAGCTGACTCATCGGGAGGGCACCTCGGCCTCTCCTTCGACCTTGGCTCGACCGCCGTTCAAAAGAGCGTGCGTGGCCCCGGGGACGCCGTATTCGTACGGGCTGCCGACGACCTGCGGGATCTCGTCGAAGTTGAAGACCGGCGGCGGTGACGAGACTTGCCACTCGAGCGTCAGCGCCCGCCAGGGATTCGCCTCGGCGGGCTCCCCGCGCGCCCAGCTGACGATCGCGTTGTAGACGAACACGATGAACGACGCGCCGAGGAAGAACGACGAGATCGAGATGAACATGTTCCAGCCGCTGAACTGCGGATCGTAGTCGGCGACACGTCTCGGCATGCCTTCGATCCCGATCAGGTGCATCGGGAAGAAAGTGAGGTTGAACCCCACAAAGGTCAGCCAGAAATGGATCTTGCCGAGCCGCTCGTTGTACATGCGACCGGTCATCTTCGGGAACCAGTAGTAGATCCCGGCGAAGATCGTGAAGAGAGAGCCGCCGAGCAGCACGTAGTGGATGTGCGCGACGACGAAATACGTGTCCGAGACATGGATGTCGATCGGGACGGCGCCGAGGTAGATGCCCGACAGCCCGCCGATCACGAACATCGAGACGAAGCCGAGCGCGAACAGCATCGGCGTCGTGAAATGGATCTTCCCCTCCCACAGCGTCGCCAGCCACGAGAAGACCTTGATCCCCGTCGGCACGGCGATCAACATCGACGTGGTCATCATCGGCACGCGCAGCCACGACGCCATGCCCGAGACGAACATGTGGTGCGCCCAGACCGAGAAGCCGAGCACGAGGATCGCCATCAGCGAGAGCGCCATCAGCCGGTAGCCGAAGATCGGCTTCCGCGCCATGACGGAGATCACCTCCGAGGCGATGCCGAAGCCGGGCAGCATCATGATGTACACGGCCGGGTGCGAGTAGAACCAGAAGATGTGCTGGTAACCGAGCACGAAGCCGCCGCCCTGTGGGTCGAAGAAGTGGGTGTGCATGATCCGGTCGAACAGGACGAAGAACTGCGAGCCGGCGATGAACGGCGTCGCGACGACGACGAGCAGCGACGTCGTGAAGTTGGCCCAGACGAGCAGAGGCATGCGCCAGAACGTCATGCCCGGAGCGCGCATCGTGATGATCGTGACCAGGAAGTTGAGCGCGGTCATGATCGAGGACGCACCCGCCCACTGGACGCCCATGTTGAAGAAGATGTTGCCGTCGCCCCCGATCACCGAGAGCGGCGCGTAGCCCGTCCAGCCCGCGGCGAAGGCTCCGCCGGGGTAGAGAAAGCTCGAGAGCATCATGATCCCGGCAATCGGCAAGAGCCAGAACGACAGCGCGTTCAGGCGCGGGAAGGCCATGTCCGGCGCGCCGATCATGAGTGGGATGACGAAGTTCGCGAGACCGGCGAACGCGGGGATGATGAACAGGAAGATCATCAGCGAGGCGTGCACCGAGAAGAGGCCGTTGTAGGTCTGCGGGTCGAAGTACTGCGTCCCCGGCCGCGCCAACTCGGCGCGAATCATCATGGCGAGCATGCCGCCGGCGAGGAAGAAGAAGATCGTCGTCGTCACGTATTGGATGCCGATCACCTTGTGGTCGGTATTCACCCGGAAGTAGTCGCGCCAGCTGTAGGCGCCGTGGCCGGAGTGGTCCTCGGGCTCCGTCGGGGCTCCGATCGCCCAGCGTGCCCAGTAGTCGAACGCGCCGAGTCCGGCCAGGAACCCGAGCGGCGCCGCGGTCAGAGCCGCCACCGTGATGATCGCGCGCCAGTCCCAGACCGGGTTCCAACCGGCCCACGAGCGGATGCCGACCACGATCCCGAGCCCGATCCCGAAGAAGAGCGCAGTCATCCACGGCACCCGGAGCCAGCCCGGAGCGATCAGGTAGCGCCAGCCGCGCGGCGGTGGCTTCGTAGCATGCACGGCCTGCCCGTCTCCGACGTGGTGCTCGACGACTCGGCTCATGGGCGGTCCGTGGGCAGCCTATGCTGCATCGGAGCGGGACCGGGCAGGGGTCGGTCCGGAGCGTCGACCAGGCGAAACCGGGCTCGTGGCGTGATCACTGCTTCCCCCCTTGCACGAGATATTGCACCAAGGCGTCGAGCTGGGCGCTCGGCAGCTGTCCGAAGGTCTGCGGCATCACGTTCGCCGGGTAGCCGTGCTCGACGTAGGCGTTGGGCTTGACGATCGACTCGCGGACGAAGTCGTCGAGAGGCTTGCCGGCGCGCTTCGC
This sequence comes from Gaiellales bacterium, assembly GCA_038253945.1. Classification (GTDB taxonomy): domain Bacteria; phylum Actinomycetota; class Thermoleophilia; order Gaiellales; family Gaiellaceae; genus JBBRYW01. The sequence goes on from JBBSGR010000001.1 coordinate 73,121, forward strand.
CTCGGCCGCCAGATTGTCCAGGTCGGGACCGATCTTCGCACTCGAGCCGGCCGGCGAGAACGTGTGGCAACTGCTGCAGCCGTTGTTTGCGTAGACAGTCTTCCCAGCCTGGCCGGCGGGTCCCGCGAGCGCCTTCCCCCCGCGCGCCGCCCAGGCCTTGAAGGCGGCAGGCTTCATCACGATCGCACTCGACCGCATGAATGCGTGTCCGAGCCCGCAGAGCTCTGTGCACTCCACGGGGAAGGTGCCGAGCTTCGTGGGCGTGATCACGAGCTTCGTCTCGATCCCCGGCACCGCGTCCTGCTTCTGACCGAACTGCGGGACGAAGAAGGAGTGGATGACGTCCTTTGCCCGCAGGTGAAGCACGACCGACCTGCCGAGGGGCAGCCGGAGAACCGTGGACGCCAGATTGTGCTCGTCCGGGTACTTGAAGCTCCAGACGAACTGCTGCGCGGTAACGTCGACGTTCAGCGCGTCGCTCGAGGCCCGCCCGTTCTTCGCCAGCACGATCGCGCTGGCGATCGTGATCACGGTGACGAGAATCGCAGGCACCGCCGTCCAGGCGATCTCGAGTCCGGTGTGCCCGTGGATGGGCGCTCCGTCGGAGTCGTCGTCGGGTCGGGCCCGGAAGGCCACCACCGAGTAGAGCAAGACGCCGGCGACGACGGCGAAGATGAAGACCGAGATCCCCGACACGAGCCAGAAGACGAAGTCGATGCGGCCACGCTCCCGCGAGGCCTGCTCCGGCAGCCAGGGAATGAAGAGGGCAGCTGCGAGCGCGACGGCGAACGCGGCCAGAGCGAAGGCCGAGAGCCGTATGACCACTCCGCGATTCACGCCGGGTCGAGCCTACTCAAAGCGCGCCCGCCTTTGCCGGCGTCATCCCGCGCTGACGAACTTCGATTACGCGTCCGACCGTGCGGGTACAAGCCCTGGGACATCAAGGAGGTTTCATGGGACTCGGAGTCGGTCTGTTTCTGATTGCCGTTGGCGCGATCCTGACGTTTGCCATCAACGCAAGCGTCTCGGGCGTCAACATCGACGTCGTCGGCTGGATCCTGATGGGCATCGGCCTGGTGGGGATCCTGCTCTCGCTCATGTACTGGTCGTCCTGGGGCGGACCCGGCTACTTCGGCCGCCGACGAACGACCTACGTCGAAGAAGGCCCGCCGCCCGGTTACTAGGGGCTGGGTCGCTACGCGGCAACGAGCTCGAGCGTCCGCTCGAGCCTGTTGCCGTGGGGGTCGTAGGCCGTGACGTAGAGCATGTAGCGGTGGCCCGCTTCCGGCGTGAACGCGAGGTGGAGCGTCACCCAGCCGTCGAGCTCGAGCGGCAGCTCCGGTGACTCCTTCACCACCTCCCACGGATCTTCCCAGACGTGGTACTCGACGCCGATCGGAGCTCCCGCGGACGAGAAGTAGGCAAACGGAAGCAGCGAGATGCGCACCGCCGGGTTCGTCTCACCACCCCGGATCGAGAAGACACCATTCCGGGCGTCCAGCTCGTGAGCAACCGCGGCGAAGACGTCGTAGGCCGGCTTCTTCTTCCCGTCGCGCGTGAGCAGGCCGCTCTGCCAGGGATTGGCCGGATCGTCACGGAGCACGAACCAGATGAACATCTGGACTCGTGAGTCATTCGCGGCGATCGTCATCGCCTGCTTCGCGTAGGCGGCCTGAGCTGCGTAGGAGACGCCCCGTTTCTCCTGCGGCTTCGTCTCGTGACCGTACTCGGTGATCCAGACCGGGACCTTCCGGCGGCCGAACCAGCGGTCGAGCGACGTCTCGAAGCGAGGCAGCATGCTCAGGGTCACGTTCGGCCAGCGGACGAGCTGCAGCGGCCTCTGGTTGGGCGAAGTGGGGTACGGGTGATGCGCCCACGCGTCGAACTGCACCCGCGGGCGCTGCCTGGAGACGAGCTCCGCGAAGCGGCCAGGCGAGTGCGTCTCCTGAGTCGTGCCCCTGTTCAGGTGGTCACGACCCCTGGCCGAGGTCTCTCCGATTGCGACGAGCGAGAGTGGGTTCCCGGCCTTGATCGCCCCGTAGGCGGCTCGGCAGAGCCGCGCGTACAGGGCCGGCGCGACATCGTGGCCCTTCCGATCGAACTGCGGTGACAGAAACTGGTCGAGGTTGGGCTCGTTCCAGATCGAGAAGTAGCGCACGAACGGGTAGCCGGGGTAACGGCCCGAATAGCGGGACGCAAGCGCGTAGGAGAACTGTGCCAGGTCGCCCAGCGAGCGGGGCATGTGGTTTCGGCCCTTGCCGCCGTTCGCCCAGCCCGGAGTTCCCCAGATCGTGAGCAGCACCTCCATCCCTCTGATCTGGGCACCGCGAACGAGCTCGTCCAGATCGGCGAAGTTGTAGGCGGGGTCGAACGGGTCGGTGGCGCTCTTCGGCTTGGTCTTGGCGATGTTCGCCCAGGAGGCCGTGGCGCGGATGATGGTGGCGTTGGCTTCGGCGGCGCGGTCGAGGACGGCTGCACGGTCGGGCCGAATGCGGAAGCTCTCGTCGTCCTGGAAGCCCACGAGCATGTGGGATGCCGCGTGTGCAGGCGACGCCAGCAGCGCAAAGGCGGCCAGTAAGGGAGCGATCAGACGGAGTAGGCGCACGTGGGTGGTTAGCTTCGCCCGGACTTTCGGAGTTCCTCTCAGGGTGCCTGAAGCTCGCGCGGCCTCGGCTTCGAAGCGCGGCGGTTTCGCTTTTTGCCCGGCAAGCGGGTACCATCGAATCGCCGTAGCACCGTTTCTAGAGGGTCGTGTGCGCCCGATCGCACGGGCGCTCGACAGATCAAGCCCGGTTCAGCTGACTGGCCAACGTCGGGCGCACACCGCCTTCTAGACCGTCCTCCGGCAGGTCGAGCGCCGAACAGGTCGCGGCGGCCTGGCCGCACACGGCGGTCAGCATCGTGCTGCCGAGCGGGATCCGCGCGAGCAGCGCGTCTCCGGAGCCGTACGCGACGAGCAGAGACGCGGAACCCGCCGGCATCGTGCCGACCCAGGCGAACGCGCGCCATCGGTTGAGCCGGAGCCGGGAAGGCCGGCCACCGGCCGCAACCGCGACGGCGCGCACGTCGCTGCGCGCGACCCCGAGCACGGCCACACGCGCTCCGCGCGGCGTCGTCGGCCCCTTCGCGCCCAAGAACCCGACGACCGCGCGCCGCGCGCCCGGGCCGACGCAGTGGAACGCGCGAACGCCGAGCGCCGTGCGCAGGGCGAAGCAGACATGGCCCCCTGCGTCGGCGGCCGCAAGCAGGGTGAGCCGACCGCCGGGCGCCCTGACGCTGATGACCCGGTGGACGCGCGTCGGGACACCCCCTCGGGCCAGCGCGACGCGAACGGGCAAATCCACCAGCGTCGGCTCGCCGGGCAGCTGATTCCAGGTCCAGGCTCCGACGGAGAAGCGCTCCCGAGCCGAGGGCCGGGACGAGGGGCCTTTCCCTCCGCTCTGAATGACCACCGCTGCGGCAGCCAGGGCGGTAGCCGCGATGACCGTAGCCGCAGCAAGCCCGAGGCTCGGGACGTGAAGCCGGCGGTCTGGCGGGGCCGCCGACGCCGAGCGAGCCAGCATCAGGAGCTCGGCCTCGCCCAAGGGCTCGACGTCGCCGGCGAGGGCCGCAAGCGCCGCTTCGAGCCGCTGCTCGTCTGGCGCTGACTCCCGGCGCCTGCTCATCCGAGCTCCCTCGCCAGCCGCTCTCGGGCACGCGCAGCGCGCGACTTCACGGTTCCGACACGGATGCCGAGCGCTCGCGCGACCTCCTGCTCGGACAGCTGGAGCAGGTAGCGGAGGAGAAGGACCTCGCGGAGCCGGGCCGGGAGACCCGCGACCGCCTCCTTGAGCTCGACCACGCTGCTGTCCGCTGCCTCCGATCGATCCAGCCGATCACCTCGAGGCGCAGGCGCCTTGTGCCGGACGGCGTCGCCTGCCTTGTGAGCAGCGATCCCGGCCAACCAGGGCCAGAGCTTCGTCCGGTCACGGAGCCTGGGCAATTGCTGCCAAGCGGCGAGGAGTGTCTCCTGCAGCGCGTCGCGGGCATCCCCGTCGTCCCAGACCTGGACGGCGAGGAAGCGGTGCAGGCGTGGGCCGAACTCGGCGACGAGAACCTCGAACGCCCGCTGGTCGCCGGCCTGGGCGCGCTCGACGACGCCGTCCAGTTCCCGGCCGCCGAGCGCGGACTCCCGACCGGCGCTTCTGCGAGAAATTCGCGGGGCGACGGCGTGCACCTATTGGCCCGTCGTCGTGCTGGGCGGCGCGTACCCGGGCGCGTAGACGATCGTCGCCGCGAACTCCTGACGGGTGCGGTTGCTCCAGCGGTTGATCGCCGCCTCACGGCGGCTCTGCAGGAGCTGCGAGCGAATCGAGTCGCGCACCTGCCCGAGCGGCGCCGCTCGGGCGCGCCGCACGGGCGAGAGCGCCTGAATGAGGTAGAAGCCGAGCTGGGTGTTCACCGGCCCCGAGATCTTGCCGGTCGGGAGCGCAAACGCGGCGCGGTCGAACGCGGCAACCGTCTGCCCGCGCTGCACCTTCAGCCTTCCTGTCACCGTCACGGCGCCGCTCCGCCCCGAATAGCGGCGGGCCAGTCGCGCGAAGCTCGCGCCGCGGATGAGCCGGCGGCGAATGAGAATCGCCATGCTCCGCGTCTTCACGAGCAGCTCGCGCACCTCCCGCGAGGCCGGCTGGAGGTACTGCTTGCGGTGCTTCTCGTAGGAGACCCGAACAGCCTCGTCAGGCACCGTCACGGCCGCTGTGACACGGCGGTAGATCCCCTCGGAGAGCAGCTGCTCCCGAAGGTTGCCGCGCACCTGAAGGTCCGTGAGGCCCTGGCTTCGAAGCTGTTCGCGGTAGCGCCTCTCGTCTCCGCGGAAGTACTGCTGCTTCAATTGCCGCAGGCGCTGCGCGACCTGCTTTTCCCCGACCCGAACGCCCATTCCATCCGCCTTCTGGGCATACTCGGCGCGCTGAACGAGATACCCGAGGATCTGCTGTCGCAACTGTGCGTACGCAGGCGAGCCGACCCTCGGAGCACCGCGGCCCCGCTGACGAATGCTTCGAGCCGCCTGCTCGAGCATGGAGTCGAGCTCGCGCTTCGGGATGCTCTGGTCGCCGACGACCGCGACGGCATCGGCCGGTACTGGCCTAGCCCCGCCACCGCCGCAACCGACCCCCCCGATCAGGACGAGGGCCGAGGAGGCGACAACCAAGGGCGCGGCGAGCCGAGGTGGGAGGTACATACCCGTATGTCGCCGGCGGAGGCTGGAAAGTTCCCGGGCACCGACGGTCGTGGACGTGCTCGGCGGACAGCGGGCGGATTGACACGGGGCTCGGTCCGTGCAATTGATAGATGGCGTGCGGGATCCGCGCCCGAAGCGCCTGGCGTATTTCGTGGCCTTTGCGACTCTCGTGGGCGGTGCAATGACGCTTACGGTTGCGGGTTCGGCCGCCTCAGCGAGGCCGGACACCATCGCATCCGCTGCGGACTCAGACCTCGACGGCATCGACGATGCCCTGGACAACTGCCCGAGCAGCTACAACCCGGATCAGCGCGACGGGGACAGCGACAAGCTCGGTAACCGGTGCGATGGGACGCCGCTCCCGTCGACCGTCTCCGAAGTGATCCTCTACCCGCGAACCCAGACCGGGCGCCCTCCGTCCACCGCGCCCTGCTTTCACTACCAGTGGTCGACGAGCGCGAACGCCAACCCACCGTCGGGCGATTTCTGCTTTGCCGGTTTCGTGTTCTGGCAGTACACGTCACCAAATGGCCGCCCCGTTCTGAGCAACACGTACTCGATCACGCTCACGCAGACGTCCCCGCCGAAGGGGTGCACCGGGACCCTTCAGGGGTTCACGTACGTCTTCGGACCCGGGAAGTACCTGGCGCTCGACGTGAACTACACCTGCCCCGTGAGCGCCGACCTCGCTGTGACGAAGACCGCCGCTCCGGACCCCGTCCAGGCCGGGAGCAACCTGACCTACAGGATCGCGGTCAAGAACAACGGGCCCGATGCCGCGGCGAGCGTCGCCGTCAGTGACACACTGCCCGCCGGCGTCACCCTTGTCGGCGTCCCGACGACGACGCAGGGAACGTGCCAGCCCGGGACCCAGGGTGTTCAGTGTGCGCTCGGCACGATCGCCAGCGGAGCGACGGCGACCGTCACGATCGTCGTGCGGCCGGCGCCCGCTGGGACGCTGTCCAACACGGCGAGCGCCACCTCGTCGGCGAACGACCCCAGTTCCAGTAACAACAGCTCGACTGTGAGGACGACGGTACTAGCTCCACCTCCGCCCCCGCCTCCACCGCCGACGCCCCCGCCTCCTCCTCCGCCGCCGTCACCTCCTCCGCCGACGCCCCCGCCTCCTCCCCCACCGCCCACGCCGCCGCCACCTCCTCCTCCGCCTCCGCCCCCACCTCCTCCTCCGCCTCCGCCCGCGGTGCTCGACAGCCGCTTCCCCGATCCTCCGCCGAAGCTCCCCAAGCCCGCCGGCACCCTGCTCGTCCAGGTCAGCGGCAGTGGCACCGTGAAGACGACGGCGCCGCTGCGACTCGCGCAGGATCGAGGGCCGGCCACGAACATCCGCTGCGGCGTCGAGGGCCTCGCCTGCTACGCCAAGGTGGAGCCGGAGACGACCGTGACGCTGAGCGCGAAGGCGGCGCCGGGCAGCGAGTTCGCCGGCTGGTCAGGCGCCTGCTCTGGTCAGCGGTCGGTCTGCAAGGACGTGACCTCGACGAGCGCACGAACGGTCACGGCCCTCTTCCGGCCGAAGCGCCGCGGCGCCGCCGTCCGCTTCAACGTGACGGCCCCCACGATCCGCGCCAGCTGGGCGCGCAGCGTCGGTCGCGGCACGCTCGTCGTTCGTGGCTCGATCAGCGCCGGCGCGCGGCTCGCCGTACAGCTGTACCGACCCGGCGGCGGTCCCCTTCTCAAGCGCAGCTTCAAGGTCGCGCCCGGTCCCTTCCAGCTGCAGCGGGTGCTGCGGCGGGGTCTGCTCTCGGGCGGAGCGACGCTACTTCCGGGCGGCTTCGTGGTGGCGATTCGCGGCCGCGCCGGCAGGACTCCCGTCCCGCTGCAGGTGAGGACGCTGACGCTCTCCTCGCCGCGCGAGGGCGTCGTGCGAAAGGCCTTCTTCAGCTTCTCCCGCACCGGTATCGCCCAGACCCGGCTCGTAACCGGCGCCAAGGAGGCCTGGGCGACCTTCCGCTTCGAGACGCAGCCCGCGCGCGGCCCGATAATCGCCAGCTGGTACGCACCGAGCGGACAGCTGATCGGCAGCGTCAAGAAGAACAACCGACCCACGATCAAGACGGGCATCGGCTCGGCGGGCGGCCTCGGTGCTGGCCTCTTCCGCGTCGAGCTCAAGGCTGGAGGGAAGACGATCCGGCGGCTGAGCGTCCGCGTCGGCTGAGGCGGGCTACGGGACTAGCATGCTCGCTTTGCTTGCCCTTCGGCGCCGGTCCACCCCGGAACCCCCCGGCGAGACCCAGGCGGACCGAAACCGCGCCGGCTTCTGCCGCTCGCACGGAAGTCGCCGCGGGTCTGCCCACGAGCTGGAACGTCGCTCCCGCCCCCGCCCTGCGCGGATGTAGCGTGCCGGCGGGGAGCTCGACCGCCGCTACGCCCACGCTGATCGTTCGCGAAGGGCTCGACGCGGGCAAGCGCTACCCAATCTCCTCCGAGCTCGTGGTCGGACGCGAGGCCGCCGATGTGACGATTCCGGACCCGGAGGTATCGAGGCGCCACGCAACGATCAGACCGACAAACGGCGCGCTCGAGATCCGCGACCTCGGTTCTGAGAACGGAACGCGCGTCAACGGCGCGCGCATCCAAGCCCCGACGATCCTGAAAGCCGGCGACACGATCTCGATCGGCCGCACCGAGTTTCTCGTGGAAGGCCTCCCCCGGGGCCGGGCCACGACGAGAGTGCCCTCGCCGGCTCGGACGTCAGTGCTGCGCTTCAGGGACGGATCGCTGGCCGGCCAGCAGTTTCCGGTCTCCTCCGAGTGCGTGCTCGGCAGGCAGGGTGCGGACATCATCGTCGAAGATCCCGGAGTATCCCGCCGACATGCGACGGTCTGCCCGACTAGCGGCGGGCTCGAGGTTCGGGATCTTCAGTCGAGCAACGGGACCTGGGTGAACGGTGATCGAGTCGAAGGATCGCGCCAGGTCGTGCCCGGTGACGTGATCAAGGTCGGGAACACTACGATCGAGGTCGGAGCGCCGGGCGCCAGCCAGGCGACCGCACGAGCATGACTCAGCGGGCGCCGAAGCCGATCTGGCCTAGTCCTGAGATCGACGCCTGCAGCCCCGCCTCGGCTTGCGCCGCCTGTCGTCTCGCGGCAGCGTAACCCTTTGGGCTGCTCGAACCGGCCGCGATCGCCAGCTTCCGGTACGCCGACGCTGCGGCCGAGAAGGCTCCCACGATCTTCGTATTCGCAGGCACGATCAAGGGTGAGCTCGTCGCTCTCATGAGCTTGCGCGCCGCGGCGTCATAGGCGCCAGCAACGGCCCGAGCGGCGCTCGCCTGCTCGAGGGGTGTCTTCGCCCGCCCCATCGAGCCGAGGCCGGAGGCTCGTGCGCTCGAGGATCTCTTCACCGCGGTCGTCACAGCGCTTGCATAGGCCGGGGAGGGGGTGAGGGAGACGCCAGTGCCGTCGACTCGCGCGCCCGCGACAGTGCTTTCGCAGGTCGCTGCGAAGGACGGCCCGACCGTGAGGCAGATTAGCGTCTGGCTTCCGGCCCGCTGCGGTACGACGTAGACGTTGGCGGACTGGGAGAGCCCCTTGACGCGCAATCCCCGGTAGCGAAACGCATCGGCATGGCCGATCTTGACGACCTCGCGCCGGTTGACGGCGCTTTGAGACTCCAGCCGCCTAACGAAAGAAGCGGGAAGATAGTGCGGCCACACGCCTTGCGCTCGCCCCGCCACGAGCGTGCCCGCCGACTTCGAGGCCGGGCCCAGCGCTCCCGAGTACGTCAGCTTCATACCCGGGATCCGCGGAACGCTCCTCTCACTCCAGCCTTGAGGAGCCACGATCGAGATAGCGCCCCTGGAGACGCTACTCGCGGGCGTGGTCGCGGGCGTCTCCGTCTTGGACCCGCGATGGCCGAGGACGAAGCCCACCCCAGCGAGAAGCAGAATCGCGGCCGCCGCCGCGAGAGCAAGCGGCAGGCCCGTTCGGCGCCGCGGCCGAGCGGCGACCGGCACCTCGGCTGCGGCCACCGGCACGTGAACCGTGGCCGGCGAAGCGGCCGTGGGCGGTGCTGGCGCCGCGGTGGGCGGTGCTGCTGCCGCGGTGGGCGGTACTGCCGCGGCCGTGGGCGGTGCCGCAGCGGCCTGGGTTGGCCGCACGGGCTCGGCGGCCGCCTGATCTCGCGCAGCCGCCGTGGTGACGGCGCGTTCCGGACGGCGAATCCCGATCTCCTCCGGGTTCTCGACAGGTGCAGGGACCCGGATGGCGAGGCGCGCCGCGTCGCCGAGAGCCTCGTCGGCGGCGTCCACCATCGCGACGGCCGACGGATAGCGCGCCGCCGGGTCCTTCGCCATCGCGCGCTCGAGCACCTCGTCGAGAGCTACGGGCAGTTCCGGGCGGACAGGCGTCAGTCGAGGCGGCGGCTCGTGCAGGTGGGCATAGATCACGGCCACATCCGATTGCTTCGGGTACGGGACAGTGCCGCTGAAGGACTCGTAGAGGACCGCAGCCAGGCCATAGATATCGCTCGCCTGCGTCGCCGGCTCGCCGCGGATCTGCTCCGGCGCCATATAGTCGATCGTCCCGACAATCTGTCCCGCCCGCGTGAGATTCGTCGTGCCGCGGCCTTTCATGACGCCGAAGTCGGCCAGGTAGCCGTGGTCGCGAGCGCGACTCACCAGGATGTTCTGCGGTTTGACGTCGCGGTGGATCAAGCCCGCCTCGTGAGCCGTGTCGAGCGCGCCCGCGACCTGCCCGAGAATTCGCAGACTTCGGCCCGCATCGAGCTCGCGGCCGAGGATGAGATCCTTCAGCGTGGAACCTCTGATCAGCCGCATCGCGATGAAGAGCCCGTACTTGCTCTCGCCCGCCTCGTAGACCGTGACGATGTGGGGATGGTCGATCGCCGCCTGGATCCGGCCCTCTCGCTCGAAGCGATTTCGGTACTCGAAGTCGTCGCTCAGGTCGCTGGCGATGAGCTTCAGCGCGACCTTGCGGTCGAGCGAGAGCTGCGTCGCCTCGTAGACGATGCCCATACCGCCCTCACCAAGGAGGCCATCGATCCGATAGCCCTCGATGACGACACCCGTGGAAAGGGTGGTCGACGTGCTAACCCCCGACGACCGTCGTCACCGGTGGCGGTGGTGGTGGCGGCGGTGGCGACGGCGACGGTGACGGTGACGGCGCTGGAGGCGGTGGAGGAGGCGAGGGCGAGGGCGGCGGCGACACCGCGGGCGGAGTCGGAGCCGGAGGCGTGGGCGCCGGGGCCGGCGGTGGCGGTGGCGGTTGCACGAGCGCAGGAACGGCGCGAGCCGTCACGAGCCGCGCGACCCGAGGGGAGGCGGAAGAGACGGCGGTGAGTGTGCGCGGGCCAGCCGTCGTCGCCGGAGGCGGCGCCGCGCTGCTCGATCTCGTCGCCCGGCCGGCCGCATACGCCGCAGCGAAGCCGAGCACCGCGAGAAGGGCAGCCGCGGCGACCGCGCGAACGTTCACGAGCTCTCGACGCCGCTCACGCCGCCGTCATTAGCCCGAACGCACGAGCCGACCCGCATTGTTGACCTTGAGGATAATCGAGGTCGAGCAGGCGTCCTTCTTGATCTGCACCCTAATCGAGCTCCCCTTGCCAAGCCGACGACTCAGCATGCGGCGGCTCGTCGCGATGCCCGATGAATTCGCTCGCACGGTCTCGACCACGCCTCGGTTGCGAAACGTCACGGCGGCGCCCGGCGGCACCCCTCTCATCCGGAGGCTGCTCAGAACGAGGACTCCGCCGCTCGTTACGCCTGCCCACCCGGGATCGCGTACAAGGCTGCCAAAGACGGTCAGGCAAGAGACCTTGGCCCGCTCGAGCGCAAACGAGTAGTGGCCCTGATCGGGAGCAAAGTCCTTGTAGGTATTCGTCGGGTTGGGGGACCAGAACGTCCCGACGGTGTAGTTGAATCTCGTGGCTCCTCGGAGCGTGCTCGAGCTGAAACGAAAGGCGACCTGTCGCTTGGCGGCGTCGAACGCACCGGCAAATCCGGCCTGCGAGATGTTGAAAACGAACCGGCCGGCTGCGCAGCGTCCGAACTCGAACTTATCCGGTTTCGGGTCGGTGAAGCCGACCGCCGCAAGCACGTACTCGTCGCCGTTGCAACCAGTGCTCGTCTTTCGGTCGCTGTCGATGAAGACGTCCAGCTCGTCGCCGTCATAGAGCTTTCCCTGGTCGATGGTGACGACGACATAGATCAAGCCCGACTTGAGGTTCAGGATCGTGACGTCCGAGATGTCGGCTGCTGGGTTCCCCGCCGTATCCTTCTGTGCGTCGCCGAAGGGATCCTGCTTGGAGATCACCTTCGGCTTGTACGGGGTCGCGTCGACCGGCGACGGGCGCGCAACTCGAAGGGGACCTGGGACGCCTGAGCCGTCCCTCGACGCGCCACTTGCTCCGATCTCGCCGGTCGCGACACAGGCGGCGCAGACGACCAAAATCCAGCCTTTGCGAATGTTTCATCCTCTCGCCGAGCGCCTATCCCGTCAGGACCTCGCATGGAGGTTGTATAAGCGCGGAAAGCCGAAGTCAAGCGGAACCGAGCGGCGGGCCAGGTCGTGCCTGCGCGAGACGAATCGCTCTCCGCCGCGGCCGCCTGACACTCGCGGGACGACGCGCCCAGTGCCTCGCCGTTGACCCGTCCGACAGCCGTACGCTCTACGCCGGTTGCCGGGGCAGCCGGCTATTGCCTGGCACCCAATCGAACCCGCGCGCGTACGCGGCGGGCGGCGGAGGTGCCGCCCGGAGCAAGGAGCAGGGAAGACATGGCGACCCGCCGATGCCGGCCGCGGCCGGAACTACAGGTGGGCTCTCGCACCGCCTCCCGCCGACCCCGACCTTTGGTACGTCTCGGCCAGCTCCGGGCCCCTTCAGGCTCACGGGCGCGAGCGCGCGCGAGCTCGAGTTGACGGAGGACCGGCTCGTGAGCATCACGGCCCTCGTGGTGCTGAACGAAGCCTGAAGCGAGCTCGAGCGGCCACGAGGGGCGTGACCTCGACAAAAGGTGCGAGAATTCCGCGCGATGCCGGAGACCTCACCAGCGCAGAAGGATGGACGACCCAATGGAGCCGGCCCGCAAACGGATCCGCGAGGCTGGCGCGTCGAAGGACATCCCCCTGAGCCGGAGAGTCCGGGTCGGCTGGCTCGCTGGCGCGCTCCGGGCGGTGGCCGCTTCTGGCTGTTTCTGCTCGCCCTCCTCGCGCTGAACTGGTTCATCGTGTCGCTCTTCCCCTCACAGCCGAAGCGGCTCGACGTTCCCTACACGTTCTTCCGCGCGCAGGTCGAGGCGGGCAACGTCTCCGAGGTCAGCTCCCGCGGCGATTCGATCGAGGGCGCATTCAAGCGACCGGTCACGTTCGCGATGGCGGGGACGCCCGCAGACAAACGCCCCAAGCCGCGAAAGAAATTCAAGACGGAGCGGCCGACGTTCGCCCAAGACGGCCTGCTCAACCGGTTGATCGCGAAAGACGTCGTCGTCAACGCACACCCCCCGGATCAGCCACGCTCACTGCTCCTGACAATTCTGCTCAGCTTCGGCCCGACGCTGCTCTTCGTCGGACTGCTCATCTGGGTCTCGCGCCGGGCCGCCGGAGCTGGCGCGGGCGGGCTGATGGCCTTCGGCCGCTCGCGGGCCAAGCGGTTCGAGGCATCGGGGCAGCGCACGACGTTCGCGGACGTCGCGGGAATCGACGAGGCGGAGGAAGAGCTCGTCGAGATCGTCGACTTCCTCAAGCACCCCGACAAGTACCGTCGCCTGGGCGCGGCGGCTCCCAAGGGCGTTCTCCTGATGGGCCTCCCAGGCACCGGGAAGACGCTGCTTGCCCGAGCCGTCGCCGGCGAGGCGGACGTCCCGTTCTTCTCGATCTCGGCGTCCGAGTTCGTCGAAGCCATCGTCGGCGTCGGCGCGAGCCGCGTCAGAGACCTCTTCGACCAGGCGAAGAAGGCGGCGCCTGCGATCATCTTCATCGACGAGCTCGACGCGATCGGCCGCGCCCGCGGCGGCGGGGTCTCGCTCGGCGGGCACGACGAGCGCGAGCAGACTCTCAACCAGATCCTCACCGAGATGGACGGCTTCACCGGCACGGAGGGCGTGATCGTCCTCGCCGCGACGAACCGCGCCGAGGTTCTGGATCCGGCCCTCCTTCGCCCGGGACGCTTCGACCGGCGCGTGGCTGTCAGCCCGCCCGACCTGGCCGGGCGAAGGGCGATCCTCGAGGTGCACACCCGCAGCGTTCCGCTCGCCGACAACGTCGAGCTCGGCGACATCGCATCCTCTACGCCCGGCATGGTCGGAGCCGACCTGAAGAACCTGGTCAACGAGGCGGCGCTCACGGCCGCGAGACGCGGCCACGACCGCGTCGAGCGCCCGGATTTCACTGACGCGCTCGAGCGAATCGTGCTCGGGGCCGAGCGGCGAATCACGCTTTCCCGGCAGGAGCGCGAGCGGACGGCCTACCATGAGGGCGGCCACGCGCTCCTGGGGATGCTCGTGCCCGGGGCAGATCCGGTGCGGAAGGTCTCGATCATTCCGCGTGGCCGGGCGCTCGGAGTCACCTTCCAGAGCCCCGAGTCCGACCGGTACGGCTACAGCGCCGAGTACCTCCGCGGGCGGATCGTCGGTGCACTCGGCGGGCGGGCGGCCGAGGAGCTCGTCTATTCCGACATGACGACCGGAGCGGAGTCGGACCTCGAGCAGGTGACTCAGATCGCCCGCAGCATGGTCGGCCGCTGGGGAATGTCCGACGCGATCGGTCCCGTCTCCGTGCTGCCGCGGCCCGAGGACGAGGGCATGTTCCTGCCGGGCGGCGATCGCGGCTCGTCCGAGCAGACACGCCAACTCGTCGACACGGAGGTGCGGCAGATCGTGGACGACTGCTACGACGAGGCGGTGAATCTCCTGCGTGAGCATCGCGACAAGCTGGACTCGCTTGCCCGCTCGCTGCTCGAGCACGAGACGCTCGACGAGGCGGACGCGCTTCGCGCCGCCGGCATGGAGCGGCAAGCTGTGGCCTCACCCGCCTCGTAGGCCAAAGTCGGGCCCACGCCTGGCTACACTGCGACCCCGCCCGGGCCGTTAGCTCAGTTGGTAGAGCAGGGGACTCTTAATCCCAAGGTCGAAGGTTCGAATCCTTCACGGCCCACTATGGAATCCCCGCAAAGGCGGGGTTTTCTGTTTTCATACTGACGACGTATGTCCCCGTTGTGTCCCGAAAAGCGCGCCCTAAAATGCACGGCGGCTGGCAATGACGCTCCGTGCGACGCGCTCTCAGCCGTTCTGAGCGTCGCGAGGCCCGTGGGTAGGAAATCCGTGTGGCGGCTCTCGGGCTCTCGCGGTCCCGGTACCTAGCCGGAGGCGCCCTCCACGCTGCCTCCGTCGTCAGGCGGGGAAAACCCTCGGCCGCCACGCGCGAGCCGTCCTGCGGCCTCTCAGGGCGTCGCTGGGCCGTCCTGCAGGCGCGATACCGTCAAGGCGTGGCGGCAGGTAGCGGACGGCGGTGTGGGCCCGTGTTCAGGAATGCACCCTGAGAGGTGTGGCACCTAGCCCGCGGCGCCCCAGCTTGGCCAGCCGTCGAGGTTGGCGGCTCGGGTGACGGGTTCCTTTGCCGTGATCCCGAGTTGCATCGTGAAGACGTCGGCGGATGTGGTGCCGCGAGGGTTGGGCGTCGCGTCGTTGTCGGTTGCGAAGACGATCGACTTGCCGTCGGGAGAGAACGAACCGGCAAGGACGTAGTGTGTGTCGCCGACGTTCGTGACGCGTCGCAGACCACTGCCGTCGAGGCCGATGGTGTAGAGGTTCGTGCCGGGGATCAGTTCGTTGCCGGGGAGGTACTGCTTGAACAACACGCGCTTGCCGTCTGGCGACCAGTCCGGGCTGCCCGCGCTCAGTCCCCAGCCGGTGAGCTGGCGGGTGGGTCCGCCGCCGACGGCCGCGACAAAGAGGGCATCGCCGGCGGCGGGGCGCGCGCGGTTCGAGTTGTACCGGTCGAAGACGAGCAGCTTGCCGTCTGGCGAAAGCCGCGGCGCCTGAAGATCGCCGGCGTAGGGTGCGAGGCGGCGGAGGATGGTCAGGTGCCGGCCTTCGAGATCGACGGTCGCGATCGCCGAGTGCTCGATCTGGTCGCCCAGCCTGAAGTGCTTGACGTGGCCCCACTCGTGCGTAAACACGACGTGCTCCCCGTCGGGTGCGAAGGCCGGGCCGCTGTCGTCTGAACACGAGCCTCTCGCGGGACATGGCGCACTGAGGCGGCGTTGGCCGCTGCCGTCCGGGTGGACGAGCCAGATCGAGCAGGGGCCGTTTGCCGTACAGCGGTCGAAAACGATCCATTGTCCGTTCGGCGACCAGTGTGCCTGGTCGTCCTCGACCGCTTTCGCCGAATGCGAGACCTTCCTCACCTCACTCCCGTCAGGTCGGGCGACAAAGATCTCGCTCCAGAGCGGCGAATTTTGCAGGCGGTAGCGCGTGAACGCGATCAGCCCGTTGTCGCCGGGCGTCGTCGCGCTGACGTCGACCGCACCCGCGAGTATTGCGACGCCGACGAACATGACGGCTAGAAGCCCGCCGCCGATCGAGCATCGTCCGCGAGCAGTCTTCGTCACAGACCGTACTGCTCGCAGCCGAGCACGTTCCATGGTTCCGTGTCCGATGTCACTTCTACTCCCTTACCCGTTGGCCGCAGGGAGGATCTCGCAACTGCGTGTCCCAGGTCAAATCGGTACGGGCGGCCGTGGAGTGTGCGTGGCCTACCGGAGGCCGTCCTGCGGCCTCGCAGGGGCGCTGGCGGCTCGTCCTGCGGGCGAGGTACGGTCAGGGCGTGGCGACGCAGGTAGCCGACGGGCTCGGAGCGGGGCTCCTGAGCCGGGCCGAAGTCTGTGCGTGGCTCAAGGTCTCGCCGCGGACGCTCACCCGGATCGTCTCCCGCGGCGAGCTCCACCCGGTGCGCGCCGGCCGCAGGAAGACGGGACGCCGGAGGCGACGCAGCCTGCCACTGGCCCGTCCGAGTTGGAACTCGGGCTCATCGAGTACATCTGCACGAGAGGTTGGCGGCAGACGGACGAGGCCGTCGCCGAGACGTTCGCGCAACGTGAGCGCCGGAGCGGCTCCGCGCTGACGCCGGCCCCAGCGCAAGTCGCTGTATCGCCTGCTCGAGGACGTCCGCGCGCTCGAAGCCCGGCGGGCGTCCCCACGAGCTTGAGACCAACGCGCTTGTCGGCGACCAGCTTGAAATACGAGCCAACGAACGCACGCCTCGTCGCCGCGATCTCGAGCGGCGTCCCGTAACCGAGCCTGCCGGGCAACGTGCGGCTACGGGCGACGCCGGACGAGCCCACCGTCACGGTCTCGCGGGTCAGTGCCGCGCTAAACGAGACCATTGTTCTCGGCGCCAGGCCCGTCATGGAAAGCTCCTGGAGTTTCAGGAAGCGATCCCCGAAGACAGCCTGAAAGTGCGGTGGACTTGCGTTTATGAACGCGAACGGCCCGGGGCAGCCATTGCGGTTCGAGTCGTAGACGCCCCCAGGGACACTGGGGCATTTGTCGGCGGAGCCGTTCACACCGTCCCGGTCGCGGTCGGCCCTGACCTCGAATGTCCACCGTCCGGTATTCGGCGCGACGTCCCGCGAGTAAGGCTCTGGCCCGGTTCGGTGCGGCCGGCGAGGTCGAACTTGAAGGCGCCTACGCCAACCTTGAACGGAAGTGTCACGACATGAGAGCGCGCGTCAACGGGAGTGTCCTCGGCCCCGGGGAGGTTGTATTTACAGCTGTTACTCTCGGAGCTGTAGCGGCAGATGCTGAGACTGGGCGGCTGGCTCGTTCCGTAGGCGGTGACCACCACGTCCGCCCCATTGCTCTTCTCACCCGTCTTCTCGTTCCGGTCGAGGTCGAGCGCAGCCGCCACTTCTTGGTGAGCCCCGAGGCTCGCTGCATCGACGAGCGTGACGTCGAACCGCACCGCTCCGCTGTCTTTGCTCTCGACCGCGACTGCAGCGATATCGGGAGCGGTTCCTGAGGCGTTGCGATTGTCACCGACTGAGTCGGTGTAGGAATGCGTGTTGCCCGCCGGCGCTGCTGCGGCAACGAGAGGCACCAGCGCGGATCCGAGCAGGACGGCGGCGGTTTGACGGACCGCCGAGCGGGATGTCCGCCGTGGAGTGCACCTCATCAGACCACTCTCCCAGCGACCGTAATGGCTAATGCGCTATGTGTCAAGCACAGTGGATTGGACGACTGCGGCAAAGCCGGTGGCCATCCGCGGTCGTCACGATCGCGTCGGCGAGCCGGGCTTGGCGTCGGGCATTGTCGACGGCGCGAGGGGCCGCACACGTCCGTCCGAGACGTCGAAGACGAGACCTGTGACGCCGAAATTCGGCGAAAGCTCCTTACAGCCCTTGATCGCCGAGATGCTCCTGGCAAGCGCGTCTTCCATAGACTCGAAACATTCGAACTTCGCACGCGTCGTGCGCCCGTGGTTGGTGCGGATTCGCTTCCGTATATCGCGATCCCGATGCTTACTCATGCCACAGTCCGTGTGCATGATGATGACCGCCTCTCGGGTACCCAGAAGATTGTGAGAAACGATCAGGCTGCGAAGTGTGTCCTTCGTTACGATCGCCCCCGCATTCCTCAGGATGTGTGCCTCGCCCGGGCGCAATCCAAGCGCTGCATATGGATCGACACGACAATCCATGCACGTGATCACGACGAGCTGCCGGAAGGGAGCGGATGGCAGATCTGGCGAGTGAGCCTGCGCTGCGTACCGGCTATTCGCTTCGAGAATGCGATCGAGATTGTTCACGGGTCAGAAAGATGGCCGGCTTCGTTTCGGTCGAAGCCCGGAGCAAACGCTGATGCCTGCGCGCAAGGTTACCGGCCCGCGCCGCTCGGATGCAACAGCCGTCAGGGGCAGGCTTGGAACGAGCTCGGCTTGGCAGTCGGCCACCCTGCCTGTTACAACTTGAGTCGTGAGCGTTTCGTGGATCCCGCGGATCGGCAGCGAGTTCAGCGGCTACCGGCTCGAGGCGTTGATCGGTCATGGCGGAATGAGCATCGTCTACAAGGCGCAGAACCTCAAGCTCGAGCGGACTGTGGCCCTCAAGCTGCTGGCGCCTGAGCTGAGCGACGACGAGTCATTCCGCGAGCGGTTCACACGCGAGTCGAGGCTCGCGGCCGCGCTCGATCATCCGAACGTCATTCCCATCTACGAAGCGGGCGACGAGGACGGCGTCTTCTATATCGCGATGCGCTATGTCCCCGGCTCCAACCTCAAAGCGCTGCTCCAGCGCGACGGACCGCTCGATTCGACCCAGACGGTCTCGATCATCGGCCAGGTCGCCAGTGCCCTCAACGCCGCCCACGAGCTCAAGGGTCTCGTGCATCGAGACGTGAAGCCCGCGAACATCCTCGTCGTCGAAGGGATCGGACACGACGAGTCGCACCACGTGTACCTGTCCGACTTCGGTATCGCGAAGCAACGGTCCTCCAACATGCTGACGAAGACCGGCATGTTCGTGGGAACGGCGGACTATGCCTCGCCCGAGCAGATCGAAGGCAAGGAGCTCGACCGGCGCGCCGACGTCTACTCGCTCGGGTGCGTGCTCTACGAATGTCTGACCGGGGCTCCGGCATACGAGAAGGACTCCGAGGTCGCGCTCATGTATGCGCACCTCCTCGAGCCTCCGCCCTCGGTGACTCAGGTGCGGCCCGACCTCCCGCCGGAGATGGACGTCGTCATCGCGAAGGCGATGGCGAAATCCCGGGACGAGCGGTACGGCACGGCGAAGGAGCTTGCTGCCGCACTCCGAAACGCGCTGGCTCCCGGCAGCACCACCACCGCGCCTGTGGAGAGATCGTCGGAGACGATTCTGGCCACGGTCGCGCCGCCCGCTTCGGCTACGACGCGCGCGACGGCTGCGACACCGCCAGCAGCTCCGCCGGAGGCGACGCCCGACCAGTCGGGCGGAGCTCCACCGCTCGGAGCCGCAGGGCGAGCGGACCAGGCTGGGGCCCGAAGGAAGCAGCTCATCGCCGCCGCGATCATCATCGCGGTCCTGGTCGCCGGCGGCATAGCAGCCGCAGTCCTGCTCAGCGGCGGGTCGAAGAAGAAGGCAACAACCACGACCGGTGGCACCGTCGCCGCGCCGACCACTCTGCTCAGTGGCCTCGTGCCGACAGGGATCTCGACATCGTGCACGACTCTCAATACTCCGAGCAAGGGCGCGGTCGAGACCGACTCGTGCACGCCTCCCGACAATTCCCCGACGTCCTACCCGGACGAGTTTTCGCTCTCGTTCTACGCGACCGGAGCGGCGCTCGAGACTGCGTACGAGAAGGCGAAGAGCAGCGTGAAGATCGGAAACTGCGGCGCCACCCCCGGCGAGAAGACATGGCTTCACGTCGCGACCGGGAAACGGGGCGGGCGGCGCCTCTGTGGGAGCGACAAAGCCGGGGACGCGGTCATCGTCTGGACCCACGAGAAGCTCGGCAGTCCTGACCACTTCGACATGCTCGGCAGTGCGCGCGCGGCTGGGCGAGGATCGAACCTCTTCCGGAGCTGGTGGAACGCGGTCAACGACGACGTCGGCAAGTGCCGGCCCGCGCTCGCCGAGGATGCCTGCTTCACCTTGGTGAAGAAGTTCGCCTCGAAGCGCGCCGCCGCCTGATCCGGCTCGCGTAGCCGGCCGGGTCGGCGACAGTAAACTTCGTTCCCGTCGTGCCGATGCTGCGAATGCAGGCGGGCCCGCTCGCCGGGCAGCAGTTCGAGATCGAGTCGGAGCTTCTCCTCGGACGGACGGATGCCGACGTCACGATCGACGACCCACTCATCTCCAGGCGACACGCGGTCGTCCGCGTGGTCGACGACGCGCTCGAGGTCGAGGACCTCGGCTCCCTCAACGGGACCTGGGTGAACGGCGAGCGAATCACCGAGCCGAAGCGGCTCCAGTCCGGCGACGTCGTCGCCGTCGGCGGGACGACGATCGAGGTCGAACACGATCCCAGCGTCGGCTCGCGGACCGTGCTCGCACCCTCCCTCGCGAAGCGCCGAGTGCTCGAACCGCCGGCAAAGGACGACCCCGCCAGCTCGACGGCGGAGGTCGCTCCCGAGCCGGTCCCGCTGCCCGAGCCGGCAACCCCGCCCCGCCGTCCCGCCCCGCGGCCTCACCCGTCTTCCGCATCCGCAGCAGACGAGCTCCGGCCCGTGACGGCCCTGTTCGCCGATACCGTCGGATCCACCGCCCTCGGCGAGCGGCTACCGCCGGACGAGGTCAAGCTCGTCGTGGGCGAGTGCGTAACGAGGATGTGCCACGCGGTCGAACAGTTCGGGGGCAAGGTCCAGGCGTACATGGGCGACGGCATCGCGGTCTTCTTCGGCGTCCCGGTGGCGCACGAGGACGACCCGGAGCGCGCCGCGCGGGCGGCGCTTCGCATCATCGCCGTCGTCGGCGAGTACGCACGAGAGGTGGAGGCCGCATGGGGGATCTCCGATTTCAACGCGCGCGTCGGCCTGAACACCGGCGAGACCGCGGTCGGGCTCGTGGGCGCGGCCGACCCGCAGTCCGTCTCGGTCGGGGATACGACCAACGTCGCGGCACGACTCGAGTCGCTCGCCGAGCCGGGCACGGTGGTCGTCGGGGAGGCGACCGCCAAGAGCATCCTCCACCGCTTCGTGCTCGAGTCGCTGGGCGAGGTCTCGGTGAAGGGTCGCGTGCAGCCTGTCGGCGCCTGGCGGCTCGTCGGTGTCCAGGCGGCGAGCGAGACGTACGAGGCAGGCCCTCTCGTCGGCCGCGAGCCGGAGATGGCGCGGCTGTACTCGATCGTCGAGGAGCTCACGGCGGGCAGGGGACAGCTCGCGCTGGTGGTCGGAGACGCCGGGCTTGGGAAAACGCGCTTGCTCGCGGAGGTCCGAGGGCTGGCCGCCGGCCGAGTCACGTGGCTGGAGGGGCAGTGCCTGTCGTACGGCACGGAGCTCCTCTACGGGCCGTTCATCGAGATGCTCCGCAAGTGGATTGGGGCGGAGGAGGGAGAGGCGGAGCTGGCCGTCCGTACGAAGTTGCGCTCGACGCTCGGGCTGCTTCCCGCGTCGCAGTTGCAGGACGTGCTGCCGTACCTGTCCCGGCTGCTTTCGCTCCAGCTCGACCCGCGGGATGAGGAGCGGCTGCGGCGCCTGCCGCCGGACGAGCTGGCCTCGGAGATCCGGCGCGCCTACCGCACCTGGCTGACGGCTCTCGCGGCGAAGGGTCCCGTCGTGGTCGCGATCGAGGATCTCCACTGGGCCGATCCCTCGACGCGCGCGCTCTTCGACGATGTGATCGAGCTCGCCGATGCTGTTCCGATGCTCTTCATCGGCACATCGCGCATCGATCCCGAATCCGAGGGATGGAAGCTCCGCGTCCGCATCCTGACGGATTTTGCGCACCGCGCCGTCGAGCTCGCGCTCGGTCCGCTTCCGGACGAGGCGGCCAGGCAGTTGCTCGCGCTGAGGCCGCTGAGCCGCTCTCTCGACCCGGTCGAGCTCGAGCTGATAGTCACCGGCGCCGAGGGCAACCCGCTCTACCTGGAGGAGCTGCTCAGCGCGTTCAGCGAAGGCAAAGGCCCGCGCCGAGGGCAAACGTGGGCGGCGACGATGACGTCGCGGGTGCTCACGCCGACGCTGGAAAGTCTTCTCGTCGCCCGCATCGACCGCCTGTCGCCCGGAGCCCGACGGCTCGCCCAGGTGGCCGCAGTCGTCGGCCGGAGCTTCCCGCAGCGGGTGCTCGAGCATGTGGCGGAGACCGAGAACCTCGTCGGCGAGCTGGCGATTCTCCTGCGCGCCGACATCATCCGCGAGTTCCGCCGCTACCCCGAGCCGGAGTACGTCTTCCGCCACGGGCTGCTTCGGACGGCCTCGCTCACGACACTTCCGCCCGCCCGGCGACGGCAGCTCTACGGCGCGGTCGGCGTCGCGTTCGAGACGCTGTTCAGCGATTCCCTCGAAGACCACCTCGAGGTGCTCGCCCACTACTTCGCGCGAAGCGACGACCTGCCGAAAGCGCTGGACTACCTCCAGCGGGCCGGTGAGCGGGCAGCGGCCCTGGACGCGACGGAGCGCGCGACGCAACTGGGGCGCCAGGCAGCGCGGGTCGCCGAGGAGCTTGGTGACGTCGACGCGCAACAGCGCGTGCGGGAGCGATTCGCCGCGCTCGGCGTTCCGGCGGAGTAACGACGGCGAACCGTGCGGCTGGGGCTGATCGGCGACGTCCACGGCAACTTGCTCGCGCTCGAGGCCGTGCTCCGGGAGCTCGACGAGGAGCACCTCGACGAGGTCGTCTGCCTCGGCGACATCGCCGTAGGCCCCCAGCCCGCCGAGGCGATCCGCCAGCTGCGCGAGCTCGACTGCCCCGTCGTGATGGGAAACTGGGACGCCTACTTCGTACGCGGCTTCCCGGAGCCCGCTACTGAGCTCGACCAGCGCCTGTTCGAGGTCGGAGCCTGGTGGGCCGCCAAGCTGTCCGCCTCCGACCTGGAGTACCTGGCGGGGCTCGAATCAGCCCTCGAGCTCTCTCTCGGCAACGGCTTCCGCCTACTGGCGTTCCACGGCTCGCCGCGCTCGTGCGAGGACCGAATCCTGCCGACGACGCCCGACGAGGAGGTCGAGCTGATGCTCGGAGCGAGCCGGGCGCCGCTGATGGCGAGCGGCCACACGCACTTCCAGATGGTACGGCGGCACGGTGACGGCCTGATCGTCAACCCGGGAAGCATCGGGCTGCCCTTCGCGCGACCCGAGCCGGTGATGCGGATCTCCCCCTGGGCCGAGTACGGCGTCCTGGAGGTCGAGGACGGCCGGCTCTCCGTCGACCTACGTCGAACGGCCTTCGACGTCGAGGCTCACCTCGAGCTGATGCGGCAAAGCGGTATGCCGCACGCCGAGTGGTGGACGAGCCTGTGGGCCGACGGGCCGAGAGGCCTCGACGAGCCCTCTACGACGCCCTCATCCGGTTCGACCGGAGAAACGCGTCCGTGACGTAGAACGCTTCCCGGGTCACCGCGCGTGTCTTGCGGCTGAAGATGGCGGACAGCTCCCGACGCCCGTCCAAGTAGTGGATGAAGACCTTGATCGTGGAGGCGTCGATTCGCAGCTCGTTCCACGACGGCGGCGAGCCGGCTCGGACGCGACGCGTGCCGGCCGTGCCCGAGTTGCAGATCAGCATCCCATTGACGCCCCAGAAGAACGGCACGTGCTTGTGCCCACAGAGGACGAGGTCGACGTCGAGGTCGATCAGCGTGCGGAGAAGATCTCCCGCGTCGAGGATGATATTGCGCTCTCTGCCCGTTCCCGGGATCGAGACGAGGTGATGGTGGACGGTCACGATCCGGATGTCGTCCGGGTCGTCGAACTGCTCCGCGATCCACCCATAGCGGTCGCGCCCGACCCGGCCCTCGTTCACGTCCGGCTCCGACGAGTCGAGCCCGACGATCGTGTAGCCGCTCGCCTGGAGCCGCTCTGCGCGCTCCACGCCGAACGCGGCCCGAAGGCGCGAGAACGGCTCGCCGAAGAAGCGCTCGAAGTGGATGTAGCCGACGTTCCGCGCGTCGTGGTTTCCGGGGATGACGACGGTCGGAGGCTGGAAGCGCTCGACCCACCGCGCGGCCTCCTCGTACTCCCACTCGTACCCGTCGGTGGTCAGGTCACCGGCCACGACGATGACATCGGGCTCCAGCCGGTGGACCCGATCCACGATGCCGGCGAGCGCCTCGGGCGGCAGGCTGAGCGCGCCGCCCACGTGGACGTCGGAGATGTGCGCCATGCGCAGAGGGATGCTCGCGAGACCGGCCACGCTAGACTCGAGGGACCATAGTCGGGAGAGCGGGCGCAGCGGAAGGGCGAGCGAGACGCGAGGGAGGTCACAGCCTCTTCAAGGCGCTCAGGGCCGTCCCCGGGCTCGCGTCGTGGAACGACGGCGCGCTGCTGGCCATCGTGGGTGACTCGGTCAACCTCTACTGGCCGGCCGGGGCCAGCGTGTTTCAGCGCGGATCGTCCTCCGATGCCCTCTTCATCGTGCTCGCCGGCGCCGTTCGAGTCCTCGCAGAGGACGGGCGCGAGATCGCTCGACTGGGCCCTGGAGACTACTTCGGCGAGCTCTCGCTCCTGCTCGGCGCCCCGCACGGCTACGACGTGGTTGCCGGGGAGGACGCCGAGCTAATGGTTGTCCCGAAGGAGCGCGTCGACGTTCTCCTCGCCGAGAACTCCGATCTCGCGGACAGCGTTCGGCGAACGGCCGAGGAGCGCACGGAGGCTGACTTCGGGCGCGCCCCGGCCTAGCCCTCCTTTGCCGCGGACTCGAGCCGCTCCTTGATCACGTCCATCTGCTCGCGGGTGTTCTTGTTGAGGTGTTGCTCGGCCTGCTCGTCGTTCGCCGGTGCCTCGGGCTTCATCGAGAATTCTTGCACCCACCGCATCGTCGTGCTCTCGCCCTCCTCCGGCTCGAAGTACCACTCGATGTTCATGTACCGGAACGGTCCAGTCTCGATCCGGTGAGCTTTCACCGAGTGACTCTCGGCGTCGACCGTCCGCTCCGACACCCAGGTCCAGACCTGACCGTCGTAGTCCGGATCGGGATACGTCGTCAACCGGAACTGGATCGTGTCACCACGTCGCTCGAGAATCTCCGCCTTCGCGTATTCAGTGAAGAGGTCGGGCCAGCTCTCCACGTCGTTCATCCGCTCCCACACATAGTCGAGCGGCGCCTCGATCACGACGGAATTGTCCGTGCGGGCCATCACTGCCCTCCTTGCTCGGCTAGACGCCGGTTCGTGTATTCGATCGCCTCGCCGATCGTGGTGATCTGCTCTGCGTCCTCGTCGGGAATCGTGAACCCGTACTCCTGCTGCATCGCCAGCTGGATCTCGACGAACGCGAGCGAATCGAGGCCGAGCTGGTCGAACGTCATGCCCGGATCGTCGACGACTTGCTCCTCCGGAACGCCGATCCGGTTGACGAGGATGTCCTTGACGTCGGCGAACGTGAACTCGCGAACCGACATGCTTACCTCCTTCTCGTAGTCAGGCTGGGATTCGGGACGACTGGGGCCGCGCCAGGGAGCGAAGGCTGGGCAGTTGCTCCTCGGCGGCGCGGCGGCCCGCCTCGAGGAACAGATCGCGGAGATGGAAGTCGCGCCACGTCGACGGGCCGAAGCGCGGTGTGATCGTGACGTCGGCACGTGCGGCGTGCTGCTCGCTCGAGTCCAGTTGGGCAAGGTCCATCACCTCGAGCAGCGTGTCGAGCATGCGGGACGCGCGAGGTCGCGCGGGTGCCTCGACCGCCGGCGCCTCACCCGGCCAGGCGGCAAGCGTCTGGCGACTAATGATGTTCACGGAGACGGTGACGTCTGCGCCGGCGTCGCGCACGGCATCGCTCGGCACGGGCACCAGCGCGAGGCCGTCGACGAGCCGCCTCCCGTTCTGCTCGTGCGGCGGGAAGAGGCCAGCGAGAGCCGTTGCCGCGAGGAGCGCCTCCCAGAGCGGCCCGGCCGTAACCGGCGCGGCCTCGCGGGCGTTCAGGTCCACGGCCATGACGACCAGCGGGATAGCGAGCTCGGAGAAGGATTTGAGCTCGGTTGCGTCCTTCAGCAGCTGCGTCATCGCCGCCAGCCCCGTGGAGCCGCCGGAGAGCGAGAGCTTGAACATCTCCTCGACGGCCTCCGGGCGGAAGGCATCGCGCATCGAGGCCTCGATCTCGGCCGCACTGCGCCCGAGGGCAACCCAGGCCCCCACGATCGCGCCGATGCTGCTTCCCGAGACGTAGTCGACCGTGTAGCCCGCGCTCTCGAGCACGGCAAGAGCGCCTACGTGCGAGTAGCCCTTCGCGCCCCCTGCACCGAGGGCAAGCCCGAGCTTGGTCCTCGACAGGTGCCTGCCGAGCCAGGCGACGTCAGCGGGCCGGCCGTCCTCTCCGACGGGGATGAGCTCGATCGCCCGGCCATCGGTGGGGACAGCAAGCAATGCTCGCTCGAGCTCCGACACCAGCGCGATCACCCGGTCGACGCCCTCCACAGTCGTCAGCGACTTGTCGGAACCGAGCTCTAGGAGAACCACCACCGTGCCGTGCTCGGCCAGCAGGTCGTCGAGCCCGGCGAGCGGCTCGAGCGTTTGGCGCGCGTCGAGCGTTGCGACGGGGCGTGGGCTTGCCGCCTCCGTCGCCGCGAGGATTTCGGCAATCCTCGGCGCGACGGTCTCGCCGACGATCAACGCGACCGCCTCGCCGCGAGCTCGCCTGTCGACCACCCGGGCAGTCGTAGCCGCGAGCCGCCGGCTCAGGATCCGGGACAGGCTCTCGAGGATGCGCGGCTCCTCGCCGATCACCTTCGCGAATGCGTCGCGCGACAACTCGAGTGCCGTGGTCTGTACCGCGGCGGTGACGGTGGCCGTCCGCGGCTCACCGGTGATGAGCGACATCTCGCCCACCACGTCGCCGCGCCGTAGGCGGGCGACCATACGGGAGCGGCCGTCGTCCTCCGGAAGCGTGACGCGCGCGAAGCCGTCGACGACGAGAAAGAGGCTGTCGCCCGGCTCGCCCGCGCGGCAGATCACTTCCCGCGGTGCGAAGACGCGCGGCTGCATCGCCGCCTCCAGCCTCTCGCGCGCGTCCGAGCCGATGCTCTCGAAGAGCGGGTTGGCTAGCAGTGCGCCGGCGGGCATCCCGGCGGCCTCCTACCTGTCACCGGCGCTCGAGGCGGCAGCAGAGAGAGCCATGCGGTCGGGCTTTCCGGAGCCGAGAACGGGAAGGGTGGGAAGAATGCGCAGCGCATACGGGACCTTATAACCGGCGACCCGCGCGCGGGCAAATCGCACGAGGTCGGCGGGTGCGACGCTCGAGCCGGGTCGGACGACGACGTAGGCCTCCAGAGCCTCGCCCATGCGATCGTCCGGCCTCCCGACGACGACGGCCTGGGCGACATCCGGATGCTCGAGGAGCACCGCCTCGACCTCGGCCGGCACGACGTTGAAGCCCCCCACGTGGACGATGTCCTTCGCGCGGCCGACGATCCGCACGTAGCCGCTCTCGATCGTGGCCAGGTCGCCGGTCCGGAACCAGCCGTCGGCGAACGCATCGGAGTCCTCGTCACGCTGCCGGAAGTACCCGGGTGTCACGTACGGCCCGCGCAGCTCGAGCACACCGTCGTCCGCCAGACGCACTGCGAATTCCGGCAGCGGGCGGCCGACGGTCGTGCGCCGGTGTTCAGCCGAGTCATCAGGCCGGCAGGCCGAGACGGCACCGGTCTCTGTGAGCCCGTACAGGTTGAGCACCAGCATGCCCCGTGCCTCGAGCTCCTCGAGCAACCGAGGCGGTGAGGGCGCACCGGCCACGAATCCGCCTCGGATGCCAGGGTTGCCGGCGGGCCTGGTCTTCAGAAGCGACGTGAACAGCGTCGGCGAACCGTGGAGGATCGTGGCCCGGCCATTGTCGATGCCGGCGAGCAGGGGGCGCGGGGAGAACGTCGATTCGACAAGGATCGCGGCTGCACCGGCGGCGATCGTACCGAGGAAGCACGTCAGCCCGTACGCGTGTGAGATCGGGACGACGAGGACGGCTCGATCTTCCGGCCGGAGGTCGAGCAGCTCGGCGAGCTTCGGCCCGCCCTTTGCCTCCCGAGCGTGGCGGACGAGCGCCCCCTTCGGTGCGCCGGTCGTTCCGGACGTGTAGAGGAGGGCCGCGAACTCGGCTGCGAGCGGTTCGGCGGCTTGCCGCCCCGTTCCGCGAATCTCCTCCTCGACCTCGCCCGTCGGGCCTACCACGAGGCAGGATCGGATGCTTGGCAGGTCAGGTACCAACCGCCGGAGCAGCTCTGCGAACGAGTAGCCCCCGTGCGCCGCCACGCAGACGACGGCGAGCGGCTCGGCGTGGGCCAGCGTTTGCTCGAGCTCACGGTCACGCAACCTGGAGGTAAGCGGCACGGCCACCCCGCCGACCCGCCAGGCGGCGAACGTTGCGATAGCGAGCGCCGGGACGTTTGGGGCAATGATCGCAATCCGCTCGCCTACGAGGCCGGTGGGGCCGGCGAGGCGCTCGAGGCGTTTCGCGAGCCTGGCAACGAGTACGTCGATCTCACCGTAGGAAAGCTCACCCGAGCCCCAGAGAAACGCAGGCCGGCCGGCGTACTCCTCGACCGCCCTGTCGAGAAGGCCGCCGACCGTTGCGGTCACGTCGTCCGGCGGAGGACGAGCGCGCTGTTGAAGCCGCCGAAACCCCGTGCGTTCACGAGCACTGTCTCGAGCGTCGCGTCGCGCGCCCCAGCTCGGACGAATGCGAGGTCGCAGCCCTCGGCGGGCTCGTCGAGATTGATCGTCGGCGGCAGGACACCGTCGCGCATCGCTAGCAAGGCCCCCGCGACATCGAGCGCGCCGCCGCCCGCGTACAGGCGGCCGACCATCGTCTTCGGCGCCGTCACCGGCACGTCGCGGCGGCCGAAGATCTCCTTGATCGCCCACGCCTCTGCTGCGTCAGCCTCGGGCACGCCTGCGGCATCCGCGAAGACGGCGTCGACTTCGTCCGGCCCGATCCCCGCCCGATCGAGCGAGAGCCGCATCGCTCGCGCCAGGTGCTCACCGTTGGGGGTCGGATTCTTCGAGTGGTAGGCGTCGTTCGTCGTTCCGTAGCCGAGGATCTCCCCGTAGACGTGGGGCGCGTTCCGCTGCTCGGCGTGCTCCCGACTCTCCACGAGGACGATCGCACCGCCCTCACCCGGGACGTAGCCGTTAGCGGCGACATCGAACGGCCGGTAGGCCGCCTCGGGCTCGGTTGCCTCGCTCAGGCGCCCGTTCGTCAGCTGACAGGTCAGCGCATACGGGCCGATCGGAGCCTCCGTGCCTCCCGAGATGACGAAATCGACGCCACGGATGATGTTCCGGCGCGAGTGCCAGAGCGCCTCCAGCCCGCCGGCCCCTTCCTGGACGACGACCCCACACGGCCCCTTCATCCCGTATTTGATCGCGATCTGGCCGGTCGTCGCCGCGTAGAACCACGCGATCGACTGGTAGGCCCCGACGAAGAGCGGGCCCTTGCCCCAGAGGCTCTGGATCTCCTTCTGACCGAAGTCGTTCCCGCCCGACGCGCTTGCGGTGATGACGCTCATGCGGTACGGGTCCTTCCCCTCCGGATCGAACTGTGCATCCTCGAGCGCCAACTGGGTCGCGGCGAGCGCCATGTGCGTCCACCGGTCGGTCTGGACGATCATCCGCTGGTCGAGGTAGTCACTTGCCTCGAAGCCCTTGACCTCGCCGGCGAGTTGTGCCGGATACTGCGACGGATCGAAGTGCGTGATTCGGCCGATGCCACTCTTGCCCGCCTTCGTCGCATCCCACCAAGCCTCGGTGCCGATCCCGTTCGGGGCGATGACACCGAGGCCCGTGATCAACGCCTGTCGGCCGGCGCGCGGCAGGCTCGTGAAGCTCTCCGGCGCGCTCATCGAGCGTCCCCTCGCGGCTCATGCCGGCGAGGCGCCAAATGCATCGAGTGACTCGGGCCGAGGCGGGCATATAGCGTGCTCACATCCCCACCTCCTCCAGCTCAGGTGGCCGAGCGAGGATCATCGCCGACTGGAAACCACCGAAGCCGCTTCCCGTCGACAGAGCACAGTCGACCTGGGTGCGCTTCGCGGTGTTCGGCGTGTAGTCGAGATCGCACTCGGGATCCGGGTTCTCCCAGTTCGCCGTCGGCGGGACGACTCCGCGATCGATTGCGAGGGCGCATGCCGCCATCTCGACGGCACCGATGCCGCCGAGGGAGTGCCCGACCATCGACTTGATCGAGCTGATCGGAATCTTGTATGCCTGGTCGCCCAGGGAGCGCTTGTAGGCGGCCGTCTCGTGCCGGTCGTTCTGCTTCGTCCCCGAGCCGTGGGCGTTGATGTAGTCGATGTCCTCGGGCTTGATCTGCCCCTGGGCCATCGCGTCGAGAATCGCCTCCGCCATCTCGGCGCCGTCTGGCCGCAGCCCGGTCATGTGGTAGGCGTTGCCGCGGTTCGCGTAGCCCGCGACCTCGCAGTAGATGTGAGCTCCGCGCGCTTGCGCCGACTCGAATTCCTCGAGCACGAGGATCGCGGCGCCCTCACCCATCACGAAGCCATCACGGTCGCGATCGAACGGTCGCGAGGCGTGCTCCGGGTCGTCGTTCCGGCGCGACGTCGCCTTGATCGGATCGAAGCATGCCATCGAGATCGGCGAGATCCCGGTCTCCGAGGCGCCGGTGATGACGATGTCGGCCTCGTCGTCCTGAATCAACTGGTGGCCGTAGCCGATGCCGTCGATCCCGGACGTGCAGCCCGTGGAGACGACCACCGTCGGCCCGTGCGCGCCGAGCTCGAGTGCCACTTCGCTCGCCAGCGTGCTCGGGACGAGCGCATTGAAGAGGAATGGCGAGGCGTACTCGTGATCGACCAGCCACTTCTGGCCATGGTTCGAGACGACGACATAGTCTCGCTCGAGCACCATCGTGCCTCCGACGGCGCTGCCGAGCGTCACCCCCATGCGCTCGCGGTCGACGGCCTCGAGGTCGAGGCCGGCGTCGGTCACCGCCTCCAGAGCCGCAGCGACCGCGAACTGAACGTAGCGATCCATGCGGTTGACCTTCTGGTCGTCGAGCCCGGCTGCGCGCGGGTCGAAGTCTGCCTCGGCGGCGATCTGCGACCGGAACCCCTCCGGGTCGAAGAACGTGATCTTGCGCGTTGCCGTGCGACCGGACGTGATCGTCTCCCAGAACGCCTCCCGGTTGACGCCCCCCGGAGCGACGACGCCGACTCCCGTAACCGCGCTACGGCGCATCTAGCCGGCCGCCGGCTCCTCGGCCGGCCGTCGTTCTTCGGTGTCCACGTGGCCGGCATCCGGCCTCGGTGCCAAGGGCCCGAGGTGGAACACGATGAAAGCCTCTTCGTCTCGCTCGTTCATCAGCCGGTGTCTGATGTTCGGGGGGATGAGCAGCGCGTGCCCGGCCGACAGCCCGTGCGGTTCGCCGTCCAGCCGGGCGGTGATCGCGCCGCGGACGACGAAGATGAACTCCTCCGAATATGGGTGGTAGTGCTCCGCGATCCAGTCTCCGGCCGGAATCGTGGCGACGCCCATGAAGCCCGACGTCGAGCCGACAGTCTTCGGGCTGAGCAATGTGCGGACGTCGCCGCCGCGGCGGTCGTCCGCGGGCGTGTCCTCGACTTTCCGGATGCCTGGCTTCTGCTGCTCTTCCATCTCGCCTCCTCGCTGGTCTGGGTCGATCGTGTACGACATAGCCGCGCCAGTCAAGCCCGTGCGGTTGTCCGCCGTCGCAGGAAGGTGACATACTCGCCCGGCGATGGCCGCGGTCGCCTTCCTCTACCCGGGTCAGGGATCTCAAACCGTCGGCATGGGCTCAAAGCTGCTCGCGACGGAGGGAGACCTGCTCGAGGAGTACTTTTCGCAGGCAGAGGCCGCATCGGGTGAGCCGATCCGGCGGATCTGCCTCGAGGGGCCGCTGGAGGCGCTCACGCGAACCGAAGTAGCCCAACCGGCGCTGTTCGCGGTGTCGCTCGCCGTCACGGACGCCGCGCGGGCGCGCGGGATCCACCCGGACCTGGTCGCCGGGCACAGCCTGGGCGAGTACACCGCGGCGTGTGCGGCCGGCGCGATCTCGGTCGAGGACGGAATCGAGCTCGTGAGCCTGCGAGGGCGACTCATGGGCCGGGTGGGAGACGAGCGCCCAGGCGCCATGGCGGCCGTGATCGGACTGTCGGCGGCCGAGCTCGGCGAGCTGTGCGAGCAGGCTTCCAGCGCTGGAATGGTCACGCTCGCAAACATCAACTCGCCGACGCAGGTCGTCGTCTCCGGGGAGGCGGAAGGGGTCGCTCGGCTGATGGAGCTCGCCGAGCAGGCCGGCGCGTCCCGTGTCGTTCCCCTCCTGGTCGCCGCGGCGTTCCACAGCGAGCTGATGAAGCCGGTCCAGGAGCAGATGGCCGCCGCCGTGCGCGAGGTCGCCTGGAGCGACCCGCGCGTCCCCGTCGCCGCCAACGCGCGGGGCGACCTGATCCGCGACGGCGAGGCACTCCGCACCGCTCTGGTCGACCAGATCGCCAGCCCGGTGCGGTGGGTGGAGTGCGTCCAGGCGCTCGCCGCAGCCGGCGCGGACACGTTCCTCGAGGTCGGCCCGGGACGCGTGCTCGGCGGCCTCGTGCGCCAGATCCAACCCGGCGCCGACGTGTTCTCGGCCGACTCGCCGGAGCGGCTGGCGGAGTTCGCCGAGGGGCACCCGGCCGCCGTTCGCCGCTGAACGATCGGCGAGGCCGCCGGCGCCGGCTTGCCCGACTACAGCCGGTAGGACATCCGGGAGGTGACGACGGCGTCGGCCAGACGCGCGTAGAGGCGCGCGTTGTCGACCGCAATCGCCGCGTGGCTCGCGAGTGCCGTCGCCACCTTCAGGTCGCGGTCGTCGAACGAGCCCTCTCGCTTGTTGATCACTTCGATCACGCCGATCGTGTGCTCCCTCGTCGTCATCGGCACGGCGAGGATCGAGCGCGTCTCGAAGCCGGTCTTCTCGTCGATCCCGCCGTAGAAGCGGGGATCGGACTTCGGGTCCGAGACGACGAGCGGCTCAGCGTGCTCGACCACCCAGCCGCCGATGCCCTGCCCGGCGGGGACGCGCTCGCGGGCGACAGCCTCACCGGGCGTGCCCGTCGCGACCTCGACCGTCAGCTCGCCGGCCTCCTCGTCCAGCAGGAGGAGCGAGCTCGTCTCGGCCCCCGTCAGCTCGGTGGCCGAGGCCATGATCGCGCCGAGCAGCTCGTCGAGCTTCAGCGTTGAGCTCAGCAGCGACGAGATCTCGAGCAGCCGCTCCAGTGTCGCCGCGTTGGTCTCCGGTTCAGCCATCGCTCCTCCTCTATCCGGTCGCGGCCGCGAGCTGCTTCTCCTCGGCCATGAACTGCTCGACGAAGTCGGTCGTCACGTCCCCGGAGCGAAATTGAGCATTCGCCAGGATCCGTTGGTGGAAGGGGATCGTCGTCTTGACGCCTCTTCCCGAGATCTCGAACTCGGAGAGCGCGCGCTGCATGCGGTTGATCGCGCGCTCACGGTCGGGTGCCCACACGATCAGCTTCGCGATCAGCGAGTCGTAGAAGGGGCTGACCGTCCAGCCCGGGTAGCAATGCGAGTCGACGCGGGTCCACGGACCCCCGGGCGGGACATACGTCTCCAGCCGGCCGGCGGTGGGCGCGAAGTTGTTGTCCGGGTCCTCGGCGTTGATGCGGCATTCGAGCGCGTGCCCCTTGAGCTCGACGGCGTCCTGCGTCACCGACAGCTGCTCGCCGGCCGCGACGCGAATCTGCTCCTGAATCAGGTCGCAGTCGGTGATCATCTCGCTCACCGGGTGCTCGACCTGGATGCGCGCGTTCATCTCCATGAACGCGAGGTTGCCGTCCTGGTCGAGCAGGAACTCCATCGTCCCGGCGCCGGTATAGCCGATCGAGAGCGCGCCGTTGACGGCCTTCTCGCCAATGTCCGTGCGCATCTCGGGCGTCAGGTGCACCGAGGGCGCCTCCTCGATCAGCTTCTGGTGGCGGCGTTGCACCGAGCAGTCGCGCTCGCCGAAGTAGACGCCGCCTCCGTGCTCGTCGCACACGAGCTGCACCTCGGTGTGGTAGGGGGCCTGAAGGTAGCGCTCCACGTAGACGGCGCTGTCCTTGAACACCGCCTGCGCGGTCGCCCGGGTCGAGCGGTACTGCGAGGCGAGCTCTTCGCGGTTCCAGACGACCGTCATGCCACGCCCGCCGCCGCCCGCCACAGCTTTGATGATGACCGGGAGTCCGATCTCGTCCGCAATGTCGCGCGCCTCGTCGACCGTGTTGACGGGATCAACCGTGCCCGGGAGCAGCGGCAGGCCGGCCTTCGACATGAGATCGCGCGCGGTCGCCTTGTCGGCGACCTTCTCCATCACATCCGGCTTGGGGCCGATGAAGGTAATGCCCTCGTTCGTGCAGATCTCGGCGAAGTACGGGTCCTCGGAGAGAAAGCCGTAGCCCGGGTGGATCGCGTCGGCTCCCGTCTTCTGGGCCGCGCCGATGATGCTCGGGATGTGCAGGTAGCTGCGTCCCGCGGCCGGGGGGCCGATCTGGACCGCCTCGTCGGCGAAGCGGACGACAGCCGACTCCGCGTCCGCGGTCGAGTAGACGGCGACGCTCTTGATCCCAAGCTCACGGCAGGCGCGCGCGACCCGGAGGGCGATCTCTCCCCGGTTGGCGATCAACACCTTCTCGAACACGCCTGCGCTCTACTCGCCGGTCGCTTCGAGGTACATGATCGGCTGCTCGAACTCGACCCAGTCGCCGTCCTTGCACAGGATCTCGGAGACCCGGCCCGATCGTCCCGCCTTGACGTGGTTCATCAGCTTCATCGCCTCGACGATCGCGACTGTCTGGCCCTCGTCAACGAAGTCGCCCTCCTCGACGAAGGGCTTCGCGCCCGGCTGCGATGCGCCGTAGAAGGTGCCCACGAGGGGCGCGAGGATTGGGTGCCGATCATCGGACGCAGCGATCTCCTCGGCCGTCGCGGCCGGCATGGAGGCCGCAGCCACAGGCTGCCCCGCGCCGGGCGCGGACGCGCCGGCGGCGGCCCGCTCGATCTCGATCTTCGTGCCGCCCGCCTCGACGGAGAACCGCTGGACGGTGCTCCCCTCGAGGCGCTTGATCAGGTCGCGCGCCTCCTCCCAGACCGAGCGGATGAACTCCTGGTCGGGGTTGGTCGACGTCTCCGATTCGCTCATTGACTCTCTCCCAGTGGCGGCAGTGTTGGCTGGCGGCCCGGCGCCCCGAACTTGCGGAAGCGGTCGTAGCGCCGCTCGAGCAGCTCCTTGCGCGGGACGCTGAGTAGGTCGCGGAGGCATGTGACGATCGCAGCCTTGATGTTGGCGGCGGCGGTCGGTGGATCCGTCTGGGCCCCGCCCTCGGGCTCGGGGACGACACCGTCCATGATCCCGAGCCGCAGCAGGTCGGGGGCCGTCATGCGCAGCGCCTCGGCCGCCCGGGGGGCCTGCGCCGCGTCCTTGAACAGGATCGTCGAGCATCCCTCGGGGCTGATGACCGAGTAGTAGGTGTTCTCCAGCATCAGGACGCGGTCGCCGACGGCGAGCGCGAGTGCGCCGCCGCTCCCGCCCTCCCCGGTCACGATCGTGACGATCGGGACCGGCAAGCGTGCCATCTTCATGATGCTCTCCGCGATCGCGATCGACTGCCCGCGCTCTTCCGCGCCGAGCCCCGGGTAGGCGCCCGGCGTGTCGACGAAGGTCACGAGCGGCATCCCGAAGCTCGCGGCGTGCTGCATGAGCCGCATCGCCTTGCGGTAGCCCTCCGGGTTCGGCATGCCGAAGTTCCGCTCCATCATCTCGCTCGTCGTGTGGCCCTTGTGATGACCGACCACCACGACCGCGAGCTCGCCGAGCCGGCCGACGCCGCCGACGATGGCAGCGTCCTCGTCGAAGAGCCGGTCGCCGTAGAGCTCCTGGAAGTCGTCGAAGACGTAGCCGATGTACTCGAGTGTGTTCGGCCGCTCGAGGTTTCGCGCGAGCTGGACGACGTCCCAGGCGGCCCGCTTCGGCAACGCTTCAGGGTCGGATATGAGCTCCTGTCCGTCGGTCTCCGGCAGGCCGTCCGCGGACGCTGGACCGAGCCCGTGCAGCTCGAGCAGCTTGCGCAGCACCTGCTGAAGGTTCTCGCGCGGCTCCACGAGGTCGAGCATCCCGTGGTCGAGCAGGAACTCCGCCGTCTGGAACCCTGCCGGGAGCTGCTGGCGGATCGTCTGCTCGATCACCTTCGGCCCCGCGAACCCGATGTAGCTGTTCGGCTCGGCGACGAGGACGTCGCCGAGCGTCGCGAACGAAGCGCTCACACCCCCGTAGGTGGGGTCGGTGAGCAGGCAGACCACGAGAATCCCCTCCTCACGCAGCCGAGCGATCGCCTGGCTCGTCTTCGCCATCTGCATCAGCGAGACACAGCCCTCCTGCATCCGCTGCCCGCCCGACGCGCAGATGACCAGAAGCGGGGCGCGGCGCTCCAGGGCGAGCTCGGCGGCCTGCGTGATCGCCTCGCCGCCGGCGCTGCCGACGCTGCCGCCGATGAAGGCGAAGTCCATCGCGGCCACGACGAGCGGGTGCTCGTCGATGGTCGCCGTCCCGAAGATGACGCCCTCGCGACTGCCCGTCTTGCGCTGAGCGTCGGCGAGGCGCTGCGCGTAGGGCTTCGAGTCGGCGAAGCCGAGCACGTCGAGCGGCTCGAGCTCGGCGCTCCGGTCCTGCAAGCTCCCGTCGTCGAGGAGCTGCTCGAGCCGCTGCCGGACGGGGAGCCTGAAGTGGTAGTTGCACTCCGGACAGACGCCGAGGTTGCGACGCAGGCGCTTGTGGTAGACGAAGGCGTCGCACGACGGACACTTCGTCCACTGGACCTCTTCGGCCCGCGGGGCTGCGGCGACCTCAGCCAAGTGTCCCGGCGTGGAGGCGGCGATGTTCGAGGCGCGACGCGGCGAGCGCCTGCTCGATAGCTGGGCGGGCCGGTGTCGGCCGGTCGCCGGCGCCGAATACCTGCCCGAGGACGAACGCGAGCAGGTCGGTCGTGCGCCCCAGCCGGTCGAGCCGGGTCGAGTCCACCGCGAGGTCGAGGGCGCGGCGCCACCGTTCGCGGCGGATCTCGATCTCGATCAGGCCGTGGTTCGCGTAAGGAACTTCGTGCTCGGGGTCGTCGTCGAACTCGAGCAGGCGGCGGAAAGCAGCTTCCGCCTCGTCGAGCCGATCGAGCTCGAGTGCGAGATCGGCGACATCGATCACCGCGACGGCATCGGCCGGCCTTGCGTCGGCGAGCGCGCGCGCGGCGACGAGAGCGTCGTCGGACCGGTGTCGGCGGCGGTTGATGTCGATCATGGGCCGCAGCGCGTCGGCGTTGCCGGGGTCGCGCGCAAGCGCCCGTTCGAAGCAGGATAGCGCTCCGTCAGAGTCTCCAGCAGCGTGCAGCAGCTGACCGAGATCGACGAGCGCAGACACGTCGTCGGGCCGAAGCTCGAGCGCCCGCCGGAACGCGTCACGCGCATGGTCGAGATCTCCCTCCTCGAGACTCGCACGCGCCTCCTCGAGGACCTGCTCGCCCGTCTCCATCTAGTCGGCGTCGGCGTCCCAGGCGTAGAACTCGCGGGCCGTTGCGTCCTTCGGCGAGCGCCAGGTCTCCGGGTTGTGGGGCGTGATGTAGTCGTCGAGCTTTCGGCTGATCTCCTTGAACAGCGGGTGATCCCGCACCTG
This sequence comes from Gaiellales bacterium, assembly GCA_038253945.1. GTDB lineage: Bacteria > Actinomycetota > Thermoleophilia > Gaiellales > Gaiellaceae > JBBRYW01. The sequence continues at coordinate 110,594 of JBBSGR010000001.1, forward strand.
GTCGACGGACTCGGTGAAGTTCTCCTCCACCTCGACGTAGTGAATGTAGACATCCTCGAGCACGAACAGGCTCCGGTGTGTGACTCCCGCCAACTGCGGCAGGTCCGAGCGATCGGACTCCGCGAAGATCTCGGCGACCTTCTCCTCGGAGCCCGGCTTGATCCTGGCGACGATAACGCCGCGTTTGACGCGTCGGGAATCCACCTGGGCCAAGCATAGGGAGCGCCCGCCCTCCTTGCAACGCCTACGTAGGAGGTGACGTCCCGAAGCTGGCGTCGTATGATCGGCGCGTCAGGAGAGATCATCGGAAAGGAGGCAGTGATCAAAGGTCGAGTCGTCTTCCAGCTTCGCCTCAAGCCAGGCCGTGAACATGACTTCCTCGCGGCGTACGAGGCGATCCGCCACGAGGTCGCCGAGGGCGTCGAGGGGCACATCGTCGACCAGGTCTGCAGCTCGGTCGATGACTCCGAGAGCTGGCTCATCACAAGCGAGTGGGAGAGCATCGAGGCGTTCCTCGCTTGGGAGCGCACCGAGGAGCATCGCGAGCTCGTCAAGCCGATGCGGGACTGCTGGGACGAGGCGCAGTCTCTGAAGTACGTCGTCAAGGTCGAGACCGGCAATCCACAGCGGGCGGGGGGCTTCGCATAGCCCCGCGGGGCGTTGTACGATCGCTCCGGTCGCCGCCCAAGCGGGCCGGACGGGAGGTACAGGATGGGTGAGTACTTTGCAGTTATGTGGAACGTGAAGCGTGGGACCGAGCAGGCAGTCGAAGAGCTGTTCCGGAACTACGGACGGCCCGAGAGCGTCGTCCGGGGCGAGGACGGCTCCGAGCAGGCGGCCGCTCAGCACGCAGGTCTTCAGGGCAGGACGAGGGGTAGTCAGAGGGCAGCTGGCGCGGTAGGCCGGCGCTGATGGCCCCGACGCGAATCGGCTTCATCGGCCTCGGGAACATGGGCGCCGGGATGGCGGCGCGGCTGGCGGAGGCGGGACACGAGCTTGCCGTTTACAACCGGACGAAGGCGAAGGCGAAGCCGCTCGCCGCGCTCGGCGCCCGCGTCGCCGACACCCCAGCCGACGCTGCCCGCGACGCCGACGTGCTCATGCTGAGCCTCGCGGACCAGCACGTCGTCTCGTCGGTGCTCTACGGCGCCGACGGCGCTGCGGGCGCTCTTCCGTCCGGCGCGTTCCTCGTCGACATGAGCACGGTGCCACCCGAGTTCGCACGCGAACTGGCCGGCCGGGCCGCCGAGGCCGGGCATCGCGCGCTTGACGCCTGCGTCCTCGGCGCGCCGATGCACGCCCGGACGGGGGAGCTCCGAGTCATGGTCGGGGGCAGTGAGGCCGACTTCGACGGCGTGCGCGAGTTGCTCGAGACGATCGGCAAGGAGGTCGTCTACCTCGGCGCCAACGGACTCGGCGCGACGATGAAGCTTGTGCTCAACATGCTGATGGGCGTCCAAATGCCCGCGCTCGCCGAGGCTGTTGTATTCGGTGAACGCGCCGGCCTGCCGCGCGAGACGATCCTCGAGTTGATTGCGAAGAGCGGCTACAGCTCGCCGGTGATGAGCTTCCGGTGCCCGATGATGGCCCAGCGCACGTTCGAGCGCGCGGCCTTCAAGCTGACGCTCATGCGGAAGGACATGATGCTCGTGCTCGAGCAGGCGCAGAAGCTGGGCGTGCCGCTGCCGGTGTCGGAGAGCGCGTACAGCATGCTGACCGCCGCCCAGCAGCAGGGGCTCGGGGAGCTCGACATCTCGGCGATCCTCGCCTTCCAGGAACGCCTCTCGGGGATGGACGACTATCCCTGGCCGGAGGGGAAGCCGGGCCAGCCGTCGGGCGGGCCTCCCGCCCGGGACGGTTAACGCACGGAGAAGCGCTGTTCCTCGCCTTGCGGCTCCCGGGTGGCCCTATCAGACGTCCCGGAGGGCCGCGTAGCCGCCGCCGTGGAAGAGGAGTGGTGGCAGGCCGGGCTCGACCCCGAGGGCGACGACCTCACCGATGAAGATGTCGTGGTCGCCGGCCTCGTGCCGCGCCATGAGCCGGCAATCGAGGTACGCCGCGGCGTGTTCGAGTATCGGAGAGCCGGTCACGGCGGTGAAATGGGGGACGTCGTGAAATGCAACTCGACCTGCCGGGCGGTCGCGTGACGAGAAGAAGCGGGAGATCGCCTCTTGGTGTGCGCCGAGGACGTTGACCGCGAAGGCGGAGTTCCGCTCGATCATGTCGGCCCCGGTCGTGCCGCTGATCACGCAGACGAGAACAAGTGGGGGATCGAGCGAGACGGACGAGAACGCGTTCGCGGTCATCCCGTACGCATCGGCCTCGCCGTCCGTCGTGATCACCGTGACGCCCGTCGCGAACGCTCCGACCGTGCTGCGGAAGTCGGCGCCATTGAAGGCGCGTTGCTCTGGCGACCGCGCGGCGGCGGCTTCGGACATCGCCGTCCCCCGCTATCCCTGCTGGCTGCCTTGAATCTCGTCGAGCCGCCGGCGTATGACGGAGTCGAAATCATCCGTCGTTCCCATCGATTGCGCCACGAGGGACCGGAAGACGTCGCGCTCCATCGCAAACAGCGTCGTTGGCCCGAGGGCCCTCACCGTCGCCATCCTCGGCATGTCGCGGAGGATCGCGATCTCGCCGAAGAACTGACCCCTGCCGAGCGTCGCGAGCGGCCTAGTCTCTCCGGCGCTCTCGCGCACCACCTCGACCTCGCCGTCGACGACGATGAAGAATTTGTCGGCCGGGGCACCCTGCCGCACGACGACGTCGCCGGCCGCGACTTGCACGGTTCTCAACTGGCCCTCGACCGTCTCCACCTCCTGCGCGGGGAGGTCTCGGAAGACGCTGTAGACGATGTCGCGGTGAAACGCCACGGTGTCCTGCCGACCCTGGCCGCCGGCCGCCGTGTTGTCGATGAACTGAAGCTCCGTGGGCGAGATCCTCAAGAACGAAAGATGAGGCCCTAGCGCGCCCGAGAGCGAAGTAAACTTTTGCTCGAAGAGCCCGGAGACGCGGTCGATCTCGGTCGAGTTCAGGAGCACTTTGCAGTCGCCCTGCCCTTGGATCCCCTTGGTCTGGCGCCAGTCTCGCGAGTACTCGTCGATCGCGAACGAGACGACAGGGTTCTGCTCGACGTGGCGGGCGGTCGTCGTGTCCGGGCGGGTCCAAACGTAGAGCACGACTCCGTCATTGACGTAGACGAGCGTGCTCGCGTGCGGCACGGCTCCCGGGGATGCCGTCGCCAGCGTCAGCGCCTGGCGCTCGCGCAGGTAGTCGAGGACGTGCGGCGCTACCTCGATGTCAGATGTCTGGCCCTCCATGTGCCTCCCTTGACTCGCTGATGTCGCGGTAATCATGACGGGTGGCACCGACTCGCACAAGCCGACGCCGTGTGCGGCTGATCGCAGTGCTCGCCGTTTTCCCCCCGGCGCACACGGGCTTCGACGACCTCGGGGCGTCGAGCTGCACGGGGTCCGGGTAGCACGCCGGTCGGGGACTGTGGGCCGGTCAGCCACGAGCACGCACTCCGCAGACGGCTCTCCGGCCCGGTGACGATCTGATCTTCATCGGCGAGGCGGTGGTGCTCCCGGTCGATCGGCGTGGCACTGCTGCTCGGGTACCGCTGTTTGACGATCACCCCTGGTTGAATGGGACTGCATGAGCCGAGGTGGCGCGTTACGGTGAGCGAATGAAGAACAAGGTCGAGGGCTCATCGTCTGCGACGCCGGAGCCGGTGCTCCGGCTGAAGGTACTGGCCGGAGCGGCGGTGGGCACGGAGTTCGAGGTCGGCGACGAGCTGATGATCGGCCGCGAGGCCGAGGGCGTGGGCAAGCTCGGCGGAGACCCCGAGATCTCGCGTCGGCACGCCCGCATCGCTCGGGCGGCGGCACCGCATAACTACGCGATCGAGGATCTGGGCTCGACCAACGGGACCTTCGTCAACGACCGGCGGGTCGGGACGGCCCAGCCGCTGGCGGAGGGCGACCGGATCGAGGTCGGCGATACAACGCTGAAGGTGGAGGTCCACGGTGCTCCGGCGTCCGCCGAGCCCTCCATGCCCCAACCGCCCGGGCCTGCGCCCGAGCCGGCTGCGCCCGAGCCGTCCACGCGAGAGCCCGTCACAGAAAGGGAGCCGACCGCCGCGCCGCCCATGGCCCGGCTCTCGCTGCGGGTGGAGATCGACTCCGCCGCTGGCACGTGGATGCTCGAGATTGAAGGGGAGGCCCGGCCCCTCAAGTTAGTGCATGAGGATGGCCGCTGGATGCTTGGGCCCGGCGAGTGACTGCCCGCGGAATGCCCCGGGAGTCTCGGCATGCGCTCCCCTCGCTGTAGATATATGATCGCTCGCCGACGGGAGTACGCCAATCGAAGCCGGCGAAGGGAGAGCTGCCATGACCGAGCTTGGGGCCAACTCGCGCCCGCCCATCATCCCGAGCGACGACAACAAGTCGGTATTCGTCGATGCGCTGGGTATCCGCTATCTGGTCACCGCCGAGGAGACCGAGGGGCGCGTGACCGTGCTTGAGATCCCAGTCCCGCCCCGTGCTCTGGTGGCGCCCGTGCATACGCACAGCCTCGAGGATGAGTATCAGGTGATCCTCGAAGGCACCGTCGGCTTCGAGCTCGGCGACGAGACGATCATCGCCAAGCCGCGCGACGTGATCACCCAGCCGCGGGGGGTCCCGATGGCCATTTGGAATGCCGGCGAGGAACCCGGCCGCCTGCTCGTGATGTTCACTCCAGGCGGCTACGACAACTACCTCAAGGAAGTGACCCCGCTCGTCGTGGCTGGAAACGTGCCGGCGATGATCCCGATCTGGAGTCGTTACGGTCTCCAGACCGACCCAAGCTCGATCCCGCGGCTGGTTGAGGCGCACGGCCTCGTCCGTTCATAACAGGAAGAGGACGCGGCGCCGATGGCATCAGCGGACCTGAGAGCGGCCCGGGAGGCCATAGTCATGGAGCACTTCCGGGCGGAGAACGCCCACGACCTCGACGGTGTGATCGCGACCTTCGAGCACCCTCGCTACCGGATGATGCACCTCGGCCGCACCCACGACGGCGAGGAGGAGGTCCGCCAGCTCATGACCGGCTTGATCAACGGGCTCCCCGATATCCACGCCGAGCCCGGTGAGCTTCGACATCTCGATGACGCCGTGGTGGTCGAGTGCGTGACGACGGGGACTCATGACGGCTTCTTCGCCGGCCTCGAACCCACCGGAAAGAAGATCGAGGCGCGTTCGGCATGCATATTCGAGTTCGACGGGGACAAGCTCCAGTGCGAGAAGGTCTACCTCGATTTCGCCACGATCCTGCGCCAGCTCGGCGTACTCCCCCCGCTTGGGGGCCCGGTGGCGGCGCAGCCCAGCGGGGCGGATTGACACCGAAGCCAGAGGTGGGATAGGTTAGGCGGCGTGCCCGAGTGACCGTGCGCCCACCGAACCCATAGATCAGCGAAAGCGTCGATAGCTTCCCCCTTCGAGGACGAATGAGTGACGACCGAGTCATCGTGGCGGGCGCGGGCCTTTCGGGCCTCGTAGCGGCAACCGCGCTGCGGCACGCAGGGATTCCGACGACCGTCCTCGAGCGCACGCCCGAGATGGGCCCGGTGGGAGCCATCATCGGTATCACCCACTCGGCTGCGACCGAGCTTGAGAGCATGGGTTGTGCCGACCTGGTCGAAAGCGCGTGCATCCCGGTTCAGGGCATCACCTACTTCAGCTGGAAGGGGAAGCGGCTGACCCGGATGCCGATCGCAGAGGCCGCTGCGCAGGTGGGCACGAGAACGTTCATCACGATGCGAGCAGACATCCAGCTCGGGCTCTACGGCAGGCTCGAGCCCGGCGTCGTTCAGCTGGGGGTGGAGGTCGTCGGGTTCGAGCAGGACGGCGGCGTCACCGTCAAGCTGGCGGATGGGCGCGAGGAGACCGGTGCCGTGCTCCTCGGCGCGGACGGGATCCACTCCGCCGTACGCCGCCAGCTTCGCGGCGACCAGCCCCGCTACACCGGCTACATGGCCTGGCGGGGCGTGGCCGATCTCGGCAAGATCCCCATGCAGGAAGGGGAGGCGCACCAGTACATGGGACGCGGCCGCACGGCCGGGGCCTTCGGGCTGAACCGCGGCAGGATGTACTGGTTCGTCACGTCGGTGCAGCCGGCGGGCGGCAAGGACTCTCCTGCCGGACGCAAGGCCGACGTCCTGGACGCGGGCTCTGGGTGCCCCGAGTTCATTCGCGAGGCGATCGAGGCCACGCCGGAGAGCGGGATTCTGCGGAACGACGTGTTCGATCGCCCGAGGGTGGACCGCTGGGGCACGGGCCGGGTGACCTTGCTGGGAGATGCCGGGCATGCCACGAGCCCGGCCACCGGGGAGGGAGGAAGTCACGCCGTGCTCGACGCCGCGGGCGCAACGAAGGCGCTGCAGTCGGTGGCCGACCGCTTCGACGATACGGCCGCCGTCGAGGAGGCCCTGCAGAGGTACGAGAACGAAAGCATCGAGCGGACCGGGGCCGGTGTTGCGCGTGCAGCCCAGATGGGCAAGCGCCTCCACGCCAAGAACCCCATCCAGGCCTTCATGCGCAACCTTGTCTTCGCCCGCACGTCGGAGGAGACGTGGCTCGAGCGGACCAAGTTCTATTTGTGAACTGAGCTGCGGGCGGCGACGCGGGGACGTGGCCTGAGACATGCGCGGTCGGTCGCCCACTGAGGCCGCAGCACCCGAGCTGCGCGTCGTCGAGGGCCCGGCGGCGGGTCACAGCGTGCCCCTGAATGGGGGCGTCCTCATCGGTCGCGACCGGGCCTGCGACCTGCTGCTCGCGGACGAAGAGGTCTCGCGACGCCACGTGCGCGTCATGCCCCACGACCGCGGCGCATGGGTCGAGGACCTCGCTTCCACCAATGGCACGTACGTCAATGGCGAGCGCATCCTCGCACCGCGGACCCTGCGGGTCGGCGATCGCGTCGAGGTCGGTGACACGGTCCTCGAGCTCGGCCTGGCCGGGATCGCCGCCCCACAGGTCACGGCGGCGGCGCCGTCGCTCACGGCGATGCGTCAGGTCCTCGCGCAGCCGAGCGAGTTCCTCACCGCTGAGACCAAGGACCGAAAATGGTGGACGCTCGTAGTGGTGTGCACAGCGAGCTTCATGCTGCTCCTCGACACCACGATCGTGGCCGTGGCGCTCCCCGACATCTCGACGTCGTTGGGCACGACCTTCAGCGAGCTTCAGTGGGTCGTGAACGCCTACTCCCTAACGCTCGCGGCGGGGCTGCTGACCGCCGGCGTCCTCTCCGACATCATCGGCAGGCGCCACGTCTTCATGCTCGGGGTGGTCGTGTTCACCGCTGCTTCGGCGGTGTGCGGCTTCGCCTGGGCACCGACGGTCCTGGACGTGGCGCGGGCGGTGCAAGGCCTCGGAGGCGCGATGATGCTCGCGCCCGCGCTCGCGCTGCTGGCGCAGGAGTTCCCGCCGGCGGAACGGGCCAACGCCTTCGGAATCTGGGGTGCCGTGACGGCCGGCGCCATCGGCGCCGGTCCACTGATCGGAGGTCTCCTGACCGACACGATCAGCTGGGAGGCGATCTTCTTCGTGAACGTCCCCATCGGGATCTTGGTCGTCTTGCTCACGCAAACCCGGCTTGTCAACCTGCCGGGGCCACCGACTTCGATCGACTGGGCCGGCCTGGTGACATTCTCGCCTGCGGTATTCATGCTGGTGTTCGCGCTAATCCGCGGTAACGACGAAGGCTGGTCGAGCGGATTCACTCTCTCCTTGCTCGTCGGCTCTGCCGTCATGCTGGTCCTGTTCTTGCTCGTCGAGACACAGGTCTCGGCGCCGATGCTGGACATGTCCATGTTTCGAAAGCCGACTTGCACGGGCGCTTCAATCGTCGCGTTCTGCGTCTCCGCCTCCGTGCTGGCGCTCATCATCTACATCACGCTCTGGCTGCAAAGCATCCGCGAGTACTCGCCTTTGGAAGCGGGCCTGCGACTGCTTCCCATCACCGCGCTCGGGCTTCTGCTCAAGCCACTGGCCGGCCGGCGGTCGGACAAGGTGCCGCCGAGACTCTTCCTCGGCATCGGTCTGCTCCTCGTCGCAGCCGGCCTGTTCCACATGTCAACCATCGGGCCGGACTCGGGCTGGACCGCCCTGCTCCCCGGGCTGGTCCTGTGCGGCATCGGCCTTGGAATCATCGGCCCACCACTGGCGGCCGTGGCGGTCGGAGTCGTCCCGCCGCGTCAGAGCGGCATGGCGTCCGGCATCAACACGACGTTTCGCCAGCTTGGGCTGGTTACCGGCATCGCCGCGCTCGGCGCGATATTCCAACATCAGGTCGAGGTCCACGTGACCTCGACACTTCGTGGGACCGCGAACTCCGGCCTGACAGACACGCTCATCGACACCGTTGTGAGAGGCGGCAGCGCTACGTTCATCGACAGCCGACCCGAGTCGACCCAACCGGCACTCAGGCACGCAGCCCGGGTAGGTTTCTCCTCGGGGCTCGGCGACATACTGCTCGCAGGCGGCGTGGTGGCACTCGCGGGCGCGGTGGCCGCGTTCTTGCTGGTGCGCAGAAAGGATCTCGTGGGCCTCGGGGGGCCGCCTCCTCATGCCGCGGCTGGGCCGCCCCCGCCTGGTCCTCCCGGCTCGCCCGCCCCTGCCGGTGGTTTCGCCGACGGCGGCCGAGCGGCTTGACCGGCGGAAGCCTCAATCAAGCGAACTGGCATCCGGTTCCCGAAGCACTGATCAGGTCGAGGAGGAGACGCTGTGAATGATGAATGACGAGCGCAATGAGTCAGTTGTCGAGATCGCGCCGGTAGAGGTCGCCGCGGATCGCTACGACGTCGCGATCCTCGGCGGCGGACTAGCAGGTCTGACGCTGGCAATCCAGCTCAAGCAGCAGCGGCCCCAGACGAGCATCGTGGTGCTCGAGAAGCGCGAGGGGCCTGCACCGCAGGCGGCTTTCAAGGTCGGAGAGTCGACCGTTCCGTCTGGCGCGCACTACTTCGCGGAGGTCGTCGGCATGAAGTCGCACCTCGACCAGCGCCAGCTTCTCAAGTGCGGGCTTCGCTACTTCCTGCCTTCCGCCGACAATAGCGACATCACGCAGCGAGTCGAGGTTGGTCCGGTCGGCTTTCCGGAGCACGACAACTACCAGGTCGACCGGGGACTGTTCGAAAACACGCTGGCAGCCCGTGCGCGCGCTCTTGACATCGAATTCTTACAGGGATGTCGCGTGGGCGACGTGACCTTCGGAAGCGAGCTTCACGAGGTGGCCTTCACGCAGGCCGACCAGCTGAGGTCGACGCGCGCCCGGTGGGTCGTCGATGCTGCAGGGCGAGCAAGCCTGCTCAAGCGGAAGCTCGGTCTGGGCACCGATTCCGAGCACACCGCGAGCTCCTCCTGGTTCCGGCTCCGCGGCGGGCTCGATATCGAGGAGTGGGGGGCAAACGACGCCCGCTGGATGGCGCGTATGAAGGAGCCCGGCATTCGCAAGTACAGCACGAACCACCTAATGGGTAAGGGTTACTGGATGTGGCTGATCCCGCTCTCCACGGGTCCGATCAGCATCGGGGTCTGCGCCGATACAGACTTCCACCCGTTCGAGGAGATCAGCGAGCTCGACCGGTTGCTGGATTGGCTTCGCCGCCACGAGCCGCAGCTCGCCGCAGCCGTCGAGCCTCGCCTCGACGACATCGAGGACTTCCTCCGGGTCGATGATTACTCCTACGGCGTCGAGCAGACGCATTCGACGGATCGATGGTCGCTCGTAGGCGAGGCGGGGGCATTCGCCGATCCTCTCTTCTCCCCCGGCTCGGACTTCATCGGATACGGCAACGCCTTCACCGCCGATCTGATCACTCGCGATCTGGCAGGCGAAGAGATCAGGGAGCGGGTCGACTACTACAACGGCCTGTACCAGCGGATATTCGCGCATGTGATCGCGAAGACGCGTCATATGTTCCAGGTGTTCCGGAACCCGTGGGTGACGTCAGGGCTCCTGGGCTGGGACGTCTACGTAAACCACGGGAACATCGTCCTGTTGATGCTCAAGAATAAGCTGACGGACCTGAACTTCATGAAGAGCGTGGACGACGACCTCGACCGTATCTTTCGGTTGAACATCAACATGCAGCGGTTCTTCCGCGAGTGGGACGAGATCGACCCCCGGGGGTCTTGGCCCGCGTTCAAGCACACCTACCGCCCATCGACCCTCTCCACCATGGTGCAGGACTACGACGACGACGGCCTTCGCGAGCAGCTGCACAAGGAGCTGCTCGCCGAGGAGGCGATGGCCGTGGCGATGTTCCACAAGGCGGCGGCGGACTTGCCGGAGCCGCCCCCACACGATCGCGCCGTGAATCCGTACGCCGTCGGCCTACGGCCCGAGACCTGGGAGGCGGACGGGCTCTACGAGTCGCCCGGCCTGACGCTCGGCGAAGCAATGGAGCGCTCCGAGGGCCTCGACCGTATCTGGCAGGATCCCGCGGCCCCGGCGGGACCGCCGAGAGTCCCTAGCAGCAGCCTGCCTCGCGCGGCCCCCCTCCCCCGGTCGGAACGGAATACTGATGCCCGCGCCATCGAGAATGAGAGGGAGTGACTGAGCAATGAGTACGGAACGAACCGCATCCATGCTGGAGAGCCATCCGATCCGAGCGGCCGCCGAGCACTATGACGTGGCAATCCTGGGCGGTGGGCTCGCCGGTCTCACACTCGCGATCCAGCTCAAGAAGGAGCGTCCCGCGACGACTGTGGTCGTGCTCGAGAAGCGTGAGGGTCCGGCGCCGGAGGCGGCGTTCAAGGTCGGGGAGTCAACCGTTCCCTCAGGGGCACACTACTTCGCCAAGGTCGTGGGGATGGAAGACCATCTGCGTGAGCGTCACCTCAAGAAGGGCGGGCTTCGGTTCTTTTTTCCGGGTGGCGACAACAGCGACATAACCAGGCGACCCGAGAACGGCCCGCCGCGCTGGGACCCACATGACGACTACCAGATCGATCGCGGTGTGTTCGAGAACGAGCTCGCAGAGCGGGCTCGAGCCGCGGGCGCCGACGTCTTACAGGGCTGCCACGTCGGCGCCGTGACGCTCGGCGAGGATCTGCACACCGTCGAGTACACCAAGCTCGACAACGAGGCGTCGACGAGGGCTCGCTGGGTAGTCGATGCGGCGGGCCGAGCCAACCTGCTAAAGCGCCAACTTGGGCTCAGCGTGGACGTCGACCACACGATCAACTCGGCTTGGTTCCGCCTAGGAGGTGGGCTGGACCTGGAGCAGTGGGGCGCGAACGACGGCGACTGGATGGCACGAATGACGGAGCCTGGCATCCGCATGCGGAGCACCAATCACTTGCTGGGAGAGGGTTACTGGGTGTGGATGATCCCCCTCGGGACCGGTCCGATCAGCATCGGCGTGTGCGCGGATCCACGCTTTCACCCGTTCCGGGAGATCAGCGAGCTCGACAGGCTTCTCGAATGGCTTCGCCGCCACGAGCCTCAGCTCGCCGCGGCGGTCGAACCGCGACTCGACGACATCGAGGACTTCTTGCGCATCGAGGACTTCGCCTATGGCGTCGAGCGAACGTACTCCCCCGACCGTTGGAGCCTCGTGGGCGACGCGGCTGCGTTCGCCGACCCGTTTTACTCGCCCGGGTCGGACATGATCGCCTACGGGAACACTTGGACGTGCGACCTGATCGTTCGCGAACTGAACGGCCGGGACATCGAGGCGCCGCTCCAGTACTACAACGACCTGTACCAGCGGATCTTCGCGCACGTGCTGGCGCGAACCGAGGAAGGCTACCCGGTTTTCGGCAATCCCTGGGTGTCGGTCGGAAAGCTCGCGTGGGGCGCGTACTCCAACCACGCCGGAATCGTCCCGATATTCCTCAACGATAAGTTCGCCGACCTCGACTTCATGAAGACCGTGGATGACGAGCTGGATCGGCTCTTCAGGCTCAACATCAACATGCAGAAGCTCTTCTCGCAGTGGCATCGGCTCGAGCAGCGCCCGCTTCCGCCAATGTTCATCCCTGCCTTCCCCGCGCTGCTCGAGGGAATTCGTGGGCTGGTGAAGGAGTACACGGACGACGAGCTTAGAGAGACCGTGCGGAGGCAGGTGAAGACCTCGGAGGCGCTGGCTGTCGTCTTCGTTCACAGGGCAGCGCGCGCGCTGAGCGCTCCGCCCCCGCCCGATGCTCGGATCAACCCCTACGCGGTGAGCCTCGACCCCCCACGCTGGGATCGGGATGAGTCGATCGACGGCGACGGCTTGACGCTGAACGAGGCCAACGAGATTGCGCCCGGCGCCGGTGCCCTCTGGCCGGGTGAGTGAACGGCGTGGCTATCAGCTGACCGCGGGCGCCAAGCCGAGCAGTCTGGCGGCGTTGCCGCCGAGGATATCGGCCCGCACGTTCTCGGGGATGTCGAGCGACCGGATCAGGTCCAGCGTGATCGAGGCGGGGATGTCCACGGGAGGCCAGTCCGTGCCGAACACCAGGCGGTCCGGCCCGAAGGCTTCGAGCGTGCAGCGGAGCGCGGCCCCGCTGAACAGGAGGGTGTCGACGTGGATCCGCCGCAGGTAGGAGCTGGGCTGCTCGCGCGGCACACGCTCGCCGTCCCGCCCGCTGGATGCCTGGGTCTGGGGCGCTGGGCCTAACGCCGCGCCTGCCAGCTCCGGTACGCGGTATCCGGCGTCGAGCCGGCCAACCAGCGCGGCCAGACCGCCACCACCGGCGCCGGCGATCAGGCGGACCGAGGGATGGCGGTCCAGGACGCCGGCGAAGATCGCGGCCGCCAGGCTGAGTCCCACGTCGACTGCGCGGATCCCGAACTCCGACAGCCGGGGATCGGCCGAATCGCCCGGCCCGACAGGTGGGTGGACGAGCACGGGTACGTCGAGCTCCTCAGCGAGACTCCAGAACTCCTCCAGCTCGGGCGCGTCGAGGCGCCGACCGCCCAGGGTGGAGCTGATCGTGAATCCGCAGCTCCCAGCATCGACGGCGCGCCGCGCCTCCTCGAGCATCTCGTCGCCGACCAGCGGGTCGACGCCGACCATGACGGCGACACGGTCAGGGTGCTGCTCCCGCACTCCAAGTACGTGCTCATTCCACCGCTTCACGCGGTCGAGCACACCGCCTAAGCCAGGCAGGTTGACGATGCCGTGCACCACCACGGCCTTGTCGATCCCTTCCTGGGACTTGCGCTCAAGAAAGCCGTCGACGTTCTTGAGCGCCGGCGCGCCGGGAGCGTCCGGCGGAGCCAGGTGGCAGTGGGTGTCGATGATCACCGGGGCTACGTCTCGGGGAGACTAGCTAGTCGTGACAGTTGGGCGGCTTAGGCTTCGAGAACACTCCGCCTTTGAATCCCGGATATGCGAACCCCATGACCACGATGACGGCATCTTTCTTGCCTTTGTTGACGAGCTCATGGGGATTATCGCCAGAATCGAATCTCGCTTGGCCTGCGTGTACGACGAAGAGCTTACAGCCCTTGCCGTTCTGGACGTAGTCGTTGATCGTGCCGGCCTTGATGATAGCCAAGCCAGGGCCGGGATGCTCGTGGAAGGGCAGAGACGCGCCGGGCTTGAGCGTTTCCTGCTGCACGCTCAGCGACACCTTGCCACTGGTCGAGACGTTCACCTTCGAGCCGTTCTTCAGCACATGGGAGCCCGAGAACGGGTCCGAAACGCCGTTTGCCAGAGGCACAGCCGTGACGCCAGGCGGCCCCTTGCCTCCCCCTGCTGCAGCGGGCGCACGCGACGTTGTCTTCGTCTTGCTACCGGAGCTCGTTACGCCGACGATCACGGCGGCCACGATGGCGGCGGCCGCTATCAGCCACGGCACGACCTGAGGGATGCGAAATTTCGGTCCGGCAAGCCCCGGTGGCGGGCCTCCCGCGGCTCCGCGCGGCGGGCCGCCGGAAGAACCACCTGCTCCTTGGGGCGGACCGCCGGGGGGAGGGCCAGCCGCCCCGAGTGGCGGACCGCCGGGGGGACCCTGGGCCACTCCTGGCGGCGGACCGCCGGGGGGACCTTGGGCCACTCCTGGCGGCGGGCCGCCGGGGGGACCTTGGGCCACTCCTGGCGGCGGGCCGCCGGGGGGACCTTGGGCCACTCCTGGCGGCGGGCCGCCGGGGGGAGGGCCAGCCGCCCCGAGTGGCGGGCCGGCCGCCCCGGGTAGCGGCCCGGCGGCGGAGGGACGAGCCGTCGGACGCACGGCTGTCGGAGTCGCGCGCGCGACCGTGGGAGAGAGGCCGGCGCCGACCTCAACATCCAGTTCCGACTGTCCCACACGCACCTTCGCGTCCCCGAAGAGCGTCACGGGCGCCGTGATGCGCTCGCCGTCGACCATCGTTCCGTTCGTGGAGCCGAGATCCTCGACGACCACGCCGCCGCCGCTCGGCCGAATCGCGACGTGCCTGCGCGAGAGCTCGGCATCGGCGATGGTGAGGTCGGCACCCTCGCGGCCGACAATCACCTCGCGATCGAGACTGATCGTTTCGCCGGCCGCGGGACCAGAAGTCACCCGGAGGGTCGCCACGCGCATCTCCTCTCGGTCGAATCACATCCCGGGACAGCGCCCGGGCGAGTCTAGACGCGAGCGCAGGCGCAAGTCAATGCACCCCACGAACCCGGGTTGGACTTCTCGGTTGGCGGCGCCGGAGGGTGGCGCCGAACCCGGCGTGTGGCGCTAGTCGTCGAGCCTGCGGGCAAGCAGGCACTCCATGGCGGTCCTGCCGAAGAACTGCGCCGCGCCCTTCGGCGTGGACATATCCCGGGGCTCCTCGAGGATCTCGTCGAGCTTCGCCTCGAGGTCGCGGATTTGCGGCTGGCGCCCGAGGTGGGCTGCAACCTTTGGAAATGCCCCTTCGACCTCCATCACCCGGACCACCGTGTTGCCCTTGAGGAAGACCTGGGTGCCGATCAACTTTCCCTCCACGTTGCCGTTTTCGTCCTTCACGATCGGATCCGGGCTCTCGTAGTTACTGAAGATCTCGCGCACCCGGTCCTCGGTCCCCGGCTTGACATTCCACATAAGCGCATAGTGGGCCATTGCCACCTCCGTTCGTGTGCCCCACCCGGGGCGGAAAGCAGTGACAGCGCCCACTCTATTGGCGGTGCGGTGGTCCCGCAAGACGGCTCGGTTTTCCGCTCTTCCTCTACGCCTTCGACTCGGCGGCCTCGATCTAGATGGTTGATCGGAGATTCGAGCGGCGCCAGATGGCGGCCCCGCCACGGCGCCTAGTCGTCCGCGGCGCCCAGGCCCGCCGTCGACCAGCGGAAGCGCGTCATCTCCTGCTTAGGCGCAAGCGCGCCGGCGCCCTGACCGCGCCTGACGAAGAGGGTCGGCGCGAGCTTGCGGCGCGCGATCTCGGTCCGCAGGGGGCCGAGTCCCTCATCGCGCCAGCGCTCTGACAGCCCGATCACGAGCAGCCCGGCGCCCTCGGAGACATGGATGATGTCCGGGCCGGATTGGACGAGGACGGGCTCCGTCGCGACGCCGGCGAGCTGCTGCACGACGAGCGAGGCGTTCGCGAGCAGCCGGCTCGCGTCGCGGTCGCCATCGGCACTCACGGCCCCGAGCAGCTGAAGCGGGGCGCCTTTCGCCGCGGCGATCCAGGCGGCGAGCTCGAGCGCAGCCCAGTCGTGCTCTGCCCCTCCGAACGGTACGACGACGGGGTGCCCGGCGTCGATCGCGATCCGGCCCTCGCGCTCGACGAGCACCGCGACGTCGCACAGGGCCTCGGCGAGCAGGGTGCCCACAGCCGCTCGCGGTACCGGGTCGCCGACGAGCGGTCGCCGGCCATTGATCAGAATCAGGTCGACCTTCTCGTCGGAGGCGATCCGGACGAGATCCTCGCCCGGGTCCGGTGACGTGAACACGACGGCCCGAGCTTCGACGCCTCGCTCCTCGAGCGCCTCTCGCTCGTAGTTGAGCGCCCGTGCCGCCTCGCGGATAACCCGGTCCTCCGACGAGAGCCCGGCAGCCAGGCGCGCCGGCGGCATTAACCGGACGATCACGAGCTCGCGCGGCGGCTCGGAGCCGGCGAGTGGCTCCGCGATCGCGAGCAGCGCCTCGACGCTCGAGGAGTCCTGGGGCGCGACGAGGATCGAGCGCTCGGCCGCTGCCCGTGGGCCCTGCCCTCGCGCGAGCCGCTTGACCGCGCGCTCCGGGGCCTCCGACAGCTCGCGGCGCGGATCGAGCAGCCGGAGGGCGGGGCCTGTCATAAAGGTCGTGATCAAGGCCATCAGAACGAGAATGGTGAAGAGCGCGGGTGAGACGATCCCGAGATCGAGGCCGATGTTGAGGACGATCAGTTCCGTCAGCCCGCGCGTGTTCATGAGGGCGCCGACGATCGACGAGTCGCGGAGGCCGAGGCCCGAGATCCGCGAGGCAGCCATCGCTCCCACCCACTTGCCGACGATCGCCACGGCGAGCAGCCCGAGCCCGATCAGCCAGAGGATTGGGCGGTTGATCGCGCCCACGTCGGTCTTCAGGCCGGTCACGACGAAGAAGAGGGGGAGGAGAACCGCGACCACGAAGTCCTCGATCCGCCGGTTGACGTCATCGGTGAGCCCCGCGTGCCGCGGCATGATCAGTCCCATTACGAACGCGCCGAAGATCGCGGCGATCCCGATCTGCTGCGCCGTGTAGGCCGAGAGCAGGACACCGACGATGATGACGCCGAGCCAGAGCGTGGGCAGGTAGCCGACCTCGTCGTAGGCACCCGCCGCGCGGGCGAGGATCGGGCGGCCGAAGACGAGCATCCCGGCCGTGAACGCTGCCGCGAGGGCCACGACCACGCCGGCGTGGCCGGCATTCCCGGTCCCCGCGACCGCCGTCGCGAGGGCGAGGAGGCCCCACGCCGTCACGTCGTCGATCGCCGCGCCCGCCATCGCCAGCACGCCGATCCGGTTCCGCAGCATCCTCCGCTCGACGAGGATGCGCGCAAGGACCGGGAACGCGGTGATCGACATCGACACGCCCAGGAAGAGCGCGAACGGCACGTAGTGGACGTCCGGCGCGAGGAGCTTGTACACCGGCAGCGCGGCCAGCAGCCCAAGCGCCATTGGGACCGCGACGCTGGCGTTCGAGATGAACGCCGCCCGGGCGATCTGGCGGCGCACCTTGCCGATGTCGAGCTCCATCCCGACGAGGAAGAGGTAGAAGGCGAGCCCGATCGATGCGGCGCCTGAGATCAGCGGGATGATGTCGCCAGGGAAGAGGTAGTCCTTGGCCTGGGGCCAAGCTTTGCCGAGCAGCGACGGCCCGAGGAGGATCCCCGCCAGGACTTCGCCCATCACGCGCGGCTGGCCGACGCGGCCCAGCCCGGCACCCGTCAGCCGTGCCGCCAGGATGACCGCCGCGATCGCGAGCATGAGGCGCCCCACCGTGTCCTCGTTCGAGCGCTTCTTCGCCGGCTTCGCGCTCGCCCCCGGCACGGGCGGCGCGGCCCTGAACGTCGCTGTCACGTGCCCGGCGCCGATCGTCCCTGTCAGGCGGTGGCCCGTCACCGCGAGGTCGGCCCGCTGGGTACCGCCGACCGAGCAGTCGACATTGCCCGTGAGCCTGCCGTGCCGGACACGAAGCTTGCCGACGGCGCCGTTGCCGGTGATGTCGACGAACTGACCCGACTGCCTTACGTCGACGCTCGCCGGTAGGCACCCGCCGGCGACCCTGTACCTTCCGGCGAGGTTCGGGGCGGGGTGCTCGGAACGGCCGACCGTGATGGAGACGATTGCCGCAGCCGTGACGAGGGCTGCCAGAGCCAGATAGCCGAGCACGAGCCGCGACCAGCGACGTCCACGCCTGCGATGCGGCGCCGCCGTTGCGAGACGCTCTGTGCCGTCCACGGGTGGACAATACTCCGGTCGAGAGATGAGGAAACCTCCTTCCCAGCCTCGCGAGTTCATCGAAGGAGACACCCTCGGGCCGTACCGGCTAGAGCGGTTGCTCGGTGAGGGCGGGATGGCCCTCGTCTTCCGGGCGCGGCACGAGGCCGACGGAGCGATCGTGGCGCTAAAGCTTCTGAAATCCAGCTTCGCCGGCAACGATGTCTACCGACGTCGCTTCGAGCACGAGGTTCGAAGCGCGGCCGAGGTGCGCGACGCGAACCTCGTGCCGATCCTCGACTCGGGCGAGCTCGCAGGACGGCCGTACATCGCGTCGCGCTACGTCGAGGGCCGCACGCTCGAGCAGCGCATCCAGGCTGACGGCGCCCTGCCGATACCCGATGTCCTGAGGCTTGCCCGCGAGGTCGCTTCGGGGCTGGATGCGCTCCATGCGACCGGGCTGGTGCACCGCGACGTCAAGGCCTCGAACATCCTTCTCGACAACGACAGCCGCGCTCTGCTCACCGATTTCGGGCTCGCGCGGGGCCCCCGCTACACCGTGCTCACGAGGCCTGGCCAGATCGTCGGAACGCTGGAGTACCTCGCTCCCGAGTTGATCCGCGGCGAGCCCGCCACGGCAGAGAGCGACGTCTACGCCCTCGGCTGCACCGTCTACGAGGCCCTCACCGGCAAGACGCCCTTCGGTGGCCGCGGACTCTTTCACGTGGGGACGGCTCACCTCGAGGAGGAGCCGCCCGATGCGGCCGAGCATCGTCCCGGTTGCGGGCGAGGCCTGGCTCGCGCGGTCGGGCTTGCACTCGCGAAGAATCCGCGCCACCGCCCGCTTCCGGCCACCGCATACGCGCGGGCGCTTCTCTCGGCGGCTGCGGAAGGCTAGCCGAGAGCGCGATCGAGAAAATGCCCCGCGCTGATCAGTGCCAGGTGGGTGAACGCCTGCGGAAAGTTCCCCAGCGCCTCCCCCGTCTGGCCGATCTCCTCGGCGTAGAGCCCGAGGTGATTTGCGTAGGTGAGCATCTTCTCGAAGGCAAGGCGCGCCTCGTCCAGACGGCCGGCGCGAGCAAGAGCCTCGACGTACCAGAACGTGCAGATCGAGAAAGTGCCCTCCTCGCCCTCCAGCCCGTCCGGCGAAGCCTCGACGTTGTAGCGGTAGACGAGGCTGTCCGAGACGAGCGACTTGCCGATCGCGTCAAGAGTGGAAAGCCACTGCGGGTCGGTCGGCGCGATGAACTTGACCAGCGGCATCACCAGCACGCCCGCGTCGAGCACGTCGGTGTCGTAGTGCTGCACGAACGCCTGCTTCTCCGCGTTCCAGCCCCGCGCCATGATCTGGTGGTAGATGGCGTCACGCGAAGCGCGCCACCGTTCGAGCTCGGACGGGAGCCCGCGCTGGGTCGCGATCCTGATCGCCCGCTCGATCGCGACCCACGACATCAGCCGCGAGTACGTGAAGTGCTGTCGCCCGCTCCGGACCTCCCAGACTCCCTCGTCAGCCTGGTTCCAGTTCTCGCACACCCAGTCGACGATCCTGGTCAGGTCCATCCACGCCGCGTGCGCGATCGGGGAGGCGTCGCGGTTGTAGATGTAGACCGAGTCGATCAGCTCGCCGTAGATGTCGAGCTGGAGCTGGTCGGCCGCTGCGTTGCCGATCCGCACCGGGCGCGAGCCCCGGTAGCCCTCGAGGTGATCGAGAACCTCCTCCTCGAGCTCGCTGCGGCCGTCGATGCCGTACATGATCTGGAGCGGCCCGGCCTCTGCGGGCCGGGATTCCCGGAAACGCTCGGTGAGCCAGCTCATGAAGGCCGACGCTTCCTCGGTGAAGCCGAGGCGGAGCAGCGCGTACATGGTGAACGCGGCATCCCGGATCCACGTGTAGCGGTAGTCGTAGTTCCGCCCCCCGCCGACGAGCTCGGGAAGGCTCGTGGTCGGCGCGGCCACGATCGCTCCCGAGGGTCGGTACGTCAGCAGCTTCAGCGTCAGCGCCGAGCGGTGGAGCATCTCTCGCCAGCGGCCCTGGTACCGGCACTGGGCGAGCCACCGCCGCCAGTAGCGAACGGTCTCCTCGAACGCCTCGCGTGTCTCGGCCTCCGAGTACTTCCGCGGCACGTACGTCTCCGGAACCTGCTCGAGCACGAACGCCGCAGTTTCCCCCGGGCGAAGCGTGAACTCCCCTGAGGCGCCGTCCTCGTGAAAGCTCAGCGGCACGGGCGTCTCGAGTGCGAGCGACAGCGCGGGCGAGCGGAACAGCACCCCCGCCTCGTGAAAGATCGTCTCGTGCGCATCCCGCGCGTAGTTGAAGCGGGGCTGCACGTCGACACGGAAGCGCATCTCGCCGCGAACGCCCAACACGCGACGGATGAGGCGGTGACGGTGCTCCGCTCCGCCACTTCCGATCGGCATGAAGTCCTGCACCTCGCCGACGCCACCGGGGGTCAGGAAGCGCGTGATCAAGACATTGGTGTCGGGGAAGTAGAGTTGCTTCGGAACTCCGTCGTCGAACACGGGCGCGATCTGGTAGAAGCCACCGCGCCGCCTGTCGAGGATTGCGCCGAACACGCTCGGCGAGTCGAAGCTCGGGCAGCAGTACCAGTCGATCCGTCCGTCCGTCCCGACCAGCGCGATCGAGTGCAGATCGCCGATGATGCCGTGCTCGGCGATCGGAAGGTAGTTCTCGAGCGCCGACGTTCGCGGCCCGGCGGTCGGCGCCTGCTGCCTCATTACGTTCGGAGCTCGTCCGTGGTGCGCAGCCGGCGCGCTTCGGTCTGGAGCATCCGCAGCATCACGCGAGGGCTCGCGAGCAGGAACGCCTCGACATCCGTCTCCGGTACGAAGAGGCAACGCAGCGGCGCGCGGGCGACGACGTCCGCGACGGTCTCCTCGTGGAGGAGCGCGGAGATCTCACCGAAGAAGCTGCCCTTGGGAAGGACCGCCAGCTCCTCGTCGTTGAAGACGACTCCGGCCTCTCCGTCGACGATTACGTGGAGCCCGATGTTCTGCTGACCGCGCCGAACGACCCATTCGCCTTCATCGAAGGTGACTTCTCGCATGCGCGGCAGGAGGAGCTCGAGCTCGTCTTCGGCGAGGTCGGCGAAGAGCCCAAGGCGTGAAATGCTGGCGAGGAGGGCGACGTCTGACGCCACGGTGCGTAACCTAGCCGTCGCGAGACGCGAAGGGAAGGTTGTGGTTCCCCTTGCCCTTCAGAGCAGAACCGCGAGATAATCACACGATCGACCCGCGCCCGAAACGGAGGAAGGTTCATGACGACTGCCGCCACTGAAGCCGAGCGGGTCCTGTCCCGGCAGGAGCTCGAGCTGATCGACAGGTACTGGCGAGCCGCGAACTATCTGTCGGTCGGCCAGATCTACTTGCTGGACAACCCGCTCCTCGAGGAGCCTCTGCGCTTGGAGCACACCAAGCCGCGGCTGCTCGGGCACTGGGGAACCACCCCCGGGCTGAACTTCATCTACGCCCACCTGAACCGGGTGATCAAGGCGTACGACCTCGACATGATCTACATCTGCGGCCCAGGGCACGGCGGGCCGGCGATGGTCGCCAACACGTACCTCGAGGGCACGTTCACCGAGCTCTACCCGAACGTGACCGAGGATCGGGAGGGAATGAAGCTGCTCTTCCGGCAGTTCTCGTTCCCCGGAGGGATCCCGAGCCACGCGGCCCCGGACGTGCCCGGTTCGATCCACGAGGGAGGCGAGCTCGGGTATGCCGTGTCCCACGCCTACGGAGCTGCGTTCGACAACCCCGACCTGATCGTGGCCTGCGTCGTCGGCGACGGCGAGGCAGAGACGGGCCCGCTCGCTGCCTCGTGGCACTCGAACAAGTTCCTGAACCCGGCCACCGACGGGGCGGTGCTGCCCATCCTGCACCTGAACGGCTACAAGATCGCGAACCCGACGATCCTGGCGCGAATCCCGCGGAAGGAGCTCGAGGCTCTCTTCGTCGGGTACGGGTACAAGCCCCACTTCGTCGAGGGCTCCGAGCCGGAAGCGATGCACCAGCTGATGGCGGAGGCGCTCGAGACCGTGCTCTCCGAGATCCGGTCGATCCAGCAGGACGCGCGGGAGAACGAGCACCCCGAGCGGCCGCAGTGGCCACTACTGGTGCTACGCACGCCGAAGGGGTGGACGGGCCCGAAGGAGGTCGACGGCCTCAAGACCGAGGACTACTGGCGCTCGCACCAGGTGCCGATGGCCGATCTCGCCGGAAAGCCCCAGCACATCGCTCTGCTCGAGGAGTGGCTCAAGAGCTACCGGCCCGAAGACGTCTTCGAGGACGGCCGCCTGAAGGCCGAGCTGCGCGACCTCGCTCCGACAGGCGACCGCCGGATGGGCTCGAACCCGCACGCGAACGGCGGCCTCCTGCTCCGAGATCTCCGCATGCCGGACTTCCGCGACTACGCGGTGAGCGTGCCGACGCCCGCCGCGGCCGTCGCCGAGGCGACGAAGGTGCTGGGCGCGTTTCTCCGCGACGTGATGAAGCGCAACGAGGAGTACCGCAACTTCCGCACCTTCGCTCCCGACGAGTACGCCTCGAACCGTCTCTCCGCCGCCTTCGAGGTGACGAACCGGACCTGGCTGGCAGAGACTCTGCCGGAGGACGATCACCTCGCCGCGGACGGGCGGGTGATGGAGATCCTGAGTGAGCACACGTTGGAGGGTTGGCTCGAGGGCTACCTCCTCACCGGCCGGCACGGAGTCTTCACGACGTACGAGGCGTTCGTTCACATCGTCGACTCGATGTTCAACCAGCATGCGAAGTGGCTGAAGGTGACGCGCGACGAGATTCCCTGGCGGAGGCCGGTCGCCTCGCTCACGTACCTGCTCAGCTCACACGTCTGGCGACAGGATCACAACGGCTTCTCTCACCAGGATCCCGGCTTCCTCGACCACGTGGTGAACAAGAAGTCGGAGGTGATCCGCGTCTACCTTCCGCCGGACGCCAACACGCTCTTGTCGGTGATGGATCACTGCCTGCGAAGCCGGAACTACGTGAACGTCGTCGTTGCGGGCAAGCAGCCGGGCCTCCAGTACCTGGACATGGATGCGGCGATCAAGCACTGCACGGCCGGGATTGGCATCTGGGAGTGGGCCTCCAACGACCGCGGCTCCGACCCCGACGTCGTGATGGCATGCTGCGGCGACATCCCGACGCTGGAGACGCTCGCTGCGGTCGACCTGCTCCGGCGCTACTTCCCGAAACTGCGCGTGCGCGTCGTCAACGTGGTCGACCTGATGCGGCTCCAGCCGCAGACCGAGCACCCTCACGGAATGACCGACATCCAGTTCGACACGTTGTTCACGACCGACAAGCCGATCGTGTTCGCGTTCCACGGCTACCCCTGGCTCATCCACCGGCTGACGTACCGCCGGCGGAACCACCGCAACCTCCACGTCAGAGGGTACAAGGAGGAAGGCACGACGACGACCCCGTTCGACATGGTGGTTCGCAACGACCTCGACCGCTACCACTTGGTCGACGACGTGATCGACCGGGTCTCGGGGCTCGGCGGCGAGGCCGCCTACGTCAAGCAGGAGCTCCGGGATCTGCTCATCGAGCACAAGCAGTACATCGTGAAGCACGGCGACGATATGCCCGAGGTCCGCGACTGGAAGTGGTCGCAAGGATGAGCGCCCGCGTCGTTAGCATCTCCAGGGAGCTGGGCGCCGACGGCGAGCGCGTGGGCCGGCTCGTCGCCGAGCAGCTCGGCCTGCAGTACGTCGACGAGGAGGTAATCGCCCGGGCGGCCGAGCGCGGCGGTGTCGAGCCAAGCGCTCTCGCGGACGCCGAGCAGCGGAAGCCGCGGCTGCTACGTGTCCTCGAGCTGATCGGAGACTCGGGCGGCTCCTCCGGCTACATCGGCCCGGAATCCTCCGCCATCCGCTCGGCGCGCGAGGAGTCGCACCGCGACCTCATCCGGGCGGTGATCGAGGAGATAGCGGGCGAGGGCAACGCGGTCATCGTCGCGCATGCGGCGTCGATGGCGTTGACGGGACGTGACGGCGTGCTGCGAGTAATGCTGACCGCTCCACCGGAGATCCGGATCAGGCGCATCGCCGAGGCGGAAGGTGCCGATGACAGGCAGGCGGCGAAGCTGGTGAGAGACGGAGACGCTGCGCGGGCCGCGTACGTCAAGCGCTTCTACTCGATCGACCGCGAGCTCCCGACCCACTACGACCTCGTCGTGAACACCGGCACCCTCGCGGCCGAGCGTGCGGCCGAGGTGATCGCGCACGCGGCAGGCGTCGCCGGAGAGGCAGAGTGACCCGATCCGGCCATAGGCACCGCTTGCGGTGCCGACCTCAGGCGATGCGGGCTTGCCCGCATCGCCGTCTGCACTGACCGGTCGAGCGGATTGGATAGCTCGCACCAAGCCAAGTGACGCGCGACACTGTGCCGGTGCATCAGCCGGAAACGCTCTACGCAAGGAGCGGCGACGTCTCGATCGCCTACCAGGTCACGGGCGACGGCCCCTTTGACGTCGTCTTCATCCCGCCTTTCGTCACCCACGTCGAGCTCGTCTGGACGACCTCTTTCGCGCCTGCCCTCAGAGCGCTTTCCTCGTTCTGCCGCTTGATCCGGTTCGACAAGCGCGGAACCGGCATGTCCGACCGGGTCGGCGGCGCGCCCACGCTCGAGACGCGGATGGACGACGCGCGGGCGGTGATGGACGCGGCCGGCTCCAGCCGGGCTGCGTTCTTCGGCTCGTCGGAGGGTGCGGCGATGAGTCTCCTCTTCGCCGCGACGTACCCGGAGCGGACCGCTGCGCTCGTCCTCAGGAGCGCCTATCTCCGCACGATGTGGGCGCCTGACTATCCGTCGGGGCGGACCGAGGAGGAGTACCGTCGAGAGACGGAGCGCGACCTGGGCCTCTTCGGCCCACGCGATCAGGCACTGAATGCCGTACGCTCGCGCATGCAACTCGCCGACGACCAGGAGGCGCACCAGTGGGCCGACTATCTCCGCTGGAGTGGAAGCCCCGGAGCCGTCGAGGCTCTCGCCCTCATGAACAAAGAGATCGACGTCCGCCACGTCTTGCCCGCGATCCGGGTGCCGACGCTTGTTCTGCACGGATCCGAGGACGCGATCGTGCCGATCGACGTCGCACGGTACATCGCCGATCGCATCCCCGGGGCGAGGCTCGTCGAGATGTCGGCGGGGCATCTCGCCACAGGGCGGGCCGCGGCCGCAGTGAACGAGGAGGTCAAGCGCTTCCTGTGCGAGGTCTGGGAGTCCGGCGGCTGGGAAGAAGCTGAGCCGGAACGCGTCCTCGCGACGATCCTCTTCACCGACATCGTCGGCTCGAGCGAGCGGGTGACCGAGCTGGGAGACCGCGCCTGGCGTGAGCTCCTGGAACGCCACCACGAGCTCGTACGCCGCCAGCTCGCGCGCTTCCGGGGCCGCGAGGTGGACACGGCCGGGGACGGCTTCTTCGCCTCCTTCGACGGTCCGGCGCGGGCGATCCGATGCGCCTGCGCGATCGTCGAGGCGATGCCGGAGCTGGGCCTCGAGGTGCGTGCCGGCCTCCACACGGGCGAGTGCGAGCTCATGGACGGCAAGGTCGCCGGCATCGCCGTGCACACCGGGGCACGGGTCGCCTCCCACGCCCGGCCAGGGGAGGTGCTCGTCTCGAGCACGGTCAAGGATCTGGTCGCCGGCTCCGGCCTCGCCTTCGAGGATCGCGGCGCCCACGAGCTCAAAGGCATCCCGGGCGAGTGGCGCCTCCACGCCGTGGAGCGCTGATGGCGGGCTGGGCCGAGGTCTGCTGAGGTCCTTCTAGCGCTGGACGGGCTCCTCGACGGCGCTCCAGTCCTGGGCCCTCGCCCACTCCTCGTAGGTGTGCCAGTCGACCTCGGGATACTCGCGGCGCTGAGCCTCGAGGTTCACGCTGAAGCCGGTCTTTACGAACCAGTCGAGCATCTTGGCGACGTCCTCGCCCATCGCGTTCCGCTGCTCGGGCGGGAGCTCGACGTACTCGATCTCGCGGCCGACCGCGCGCGAGATGATTTCAGCGGCCTCGCTGCCGGTGACCTCGTCGCCGGCGATGTCAATCCGCTTGGAGAGGAAGCGGTCGCGGTTCTCGAGCGCGAGCACGACGAAGCCCGCGAGGTCCTCGACGGCGATCTGCTGCAGGACACAGGAGGAGGGAATAGCCATCGCCGGCTTGCCCTCCCGCAGGCCCGGAAGCGTCCAGGGAGCCAACAGGTTCTCCATGAAGTAGACCGGACCGACGATCGTGGAGGGAAGGCCCGAGTCTTGAATCTTCTGCTCGATCTCGAACTTGGAGTCGAAGTGGGGGATGCCGGTAGACTTGTCGGCGCTCGCGACCGAGGAGTAGACCAGGTGCTGGACTCCTTCCGCTTTGGCGGCCGCCAGCATGTTCTCGCCCTGGCGAACCTCGGCCTCCACGCCCGCCTCGAACGGCGTCGCCATCGCGAAGATCGCATCCATGCCTCGGGCCGCGCTCTCGCACGAGCTTCGGTCCTCGAGGTCGGCGCCGACGACCTCTGCGCCCCCCTCGCCAGCGCGGCCGCTTGCGGGGAAGCGGCGTTGCGCGTCAACGCGCGCACCTGGTGGCCCTTGCCCAGGAGCTTGCGCGAAACGGCGCCGCCCTGCTGACCGGTGGCGCCGACGACAAGGACTTTCAGCGATTCGGACATGGCGACCTCGCAATCGAGTCGAAGAGCACGATTAGCGTTCCAACGGCGCGGCGTCCTGATTCCTTCCCGCACGGCTCGAGGATTGACTCAACTCGCGCTAGACGAACCTTCACCCGTGAAACTGGCTCTCAGCCGAGCTGAGCCTGGATCGCCGTGATCGCGACCGTATTCACGATGTCGGTGACGGTACAGCCGCGGCTCAGGTCGTTCACCGGCTTTCTCAAACCCTGGAGCACTGGCCCGATCGCGACGGCGCGCGCCGAACGCTGGACCGCCTTGTAGGCCACGTTGCCGGCCTCGAGGTCGGGAAAGACGAAGACGGTGGCCCGACCCGCCACGTCGCTGCCCGGAAGCTTCAGCTCCGCGACGCCCGGGTCGACCGCCGCGTCGTACTGGATCGGCCCTTCCACTTTGAGGCCCGGCTGCCGGGCGCGGACGGTCTCGGTCGCCTCGCGCACGCGGTCGACGTCCTCGCCCGCGCCCGACGTGCCCGTCGAGTAGGAGAGCATCGCGATCCGCGGCTCGATCCCGAAGCTCGCCGCGGTCTCGGCGGAGCTGATGGCGATGTCGGCCAGCTGCGCGCTGTCGGGCTTGGGGTTGACGGCGCAGTCGCCGTAGACGAGCACGCGGTCGGCGAGGCACATCAGGAAGACGCTCGACACGACGGAGACTCCCTCGCGCGGGCGGATGATCTCGAACGCAGGCCGGATCGTGTCCGCGGTCGTGTGGGACGCCCCCGACACCATCCCGCCCACCGCGCCCGTCTGCAGCAGCATCGTTCCGAAGTAACTGGGATCGCCGACCCTGTCGTGGGCGAACTCCTCCGTCACGCCCTTGTGCCGGCGGAGCTCGTGGTAGCGCGCGGCGAAGTCCGCGCGCAGCGGCGAAGTCAGCGGATCCACGATTTCGGCGCCGCCGACGGCAAGGCCGAGAGCGGCGGCCCGCGTACGCACGTCGTCGGGCGATCCCAGGATGGTGATGTCGGCGACACCGCGCCGCAGGAGGATCTCGGCCGCGCGGAGAACGCGGTCGTCCTCCCCTTCGGGCAGGACAATGTGCCGCCGATCCGCTCTCGCGCGCTCGACGAGCTCGTACTCGAACATGATCGGGGTCACTCGCGCCGGCCGTTCGAGCTCGATCCGCCGGTCGAGGTCAGCGGCATCGACGCCCGCTGCGAAGACGCCCAGCGCGATCGCGACTCTCCGCTCGTCGCCGGGCCGGAGCCGGGGCCGGACCGACTGTACCCCGGCGGCCGCCGCATGCGTCAGGTCCGAGACGGCGAGCACCGGGAACGGGGCGTTCTCCAGCAGCCGGCTGACGGTGGCGCCGACCGGGTAGCCGCCGGTCAAGAGCACGCCGGCGATCGCAGGGATCGCGGGGGAGATCGCGGACGCGAGGCACGCGACGAGAATGTCCGGACGGTCCCCGGGCACGATCACGAGCGTCCCGTCGACGAGGTGGTCGACGAAGTGCTCGACGCTCATCGCGGCGATCCGGACAGCGCGGACCTCGCGCTCGAGCGTTCGGTGGGTGTCGAGCACGACACGTGCTCCGAGCTCGGCCGCGACGTCGCCTACGGTCGCGGACGCGAGCTCGGGAGCCTCCGCGATCAGGTAGATCGGGTCGGGGCTCTCCTCGGCCGCCAGCAGGCTCCTCACGTCCTCGAGAATGTCCGGCGGCACGCGGTTGACCACCACGCCGAGTACCTCGCACCCCTTGTGCGCCAGAGCTGCACGAGCAGCTCGCGACGTGGCCACGATCTCGTGGGGCGAGCCGCCCCGCACCACGACGAGGACAGACGCGCCGAGCTCGTTGGCGAGATCGGCGTTGAGCCCGAAGTCCAGGGCAGGCGTCGCCCCGGTGAAATCCGTTCCCTCGCACACCACGAAGTCACACTCCTGCTCGAGCTGCTTGTAGGCGGCGACGACGCGCTTGCGCAACTCCTCGTAGGGCTCGATCCGGCTCGCCTCGTCCTGTGTGAGCGCGACCATGCTGCCCGCGGCGGCACGGAGCTTGTACCGCCGGCGCACGAGCTCGACCTGCGCGTCCGGCTCCGTGCCCGACTGGACGATCGGGCGGAAGAAGCCGAGCCGCTCGACTCGTCCGGCGAGCAGCTCCATGATCCCGAGCGAGACGACCGACTTGCCGCTTTCCGGCGCCATTGCGGTGATGTAGAGGTTTCGTGCCAAGTCGTGTTCGGGTCAGCGGGTACGCCGCCGCCGCGCCTGCATCGATCGACTAGCGGTCCGAGACGTGCTTCACGACGCGCCAGGCGCCGGGGAGTAGCGCGGCGGCTAGGTAGAGCTTGAAGACGTCGCCGGGGACGAATGGGTAGAGGCCCAGCTCGAGCGTCTTCTCGAGATTCGTGTTGAGGACGGCGGCGAGCCACGGTAGGCCGACGAGATAGATGATCACGTTGCCGGTGAGCATGGCGGCGACCGCTGAGGAGAACGTGCGATCCCAGCGGCGCTCGGCCAGGTATCCCGTAACCGCCGAAGCTACAACGAAGCCGACGATGTACCCGCCACTCGCCCCCACCAGAACGTCCCACCCGTGCGCGTGATGGGCGTAGATCGGCGCGCCCGCGATGCCGAGCGCCAGGTAGAGCGCCAGGCTCGCAATGCCGCGCACCGCCCCGAGCGAGGCGCCCACGAGGACGACCGCGAACGTCTGCCCAGTGATCGGAACCGGCGTGAACGGAAGCGACACGCTCACCTGCGCCGCGGCGGCGACGACCCCCGTGCCGACGAGCACGAGGAGGACATCCTGCAGCACGCTAGTGCGCGGGAAGACGGCGAGCCGGAGAGTGGCGGCGTTGGGATTCACCGGAGCGGCATCCTAAACCGTCCGCCCCTCCTCTGTCGAGCACTTGAGCTGCAGCGGGCACGCCGCTTGGTTCGGCGAGCCCACTGCATGCACGCACGAGCCGATCCCCGTGACTGCCGCGGCCGACCAAGGTACGCTTCTCGCCCGGTGGCGACGCGCTATCTCGGTCTCGACCTCGGCGGTACGAATATCAAGTACGCCGTCCTCGAGGCCGGCGAGGTGCCGCGCGTCGTTGCGGACGGAACGACCGAGACGCGCGGGCAGGACGGACCTGCAGCAGTCGTTCGCCGCATGCTCGAGCTCGGTCAGGAGGCAGTACGTGAGCACGGGCCGGTCGAGGGGGTCGGCGCGGGCATCCCGGGCGTGCTCGACTACGAACGGGGCGTCGCCACCTTCCTTCCCAACCTTCCGGGCGACTGGTCCGACACACCGCTCGTCGCAACGCTCGCCGACGGCCTCGACGCCTCTGTCGAGATCATCAACGACGTCAGGGCGCTAACGCTTGCCGAGCTCCGCGTCGGAGCCGGGCGCGGCTGCCGGGATCTGCTCTGCGTCGCGGTCGGCACGGGGATCGGGGGCGGCGTCGCGATCGACGGCCGCTTGCATCTCGGGCTCGACGGCACGGCTGGGGAGATCGGCCACCAGACGATCGACCCGGATGGGCCGATCTGCGCCTGCGGCAACCGCGGTTGCGTCGAAGCCGTGGCCGCGGGGCCCGCAATCGCCAGAGCGGGCGGTCGCGAGACGCCCGAGCTTGTCACGGAGGCCGCGCGGGACGGAGACGAGCGGGCGCGCGATGCGCTTCGGCGGGCAGGCGCGTCCATCGGCATCGCCGTGTCGAATGCGATCGTCATGCTGGCCCCCGAGCGCGTCGTGATCGGAGGCGGAGTCGCCGCAGCGGGGGAGCCCCTGCTCGCCCCGATCCGGGAGGAAGTGCGGCGGCGCGTCCGGGTCGTGCCCGTGGACCGGATCGACATCGTCCCTGCTGAGCTCGGCCGCTTCGCAGGCGCAACCGGCGCCGCCCTGTGGGGAGCGGAAGCGCACGCTCCGACATAACGGCGCCTCAGCGCCTGGCGGGCAGGCTGCTGCGTGGCCACACGAGCGTCTCGCGACTCGCCGGAGCGTTTGTTCGGCGTCAGCTCGAGACGTAGACTGAACGCAAGGCCCGAGGCCCAGCGGAGAAAGCACTGTCAGCATCGTCACCGAAGATCGAGCGGGCAAGCGGTCGGCCCGGCGAGCCGCGCGTGCCCGCTTCGCCGGTTGCATCCGGGCGTGCGACGGTGAGCGGTGGCGCTCGAAGCGTGCGGCCGTGAGCCACGTGATCGGCCGCCGAGCCGCCGCTTTCCCCCGACCAAGCCTTCCGGGCGGCACCGGGCCGGAGGAGGAGACGATCGTCGCCCGCCTCGACGGTCTGCTCGAGCGGGCCATGCAGCACGATCGGGACGATCGCCCGTTCATCACCTTGACGTTCGCGCAGAGCGTCGACGGCTCGATCGCCTGCTCGCCGAGCGCGGCGACCGCGCTCAGCAACTCGCGCTCGCTCACGCTCACGCACCTGCTGCGGGCGCGCCACGATGCGATCCTCGTCGGGATTCGCACCGTCATTGCCGACGATCCGCTGCTCACCGTGCGGCTCGTCGAAGGGCCGTCACCCCAGCCGGTTGTCCTCGATAGCCGGCTCCGCCTCCCCCTCACTGCGAGGCTGCTCGGCGGCGGCTGCGACCCCCCGATCGTGGCGACGACGACGCGGGCGAGCGAGACGTCGGCCGCCAGGCTCAGGTCTGCCGGCGCACGAATCGTTCGGGTGTCCCCGGACGACCGCGGCCTGGTCGACCTGAAGGCGTCACTCCTGCACCTCCGGCGCTCCGGGGTCCGATCGCTCATGGTCGAGGGCGGGGCTCGAGTGATCACGAGCGTCCTGCGGGCAAACGTCGCGGACCACCTCGTCCTCACGATCGCGCCCCTCTTTCTCGGCGGACTCCGTGCGGTGAACCCCCTCGCGCAGCTTGACAATGGCCCGATGCCGAAGCTCCGGAAGATCGAGTACACGACGCTCGGGGACGACCTCGTGCTGAGCGCGAGCCTCTACCCGAATCACGGCTGACGGCATGTACGACGGTGCTCTCGTCTTCGGCCTCGCCGGCGCTCCCGTGGAAACCGCGGACTCGGGCTACGAGCTCGAGCTGCGAGACCTTACGCTCTCCTGGTCCCGCTACGGCTACCGGGGCGTGATCGTCGAGGGCCCTACGGTCGAGCTCGTCCTGGACGAGGCACTCGAGCGCGGGTACCGATGGTGCCTCGTCCAGGCCGTCGGCAATGTCGTCCTCGAGAGGTGGCACGAAGACGGCCTCGCGGCTCGGCTCGAGGAGTGGCTCTCCCCCTGGGTTCACCGCGACTTCCTCGCGCTCGGTGCGGTCGTCGGCAACCCGGACGAGGGGTACGGGCTCGACGATCAACTGCTCCTCGTCGACGTTCGGCGCTACGGCGCCTTCGGGCGGCCTGCATTCGGGACTCCGGGCGAGGCGCTCGTCGAGCAGGTCGAGCCGACCGTACTCGCGGCTGACCTCGCGTGCGGTCGGGTCCGGGTCGGCACGCGCATGCTCGCTCCGTCCGCACAGCGGAAGCTTCGGGCCCCCGCCGTCCCGGGCTGGAATCTCGTCGATACGAGTCTCCGCTTCGGCCTGCCCCTGCACGACCTCGGCCCCATCCTCGACGGACGGCGCCTCTCCCTCGGGCGCCTTCCGCTTGCCGAGGCGCGCCGCTTCGCCCGCTACCTCCGCGGCGGCATCCGGAGCTACCACGGAGCAGATGCAGAGCTCGCGCCGGCGACCCGCGCCTGGGTCGAAGAAGTCGGACGCCAGGTCGCGAACGCGAACCGGGGCGTCTTCCTCTGGAACCTCGAGCCCTACGACGACGTGCGGATGCGGCCCGATCGCTTCGAGCCGCCGATCTCGACGCTGTACAGCGTCGCCTCGGGCTTCAAGCCGAATGTGATCCTCGACTCGCTCGGCTTCGACGAGCAAACGCGCGTCGTGTTCTTCGACTGCAGTACGAAGGCGCTCGAGGTGAAGCGACTACTCCTGGCGGAGTGGGACGGAGAGGACTTCCCGGCCTTCGCGCTCGCCCTCTTTCGGAGGCTGCCTGCGCCGGAGACGTACTATCACCTCTGGGCGGGCGCCACACCGGAAACGCTCGACCCGGGCGCGCTGGAGCGGGCCTGGGCCCGCGAGCTAGAGCTATGGGGTGGGAGGCGGATCTTCAAGGAGCATTGGCGGCGCTACCGGGAGCTGCGCCACGAGTTCGTCCACTGCGATGTCCTCACGCGACCCTCTCCCCTGCTCGACCGCCTCGAGCCGGAGCCGGATGCCGTGATCTGGTGGAGCAATGCCTTCTTCACCGTCGCCGGCAATTGGCTCCACACCGTCGACGATCGGCGGCGGCTCTACGAGCTGTGGATCGAAGCGCTGGCGGAGCGAAGCCCGGGTCTCTTCCTGTACGGGTCCGATTTCTGCAACAGCAGCGTGAACAACGTCGAGGCCGGCGAGTACCGAGATCTCCTGTCCGGGGCGGCGGACGACGGACTCGTCCCGCTGCGGGCGCGCAGGACCGAGATTCGATTCTGAGGATTGGCCGGAGCGCCGGGACGCCGAAGCATGGCTGAGACGACCGCTCGGACGAGCGTGGACCGATTCGTCCGGCACCGTGGCCCGGTGACGTGCGCGGCGGGCGTTCCGGGCACCGACGAGGTCGTGACGTCGGGATACGACGGGGCGGTCGCGCTCTACAACCTCGCTACCGGGAGCGTCGAGCTGCTGGGATTTCACCGCCACCTGGTGAACCGCGTCGTCGTCGACGGCAGCGGGCGCCGCGCGGCGTCGGCCTCCTCCGACTACACAGTCATCCTCTGGGACCTCGAGACGCGCACGGCGGAGCGCGTTCTCCGCGGGCACGCCGACGATGTCGAGGACTTCGTCTTCGTCGACGACACCGTCGGCGCCTCCGTGTCGCGGGACTGGCGCGTGCTCGTGTGGGACCTCGAGACCGGCGCCGTCGCGAACGTCCTCGAGGGCCACGAGAAGGACGTGCTCTCGGTCAGCTACCACGGCGGCAGCCTGTTCACCTCCGGCGACGACATGACCCTGCGCGTCTGGGACCTGAAGACGGGGCGACAGACGCAGATCTTCGGGCCGTTCGACTCCGAGACCGACACGTGCGCGATCGACCCGCTGCACCAACGCGTCGTCCTGGGCTGCGACGACGGTGTCGTCCGGATCTTCCACATCGAGACGGGCGACAGGGTGGGAGAGATCGAGGCCCATGGGTCGGGCATCAAGAAGGTGGCCGTCTCGCCGCGGACCGGTGACATCCTCTCCGCCGCCTACGACCAGAAGGTGCTCGTGTGGGACGCCGACGACCTCACGGAGCGCCTGCGGCTGCAGGAGCGCCCTTCGCTCTGGGAGCGCTCGTTCAACTGGTCGCCGGACGAGACGCAGATCCTTGCCGGCACCTTCGACGGCACGGTCCTCGTGTGGAGCGCGCTGACCGGCGAGTGCGTCGCGGAGATCGGCGCCCATGAAGGCGTCCGCGGAAACGCGTGCTTCAACGATGTCGCCGTCGCCCGCGGCGGAGAGATCGCGCTCGTGAGCGACGACGGCTGTGTGCGGCTTGCGCACCTAACGCCTGAGCGGGCCGAGTGGATCTCGGAGATCGAGCCGGCGTCCGGGCCGGTCCTCATGAATGCGGTCGCGTGCGACAACGAGTCGGAGCGGGTGCTCTGCGGTGCACATGACCACAAGTTGCACCTCTTCGATCGAGTCGGCGACGCGCTTCGGAACGAGCGCGCGATCTTCCTCGGTCAGGGTCCGATCAACACGATCCGCGTCTCGCAGTGCCCGGCGCTCGAGGGCGTTGCCTTCGTCGGCTGCTATAGCGGCGCGATCGTCAAAGTGACCCCCGAGGGGCACATCGCGGGGTCCTTCCATGCGCACGAGAACGCTGTCAAGGCGCTGCGCCTTCACCCCAAGCTTCCTCTCGGCGTGAGTTGCAGCGCCGACGGAATCCTCGTGTCGTGGGATCTCGAGGGAACCGTGCTCGAGCGCTTTCTCGGGCACATGGCGATCGTCGACGACGTCGACATCGATCCGGCCGGAAAGGCGATCGCGAGCGTCGGCCGAGACTTCGTCCTCAAGGTGTACGAGCTCGAAGGCGGCCGCCTTCGGCACAGCGTCTCGCTCGGGCGTCGCTCGCCGAAGGCGGTGTGCTTCTTCGACGAGCACACCATCGTCGTCACGAACTACTGGGGCGAGCTGTTGCGGGTCTCCCTCCCCGAGGAGCGTGTCCTCCGCCGGCCGATCGCGCGCAACGGGATCAGCTCGGCTGCGCGGAGCGGCGACCACGTGGTCGTCACGTCCTACGACGGGAGCGTCTACCTCGTGCACCCCGGAGACCTATCCGTCACGAACATCCTGCAGGCGATGCGCCAGCGCGTCGACCAAGAGGGTCGCGCGGTCTGACCTTCCGCCCGGTCCGCTTCGTGATCCTCGCCGCGCCGCGGACGGGTAGCAACATGCTCTGCACGCTCCTCGGCTCCCATCCGTCCGTACTGTGTCACCACGAGCTCTTCAACCCGACGGGCGTCTATCCGGCGCTCGAGCTGCGGGATACGTCTTTCGAGCTGGGCGATCCGGAGGAACGCGATCGCGACCCGCTCCGGTTCCTCGACCGCGTCTGGCTCGCCCACCTCGGGCACTCGCACGTCGGCTTCAAGATGACGCATCGCCAGAACGAGGCTGTCCTGTCCTCCGTCCTTCGCGACCGCGACGTGCGAAAGATCGTACTTCGGCGTGAGAACCGCGTCCGGACCTTCATATCGCGCTTGATCGCCGAGGAGACTGGCCAGTGGGAGGTGTACGACAAAGCGGATCTGAGGCTGCCGCGGCCGCGCGTGCACGTCGACGTGACGGCCCTCCGGCAGGCCGTCGCCGAGGATGAGTCCTACTACGGGGAGCTGCAAGCCGTCCTCGACGCAACGGGGCAGCCGTTTCTCGACGTGCGCTACGAGGCACTCGTTGCTGGGGGCGAGCGAGCGCGCCTGCTCGAGTTTCTCGAGCTGCCGGAGCCCTCGTCCGCCTGCCTCAGCGTCCGGAGCGCCAGGCAGAACGCGGCCGAGCTGCGCGATCTGGTCGTCAACTTCACGGAGCTCGAGGCCGCGCTGGCGGGAACGGAGCTCGCCGGCGACCTTCGAATGCCAGATTTTCCAGCGCCGGAACCGCCGGCGGCGGGCGGCCTCGTCGACCGGCAGTTCGTCGCCGCGCAGCTGACCGGGCCCGATCCGTGGTGTGCGAGCCACGGCGCTGCCCCGAACTCACCGGAGCTCGGGGCCGGGATGCTCTACTACGCCCTCGCATACGCCCTCCGTGCGTCCGTCTGCGTCTGCCTCGGCTCGGGCGGCGGCTTCGTCCCCCGCCTCATGCGCCAGGCGCAGCGCGACCTCGGCCTCGAGCCGAGCCGGACGATCCTCGTCGACGGCGGCGACCGCGTCCCGGAGGAGAAGCGGGCGATCTGGGGCTCGCCGGCGTGGATCGAGCCCGATTCCTGGTTCCGGCGGGCCTATCCCGACGTCGAGATCGTCCTCGGCCTGACCGAGGCCGCTCACCGCGAGCTCTTCGTCCCGAACGGGATCACGATCGACTACCTGCACATCGACGCCGACCACCACTACGAGGGGGTTCGGCTCGACTTCGACCTGTTCGCCCCGCTCCTGGCCGAGGGAGGCGTGATCACGCTGCACGACAGCTCGAACTACCGAGAGCCATGCGGCGTCCCCCGACTTGTCGAGGAGCTGCGGGACGGCGGCGACTATGCCGTCGTCGACTTCCCGATCCGGTACGGCACGGCAATCGTGAAGAGGAGCCCGGCGTGAGGGTGCTGCTGCTCCAGGATCACATTTACCTGCCGTCGTTCGGGGGCGGGGTGAAGGCGAACCGGCTCCTGCTCGAGGGCCTCGCCCGCCGCGGACACCGCTGTGCCGCCGTCACACCGGCCCTGACTTCGCGGTCCGGGCCGGCGTCGGAGTCCGATCTCCGCCGTGAGCTGGAGAGACGGAAGATCTCGGTGCGGGAGCCGGCGCCGTCCGTCTTCTCGTACCGCTACCGCGGCGTAGAGGTGGACGCGCTCGATCTCGGGACGGAGAGGATGTCCGCGCACGTCGAACAGCGCATCCGCGAGTTCCGGCCGGACTGGGTGCTCGTGAACGACGACAAGCTGAGGCTGCTGCTCGGTAGCGCCCTGCGAGCGGCCGGGCCGGCGCGCGTCGTCATCGTGCTGCAGACGATCGCCAACGCGCCGTTCGGCCCGCTCTCGATCGCGCCAGATCTCACGCAAGCGCGGAGCATGAGAAGCGCTCGCGCGATCGTCGTAATCAGCGGCTTCCTCCAACGCTACCTCGCGCACTACGGCTTTCTCGAATCGACTGTGCTCCGGCTTCCGATCTACGGCGAAGGGCCGTTTCCCAAGGGGGGCGGCCTCGACCGTCGGTTCGTGACGATGCTCAACCCGTGCCTCGAGAAAGGCGTCGACGTCTTCCTCCAGCTGGCCCGCAAGCTGCCCGAAGTCGAGTTCGCCGCGGTGCGCGGCTGGGGTACCGACGAAGCCGTGCTGCGAACGCTCGGAGCACGATCCAATGTACGAGTCTTCCAGCCCGCCGACGACCTCGACGGCGTCCTGGCTCAGACGCGCGTTCTGCTGGCGCCGTCGGTGTGGCCCGAGACCTTCGGCTATATCGTCCCCGAAGCGTTGCTTCGAGGCATCCCGGTGCTCGCAAGCGACATCGGCGGTCTTCCCGAGGCGGGACTCGGCGCGGCGGTCCACCTGCCGCTTGCCGCCCTCGAGCGGCGGAACGGGCACTACGTCGAGCGGCCGCAAGACGTCGGCCCATGGTGCGCAGCTCTCGGACGACTGCTCGGCGAGCCGGACGAGTACGAGCGCCGGTCGCGGCAAGGCCGCGAAGCAGCTCTGGCCCATGTCGCAACTGCCGGCGTCGAGCAGTTCGAGTCCTTTCTCGACGGCCTGAGCCGCTGAACGCAAAGGAGCTCCGCGGCGAGACCCGCCTCCGCCCGCCGGCGGTTCGTCACTATGGTGAGCTCCATGCCCCGAAAAGGGCGTCGACGTCTTCCTCCCCCTCGACGCACTCGTGCACCTCGCCACGACGCGCGCCGAGCACTCCGACGCGTTCTCGCGGGGTTGGAGCGGTGAACGCACGCGTCGCCATCGTCGACCCGTACTCGTCCGGCGCGCTGCTCGCGCCCGCGTTCGCGACGCGGGGACACGAGTGCATCGCGGTGAAGAGCAAGCCCGTGATCCCGTCGCTCTTCCGTTCGTCGTTCGAGCCACGCGACTTCGTCGAGGTCGTTGGCGGCCGCGACGCCCGTGCGACCGCCGGCACCCTGCGGCAGCTCGGCGTCGGCCACGTGCTCGCGGGCTCGGAGCCAGGCGTGGAGCTCGCGGACGAGCTCGCGGAGCGCCTGGAGCTCGACGCGAACGACCCGGCCCTGCGAGAGGCGCGCCGCGACAAGTACCTGATGGCCCAGGCGGTCGCGGCACGTGGGCTCGCGACTCCGGCCCGCGTTCGGTCGAGGTCGCTCGAGCCGCTACTCGCGTGGGTGCGGGATCGCGACGCATGGCCCGTCGTGGCGAAGCCGCCGAAGAGCGTCGCGAGCGACTCGGTCGCAGTCTGCCGGGACGCCGGCGAGCTCGAGCATGCGTACCACGCGATTGCGCGGCGCCGGAACGTCCTCGGCCTCGTGAACGAGACCGTCCTCGTTCAGGAGCTCGTGCGCGGTCACGAGTACGTCGTCGACACGGTCAGCTGCCGGGGCCGGCACCGTGCCGCAGCGTTCTGGCGCTACCACGGCGCCTCCGGCGGCGGCGGCGTCTTCTACGAGGCGATGGAGCTCCTGCCCTATGCCGGCGAACGCCAGACGGTTCTGCTTGCGTACGTCGTTCAGGCGCTCGAGGCGCTAGGGATTCGCCACGGCCCGGCGCACAGCGAGTTGATCTGGTCGGAGAAGCTCGGCCCGGTACTCGTCGAGATCGGCGCCCGGCTCAGCGCAGGTACGAACGCCGTGCTCAGCCGCGCGTGCGGCGGCCCATGCGCTCTCGACCTCACGGTCGAGGCATGCCTCGAGCCAGAGCGCTTCGAGGCGGCGGAGCACCGCCCGACCCTGACGCGCGCCGCGCTCACGTGCTTCCTGATCCGGCCGCCTGATCACCGCTTGCGATCCGACCTCGCCGTCGACGAAATTCGGAGTCTGCCGTCCTTCGAGTCGCTGTCCATCACGCGCCGTCGCGACGGGCGACGCATTGTCGGCGTCGTCAACCTGATCCACCCGGCCCGGCGCGTCCTGCACCGTGATCGGCGGCGGCTTCGGCAGCTCGAGCGCCGGCTGTACGAGCCTGTCCGGTGAGCTCGCTCGTGCAGACCTCGGCGCGCGCGGAGCCGAAGGACGGCGAGGCGTTCCTGCCCGCCGGTTTCTTCGATTCGTTCCCGCAACTCGAGCTCGAGCGAAACCGATTTGCTTCGCCCCTCGAGCGGAGCGGCACCCCGGTCTTCCTCGCGGACGAGCGTATCGTCACCGACCGTCACGAGCGGCTGGAGCATGCGCTTCGCACGCAATGGGGAAGCTCGGCGATCGCGTACTCGTTCAAGACGAACTACGCGGTCGCGGAATCCGGGATTCTGCAGCGGCGGGGCGCATGGGCGGAAGTCGTCTCCGGCCGCGAGTACGCGCTGGCGCGGCGACTGGGCTACTCCGGCGCCCACATCGTCTTCAACGGCCCCCTCAAGCGCGACGCCGAGCTGCGAGCGACGCTCGCCGACGGCGCGCTCGTCCACGTCGACAACGAAGAGGAGCTCGAGCGGGTGCTCATGCTGGCGGCGCGTCGACCCGCCCGTGCAAGGACAGGCTTACGCGTCCGCGCCGATCTCGAGTCGCTGCCGAGCCGGTTCGGCTTCTCCCTGAACGATGAGGCCCAGGCCGCCGCCGCGGCGGTCGCGTCGGTGCCCGGGGTCGCGCTCGAGAGCCTTCACCTGCACCTAAAGGGTGACACGGATGACCCGGCGGTGTACCGCGCGGCCGCGCGGCAGCTTGCGGGCTTCCTTCGGAACCTGCCCGACGACGTGCGCCGCAGGTTGCGCTCGCTCGATTTCGGCGGCGGCTTCCCGGCGCACGGACCAAAGCCGCGCAGCCGCCAGAGTTGGGAGCCGCGTCCTGTCGAGGAGTACGTCGCCGCGATCGTCGAGGAGCTCGCCCCCGTGTTTCCGGCCGGCGAGCGGCCCATGCTGATTCTCGAGCCCGGCCGGTACCTCGTTGCCGACGCCTTCAGCTTCGTCTCACGGGTTCTCCGTGCCGGGCGGTCCGTGGAGGGCGAGTTGGTGACCGTCGACGGCGCGGCGACGATGTTGCCGCTCAGGCACTACTGCCCGCAGGTGGCACGCGTCTTTGCGGCGGACCTCACGGCGAGATACGGCGAGCCGGTGCATTCCGTCGTCTTCGGCTCGTCGTGCCGGGAGAACGACGTCCTGTACGAGGGCCTACTGCCGCGGACGCACCCAGGCGACCTCATCGCCTTCTACGCGACGGGCGCGTACAACGCGAGCCTCAGCCCGGCGTTCATTTTCGAAGTCCCGCCCACCGTCCTCGTCCCGTAGGAATGTGTGTCGAGGATCCGAGCGTCTCGCGCGGGGATCCCGGAACAGGCCATCGCCGAGCGGCTTCGTCGCGCGCGGCGCATTCTCGTCGTGGGGCCGAGCGGCTCGGGAAAGACGCGCCTCGCCCTCCGGCTCGGCTCGTTGCTCGATCTCCCGGTCGTGCACCTGGACGCGCACCGCTGGCAGCCGGGTTGGGTCGCCCTGCCCCACCGCGAATGGAGGAAGGTCGTCGGCGACCTCGTCCAGCGCCCGGCATGGATTATGGACGGGACGTACGAGAGCACGCTCGACTTGCGTCTTGCGGCGAGCGACGCCGTCGTCGCGATCGAGGCGCCACGGCTGCTCTGCGTGTACGGCGTGGTGCGACGGCGTGTCCTCGGCCTCGGGCGGAAGCGCCCCGATGCGCCGCCCGGACAGCCACTTGACCGGGCATTCCTGCGCTACATCTGGGACTACCCGGTCGCCACGCGGCCGCTGCTCTGGGCATGCCTTCGCGAACGGCGCACAGCCACAGCGCTCGTGGTGCTGAGTAGTCGTGCGGACGTGCGCCGCCTCGTTCGAGAGCTCGAAAGCGTTTGCGGCAGCGCCTACGCCGGCCGGAAGCGAAGGATCCGGTGATGGCAGTGGTCGCAGAGGATGAGCTCGCCCGTGGCCGCGAGGTGGGCCCAGCGCGGCTGGTTGAACCACTCCAGAGGCGAGCCCTGA
The DNA here is from genome assembly GCA_038253945.1 of Gaiellales bacterium. Taxonomy (GTDB): domain Bacteria; phylum Actinomycetota; class Thermoleophilia; order Gaiellales; family Gaiellaceae; genus JBBRYW01. The sequence goes on from JBBSGR010000001.1 coordinate 151,350, forward strand.
GCGGCCGAGAGCTCCCAGAGCAGCTCGCCGCTCTCGTCGGCAGCGAGCACCCGGTTGTTCCCGGTATCGCAAACGACGAGTGCGCCCGTGGGCGAGAGCTCGGCGTGGCGAGGCCGGTTCAGCCGCAGCCACGACGAGCCGCAGCGCACGGCCCTGAGCTCGGAGACGACGCAGCCGTTGTCTGCCACGCGGATGATCCGGTCATGCCCCGAGTCGCAGATCAAGACGTCCCCGTCCTGAAGCGCCTGCGCGCTGTGCGGGTCGTCGAGAACGACGGGGTCGTCACGGCCCCCGATCGCCCGGTACACATGCCCGCTCCAGTCGGCCTCGACGACGAGCCGAAGCGGCGAGTCGGTGATGAGCAGGTGGCCACCCGGAAGCAGGCCGACGTCGTGCGGGTCGGAGAGGCGGAGGGGCGGCTCCAGCTGGAGCGTGTCGAGTTGCCGCACGACCTCGCCTCCACGTGTCACCTCGAGCACGCGACCGTTGCGACCGTCGGCAACGAGAAGGCCGCCGCCTCGCAGCACGCGAGCGCACCGCGGCCAGAAGAGCTCGGCGGCTCCGGCGAGCGGCCACTCCCGGCAGGTGCCGTTCCCGACGACGACGACTCGGTCGTGCCCCGTGTCGGCCACGAGCAGGCATCCTCCGCGCATCGGCTCGACCGCCCGCGGGAACGAGAACAGCCTTCGGGGGGGCGGGTCGCCGCACGCCCACGCGATCTCGCCCTGGGCGTCGTACTCGACGACGCGACCGTTGCCCGCGTCGCAGACGAGCATGTGCCCCGACGCGAGGCGGTCGGCGAACGTGGGCGAGGAAAGCCCGCCGGCCGGCGCCGCCAGCACCTCGCCGGCGCCGGTGACGGCCACGACGCGGTCGTTCCGCGTGTCGGCGACGAGCCGCTGCCCATCCGCGGTCTCCCACGCCGAGCGCGGACTCGAGAAGCGTCCGCCGCGCCGCCCGGGGTCGCGCCAACTGCCGAGCTCCCACACGACGGCGCCGGTTCGGTCGAGCTCCGTGACGACGTGGCAGAACTCGTCCGCGACGAGCACATTGCCGTTTCGCAGCGACTGCACGCTGCCGGGGAAGCCGAGCCGATCGAGCGGCCGGGGGAGATACCAGAGCAGCCGTCCACCCTCGTCGACCTCCGCCAGCTCCGTTGCGAACAGCTCGTCGGCGAACGCGACGAGGAACGTGTCCCGCGGCGTGCGGGACGCAACGAGCGGCATGTGCTTCGAGATCGCGGAGAGGTCGACGGCGGCCACAGGCTGCCCGGTCATCGAGTTGATCACGAGCTCCCAGCGCGTCACGCGCAGGAGCGCGACGTTTTTCCCCGCCGGGACGCCGTAACCCTCCCCGACCGCCTCCAGCAGCTTCCCGTCAGCGCCGAAGCGCAGCGTCCGATACTCGGCGCGCAGAGGGACGGACTTCCGGATCGCGAGCTCGTCGACGACCAGGGTCGTCCCGTCCTCGGCACGCGCGGCGAACACCGGATACTGCAGCTCGGAGCGGTGGCGCCCTCCGCGCGCGTAGTCGACGCCAACCTCCTCGACGAGCGACCACCCCACGCCGGCAAGTGAACCAGTTCCGGCGGCGGCATGCCGCGGTCGTCGCGGGGAGGTCACGCTAACGTAGACCCGACGGTGAAGCGCACGTGGCCCGCGCACACGCTCGTACTCCTGACACCGGGACGGCAGTCGCACGACGACTCCGTCGGCGCGATGCTCGCACGAGCATTCCCGGAGCTTCGCGTGGAGCCTGTGACCGTTCGCGAGCTCCTCGCGGATCGCCGCACCCTCTCCTTCAGAGCGCGCAACCGCCTCAGCGCGATCTCGGAGTACGGCGGACTCGCGCTTCGGCGGCGCACGCGACTCTCTTACTACGGCCCGTGGACGAGCTACTACTTCGACGCGGTGAAACGGGCTGCCGCCGAACGGCTCTCGGAGAGCGACCACACAATCTCGTTCCAGACTGAATCGCTGTTCGACGCCAGCGTCCCCGGCGTGCCGCATTTCGTCTACACGGGGCACGCCGCGCTCGCGAGCCTCGACTACCCGGGGTTCGACGCCCGCGACCTGATGAGGCGCTGGCTGCCACTCGAGAGCTCGATCTACGCGAATGCGGCGACCGTGTTTACCCATAGCGAGCACACGTCCCGCTGGCTTGTCGAGGGCTACGGTTGCCCGCCGGAGAGGGTCGTCTGCGTGCACTCGGGTGGCAACCCGCCGGCTCCGAGCGCGCCTCCGTGCTTCGACGAGGCGCGATACGCCGCCAAGCGGATCCTCTTCGCGGGGCTTCGCTGGGAAGTCAAGGGCGGGCCGCAGCTCGTCGCCGCGTTCCGGCGCGTGCGCGAGCGGCACCCCGACGCGACGTTGACGATCGTCGGCTGCACCCCCGACGTAGACGTGCCGAACTGCCACGTCGTGGGGCGGGTTCCGCTCCACGAGATGCCCGCGTACTACGAAACGGCGTCGGTGTTCTGTCTCCCGACCACGAAGGAGGCCTTCGGGCGCGTCTTCGTGGAGGCGCTCTCGCACGGGCTGCCGGTGGTCGCGACGAACTTCGGCCCGATTCCCGAGCTTGTGATCGAGGGGGACACGGGCCACCTCGTCGACAGCGGCGACGTGCGCAGCCTTGCGGACCGGCTCGTGGGGCTTCTCGACGACCCGGCGCGCTGCCGCCGGCTCGGCCGCCGCGGTTACGGGCTCGCGCAGGAGCGGTACAACTGGGAAACGACGGGTATGCGGATCAGGCGCACGGTCGAGCAAGAGCTGTTCCACGGGGAGAACTGCCTCGCTCGCCGCTAGGCCGCGCTGGCACGTCTTCCGCGCCATCGTTTGGCGCGACTACCGGACCAAGCGGTCGTACCGCATCGGTCTCGCTGCAGACGCCTTCCAGGGGGCGCTCACGCTCGCCATCTACTTCTTCATCTCCCGCTTCTTCGGCGAGCCGAACAGTGCCGCGCTCAACCACGCCCCGACCTACTTCGCCTTCGCCGCAGTCGGCATAGTCACCAGCGCCGTGATTCTGAGCGGAACTCTCGACGTCACCGCGAGAATGCGCGAGGAGCAGCTCGCCGGGACGCTCGAGGCTCTCGTCGCGCAGCCGCTCGACGCAACGGAGATGTGCCTGGGCCTCGTCGGATTCCCGTTCGGGTTCGCGCTCGCCCGAGCTCTCGTCTACCTGACCGCCGCGTCGTTTGCAATGAATCTCGATCTCCTCAACGCGAGCTGGATCGGCGTCGTCGCCGTGCTCGTGAGCGCTTCTGCTGCGTTCGCCACGTTCGCAGTGGTCGCGGCCGCGATCGTGCTCGTGGCCAAGCGCGGCGAGACGATCGCCGTCATGCTCGTCACGCTCATGACCGTTTTCGGCGGAACCGTCTTCCCGGTGTCGACGCTGCCGGGCTGGCTGCAGCCCCTGGCCCACGCGCTGCCCACGAGGGTGGCATTCGACGGCGTCCGGAACGCGCTTTTCCGCGGCGAGGGCTGGACGCTCGACCTGCTCGCGCTCCTCGCCTTCGCCGGCGTCGGGATCCCGCTCGCGACGATCCTGTTCGGACGCGCGCTCGGGCACGCCGCGCGCTCGGGCACGCTCGCGGAATACTGACGTGAGCCGGCTCGGCAGCCCGGACGGCTTCATCCGGCCCAGGCCCATGGTGTCGCCGCGAGTGCTCGCCGGTAGGCGGCCGCGCTTGCCGCCACCCCTCGACGCCCCTGGCGTCACTTTCCACGCGAGGGCGCGCGATGCAATCTGGCGCGCGGTGAAGGCGCTTGCTCCCGGCCCGGAGGACACCGTGCTGCTGCCCTCGTACAACTGCGGCGCGGAGGTCGACGCTGTTCTCAACGCGCCGGCACGCGTCCGGTTCTACCGGGTCGATGCGGACGCGCGCCTCGACATGGCGCACCTGTGCGGGTCGATCGACGCGCACACGCGTGCCGTCCTCCTGACGCACTACTTCGGCTTCGCGGAGCCGGCGCTGCCCACGGTCGTCGACCTCTGCCGTGCGCACGGATTGACGCTGATCGAGGACTGCGCGCACGCGCTCCTCTCGACGGCAGACGGTCGGCCGCTCGGCACGTCAGGCGACATCGCGGTCTTCAGCCTGTGGAAAACGCTCCCTGTCCCAGACGGCGCCGCCGCGTGCAGCAACGGCCGCCTCGTCGTCCCCACCGGCACGGCCCGGCCGCCACTCTTCGACTCGCTGAACTGGGTGCGGCTGAGCGCCCGGTCACGCCGCGCTGCGCGAGCACGCCGTGGCTGTTCCTCGGCCGCGCGGCGCGCGGTGAGGAGGGCGCTCGCCAGCTCCTCGCGATCCGCCCTCCCGGCCGGCGCGAACCCGCACGTAAGCTTCGACGCGGGGACCGCGGAGTGGACGATCTCGGTGCCGGCACTCCTCATAGCTGCACGGAGCGACCACGCGGCGATCGCTGCGCAGCGGCGGCGCAACTACGCGCACCTCGCGCGCGAGCTGGCCGACGTTTCGCGCCTTCGGCTCCTCCGTCCCGAGCTGGATACCGGCGCGTGCCCACTGGCGCTTCCCGTCGTCACCCGGGAGGCGGACTCGCTCCACAAGCACCTACGACGCGCAGCCATCGGCGCCGAGCTCTTCTGGAGTGACTTCCATCCGAGCTTCCCGGCGAACGAGTTCCCCGACGCGACGTTCCTGAAGCGCCACGTCGTCGCGCTACCGGTTCACCAGGATCTCGGCGCGGCGGCGATGCGACGCATCGCCGCCGTCGTGCAGGGCTGGAGCGCCGGTTCGTCAAGCGCGCCCGACTCGGCTTCAAGGTTCGGAGGGGGGCCCTAGCGTTGGCGCTCGGAGGCAACGATGGCGACGCTCACTCGGAGCTTGCCGAGCTCCTCGCCAAGCAGCCTTACACGGTTGCGATCGGCGGGCTCACGCTCGCAGTCGACGAGGACGTCTTCCCGCCGGATCTCGGCCGGTGCGCGCGCAACATGGCGACCATCTGTGCGGGATACGGTGCGCGTCGGGCGCTCGAGATGGGCTGCGGGTCGGGCTACCTCGCGCTCGCGCTCAAGCAATCGGGCGTGGGTGACGTCTGGGCCGCCGACGTCCACGATCCGGCCGTCGAGTGCGCGCGCCGAAACGCCGCGCAGAACGCCCACGTCGGCCCGGTGACCGTCGTTCGCAGCGACCTGTTCGACGCCATCCCGACCTCGCTTACGTTCGACCTCGTGGCGTTCAACCAGCCGTTCGCCCCCAGCAGCGGCGGAGTTCTCTGCGGTTGCGGCCCGGACGGCGGGTACAGGCTCACGAGACGGTTCCTGATCGAGGCGGAGTCACGCCTTGCGCTGGACGGCGTCGCGGTGATGGCGTTCTCGGACCGGGCGCCGCCAGAACACGACCCCGCTCGGATCGCCAAGGAGCTCGGGTACCACGTGACGACGCTGCTCAACGCGTACTACTCCGAGTCCCACAATTTCATCTACGAAATTCGGCCGAAGCGTTAGCCGGCCAGCCGCACCGTGCGATGGCAGCGCCCGAGATCGTCACGCCGGTTCGTCGCGATCACGACGGCCACGCGCGGCCGCCGGTCGAGTGCCGCCCAGAGGAGCGCTGACGCCGTGTCGTCGAGCGAGCGGGTCGGCTCGTCGAGCAGGAGGAGCGGGGGCTCTTGGACGAGTGCTCGCGCCAGCGCGAGCTTCTGGATCATTCCGGTCGAGCAGCGGTCGACACGGCGCCGGAGAATCTCCGAGAGCTCCAGCTCCTCTTCGAGCGCGCGGACCGTTCGGGCTGCCGCTCGCGTGTCGGGATCGCGCACCCTCGCGACGAAGAGCAGGTTCGTCCACCCGGTGAGGCGCCCGTAGAAGCTGCGATCGTGCGCGAGCATCGCGCCGATGAGCCCGCGCGCCCTCCGCGATCCTGCGGCGTGACCTGCCACCGAGATCCAGCCGCTCGTCGGCTGAAGCGTCCCTAAGATGCAGCGCAGAATGGTCGTCTTGCCCGAGCCGTTTGGACCACAGAGTGCGACCCGCTCGCCGGAACTGACTGCCAGGCCGAAATTCTGGACCACCCTGCGCCCGCCAAATCCGCGACAGAGCCCCTCGATGAGGAGGACCGGGTCGTCGGTGGTGCCTCCGGCAGGGCCGCGTGCGGCTAGCAACGCCGAGAGGAGCTCGAGCGGTTAGGGCGCAGCCGCCTGGAACCTGCTTGGAACGCGAACGCGCCCCGATGTATCGGCAAACGCACAGGCTGCTCGATCTTACCCTCCCTCTTCCTACCCGCTCCCGAGCGCGTCCGCGCTTGCCTCGATGAAACGCCCGTCCGCGTGGAAGACGCGCGCGGGCGCCGGCCTCATGGCCCTGCTTGCGATCGTGGTCGTCTGGCAACGCCCGTGGGATCCGCGCATGGACAGCCTCAGTGCGGCGCGCGCGTTGCGAGCTAAGCTTGCAGCGTCCAGACGCAGTCGCTGCACAGCTGCGCGGGCCGGCCTCTCGAAGCCTTCGCGCCTCGTCGCTCGCAGGTGCGCGGCCGAGGACTCGGTTTCCTATCGGTGCAAGCGAGAGGAAAACGACGGCACGATCGTCGGCATGAAGGATGTCGACTACCTGTGCGAGCCGCTCGGGAATCCCGAGCTGGAGTCATACTGGATCGGCACGAACAGGCACTCGATCACGGATCTGCAACCCACGGGTTAGCGAATGACTTGCGCGCGTACGGGCCGCGTACGCTGCGCACCCGTGAAGATCCTCTCCGTCGTCGGCAACCGGCCGCAGTTCATCAAATCGGCGCCGCTCTCGGTCGCGCTGCGCGCTCGCGACATCGAGGAGGTCGTGCTCCACACCGGACAGCACTACGACCAGGAGCTGTCGCAGGTCTTCTTCGACGAGCTCGGCCTGGCCGAGCCCGCCTACCGCCTGGAGATCGGCGCGCTGCCGCGCGACGTGATGCTCGAGCGCATGGAGCCCGGCATCCGCGAGGCGATCCGACGCGAGCAGCCCGACTGGGTGCTCGTCTTCGGCGACACGAACTCCACGCTCGCCGGGGCCCGCGCGGGCGTCCACGCCGGCGTGCCGGTCGCCCACGTCGAGGCGGGCCTGCGGAGCGGCGACCTCTCGATGCCGGAGGAGCGGAACCGGATCGAGGCAGACCGCATCTCGGCGCTCCTGCTCTGCCCCGACGAGCGCTCGCGCGACACACTGGCCGCCGAGGGCGTTCCGGGCCGGGCCGAGGTGGTCGGCGACGTGATGGCCGACGCCTGCTTCCAACTCGCACCGCTCGCACGGGAGCGCTCCCGCATCCTCGACCGACTGGGGCTCTTCCCCCGGTCGTATGTCCTCGCGACCGTTCACCGGGAGGCGAACGTTGCATCGCCGCGCCTCGACCGGATCGTCGCTGGACTGAGCCGGGTCAGCCAGCCCGTGATCTTCCCCGCCCACCCCCGCACCCGCACCGCCCTCGACGAGAGCGGCCTTCTCCTCCGCGGCGGGATCAGGCTCGTCGAGCCGCTCGGCTACCTCGACCTGGCCGCGCTAGCCTCGCAGGCGCGCGTGATCGCCACTGACTCGGGCGGGCTGCAGAAGGAGGCGTACTGGTACGGCGTGCCATGCGTCACCATGAGGCCATCGACCGAGTGGGTCGACACGGTCGAGGCCCGAGCAAACGTGCTCGTCGACGACGACCCCGACCGGATCGCCGCCGCGGTGGCCTCCGCCCGCATGCCCGACGAGCGCCCGCAGCTCTACGGGGACGGCGAGGCATCACAGCGCATCGCCGACCTGATCATTGCGCTCCCCGCGCGATGAGCCGAAGGCGCATGGGCGCCCTCTGCCCGACGTGAAGGCACCGGTGCGGATACTTCACTTCACCGCTCTCTGCTAGAGGAGCACCCCGTAGTTCTGAAGACGGAGGACATCCAGCTCGTCCGCGCTGCACAGCTCGGTGACCTGTACGCGTTCGAGGAGCTCGTGCGGCGTCATCGAGCCCGTCTCTACCGGATCGCTCTTCGCATGCTCCAGGACGCTGCCGAGGCCGAGGACGCAGCGCAGGACGCCTTCTTGCAGTCCTGGCGGGCCCTGCCAGGATTTCGCGCCGAGAGCTCGTTCAGCACCTGGATCGTTCAGATCGTCACGCGTCGCTGCCTCAACGTGCTGCGGACACGCCGCCCCGTTGCGTCACTCGAGACGGAGCCCCAGGCGCGCGATCCATCTCTCGCAGAGCTCGTCGAGACTCGGGCCGAGCTCGAAGCTCTGAAGCGCACGCTCGCGCGTCTGACACCGGAGCAGCGGGCGGCGCTCGTGCTGCGCGAGCTCGAGGGCCTGTCGTATGAGGAGATCGCCGAGGTGCTGGAGATTAGTGTCCCGGCGGTGAAGGGGCGCATCCACCGCGCGCGGCTCGAGCTCGTGAGTGGCATGAGGCAGTGGCGTTGAACGCGAGCGCAAGCGGACGGCTGCCCTGCGGCAGCGAGCTTTCGGAGCTGATCGATCAGGTTGCCGACAACCTGCCGCCGGCGGATCCCGAGCATCAGCGCTCGTGCCCGCACTGCCGGGAAGTGCTCCAGGAGCTCAATGACCTCTGGGGCCGCGTCCAGGAACTGGCTCGCGAGGAGGTGGACGCACCGTACCGGATCGTGCAGGCTGTGCTGCAGCGCATCCGCTCTCAAGGCGCGCGACCCGCCATGCCGGTTCCGCTCGAGGACGTCGTGCCGAGCCTCGTCCGGCACGCGCTCCTCCAAGATGAGAAGGGCCGCACCAGGGTCGCCGACTCGGTGCTCGCGAGAATCGTTTCATTGACGGTGCGCGAGCTGCCGGAGCTCGACCCCGTTGGCGGTTGGGCCAAGGCGGCGCGAGGGCGATCTGCCGGAGGCGGGGGCGCGAGCCTGACGGTCACCGTGACCGAGGAACGAGTCGTCGTCAAGCTGCGGCTGATCGCCGACTACGGCATCCATCTCCCGAGCGCAGCGAGCGCTCTGCGAGAGCTGATCCTCCGCCGCATCGCCCACATGACGGGCCTCGTAGCGGTGGATGTCGACATCCTCATCGACGATGTCCGCCTCGCTCGCGGCTAGAGCGTTCTTGCCCTCGTTCGCTTGTCCCGCGGAACTTCTGGTGTCGCGGTGGTTCTAAGCAGGTAGAACGCCCATGAAGCTCACACGAGGAGGAGAAGATGCCGGAAGAGACACCCGCGAGCAGCCACCGCCCGGCGAAGCCGGTGGAGGCATCGCCACTGCAGACAGAGCACGGCAGCACGACGATCGTCGATGCGGTCGTGAGCAAGGTCGCTGGAATCGCCGCCCACGAGGTGGCCGGCGTCTACGCGCTTGGCGGCGGCGCTACCCGTGCCTTCGGCGCGATGACGCAGCGGGTCGGGATCGGCGACGAGCGCAGTCAAGGTGTCACCGTCGAGGTCGGCGAGCGTGAAGCTGCAGTAGACCTGACGGTCGTGATCGAGTACGGCGAGTCGATTCCCCAGGTCACGAATCGAATCCGCGAGAACGTGATCCGGCGGATCGAGGGGATCTGCGGTCTGACCGTGACCGAGGTCAACGTCAGCGTCAACGATCTCCACTTCCCTGGCGACGAGGACGTCCCCGAGCCGACGCGCGTCCAGTAGCGCTCGATGGTAGAAGCCGATCCCACGCGAACGGCGGGGGCGAGGCTGTCTGGCCGTGCTTCGTCAGAGCGCGTCCGGCTGTCCCGGCTCGCTCTTGCCCAGGCGCTTGCGGTCGAGGGCGTCATCCGAGCCGATTCCGGACCCCTCGGGACGCAGGTGACGCTGGACGGTCGCGAGCGCCTCGCCGGCGTAACTGCCGCCGCGCTCCCCGAGGGGCGCTACGGAGTAACTCTGCACCTCGTCGCCCAGCTAGTCCCGCTGCACGAGCTTGGGGGGCGCATTCGCGCGAGAATCAAGCGGGCGGCTTCCCTGGCCGGCATCGGAGACGCTCTCGGTCCCGTCGATCTCGTGTTCGAGGACATCGCTGACTCGCCCGAGGGCGTGGTCTAGATCGTACTCTTGCTTCGGGCGATCGATCGTCTGATCGCATTCCTGCTCCTGCTTGCGGTCGCGCTCCTTGGAGTTGCGACCGCCGTCTTCGCGATTCAAGGGGATTCGCGGGCGCTGAGCCTTCCCACGCTCGCGCGCCACCTCCGGCTCCCCGAGCTCCGTGAGGTCCTCGACGACTTCCTCTCCCACCTGGAGGCGGGCGGGCCGGTTGCATGGGCATCGGTCGGCGGCGGTGCCGCAGCGATCGCCCTGGGCCTTCTGCTCCTTGCCGGGGCGCTTGCGCCCCGACGCGAGCGGCTCGTCGTGCTCGAGGAGGACGGTGAGTCACGCCTTGCGGCGAGGCGGCGGCCGTTGGCGCAGATCGCCGGGGCGCTCGTCGAGCAGGTGCGAGGAGTCACCGACGAGCGGACGCGTGTGCGACCTCGACGGGTTGGCTCGGGCGGAAGGCTGATGATCTCGGCGTACCATTCCCGCGCCCTCTCCTCCCCGGAGATCGAACGTCAGGTCGCGGCCGCGGTCGCTCCGCTCGCTGACGCCTTCTCGCTGCGGGCTCGCGTCAATGCGCGCCGAGGCGAGGGAAGGGCGAGGGTGGAATAGGTGTTCAGGCAGCGATTTCGCGCGCGTCTCTGCAGCCGTCTTCACCGGAACCTGCTGGTGAGCGTGATCGGGCTGGGGCTGATCTGGTACGGGCTGATGGTCGTGGCACTTGCGTTCAAAGCTTCGCCGAGCGCGGTCAACGACATCAGCGCCTATCGAACCGTCTACAACTACTTTGTCGGCCTAGAGCCGAGCGACATCACGGCTCGGGTCAGGCTGATCGCCGGCCTCGCGGGGCTGCTGGCCTTCGTTCTGTTCGGCTTCCTGTGCTGGAAGCACATCCCCAGGCCCTACCTCGCTCGCACCGAGCTTCTGCTCGCGGGTGAGCAGCGTGGCACCCTCGTCGTCGAGCCTCGTGCGATCGAGCGAGCGGTTGAGGTGGCCGCCCGGCAGAATCCGGCGGTAAGCGACTCCGCCGGGCGCTACGAGGTCGACCGAGTCGCCGTCGCCGTGCACGTCAGGCGCGGCACCGATCTCGCCGACACGATTCGCGACGTGCGGCGCCGGGCGCGCGATGCGCTGGCGCGACACGATCTACCAGCTTTGCCGGTCAGCGTCACGCTCACCGGTTTCGACAGGCAAAACCGAAGGGAGCTCAACTGACCATGTCCTCCAAGCAATTCGCCGCCGTGCTCGGCTTCGCTTTCGTGGCAGTGTGGATCGCGCTCAACTTCGGCTGGGCCGTCCTTTGCCTCGTGGGGGCAGCCGTCTTCTATCTCGCCGCAGTGCTGATCGACCGAGCCATGCAATCGACTGACGTTGCAGGGATGGCTCGGGCGTGGGCTGGCGCGCAGGCCTCACCACCTCCTCCTCGCCCTAGGGTTCGTTAACTGGAGGAGACGAGGCCCGGCATCCGCCAGCTCTGCGGCGACGGCCGCGCCTCGCAGCGCATCGCCGACCTGATCGTTACCCTCTCCGACCGATGAGCCGCGAGGCGCCCATTCGGATCGGCGTCGCCGGGCTCGGCTACTGGGGGCCGAATCTGGCCCGCAACTTCGACGAGCTCGGCGACCTCCGCTGGCTGGTCGACCTCTCGGCGGACACGCGTGCGCGCTTCGAGGCTCGCTACCCCGCCGCTCGGGTCACCGACGACTATGCGGAGATGCTGGCCGACCCCGGCCTCGACGCCGTCGTCGTCTCGACGCCGGCCCCGACACACCACGCACTCGCAAAGCAGGCGCTCGAGGCGGGCAAGCACGTCCTCGTGGAGAAGCCGCCCGCTCTCCGCGCGGACGAGGCCGAGGAGCTCTGCTCGCTTGCGGAGCAGCGGAATCTCGTGCTGATGCCGGGCCACTTGCTCCTGTACCACCCCGGCGTCCAGAAAGTGAGGCAGCTCGTCCGCGGCGGCGAGCTGGGGGACGTCCTCTGCATCTACGGCAACCGCCAGAACCTCGGCAAGATCCGGAAGGACGAGAACGCGCTGTGGTCGCTCGGCGTCCACGACCTCTCGGTCATTCTCTATCTGATCGAGGAGGAGCCGAGCGAGGTCGCCGCACACGGCCACGCATTCCTGACCGAAGGCGTCGAGGACGTCGTCTTCTGCTTTCTCCGCTTCCCGTCGGGAAAGATCGCGCACATGCACCTCTCCTGGCTCGACCCGCACAAGATGCGGCGGATCACGGTCGTCGGGCGGGACAAGATGGTCGTCTTCGACGACATGGAGCTGGAGCGGAAGGTGACGATCTACGAGAAGGCGCCCGAGCAGCCCACCGCGACGTACGGCGAATGGCGCACGCGCACCGGCGACATCTTTAGCCCCAAGGTCCCGAACGATGAGCCCCTTCGCCTCGAGTGCGAGCACTTCCTCTCGCTCGTCGCCGGCGAGGGGGACCGCTTCCGCGCGGCCCGTGACGGGCTCGTCGTCGTGCGGGCCCTCGAGCAGCTCCAGCACTCGCTGGAGCGCGTTCCGGCGTGACCTACGAGATCGGTCAGAACGTCGTCGTCTATCCGGGGACGATCATCGGGGACGGCTGCTCAATCGGAGACAACGCGGTTCTCGGCAAGCAGCCCTCTCTCTCAGCCCGGTCGACGGCGAAGCGTGAGCACCTGCCGCCGCTCGAGCTCGGTGAGGGGGCGATCGTCGCGACAGGCGCCACCGTGTTCGCGGGAACGCGGATCGGCGCTCGCGCGGTCGTCGGCGACCAGGCGTGCGTGCGCGAGCGTTGCGTGATCGGAGACGACGTCGTGATCGGGCGCGGCTCCCTCGTCGAGAACGACACCACGATCGGCGCACTCACCAAGATCCAGGCGCACGCCTACATCACGGCCTACTCGACGCTCGAGGACAACGTGTTCATCGCGCCCTGCGTCGCGACGACGAACGACAACTTCATGGGGCGGACGGAGCGCCGCCGGGCGCTGGTCAAGGGACCGACGATCCGGCGCGGGGCGCGTGTGGGCGGAGCGGCCATCCTGTGCCCGGGCGTCGAGGTGGGCGAGGATGCCTTCGTCGGGGCCGGGGCGGTCGTCGTCCACGATGTTCCTCCGCGTACCGTGGTCGTCGGCAACCCCGCCCGGGTCCTCCGCGAGGTGCCGGAGGAGGAGCTGCTCGACAACCAATAGCTACGTCTTCGAGAAGCTCAGCGTGTACGGGCCTGCGCCGGTCGAGCCGCCCGACTGCATCTTGACCTCCAGGTAGTACCAGCCGGACGAGGCCGCCGTGTACGTGCGCAGATGCTCGACGCTGCCCACTCGGACCGATGCGCGAGCACGAGTGGTCGGCACCTTCAGGCCCCCGACCTCCTTCGTTCCGGGCTTCCACAGCACCAGCTTCGTCCTCGTGCCGAAGGGCCCGCGCAAGGTGGCGTCAAGCTTCTGGCCGCGGCGCAGCATGAGGCTGTAGACGTCGACCGGGTCGTCCCAGTAGTCCAGAGTCGCGTCGACCGTCCGGGGCGCCTGGCCGTAGAGCCGCCACGCCTGCTGGCCAGCGTCGTCGTTCGTCTCGTAGCGGTCCGGCAGCGGCAGCTGCACCTTGCTGTACGTCAGCTGCATCAGCGCGCCGAGGATGTCCAGTCGGCCCCAGCCGGAGAGCGCATCGCGTCCCGGGCCGCAGTCCCTGCAGCCGCTCAAGCGGGTCGCATCGTTCGCCGTCCGTGTGAGCAGGTACGAGACCTGATCCGGCTGCAGCGCCGGCTGGACACTCAGCAGGAGGCCCGCCGCTGCCGCGACCTGAGGCGCGGCGAAGGAGGTTCCCTCGGCTCGCCGGTACTCGATCGAGCCGCAGTCCGAGTAACCCTGGTCCAGACAGCCGGGCCGCTCGGCGGTCAGCGGCCGCGGGAACGTCGACAAGATGTCCTGGCCCGGCGCTGCGAGGTCGTTGTAGAAGTCGTCGCGATCCGAGAAGGCCGGGATCGAGCCGTCTCCGGCGTAGGCGCTGACGCCGAGGACGTGCGGCAACGCCGCGGGCCAGCCCGCGTAGTCCCACGGCATTCGCGGTGCCTGATCGCCGTTCCCGACGGCGGCGACGACGAGCGCTCCCTTCGCGCTCGCGTAGGCCACCGCGCTCGCCTCGAGGGGCGAGTACGTGTCTCGGTCGGGGTTGAGCGGATCGCGGACGCCCGAGAGGCTGAGGTTGATCACCCGAGCTCCCTTGTCCGCCGCCCATCTGATCGCCTTCGCCTCGGCCTCGAGCGGGATCGTGCGGTCGCTGCGGACGACTTTCGCCACCACCAACTGGGCCGGGAAGGCGATTCCAGCGATCCCCACCCCGTTTCCCGTGGCGGCCGCGATCTCGCCCGCGACGAAGGTGCCGTGCCCCTGGTGGTCGACGAGGGCCGAGCCGCCGACGAAGCTTCTCGCGTAGGCAATCCGGTGCGCGAACTCGGGGTGCTTGCCGTCGATTCCGGAATCGACGATCGCGATCTTGACTCCCGGCAGGGTCGTCGGCAACTGGGGCCAGAAGAGGAAGGCGTTGCTCTTGAAGAGATACCACTGCCGTGCGGCGAGCGGATCGTTGGGCGTAAACGCGAGCCGCCGCGCCGTGCGATCGAGCCGCTCGGCATACGAGACGCCGCGCAGCCTCGCCAGCCGGTGGACGGCCCGGGAGTCGACGAAGACTGCTCGCAGCCCGGAATCGGTCGAGACGCGCGAGCCGGTCGCGCGGGCCACCCGCGCTGCGACCTCGGAGAGCGACGCTCCGCGGTCAACCCCCACCGCGATCCGTGCGGCGGAGGCCGGCGGCGCGGCGAGCAGCGTGAACGCGAGGAGGGCGGTCCGCAGAGCCCTCACGTCGCGACCACCCTCAGCACAGGCGAAGTCCCGGTCACGAGGCCTCGACCCGGCGACGCGACGGCCCGGTAGAGCCCCTGGGTCAGGTTGAAGCGAGCGCGAAAGGCGCCCTGCTCATCGGTCTCCGCGGTGGCAACGGGGCTCCACAGCGCGCCGGAGGAACGCTGGATCTGCACCGCGGTCCCGGCAAGACCTGGACGAACCGTCCCGCGTAGAGAGCCTGGGTCGGCTCCCGGAACGAGTCGGACGGCCGGCGCGACCGGAATGCGAAGCGACTCGCTCGAGGCGCCGGCGGTCGCCACGCGGTACGCGGTCGTCGTCTCCGGCTTGACGAGCGTCGCAAACGAGCCGTCCGTTCCGGGCGTGAGCTTCCCGGCGGGGTTCCAGAGCGAGCCGCCCACACGTGCCTGGAGCGTCGCGCCGGTGGCGCCTCGGGCGAGGCCCGACAGCTGCACCGACGAGCCGTAAGGAACGGCTCCGAGCGGGCGGGACAGGCTGAGGTTGCCGACGCGAAACCACGTCGAGCGAAGGTCGAGCAGCCCCCGCACGTCGGGGCCGCTGACCGTGAGCTGACCGAGCGGGCTGACGAGAACGACCGCCGTCACCCTGCCGGAGCCGTTCACGGTCGTTCGCACGTCGAGCAGCCTGGTCGGCACGTGAAGCTTGCGGCCGAGGGGCTTCGCCGAGAAGACGATCGGGCCCCAGCGATGGTGCGGCGAGTACGAGTCGTACGGGTCCGGCACCGAGACGAGATAGGGAACCGGCTTCGCACCCTGCCACGCGTCCTGGATTGCGGCGGTGCGGCCGCCCGACGTGGAGAAGAAGTACGTCACGGCGGGGCGGCCTCTGTACGTCACGACCTGGCCGGCCGTGGCGTCGACCGCTGCGGTCGTCGAGAAGCGCTCGGCGTCCAGGCCGCCGTAGACCTGGCTGCGCGTGTCGTCGAAGAGGTCGAACGTCCTGCCCGCCTTCCGCGTGGCCAGCGCGTACGTGCGGGCAGCGACAGCCTGTGCTTTGAGCGCCTCGGCCGGCCAGGTATCGGGCGACTCCTCCGGCACGACGCCGTAGAGGTACGACTCGAGGCTGACCACGTTGACCGCCTGCAGCTTCTTCCCGCTTCCGCTGCTGCTGACCTGGATCCAGCCGCGGTACGGATGCCCCACCTCCAGTGGCGTCGGTCCTGGCAGGAAGGTCAGCGGCTCCGGCAGGGGCTGGGCCTGCTTCGCGTCGATCGACTTCACTCGGAGCTCGGAGTCGAGTCGAACCTCGCCTGCCGCCAGGCGATGCAGCGCACCTGCCCCGTCCCGGACCCGGAAAGCGCTCTTCGACGACACGACGACCATCGAGCGTCCCTGGACGAGCAGGGCCCGGATCTGGGTCGTCGGCTGCTGCTCGAGGCTCGTCGAGGGGTAGTAGTGGGACAGGATGCGGCCGTACGTCCAGCCGTGCCTCGCGTAGCCGTAGGCGCCCCACTGGCTCATCCCGACGCCGTGCCCCCAGCCGCGGCCGCTGATGAGGAAGGTCGGCGGCGTGCTGACCGAGCCGGCCGCGGGAGTGCCCTGGCAGGCGCCGCATCCCGCGGCGGGATTGCGCGCCTGCGCGGCAGTGGACGCAGCGGAGCCGGCCGCGAGGACAAGCGCGGCAAGGAGAGCGATTGTCGCTGGAGGGACGGACACGGACCCGTAGAGAGGGTACCGCGTGGGGGCGGGTGCCTCCGTGGGCTCGCACGAGACGATCTGGTTATCAGGGCGCGGGCGGACGACCGGCAGCCCCTGAGGCGGCAATGCTTACGATGATCGCGTGAGGCTTCTCGTCACCGGCGCGGCCGGGTTCATCGGCTCCAACTTCGTCCGCCACCGGCTCGATCTTCATCCGGGCGACGAGATCGTGGCCTTCGACCTGCTCACCTACGCGGGCAACCGTGCGAACCTCGACGGCGTGCAGGGCGAGATCCAGTTCGTCCAGGGCGACATCGCGGACGGCGGGCTCGCCGAGCGGGTTCTTCGGGAGCAGCGCGTCGAGGTCGTCGTCAACTTCGCCGCCGAGTCGCACAACAGCCTCGCAGTCGTGGATCCCGCGCTCTTCGCCCGCACGAACGTGCTCGGGACGCAAACGCTGCTCGAGGCCGCGCGTGCGGTGGGTCTCGAGCGCTTCCACCACATCTCGACCTGCGAGGTCTACGGCGATCTCGCACTCGACTCCGACGAGTCGTTCTCCGAGGAGTCTCCCTACCGGCCGCGGACGCCCTACAACGCGTCGAAGGCCGCCGCCGACCACTACGTCCGCGCCTACCACGAGACCTACGGCGTGCCGGTCACGATCACGAACTGCTGCAACAACTACGGGCCCTTCCAGTTTCCGGAGAAGGTGATCCCGCTCTTCGTCACGAACGCGCTCGACGACCAGCCGCTGCCGATGTACGCCTCGACGCAGAACCGGCGGGAGTGGCTGCACGTCGCCGATCACTGCCGCGCGGTCGAGCTCGTGCTCGGGCGCGGGCGGGAGGGCGAGACCTACAACGTCGGCTCGGGACTCGAGGCCTCGATCGAGGAGATCGCCGACCGGGTTCTCTCGCTGCTGGGCAAGCCGGACGAGCTCAAGTCGATCGTGCCCGATCGCCCGGGGCACGACCGCCGCTACCTGCTCGACTCCTCGAAGATCGAGCGCGAGCTCGGCTGGCGGGCCGAGACCGGCTTCGACGAAGGGCTCGCCGAGACGGTCTCCTGGTACGAAGAGCACCGCGACTGGTGGACGGCGCTCAAGGAACGGCGGCCGGTCGAGGAAGCGGCCTGGAAGAGGTAACGGGGGAAACCGTGTTTCCCCCGTTGGCCCCCTTCTTTGCCGCGGTGTCGATTCAGCGTTCGTGAGCCTCTCGCCGGGCAAGCCCGGCTTCGGCGGCGGAGGGATGCGGACCCTCGGTGTGGGGGGCGCCTTGTGAGACGAGGCTCGGCCGTTCAGGAAGCGACGACGAGCCGGTACACGGCGGCGGTCTCCGAGGCGCCGTCGACCACGGGGCGACGCTCGGCCCACCACCCCTCCGCCCGGTACAGCGGCAGCACGTCGGGGCGCCGATCGGACGGCGCGAGGTCGCTGCGATCACAACCCCGCTCACGTGCGAGCGCCCAGCCGCTCGAGGCATTCGCTCAGGCCCTCTCGCCAGTCGGGCAGCACGGGTGCTCCCGCACGCTCGCTCCGCAGCACCGAGTACGCCGGTCGCTGGGCCGGGCGGCCGAGGTCCTCCGTCGCGATGCGCCGGACCGGACAGGCGACCCCCGCCTGCTGCACGACCTCCTCGGCGAAGTCCGCCCAGCTGCATTCGCCGGAGGCTGCGACGTGCCACAGCCCCTCCGGCAACTCGACCAGCCGCGGAACCATGTCCGCGAGATGTCCGACGTACGTCGGACAGCCGCGCTGGTCGTCCACCATCGCGAGCTCGTCCCGCTCGGCCCCGAGTCGCAGCACCGTCCGGACGAAGTTGTGCCCCGTCGGGCCGAAGAGCCACGAGCTGCGAACGATCCAGCCCCGCTCGACAACCCGCTCCCCGGCCAGCTTGGACGCACCGTAGACGGAGAGCGGGCTCGGCTCGTCGGACTCGACGTACGGCTCCCGCTTCCGCCCGTCGAAGACGTAGTCGGACGAGAAGTAGACGACGGGAACCCCGATGGCGGCGACGTTTCGCGTGCCGCCCTCGTTCACGTTGAGGGCGCCCTCGGGGCTCGCCTCCGCCCCGTCCACATCCGTCCACGCCGCCGCGTGCAGGACGAGATCCGGCCGCGGCAGCCGATGCGGGTACGGCTGCGTCACGTCCCAGTCGTCGCGGGCGAGCGCGAGCACCTCGTCCCCGTTGAACGCCTCCACCAGCGCCCGGCCGAGCTGGCCGCCGGCGCCCGTTATCGCGACGCGGCGGCGGCGTCCCGCTCGGACAGGATCGGCGATTGCGTACTCCAGCGGCTCTTGACCCGGGGGTCGTCCCAGGGGATCGCGTTCTCGTCGGGCGAGGCGGGGTCGTACTCCTCGCTGACGTGGTAACAGAAGAGAACGTCGGTCAACGCTTCGTACCCGTGCGCGTGGTGGCCCGGCACGTAGACCGCGACCGGGTTCTCGTCGCCGATGTCGAGCGTGAAGACCTCGCCCGTGTCCCGGTCCATCACGACGACGCGCGCCGTCCCGCTCATGCAGACGAAGAGGTCGTCCTGACCACGCTCGTGAAAGTGCAGCCCCTTGATCGTTCCGCTCCGCGAGAAGGAGAGATTCGTCTGCCGCGAGCGTTTGGGCAGCCAGCTCTCGCGGCAAATCTCCATGAACCAGCCGCGCTCGTCGTCGAAGCGGCGAAGCGGGATCTCGCGCACGCCCTCGATCATCGGGCGTCCTTGTTCGCGCCGTGGCCGCGCACGAAGTCGTTGACCGCGTAGTACGCCTCGATCGACTCCCCCGCGTCGCCCCAGAAGCCCTCGACGACGTCGTACTCCATCGTGCCTTGCGACACGAACCAGTTGTTGACGTCGGTGATCTCGAGCTCACCGCGACCGGAGGGCTCGAGCGTCGGGATGATCTCGAACACGCCGTTGTCGTAGAAGTACACACCGGTGACCGCGAACTCGCTCAGCGGGCTTTCCGGCTTCTCGACGATGCGCGTGACTCGGCCGTCGTCGAGCTCGGGCACCCCGAGATGGCGCAGGTGCGCAGGGTCCGGGACACGCGAGAGCAGGATGCGCGCACCCCGCTCCTGGGCGGTGAAGTTCTCGACCGCTGGGCGGATCGAGAGCTCCAGCACGTTGTCGGCCAGCATCACGACCACGCTGTCGTCGCCGACGAACCTCTCCGCGAGGCCGAGGGCGTCCGCGATTCCGCCCTCGCCCTCCTGGTAGGCGTACGAGAGCCGGTCGATGCCGTGATCCTGGCCGCTTCCGAGCAGGCGCAGGAACTCGCCCGCATGCGTCCCGCCGGTCACGAGCATGAGGTCGGTCACACCGGCGCGGACGAGCGCCTCGATCGCGTAGGTCACCATCGGCCGATCGTAGATCGGCAGCAGGTGCTTGTTCGTGATGCGGGTGAGGGGGTGCAACCGCGTGCCCTTTCCGCCCGCCAGGATGACGCCCTTGAGAGCCACGGCGCCGATCGTACTCACGTAGGGTTTCGCCCGTGCAGGACGACCCCGAGATCGGCGAGCGAGGCGCCCGCCCTCCGCTCGATCCGGGCGGCGCACAGCAGGAAGAGGTCGAGCGCCAGCAGGTGCCGGACGAGTCGGGCGCCGTGGCGCACGCGGGCCGCACGCACGGCTCCCCCCCGCTCGGGCCCCAGGTGATGGAGGGAGACGACGATCTGCCGCGGCAGCCGTCCCCGCCGCTCGATCCCTACACGCCCGAGCCGGGCCCCCGCGCCGGCGAGCGGCGAGCCTTCCGCGTCATGCGGCTGGCGTGGGTTTTACTGCTCGCGGTCGTCGCGATCATCGTCTGGGCCGCGTTCCGCTAGGTCGTCGACACTCAGCGGCCAGCCGGCCGGAGCGCCGGACGGCGGGGCTCGGAAAGCGGCGAGGCAGGCACGCGGACGACCCGAGCGACCTCGGCGGGCAACCACCAGTTCCAGCGCCCGAACAGCTTCATCAGGCTCGGGACGAGCAGCGCCCGGATGATCGTGACGTCGATCAGGATCGCCGCCGCGAGACCGAGCCCGAACTCCTGCAGGCCGACGATCGAGCCGGCCACGAAGCCCATGAAGGCCGCGAACATGATCACGCCGGCGGCGGTAACGAGCCGGCCGGTCTTGGCGAGTCCGGCGCTCACCGCCGCCTCGTTGTCCTTCGTGCCGTCCCACTCCTCGCGCATGCGGCTGACGAGAAAGACCTCGTAGTCCATCGAGAGCCCGAACAACATCGCGAACAGGAAGACGGGGATCCAACCTTCGATCTGGTCGAACGCGATCAACCCGAACGGCTCGCCGAGCCCCCACTTGAAGACTGCCACGAGCAGGCCGTAGGCCGCGCCGATCGAGAGCAGGTTCATGACGATCGCCTTGAGCGGCAGCACGAGCGAGCGAAACGCGCGCACGAGCAGGAAGTAGGTCAAGATCAGAACGGCGAGCACGAGCCAGGGGAACGCTCCATAGGTCAGGTCGAGAAAGTCGACCCCGCCGGGCGGGCCGCCGCCCGTCAGCACCTCGACGCCACCCGGGAACCGAGCGCCGGGGACGATCTCGCCGCGCAACCGGTCGACGAACTTCTGGCTCTCGGGAAGACCGTACTCGTGCTTGCCGAACGCCTTCAGATGGAGGTAGCGGCCGCTCGCGTCCTGGAAGTCCGGAGCGCCCGGACCCGCGACGCCGGTAATCTCCGGATCGGCCCTCAGGCCCGAGATCAGCCTCGCGACGCTCGTCCGCACGCGGGGATCGGAAGTGCCGTTGGCCCGCCTCGTGTCGACGACGATCTCGCTCGGCGCGATCGAGCCCTCGCCGATCGCGGCGGACAGGATGTTCAAGCCGCGGACCGACTCCAGCGTCTGCGGAATCCCCTTGTTCGAGCCGGGCGTGAGCTGGAGCGAGAAGACCGGCGCCGCGATCAGCAGCAGCACGGTGATCGCACCCGCCGCGAAGACGAGGGGGCGGCGCATGATGCCGCGGGCGAGCCTGGGCCAGAAGCCGTGCACGAGATCGTCACGCCCGGCGATGATTCGCCTCGGCACCAGGCGCACGCGCTCGAAGCCGTCGCCGGCCCAGTGGAGCAGCCCGGGCAGCAGAGTGACGGCCGCGAGCACCGAGACAGTCGGAATCAGAAGCCCGGCGATGCCGAAGCCCCGCATGAACGGGAGCGGCATGAACAGCATCAGGGCGAGCCCGATCGCCACGGCCGTGCCGCTGAAGAGTACGGCCCGTCCCGCGGTCTGCATCGTGCGGACGATCGCCTCGTCCTTGCCGAGGCCGAAGCGCCGCTCCTCACGGAAGCGGTACACGATCAGGAGCGAGTAGTCGACCGCGATCCCGAACCCGATCAGCGTGACCATGTTCGTGATGTAGGTGGAGAGGTCGAGGAAGTTCGCGAAGATCCAGACGATGCCGAGAGTTACCGGGATCGCGAAGAGAGCGAGCAGGAACGGGATCAAGAACGAAAGCGTTCCGAACACGAAGACGAGGATTGCGAACGCGATCGGGATCGCGATGAAGAGCTCGCCCTTCTTCAGGTCGTTGCTCTGTACGGGTTCGAGGTCGCTCTCGATCGCCGACTGCCCGGTCACATAGAGCCTGGTGCTCGGCAGCGTGCCGACCGCACGCCGCATGGCGGCGGTGTAGCTCTTGGCGTCGGCCGGCTGCAGGCTAGAGGAGATGGACGCGCTGACGACGCTCTTCGAGACCGCCCGAGCTCCGGTCACGCGGCCGGTGGGGACTTCACGTGCCGCGCGGGCTGCGGCTTGCCGCACCTGCGGCACCAGCCGAGCAGCGGTTCCGGGCGCTCCCTGAGCGACGATGCTGAAGCTTCCCTCCGGCTTCTGGCCGAAGTGGTCGCCGAGAATGGCGGCCGCCTGCTCGCTCTCGGCGCCGGGCAGGACGAATCGGTTCGTCAGGAGACTGTTGAGACCGGAGGCGGCGACCGCAGAGATCACGAGCGCGGCGAGCCACGCGGCGAGAACGGCCCAACGAAGCCGCAACATTGTCCGCGTCCAGCGTTCCATCGTTCGAGGTGCACCTCCAGCGAGACCGGGTTAGCGAACGCTAAGTTAGTGACAGCTAGCCGAGCTGTCAAGGCCCGGGCGTTCACCTCGAGCTTGTTTGTCCCCATCGCCCGCGGGTAAGTTCCGGGCAGCACCATTCTCGACGAAAGGAACTGGAGCAATGGCGAAGACGAAGGACAAGATGTCCGGCGCGGTCAGCGACGTTCGGCCGTACGTCGAACGGGCTTTGAAAGACGACGAGGTTCGTGACAGCCTGAAGAGCGCCGCGGCGGCGGCTCGGGCCGTGTACGACGAGCTCCTGGGCGGACGCGGCGTGACGTACGCGGCTACCCGGGTCGCGACCGACAAGGATGTCCAGGACAACCTCCGGAGCGCGATCGACGACCTGCGAAACGCGGCCGACCGCGTGCAGGGCAAGGCCGATCACAAGACACGGAACACGATGCTCCTGGTGACGGGGATCGCCCTGGGCCTGCTCTTCAATCCCATGACCGGCCCGTCGATGCGCCGCTTCGTCAGCGACAAGATCTTCGGCGGCGGCGGCGGCGGGGACGACTACAGCTACGGCACCGACTCGGGCGCGAGCTACAGCACTCAAGCGGACACCTAGGAGCCTCTCGCTCGGACGGTCAGCCGCGCCGCAGCGGTACCGCGGCGGGGCGAGCCGTGCGCCGAGAGCCGCGCGGCCCCTCGCTCCCGAGGCTCGTGTAGGTCACCCGGGAGCTCAGTGCGCTTCGCAGCGAGCCGGGGTCGAGCCCGCTCGCCGACGAGATGTCGGAGACATGGAGCAGGATCGCGCCCGGCTCGGGAACCGCCGAGCCTTCCGGGAGGTCGCCGGTCGCGACCGCGGGACCGGTGAAGGCGGCGGCGAAGACGCTCAGCGTCTGAACGTGCCGCCACCCCGCGAGGTAGGCGGTCGGGTTGACCGCGCCGTCGTAACCCAGTCCGAGCAGCGAGCGCGGATGGATCTCGAAGTGCAGGTGGTACGGGGTCGTGCGGGCATCGCCGGTGTTGCCGACGAAGCCGAGCACGTCTCCCGCGCTCACTCGGGCTCCGTTCACGCCAAGGGGCGAGTACGCCGAGAGATGCGCGTAATAGAACTGGTTGCCGTGACGGTCGCGTAGCCACAGTCGGTTCCCGCCGATCGGAATCCAGCCGACGGAGAAGACCGTGCCGTCTCCGGCCGCGAGCACGGGTGTGCCGAGCGGCGCGAAGATGTCGTCTCCGTGGTGCCACGAGACGTCGGCCCGTGCAGCGCCGTACGTGTCGCTGAAGGACGCCGGGCCGAAGACGGGGAAGACGCGATCCCCGGCCCCGAGCGGTGGCGTCACGAGCAGTGGGCCGTGGCTCGAGAACGGCGCCTGCCGGCGTGTCCCCCTTCGCGCGGGCGGCTGCGCGCGGCGAACCCTGCGCTGCGCCCCGGACGCGCCGTCGTGCCCCCTCTCGCGCCGGACGTGCGGCGTGGGCGCTTCCGGTGCAGCGGGCGGGGGCGGAGCCGGCGGGGGCGGTGCGGCGGGCGGGGGCGGGGGCGGGGGCTGTGCGGGGGGCGCTGCCGTGGAGGTCGTGGGCGCCGGCGCGACGCTGCGTGCGGCGGCCTCCGCCGAGCCAACGAGAATGTGAGCTCCGCTCGGCAGGTCGCCGTGCGGCGCGGTGAGCGAGATGTCGAGAACCGTGATGGCTGCGCTCGAGGGTTTCGAGCCGCCTCCAACCCCCGCGGCGGTCGCCGCGCGCAGCAGCGTGGCGGTCCCCCAGTCGGCAAGCTCGATCTCGTCGCCGGCGACCGGCGACACCGGCTGCCCGAGCACGACGAGGCGCGAGACCGACGAGCCGGCCGTACCGGCCGATACCGCTCGAGGCCCGGCCGCCGCCTTCGCGCGGGCCGAGACCCGCGCAGCCGTGATCTCGCCTCCGAACAGCGAAAGGGCCGACACGTCGCTCGAGGCCTGGGCGCTCGCGGTCTCGCCACTCGAGACCAGAGCGCTCGCGGTCACCGCGCCCGACGAGACGGTCGCTCCTGCGACGCCATAGTCGAAGCCCGCGCCGAAGGCCACGGAGTCGGGGGGAGCCGAGACGCTCTCGGTGCCGGCGGCGGCCGTTCCCGGAAGCACGATCCGGATCGCGAGCGCCCTTGCCGAGGTCGGCTGCGGCCCGCGGGAAGGCGCCGACGCGCCCGCGGCGCCCGCAAGTGCGAGCAGCGCTCCAGCCGCCGTGGCGAGCCGAAAGCGTGGGCGGGCCATGGATCCATTATCCCCACGCCCGCCG
This sequence comes from Gaiellales bacterium, assembly GCA_038253945.1. GTDB lineage: Bacteria > Actinomycetota > Thermoleophilia > Gaiellales > Gaiellaceae > JBBRYW01. The sequence goes on from JBBSGR010000001.1 coordinate 176,058, forward strand.
ACGGCTTTCCCCAGCGCTGATAGTGAGAATCACTCTCATATAGACTCGCGGTCATCGCCGAGCCCAACAAGCAGCTGGAGCCGAAGACGCTGAGGCTTCCCCCGCCCGCCAGGTTGACGCCGCCGCGCCGGGCTCTACTCGAAGCGATCGCGCGCCGGCCCGGCGGGTTCACCGTCGTCGAGCTCTACGACGACGCGCGACGCGACCATGCCGGCCTCGGGCTGGCCACGGTCTACCGGACGCTCGAGCTGCTCCGCCGCCACGGCCTCGTCCGCCGGCTCGCGGGCGGCGGCACGCCGACCTACCTCCGCTGTCATCCCGGTCACCACCACCACCTCGTCTGCCTGAGCTGTGGCGCGGTCGAGGAGACGGATCTCTGCGCCGTCCCTCCCTCCGCCGAGGTACGACGCAGGCACGGGTTCCGCTCGGAGGCACACGAGGTCGACATCTACGGCACCTGCGGGCGGTGCCTGGCCGCATGACCTGGGTCGTCATCCCGCTTGCTCTCCTCACGGGTATCTCGACGCTGATCGGGGGTGGCGCGGCGCTCCGCTTTCAGCGCGACCTGACCACCGCGATCGCCCTCTCCGGCGGGATCGTCGTCTCGGTCGCGCTGTTCGACGTCCTCCCCGAGGCGCTCGACGCGGTCGGCAACTCCACGCGCGTTTGCGCGCTCGTCGGCGCAGGGTTCCTCGGCTTCTTCCTCATAGAGCGGTTGCTCGTCCTGCACCATCGCGACGAGACCGACCAGGCGCGCGCCCATGCGCAGGTCGGGGCATTCGGAGCGGCCGGGCTCTCGGCGCACAGCTTCGTCGACGGCCTCGGGATCGGGATCGCCTTCACGCTCAGCACGGCGACCGGCCTGCTCGTCTTCCTCGCCGTCATCGCCCACGATTTCGCCGACGGGCTCAATACCGTCAGCTTCGTCCTGCGGCAGTCGGGCGACCGGCGCCGTGCGATCCGCTGGCTCGCGATCGACGCGCTCGCCCCCGTGATCGGGGCCGCCATCGGCACCTCGATCTCTCTGTCGGAGAGCTCGCTCGGGTACCTGCTGGCGATCTACGCGGGCTTCTTCCTCTTCATGGGCGCGACCGACCTGCTGCCGCACGCCCACGAGCACCCGTCGTCCTCGCGCGTCGCGCTGACGACCCTCGGATTCGCGTTCACCTTCGCGGTCGCTCTGCTCGCTCGCGCATAGGCGCGGGCCGCGGGCGAAGAGCACGCCAGGCGATCTGGGCCGCAACGACGATCAGGAGGCCGCCGAACAGCCGGCGGAGGACATCCTCCGGAAGCGCGGTGGCGATCCGGACGCCAACCTCGACGCCGACCACCGCAGCCAGCCCGAGGCCCAGCGCGGCCCGCCAGCGAACGTTGCCGTAGCGATGCTGCCGCCACGAGCCCGCCACCACGGTCGGGAGGATCGCGAGCAGCGAGCTGGCCTCGGCGTTCAGCTGTCCGAGTCCCAGCCCAAGCGCGAGCGTGGGCACGAAGAGAACGCCACCACCGACACCGAAGAGGCCCGCGAGCACGCCGCCGGCGAAGCCCAGGAGCCCGACGAGGAGGACGGCGGTCACACGATCAGCCTCACGCCGACAGCCGCAAGCAGGAAGGCGAACGCGAGGCTCAGCGTGCGCGTCGCGAGCCGCTGCTGCAGCGCGGAGCCCGCCACCGCGCCGAAGGCTGCGGGGATGCCAACGAGCGCCGCAGGGCCCACCTCGACATGTCCGCGCGTCGCGTAGGATGCCGTGCCCGCCAGCGCGATGATTCCGATCGCCGCGAGCGAGGTTCCCGTCGCAGGACGGGGAGCGAACTTCAGCACGACGACGAGCAGCGGCACGATCACGACTCCGCCCCCGACGCCGAAGAGCGCACTGAAGAGGCCGGCCACGAGCCCGATGGCGACGAGCCTCATCGACCGTATTGTAGGCCCGTGAGCGCTCCGGAGGTTCTCGCGCTACTTGCTGCTGACCCGCGGAGGGCGGCCCTGTTCCTCGACATCGACGGCACGCTCGCGCCGATCGTCGAGCGGCCGGAGGACGCCCGTGTCCCCGAGGACGCCCGTGCCGAGCTGGAACGGTTGGCCGCGCGCTACGCGCTCGTCGCCTGCGTCAGCGGCCGAGCCGGCGCCGACGCCGCCAAGCTGGTTGGCGTCGACGACCTCGTCTACGTCGGCGTCCACGGCCTCGAGCTCGCCCCGGAGGCAAAGCGGTGGATCGAGCCGCTGCGACGGTTCGCTTCGACGGTGGACTGGCCCGCCGAGAACAAGGGGGTCACCCTCTCTTTCCACTACCGAGGCGTCTCGGACGAAGCGGCCGCGCGGGCCGACCTCGAGACGGTAGCGGAGCGCGCGCGGGCCGCCGGATTCGTCGCGAGCTTCGGCCGAAAGGTGCTCGAGCTCCGGCCCCCGATCGACGCGGACAAGGGAACCGCGGTCCGTGCGCTACTCGCGGAGCGATCCATCTCGCGCGCGCTGTACGCGGGCGACGACACGACCGACCTCGACGCGTTTCGCGGCCTCAGAGAGGCCGGGCTCGAGCTCGCTGTCCGCGTTGCCGTCACCTCGCCGGAGGGACCCGACGAGCTTCTGCGAGCAGCGGATCTGGTCGTCGAGAGCCCCGCCGCGCTCGTCGAGATGCTTCGCTCCCTGTAGGGGGCGCCTGCCTCAGCCCACGAGAGCAGCTTCGCGGCGAAGCACGTCCCACGCACGCCGCACGTCGCCCTCGGCGGTACGCGCGTTGCCCACGGCGAGGCGAAGGACGGTGTGGCCGCGAAGCTTCGTCGAGGAGAGGAAGATCTCGCCGCTTGCGTTCACTCGCTCGACGAGTGCCTCGTTTGCCTCGTCGCTGCCTTCGCGCCGGAAGCAGACGAGCGAGAAGAGCCGCGGCGCAGCCAGCTCCCAGCCCGGCGCCTCGCGGACCCAGCCCTCGAAGAGGGTCGCCAGCCGCACTGCCTCACGAATACGCTCCTGCACGCCTTCGCGCCCGTAACAGCGCAGGACCGCCCAGAGCTTCAGAGCGCGGAACCGGCGGCCGAGCGCCGGCCCGTACTCGCTCAGGTTCGTCGCCTCCTCGACCGTCCGCAGGTAGTCGGGCACGAGGCTGAACGCAGCACGAAGAGCCTCCGGCCGGCTCGTCCAGAGGCAGGAGCAGTCGGCGGGCACGAAGAGCCACTTGTGCGGATTGACGACGAGGGAGTCGGCCCGCTCGACCCCGGCCGACGACCAGCGGAACTCGGGACAGACCCAGCTCGAGCCGGCGTAGGCCGCATCGACGTGGAGCCACACGCCGGCCGCCTCGCACGCGTTCGCCATCGCCGGAACCGGATCGACCGAGCTGGTCGAGGTCGTGCCGACGGTGGCGACGGCGGCGCACGCGTCGTCCAGGTCGAGCAGATCCGGGCGGAGCCGAAACTCGCTGTCGACCGGAATCTTCCGCAGCTGCAGGTCGAGGAGACGCACTGCCTTGTCGACGGATGCATGGGCCTCCTCCGAGCAGACGACGACCCGGCGATCCGGCCGAGCGTGGCGTGCCGCCGCCAGGGCGGCCGTCGTCGAGGTCGAAGCCGTGTCCTCGATGTGCCCGTGCCAGGCCTCCGGAAGCCCCAGCAGTTGCGCCGTCCAGTCGAGGACGAGCTCCTCGAGCTCGGTCAGGGCCGGAGACGTCCGCCACACGAAGCCGACGGCGTTGAGCCCGGCCGCGAGCAGCTCGGCGAGGATCCCGGGCTCGGAGCCGGTCGTCGCGAAATAGGCGAAGAAGCGCGGGCTCTGCCAGTGAGTGATCCCGGGAAGCAGGATCTCGTCGAGGTCACGCAGCACGTCGGCGAAGGGCTCCCCCCGATCGGGCGCGGCGGCGGGCAGCCGCGAGCGCACCTCTCCGGGAGCCACCCGGGCGAGGACGGGCAGCTCCCCCACGCGCTCGAGATAGCTCGCCACCCAGTCGACTGCGGCCGCGCCGTCGTCGCGAAAGCTCATCGGCGGAGACGCTCGATCTCTTTCCAGGTGCGGGTGTTCACAACATGCTCCTTCGTCAGCCAGCCACGCCGGGCCTGCGAGACGCCGAGCTCCACGTAGGCGAGACTGTCCGTCCCGTGGGCGTCGCTCGAGACCGTAACCGGCACGCCCGCCTCGGCCACGAGCCGCGCATTGACGTCGCGCAGGTCGAGCCGATCCGGCTGGGAATTGATCTCGAGGAACGTGCCGGTACGAAGCGCGGCCTCCACGACGCGCTCGAGGTCGATCTGCGCGGGCCCACGCTTGTTGATACGGCGTCCGGTCAGGTGGCCGATGCAGGCGACGCGCAGGTTCTCCATCGCCGCGGTCACACGCTCGGTGATGTCCGCGGCGAGCCCGGCGTGCACCGAGGCCATCACCCAGTCGGCGCCTGCGAGCTCCTCGTCGGAGACATCGACGGAGCCGTCAGCGCGGATGTTCGCCTCGACGCCCTTGAGCAGGCGGAAGGGGGCCAGGTCGCGATTGAGCGCGTCGATCACCTCCCACTGAGCTGCGAGCCGACCCTCCCGCATGTAGTGGGCGTGATCGGTGACGGCGAGGTATGCGTAGCCTCGCGCCCGGGCTGCGAGCGCCATCGCCTCCAGGCTGTCACGCCCGTCGGTCGACCAGTCGGTGTGCGCGTGGAGATCGCCCCGCAGGTCAGCCGCATCCACGAGGACGGGCAACTCGCCGCGACGCGCCGCCGGGAGCTCGCTGCCCCCCTCGCGCAGCTCGGGAGGGACGAACTGGTACCCGAGGCGCTCGTACACGGCCGGCTCGTCCGCCGCGGTGAAGAGGGTGTCCGCCTCGATGTCGTGAATGCCGTACTCCGACACTGAGAGACCGCGCCGGACCGCGTCCTCTCGCAGCGCGACGTTGTGCTCCTTCGAGCCCGTGAAGTGCTGCAGGAGATTCCCGTAGCACTCGGGCGGCACGACGCGGAGATCGAAGCGAAGGCCGTCGTGAGAGACGACGGTGGCCTTCGTCGGGCCCTTCGCAACCACCTCCTGCACCCAGGTGAGCTTCGTGAAATAGTCGATGAGCGCGGGCGGATCGGCAGCCGTGGCGATGATGTCGAGGTCCCGGACGGTCTCCTTCCGGCGCCTGGCGCTTCCGGCCTCGGAAACGCGCTCTGCCGCAGGATGCTCGCGGAGGATCGAGACGACGGCGAGCAGCGGGGGCAACCCGCGGCCGAGCAGCGTGCCGCTTGCCCGTTCCGGCTCGACCGTGAGCGCGCGCAGCAGGTTCTCCTCGGTCTTCGCCCCGAGGCCGGCGAGCCCGCGGAGACGTTGCGCCTCGGCCGCCTGTCGCAGCTCGTCGAGCGTGGTCACGCCGAGCTCCTGCCAGATCCGCTTTGCCGTCTTCGGCCCCAGGCCCGGGAGGCGTAGGAACGAGACGACGCCCTCGGGAATGCGCCCGCGCCGCTTCGTGAGCGCGTCCATCTCGCCGCTCGCGACCATCTGCACGATCTTGTCCTGGATCGTCTTGCCGATTCCCGGCAGGTCCTTGGCCCGGCCGTCGAGCGCCAGCTGAGCCACACCTCCGGGCGTCTCGCGAATCCGCGTCGCCGCGCGCCGGTAGGCGATCACTCGGAACGATGCCTCCCCTTCGATCTCGAGCAGGTCGCCGAGCAGCTCGAGCTGCTCGGCGATCTGGTCGTTGCGGGGCAGCTCGGCCACGGCCGCGATGATAAGGGCGTGACCGCAGTCGTCTGCCTGCCGACCTACAACGAGCGCCAGAACCTCGAGCCGATGCTGCGCTCGCTCGGGAACGTGCTGCCCGAAGGTAGCCGCATCCTCGTCATCGACGACGGCTCGCCCGACGGGACGGGCGAGCTGGCCGACCGGCTCGCGGCCGAGCTTCCGTTCGTCCAAGTGCTGCACCGGACCCGGAAGGAAGGCCTCGGCCCCGCATACGTTGCCGGCTTTCGCCACGCGCTCGCCGGGGACGCGGAGTTGATTCTCGAGATGGACTGCGACTTCTCGCACGACCCGGCGGACGTAGCTCGGCTGATCGCCGCCTCCGAGCGCGCGGACCTCGTCCTCGGGTCGCGCTACGTCGACGGCGGCAGGGTCGTCAACTGGGGCGCCGTCCGGCGACTCGTGTCGGCGGGCGGATCGCTCTACGCGCGGCTCCTGCTCGGCCTCCCTGTCCGCGACCTGACCGGCGGGTTCAAGTGCTACCGCCGCCGCGTGCTCGAGACGATCGACCTGAACGCGGTCGGATCGCACGGATACACGTTCCAGATCGAGACGACCTACCGCACGTTGCGGGCGGGATTCCACGTCGTCGAGATCCCGATCTCCTTCGTCGACAGGACCGTCGGCATTTCGAAGATGAGCCGCTCTATCGTGCTCGAAGCGATCTGGAAGGTGCCCGCTCTGCGACTGGCAGCCCTACTCGGGCGCCTGTAGGAAGTGGTCCCAACCGGCGAGCTGCCTCGGCTCACCTGCGAGCAGCAGCTCGACCCCGGACCCCTCGACGCACCGGCCCACGACCGGGAAGCCGGTCGAGCCCGCGGCGTCGGCAGGAAGCGCCGCCAGCAGCTCGTAGTCCTCGCCGAAGCCACAGGCAAGCCACCACACGTCCTCCCCAGCGCGCTCGGCGACCTCGACCACGCCGCCGGCAATCGGCACCCGCTCGAGCTCGAGCTCGAGCCTGCACCCTGAGCGGGCGGCAACGTGGGTCGAATCCGCCGCGAGGCCGTCCGAGAGGTCGAGCATCGCGTGCGCGATCCGAGCGAGCCTCGCCCCCTCGGCGAGACGGATGGGCGGCCGGCGATGCTGCAACGCGAGCGGGCTGTCGATTCCGTCTCGCAGAGCTACAAACCCGGCCGCGGATGCGCCGAGCGGCCCGGTGACGACCAGCACGTCCCCCGATCTCGCCCCCGCGCGGCCCGGCACTCGATCCGAGCGCCCGAGCGCGGTGACGACGATCGACACGCGCTCGCTGGAGGTCGTATCGCCTCCGACGATCGGGACGCCGTGCTCAGCGAGCCCCTCGTAGAGCTCGACCGCCGATTCCAGAAGTAGCTGCGGGGGCGCGGCCAGCGTCACGAGCAGAGCCTCGGGCTCGGCGCCCGAGGCGGCGAGATCGCTGAGGTTGACCGCCGCCGCCTTGTAGCCGAGATCGCGCCAGGACGTCCAGTCGAGACGAAAGTGGACGCCCTCGACCAGCGCATCCTGGGTCACGACGAGACCGTCGCGAAGCTCGGCTGCGTCGTTCTCGATTCCTCTCGCGAGCCCGCGACGCTGGAGCTCGTGCAGCAGGCCGAGCTCGCCGGTGTCAGACAGCCGCACGGTCGATCGCCCGCCGCAGCTCGTGTGCGTCCGAGGCCGCCCGCACGACCGCGACCCCCGCGGCGCCTGCGCGGAGGCAGTCGGCGGCATTCCCGGCGTCGATCCCCCCGATTGCGACCACCGGGACGCGAACAGCGGAGCAAATCGCGGCGAGACTGTCCAGCCCGATCGGGACATCCGCGTCGGGCTTGGACGGCGTTTCCCACACCGGCCCGGCCCCGACGTATGCCGCGCCACGGCGCTCGGCCTCGATTGCCTCCGCCACGCTTGCCGAGGACCGGCCGAGCAGCAAGCCGGCCTCGAGCGCTCGCTCGACGCCTTGGTCGCCGCGGCCGAGATGCACCCCGTCCGCGCCGAGCGCGAGCGCCGCCTCGACGTCGTCGTTGACGATGAACGTCACACCAGCCTTCCGACAGGCCGCCGCGATCGGCCGGCCGAGCTCGCAGATCTGGTCGGTGGAGATGCCCTTCAGGCGCAGCTGCACGACCGTCGCACCGCCGGTCACCGACGCCCGCGCCGTCTCGAGATCGGCGACGAGGGCGTGCAACCTCATGCCTCTGCCACCCTCCCGTGGCCGTCGAGCGTCGCTGGGTCGAGGTTGTAGAGGGCGTCATAGAGGGCGGCGTGGAACGAGCCTGGGCCCGCGGCCCCCACAGCGGCCTCCTCGCCCGCCACGCCGAACGCCACGAGCGCCTCGACTGCGGCCTCGAGCGGACGGTCGTGCGCGACTGCAAGGAAGCAGCCGGTGATGGCCGTCGCCATGCAGCCCGTGCCGGTCACCAGCCCGAGCATCGGATCCCCGTTGGAGACGGCGACCGTGCGCTCGCCGTCCGAGACGTGGTCGACGGCTCCCGTGACCGCGGCGACGACTCCCAACCGCCGAGCAGCCTCTCGCGCCACCTCGTCCGCCGCCCCGCCTCCGCCCACGGACTCGACACCCCGGATCTCCGCCCGCCTGCCCGCCAGCGTCGCCACCTCCGCCGCATTTCCCCGGACGATCGCCACGTCGATCTCCTGCAAGAGCCGCGCCGCGGTCTCCGTCCGATACGACGTGGCGCCGGCGCCGACCGGATCGAGCACGACCGGAACCCCGGCGCGATTGGCAGCCTTCCCCGCCCTGAGCATGGAAGCGACCCAGGGCTCGGACAGCGTTCCGATGTTGAGGACGAGCGCCCCTGCGGCGGAGGCCATCTCCTCGACCTCCTGCTCCGCATGGGCCATCACCGGAAGCGCGCCGACGGCGAGCGTCGCGTTCGCAGTCTCGTTCATGACGACGTAGTTCGTGATCTGGTGCACGAGCGGCCGCTGCTCGCGCAGCCGCGAGAGAGAGGTGCCGGGAGAGATGGTCATCGCGCTGCCTGTAGGTTGAAGACGTCGACGGGGCCCTCACCGGCGCCGATCCCCGAGAGACCGTGCCGGACGGCATCGCCCGCTGCCGCGGCTGCGCCGCGCGCCGCCTGCTCGAGCGAGAGGCTCCGCGCGAGCAGGGCCGCGAGGGTCGCCGAATGGGTGCAGCCGGCACCGTGGGTCGCACGGGTCCCGTGTCGTTCGACCGGGATCTCGACGTGGCGAGAACCGTCGAACAGGTGGTCGACAGGAGGATCGCCGTGGCCGCCCGTGACGATCACCGCGGGCGCGCCGAGTGCGTGAAGACGCTCGGCCAGGTCTCGGCGCGGGCCAGAGAAGCCGGCCAGCGCTTCTGCCTCTGGCAGGTTCGGCGTCACGACCGCCGCGAGCGGGAACAGCCGCCCGACGAGCGTCTCCACGGCATCCGGCCGGAGCAGGCACGCGCCGGAGCTCGCGACCATGACGGGATCCACCACGAGCGGGACTCGGTGCGTCTCGACGAAGTCGGCAACGGTCTCGATCAGCTCACGCGAGAAGAGCATCCCGGTCTTCGCAGCGTCGGCGCCCAGGTCGTCGAAGATCGCCTCGAGTTGCGCTCGGACGAAGGCCGGGGGCAGCTCGTGAATGGCGGTGACGTCCACGGTGTTCTGGGCGGTGAGCGCAACGAGAGCACTCGTTCCGTGGCAGCCGGCCCGGGCGAAGGCTTTCAGGTCGGCCTGGATACCGGCGGCCCCGCCGGAGTCGGACGTCGCGATCGTCAGGCAAACCGGAACGGCGCCCGGGATATCCTCTCGGGGGCCGAGCCCGGCTCCGCCCGACGTCGCCGACCGCTGCACGTGCTCCAAGAACGTTCACTCCCTTCGCCGGCATGACCCGGAGCAGGTTCGACGGGTGTGATCTCAGCCCGCACGCTGCGGGCACCCCGGTCGATCGAGGCTAGCATCGGATCGATGGTCGGTGTCGCGCGCTACGACGGGCTTGCCGAGTGGTACGACGCCGTCTTCCGGAGCGAGGGCATCTCGGCGACCGAGCACGACGGGCTGGAGCATCTGCTCGGCAGAGGGCCTGGCCGCTGCATCGACGTGGGCTGCGGCACCGGCGCCGCGCTGCCCTTGCTGGCAGAGCTCGGCTGGTCGGTCACAGGGGTGGACGTCTCGGAGGATCAGCTGCGCATCGCCAGGGCGCGTGGCCTCGACGCGGTCCATGCGCCGGCAGAGGAGCTGCCGTTCGCCGACGCGAGCTTCGACGCGGCGGTCTCGCTGTGGACGCACACAGACGTCGAGGACTTTCCCGCGGTCGTTCGTGAGATCGCACGCGTCCTGCGGCCTGACGCGCCCTTCGTCTACCTCGGCGCTCACCCGTGCTTCGTCGGACCCCACTCGAGGTTCGTCGCCGCCGAGGGGGTGCCGGAGCTTCATCCGGGCTACCGCGAAACCGCTCGCTATAGCGACGGCCCGGCGATCTCGCCGCACGGATTGCGCGCGAAGGTCGGAGCTTCGCACCTTCCGCTCGGCCTCTTCCTCACGGCTTTTCCCGATGCCGGCTTCGTGCTCGAGCGGTTCGCGGAGGGCTCAGAGCGCGAATACCCACACGTCGTGGCACTCCGCTGGCGCCGGTGATTATCGACGTAGCCGGCTACGAGGAGCTGCTGGGCGGGGAGGAGCTCGCGTACGTAACTGACGAGCCCCCCCGAACTGCGCGACTGGCTCCGCTGCCGACTGACCTGGACTTCCGTGTTCGCGACGCGCTCCAGGTGCGCGGAGTCGACCAGCTCTACGAGCACCAGGCTGAGGCGTGGCGTGCCGCGAGCCGCGGCGAGCACGTGATCGTCACGACCGGTACCGCGAGCGGAAAGACCCTGGCGTTCAACCTGCCGGTGCTCGACGCGCTCGCTCGGGAGCCGAAGACGCGCGCCCTCTATCTCTACCCCACGAAGGCGCTCGCTCAGGATCAGGCCCGCGCAGTCGCCTCATTGGGCGTCGCGGGAGTGAGGGCAGCAATCTACGACGGCGATACGGAGCGTGAGCGCCGCTGGCAGATCCGAAAGTGGGCGAACCTCATTCTCACCAACCCGGACATGCTCCATCTCGGCGTCCTTCCTCACCACGACCGCTGGGGCGACGTGCTCCAGAACCTCCGCTACATCGTCGTCGACGAGGCGCACGTCTACCGGGGCGTGTTCGGCTCGCACGTGGCAAACGTCCTCCGCAGGCTCCGCCGGCTGGCCGGCGTCTACGGGGCCGACCCGCAAGTCCTCCTCGCCTCGGCGACGATCGCGAACCCGGGCGACCTCGCCCGCTCGCTCGCCGGAGTCGATCCCGTCGTCGTCTCCGGCGACGCCGCCCCGCGGGCACGCCGCACGATCGCCCTGTGGAATCCGGCACTCGTGGACGACGAGCTCGGCATTCGCGCGAGCGCCCTCGGCGACGCGGCGCGGCTGATGGCGGAGCTCGTCTCCCGGGGGATGCGAACGATCTGCTTCGCGAAGAGCCGGAAGTCCGCAGAGTTGATCCACCGCTTCACCGTCCAGCGGCTCGACGACCCGACTGTCGCCGCGCGGCTCGCGCCGTACCGGGCCGGCTACACGCCGGGCCAGCGCCGCGAGATCGAGCGGCGGCTCGTCGAGGGAGAGCTGCTCGGCGTCACCGCCACCGACGCGCTCGAGCTGGGAATCGATATCGGCCTGCTCGACTGCGCGATCTCTGTCGGCTTCCCCGGCACCGTGGCGAGCCTTCGCCAGCAGTGGGGCCGCGCCGGGCGGCGCGGACACGGGCTGGCCCTGCTCGTCGCGAGCGAGGATGCGCTCGACCAGTACTTCATGCGCGAGCCCGAGATGCTGCTCGGCCGGCGTGTGGAGGCGGCGATCCTCGACCATACGAACCCCCGTGTGCTCGACGGGCACGTTAGGAGCGCGGCGTTCGAAGCGCCGCTCGACGACCGCGATCGCGCCATCCTCGGCGACGCGGCGCTCGAGCGCGCCGCTGTGCTCCCCGAGCTGAAGCACACGAGAGCCGGGTACGTCTGGGCCGGGCACGATTACCCGGCGGCCCGGGTTGCCCTCCGATCCGCGAGCGCCGACTCGTTCACAGTGATCGACTCGGAGAGCGGCGCCGTACTCGGCATCGTAGAGCGGGAGCGCGCCTACTCGACCGTCCACGAGGGGGCGATCTACCTCCACCTGGGCGAGCAGTTCCTCGTCCGCGAGCTGGACCACGAAGCACGCAGGGTGCTCGTGCAACCGTTCGCGAGCGACTACTACACGCAGCCGAAGAAGGAGACGACGACGGCGATCGACGAAGCAGTACGAAGCGAGAGGCGGCTCGGGCTCGACGCCTCGTTCGGCCGCGTCTCGGTGACTGAGCAGGTCGTCGCCTACCAGAAGAAGTCCGTTCGCGACAATGCGACGCTCGGCCTGGTGACGCTCGATCTGCCGGCGACGACGTTCGAGACCGAGGCGGTCTGGTTCCTGCCCGCGCAGGAGCAATTGATCGGGCTCGAGCGCGAGCCGCGACTTCTCGGCAGTCTCCATGCGGCCGAGCACTCGCTGATCGCACTGCTGCCACTGTGGGCCATGTGCGACCGGTGGGACATCGGCGGGCTCTCGACCAACCTGCACTTCCAGACGAAACGGCCAACCGTCTTCGTCTACGACGGGCACCCGGGCGGGGTGGGCATCTCGGAGCACGGCTTCGAGGTGTTCGAGGAGTGGGTGCGCGACACCGCGCGGATGCTGGCCGGGTGTCCCTGCGAGCGGGGCTGCCCCTCCTGCGTCCAATCGCCGAAGTGCGGGAACCTGAACGAGCCACTCGACAAGGCCGGTGCTCTCGCACTGCTGCGACGAATGCTGGAGGCGGAATAGGACCCGCCGAGCTAGCGCCGTGACGCGCGAGCGGCGGCTCGCAAGGCCGCCTCGACCGCTACGCCCGGGTCGGCTGCGTAAGCGATCCCCTTCCGGTCGAGCCGCCAGCCGGGCTCCAGCACCACGACCGGCCGGCCGAGTCGGCAGGCGAAGCCGATCTCGGCGAGGGTGCCCCACGAGCCGCCGACGGCGATCACCGCGTCACCGCTCGCTACGACGGCCAGGTTGCGCGCGTGCCCGATCCCCGTCGCGACGGCGTGGTCGATCCATGGATTGGCGTCCTCGCGGCATTCGCCCGGCAACACCCCGATCGTCGTTCCACCGGCCGACTTCGCGCCGCGCGCCGCTGCGGCCATGACCTCGCCGAGGCCGCCCGTTACGACGACGCAGCCGCGCTCCGCAAGCAACCGGCCGACCTCCTCGGCGCGTGCCTCGTGCTCCGCACCGCTTCCGATCACAGTGATCTGCGTCCGGCTCACCGGGCGCGATGGTAGAGATACGCCGATGGCCGCTCGCGACGGACAGATCGTGGTAGTGGGTGGAGGAGGGGCTCCCGGCGACGCCCTCGACGAGTTCATCCTCGGCCTGACCGGTAAGAAGCGACCGCGGGCGCTGCTCGTACCAACCGCGCAGGGCGACGACGCATCGAGTGTCCTGGCGTTCTACGACGGTCTGCAGGGGCTGGCGCAGACATCCCACCTGCTCCTCTTCGATCGCACCGTCCAAGACCTTCGCTCGTTCGTGCTCGGTCACGACGTCGTGTACGTCGCGGGCGGCAACACCGCCAGCATGCTCGGGGTCTGGCGCGCGCACGGCCTCGACACCGTGCTGCGCGAGGCCTGGGAGGCAGGGATCGTTCTCACCGGCTGGAGCGCAGGGGCGATCTGCTGGTTCGAGGACGGTGTCACCGACTCGTTCGGGCCCGACCTCGCGCAGCTCGGTGACGGCCTCGGTTTCTTGAGCGGCAGCTTCTGCCCACACTTCGACGCCGAGTCAATGCGGCGACCCACCTACCACCGGCTGATCGGCGAACGCTTGGCGCCTGGTCTGGCGGCCGACGACCGCGCCGCCGTCCACTTCGTCGGGACCGAGCTGCACCAGGCCGTCTGCGCCATGCCCGACGCGCGGGCCTACCGCGTCGAGCGCTCGGGCGACGAGATCGTCGAGACGCCGCTTCCCACCCGCTTCCTCGGCTAGTGGCGGCGACGAGAGAAGCGCTCGGCGGCACGCTCATCCTCGGCGGCGGCTTCGCCGGCGGCTACGTCGCCCGCCTGCTCGGCAAGGGCGGCGCGACGATCGTGAGTCCCGAGAACTTCATGCTCTACACGCCGATGCTGCCGGAGGCGGCGTCCGGCACCCTGGAACCGAGACACGTCGTTGTGCCGCTGCGGGCGATGTGCCCGCGCGCGGAGCTCGTACTCGGGCGTGCCCGGCGGCTGGACGCGGCGCACCGCCGGGTGCAGGTCGAGACCGAGGAGGGACTCTTCTGGCTCGGCTACCGAAACCTCGTGATCGCACTGGGCTCAACCGTTCGCATCCTCCCTATCCCCGGTCTGGCCGAGCACGGACTCGGGTTCAAGGACCTCGCCGATGCGATCTACCTGCGAAACCACATCCTCCGCCGGCTCGAGGCAGCGAACGCTGCGTCGCGCCCCGCGCACCGTGCCCGCGAGCTCACATTCGTCTTCGTCGGCGCAGGCTACGCGGGCGTGGAGGCGCTCGCCGAGCTGTCGGATCTCGTCCGCGATGCGCTCCGCTACTACCCGGCACTCCAGAGCGAGCCTCAGAGATGGGTGCTCGTCGAGGCCGCGCCGAAGATCCTCCCCGAGATCCCGGCGAAACTGGGCGAGTATGCAGCCGAGCTGCTCGAGCGACGGGGCGTGGAGGTGCGGGTCGGAACCACGCTGGAGCGACTCGAGGCCCAGGTCGCGGTTCTCTCGGACGGGACGCGGGTCCTCACCAACACTCTGGTGTGGACGGCCGGCGTCCGAGCCCACCCGCTCCTCGGCGAGCTCGGTCTCCCCCTCGACGAGCGAGGGCGCGTGCGCGTGGATCCGACGCTGCGGATCGAGGGTCACGACGACGTCTGGTCGCTCGGGGACTGCGCGCGCGTCCCGAACGCGGCCGAGCCGGAGCATCCCGATCCTCCGACCTGCCAGCATGCGCTCCGCCAGGCTCGCTGCCTCGCAGAGAACCTCCGCGGCGGCGGGCGTCCGTACCGCTACCGAATGCTGGGTCAGGTCGCCACCCTCGGCCGGTACAAGGGCATCGCCGACGTCCTCGGCCTGCGCTTGCGCGGCTTCCCCGGCTGGTGGGTGACTCGCTCGTACCACCTGTACCAGCTGCCCCTCCTCTCCCGGAAGCTGCGCGTGGTTACGGACTGGACCGTCGCGCTCTTCTTCCGCCGCGATATCGCCGAGCTCGGGATGCTCGGCCGCCGCCGCCCACTCGGCGATGCCTGACCCCCTCGAGCGCTGCCTCGCGTTCCTGGGCCGGATCGACAGGCGCTGCGCCGAGCGAGCCGAGAGGTGGAGGTACGGAACGGCCCTGTTCCACGATTCGCCCCCGCGTGTCTGGAGCTTGAACGTCCTCCTCGCCGAAGGCGGCGTCGGCGCGGAGGCAGGCGAGCTGGCAGCCGCGGCGGACCGTGTCCAGGGGGCGGCGGGTCTCGACCATCGGAGGATCGCGATCGCCGACGACCAGCTCGGCGCGCGCCTCGCGCCGGCCTTCCGCGTGCTCGGGTGGAAGGCCGAGGCGCTGCTCGTGATGCCCCACGCCGAGACCGGCAAGGAGCGTGACCCGGCGCGCGCCGCCGAGGTCGCGCGCGAGCGGCTCGAGCCCGCCTGGGCCGAAGGGATCGGCCGCTTTCCCTACGGAAAGGACGAGGAGACGGTGCGGCAGCTGGTCGATCAGCGGCGGGTGATCGGCGAGGCCGGGAACGCCCGCTACTTCGCGTGTTTCGTGGCTGGGCGAGTGGCGAGCTACTGCGACCTCTATCGCAAGCTCGGCTTCGCGGCTGCCGGGCGCATTTGGGACTTCACGAAGGAGCCGCCGGTCCCGTGAGTCTCGCCTTCGAGGCCCGGGCACTGGGCAAGCGGTACGGCCAGGTGGAGGCGCTCGCCGGCGTCGACCTCGACGTCGCCGAAGGGGAGCTCGTCGGTCTGCTCGGGCCGAACGGAGCGGGCAAGTCGACCCTCACGAAGATCGCCTGCGGGCTCGTACGGCAGTCGGCGGGAACAGCGTCGGTCTGCGGCGCGGCTTCGGGCACGGTGCAGGCGAGGCGCTCCATCGGCTACCTCGCCGAGCTCTTCCGCTTTCCCGGCTGGTACAGCGCCGACGAGCTGCTAACGCTGCACCAGCGGCTGACCCGCTCGAGCGGTGGCAGCCGGGAACGGACAGAGCTGCTGGGGCTGGTCGACCTGGCGGAAGCGCGCGGCCGGCGGATCGAGACGATGTCGAAGGGCATGCAGCAGCGGCTCGGGATCGCGCAGGCCCTCATCGGCACGCCGCGCCTGCTGCTGCTCGACGAGCCGACGAGCGCGCTCGATCCAGTCGGCCGGCGCACCGTTCGGACGCTGCTCGAGGAGCTCCGGACCAGAGGGATCTCCGTGCTGCTGAACTCGCACCTGCTGAGCGAGGTGGAGCTCGTGTGCGACCGAGTCGTGATCCTGCTGCGTGGTCGGGTCGTGGAGGAAGGCTCCCCGGACGCCCTTTCGCGAGCGCGCGGAGTCGAGATCGAGACGGACGAAGGTGTCCAGCTGTTCGCGGGCGCAGGACGGGACGACGCACCGCGTCTCGTCGCCGAGCTCGTCTCGTCCGGGCGTCGCATCTACGCCGTCCGCGTCCTGCGCTCGAGCCTGGAAGACGTCTATCTGGAAGCGGTCGGCGGCGAGACGTCGTGAGCGCGGTTACCACGATCGTGCGATACGCGATCGCCGAGAGCGTGCGGCGGCGCATCTTCCTCGTGGTCGTCTTACTGACGGCGGCCTTCCTGGCCCTCTTCTGGATCGGCACGAGCAAGATCTACCAGGACACGGCGTCGATCGTGCCACCGGCCGGGATCAACGCCGATACGCTCGTCGGCGCGACGCTCTTCGGCCTCGCGATGTTCGGAACGCTCTTTCTCGGCACCGTGCTCGCGATCTTCCTCACGCTCGGCGCCATCACCGGCGATGCCGAGCGGGGCATCCTTCAGCCGCTCGTCGTCCGACCGATCGGACGAGAGACCTTCCTCCTGTCTCGCTTCCTCGGCGCGGTCGGCGTCTGCGCGGTCTACGTGCCGCTCGTCTACCTGGTCGCGCTCGGGATCGTGACGGTGGAAGGCCCGTGGCGCCCCGACCGTGTCGTCATGCCTGCGCTCGAGCTGATGCTCGCGGTCACCGTCGTCGTCTCGCTCTCGATGCTGGGCGCGGTCTTTCTCTCGACCACCGCGAACGGGGTGGCAGTCTTCATGATCTTCGGCGCAGGGCTGGTCTCGGGGCTGCTGGGCCAGATCGGAGAGGCGCTCAACTCACACACCCTGAAGTCGATCGCGCACGACGCCGCTTGGGTGCTGCCGTTCGAGGCGCTCTACCAAGACGGCCTGCACCGGATCACGGCGGACTCCGTGGGATTCACGAGGTTTGCGCTCCAGCTGGGCCCGTTCGGGGGCGCGCAGGTCGGCGGCCACTGGCTCTTGCCCTGGACGTTTGTCTATCTCGCCGGCGTCCTCGGGCTCGCGCTCGCCGGCTTCCGGCGGAGGGACCTCTGAGCGGGGTCGACCTCGAGAGCATGAGCACTTCCCCGGCCTCGTCGCAGCTCGGCTCGAGCCAGGCTCACCGAATCGCCTTCAGCGCCGCCGTGAGCGACTGCTTCTGCGTCAGGACGCCCGCGTAGAGATCGCCGTGGCGCCGGACGCGCTCGAGCACGGCGTCCATCGTGAACGCGGCGGGGTCGAGCCCCTCGTTCACCTCGTCCCAGCGAAGCGGAGTCGAGACGGGCGCTCCGACCTTCGGCCGGACCGAGTACACGGTCGCGATCGTCTTGCCCTCGCCGTTCTGGTTCGAGTCGATCAGCACGCCGCGCCGCTTCGACTTCGTCCATTCGGTCGTCACGAGCCCTCGATGCGTCCTGGCGAGCGCGCCTGCGACGATCTCGCTGAACCGGCGCGTCTGCTCGAAGGTGTGCCGGCGGGCAATCGGCACGAGGATGTGGATCCCCTCCGACCCGCTCGTCTTCGGATAGCCGACGAGACCCAGCGCGTCGAGCGTCTGCTTGACGAGCAGGGCCACCTCGACGGTCTCGCTGAAGCCCACGTCGTCCGACGGGTCGAGGTCGAAGAGCACGAAGTCCGGCCGTGCCGGCTTGTCGATCCGCGAGTACCAGACGTTGAGGTCGATACAGCCGGTGTTCACCATCCAGAGCAGCGCGAGCTCGTCGTTGACGAGCGGTACCTCGATCCGGCGCGTGCGCCTCGGCGTCTCGCGCGTCGTGGCCAGGTACGGGACCCGCTTGATCCACTCCGGCATGTACTTCGGGGCGTCCTTCTGGAAGAAGTGCCCGCCCCGCCAGCCGTCGGGGTATCGCTTCAGCGTGAAGGGGCGGTCGACCAGGTGCGGCACCAGAACGGGCGCTGCCGCGCGGTAGTAGGTCAGAAGGTCGCCCTTGGTGATCCCCTCCTCCGGCCAGAAGGGCTTGTCGAGGTTCGAGAGCTTGACGACGCGCGCCCCGCTTCGCAGCTCGCTCGCGATCGGCTCCTCGCGCCGCACTCGGGCAGCCGTCTTGTCCTCGCGCAACCCTTTGTATACGGGCGCGCGCAGGTGGCCGTCGTGCGTCCACTCGGCGAACTCGACCTCGCAGACGAGCTCGGGCTCGACCCACACGACGTCGCCTCGACGGACCTTCGGCAGCTTCGGAGAGACGGCGAACGGCGAGGTCTCCCGTCTCAGCGGCTCGAGCTTTACGAGCAGCCGCGCGATCTCCCGCTCGTCGAAGCCGGTACCGCAGTTCCCGGCATAGGAGAGCTCGGTGTCGCGGTGAACCGCGAGCACGAGTGAGCCGAAGCTCGACGAGCGCCGCCCCTGACCCTTCGTGTAGCCGGCGATCACGAACTCCTCGCGACCATGAGTCTTGACCTTGATCCAATCGCGCGTCCGCCTCCCCGGCAGGTAGCGGGAGTCGGCCCGCTTGGCGACCACGCCCTCGAGGCCCTGCTCCGCCGCGACGGCCATCAGCGCGTCGCCGTCGTCGAACGCCTCGGACAGCTGCACCGTTCGGTTACGCCGATCGAGCAGCTCCTCGAGGCGGCGGCGGCGCTGCGTAAGCGGACGGTCTACGAGCGACTCGCCCTCGAGCTCGAGCAAGTCGAACAGAAACAGCACGAGCGGGGTGTCCGCCTTTCCCTGCTGCATCGCCGAGAAACTGGCGCGGCCCTGCTCGTCGAGCGCGCACACCTCCCCGTCGACGACGAGATCGGGCGTCTTCAACGCCTTGGGTAGCTCCTTCGCGACCGACGAGAAGCGCTTGGTCAGGTCGTTTCCTCTGCGGCTGCGAAGCTCGGCCTCGCCTCCGTGCAGCCGCGTGATCGCGCGGTAGCCGTCCCACTTCACCTCGAACAGCCAGCCTGAGCCGGCCGGAACCCTCTCCGCGAGAGTCGCCAGCATCGGCTCGTACTCGCGCCTTTCCGCCGCGGGCGAGACCTGCTCGTCTCGCTTGCGCATGAGCAGCCAGTTCTTTTCCTCTCCCGAGAGCCTCGCCGACACGAGAGTCCAGACTCCCTGCAGCCGCTCACCGGCAAGCCGGAACGTGAGACCGCCGTCGCGCTTCTCCTCGACCAGCTCGTACGTCCCCTCGTCCCAGATGTCCACCTGACCCGCGCCGTACTGGCCCTGCGGAATCTCACCCTCGAAGGTCGCGTACTCGAGCGGATGATCCTCGACGTGGACTGCCAGGTGCCGCTCGCCCGGCTCGAGCGGCATGCCCTTCGGCACGGCCCAGCTCGCTAGCGCGCCGTCGCGCTCGAGCCGCAGGTCGTAGTGCAGCCGTCGCGCATCGTGGCGGTGAATGACGAAGATCGGCCTCTTCCCCGGCTTGCGGCCGCCGAAAGGCTCGGGCGTCCGTTTGGGGTCTCGCTTGCGCCGATAGTCTTCGAGCTTCGCCACCGGTCTTGTGTCACGCTCCGTTCCGGACCGCTACGAAATCTCTCCGAACCAGTGTGAGACATGGCAAACCGACTGGAAGCTGGCTCTGAGAGTGGGGGATAACCCTGTGGATGATGTGGATTCAGGTATGCAGCGCGTAGACGCCCATCGCCCGGAACCGCTGCCTGCGGCGCCGCGTGAGCTCGTCTCCGCTCACGCCGTTCACGTCTGAGAGCGCGTCCCGGATCGCCTCGCCGAGGAGGCGCGCGGCCTCGTCGTGATCTGTATGAGCGCCACCCTCCGGCTCGGCGACGACCGTGTCGACGACACCGAGCTCGAGGCAGTGCCCGGCGTCGGGCTTGAACGCCGCGGCCGCCTTCTCCTTCTGATCCTGGTCGCGCCACAGGATCGCGGCACAACCCTCCGGCGAGATCACCGAGTAGATCGCGTTCGCCTGCATCAGGACTCGGTCCGCGAGCGCGATCGCGATGGCGCCGCCGGATCCCCCCTCGCCGATGATCGAGGCGATCGTCGGAACCTCGAGCCGGGCCAGCACGGATTGCGCCTGGGCGATCGCGCCGCCCTGGCCGTGCTGCTCGGCGGCAAGGCCGGGATATGCGCCCGGGGTGTCGACGAACGTGAGCAGCGGAAAATGGTGACGGCCGGCGAGCTCCATCACGCGCATCGCCTTGCGGTAACCCTCGGGGTGGGCCATGCCGAAGTTCCGCCGCTGGCGCTCGCGCAGGTCGCGGGCCTTCTGGTGCCCGATGAAAGCCACCGTTCTCCCGTCGAAGCGGCCGAGCCCGCAGACGAGGGCGGCGTCGTCGGCACGGCCCCGATCGCCGTGCAGCTCCACGAGGTCGTCCAGCAGCCGCTCGAGATAGTCGAGCGTGTAGGGGCGCTCCTCGTGGCGGGCAAGCTCGACGGAGCGCCAGATCTCGTCGTCGGCCGGCTCGGCAACGATCCGCTGGAGCTGCCGCTCGAGGCGATCGACCTCGACCTCGACACCGGTACGGCCGAGCAGACGCAGCCTCCGCAGCCTGCTCAGCCGCTCGCGCAGGTTGGACTCGGCCTCACTCGGCATTGGCGAAAAGGCGGAGCAGCCGCCCGACGTAGGGGCGGAGCTCGAGCCGCGGGACGATCGCGTCGAGGTGGCCGAAACGCAGATTGGACTCGGCTAGCCCGAAGTCCTCCGGCAGCTTCTCGCGTGTCGTCTGCTGCACGACCCGCGGACCCGTGAACGCGAGGAGCGACCCCGGCTCGGCGATCACGACGTCGCCGAGACTCGCGAAGCTCGCGAGAACACCGGCCGTCGTCGGATGGGCCATGACGCTGATGAAGGCGCCGCCCGCATCGTGGAGATCGGCCACCGCGCACACAGTCTTGGGTAGCTGCATGAGCGAGAGGATGCCCTCCTGCATGCGGGCGCCACCCGAGGTCGTGACCGAGACGAGCGGCTCGCCGCGCTCCGCGGCGCCCTCGCAGGCACGAGAGAACTTCTCGCCGACGACGCTCCCCATCGACCCGCCCATGAAGCCGAAGTCCATCACGGCGAGCTGACAGGGCTGGCGCTCGATCTGCGCCTGCCCGATCATCATCGCGTCGCCAAGGCCAGTCTTGACCTCCGCCTCCGCCAGGCGCTCCGTGTAGGGGCGGAGGTCGAAGAAATCGAGCGGATCGTCCGAGCGGAGCTCTGCCGCTTCCTCTGTGAAGCTTCCGCTGTCCACCAGCTGCGCGATCCGGGCGCGTGCGGAAACCGGAAAGTGGTGCTTGCAGTGCGGGCAGACGCGGAGGTTTGCATCCAGTTCGTCGTCGCGGTAGTGCGACCCACAGGACGGGCAGGTGTTGGGGTGCGGCTTGCCACTGAGCGCGGGCGCGTGAGTGTGCTCGATCGAGACGGCGATTCGTTCCTCGGCCATGGACGTCGGAGTCTAGTCCGGCCGGGCCTTTCTCTAGAGGCCGAGCGCCGCGAGCAGACGGCGCGACGGCTCGGTGTTCCGTCCGTCGGCCGTGAGTCCAGAAAGACCGGCGCCGAGAACGGCCGCACCACCGGCCACTCTCCGGAGGAGGACTTCGGCCTCGTCCAGTGACACGCCGCCGGGCTCGGGCATGAACGGGGCAACCTGATCCGAGTCGAGCGCGTCGAAGTCGATCGCCACGTAGACGCCGCTCGTGCCCGCGAGCACCCCGGCCAGGTGATCCGGCGAGGTGGAGAGCCCGCTACGCGCGATGTACTCCCGCTCCGGCGGGTCGAGCGCTCGCGCGCCCAGCAGGACGACGTCCTCCGTCTCTACGGCCCCCGAGTCGAGCACTGTGCGGAGCGCCATCCCCCATTCATTCCCCGACGGCGAGGTCTCCGGCGTATTGAGGTCGCCGTGAGCGTCGAGCCAGACGAGGGCAATCCGCCCGTGCCGCGCCGCCAGCGCCTCGACGGCTCCGACATGAGCAGCGCAGCAGCCTCCGAGCACGACCGGGCGTTCCGGCAGGTCGAGGGCCACTCCGACGGCTTGCGCTGCCGGCGAGCCCTCTGCGACGACGGCTGCCTCCGGGTACGGAAGCGGTAACCGGGCAGCCTCCGCCATTCGCTCGCCCCCCTCCCCCCAGGCGCGGGGGACACGGACCAGCCCGGCGGCAAAATCGCGCCCGCAAGCGTGGCACTGGTACTCGGGGCCGAGTGCAACTGCGGTGTAACCCTTGCAGTCGGGGCACTTCGCGCGCAGACTGCTCATGGGGCAACCTGTTGAGGATCATGCGGAGCGGGCGATTGACGACCGGAGGCGTCATTCCGGCGATCCCAGACCCGTAGGGTGCTCACGAACCGGCGGCCGGGCTGGAGCAGGCCGGCGCCAGGGCTTTCTCGTACGTGTCGTGGCGGCGAACCGGGCGCATGCCGGCTCGCTCGTAGAGCCGGACGGCACCCGTCGTGTTCTCGGCGTCGACGCCGAGACCGACGCGCGTGGCGCCGCGATGCTTGAAGTCGGCGAACGAGTGCAACAGGAGCGCAAGCGCCAAGCCGCATCGTCGCCACGGCCGGCGCACGCCAAGCGTCCCCACCCAGCCGAACGTGCGATCGCCGGAGAAGTGCCAGGCGTTGAGGCAGACCGCGGCGAGCGAGCCGTCCGCTTCGGCAAGCCACCACAGCGCCGCGTCGAAGTCTGCCCGCAGTAGCGAGAAGCGGCGCCACTCCTCGAGCGGGATCCGGTGGTAGTCCCAGTGGTCCGCGAACGACTCCTGGACGCACTCGTAGACCGCAGCCTCGTCGCGCTCCCGGTCGAAGGAGCGAACGCTGACTCCTTCCGGCCAGCCCGGCTCCTCGGGGCGCTTCGGCAAGTCGATCTCCATGTGGAAGGAGTGCCGGATCGGGTGGTATCCCGCTTCAACAAAGGAGTGGGCCACCTCATGGTCGCGCTGGGCGACGTACCCGCGTGCGAGCGAATCGGGCTTCCCGCGCTCGGCCGCCCAGCGCTCCGCGGCCCGGATCAGGGTTGCCGCCACCTCCCGCCGTCCGTCGCCGAGCGCGACTCGAAGGTCGAGCGGGAAGCGGGCGCCGTCGCCGTCGCTCCCGACGTCTACATAGCCGACTGCGCGGCCGCCGCGCTCGGCCAGAAACATCCCGAGGTCAGGCAGGGCGAACCAGCTACGTACCTCTCGCTCGTGCACGTCGCCCGCGTCGTACAGCTCGCGTGTGACCTCGTTGCAGATCGCCGAGATGACGGAGGCATCGGACTCGGTCGGGATCCGGATCTGAAGCTCAGGCCGCACCGTCTGTGCTACGCAGCGACCAGCTCGTCGACCGTGTCCGGTAGCCGGCCGAGGTCAGGCAGCTCGCGATCCGGCTCGACTGCCCCCTGCTCTCCGAGCCGGTTGATCCAGACGCTCCGGAGGCCCAGCTCCCGAGCGGGCGCGATGTCGTGGAACTGGCTCGCACCCACGTGCACGTGGCGCGCACGGTCGGCGGTCGTTTCCGAGAAGAAGCGCTCCCAGTGGGCGAGCTCGGGCTTGTACGAGCCGACGTCCTCGGCCACGACCGTGGCGTCGATCGGAACGCCGATCTGGGCGCGCGAGGCGTCGATCAGGTCTCGGTCCGAGTTCGAGAGAATCGCAAGCTTCCAGCCCCGGACCCGCAGATCCTCGAGAGCCGCGCGGACCTCGGGGAAGGGCGCCCATCCGGGAAGCGCCTGCGCCAGAGCTGCCCCTTCGCCCTCGGGAATCTGCACCGCTTCCTCCTCGGCCAGCCGGAACAGCGCCAGCGTCATCACCTCGCGGTAGCTGCGGTAGTCGGCCTGGAGCTCCGGCTCGATCTCGTGGTAGCGGACGAGCAGGCCGGGCGCGCGCTCGACGCCGAAGAGACGCTCGAGCTCGGCCCTGATGCCGCCGTTCCAGTCGATCAGCGTTCCGTAGCAGTCGAACGTCGCCCAGCGCGAGGAACCTGCGGCAGTCGTCACTGTGGCGAGGTTACCCGGCTCGGTTCAGCCGGGCTGCTCCTCGAAGCGGGCCACCACGATGCAGGCGTTGTGACCGCCGAAGCCGAACGAGTTCGACACGCCGACGCGAATATCGGCCCTGCGGGATTCGTTCGGGATGTAGTCCAGGTCGCACTCGGGATCGGCCGACTCGTAGTTGATCGTCGGCGGCAGGACGCCGCGCTCGACGGCCAGAACGGTGAAGATCGCCTCGACCGCCCCGGCCGCTCCGAGGCAGTGACCGGTCGCGCCCTTCGTCGAGGAAATCGGCACCTTGGCCGCAACATCCTCGCCGAGAGCGAGCTTGATCACTCTGGTCTCGCTCGCGTCCCCGAGCGGGGTCGACGTCCCGTGAGCGTTGATGTAGCCGATGTCTACCGGGTCGATGCCAGCGTCGCCGAATGCCATCCGCATGGCCCGCGCCGGGTTCTCGCCGCTCGGGTCCGGCTCGGTGATGTGAGCGGCGTCCGACGACACCCCGTAGCCGAGCAGCTCTGCATAGATCTTTGCGCCACGGTCACGGGCATGCTCGAGCTCCTCCAGTACGACGACGGCGCCGGCCTCGCCCATGACGAAGCCGTCCCGGCCGGCGTCGAAGGGGCGGCTGGCTCGCTTGGGGTCGTCGTTCCGCCGCGACAGCGCCCGCATGGCGCCGAAGCCGGCAATGCCGATGCGCGTGATCGGCGCCTCGGTGCCGCCGCACAGCATCACGTCCGCACGGCCGAGCCGAATCGCGTCGGCACCTTCTCCGATCGCCATGTTCGAGGCTGCACAGGCGGTGCACTGCGACGAGAGCGGCCCCTGCGTCCCGAGCTCCATCGAGACCCAGGCGGCACCCATGTTCGGGATGATCGCCGTAATCGAGAAAGGATTGACCCGATCCGGGCCCCGGTCTCTCAGCACGTCGTAACAGTCCTGATACGCCTGGAGACCGCCTATGCCGGTTGCAATCGAGGCGCCGATCCGGTCGGGGTGCCGTGCGATGTCGATGCCCGCGTCCTGCTCGGCCTGCCGAGCCGCCGACACGATCATCTGTGCGAAGCGGTCCATCCGCCGCGCGGTCCGCTTCTCGATCCAGATCGTCGGATCGAAGCCACTGACCTCGCAGGCGAAATGGACCGGATAGCCGCTGTGGTCGAAGTGTGTGATCTCGCCAGCCGCCGACTCGCCGGCGGTCAGCCCTGCCCAGGTCGACTCCAAGTCGCTGCCCAGCGGCGTCACGCAGCCGAGACCGGTGATGACGACTCGCCGCCGCCCGTTCGCGCTGACACCGTAGACGCCCATCACATGCCCAGTCCGCCATCGACGAGCAGTACCTCGCCCGTGATGAACGAAGCCTCGTCGGAGCAGAGAAAGCGTACCGCGCCCGCGATGTCCCGTGGGTCGCCGAGGCGGCCGAGCGGCGTGTTCGCGAGCATCACCTGCCGCAGCTCCTCTGGTAGCTCCCGCGTCAGGCGCGTGTCGACGTAGCCGGGAGCTATCGCGTTGACGCGCACGCCGCGCGAGCCGAGCTCCCGCGCCAGGGACTTCGTGAGGCCGATGATTCCAGCCTTCGAAGCTGCATAATTCGTCTGGCCCGGGTTCCCGTGCAGGCCGACGATACTGGTCAGGTTGACGATCGAGCCGGTCCGCCTGCGCATCATCCCGCGCGCGACCGCGCGGCAGGTGAAGAACGCGCCACCGAGATTCGTGTCGAGGACCGTCTCCCAGTCGGCGTCGGGCATTCGGGCGATCATGCCGTCGCGCGTGACGCCGGCGTTGTTCACGAGGATGTCGAGCTCGCCTGCCTGCTCGACAAGCGCGCGTGCTTGCTCGGCGTCCGAGACGTCGGCCTGGACGGCGCGCGCTCCCGACTCGGAGGCAACCTGCTCGGCCTCCTCCCGGCCGGCCCGGTAGGACAGAGTCACGGATGCCCCCGCGGCGGTCAGCTCGCCGACGATCGCGCGCCCGATGCCACGTGAGCCTCCGGTGACAAGCGCCTGCCTGCCCTCGAGCGAAGCGAAAGCAGCCCCTGCCACAGTTAGTGCCGGAACTTCGAGCGCCGCTGGAAAGTCCCCTCGACCATCTAGCCGGCCGACAGGGTCTCTATGGCCTTCTTCAGGCTCGCCACGTTGCTGACGTTGACCGTCTTCACGTTCCGGTCGATCCGCTTGATCAGGCCGGACAGAACGTTCCCGGGGCCGACCTCGACGAACGTGCGAACGCCCTCACGCGCGAGCTCGCGTGCCGCCTGGGTGAACCGGACCGGCGCCGTGAGCTGATCGACGAGCAGCGTGCCGAGGCGCTGCGCGGGCTCGATCTTCGCGGTCACCGTCGACATGAACGGCGCCGTCGGATCGTGAAAGCGGACGCGCTCGATCGCGGGGCGCAGCCGATCGGCGGCTCGCGCTACGAGCGGGCTGTGGAAAGCGCCCGAGACTCGAAGCTTCACGGTACGCCGCGCACCCTGCTCGGCGGCTTGCTCGCAGCACTCCTCGACGGAGCCGTCCTCGCCGGATACCACAATCTGACCCGGGCAGTTGTAGTTCGCCGGCCACACACCGAGGATCCGCCGGCAGAGCTGCTCGACAACCTCGTCGTCGAGCCCGAGAATCGCCGCCATCGAGCCGGGATGCTGGCGGGCGGCTTCCGCCATCGCGAGACCACGCTCACGAACGAGGGCGGCCGCGTCCTCGGTACCCATCACCGACGCCGCTGCAAGCGCTGCGAACTCGCCGACCGAGTGGCCGACGACGTAGTCCGGCTCGATCCCTCGCTGCTTGAGCGCAGCAAGCACGGCAAGGCTCGTCGCGACCAGCGCGGGCTGCTGTACCTCGGTCTCGACCAGCTCCTCGAGCGGGGAGTGGAAGCAGAGCTTCTTCAGATCGAGACCTGACGCCTCGCTCGATCGCTCGAAAACCTCCATCGCCTCGGGGACGGCCTCGGCGATCTCGCGACCCATGCCTTCCTCGAGGGAGCCCTGGCCGGGAAAACAGAATGCCACCTTTGTCATTCCATCACCTTCGTAGCTGCTGCGGAGCCGGCGCTCGACCAGTCGAGTCGTGCTCTCCGGCGATCCCGGGCGCGGAGCGTGTCGTCATACCCTCACCTTCGTAGCTGCTGCGGAGCCCGTGCTTGATCCGTCGAGTCGTTTCCTCCGGCGATCCCGGACGCGGAGCGTGTCGTCATGCCGTGCTCCCTACCCGGTTCGTCCATTCCAGCAACGCTGATCCCCACGTCAGACCCGCGCCCATTCCAGTCATCAGGACGAGCGCTCCATCTTGCAGGCGCCCGTCATTCGCGGCGTCGACGAGTGCGAGCGGAATCGAGCCTGAGGACGTGTTGCCATAGCGATCAACATTAACGACGGCGCGCTCCTTCGGGATGCCGAGCAGGCGAATCGCATGATCGATGATGCGAACGTTCGCCTGGTGAGGCACGTACACGTCGACTTCGTCGATAGAGCGGCCGCACTCCGCGAGCACCTTCTGCGCCGACGAGACGAGAACCCGTGTCGCGAAGCGGTACACCTCCGGGCCGTTCATCCGCACGAAGTGCCGCTCCCCTGCGATGGTCTCTGCGCTCGCCGGCAGCCGTGACCCCCCGGCGGGCAAGGTGAGGTGCGCACCACCAGCACCGTCGGCGCCGAGCTCGAAGCCGAGGAACCCCCCTTCCCCGCCCACACGCTCCACGACAACGGCGCCCGCACCGTCGCCGAAGAGGACGCAGGTCGAGCGGTCGCGCCAGTTGATGATTCGCGAGAGAACGTCGCCGCCCACCACGAGCGCCCGGCTCACCAGGCCAGACGCAACGACGCTGTAGGCCTGGACCAGGGCGTACATGAAGCCCGTGCAGCCGGCGAGCAGATCGTAAGCGGCAGCGTCCGGGGCGCCGAGCATGTCCGCCAGGAGCGCGCTCGTCGTCGGAAACATCGTGTCTGGCGTCACCGTTGCGACCACTATGTAGTCCAGGGAGGCCGGGTCTACGTGCGCCTGCGCCAACGCCTGCCGCGCCGCCGGCAGGGCGAGGTCTGTCATCGCCTGCTCGGGCGCCGCGATTCGCCGCTCCCGGATGCCGGTGCGCTCGCGGATCCACTCGTCGGACGTGTCGACCATCGTGGCGAGCTCGCCGTTCGTCAGGATGCGCTCCGGCGCATAGGCGCCAATGCCGGTGATCGAGACTCGTGACCCGTTCTTCGAGACGCAGCTGATCACCGGTCGACCGCGAAGGTGAGGACGGCACGCGCGGCGAGCTTGCCGTCTACGGACGCTGTGGCGTGGCCACGCCCGATCGGACCGCGGACGCGCTCGAGGTCGCACGTCAAGTCGAGCTCGTCACCCGGCTCCACGATTCGCTTGAATCGACAGCTGTCGATTCCGGCGAACAGGGCGAGCTTGCCTCTGTTCTCGTCGCTCGAGAGCACCAGGACGGCCCCCGTCTGCGCCATCGCCTCGACGAGCAGCACGCCGGGCATCACCGGCCGGCCCGGGAAGTGGCCGGGAAGGTACCACTCGTCCTCGCGCACCCTCTTGCGTGCGCGCACACGCGCGCCAGGCTCCAGCTCGAGCACCTCGTCGATCAAGAGGAACGGCTTCCGGTGAGGCAAGATCTGCTCGATCTGCTCGCGGCCAAAGGGTACGGTCATCATTCGGAGATCTAGTCTAAGGGCCGTCCGGACAGTCGCCGCGGTGGACGTCGCGATCCGTGGTGCTAGGCAAGGACGCAGGGAGTGGCAAGCGTGGACGCGACAGATTTGCAGGAGGACCGGCTGTCGCCGGAGGCCGTGCTGCCGCGGCTACGCGGCCGCTTCGGAAGACCGTACACCTACGTGGAGAGGTGCCACTCGACGCAGCGGCTCCTTCCCCTGGACGCGCTCGAGGGGGCAGTCGCGGTCGCCGAGGAGCAGACCGAGGGCCGCGGCCGGCTCGGGCGGCGCTGGATCGCGCCACCCCGCTCCGGTGTCCTGTGCTCGCTCGTCCTGCGTCCGCCGCTTCCGCCTGCCGTCTGGGCGGAGCTCTCACTCGTCGCAGGAAGAGCGTGCGCTGAGGCGATCGCGTCCGTCACGGGGCTCGAGCCGCGGGTCAAGGAGCCGAACGACGTGCTGCTCGGCGGACGCAAGGTCGCGGGCATTCTCGCCGAGGCGAGCGACGGCAGGATCGTCCTCGGCGTCGGCATGAACGTCAACGTTACGGTCGGGCAACTGCCGGAGGAGCTCTACGGGCGAGCGACCTCCCTCCTGCTCGAGCTCGATCACGCGGTCGACCGGGTCGAGCTGCTGGTGACCTTGCTCGACTGCTTCGAGCGCCGCTACCTCACGTGGCTGCGGGTTCAGGCGATCTGAAGCGTCGCGCTCGCGGCTGCCTGACGGCCGTCGTCTCCCGAGGCGCTCACCACCAGCGTGTAGACACCGGGGAGAACTCCTTCCGGCACGAGCGTGAAGGACTGCTTGCCGCCCGTCTGGTAGGCGGCGAAGAGCGTTGCGACCGTCGCGCCGAAGGAGTCGGTCAGCGTCGCCGTCACCGCGGCCGCGCTCCCTAGCGTGTAAGCCACCGTGGCGACGTCGTCCACCCCGTCTCCGTTCGGCGTCAGCAGGGTCGGCGTCACGCCGAGCGTGCCGATGAGCGGCAGCCTGGGAGCCGGCGGTGGTGTGGGGGGAGGCGACGTCGTTGCCTTGACTCCGACGATGCCCCGCACGCCCCTCAACACCGGGCCCGCGGTGATGGTGTATCCGTACCTCTGACGAGGGACCTTTCGCGCATCCCAGGTCCAGTCGACCGCCGCCGAGGTGCCCGCGCCCGAGGCCACCTTCCCACCTGGGCTCCCGATCGTCACGATCCACGGGAGAGCGGACGAGAGGCGCGCCCTGAAGCGCATCCGGCCGCCGATCGAGCCGGTCACGCTCGGCGAGTAGAGCTTGGGCAGACCCGTCTTCGCGACTCCCTGGGCGAGGGAGCTGATCCTCCGGTAGAGCGCATTCCCGGGACACGTGGTGAAGCCGGTGTCACGGTGGCCGGAGACCGCGCGGAGAAAGACCGGGGCGCCGGTGGGGAAGCGCGGGTTCCCGTTCGAGAGGTAGGTCAGCGTCGAGATCGGATCGACATGCCCGAGATCCAGCCGCCAGGCCAGCAGGCGGACGAGGGCGGCCGTCGCGGCGGCGGAGGGCGACGTCGAGTCGTAGCTTCCGAGCAGCGAGACTCCGACCGACCCCGTATTGAACCCCTGCGCGTGTGCTCCTACGACGTTTCGGGCTATACCGCCGTACCGGCCTTCGAAGACCTGCCCGTACTTGTCGACGAGGAAGTTGTAGCCGATGTCGTTCCAGCCGTTTCCCTTGACGTGGTAAACCTCGATCGCCCGTACGATCGCGGGCGACTCGGCACGGCTGTAGTTGGTCGAGCCCGCCGTGTGGTGGACAACTGCCAGACGGAGAGCAGCCGCGTATTCGGGGTGGCTGCGCCGAATCGACTCGGCCGCGCCCCAGGTGGAGCGCGTCATGATCGCCGGCGAGGCGGCTACCGAGGTCGCCCGCAGCGGGACGTCGAGCATGGGGCTGCGAACGTAGTTGG
Source organism: Gaiellales bacterium (assembly GCA_038253945.1). GTDB lineage: Bacteria > Actinomycetota > Thermoleophilia > Gaiellales > Gaiellaceae > JBBRYW01. The sequence goes on from JBBSGR010000001.1 coordinate 206,677, forward strand.
CACGGAGGCGGCGAATCCCGGCTGAGACGCGGTACTCGATTCGGTCCGACGGGCCTGCCCAGAAAGGATTGCCGAGCCGCCAGCCCCGGCGGCGGCGAGCCTCGGGACTGCTCCGGTCGGGCTGATCCTCAGCCTCGGGGGCGCCGCGTTGCCAGGCACTCCAGTGCCCGCCGAGCGAGCGCGTGCGGAAGCGGACCGTCCCGCGGCCCTGCCAGTGCAGGCCGACGAGGTCGAAGCGAAGCGGTGCCTCGACGCCGGCGAGCGTGCGGCCGTGGAGCGGCAGATCGCGGGCGACGAAGGTCGGCGCAGTCGCCCAGGCGAGACCCGGGAGCGCGAGAGCGGCTAGGAATGCGGTGAAGAGAAGGCGCACGAGCTCGACGCAACTACGGTCGCAAAGCCGCTCGGGCGGCGCAAGTCTCTGCGCTCGCATTGATAGAATTCTTACAGCCGTGAAACGCCCTCTCTTGCGGGGATTTTGGGCCTCGCTCCTCGTGGCGGCTTTCTTCGTTCTCCCTACTCCGGCCCTGGGCCAGGACCGTCCTCGAGTTCTGGCCGTCCACTTCGGGCTCGAGATCAACCCTGCAACGCAGGATTACGTCAACCACCAGCTCGACCGCGCGCAGAAGGGTCGCTACGACGCCGTCGTGATCCTGCTCGATACGCCGGGCGGGCTCTCCAGCTCGATGGAGAGGATCTACGAGAAGGAGCTCTCCCTGAAGGTGCCGGTGATCGCGTACGTCTCGCCGGCGGGCGCCGGTGCGGCCTCTGCCGGCGTCTTCGTGGCGGAGGCTGCCGACGTGCTGGCGATGGCCCCCACGACGAACATCGGCTCCTCGACGCCGATCGACGGGAGCGGCGGAAACCTCGGCAGCGACCTTCGGCGCAAGGTGATCAACCACTTCGCCGCCAAGCTCCGCGCGCTGGCGCGCGAGCACGGTCGCAACGCGAAGTGGGCGGACGCCGCGGTGCGGAAGGCCTCGAACCTGACCGCGGACGAGGCGCTGCGCATGAACGTGATCGACCTCGTCGCGCCCGACTTGCCGACGCTGCTCGACAGAATCGACGGCCGCGTCACCAAGCCGAACCACTACGTGCTGCACACGCGTGGAGCGGAGATCGTCGAAGTGCGGCCGGGCTTCTTCACGCGGCTCCTCAACACCCTGATCGACCCGAACATCATCACGCTGCTCTTCCTCGCAGGACTCGCAGGACTCGGGTACGAGGTCTTCCATCCCGGAGTCGTCCTGCCCGGCGCGCTCGGAGCCGTGTCGCTACTCACCGCCCTCTTCGGCTTCTCGGTGCTGCCAATCAGCTGGGCCGGGCTGCTCCTGCTCCTGCTCGGCGTCGGCCTGCTCGTGGCCGACGCGCACGTGACGAGCCACGGCGCCCTGACGGTGGCCGGCCTGACGAGCCTGGCGGTCGGAGGGGTGATGCTGTTCAGGAACGCGCCGTCCCCGTACCACACGAATACGCCGCTCGTCGTGCTGACCGCGGTCGGCCTCGGAGGGCTGTGGGCCATTGCCGTCTCAAAGGCCGTCGCCGTCAGGCGTCGCCCGGTGACCGTGGGAGTGCAGACGATGGTCGGAGAGCTGGGTGAGGTGCGCGGCGGAAGCCAGGTCTTCGTGCGCGGGGAGCTATGGCGGGCGCGCCCCGTGGCGGGGGAGCAGCTCTCACCGGGCGAGCGCGTCCGGGTGGAGCATGTCGGCGACGGGCTCGTGCTCGACGTGCGGCCGGTCGGGCGCCGCGAGCAAGTGCAGGTGTAACGGCGTAGGATCCCGGCACTTCTCCCCGCTCGGAAAGGACTCTCCGTGGCCGCCCTGATCGTCCTCGCCGCAATCGCCTTTCTCGTCCTGCTCTTCCTCTTCTCGGCACTCAAGGTCGCCCGGGAATACGAGCGCGGCGTCGTCTTCCGGCTCGGCCGCCTGCTCGATCCGCCGAAGGGGCCAGGCCTGTTCCTGCTCATCCCGATCGTCGACCGGATGGTCAAGGTCGACCTCCGGACGATCACGCTGAACATTCCGCCGCAGGAGGTGATCACGAAGGACAACGTGCCCGCGCGGGTCAACGCGGTGGCCTACTTCCGGATCGTCGAGCCGAAGGCCGCGATCGTGCAGATCGAGAACTTCATGAACGCCACCTCCCAGATCGCGCAGACGACGCTACGGTCGGTGCTCGGCCAGCATCTATTGGACGAGCTGCTCTCCGAGCGGGACAAGATCAACGCGATCCTGCAGGAGATCATCGACGAGGCCACCTCACCGTGGGGAATCAAGGTCTCGATCGTCGAGGTGAAGGACGTCGAGATTCCGTCGGGCATGCAGCGAGCGATGGCGCGTCAGGCGGAGGCAGAGCGCGAGCGGCGGGCGAAGGTAATCAATGCAGAGGGCGAGTTCCAGGCCTCTGAGCGCCTGAAGGACGCGGCGCTCGTGATCGAGGATCATCCGATCGCGCTCCAGCTGCGCTACCTGCAGACGCTGCTCGAGCTCGGATCGTCGCAGTCGACGACAATCGTCTTCCCGGCTCCGATTGACCTGATCAAGCCGTTCATGGAGCGCCGGCGGGACGCTTCGGGCACCTGACGGAGAGCCTCCGCCGGGATCCGCTCTCGGGCCGCCTCGTCGCGATTGCCCCGCAGCGGGAGCTGCGCCCCGGCGCCGCACGCGGGCGAATCGAGATCGAGTCACGGGAGCAGCTCGACGCCTGCCCCTTCTGTGAGGGGCGCGAGGAGCGCACGCCGCCCGAGACATATGCGATCGCCGGCGCGGGCCGCGCCCCGAACACGCCCGGCTGGCAGGTTCGGGTCGTGCCCAACAAGTACCCGGCGTTCGACCGGCACGAGGTCGTGATCCATTCGGCACGACACACTCGCTCGCTCGCCGAATTGAGCGGCGGCGAGCTCGAGCTCGTCGCACGCGCCTGGAGCGAGCGGGCCCAGGCGGCCGCCGCGGCGGGCTTCAACTACGTCCAGGCGGTCGTGAACGAGGGGCGAGACGCCGGCGCCAGCCTGCCGCATTCTCATTCGCAACTCGTTCCCTTGCCTTGCGAGCCGCCGCTCGTAGCGGCCGAGCGAGGCGCACGCGGGTGTGCTGTCTGCTCACTGCTGCGGCTCGACACGCCCGAGCGCGTTGTGATCGAGGAGGGCGGCCTGGCCGTCACTTGCCCGTATGCGAGCCGAACCGCATTCGAGCTCCTGATCGCCCCGCGAGCTCACGAGAGCGCCGGCTTTGGGGGCGACCTGCCCGCGGCCTTGCGCCTGCTCGGTGAGGCGGTGCGACGCCTCCACGCGGTCAACGGTCCGATTCCCCTGAACGCGTGGCTGCACGCCGAGCCGTTCGGGGCGGAGGGGCACTGGCACATCGAGGTCGTGCCGCGCCTGACCATTCCCGCGAGCCTCGAGCTCGGCGCGGGTGTCTACATCAACACACTCGACCCCGAGGAGGCGGCGGGAATCTTGAGGACCGCGGCCTAGCCGAGAATCTCGCCAGGCGGCTGCTCGCCGGCTACCGCGTCGGGCTCGATCACATCGGCGCTCTCGGCCTCGACGACCGGCGCGAGGCTCGAGACCCGCTCGCCCTCACGGAGCCTCATCACGATCACGCCCTGCGCCGAGCGCCCGGTGCGGCGGATGCCCTCTACAGGCATGCGAATCACGGTCCCGCCGGTCGAGATCAGCATCACGGCATACCCCTCGCGAATCACGTGGGCGCCGGCGAGCTGGCCCTTCGCCTCGGTCAGTTGAACCGTCTTGACTCCGAGCCCGCCGCGACCCTTCACCGGATACTCGTCGATCCGCGTCCGCTTACCGAAACCGTTCTCGGTTACGACCAGCAGCTCAGCGTCGTTTCGCGCGATGCTGGCGTTGATGACCTCGTCTCCCGGCCGCAGTTTCATGCCGCGGACTCCTTCGGTCGACCGCCCCATCGGCCGCGCCTCGGTCTCGTGGAAGCGGATCGCCTGCCCCTTGCGCGAGACGAGCAGGATGTCCTCGTCACCGGTCGAGTGCAGGACATCGACCAGCTCGTCGTCCTCCCGGAGGCGAATCGCGATGATCCCGTCTGCCTTGAGCGGCGTGTTGTAGTCCTCGAAGCGAGTCTTCTTGACGACGCCCTTTCTCGTCGCCAGGAGGAGGTACTCGGCTTCGCGGAAATCGCGAGTCGCGATCACTGCGCGGGTCTTCTCGTCCTGCCGAAACGGCAGCAGGTTGACGATCGCCCGGCCTTTCGACTGACGCGAGCCGAGTGGCAGCTCGTGCACCTTTAGCCGGTAGATCTTGCCGACCGAGGTGAAGAAGAGCAGGTAGTCGTGTGTCGAGGCGACGAACAGGTGCTCGATGTAGTCGTCGTCTTTCAGCTCCATCCCCATGACGCCGATCCCCCCGCGCCTCTGCTCGCGGTACGTCGTCACCGGGAGCCGCTTGATGTAGCCGGATCGCGTGATCGCGATCACCATGTCCTCCTCGGCGATCAGGTCCTCCAGGTCGAACTCGCCCTCGGCGGCGATGATCTCCGTCCGGCGATCGTCCGTCCGTCCGTAGATCTCCTTGATCTCGAGCAGCTCCTCCTTGATCAGGCCGTCGATCCGGGCGGGGTCGCCGAGGATCGCCCGTAGCTCGGCAATCCGCTCCTGTAGATCGGCGTACTCGTCCTCGATCTCCTTGCGCGCGAGGCCGGTCAGACGCGCCAGCCGCAGATCGAGAATCGCCTGTGCCTGGATCTCCGACAGCTCGAAGCTCGTCATCAGCCCGACACGCGCGCCGTCGGTGTCGGCCGCGCCGCGGATCAGCGCAATGACGGCGTCGAGATTGTCGAGCGCGATCAGGTAGCCCCGCAGGACGTGGGCGCGCTTTTCCGCCTGCCTCAGCTCGTACTTCGAGCGGCGGGTGACGATCTCGCGCTGGTAGTCGAGGTAGTGCCGGATCAGCTCGAGCAGCGAGAGCGTGCGCGGTACGTCCTCGACGAGCGCGACTGCGTTGTAGCCGAAGGTGTTCTGGAGCGGCGTGTGCTTGTAGAGCTTGTTGAGGACGACCTGGGGTACGGCGTCCCGCTTGAGATCGATCTGGATCCGCATCCCGGACTTGTCCGAGTGATCCTGAACGTCGGAGATCTCGGGTAGCGTCTTCTCGATCACGAGATCCGCGATCTTCCTGATCACGCCCCCGTCGCCGCCCTTCTTGACGCCGTAGGGAAGCTCGCTGACCACGATCGCGGTCTTGCCGCCACGTAGCTCCTCGATGTGGGCACGCGCACGCACGAGGATGCGACCACGACCCGACCGGTAGGCCTCGCGGATGCCCTCCCTGCCGAGGATGATTCCGCCCGTCGGAAAGTCGGGCCCCTTGACGAGCCGCGAGAGCCGGTCGACGTCGATCTCCGGCTCGTCGATCATCGCCAGGACGGCGTCGATCGTCTCGCCGAGGTGGTGCGGGGGCATGTTCGTGGCCATACCGACTGCGATCCCGGAGGCCCCGTTGACGAGCAGGTTCGGGAAGCGGGACGGCAGGACGGTCGGCTCGCGGCGAGACTCGTCGTAGTTCGGCTTGAAGTCGACCGTGTCCGCGTCGATGTCGCGCAGCAGCTCCGTGGCGATGCGTGAGAGGCGGCACTCGGTGTACCTCATCGCGGCAGCGGGATCGTCGTCGAGATTCCCGAAATTGCCCTGTCCGTCGACCAGCGGGTACCGCAGCGAGAACGGCTGCGCCATGCGTACGAGGGTGTCGTAGATCGCCGTGTCGCTGTGCGGGTGATATGAGCCCATCACGTCGCCGACGACCCGCGCGCACTTCTTGTACGGGCGGTTCGGCTGCATGCCCGCCTCGTGCATCCCGAACAGGACACGGCGGTGAACCGGCTTCAAGCCGTCTCGAACATCGGGCAGAGCGCGCGAGACGATCACGCTCATCGCGTAGTCGAGGAAGCTCGAGCGCATCTCCTGCTCGAGCTCACGCGGCTCGATGCGCCCAGCCCCGAGCGGGCCGGTCCCTAGCTCAGACACGTCCTACTCCCCCGGTTAGCGACCTTAGACATCGAGGAATCTCACGTCGCGGGCGTTCTGCTCGATGAACTCGCGGCGCGGCTCGACCTGATCGCCCATGAGCTTCGAGAAGATCTCGTCTGTGGTCGCGGCGTCCTCGACGTCGACTCGGATCAGCATCCGGTGGGCGGGATCCATCGTCGTGTCGCGCAGCTCGTCGGCGTTCATCTCGCCCAGGCCCTTGAAGCGGCTCACCTGCGTGCCCTCCTTCGCCAGGGCGAGCGCCCCGTCTCGCAGCGCGGCGAAGGTGGGCGCTTCCGCGCTCTTCTTGCCGTGAACGATCCGAAACGGCGGGCGGCCGACGATCGAGGCGAGCTTCGCGTACGCCCGGCGCAGATTCATATACACCGGTGAGGCGAGCAACTCCGCAGGGACCGTGACGAACGAGGCCGCACTCGTCTCGCGCTCGACCACCCTCGCACGAAAGCTCTCGAGGTCGTGCTCGACCACCTCGACGTCGTACCCGTCGGCGTCGAGGCCGGCCAGCGCCTGCGCGACCTCCGGTGGAGCCGGGGTGTCGAGCTCGACGAGGCGGTGCGTGACCACGAAGTCAGCCGGTGCGCTGCCGAAGTCGGCGCGGAGCCGTTGCAGCCAGCCGTCGAACTCGGTGAGCCCGCGCGTGAAGCGGCTCCAGCGAGCCTCGGTGAAGGGGGCTTCCTCACCTCCGAAGTCCACGATCGTCATGTCCTTCACCCGCTCGCGCACCAGCAGGTCCTCGAACTGGGACTCCTTCTCGACGTACTGCTCCTGGTTGCCGAACTTGACGCGGTACAGAGGCGGGACCGCGATGTAGATGTGGCCGCGCTCGACGAGCTCGGCCATGTTCCGGTAAAGAAACGTCAGGATCAGAGTGCGGATGTGCGAGCCGTCGACGTCGGCGTCCGTCATCACGATCACGCGGTGGTAGCGAAGCTTGGAGATGTCGAACTCGTCGCCGATGCCCGTGCCGATCGCGGTGATCATCGCCTGGATCTCGAGGTTCGAGAGCACCTTGTTGATGCGGTTCTTCTCGGCGTTGATCACCTTGCCCCGCAGCGGCAAGATCGCCTGGTAGGTGCGGTCGCGAGCGTCCTTTGCCGATCCGCCCGCCGAGTTTCCCTCGACGAGGTAGAGCTCGGCGGATTCCGGGTCATTGATCTGACAGTCCGCCAGCTTGCCCGGAAGTGAAGCGCTGTCGAGGGCGCCCTTACGCCGCGTCAGCTCCCGCGCCTTGCGCGCGGCCTGGCGAGCGCGGGAAGCCTGAATCGCCTTCATGATCACTTGCTTGGCCTCGTTCGGGTTCTCCTCGAAGAACTCGGCGAGCTTCTGGTTCACGGTCTGCTCGACGAGGCCGCGCACCCACGGGTTGCCGAGCTTCGTCTTGGTCTGGCCCTCGAACTGCGGCTCGCGAAGCTTCACCGAGATGACTGCCGCGAGACCCTCACGAACGTCCTCGCCGTCGAGATTGTCCTCCCTGTCCTTCAGGAAGCTCTTCTCGCGCGCGTACTTGTTCAGCGTGCCGGTCAACGCGCCCTTGAAGCCGGAGAGGTGCGTCCCGCCCTCGTGCGTGTTGATGTTGTTGGCGAACGTGTAGACCGACTCCTGGTACGAGGAGTTCCACTGCATCGCCACCTCGACTGCGCCCTCGCCCGCATCGCCCTCGAAGTAGACGACGTGCTTGTGAATCGCGTCCTTCGCCGCGTTGACGTGCTTGACGAAATCCTGGATCCCGCCCTCGTAGTGGAACTCGACCCGCTCGCCCCCGGCGCGCTCGTCCGTCAGGACGATCCGCAGCCCACGCGTGAGGAAGGCGTATTCGCGCAGACGTTGGGCGAGCGTCTCGGCGGAGAAATCGAACTCGTCGGCGTCGTCGAAGATCTCGGCGTCCGCCAGGAACGAGATCGTCGTCCCGGTCTCGCCCGGGGCCGCCTCGCCCACCACCTCCATCTCCGTCGTGGGCACGCCGCGGGCGAACTCTTGGCGGTAGATCTTCTCGTCGCGGCGCACCTCGGCGACGAGCCACTCCGAGAGCGCGTTGACGACGGACACGCCGACCCCGTGCAGTCCGCCCGAGACCTTGTAGCCGTCGCCGCCGAACTTGCCTCCGGCGTGGAGCTTCGTCAAGACGACCGTCAGAGCCGGCAGGCCCTGCTCCTCCATCACGTCGATCGGGATGCCCGAGCCGTAGTCGCGCACCGTCACGGAGTTGTCGGGATGAAGCGTGAGCTCGATCCGGTCGTTACGCCCGGCGAGGGCTTCGTCGACTGCGTTGTCGAGAACTTCGTAGACGAGGTGGTGGAGACCGCGCGAGCCGGTTGACCCGATGTACATACCGGGCCGGAGCCGCACCGGCTCCAGGCCCTCCAGAACCGTGATGTCCTTAGCGGTATAGGTGCTTTCAGCCATAAAAAATCCCTGCAAATAAGCGCTTGCAGGTTGGCCGAATGGTAGCAGAAGCGCCGGTCGTCACCGGGCGCGGGCGAGCGCTGCCGCGACGGCGCGGGCGATGTGCAAACGAAGCTCGGCGTCCGACACCGAGCAGGCGAGCTCGCGCGCTTTCGCGAGCTCCTCCGGCGTGGGCTCAGCGGGAGCGGCGGGGGCGAGCTGCTCGGGCTCGCCGGCCGGCTCCGGAATGCGTCCGGGGGCAAAAACGACCTTGTCCGGAGCCTCCGCGCCGAACGCTGCTTTGAGCCGCTCGAGCACCATCGCCTGCAGATTCGCGAGCTCGAAGGCCCAAGCCGACGAGCTTGTCGCAACATGGAGCGTCCCGTCGCGGCCGATACGGGCGGGCCACGCATTGCGGGCAATCTGCTCCCCCAGAGCGGCCGCCCAGCCGGAGACGAGGTCGGGCATCCCGGGCTGCGCCCCGAACCGCCGCAGCTCGCGCCGGACGTCAGCCGTCAACCGTTCCAGGATCCCTCCCGCGCTCGTCCAGGGACCACCTCGACCAGCTGGGCGGGGTCGGCCGGGATCCCAGCCGTGCTCGCGGCCGTGATCAGCACCTGGCCGCGCACCCCTACGCGTTCGAGCAGCGAGGCGCGGCGGGACGCGTCGAGCTCCGAGAGGACGTCGTCCAGCAGCAAGAGCGGAGCGGAGCCTCGCCGCTCGGCGATCAGATCGCTCTCTGCGATCAGGAGCGCGAGCACGGCGAGCCGCTGCTCGCCCTGCGAGCCGAAGCTGCGCAGCTCCCGTTTACCTGAGGCGATCGTCACGTCGTCGAGGTGCGGGCCAGCGCCAGTCGTCCCGCGCTCGACGTCGCGCTCGATTCGCGCGTCGAGCACCTGCCGCGTCGGCGGCTCGCCGCTATACGCCAAGCTCCCGTCGCGAAGCCCGAGCTCGTCCGCCCGCTCGGCGAACAGCGGCCCGAGCTCGTCGAGCAGCCCCAGCCTGGCGAGGACGAGATCCGTGCCGAGCGATACAACTCGCTCCGTCCAGGGCTCGACCGCTTGCAAGGTCGAGAAGCCGGCGCTGACCCGGCGCAGGGAGGCGTTCCGCTGCGCCAGCGAAGCCGCGTACTCCACCGCGAGCGCACCCCGTGCCGGGGCGATGCGCCCTAGTGCCCGGTCGAAGTAAGCTCGCCGAGCGGACGGCCCGCCTTTGACGATCGCGAGCCTGTCCGGCGTGAACACGAGCACCGCCATACGTGACCGCAACTCTTCCGCCGTGCGAAGAGCAGCGCCGTTCAGGCGCGCTCGCCTCCCTTCGCCTCGGCGCAGGGTCAGGTCGGCGGCGACCGCGACGCCCGCCTGCTCGCCGACTACGGCGGTCCGGCTCCAGCTTTCGCCGAAGCGGATCACCTCGGCGTCGACGCGAGTGCGCGGCGAGAATCCCTGGCACGTCAGGTGCACCGCCTCGAGCAAGTTCGTCTTTCCCGCGCCGTTCGCGCCGGTGATGAGGACGACGCCCGGCTCGAGCGCGAGCTCGAGCTGCTCGTATGAGCGGAAGTTGCGAAGCGACAGCGTTCGGACGATCAGCCTGCGAGGCGGATCGGCATGATCAGATAGGAGAAGTCGCCGCTCGGCGAGCGGATCAACCCCGGCCGAAGCGGGCTGATCAACCGGAGCCGCACTTCGTCTTCCGACACCGACTCGATCCCGTCGCGCAGGAACTCGGCGTTGAACCCCATCTCGATCGGCTCCCCCGCAAATTGCACGGACATCGACTCTCGCGCTTCACCAACGTCCTGCGTCTGAGCCGAGACGGTGAGCTCTCCGTCGGCGAATCGAAGCCTGAGCGGCGAGTTGCGCTGAGCGAGAACCGCAGTCCGGCGAACAACGTCGAGGAATTCGGCGCGCGGTAGCGAGAGCTCGTGCTCGAAGGTCTCGGGAATGAGCTGCTTGTAGTTCGGGAACTGTCCATCGATCCGTCGTGTCGTCAAGCAAATCTCGCCCGTCGTGAAGACGACGTGATTTTCGTGAATGCCGAGTTGCAATCCATCCCCGCTCTGAGCGATGCGAGCGAGCTCGGTCAGTGCGCGGGCCGGAACGATGGCCTCGAGATCCGGCGTCTCGCCGGCAATGTCAGTCTCTTTCACCGACAAGCGGTAGGAGTCGGTTGCAGCCATCACGAGCTTGCCGTTCTCGAAGCGGATGAGAACTCCGGTCAACACTGGTCTCGACTCGTCGCGCGAAGCCGCGCGGCTGACACGGGCGGTTGTCGCCAGCAACGCTTCGCGATCTACGGTGTTCAGCTGAGCCGACTCGACATCCGGCAGCTTCGGAAAGTCCTCGGCGCTGTATGTGTTCAACCCGTAGCTGGCGGAGCCGCAACGGATGTGAGCGATACCGTCCTCCACGTGATGCTCGATCTCGACCTCGTTGTCGGGCAGTAAGCGACTGAGCTCGTTCAGCAAGCGACCCGGCACGACCACCGACCCCTCACCTTCGACCTCGGCGGCGAAAGAGGCGCGAAGCGACAGCTCCATGTCAGTCGCGGCGAGGGTGACACGACCGGCCTCCCCCCGTAACAGCACGCCGGAGAGAATCTGCACGGCGGCGCGGGAGGACGCGGCCCTCGTCACGACGGCGAGCCGCTGGATGAGCTCGTCGCGGGCACACGTGATCTTCACAGAAGACCCCACTGCAGTTTCTATCTCGATCATTTAAAAACCCTTCGTAGTAGTAATAAGGAGTGTGAACAACGTGGAAGACGTCCTCTAGCCCGCACCCCGGTTCGCGTTGCCGGTGGGGGTAACAATGGGGAGAATGCTCGTCTTTCGACACCCATCACGGGATCTCACGTCTTGTCCACAACCACTCACGTCGCTTGCTTGATCCTGCGTGTGAGGTCCTGAACGAGGTCCCAGACGGAACGGTCCTCCTTCATCAGGCGCGATATCTTCGATGTCGCGTGGATCACGGTGGTGTGGTCGCGACCACCGAACTCGCGGCCGATCTTGGGCAGCGAGGAATCCGTGAGCTCACGCGACAGGTACATCGCAACCTGGCGAGGATAGACGATGTTCTGGGAGCGTCTGTCTCCACAGAGCTCGCTGACCGAGAGGCTGAAGCGATCCGACACGAGGCGCTGAATCTCCTCGATCGAGACCCGCGCTGAATCGGAGTGCGGAAAGACGTCCTTCAGGACATCCTGCGCCAACTGGAGAGTGAGCGCGCGCCCGGTTAGCGAGGCGAACGCGACCACGCGAGTGAGGGCGCCCTCGAGCTCACGGATGTTTGTCGCGATGCGGCTGGCGAGGAAGGTCAGCACTTGAGGGTCGCCGATGTCAGTGCGATCGGTGTGCACCTTCTTGCGGAGAATCGCGATCCGGGTTTCGAGGTCCGGGGGTTGGACGTCGGTGATGAGCCCCCACTCGAAGCGAGAGCGCAGCCTGTCCTCGAGCGCAGAGATGTCGCGCGGTGGCCGGTCGGACGACATGATGATCTGCTTCCCGGCCTCGTGGAGGCTGTTGAACGTGTGGAAGAACTCTTCCTGGATCCGCTCTTTGTTCTCGAAGAACTGGACGTCGTCCAGGAGTAAGACGTCGTAGCCGCGGTAGCGATGCTTGAACCCCTCGATCCGTTTGTCGCGCAGGGAGTTGATGAAGTCGTTCATGAACGTCTCGCTCGTTACGTAGCGGACGGACAGGTCTCCCGAGTGCTCGCTCGTGTAGTGCGCGATCGCCTGGAGCAGGTGCGTCTTGCCGAGCCCCGTGCCGCCGTAGATGAAGAGCGGGTTGTAGGCCTGCGCAGGCGCCTCTGCCACTGCTAGCGCTGCAGCGTGGGCGAACCGGTTGGACGAGCCGATCACGAAGAGGTCGAAGCTGTACTTCGGGTTTAGATTCGAGAGGGCGCGGCTCCGCTGATCGGGCCGAACCGTACGGTCCCGCGTCTCGCCCGCCGTGGCCGGTGATTCGGCGACCGTGATCTGAACCCGCCGTCGCTGTCCAGTCACGTCGCGGACGGCAGCTCGGATCAGGCCGCGAAAGTGCCCCTCGATCCATTCGCGCGTGAAGTCGTTCGGCACCGTCAGTACGAACGCCTCCTCGGAAAGCTCTCGCGCCCGCGTCTCGCCGAACCACGTCTGGTAGGTCGCTTCGTTCAAGGCGTCACGAAGCCGCGCGGCAACCTCGCTCCAGAGCCTCTCGGCCGAGAGGCCCTCCGCAGACTTTCCGCCGCTCGACTTCCCATCGTTCGTGATCCCCAAGGCGGGCACGAGCATATCACCCAGAAGGGTGAGTCTAGCCCGAAAACAGCGCAATTTGCAGGGAGTTATTCTTCCCCACAACTGTCCCCAGCTGTGGACAAGTGGCGAGGGCATGCCTTTCGGCTGGGTGTTGCATCCTGCACTCGCGGCGTTTCGCGAACGCCGATCCACGCGCCTGGCTGTGGATAACCTGGGGGGAGGCTCTCGTCTATACTCCGTTCTTCGGAGGCGCTCGCAGGCGCCTCTTTCTCGCCGGAGATCCTTGTGAAGCGGACCTACCAGCCAAACGTACGCAGGCGGAAGCGAAAGCACGGCTTTCGCGCTCGCATGGCGACTCGCGCGGGCCGCGCGATCCTGAAGCGGCGCCGCGCCAAGGGCCGCGCGCGGCTCTCCGCCTAGGACGCCGGCGGGAGCACTCGTTGGAGCGCCGTCACCGGCTCTCGCGCTCGAGGGACTTCGAGGCCGTTTACCGCAAGGGGCGCTCGACCTCGTCGCGCTTCCTCGTCCTGTACTGGTTCGAGCGGGAGTCCTGCTCGGGCGGCGAGCCGCCGCGGCTGGGGATTGCGGTACCGAAGCAGGTCGGCGGAGCAGTGACCAGGAATCGCCTCAAACGGCAGCTGCGCGAGATCTGGCGCGACCACGCGGCGCTACCCGAGGGAAAGGACTACGTTCTGATTGCTCGTGCCGGGCTCGCGGAGGCCGCCGCCGCGCAGGGCTTCGCCTGGCTGGGCGAGCGGGTCTCAGAGGTCGTGGACAAGGCCGCCGGCCTGCAGCGGCAGCGGGTGGCCTCTTGAGGTTCCTCGGCATCGCAGCCGTCTGCGCGTACCGGTACACGATCGGGCTGTTCCTGCCGCCCAGCTGCAAGTACCATCCCTCCTGCTCGCAGTACGCGCTCGAGGCTCTCAGGCGTTACGGGCTCCTGCGAGGCTCGCTGCTCGCGGCCTGGCGGCTGCTTCGGTGCAACCCCTGGAGTCATGGGGGCGTCGACCACGTCGAGGACCAACGCCTCCTCGGCATGCTCCGGCTGAAGGCCGAGCCATGATCGTCATGAGCATCCTCAGCCCGCTCGAGCACGTATTGCGGGCGATTCTCGACTGGCTGCACGGCACCATCGGGCTGCCCTGGGCGTGGTCGATCGTCGCGCTCACGATGATCGTTCGAATCGTGCTCGTCCCCCTCACCGTCAAGCAGATTCACTCGATGCAGCGGCTCCAGGAGCACATGCCGCAGATGAAGGAGTTGCAGAAGAAATACAAGGGCGACAAGCAGCGCCTAAACGAAGAGATGATGAAGTTCTACAAGGAGAACAAGGTCAACCCGGCCGCTTCATGCCTTCCGCTGGTCGCCCAGCTCCCGGTCTTCTTCTCGCTCTATTTCGTGCTGCGCCATTTCTCGAAGCATCCGCCAGGCGGCGACCTCTCCTGGCTCGGAATCGTTCCGAACATCGCGGACAAGGCGAGCGCGCACTGGTCGGGCTTTCTCCTGCTCGCGATCTACGTGGGAAGCCAGATCGCCTCGATGATGCTCACGCCGACGACGATGACTGGCTCGCAGCGGACGATCATGCTCGTTTTGCCGCTCGCGTTCGTGTTCGTCGTCGTGAACTTTCCCACCGGACTACTCGTCTACTGGATGACCACGAACCTCTGGACCGTCGGGCAGGGGCTCGTCACCCGCCGGCTGCGGAAGTTGCCACCCGCCGTAGCGGAGCCGGCGCGCCGATCCTCGCGAACTCCAGCGGAGGTCGGTCGTACCGGTGGCGGCGGCGCGAAGCCTGTCGCAGCCGGCGCGCCCGTGGCGGCGGCCGCGGTGACGCAAGCCCAGAACCCGCGCCGCGTCAAGCGAAAGAAGAAGAAGACGCGCCGCTGAGCGGCGACGGGATGACGGAGGACCTTCAAGAGCTCCGGGTCGAGGCGACCGGCGAGACGGTCGGCGAGGCAAAATGGCAGGCGCTCCGCCAGCTGGAGGCGCTCGAGCCCGGAATCGACCGCGGCAGCGTCCGGTTCCAGGTGGTCGCGGAGGGCGAGCGCGGCCTGCTCGGCGTCGGTTATTCACCCGCCCGCGTGTTCGCATCGGCGGTGCGCCCAAGCGAGGCCACTGCACCGCCACGAGTGATCCTGACCGAGGAGCAGGCACCTGCCACGGAGCTCGCAGCAATCGCCCGCGCTCTCGTCGAGCGGATCACGAGCGCTCTGCAGATCGAGTGCCACGTCCGGGTCAGCGAGACCGACGAGACTCTCCTCGTATCGTGCTCGGGAGCCGATCTCGGCCTTCTGATCGGGCGGCGGGGACAGACGATCGACGCCGTCCAGTACGTGGTCAACGCTGCGGTCTTCCGGAGCCGCGTGGACTGGGCGAAGGAGGTCGTCGTGGACGCGGCGGGCTATCGGGCGAGACGCCGGATGACGCTCGAGGCGCTCGCGGTGGAAGGCGCAGAGCGCGCCGTCGCAGGCGCCGCCCCTGTCGAGCTGGAGGCGATGTCGGCCGTCGAGCGCAAGGTCGTTCACGTTCGTTTGCAGGAATATCCCGGTGTGGAGACGGCGAGTGAGGGAACCGAGCCGAACCGCTACGTTGTGATCCGCTCGGCCGCGGGTGGCTGAGCGGGACCCGCGCCTCCGGCGCTGGATCGACTCGCTGATCTCGACACCCGGGCTGACCGCGACCCGCGATCCCGCGGAGGCGTGGCAGGTCCATGTCGAGGGCAGCTTGATCGCGCTCGAGCGTGTGCGGTCGTTCCCGGGGCCAATCGTCGACGTCGGCTCGGGCGGGGGATCCCCGGGCATCCCCCTCGCGGTCGCCTTACCGGATCGCGAGGTGACCCTGCTCGAGGCGAACGCCCGCAAGTGCGAGTATCTCGAGACGGCGACGCGCGAGCTTCCGAACGTCTCGGTCGTGTGCGGCCGCGCCGAGGAGCAGGCAACGGGGCAGTTCGTCCTCGCCCTCGCGAGGGCGCTGGCTCCGCCCGTCGTCGCGGCGGAGTGGTGCTTGCCGCTCGTCGCAATCGGCGGGGCGGTGCTGCTCTACGCGGGCCCAACCGCCGAGCGGGACCGTGTCGCGCGTGTTGCCGAGCGGCTGGGAGGCGAGCTCGCGGAGCCCCCGGCCGGTCTGCTCGAGCTTCGCAAGATCGCCCCCAACCCGGCAGGCTTTCCGCGCCGGGCCGGTATGGCCCGGAAGCGCCCGCTCGCCTGATGCAGGCTGGAGTCTCTGCGGCGAAGGACCGCCGACCGGCTCGGCGGATACGCTCGACCGTGTGCCGGGAAAGATCTACGCCGTCGCCAACCAAAAGGGCGGCGTCGGCAAGACCACGACGGCGGTCAACATTGCAGCGTGCCTTGCCGAGGCCGGCCAGCGAGCACTTGTGGTCGACCTCGATCCCCAGGCGAACGCAACCTCCGGCCTCGGCGAACGCGCGAATGGCCGGTCGAGCTACGACCTGCTCGCCGGCACGCCGCTTGGCGAGCTCGCTCGGCCGACCCGGTTTCCGAATCTGCATCTCGTTGCCTCGAAGCAGGATCTCGCGGGCGCCACCGTCGAGCTCGCGCGCCACGATGACGGCACCCGGTTCCTCGCCGAGAGCCTCGTGGGGGTGTCCGATCGCTACGACTTCGTCTTCCTCGACTGCCCTCCGTCGCTCGGACCGCTGACCGTCAGCGCGCTCACCGCGGCGGATCGCGTGATCGTCCCGGTTCAGGCGGAGTACTACGCTCTCGAAGGCCTCTCGCAGCTGGTGCGCTCCGTGGAGTTGATCCGAGCTCGCCTGAACGCCCGGCTGCGCATCACCGGGATCCTGCTTACGATGGTCGACGCTCGGACGCGCCTTGCAGCGGATGTCACCGCTGAGGTGCGGCGGCACTTCGGAGAGCTCGTCTTTCGGACGGCCGTGCCGAGGTCGGTGCGGCTCGCCGAGGCGCCAAGTCACGGTATCCCGGGAATCTCGTACGACCGGCGCTCGCCGGGCGCCGATGCGTACTGGAAGGTGGCGATGGAGCTTGTCGAGCGACCTTAGGCGCGGGGTCCCGCGCCGCGCGCTCGGGCGCGGTCTCGATGCGCTGATCGGCGGTACGGCGCTCGCCGACCTCGTTCATCTGCCGGTCGAGAGCATCCAGGCGAGCTCGAGACAGCCGCGGAGGCGCTTCGACTCGGAGGCGAGCGAGGGACTTGCCGAATCCGTCCGAGCCCAGGGCGTGCTGCAGCCGATCGTGGTCCGGTCGCTGCCGAGCGGCGGCTACGAGCTGATCGCCGGCGAGCGCCGCTGGCGCGCCGCCCGCGCGGCCAGGCTGACCACTGTTCCGGCCGTGGTGAGAGAGGCAGACGACCGCGAGTCCCTGCTTCTGGGCCTCGTCGAGAACGTGGTGAGGGAACAGCTGTCGCCCGTCGAGGAGGCCCGGGCCTACGCGGTCTTGCTCGACGAATTCGGGCTCAGCCTCGGTGAGATCGCGAGCCAGGTCGCTCGCTCGAAGCCGGCCGTCTCCAATCGGGTTCGCCTCCTCGAGCTGCCGGATGACGTTCTCGCGCTCGTGGAGGAAGGCTCGATCTCCGAGGGGCATGCCCGTGCGGTGCTCGCCGTCCCGGACCACGACGGGCGCCGCCGCCTGGCCCGCCGCGTCGTACGAGAAGGTCTCTCGGTTCGAGCGGCGGAGCGAGCCGCCCAGTCGGCGGGCGCTCTTCGCAAGCCTCGGCGAATCACGCGAGTCGACCCGGCTCTCGCCGAGCGTGCGCGGCGTGCGGCTGAGCAGCTCACCGGGTTTCCGGCGCGAGTCACGTCCGGCCGCCTCGAGCTTGCCTTCTCCGACGAGACCGGTCTGGCTGAGCTTGCCGAAGCCCTCGAACACGTTGGAAGAGATCGAGAGATGGGCGATCGTGGATTCGAACCACGGACCTCCGCCTTATCAGAGCGGCGCTCTAACCAACTGAGCTAATCGCCCGCGCCGCGGGATCGTAGCGCAACGTGTTCCGCGCGCCTGTCGCGGCTTTAGGCCACGAGTCGGCGGAGAGCCGCCGGGTAGTATGAGGCGTTGCCGCCCATGTACGAGATGGTCATCTACGGCGTCAGCTTCGACCTGGTCGGCAAGCAGCCGATCGTCCTGCTGAAGACCGCCGAGGGGAGCAGATACTTGCCGATCTGGATCGGCCACCCTGAAGCCGCGGCGATCCTGATGAGACTTCAGGGCGCCTCGACACCGCGACCCATGACCCACGATCTGGTGACCGAGATGCTCTCTCAACTCGATGCCGAAGTCGTGCGCGTCACGGTGACGGAGCTGAAGGACAACACGTTCTACGCCAGTATCACGGTGAGCCAGAACGGGTCGGAGATCGAGATCGATTCGCGGCCGTCCGATGCGATCGCCCTGGCGGTGCGCGCACAGGCGCCGATCTTCGTGGCCGACCAGGTGATCGACGAGTCCGCGATCGAGTTCGAGGGCGAAGAGGTGAACGAGGACGAGGTGGTGGACGAGTTCCGCAAGTTCCTCGACAACGTAACCCCGGACGAGTTCGCCGTGGAAGACGGCGAAGAGACGCCTTAGCCGATCGACCGGCAGGTCAATCGGCCATGCCACTACGCGCTGACAGCGACGAGCAGGACGAGTCCGTTGAAGAGCCCGTGAACGATCATTCCCGGATACACGCTGTTCGTGCGGCTGCGGATGTACGCAAGCCCGGCGCCGATCGCTACGAGCAGGGGAAGACCCTGCACGAGCCCGTGCGCGAGGCCGAACGCGAGCCCCACGCCGACGATCGCGGTCCAGGTACCGAAGGGCTCGAGCAGGCTGAACCCGAGCCCGCGGAAGGTCGTTTCCTCCACGAGTGGCGCCACGACCGCGACGACGACGAAGTTGGCCACGAAGGCCGCTGCCTTGCTTGGTTCCCAGCCGTCCGGGATCAGGCCCTGCTCCCGGCCAGGGTCGAGGAATTGATCGAGGATCGATCCGAGCAGGAGGACGCCAGTGATGACGGCGAGGCCGAGCCAGGCAGCTCGACTCCACGAGCGAGGCCGTCTCAGCGCAAGCAGCTGGCGGCTCCGCGGGCGGCTGATCAGCAAGACGATTCCGAGGATCAGCGCGTACTGGACGATGCCGGAGACTGCGGCGCCCCAGGTGTAGAGGACGTCGTGCGGGGTCGTGGTCGTGAAGCGGAGCACGTAGCTCAGCACCGAGAAGCAAACGATGAACGCCGTCCATGCAAGCAGGCGCCAGCGCAGGATCCCGTCCACCCGCCTGCCGTGACCGGCGCCGGTCGCGACCGGGTCAGCGAAAGGCATGCGGGTGGAGCAGCCGGGCGACGGCCAGGAGCCCTTTCGCGACACCCGGCCCCGGCTCGAGCAGCCCCGATCTGATCACGCTGAAGCGCCCAGCTCGCACGGCGCCCAGCCGGCGCGTGACTCGATTCTTCCTGAGCGCCCGCAGCGATGTTCCGCTGTCGGAGGTTGCGATATAGACACGCGGCTTCAGGTGAACGAGATCGGAGGGATTGAGGGGGCCAGGATCGGGGCTTGGCCCTGCCACGTTACGCCCGTGTGCGATCCGGATCATGTCGCCGACGAGGCTCCGGTCTGGCACGGTGGTGAAGAACCCGGTGTCGACGAACACGCTGACGGGGGCCGAGCCGCCGACGCGCGTCTGCACGCGGCGCCGCGCGTCCTCGATCTTGCCGATGATGCTTCGTGCCGCGACCGGCTCGTCGACGAGCAAGCCGATGTCGCCAATCGCCTGCTCGACGTCCTCGACCGAGTTCTCCGGCGCGACGTAGACCGGCGCATGAACGCGCGCGGCGGCACGTGCGAGCTCGCCGGCCGAGAAGTCTGGCGAGGCCACCACGAGGTCGGGCCGAAGGCTCGTGAGCCGGTGGAGGACGATCTGCCCTCGATCGTCGACGACGACCGCCGCTCTCGGCGCCGCCCCGCGCCGGCCGTTCGCCGGTCGGCCGAGTACCCGGTTCCCTGCACCGAGCGCGGCCAGAATCTCCGCTCCGCCGGGTGTGAGGGCCGCAACTCGTTGCGGAGCGCGCGTCAATGCGATCGCCTTGCCGGTCACGCTTCGCACGGTGACGGGGTAGATCGCGACACTCGTGCCCGTTGGCTCGGAGCGCTCGCCGCAGCCGGCCAGGACGGCGGCCGCGGCCAGGACGGCGGCGACTCCGGTCCACCTCATGCGACCCACTGCCAAAGTGCCCATTGCGAGAGGGCGACGCCGAGCATGACGGCGCTCACGCTCACGATGGCCGTGTGCATGCGCGGCCGCCCGCCGAGCGCAGCGAGGGCGAGGAAGAGGGGAAATGCGACGAGTCCGAACCGCGGCATCGAGAGCAGGGGCCACCGGTCGCTCGGCATGCTGAGCGGGAGCGCGAGGCTGAGCGCGGTGAAGATCCCGTAGGGCGCACCAAAACGTCGCCACGCGACCACCGTGAGAGCGAGGAAGAGTCCGGTGAACGCCAGTGTCTCCAGGTTGACCGCCGCGGCGCGCATCGGGTCGGTGCCGAGCACGGGCCAGTACGAGTGGGCGTGCGAACCAGAGGCGAGCTGCCGCACGGCCGCTACCCCGGCCCGCAGACCGTCCCAGAGGCCGCCGAAGGGGCCCGCGGGCGAGAGATGCCGGTGCCAGGTGCCCTGATCGCGCGCGAAAGCCAATGGGTCTCCGACCTCTCGCCAGAGGAAGAGGGGATAGAGCAGGCCGAGCGCCGGCGCGACTGTCAGCTCGGCCAGCGCCCGCGCACGGTTCGGCGCACGCAGGGCGATCAGCAAGAGGGCGGGAAGGAGAGCCAGCCCCGTGACACGAGTGAGCAGGGCCAGACCCGCGGCGGCGCCCGCACCGAGGAAGCGCCCTCGACTTGCGAGCGCGAACGAGGCGAGCGCGAGGAAGAGGAAGAGCGACTCGCTGTAGACCGCCCCGAGAAAGAGGGTCATCGGAAAGACGGCGAGGTAGAGCACGGCGCGGCGCGCTCCGTCTGCGCCGAGGTGGGACTCGGCGATCCGAAAGAGCAGGCAGAAGGCGCCGAGGCAGGCCGCGAGCGAGACCAGGATCCCGCCGAGGACGAAGTGGCCTCCGAGCAGGCGCCCCGCGACCGCGACGAGCGCCGGGTAGAGGGGGTAGAAAGCGGCGTCCGCATGGGAGCCGGCGTCGTAGCCGTGCTCTGCGATGCGTAGGAAGAAGACGCTGTCCCACCGGGCCCAGACGTCTGTGAGCCACCCGAGATCGTGGGTGAGCGCGGGCACGTCCCAGCGGCCGGCCGCGGGCTGGCGGTTCGGCTCGAAGGTCAGGAAAGCGAAGACGGCGGCACCCCAGATGGCGAGGCGGCTCCAGACGAAGATCTCGCCGGCGGGGCTGCGTCCCCGACGGAGCTCCAGCCGTGTGGTGGTAGGCGGGCGCTCCTCGACGCGGTGTTCGGTACGCACGGCGCCCGATCGTAGTCGCTGAGGAGCCGGCCGGCCTCCGTCGAATAGAGGCCCCATGCCGTTCTGGGAGCGAGCGCTCATCGTCGCCGGAGTCCTCGTCGTGGCGATGATGGTCGCCAAGCTGATCGACCGGCGAATCGCCCGGCGCCCGCTTCCTCCCGAGGCCGTCACGCGGTACCGCGTGCTGCGCCGAGCCGTCGCGACCATGATCGTCGCCATTGGCCTTCTGTCGGCGCTGCTCGTGATTCCGCAGGTACGTGCGGTGGCGGGCGGGATCCTCGCATCCTCGGCCGTCGCCGGCCTCGTGATCGGCTTCGCCTCTCGCTCGCCGATCGCGAACTTCGTCTCGGGCTTCCTGATCGCGTTCACCCAGCCCCTTCGGCTCGGCGACACCGTAGAGGTCGGGGGCGTGACGGGAGTCGTCGAGGAGATCGGCTTGACGTACACGTTCATCCGAACGGCCGACAACTCTCGCCTCGTGATCCCGAACGAGCTTCTTGCCTCGGATACGATTCGCAATTCGACCATCAGGAGCCGAGAGAAGCTCGCTGAAGTGACCGTGCAGGTTTCCCCGGATACCGATCTCGGCGCAGCGGTCGGACTGCTTTCCGAAGCGCTCGCAGGCCGGCCGGACGCCCAGGTGCTCGTCAGCGGCCTCGACGAGCGGGCGACGCTTACTTTGCGAGCACGAGCTCGAGACGAAACGGCGGTCGAGCAGCTCGAGAGCGATCTCCGGCTGCTCGCACACGATCGGTTGCGCACCGCGGGACTACTCTCGTGACCCCACCGGGCCGTAGCCGCGCGCCGGCGGTGCGGCCTTCCCGCGGCCGCGGCCGGCAGCGCCGCCGCCGGCGCGCGAACGGAGGACGCCGCCGCGTCGCCCTCGCGGCGGTCGCGCTCACAATCATCGTCCCGCTGGCTCTCGTGGGTCTCGGCTTCGGCGGCGCGGCCGCCTTCAAGTCGAGCTGCAATCTGGCGACACTGCACCCGTCGGACGTGGGCGAGAACTCCTTCATCTTCGCTGCCGATGGCGCGATGCTCGGAGCGATCCCGGCCGAGCGGAACCGCCAGCCCCTGCCGCTCCGCGAGATCGACCCGTTCCTGCGCAAGGCGACGGTCTCGATCGAGGATCGCCGCTTCTACCAGCATGGCGGCGTGGACTACGAGGGCATCGCGCGGGCACTGTGGCGGGACTTGAAGGCCGGCCGCGCCGTCGAGGGCGGCTCGACGATCACGCAGCAGCTCGTCCGCGACATGTACATCTCGCGGGAGCGCACACTGCACCGAAAGCTGGAGGAGGCCTGTCTCGCGATCAAGCTGTCGCGGAAGTGGTCGAAGAGCCGGATTCTCGCCACGTACCTGAACCGTGTCTACTACGGCAACCACGCCTATGGAGTCGAGGCCGCCGCCCAGACGTACTTCTCCCGGTCGGCCAGAGATCTGACGCTCGCGCAGGCAGCGCTCCTTGCGGGGCTGCCACAGCGCCCGTCCGTGTACGACCCGTTCGAGCGCCCTCACCGCGCGCTCGTGCGCCGCAACGAGGTGCTGAAAGCCATGCTGGTCAACCACCAGATCACGCGCGGGCAGTACCGAGGGGCAATCGCGCGCCGCCAGTTCAAACTCCGGCGAGGCACCCTTTACACGCGCATCCACGAGCCGTATTTCTTCGGTTACGTTCGCCAGGAGCTGGTCAGGCACTACGGCGAGCGGGTTGTCCGCTTCGGCGGGCTCAAGGTCTATACGACAATCGACCCCCGTCTCCAGCTGCTCGCGAGGAAGGCGGTCTGGCAGACGCTCACCGAGAAGACCGACCCGGCCGCCGCCGTGGTCTCGATCGATCCGTCGAACGGATTCATCCGTGCGATGACCTCTGTCGCGCCCACTCTGAAGCGGAGCGAGTTCAACCTCGTCGCGCAGGCACATCGCCAGGCCGGTTCTACGTTCAAGACGTTCGTGCTCGCCACAGCGATCTCGAAGGGAATCAACCCAGCCTCCACACCGTACGTCTCGGCGCCGTTCCACTATCAGCCGGACGCCGCGTCCTTGCCCTGGGACGTCTCGACCTACGATCACACGTACAGCGGCTCGATCTCGATCGAGCGGGCGACCCTGAAGTCGGACAACACGGTCTACGCGCGCCTGACGCTCGACATGGGACCAGAGAACGTCGCTGCGACGGCAAGGCGGCTCGGGATCCGGACCTACCTCCCGCCGGTCCCGTCTCTGGGCCTCGGGTCGATCGCGGTCTCCCCGCTCGAGATGGCATCCGCCTACGCGACGCTCGCCGCGCAGGGCGTCTATTCGAAGCCGACCGCCATCACCAAGGTAATCCGCCCGGACGGCGTCGTGGACGAGAGCTGGGCCAAGGCGGACCGAAAGCGAGTCATGCCCGACGGGGTGGCCTACGAAGTGACGCGGATCCTCAAGGAGAACGTCCAGTCCGGCACGGGCATCGCCGCAAACTTCGGCCTGCCGGCGGCGGGCAAGACGGGCACCACGGAGAATCATGCCGACGCCTGGTTTTGCGGGTACACGCCCGAGCTGTCGACCACGGTCTGGGTCGGATACCCACGGGCGGAGATTCCGATGCTGAGCGTGCATGGCATCGCCGTCGCCGGAGGCACATTTCCCGCCGAGATCTGGCGGCTGTTCATGCAGCCCGCGATCGGGTCGAGCTCCTACCGGGACTTTCCCTACCCACGGCAGCCGGTCATCTGGCAGCCCTACTCCGGCCACTATGAGTTCGTGGGAGGTCGCTCGAGCTCCTCCGGCAGCTCCTCGTCGGGGAGCTCCTCGGGCGGCGCCTTCTCTCCGACGCCTCCAGCCGCATCCCCGCCCCCGCCGCCTGCCGGGAGTCCCCCGCCCACGAGGCAGCGCCCGAGCCCCGCCGCGAGCCCACCGCCACCGCCACCGGTCGCCCCGCCACCGGTCGCCCCGCCACCGGTCGCCCCGCCACCGGTCGCCCCGCCACCGGTCGCGCCCGAGCCTCCGCCCGCTCAGTTGCCACCCCCCTCACCGCCGCCACCGCCACCGCCGGGGCCATAGCGCGCCCGGGGACACCTCCCTCGCTCGCCGCGCCGGCCGCGGGGATCGCCGTCCTGGCGTTCGTCGCAGCGTGTGCGGCGTTCGCGTGGCCGGCCGGCTCGCCGCTCTTTCCCGAGGACGGCGGCCACCCCGGGGGCAGCACGCGGTGGGCCTGGGCCTATCTGATTTGCGCGGGCACCGCGTTCGCCGCGTACCTCGCGGGACTCTTCGTGCTGCGCCGAGGGGCCCGCCTTGTTCCCGTTGCGGCTGTCGCCGTCGCGATTCAACTCGCGCCTCTCGGGGCCCCTCTCCTGCTGTCGTCGGATGCCTGGACCTACTGGGCCTACGGGCGGATCGCGACGAAGCACGGCGCCGACCCGTACGAGAAGTCGCCGTCCTCGTTCCCGTCGGATCCCGCTTTCCCCTGGGTCGGAAGCGGCTGGCGCTCCACGACGTCCGTCTACGGACCCGGGTTCACTCTCGCATCGGAGCCGCTCGCCCTCGCGGCCGGCGCCTCTCATTCGGCGGCAGCGTGGATCTACAAGACGCTCGCCGCCCTCGCCGCCCTCGCCGCGG
Source organism: Gaiellales bacterium (assembly GCA_038253945.1). Classification (GTDB taxonomy): domain Bacteria; phylum Actinomycetota; class Thermoleophilia; order Gaiellales; family Gaiellaceae; genus JBBRYW01. The sequence goes on from JBBSGR010000001.1 coordinate 231,323, forward strand.
CCGCCCTCGCCACCGTCCTTTCGCCGCGTCGCGCCTTCGCCTGCGCCTTTGTCGGCTGGAACCCGCTCGTGGCTCTGGACTTCGCCGGGGGCGGCCACAACGACGCGTGGATGGCAGCTCTCGTGCTCGCCGCGCTGGCGCTGGGGGCAGCGGGGAGGCGCCGCCTTGCCGGGGTCGCCTGGGCGCTGGCCGCCTCGATCAAGTGGGTACCGCTGGTACTCCTTCCGCTCCGGGCGCTCGAGGCGCGCTCGCACGAGCGGCGTGTAGATCATCTCGGATTTGCCGCGACCGTCGCCGCGGTGGCCGCCCTTGCCACGTGGCGCTACGGGCTCTCGTGGATCGAGGCCTTCGGGCCGCTCGCTCGCAATGCGAACCACGAGACCCGATTCGCCCTACCGCACCGTCTGCAGGCCGAGGGCGTCCCGCACGCGGTCTCGCTCGGACTCTTCGCGCTCGCCTTCCTGGCGGGCTATCTCCTCCTCGCTTGGCGGGCTGCCGCGGGGAGAGCCCGCCTCGCCCTCGCGTCAGTGCTGCTCCTGCTCGCGACTCCCTATCTCGCGGCCTGGTACACGGTTTGGGCGGTGCCGCTGGCGGCTGCGGAGGACGATGGAGCGGCGCAGCTCGTCTCGCTCGCGCTCTGCGCCTACCTGCTCAGGCAGACGGTGCCGCTTTGAGGGCCCGCCCGGAAAGTCGACCAGGGCGCCTGATAGGCGCTACGCGTCGTCCACCGCGGCCACTTTCCGGACAGACCCTCAACGGCGCCGGAGGATCAGGATGCCGTCGCGCCGGAAGACGGTTCTCCATAAGGGGCTGCCGCGAAGTCGGTCGAGCGCCTTTCGCATCGCGCCGGGCGCGTTTGCCCGATCCAGGTAGCTCGGCTTGGTCGTGTCGATCGCGATCCAGGTCGCGTTCGCCAGGCGCGGGAAGCTGAGAATGCGCCGCCGCGCCGAGAGGTGGGCGCCGAGCGAGTTCGACGCACTTACGACCGCGTCCGCTGGGACGAGTCGGAGCGCGGCTGCGGCCGCCGTGTCGTGGCGCGAGACGTGCGAGGCGCGTGCCTGGAGCGTCTGCCCACCCGGGAGGTATCGCCAGAGCGGGACCGCTCCGAGCCGGTAGTTGGCGAGCAGGGCGACAGCCACGGCGAGAGTGCCCACGGTTCCCGCCCTTCCAGGCCGCGCCAGGCGCGCGGCGCCGAGCACTGACGCTGCAACGACGCCGGGAATGACCGCGGCGGTGTAGTGGAAGTGGATCGAGGTTTGAGTCGACGTTCTCGACAGCAGGTTGAGAGCGAGCTGCGGTGCTGCCGCAAGCAGGAGCAGGGGCGCGAAGAGCCAGAGACCAGCGAGCGGAAGGAGGAGCTCGGCCAGGTACTCGAGCCCTCGCCGGTCGAACGCGACGGAAAGCAGCCGGCCGGGATCCGTGAACGCTGTACGTATGACGCCGCCCGGTGAGCCGCCCACGTCGCTGTAGCGGCGGTAGAAGTCCGAGCTCCCGCCGGCGTTGAAGTGCGGGATCACCAGCGCAAGCGCGAGTGCCGTCGCCGCCGAGCCGAGTACCGCGATGGCCGCCCCGCTTCGCCACCGGTGGCGCCCGATGGCCTGGTAGAGGCCGAGCCCAGCGACGGCGAGACCGACTTCCTCGCGCGTCGTCACCGCGGCGAGCGCGAACGCGCAGAAGCCGATCAGGCGATCCTCGAGCAGGAACCAGAGCGCGAACAGGAGTAGGGTCGGAGCGAGAGCGACGGCGTGAAAGTCGTCGAGCGCCAGCCACTGGATGGGTGGGTAGAGCAGGTAGGCGAGCGCGAGTGCGAGGGCAGCCCGCTCGGAGGCGAGCGCTTCTCGCGCGAGCCAGAAGACCGGCAGCGCTCCCAGTGCGAGGACGACCGCCTGCACGGTGAGCAGGAGGCTCGGGCTGGGCCAGACGCGCCAGAGCGGAGCGAAGGCCACCAGGATGGGGTCGAAGTGCGAGCCGAGACGGGAGACCTGTCTGCCGTCCAGATCGGTCACGCGCAGAGGGTGGCCGTGGGCGGTCGCCCAGACCGCCTGCACCATGTTGCCGAGGTCGAAGCGCCCGCTGTTGAAGGCGCGGTGGCGCAGAATGGAAAGCGCTCCGAAGCCGGCCGAGTACGCGGCGATCGCGAGCCAGAGGAGGAGCCGAGAATCGAGGCGGCTCTTCACAGAAGCCGCTGGAACAGCTGCTTCCAGCGCCGGCCGAGCACGTCCTCGCTTGCTCGTGCACGGTAGACGGCGAGCCCGCGCTCACCCAGGCGGCGCGCGAGCGGGGGGTCGCTCGCGAGGCGCTCAACGGCGGCCGCGAGCGCCGTCGGGTTCCCCGGCTCGACGAGCAAAGCGCTCTCGCCGTCGACGAGCAGCTCCAGTGCGCCCCGGGTCTTCGCCGTAACGAGCGGCACGCCGCAGGCGAGTGCCTGGTAGGCCTTGTTCGGAATCACCCGGCGGGCCTTGTCCGAGGTCCCGAAGACGCCGAGGGCGCACCCGGCCCGGCGAAGCTCCGCGGGCAGCTCCACGTAGGGCCGCCACCGAACCCACTCGACGTTCGGCGGCCGGGTCGCGAGCAGGCGGTCGAGCTGTCCACTGCCGATCACGCGAAACGGCACCCCGGGCGCCAGCCGGGCGGCTGCGAGGATCGTCTCGACCCCGTGCAGAGGGATCAGCTTCCCGACGAACACGCACGTGAACGGCTCTGACGGGACCCAGCCGCCGTTGAACAGACGGTCCTCTGCGCCCACGAGGCAGACGGCCACGCGTTCCCGCGGGAGTGCTCCGAGCTCGGCGAGGAAATCGGCGTTTGCCTCGGTGTCGGCGATCACGAGATCGGCCGAGCGGAGGGCGTGACGATCGACCCCACGTAGCAGCCGTGCTGTGATCGACCCTGGCCGGAAGCGCCCCCTGTCTGCGACCAGAGTGTCGCCGAGGGAGACGAGCGGGTTGAAGACGAGCGGCTGCTTGCCGGCAATCCGCCGCGCGACCGGCATATCGAGGTGTCCCGGATAGCCGACGAGCACGGCGTCGAACCTCTCACGGGGGCGCCGCGCCAGGCGAGCCTGCGCGAGCGCCAGCCGTCCGAGCATCGCGGGGCCGGCCGCCCACTTGTGCTCCCGCCGATCCCACACCGCGACGTGCCGCTCGGCGACCTCCACGCCCGCGCGGCGGAGGCAGGAGGCCACCTGCGCATTGCGGGGGTAGTCGCGCTCGTACGTCCCGAAGAAGAGGATCCGCACGCGCTCCGGGTCAGGCCCGAGGTCGCGCCCGGCTCAGCGGAGCACCTCTTCGACGTGCAGCTCCGCGCGCTCGCGGTCGGCGCGACGCTCCTCGTGCTGGCTCGTGATCATCTCGCTCAAGAGGCCCAGCGAGAAGAACTGGAGGCCGACCACGACGAGGAGGACGCCGAGCGTCAGCAACGGTCTCTGCCCGATCGCGTGACCGGTCGCCTTCACCACCGTCAAGTAGACGAGGACGGCGAAGCCGATCAGTCCGAGCACGAGGCCGAGTCCGCCGAAGAGGTGGAGCGGCCGATGCCGGTAGCGGCCGATGAAGGACACGGTGAGGAGGTCGAGGAAGGCGCGCAGGTAACGCTCGGGCCCGTAACGCGAGCGGCCGTGCTCGCGCGGACGATGGTTCACGGGCAGCTCCCCTACGCGATAGCCGCGGAGGTGGGCGAGCACGGGGACGAAGCGGTGCAGCTCTCCGTAGAGCCGCAGTCTCGTAGCGACCTCCGCACGGTAGGCCTTGAGCCCGCAGTTCATGTCGTGCAGCCGCAGCCCGGAGATACGGCTGGCGACGCGGTTGAAGAGGCGGGAGAGGACTCGTCTCGACCACGGGTCGCGCCGGCGGGTCTTCCACCCGGAGACGAGGTCGAAGCCCTCGTCGAGCTTCGCGAGGAGCCGGGGAATCTCGGCGGGATCGTCCTGGAGATCGCCGTCGATCGTGACGACGATCGAGCCTGTCGCCTCGGCAAAGCCGGCCATCAAGGCGGCCGCCTTGCCGAAGTTGCGGCGCAGCCGCACGACTTGGACGTTGTCGTGTCTCGCGTGTAGGCGCGTCAGGGACGCAAACGAGCCGTCAGTCGATCCGTCGTCGACGAAGACGGCCTCCCAGGGCCGGGCGAGAGGCTGCAGCGCCGACTCGAGCTCGTCGAAGAGAAGCGCCACGCTTCGCTCCTCGTTGTAGACCGGGATCACGACCGAGATCACGCTTGTCGTAGCTTATGCGCGAGATGGCGGAGCTTCTCTCCCTGACGGAGGCCCAGCAGGCGATCCTCGCGCGAGTGCGGCCGCGGCCGGGCGAGCGTGTGGCGATCGCCGCCGCCGCCGGTCGCGTGGTTGCCGAGCCCGGCCGGGCAGCCGTCGACCTCCCGCCGTATGACAGCTCGGCGATGGACGGGTTCGCGGTGTGTTCGAGCGACACGCCGGGCACGCTGCCGGTTGCGTTCCATGTCGCCGCAGGTCGGCCGGCGAGGCGGGGCCTGAAGCAGGGTGAGGCGATGGGCATCGCGACCGGCGGCCTCGTCCCGGCGGGCGCCGATGCCGTCATCCCCATCGAGGACGCTGTCGTATCTGACAACACTGTCGAGATCACGAGCTTCGCAGCGGTCGGCACGAACATTCGGAAGCGGGGCGGCGACATCCGCGCCGGCGAGGTGGTTGTCCCGGCCGGAGCGCGGCTCGGGGCTGCCCGGATCGGCGCCCTCGCCGCGGCGGGCGCCGCCGAGGTGGTTTGCGCGCGCCGCCCGCGCGCCGCCGTCCTCACCACGGGAAGCGAGCTGCAGGAGCCCGGCAAGCCTCTGCGGGAGGGCCAGGTCTACGAGGCGAACGGCGTGATGCTTGCGGCAGGACTCGCCGCCGCAGGGGCGGAAGTGGAGCAACTACCGGCTGTCCGAGATGACGAGCCGGCCCACCGCGCGGCGCTCGAGCAAGGCCTCGCGTTCGACCTCCTGGTGACCTCGGGCGGCGTGTCGGTAGGTGAGCACGACCTCGTCCGGGGCACGGCGGCGGCGCTCGGCGTCGAGGAGGTGTTCTGGGGCGTCGCCGTCAAGCCGGGCAAGCCTGTCTTCTTCGGTGTGCGCGGCACGACACTGGTCTTCGGTCTTCCCGGCAATCCCGTGTCGTCACTCGTGGCCTTCGAGCTCTTCGTTCGACCTGCGGTGCTCGCTCTGCAGGGCGTTGCGCAGCCGCTCGCCCGCCGCGCAATCGCCCGGCTCGCCCGGCCGCTGCGGCGGAGTCCTGCACGCGACGAGCTCGTCCGTGCCCGGCTGCGGCAGGAGTCGGGCGAGCTCGTGGCCGAGCCCGTGTCGGGCCAGGAGTCGCATATGATCGCCCGTGCTGCCATGGCCGAGGCGCTGGTGCTCGTGCCCCGCGGCGCCGGCGAGCTTCAGGCGGGCGAGGCGGTGGAGTTCCTGGCTCTCGACTCGTGACCTAGCGCTCATCAGCGGTTCGGACCTCCTCCCCCGCATTGAGCGTTCGCCGCCGCCGAGCCCGGTTAGCGAGCACGGCCCGGCGAACCACCTCACGGAGGGGCCCGCGCGGCGGCCGCTCGTGTCGAGCGGGGTACGGCGCGTAGCGGCCGACAGCCAGGGCCGCGAGCTGTCCCCCGGCCGCGAGCCACGCGAGAGTGACGAGCAGAACCGGAACGGGGACATATCCGATCAGAACGAGGAGGGCGAGGTACCAGGGCGCATCGAGTCCGACACCGAACCTGAACGCGAATGATCCGACGAGCAGGACGGGGCCGAGCAGGCCGGCGGCAAGAACGGCGATCCGCAGAGCGACGGGCCTCTCGCTGACCTGCGGCAGCCAGAGCCACGCGTGGAGCGACGGGAGGAGGTAGACGAGCGCGAAGGGGTTCAGCGCGACGACGGCCAGCCCGACGACGGCGAGCGTAAGGAGGGCGACGGTGTGTCCTGCCACCGTTTCGACGGTTTTCGGGGGCCGGCGTGGCAGCAGGCGCTCGCGAACCACCAGCCAGCCGGCGCAGGCGAGGAGCGAGAGCACGATCAGGGGCACGACGGGCCAGTCTCCGGCAGCGGCTGTCGCCGGCGGGGGAGGCAGGCTGGGCCCCTGCGGCCAGAGCCCGGCGATCCACAGGACGGCACCGGACGCGGCGACCCAGAGCCAGAAGCCGAGACGGCTGCGGTAGCTCCGCCAGGCGGGCGCCAAGACTATGCCCCGGCGGCGGCAGCGCGCGAACAGGTCGACGGCTGCCACCAGGAATGGCAGGAGGCACGCGATGAGGACGAGCTCGACCGCCCAGCCCGGCAGGAAACGCGACCCGAGGAAGATCGAGCTCGCCGTCGCGCCGGGCACGCCGAGTCCCTGGTCGATCGACGCGATCAGCTCTTGCGCCGCCCTGCCCATCTCTCCGAGCCGCTGCTCGTTCAGCCGATCGGCAGTGTCGCCTACCTGGTCTGGGGGCCGCACGCCGCTCGTCGTCAGGGTTACGGCGGGGATGCCGAGGCGGATGAAGAAACCCTGCTCGTAGAGGGTGAAGGGGAAACCGAGGTCGAGTAGCTGCTCGAGCGGAGTCGAGCGGAGCGGCTCGGCCCGGGCGGCTTCTGTGATCCGGGCGACGGCGGTGCGCTGGAGCGCCGGCGCCGCAGAGCGCGGCCCCAGCCCGGCAGCGACGATCCGCGGCGGACGATCGGAGCCAATCGAGTCGAGGTTGACGACCGCCGCGATCTGGGTCCTGAAAGGGGATGTGCGCGCGAACCGCTCGGCGCCCACTCCTCCGTATGCGCCAGCGTCGGTCGAGAGGAAGACGATGCGGTGGGCGGGGCAGAGGCCGCCGACCGTGCGGACTGCGGAGCATGGATTCGAGGTGGCGTACGTGTGGGCGAGCTCGATCAGCGCGGCGGTTCCGGAGGCGTTGTCGTTGGCACCCGGCCCGTTGCCCGCATCGTCTCGGTGCGCCATCACGACGATCGCGTCGCTCGACCGGCCAGGAACCTCGGCCTCGACGTTGACGAGCTGTACCGCAGCGCCACCCGGAAGCACTCCGCGGAAGCGAACGGAGGACGTCTGCAGTCCCTGCGCCCGGAGTTGGTCGGCGACCCAGCGAGCCGCGTCGCGCCCCTCCTTGGATCCGGGCCGCCGATCGGGATACAGCCCCGCCAGATCTCGCGCGAGATCGAAGGCGAAACCCGACTCGAACGTCGGAGGGAGAGTCGGAGCCGGCAGTGGCTGTGCCGTTCGGAGGCTGAAAGCCGCGATGAGCAGCGGTATCCCGACGAGAAGCCATGTGCCGCGGTAGGTGCGCGCGTTGATCGGCCGGGCGAACGAGCCGGGTCGCCGCCGACGCTGCGAACGAGCCGGGGCCGTCGCCATACGGGGCTATAGTAAGCGGGGAAGCGTCCCGAGCCGCCGCCCGCCCGCCTCCCATGCACGATCCAGGAACCATTCTCCTCGTCGATGACGAGGACTCAATCCAGAAACTGCTCGCGTACCCGCTCGAGCGGGATGGCTACCGCGTCGTCCAGGCGCGCGATGGAGAGGAAGCACTCGCCCGCTTCGCTTCAGAGGACGTGGACCTCGTCGTGCTCGACGTGATGCTGCCGAAGCTCGACGGGCTCGAGGTGTGCAAGCGGATGCGGGCCTCGAGCTCCGTCCCGATCATCATGCTCACGGCCCGCGACGACGAGCTCGACAAGGTACTCGGGCTCGAGCTCGGCGCAGATGACTACATCACGAAGCCGTTCTCGATCCGCGAGTTCCGGAGCCGGGTGCGCGCGCTTCTGCGCCGAGCCGCGACCGCTCGCACCGATCCGGTTCCGAGCGAGGTGATCGAGTCGGACGGTCTTCGGATCGACGTCGCAAAGCGCTCGGTCGAGGCGCGCGGCGGTCCAGTGCAACTCACGTACGTCGAGTTCGAGCTCCTGCGCTTGCTGGCTTCGAGCCCGGGCCGCGTCTATACGCGGTCGAAACTGCTCGAGACGCTCTGGGGCGGCGCCGATTACCGCGATCCGCGAACGATCGACGTGCACGTGAGGCACCTGCGAGAGAAACTCGAGCGAGAGCCGCGTGAGCCTGAGCTCATCCTGACGGTTCGGGGCGTCGGGTATCGCTTTCGCGATTCGTGAACCCGCTCCGGAGCGTCGGCTCTCGTCTTGCTCTCGGGCTGTTCCTGGCTGTCGTAGGGGCGCTGCTCATCGTCTACGGAATCCTCGTGCCGTCGCTCGAGCGGAGATTGACAAACTCGAAGCTCGGTCAACTCGAGAAGATCTCGCGCGAGGTCGCGCACGGCCTGCCCGGGGATCAGCAAGGGTGGCAGATCTATGCGGGCGACACATCGGGGAGATACGACGTTCGGATCGCAGTCTTCACGCTCGAGCACCGCTTCGGTCGATCGAGAGTCAGTCCGGTCGCTGATTCGCAGCAGGGCGAGCCGTCCGCGGACATCCAGGAGGACCCGCTCGCGCTTGCGGCCGGCACGTCGCTGACGGTAGAGCGCGGCACCGTCCACCGGAGCGGGACGCGCTTCGCCGAAGTCGCGGTGCCGCTTCCGGGCCGAGGCGCCGTTTTGCTCCTCTCGGTGTCGCTGCGGGACTCCCTCGGCACGATCCACCTCGTTCAGCGCCGTCTACTCGCGGGCGGGCTCATAGCGCTGCTCGCGGCGCTCGCGTTCGGCTACGCCGCCGCGTCGTTGTTCGCGCGCCGGATCCGGCGGCTGGAGCGGGCGGCCAACCGGATCGCCGGGGGAAGGTTCGACCAGCCCGTCGTCGACTCGGGCTCGGATGAGGTCGGGGAGCTCGCCTCTGCGTTCGAGCGCATGCGGCAGCGTCTGGGCGAGCTCGACCACGCGCGCCGCGAGTTCATAGCGAATGCGTCCCATGAACTGCGCACGCCTGTCTTCTCGCTCGGCGGCTTCCTCGAGCTGCTCGACGAGGAGGAGCTGGACGACGAGACGCGGCGCGAGTTCCTCGGGACGATGCGAGAGCAGGTCGAGCGCCTGGCGCGTCTGGCGACCGACTTGCTCGACCTTTCGCGGCTCGACGCCGGTCAGCTGAGCGTCGAGCAGGAGCACGTCGAGCTGGCGGATTCGGTGGCCGTGCTGGCCGCTGAGTTCGGGCCCCGCGCGCAGGCCGAGGGTCGCTCGCTGGAGGTGGTGGGCGGGGAGGCTGCGGTCGCAGCACGCGCCGACGAGCAGCGCGTCTTGCAGATCGGCCGGATCTTCGTCGAGAACGCGCTCGTTCACACCCCGCCCCGCGCCACGATCCGCCTACTGTGCGCCGCGACGCCTGACAGCGCGGTGGCCCTGTCGGTGGAAGACGACGGGCCGGGGATCTCGGCCGAGAAACTGCCGCACGTCTTCGAGCGTTTCTACCGGGCCGATGGGGCCGTCGCGTCGGGGAGCGGGCTCGGGCTCGCTATTGCCCGGGATCTCGCGAAGCTGATGGGGGGACGAATCGCCGTCGAGTCTCGGCCGGGCCACACGGTCTTCATGCTCGTGTTGCCGGCAGACCGCCGCGTGCGGCGGGACGAAGGCGTTTTCACGGGAAATCGGTCGAAGTAGGAAACTCGGCGCTCTGCCACACAGACTTGCGAGGGTGGTGCGCGTGTGCAACAGTAACAGTGCATGGATACATCTGCGAGGATGCAGCAGAGAAACGCCCCGGTAGTCGGCGCGGAGTTGCGCCGCGCAACGATCAGCGTCCTTCGTGAGCGCGGGTGGAGTGGCCTGACCCTCGAGCGCGTCGCAGAGGTGGCAGGCCGGGCACGGTCGACACTCTGGCGGCAGGGCCTGAGCCGAGATGCACTGGTCGGCGCGCTCCTCGGCGAGCTTGCCGAAGATTTCCGGAGCGCCATGTATCCCGTGCTCACCTCGGGCGGGACCGGCCGGGAGCGGCTCGCCAAGGGGCTCGACGCGCTCTGCGAGTTGCTCGATCGCCACTTACCGCTGATGCTGGCCACGGATGAGGCGTTCCATCAGGAGCCGCGCCCCGGCGAGCCGCCCGACTACCTGCATCCGTTCATCCGATTCCTGCGCGAGGGCGCTGCCGACGGCTCGCTCGCGACCGACGACGATGTCGTCGCAGCGGCCGACGTCGCCTTCAACGCGGTCGCCTGGACCTACGTGCACCTGCGCGGCCGCCATGAATGGCCCGCGGAGCAGGCCCGGGTGCGCATCGTCGGCCTGGTTCTCGACGGGATCGGCGTGCCCGAAACACAGCCCAGCTCTGATTCACGAAAGGAGTGAAGATGGTCCTTCCGTATCTCGACCCACTTGTCCCTCGCGAGGCCGCCGAGCGCGTGCTCCCGGAGCCGCGCCGGCGCGGCGAGTCCGGCGGGCCGCCGTGCGCCATCTGCGGCGGTAAGACGACCGAGGCTCTCTGGTCCGACGAGAACTGGACCCTGCACGCCCCGGTCGGGGGCAGCCTCCCCGGCAGCGTCTGGCTCGCGAGCCGCCTCCACGTCGACTCGTTCACCGACCTGCCCGAGGCCCTGGCGGCGGACTTCGGCCGCGTCATCGCCCGGGTCGAGCGGGCGATTCTCTCGCTGGGCAACGTCGGCCGCGTGCATCTCTACCGCTGGGGCGACGGCGGTGCCCACTTCCACGTCTGGCTGCTGCCGAGGCCACTGGGCATGGTCGACGCCTCGGGCATGATGCTGCCGCTCTGGGAGGACGCGCTGCCGAACGTCTCCGACGAGGAGCTCGCCGCGGCGGCGAAGCGCGTCGCCGCCGCCATGTGACAATGAGCGGGCCGCTTGCGCGCCGGCTTGGCACGGGGGACGCCGTCGTGATCGGGCTCGGCTCGATGATCGGTGCTGGCGTGTTCGCGGCCTTTGCTCCTGCCGCGGCGGTGGCGGGGAGCGGCTTGCTCGTCGGCCTGGCGCTCGCAGCGGGCGTGGCGTACTGCAACGCCGTCGCCTCGGCGCAGCTCGCCGCGCAGTACCCGACGTCAGGCGGCACGTACGTGTACGGGCGCGAGCGGCTCGGCCCGTGGTGGGGCTTCGTCGCCGGCTGGGGCTTCGTCATCGGCAAGACCGCGTCGTGCGCCGCGATGGCTCTCACGTTCGCCTCGTACGCGATAGCGGGCCCGGTCTGGGCCGAGCGCCTCGTAGCGCTACTCGCCGTGCTGGCGCTCACGGCGGCGAACTACCGCGGGATCTCGCGAACGGCCGCCCTGGCGCGCGTGCTCGTCACTGCCTCGGTGCTCGCGCTGCTCGTCGTCGTGGCCGCCATCGCAGCCAGCGGCCAGGCCAGCACCGCCAGACTCGGCAACCTGTCGACGCTCGGCTCGGGAGGCGTGTACGGCACTCTTCAGGCGGCGGCTCTCCTGTTCTTCGCCTTCGCCGGGTACGCCCGGATCGCGACGCTCGGCGAGGAGGTGCGGGACCCGGCACGGACGATCCCCCGTGCGATTCCAATCGCCCTGGCGGCTGCTGTCGCGCTTTATCTCCTGGTCGGAGTCTCGGCGCTACTCGCGGCGGGGCCAGAACGTCTTGCGGCGAGTGCCACGCCGATCGCCACCGCTGTCGGTGCGGTCGGTGCGGCCTGGGCTCTCCCGGTCGTGCGTGGAGGCGCCGCGGTTGCGAGCCTCGGCGCACTGCTTGCGCTCATCGCCGGGATTGGTCGCACGAGTCTGGCCATGGCGCGGAACGGCGATCTACCGAGGTGGCTCGCAGCGGTCCATCCGCGCTACCACATTCCCGCTCATGCCGAGCTCGCGGTGGGAGCGGTCGTCGGAGTGCTCGTGCTGACGACGGACCTGCGGGGCGCAATCGGCTTCTCCTCGTTCGGCGTCCTGACCTACTACGCCGTTGCGAACGCGTCCGCCTTTACTCAGTCGGCCGACCATCGGCGCTGGCCGCGCACGCTCAACGTGGTCGGACTCGTGGCTTGCATCGGGCTCGCGGCGGCGCTCCCACTCTTCGCGGTGCTCGCGGGCCTCGTCATGTTCGCAGTCGGCTTCGCGGGCCGCCTTCTCTTCCGCGCAAGCTCCTCCCCGGCACCGGCAGCCACGAGCCGGTAGCGACGCGCGTCGCGCCGGGGTGGTCGCGGCGCGAACTGCGCCCCCGGCCGCTCGCGGCTCACTATCGTGAGCAGCATGGCCGCGTTGCCGGAAGCGATCGAGGAGCTGCTCGAGACGGCGCTCGTCAGCGAGCTGACCGTGATCGACCCGCTCGGGCGTCCGGTCACGCATCCGCTCATTCCTCTCTACGACGGGGAGGTCGTCTATCTGACCTCGAGCGTCCTCTTCTCACGCAAGCTCGAGCACATCAAGGCGAACCCGAAGGTCTCGATCTCGATCAGCGATCCGGCCGCCGTGCAGGTCGAACGCTTCCGCCGGGCGACGATCCAGGGAGATGCCGCGGTCGACGACTCCGATCTCCACTCCGGCTGGGAGGAGCGCGTCCTGCCGCTGTGGCGCAAGAAGGAGCCCGTGATCGACTCGTTCCTCGGCAAGCGCGTGGCACTGCCGCTCTTCTTCGAGCGGGCGATCATCGAGGTGCGGCCCCGGCGGGCCTTCCTGTGGGAGGACGGCCGTACGGACCGGCCGCCCCAGGTCTTCGAAGTCGCCCAGGCGGTACGGTGAAGCCCTCGCCCGAGCTCCTCGCGAGCCTGCCGAGCCGCTTCGGGCACGCGGTGATCGCCTTCGTGGACGACGACGGCTATCCACTCGCCGTCGCCACCGACTTCCGGACCGACCCCGACCGCGGCATCATCCTGCTCGACCGGGTTGCGGGAGACGCGGTCCAGCCGCCCGAGGGCGAGCAGGTGAACGTCGTCTTCAGCCACATCCGGCCGCAGCCGGGCGTTGGCTACGACGAGCGCCGATACGTGTCGCTGTGGGGAGAGCTGCGGCGCTCGAACGGTCAGCTCGAGTACGCGCCGCAGCGCGCGCAGCAGTGGGACGAGGAGCAGATGCCGTTCTTCGAGCTCTCGGAGCGCAGCGTTGCGCAGGCGCGGCGCTACTTCACCCAGGTATCTGCGGAGACGGGGCGAGACGTGCGGCCGCGACTCTCGTTGGGCTGGCTGTTCCTGCGGGCGACGCGGCTGCCCTTCCTCTCGGCGACGATTGTCCCGGTCTTGCTCGGGATCGCGGTCGCGGCACTCGACGACGGCTTCAGCTGGTGGCTCGCTGCTCTGACGCTTGTCGGCGGAGCGTGCGTTCACCTCGCACTGAATGTCGCCAACGACGTCTTCGACACCCTGAGCGGAGTGGACGAGGCGAACGTCAACCCGACGCAGTTCAGCGGCGGCTCGCGCGTGATTCTCTACGGCCTGTTGCGCCTGCGCTCGATGGTGCAGCTTTCGGCGGGTCTCTACGCCATCGGCATCGGCCTCGGCATCGCGCTCGCGGCGATGCGCGGCTGGAGCTTGCTCTGGATCGGCGTTGCCGGGGCGCTGATCAGTCTCTTCTACACCGCGCCTCCGCTCAGGCTCGTGCATCGCGGCCTCGGCGAGATCTCGGTCGGGCTCGGCTTCGGCCCGATCATGGCGCTCGGCGCGTACTTCGTGCAGGCGCGCGAGTACGCGCTCGAGCCCCTGCTCGCCTCGCTACCGGTCGGAATCCTGATCGCCCTGATCCTCTACGTGAACGAGGTGCCGGATCGCCCGGCCGACGCCGCTGCCGGGAAGCGCACGCTGCCGGTGCGGCTCTCCAAGCAGGGCGTGCTACGCGGCTACGACCTCGCCGTCGGCGTCACCTTCGCGCTCATCATCGCGCTCGCCGGCACGGGCTTGATCGCGCGCCCGGCGATCATCGCGCTCGTGGCGCTGCCGCTCGCGTTCCCCGTGCGACGCGCGCTACGCGATTCGTACGAGAGCCCGTACGCCCTGATGCCGGCGATGGCGAGGAACATCCAGCTGCACCTCGCGACCGGGCTCCTCCTCGTCTCCGGCTACGTGATCGCGATCGTTGCCGACGCGGCTTTCGGCAACCCGCCGTTCTTCCTCTCGTAACTGCGCGTAGCAGTTGTCAGTGGCGGCGGTGCCGCACCCAGCGAGAAAGCTGGCCGAGCGCGATCACGCCGATGAAGACGAGCCCCACGACGAGCATCCCGAAGATGACCTTCTTGCCCTCGGTGGCGGCGTCGGCAGCGAGCGGGTAGTGAGTGTGGAGCGCGGAGGAGAGCATTGCGGCCACGACTCTAACCGACCTGCCGGGCGTGGGACGCAAGCGCCCGCTCGAGCAGCTCTCCACCGATCTCGTCGCGCGCCAGCCGCGCGAGCGCACCTGCATCACCGTCATCGCGCAAGGCGCGCCTCGCGCCCTCCAGCGCACCTTGCCCGAGCAGGGCCGCGGTCGCCGCCCAGGCAGCTCCGTCACCCTCGGTGCCCTCGGTGCGCAGGTGGGCACAGAGCGAGATCAACTCCGCCAGATCGCCGACGGCCACCACCTCACCGAGCGCCGAGATGCGGACGAGCCCGTGGGCGTAGAGGTAGTCGCCGAGGAGGAGCGCCACGTCGCCGTCCGGCGGTGTGAACAACCGCGAGCGCCCGTAATGGAGGAGGTAGCCCTCGTAGATCGTCTCGATCCCGAGCGCGAACCGACCCGCACCAAGCGAGGAGAAGATCGCGACGCGCTCGCGCTCGCCCTCTGGGCGCAGCGCTTCTCCCCACAGCGGACTTTCGCGCTCAGCGTCCGCGCCGATCGTCTGCCAGAGGTCAGCCGCTGAAGAAGTCCGAGACGGCATCGATTGTCCCATCGATCTCCTCGTCGCCGTGCGCGAGCGAGAGGAACCAGGCCTCGAACTGCGATGGCGGCAGGTAGATCCTGCGTTCGAGCAGGAAGCGGAAGAGCGCACCGAAGCGCTCGGTGTCGCAGGCGGAGGCGTCCTCGAAGTTCCTGACAGGCTCGCCCCGCAGGAAGAGCGTTGCCATGGCGCCGACGCGCTGAACTGTCGCATGCTCTCCTGCGGCCGCGCGGAGACCGCGCTCGAGCCGAGCTGACCGTTGCTCGAGCTGGTCGTAGACCCGCGGGTCCCGTAGCCGGCGAAGCACGCTCAGCCCGGCCGCCGTGGCGAGTGGATTTCCGGAGAGCGTCCCCGCCTGGTAGACGTCACCGGCCGGCGCGAGGCGCTCCATCAGCTCGGCCCGGCCGCCGAACGCGGCGAGCGGCAGCCCTCCGCCGACGATCTTGCCGAGAATGGTGAGATCCGGGCGGACGCCGAAGAGCTCCTGAGCCCCGCCGCGCGCGACGCGAAAGCCGGAGATGACCTCATCGAAGACGAGCAGCGCGCCGCTGGCGTCGCAGAGCCGCCGCAGCAACTCGAGAAAGCCCGGCTCGGGCGGAACCACTCCCATGTTCCCCGGTACCGGCTCGACCACGATCGCGGCGAGGCCCTCGCCGTACTGCAGCACCGCGGCGGCCACTGCCTCCGCGTCGTTGAAGCCGATCACGATCGTGTCCGACGTCACGGCGGGCGGCACCCCCGGTGTCGTTGGAATGCCGAGCGTCGCAACCCCCGATCCCGCCTGCGCGAGAAGTGAGTCGACGTGACCGTGGTAGCAGCCGGCGAACTTAATGATCCGATCGCGGCGCGTACAGGCGCGCGCCAGCCTGATCGCGCTCATCGCCGCCTCCGTGCCCGACGAGACCAGCCGCACGAGCTCGATCGACGGGACGGCAGCCGCGATCTCGGCGGCGAGCTCGACCTCCCGCTCGGTCGGCGCACCGAAGCTCGTCCCGTCCGCGGCCGCGCCGGTCACTGCGGCGACCGTCTCGGGATCTGCATGTCCATAGAGCAGCGGACCCCATGACATGACCCAGTCCAGGTACGGCGTGCCTCCGGCGTCCTCGAGGTACGCGCCCTCTCCACGCCTGACGAACAGGGGCTCGTCCAGACCGACGGCGCGCATCGCGCGCACGGGCGAGTTGACGCCTCCCGGGATCAGCGCGAGCGCCCGCCGGTAGAGCTCCGAGCGCGTCCCTATGACCACTGCGCCAGCTCCTTCGTCCAGTACGAGACGACAATGTCGGCGCCTGCGCGCTTGATCGCGGTCAGCGATTCGAGCGCGGCCTGTCGCTCGTCGAGCCAGCCGCCCGCTGAGGCAGCTTTCAGCATCGCGTACTCGCCCGAGACGTTGTACGCGGCGATGGGAACGTCGAACCGCTCCCGCGCGGCCCGGATGACATCGAGGTACGGCAGTGCCGGCTTGACCATGATCACGTCGGCGCCCTCTCTCACGTCCTGGTCGCACTCCCGGAGTGCCTCACGGACGTTCGCCGGATCCATCTGGTAGCCGCGCCGGTCGCCGAAGGCGGGTGTCGAGTCGGCCGCCTCCCGGAATGGACCGTAGAACGCGGACGCGTACTTCGCCGCGTAGGACACGATCGGCGTGGCCTCGAGGCCAGCGTCGTCGAGCGCCGAGCGGACCGCACCAATTCGACCGTCCATCATGTCGCTCGGGCAGACGGCGTCAGCGCCCGCCTCGGCGTGACTCACCGCGGTCCGCGCCAGCAGCTCGAGCGTCGAGTCGTTGTCGACCTCGCCGCCCGAGAGAAGGCCGCAGTGACCGTGCGACGTGTACTCGCAGAGGCAGACGTCCGTCAACAGCAGCAGCCCAGGGAAGCGGGCGCGCAGGCGTCGAAGCGCGCGCTGCACGATGCCGTTTTCCCCGTACGCGCCGGAGCCATCGTCGTCCTTCTCCTCCGGGATGCCGAACAGCAGCACGGCGGATACCCCCAGCCCAACGAGTTCCTCGGCCTCGCGCTCGAGGTCGTCGAGCGAGCGCTGGGCGATCCCGGGCAGGCCTTCGAGCGGGCGCGAGACGCTCTCGCCCGGGCAGGCGAAGAGCGGCATCACGAAGTCGTCGAGATCGAGGCGGGTCTCGCGGACGAGCGCGCGGAGCGGCCCGGTCCGGCGAAGCCGCCTGAGTCGCGTGGCGGGGAACGTGCCGGTCACAGCAACAATCTACGCGCCGCCGCCCGAGCCAGCGCGGTACACGCGAGCCCGAGTCCTGCGAGCCACGCGGCCTGAACCGAGATCGTCCGCCAGGGGCTCGCGTCATAGAGCGCCGAGGCGAAAAGGCGAACCGCGTGCGCGAACGGGAAGGCGTCGCTCACCCAGCCCGCCGGCGGCACGACCTCGCTCGGGACGAGACCGAGGAAGACCATCGGCAGGGCCAGGAGCAGTGCCACGAGAGACGCCGTGCGCGTGTCCCGCGCGAGCGCGCCCACCAGCGCTCCCAGCGCTCCCAGACTTGCGCCAGCGAGCAGCACACCGGCCAGAACGAGGGGCAATCTTCCCCAGGGCTCGCCTCCCTCGACGTTCCCGACCTCGGCGATCGCGCCGAACGCGAGAGTAATCGCGAGCCCGAGCAGGCCCCCCACCGCGCCGGCGAGTACGACCTTGCCCCAGACGAGCTGCCACAGGCTGACCGGACCGCGGACGAGTCGCCCGATTACGTTTTCGTCCCGCTCGCTCGCGAGCGTGGCGGCCGCGAGCAGCAGCGCCAGAAAACTCAGCGTGAGGCCGAGGGCGTAGCCTTGGATCTGCGCCGAGAGCAGCCAGGTGCGGCCGCGGTCGGGGGCGCGCACGAGCCGGATCGGGTTCGCGGTAGCGCGGAGCGCGTCGTCTGTCTGGTCGAGCGCGAGCCCGGCAGTGCGAACGAAGCTCTTGATCCGCTTCAGGCGCGGCTCGGGCGGCAGCTGGTCGAGCAGCCGAGCGGTGCCGTCGAGGCCGAGCACGTCGAAGTTCCGGCCGAGGAAGCTGCCCCCGCCGCCGTGCCTGATCAGGTCGACATAGCGGAGGTTGGCCTTGATGTATGCCTCCTGCAACTGCTGGTTGAGCGAGTAGACGAGCGCCTGCACCTGTTGCGTCACGCGCGGCGCGAGCCCTCCCTGCGTCGTTCGCAGCTCGAGCCGCGGGCTCTGGACCATCCCGCGCAGATCGGCGGTGAAGCCGGCCGGAACGGTGACCGAAGCGACGATCTTGCCGTTCCGGAGCTCGCGGGCCGCTTCGTCGGGCGAGAGCCGGACGAGTGTGACGTCGCGGCTGACGCGGCGGATCGTGCGGTCGACGTGAAACTGCTCGGCGCCGACGGTGACGACCGCGGGCAGACCGTCCTCGTCTACGAGCGCGACACGTGGCTTCGCGTTCGCATAGCCCGCGACCAGCCCGACGAGGAGCGCGATCACGATCGGGTAGCCGACGAGCACGGCGAGCAGTACGGGCGAGCGGCGAAGCACTCGCAAGTCCTTTCGCAGCATGAGCCACACGGGCCTCACGCGAAGAGGCTCTCCACGGGCATCGCCTCGTGCTCGGCGAGCGACCCATCGAAGACGAGCGCGCCGTCGACGAGCACCGCCACGCGATCCGCGATCCGGCTCAGCTCCTCGAGCCGCTGCGTCGCGAAGACGACGGCGCTCAGACCTTCGGCTCGCCGCTCCGCACGCTCCCACAGCCGGCGCTGCTCTCCGGGGTCGAGCGCGGCTGTGGGCTCGTCCAGCAGCAGCACGTCCGGGTCTCCGAGCAGTGCGATCGCCAGGTTGAGCCGCTGCCTGTTGCCGACGGAGAGGACGGCGCTCGGGCGGTCGTCGGCCAGGCCGAGCTCGTCGAGCAGGCGCGCTGCCGCCTGTTCCGGATCGGGGACCTTCTCGACCCGCGCGAAGAACTCGAGGTTCTCGCGGGCCGAGAGGCGGCCGTAGTGGGCAGGGCGCTGGGGGGCCCAGCCAACGGCGGTACCGGCGCGCACCTCCACGCGCCCCCCGCTTGGTGCGAGTGCGCCCGCGAGCACGGCCAGGAGCGTCGACTTGCCCGCGCCGTTGGGCCCGACGAGAGCGAGTACTTCCCCCGGCCGAACCTCGAGGTCGACCGGATGGAGCGCGACCCGGTCTCCGAACCGTCGCGAGACGGCGCGGGCCGCAAGCAGCGGCCCTTCGCTCACCGGCGGTCGGCGGTCGGCGGGTTCGGTGGCGGAGCGGGGCGGAAGGGCCGCCGCCCGAGGGGCTGCGCCGACTGGGTCGGTGCCTCGTCCGGCGTCGAGACGGAACCAGAGCTCGCGGCCGGCTCGGGCTCGGGACCGATCGAGAGCCTGCCTCCTGTCCTCCACGGCTCGAAGACGACCCGCTCGGAGAGGAACTCGAACGCCGCGCGCAGCGTCGCCAGCAGCGGTAAAGCCACGAGCGCGCCCGGCAGTCCATAGATCTCGCCGCCGGCGAGCAGGCCGAAGATCACGAGCAGCGGATGCAGCCGCAGAGCGTTCCCCATCAGCTTTGGCACCACGATGTGTCCCTCGATCTGGTGGATGGCGAGGAAGAGCAGCGTGACCCAGAGCGCCGAGATGGGGTGGGTGACCAGTGCGTAGGCGAGCGGCGGTAGGGCACCGAGCCACGGGCCCAGGTAGGGGATCAGCTCAGTTATCGCCACCCAGCTGCCGAAGAGAAGCGCATAGCGATCCCCGCCCGGAAACACGCCGAGCGTGCCGAGCAGCCAGAGGCCGATCCCGGCCGTCACCGCGATCACGAGCGAGACGAGCAGCTGGCCCTTCACGTAGCCGGCGAGAGATTGCTCCATCCGGACGAGCAGCGGCAGCGAGCCGGCCCGCGGCGGAAAGCGCCGGTCGAGCGCGGTAGCCAGCCGGGACATGTCGAGCAGCATGTACACCGAGACCACGACGATCAGGACGAGGGTGAAGAGCAGGCGCACGGTCGAGATCGCCGCGCCCTCGATGAAGTCGATCACCCTGGTCGTGTACTTCTGGACGTCCTTCGTGCCGATGTTGTCGAGAAACTCGGTGCCTTGCTTCTCGAGCTTGACGGACTTCAGCCGGTGGGTGTCGAGCCAGTGCTGGAGCCGGTTCAGGTCGCGCTTCGCGTCGGTGTTGTGACGCTGTCCGTGCTCGGTCGTAAAGTAGGCGTCCACTCTGTTGGTGGCTGATCTCGTCTGGTTGACGACCACGGTGGCAAGCCCGATGATCGCCACGATCGCCACCGTCGCGAAGGTCAGGTAGACGATGGCGACCGCGAAGCCGCGTGGGATCCAGAGCCGCCCCAGGCCCCGCACCAGGGGGTTCAGCAGGAGTGCGACCAGGCCCGCGACGAGGAAGATGAAGACGACGTGACGGACCGCACCCGCGAGGGCCCAGACGAAGAGCAGGAGCAGCGGCAACCCGACGAGCTGAATCCAGCGCGGGATCTCGATTCGGGTCGTCCCGCCCGCCATAGCGGCCATCGTACCGCGGTCGTTCCGTCAGTCCGGCCCCCTGCCTGGAACTGGTCGCTGGAGCAGGATGGGGCGCTGGCACTTGCCCGTCACGAAGTCGAAGCAGATTTCCAGGTACCATCGGCTATCGGGCTGTTACAAACTCCACGGGTCGGTCCCCGGTTGAAAGCCCGGCACAGCTGCGATAGCGTGCTCGGAATGCGGCCCGGCGCAGCCCTTCGACTTTCCGCGGCGAGGCAACGCCGAAAGGCGCGCGCCAGGCACCTGCGCCGCATCGGCGCGCTCGCCTTGGTCGCGGCCGTTCTCCTCGTCACGCTCGTGTTGACGGCCTTCGGATCCTCGCCGGTCGCGGTCCGTACGGCGCTGCCCGCTCCGGCGAAGCGGCTCTTGCCGGCCGGCCCGCCTCGCCCCCAGGTGGTCGCGACGGTCGGTGGCCTTCGACTGCAGCTGCCGATCCCGCAGGAGCGCGTCAGCGCCGTGGGATACCACGCGGCCCCAGACGGGGCGCTCGCGCTCAGCCCAGTGGGAAGCCGCGGCAATCAGGGCTTTCTCTCACGCGCCTTCCACCGAGTCTTCGGCAGCGCCGGCGCCCAGGGGATGCGCTGGTATCAGCTGTCGGGCGGAGGGGGAGGCCCGCCCACTTCCACGCTCGACGTCGGCGCGTCCGCGGGCACCGACGTGTACTCGCCGGTCGACGGCACGATCGTCGGCCTCACGAAGTACATCCTGGACGGGCGCCGCTACGGAGTGCGCCTCGATATCCAGCCCGTCGACGCGCCGTCGCTGCTCCTCTCCCTGACACGCCTCCGGCTCGACCCCGCGCTGTCCGTCGGCTCCTCGCTGCAGGCCGGAACGTCGAAGGTGGGAACGGTGCTCGACCTCTCGACGGTGGAGCAGCAAGAGCTCGCTCGCTATACCCAGGACGCCGGCAACCACGTCTCGCTCGACGCCCGGTCAGCCGCGAACCTCGCTCTGCCCTGAGAATCCTCTTCGTCGCGGATGTCGTCGGCACGCCCGGCCGGCGAGCGATCGAGGGGCGACTGCCGGGCTTGCGCGAAGAGCTCGACATCGGCTTCTGCGTCGTGAACGGCGAGAACGTAGCCGACGGTGTCGGTTTGACGCCCAAGCTCGCGGACAAGCTGCTCGCCTCGGGCGCGGACGTGATCACCCTCGGCAACCACGTCTGGCGGCGCAGCGAGCTCCGGCCATACCTCGCGTCCTCGGATCGCATCGTCCGGCCGGCGAATCTCTCCGCGCGCTCCCCGGGTCGTGGCCTGACCGTCGTCCCGTCGCGAGCCGGGACGCCTGTCGCGGTCATCAACCTGATGGGCTCCCTCTTCTTGGACGTCGCAGCCGGACCTTTCGAGGTGATCGACGACCTGGTCGAGGAGGCCACCACGCAGGCGCGAATCATTCTCGTCGACATGCATGCAGAGGCGACGAGCGAGAAGGTGGCGCTCGCGCGGTGGCTCGACGGTCGTGTGACAGCGGTCTACGGCACGCACACGCACGTTCAGACGAATGACGCCCGCGTGCAGCCGGGCGGAACTGCGGCCATTACAGACGCCGGCATGACCGGACCGCACGACTCGGTGATCGGCGTCGAGGGAGACCAGGCGATCTCGCGCATGCGAACCGGGATCCCGGTTCGCTTCCACACGGCGCAGGGCGGAGTCCGGATCGAGGGCGCGCTGGTCGAGTGCGACGAGTCCGGGCGGGCCACGGCCTGCCGATCGGTCCGCGTGCCCGTCGAGTGACCTGAGACGCTCTTCCCGTCGCGGGGTCGACGGCCGGCGCGGGCTACGGCTCGAGCCTGTCCGCCCGCTCGGTCCGCCCATCGCCGGCGACCGGCTCCCCGAGCTCGAGCGCCGGCGCACGGGTCGGTAAGACCAGGACGACGAGCAGCACGACGAGCAGCGCGTCGCGCCCGAGCACGAGCCACGAGACCGTCGTGTCGAACGTGAGCGCGTAGTCCCAGTAGTGGTAGGGGAACCAGAGCTGAGTCATCACGATCGCGCCTGCGAGGAGGGCCGAGGCGGCCAGCCCGCGCCGGCCGCGAACGAGCGGAACGAGCGGAACGAGCCAGATCAGGAACTGCGGCGAGAGCACCTTCCCGAGCGCCACGAACGCAACCACCGCCGCTGCGGTGTATCGAACCAATCGCTCCGGCTCGCTCCGGCCGCGCGCGAACGCGACCCAGATTCCGATCAGCGCCGCAGCCTGGACGATCGTCTGGAGCCAGCCGACGGCGACTCCGGGGCCGCCGCCGATGTTCTGCGACCCGTGACTCGACTCCATGTGCAAGGCGAAGTCGCCGACATGCTTGGCCGTGAGGAGGAGCGCGGCGCCGAGGCTCTCGATCTGGAGCGGCCGCGAGAGCTGCTCGTTCAGGCTCGATGCGGCGCCGCCCGGCGCGATGACGAGGAACGGCAGGACGCAGGCGGCGAGAACGGAGGCGAAGACGGCGGCGCAGAGCCAGGCCGCCCGCGGCCCGTGCCGGCGCCAGAGCCAGACGGCGAGGAGCGGCACGGCGACGGCAGGGTAGACCTTCGCCGCCGTCGCGAGGCCGAGGGCGCCGGAGCCGAGCCGGTTTCGCCCGGTGAGGAACGCGGCCAGGGCGGCCGAGGTCAGTGCCGCGGGCCACAGGTCGAAGCGGGAGAGAACGACCGAGCCGAGCGCAAGCGGCGCGGCGGCGGCGAACGTCAGGACGGACGCCGTGCGCCGCGGGTTGGCGCCGAGCCCGCTGAGCGTGAGGCAGAGCGAGACGAGAACGCCAACGCCGCAGAGCGCCATGAGCGCCTCGAACACCTGCCGGTACCGTCCGGCGTCTCGCGGCTCGCCCTGCACGAGCGACGGGATCGCGAAGATCGGCAGGGCAGCGGGCGGGTACTCCGGCCGGAAGTCGCGGTAGGGAATACGTCCGGCAGCCATCCAGTCGCCGTACTTCTCGTACACGGGCGTGTCGACGATCTGGCGGTGCCTGTAGAACCCGTGGTGGAGGAGCGCCCACGAGACGAGGAAGACTGCGACCGTTCCCGCGAGCACGAGCGCTGCGGGCGGCCGCTCAGCCGGCCGGGACCAGCTCTCTTGTCTCGCGCTCACGAACCTCCACCGGCGCTCGCGGCGGCGCGACCGCCTTGGCCTCGGCAAGGACGGCGTACGCCACGAACGGGAAGAACCACGCGATGTAGAGGTAGAACCAGTGCGTCAGCACGAGCTCGACGCCGATCAGCAGCGCACCGGTCAGCGCGGCGAGCTGCAACGGCGACTTGCGCCGCGGCACGAAGTACGCCAGGGCGGCGCTCAGAGCAAGCATCCCTTCCAGCACGCGCTGCGCGAGCTGCAGATTCGGGAGCCCGGCGTGGTACTGACGCCAGTCCCAGAGGGAGAACGGCGACTCGCGACCGATCTGCCAACCGAGCGTCCGGTCCCAGAACAGGCGTGCCGCATGCACCGGATTCGGCTCGAGCAAGAGGACGAAGAAGCTCGCTGCCGTCGCCAGGGCGAACCCGGCGGCGAACGCCAGCTTGCCCTGCGGGCGGCCCCGCGCCTCGGGGTACCCGAGCCAGAGTGGTGCCACGACGAGCGCGGCGAACTTCGTCCAGCCCGCGAGCGCGACCGAGGCGCCGCGGGCCCACGGCGACGTTACGAGCCAGAAGCCCCACACGAGGAATGCCGGCAGGATCGCGTCGTTCGTGTTGGAGCTCGAGACGTACTGCGTGAAGGGATAGGCGGCCCAGGCGAAGGCGAGGGTGACCGCGAGGCGCCTACCGCCGAAGCGGCGGCCGACGAGCGCGAGCCCGAGCAGGCAGATGAGGTCGAACGCAATCGTGGTGAAGTGCGCGGCGGGCAGGTCGTCCCACTTCCCGCTCCAGCCGAGCGCCGCGTAGCCGGGCAGGTACGCGAGATAGGCAACCGGCCCGTAGGTGTCCCCGCGCTCGTTCGCGGACTCGCACCGACCGTTCGTCTGGATGCGGTCCCGCGTCTCGCCGTCCGCGTCGGCGGGGCCGCACGCCTTGCGGTCGCCCTCGACCGGCATGTGCCCGTAGGGCGCCTCGCCGTGCGCGATCCGCTCGGCTCCGACGACGCCGGAGTAGCCGACGTCGATCACGTTCGACGACTCGACGTTCAGCCCGACGCGGAAGCCTGCGAGGAAGACGGTCGCGGCGGCGAGCACCCAGACGGGCCAGACCGGCCGTGCGGCCCGCGGCGGCCCTCGCCGAGCGAGCCAAAGCATGCGCAGGAGCAGGTAGACGAGCGGTGGGTATGCGAGTGGGACGCTCGCGAACACGTCGCCGCGGTTGAAGAACCAGAGCGACACCGAGAAGGAGAGTAGGACGAGGAGGTCGAGGTTCCGCACGGAGAGCGGGCGCCGCAGGTCGGCGAGGCCCAGCAGGAAGGCGAGCGAGAAGAGGAGCCAGACCGGCGGCGAGTTGATCTCCTTGCCGCCGAAGGCGCCCTCGTAGCCGCGGGCCATCTTCCATGCGACCTGGGGCCCGGTCCACGCCTCGGTGACCGCGCCGGTCGCGTCGTCGACGCGGCCGGTCGCGATCTCCCCAGCCGCGCCCCACCAGACCTTGACCGTCCAGTTGCGGTCGCGCTTGCTGAAGGCCGCGTCCGTCACGCGGCCCTTCGTTGGATAGCGGCTCGTCCAGTGCCTCACCTTGCCGTCGTCGAGGAAGAGGGCGGTGGCGCGCACCTTGCTCAGATGAGCCTTGGCGCTCCCCGGCGCGAAAGGCGATCCGAGCGGATTCGTCGTGCCGGCGCCCGCCTGCGCGACCGGTGCCAGCAGGAGCACGCAGAGCGCGGCGAGGACGGCCGTGCGCATGGACGCAGGGTAGTTCACCGGCGGAGCGGATTGGTCGATCGCCTGGGGCATATGCTCCCGCTCGTGGAGTTCCGCGACGCTGAATTGCTCCTTCGTCCTCCGCAGCTCTCGGACGCGGAAGCGATCGCGAGTTCCTGTGCTGATCCGGAGATTCCTCGGTTCATCCCGTGGATTCCCTCGCCGTACTCCAGTCGCGATGCGGATCTCTTCATCGAACGCGCCAGCGCGGCCTGGAGAGAGTCGCGCGAGCGCACGTTCGTGGTCGTCGACGCAGATCGCGACGAGCTCCTGGGTCTAGTGAGCATCCGCCTCGGCGAGGGGGGAACGGCCGGTTACTGGGTGAAGAAAGAGGCCCGCGGGCGAGGCGTCGCAGCGCGCTCGCTTCGCCGAGTGGTGGAGTGGGCGGAGCAGGAAG
Source organism: Gaiellales bacterium (assembly GCA_038253945.1). GTDB lineage: Bacteria > Actinomycetota > Thermoleophilia > Gaiellales > Gaiellaceae > JBBRYW01. The sequence goes on from JBBSGR010000001.1 coordinate 256,688, forward strand.
GCGTCCGCCACCTCTGTCTGACGACGCACCCGGCGAATGTCGCGTCACAGTGCGTCGCGGAGAAGGCCGGCTTCATTCGGCGTGGGTTCACGAAGCACGAACCCGCCTTCCAGGACGGGACGACCGATGCGATCCTCTTCGAGCGTCGCTCATCGAGATAGCGGCAGCGGCGACACCTACGTCTCGCTCGCCGGCCGCCAGGCCGATGCCCATCGCGTCGGGGCGGTCCGCGCTCTTGCTCGGCCTGTCAGCGATTTGCCTCGCTGTCCGGCTTCTTCGACGCCGCCGCAGCCGTTTCGCCGATCGAAGCGTCGATGCCTCCTAACGCCGGAAGCTCCAGAGCTTGTTCCCGAGAAAGTTCAGGGGGGTGACGAGGACGATCGCAACCGCCTGCGCGAGCAGCTTGCCGAGGCCGACCGCGACGAGGAGCCGCAGTGCGACGATGTTCGCCGACAGGGCGACGAGCGCGACGACGAGGAATCGCATTCCCTGGTAGGCGACGTGTCCGCGCTCGCCCCGGAACGTCCAGTGGCGGTTCCATGCGTAGTTGTTCGTTACGGCCACGAGGAACGAGCAGACCGCAGCCGCGAGGTAATGGACGCCGAAGCCCTTGAAGAGGAGGGCGTAGACGGCGAGGTTGACGAGGTAGCCCACCCCGCCGACGGCGCAGAACTTCGCCAGCTGGATCCAGTTCTGGGGCCTCCGCAGGGCGCGGCCGGCCCGGCTGCGACCGGGGATGGGCGCCGCGGCGACGGCGTTCGTCGAACTCGGCTCCATGGACGCGGCGAGCCTAGCAGCGGCCCTTCAGGAGACCGCGAACCCTCGCTCGCCCTGCACCTCCTCGCGCTCGACTCGAATGCCCTCGACATCGGCGCCGCTCGGTCCACGGCGACACCACGCGACCAGTCGCTCCAACTCGCCCTCGGGCCCTTCGAGGACCGCCTCCACCGTTCCGTCCGGATTGTTCCGGATCCAGCCCGCGATCCCGCTCGACTCCGCCCGAGCGCGCGTCTCGTCGCGAAAGAACACACCCTGAACTCGGCCCGTGATCCGGACGCGGCGCCGGACACGCCGACTCACGCCGCCTCGAACCCCTCTTCGCCCACGAGCGGCACGAAGCGGCAGGGAACCGAGCGGATCACGGCCGGTCCCTCGGGACTCCTCACGACGAGCTGCAGCTCCTGTCCTCGGCGCCCTCCGACCGGAACGACGAGGCGGCCCGAGGGCCGGAGCTGCTCGTAGAGCGTTCGGGGCAGGTCCGGCGCGGCGGCCGCCACGGCGATCGCGTCGAACGGGGCGTGCTGCGGTAGTCCGAGCGTTCCGTCTCCGACCTGCACTTGAACCCTCTGGTAGCCGGCGGCGGCGAGGTTGGCTCGAGCGAGCTCGGCGAGCTCGGGGAGGCGCTCGATCGAGTAGACGTCCGCGTCGAGCTCGGCCAGGACCGCCGCCTGGTAGCCCGAGCCGGCCCCCACGTCGAGCACCCGCTCACCGTCTCGCACCGAGAGCGTCTCGCAGATGCGGGCGACCATGTAGGGCTGTGAGATCGTCTGTCCCGACCCGATCGGCAGGGCCGCGTCCGCGTAGGCGCGCTCCTGCTCGTCGTGCGGAACGAAGAGCTCTCGCGGTACTCGCTCCATCGCGGAGAGGACCCGCTCGTCCTCGATGTCTCGCGCGCGGAGCTGAACTGCCACCATCCGCTGTCGCGCGCGGTCGAAAACGTCGTCAGGCCGCATGGGCGAGCGGCTTCACGTACGCGGGCGGCTCGACGCCGAAGTGCCGCAGCACGAGCGGCGCGAGGTCCGTGATCGAATCCACCTCGCCGGCGAGGCCGACCGTGAGAAGCGGGACCTCCGAATCGCCGGCGGCAAGCGAGCCGTGGCTTCCTCCGCCCGCATGGTGCCCTCCGGCGAGATCGAGGTACTCGTCCCCGACCGGCGGCGACACGAGTACCTCCCCCGCATTCGGATTCTGCAGCGCCCCCCACACGCGTGCGAGCGCGTTCGGGTGATCGAGCACCGACGCGTCGCCGCTTGCGCTCCACCCCTGCCCATCCGGGACGAAGTGAAGCTCGGCGCCGTCACGGCGGGCGACTGCCTCTCCGTCTTCGAGAAACAGCACGGCCTCCGCGCCCGGGAACCCGTCGAGCTTCTGGGCAAGCTCGCGCGCGCCGAGCACGCAGCCCGCCAGCCTGTACACCATCCCGGCTCTGTTCGACGCGGTCACCAGGACGTCGTCCACGTCGGCGAACGGTTCCTGCAGCCGAACCGAGCGCTCCACGCGGGTCTGGCCGTGGTCGGAGCAGACGACCACGGCGTAGCGCTCGAGGAACTGCTCCTCACCGCCGGCCGCGGCGATCAGGGCGGCGATGGCACCGTCGACCCGCAGCAGCGCCTCCTCGACGCCGAGCGGCCCCTGGACGTGTGAAGCGTAGTCCAGATCCGGCAGGTAGTAGACGAGGAAGTCGAAGCCGTCACGCGTTACGAGCCAGCGGCCCACGGCGGATGCGTACGCGTCGACGCTGCCCGCGGCACGGTTCCGGACCGCGAGGGGGGCACCGGTGCGGCTCGACTCGTAGAGGCTGTAGTAGAAGAAGCGCTGCGGGCCGTAGGCCGGCCGCACGAAGCCGGGGATCGTCGCCATGTGGGCGGTTCGGCCGCGGTAGCAGGTCATGTTGACGGCCGCGGTTTCGTAGCCGGCGTCCTCCAGCGCCTCGTAGACCGTGACAGCGTCCTTTGCCAGGTGAAGCTCGTTCATGTTGAAGACTGCGTCCGTCAGGCTCTTTCGGGCGCCGGCGGCAAGAACCGCCCCGAACGAGGAGCCGTACTCGACGAGCCGGCGCTCGCCGCGGTCGTACCAGACGAGGTGTGGAATGTGGTGAACGTTCGGATACGCGCCGGTGGCGATCGAGGAGAGGCAGACCGGCGTCAGCGAGGGAAAGGTCGAGACCGCGCGCCGGTAGCGGCCGTTTGCGGCGAGAAAGGAGAGCGACGGCGCCCGCGGGTCGCCGAGCGCGTTCTCGAGCAGCCCCGGCGTCAGCCCGTCGATGACGATCAGGATCGCCTTCTTCAACGCGAGCTCTAGTCGCGCGCGAGCATGCGCAGCCCGGCGAAGCGCCGGCCGGCCCGGCGGCGCAGGCGCAGGCCGACCGCCGGAGCCGCGAGCGCCTCGACATAGCCGGCGACGGGCACAAAGGCTGCCGCGGCGACGGCGAGCGCCCCCAGTCCGATGAGCATGGCGGTTCCCGCCCGCGTGCCCCCGGTGCGCAGCGCACCCCGGGTCAGCTGGGCGCTGCCGAACGCGCCGGCCAGGCCGCCGAGACCTCCCGCCACGACCTCGTCCCAGTTGTCGATCACGAGGCCGAGTGCCGCACCGCCTAGCACGGCGAGCACGATCGCCCCGAGCAGGCCGCTCCGCGAGGCGCCGAGAACGCCGGTGAAAGCGACACCGAGAGCCACGCCGAGACCGAGGCAGACGCCGACCCAGTACCAGTCACCCATCGCGTGAAGTCTAGGTGCCCGCGTGCTCCAGCCGCTCGATCACGTCGAGCAGGAAGGCACTGGCGCGGGCACCGTCGACCACGCGGTGGTCGAACGTACACGAGAGCCAGCCGATCTTGCGGACGACGATCTCCCCTGCGCGGACCACCGGACGTTCCCCGATCCTGTGGAGGCCGAGGATTGCCACCTCTGGATAGTTCACGAGCGGCGTCGCGAAGAGCCCACCGAGCTTGCCCGCACTCGTGACCGTGAAGGTCGAGCCGCGCAGCTCCTCCCGCTCGAGAGTGCCGCCGCTCGCGGCCTCCGCCAGGCGCCGTGCCTCGCTCTCGAGCTCGCCGAGCGACATCTCGTCCGCACCCTTGAGCACCGGGACGACGAGCCCATCGGCCGTCTGCACGGCGAGGCCGAGGTCGTAGCGCTGCCAGAAGACGATCTCGTCGCCCTCGAGCGTGGCGTTCAGCTCGGGGAATGCCTGGAGGCTGCTCGCGACGGCTTCGAGCAGGTAGGGAAGGTATGCCCTCTCGCCGCGTGTCTCGTCAAGCGCGGTGAAATCGCACTCCTCCACCACCGTGACCGCGGGAACCTCGCGGTGAGAGGTCGTCAGGTGCTCGGCGATCAGCCTGCGAACGCCGCGAAGCGGCTCCCGCCTCGCGTCCTCGATCGGCTGGGGTGCGGCGTTCGAGCGGACGTCTCGCTCGGTGATCTGCCCCTGTGGACCGGTGCCGGCGAGCCCGGCAAGGTCGACGCCGAGCTCCTGGGCCATCCGGCGAACGAGCGGGGTGGCGCGCACCCTCGCGCCTGGGGGCGGCGCGAACACGGGCGGCGCCGAGGCCGCCTGCTGCTGCGCCGGCTCTGCGCGCTCCGGCTCCTCGGCTGGCTCGGCGTCGTCCCCGCCGATGACGACGAGGACGGTGCCGACGGCGGCGACCTCACCCTCGGCGACGAGAATGCTCGAGACGGTGCCGGCGGCCGGCGACGGGATCTCGACCGTCGTCTTGTCGGTCTGGATCTCGACGAGCGGGTCGTCCTCGGCCACCTCCTGTCCCTCGGACACGAGCCAGCGGGCGACCTCTCCCTCGGTCAGCCCCTCGCCGAGGTCCGGAAGCTTGAGCTCGTAGGCCATCGTCAGATTCTCTCGAACTGAATCGCATCGTGCCGGAGCACCGCGTGCACGCCCTTGACCTCGTTGACGAGCTGGGTCACGCGCAGGTCGACGACCACGCTCGCGAGGGCGAGGGCTTCGCGTCGCTCGAGCCCGAGCTCACGCCCCATCAGCTCGAGCATTGCCTCGCTCGCAATGGCCGCCGCCTCATCGAGGTCCTCGTGCAGGCCGAAGGCGATCCAGGCGTGGGGCGTCCAGGCAACGGGCGCCCGCAGAGGCATGTCTGGACGGACGTCGAGCGTGAGCTCGGCACGTTGGAGCGGGCATTCGATCGCGGTGCCGCACACCTCCCCGTCGCCCTGGCGCGCGTGTCCGTCACCAGCCGAGAAGAGCGCCCCGGCGAGGGGGATCGGCAGAAACAGGGTCGTTCCGACGACGAGCTCGGTGCAGTCGAGGTTCCCTCCCCATCGCCGCGGCGGCGTGGTCGAGTAGACGCCGGGCTCCGGAGGCGGCATTCCCAGCACACCGAGGAACGGAGCGAGCTCGACGGTTCGATCCGAACCGGTGCAGCCGGTGCCTGCGTCTGGATCAAGCCTCCACAGATACGTCTCCTCCTCGGCGACCGTAACGCCCCAGCTATCGACGCGGAGCGCATCGATCCTCACGGCGAGTGTGTCGCCCGCGCGCGAGCCGCGCACCTCGATTGGCCCGACGAGCGCGTGACCCTCGTCGAGGTCAGGATCTCGCGGTTGGAACTCCTCTCCGGCAGCCGTGTACCAGCCGGCGTTCAGCGTCCCGAACATCACGGAGTCACCGGGATCGATCGTGAGAATGGGCGGCAGGTCGCGCGAGAAGTGACCGTGCAGCGTTTCCCGCTCGAGCGGGATCTCGTGGATCATCGAGGCAGACTAGAACTCGAGCAGTTTTCGGGCGGCAGCCACGACCCGCTCGACCGACGGCATGTAGGCGTCCTCGATCTGCCAGTACGGGTAGGGGACGTCGTAGCCCGTCACGCGGAGCACGGGCCCGCGCAGGTCGAGGATCGCCTTCTCGGCCAGGATCGCGGCGAGCTCGGCAGCGTACCCGCACGTCCGCGGGGCCTCCTGGACGATCACGACGCGGCCGGTCTTTCCCGCCGACGCCAGGAGGGCGTCCTCGTCGAGCGGCTTCAGCGTGCGAACGTCGAGCACCTCGACGCTCGCCTCGTCTGCGAGCGCGTCGGCCGTGCGCTCGGCGAGCGGAATCATCGAGCCGTAGCCGACGATTGTCAGGTCGGACCCCTCGCGCGCGATCCGCGCTTTGCCGAGCGGGACGACGTAGTCCCCGTCGGGCACCTCTCCTCGCATCGTCCGGTAGTGGAGCTTCGGCTCGAAGACGACCACGGGGTCGGGATCGCGGATCGCGGCGGCGAGCAGGCCCTTCGCATCCGCCGGGCTCGAGGGGATGGCGACCTTGACCCCCGGCGTGTGGACGTAGTAGGCCTCGGGCGAGTCGTCGTGCAGCTCCGGCGCACGCACCCCGCCGCCGTAGGGCATCCGGACCGTGAGCGGGAACTCCATCCGGCCGCCTGTCCGCCAGCGGTACCGCCCCACGTGCGTGATCAGCTGGTCCAGCGAGGGGTAGCTGAAGGCGTCGTACTGCATCTCGCAGACTGGGCGCCAGCCGGCCATGCACAGCCCGACGGCCGTGCCCATGATTCCGGCCTCGGCGAGCGGCGTGTCGACGCAGCGGTCGGGGCCGAAGCGGTCGCGCAGGCCCGCAGTCGCACGGAAGACGCCGCCCGCGCGGCCGACGTCCTCGCCGATGATCATGACGGAGTCATCGCGCTCGAGCTCGACGTGAAAGCAGTCGTTGATCGCCTCGACGAGGGTTCGCTCGCTCACCGACCGAGAATCCTTCGTAGCTCGGCGAGGTCGCCGGCGAACGAGGCCGGCGGATCGACGTAGGCGTGCTCGAAGAGCAGAGACACGTCGGCGGCTGGCTCCGCCTCGGCGTGGGCGATCGCCTCGCGCATGACTTGGACGGCCTCCGCGCGGATCGAGGCGGCCAGCTCGTCGGTCAAGAGGCCGGCGCGGCGAAGGTAGCGCTCGTAGCGACCGACGCACTCGCGCCGCCTCTCCTCCTCTACTCGCTCATGGTCGATGTAGGCGCTCGGGTCGTCGGCTGTCGCGTGCGGCGCGACACGGTAGGAGACCGCCTCGATGAACGTCGGCCCGTCGCCGGCCCGGGCCCGCGCGACGGCATCACGCGTCACCTCGTACACGGCGAGCACGTCGCCGCCGTCGACGCGAACGCCGGGAATGCCGTAGCCGACCGCCTTGTCGGCGAGAGTCTCGGCCCTCGTCTGCGCCTCGACGGGCGTGGAGATCGCCCAGCCGTTGTTGTTGCAGAAGAGGACGAGCGGGGCCCTCATCACAGCGGCGAAGTTCGCACCTTCGTGGAAGGCGCCCTCGGACGTCGCGCCGTCGCCGAAGTACGCGATCGCGCACGACGTCTCGCCGCGAAGCTTCTTCCCCCACGCGAGCCCCGCCGCGTGCGGCACATGTGTGGCGATCGGGACGCAGATCGAGGCCACGTTGTAGTCGGCCGGGTTCCACCAGCCGGCCGGGTGGCCGCGCCACCAGGAGAGGACCGTCGAGGCCGGCATGCCGCGCAGGAGCCCGATCGCGGACTCGCGGTAGCTCGGGAAGATCCAGTCGTCGTCGTCGAGGGCGTAGGCGGACCCCGCCTGCATCGCCTCGTGGTTCCAGAAAATCGCGTAGGTGCCGATGCGGCCCTGCCGGTGGTAGACGACCGACCGCTCGTCGTAGGTCCGCAGCAGGACGAGCGAGCGGTAGAGCTCGATCAGATCGTGGTCTGCGAGTCCCTCGACCTCGCCATCGGGCACGAGCTCACCGTCGCCGATCACCCGCCGGAGGTCGCGCTCTGCAGGGAGAACCTGCGCCATTGCAGGCGAGCCTACCGCACGCAGATCGTCGGAACGGGAGAGTCGCTAGGGCGACGAGTGATCGCGCACGAAGGACGTCACGAGGTCGGCCACCGCGGTGCTCGCCAACATTCGTGTCCCGTGATTACCACCCGGCAGGACTTCCACGCGCTTGTCCTTGCTCGCGGTTGCGGCAAAGAGAGCCTGCGCCTCCGACGGGTAGTCGACGTCGGCCTCCTCCGCCACGAACAGCGCCGGCACCTGCAGTCGTCGCGCCGCCGCTGCGGCGTCGAGCCGGACGAAGGTGCGCGCGCCCGATAGCGCGACGACCCCCGAGACCGCCGGCTTGATCGACGCCGCGGCTACCACCGAAGCCGTCGCTCCCATCGACGCTCCGGCGAGGACGACGCTCGTGGCACCACGCCGGCGCAGCTCGCGCACGGCGGCCGCGATGTCGGCGGTGAGATTCAGGCTCTTCGGATAGTGCGGCTTTGCCGAGAGGCCGGCCCCCCGAAAATCGAAGGCAAGCGCCTCGAATCCCTGTGCGCTGAGCCTCCGCGCGTACGGCGCCCAGTTGCAGAGGCTCCCTTCGCTCTCGTGTGCGAGCACGGCCCCGCGCCGCCCCGTGCCGAAGGTGACGCCCGCGAGCCGGACGCCGTCCTTCGTCCGCATGCTCACGATCCTGGCGTGGTCGGCCTTTCGGACGCAGCCGTGCCAGGGATACCTCGTGTCCGTAGAGCTTGCTCGGTCGGCCGCCGCTGCCGGCAGCACGAGGACAAACGCCAGCACGACGGCTCCTCTTGCGCGCCAGCTGGTCATGCCCGCGCGCCCCGGTCGGTCGCTTCGGCTTCCAGTTCGAGCTCCGTCTCGTCCGCCCAGCCGATGATCGCCCCGGCGAGGGCGCGGCCGTACCTGCGCGTGAGAGCCGGATGCAGGTCGCCCTGGCCGGCTAACCGCTCGTCGATCGCGTTCAGCTCCGCCTGCAGCTGCTCGGCCTCGCGCCTCTGCCGGCGGACGTGCTCGAGCAACGTGTCCGGAGCGAGAAAGCCGCCGAAGAAGAGCTTGAGCAGGAACACGCTTCGTTGTGGCTCGGGGACGACCGGTTCGCCGAGCCACGACCTGACCGCCTCCTCTCCCTCGGCGGTGATCCGGTAGAGCTGCTTGTCGGGTCGCTGCGATTGCCTGACTTCGCGCCTCGTCGCCAGTCCCCGGTCGACGAGGCGCGGAAGCACTGAGTAGATCTGGCTCTTGGCAGGGCCCCAGAAGTAGCCGACGCTCGACTCGACGAACTTGCTGAGGTCGTACCCCGACAGCTCGCCACGAAGGGCGAGGGCGCCGAGCAGGGCGGACTCGGTCGCGGTCAGCTCGGCGTTATTCCCGTCTGTCATATTCCGCGCCGGACTATAGCAACCTCAGGCGAACGGATCGGGCGGCTCGGCGCGTCGCCAGGCGAGAGTGCCCACGAGGCCCAGGCTCACCACCGCGGCCAGCACACCGAGGGTCTCGAGCAGGACGCCTCCGGTGAACGCGAACTCGGACGAGGCGAGGAGCAGAGCGCCGGTCCCCCCGGCAACGACGGTCGCGAGCGACGTCGTGACGATGCGGCGGATCGCGAGGTCGCGCTCGTCGGGGACGATGCCGGCTTCGGCCGCCCAGCCCGCGACCTCGGCGAGGCAGAGGAAGCCTGCCCCCACGATGGGCGCGAACGCGTCGACCGTCCGGCCGCCGAGCAGGAGCGAGGTCGCGTACTCGACCCCGAGAAAGAAGAGCGCCCAGGGAAGCGGTCCGGCCGAGCGAAGGACGAGACCGGCCGCCAGGGGCAGCACCGCTACGAGCCCTTCGAGCGCGACCAGGGGGCGAAGACGGTCGACGCGAAGCGCCGGGTAGGCGGCCAGCGCGATCGCCACGGCCAGCGCGGCTGCGGTCAGCCGCGCCCGCGGGCTGCGAAGCGCCTGAATGCTCTCACCTCCTCGAGTGGCGCGGCGAGCGGCGCGCCGCTCGTCCACACGGCCACGGGCACGCCCGCACGCTCGAAGCGCCCTCGCAGGGCATCCCGCCGGAGCCGCCAGATCCGGTAGGCGAGCTCTTCCTCTTCACCCGCACCGGGCGCGGCGAAGGGAAGCGGCGAGACCTCGACGATCGCGACGTCGAAGCCGCGGGCGCGCAGGTCGAGCAGCGCGGTCGAGGAGCGCTCGTCGAGGAAGGGGGTCAGAGCGAGGACGAGTGCCTGCGGGGGGAGAGTCCGCCGCGGCAGGACGTCGATGTCCTTCCACGCGTAGTTCAGGATGATCTCGGTGTCGAGCAGCGAGTCCACGATCCGGTAGAGCTGCGTGAGGCCGCTGCCGGGCAACAGCCAGTTCAGGACGCCGCCGAAGCTGATCAAGCCGACGCGATCCTTCTCGCGCAGGTACGCGTCGCAGATCACCGTGGCGGCCTTCACGGCCAGATCGAGCGTGCCGGAACCCCCGCGGCGAGCCTCCGTGAACGAGTCCAGGAAGATGATCACGTCGGCGTTACGCTCGGCGTGCGACTCGTTCACCCACAGCTGGCCGCGCCGTGCGCTCGCCCGCCAGTTGATGCGCCGGACCCGGTCGCCCGCGAGGAAGGGGCGGAGATCCGCGAACTCGATCCCCTCGCCCTTCTCGCGCGCGACCTGGTTTCCGCTGAAGACCTGCGTCTCGCGCGGTCGCACGAGCGTGCGGACGGCGTCGGCCGTCGGATAGACCTTGAGCTCGACGGACGGCTCGATCTTGAGCTCGTGCCTGACGAGCCCGAAACGGCTGGTCGCGCGTAGGTGTGCGCGGCCGAGCGTGTAGCCGCCCCAGCGCTCGCAGGCGAGGATGCGCGTCAACTCGCGCTCCTCCCGGGCCGTCAGCCGGAGCGCCACGGGGTTGTCACCTTCCACCGCCACGAGGCCCGGTGGCACGTCGAGCAGCACCTCGAGACGTTCGACGGGGGTGCGTGCCGCGAGCCGCAGCACCGCCGTGACGCGCTCGCCCTCGAGCGCCGTCGGACGATCGAGCTCGAAGCTGATCTCGAGCCGCGGCCGCTCGGTGAGCAGGAGGTCGAACGCCGCGACGAGCGCCAGGGGAGCGGCGAGAGCGACGAGCTCGGGCAGGCCGAGCGCGAGCGCGGCGAGCAGGCCGAAGGCGGCGAGCCCGGCGTACACCCCGAGCTTGGGGTCGAACGAGCGGGTCAATCCGGAGCGCGGACGAGGTCCTCGGCCTTCGGCGTCGGCACCGTCTCGAGCGACTGGCGGACGACGTCGTCGGGGCTGACCCGCTGGACCCACAGCTCCGGGCGCAGCATCAGGCGGTGGGCGAGCGCCGGCACGGCGACGCCCTTGACGTCGTCGGGGGTGACGAAGTCCCGTCCTGCGAGGGCCGCCTTGCAACGGGAGAGCTTGAGCAGCGCGAGGGCGCCCCGCGGGCTCGAGCCCACCTGGACGCGCGAGCTCGCCCGCGTGGAGCCGACGAGGTCGACCATGTAGAGCCCGACGCTCTCCGCCACGTGCACCTGCTCGATCGCGCGCTGCATCTCCAGCAACGTCTCGCGGTCGACGACAGGCGAGAGGACGATCTCGTCGACCGCCCGCTCGAGCCTCTGCTCGAGCATGCGCCATTCGTCCTCACGCGCCGGGTAGCCGATGCCGGTCCGGAGCAGGAAGCGATCGAGCTGGGCCTCGGGCAGCGGATACGTTCCCTCGTACTCGATCGGGTTCTGCGTCGCAACGACGAGGAAGGGACGCTCGAGCAGATTCGAGACTCCGTCGATCGTCACCTGCCGCTCCTGCATCGCCTCGAGCAACGCCGCCTGGGTCTTGGGCGGGGCGCGGTTGATCTCGTCGCCGAGCAGCAAGTTGGTGAAGATCGGGCCCGGCCGGAACTCGAAGTCGCTCGTGCGCTGGTTGTAGATCGCAGAGCCGGTCACGTCCGAAGGCATCAGGTCCGGAGTGAACTGGATGCGCGAGAAGCTCATCTCGCTCACCTGGGCGAAGGAGCGAGCGATCAGCGTCTTGGCGAGCCCAGGGTAGTCCTCGAGCAGAACGTGTCCGTCGGCCAGAAAGCCGAGCAGGACCAGCTCCAGCGCCTCGCGCTTGCCGATGATCACGCGCTCGATCTCGTCGAGCATGCGCTCGCTGAGGGCGGCCACTTCTTCGAGGTTCATTTCCTAGATCTTCTCCAGGCTGTCAACGACGCTGCGCAGATCTGCCAGTGACATGCCGGGAGCCATGCGATTCTCGGGAGCCGGCCGATGCTCTCGCAGGAGCTCCCACGCCGGGTCGCCGAGCAGTGGGCGGGCCGCGCTTCGGTCAGCGTCCGGCGCGATACCCCGGCGGCTCTCGAGCCGGTGATCTGCGATCTCCCGCAGGATCGGTCGAAGCTTGAAGTGGAGGTCGAACGCCCGAGCTGCAGCGAGCGCGACCTCGCGCTCGAGGCGGACGAGCTCCGCCGGCCGCTCTGTGGTGGGTGTCTGCGTTGCCATGGCCTCGTCGAACTCCGAAGGCCCGGCCTGGGAACGCTGCGCGATCCGTGCCACTCGCGAGACGGAGAGCATGGCGAGGCCCCCGAGGGCGAGGACGTAGATGTCGAGAGCGAGCTCCCGGTCGCCCGGGCGAACGGAGATCGCAAGCGCTACCAGGGCCGAGGCGCAGACGGCGCCGACGATCGAGTCGGTGATCGCGCGTCTCACACGGCAACCGCCCTGAGGTCGTTGCGAAGCGCCACGAGCGCCGAGATCGCCTCGTCTTTCATCGACCCGTCGACTCGGTGCGTGCTGAACTTCGCCCGCTCGAACAGCTCCGTGAGCGCGAAGGCTGTCCGGCCGCTCGTTCGCAGCTCGGCGAAGACGCGCGAGAGGTACTCGAACGGCGCCTCGGCGTGCCGTCGCGGCAGCCCTTCGGCTTCGAGCGTCCGCTCCATCCGCGCATAGGCGGCGATCACTGCGCGTCGCGGATCCCGCTCCCGCAGCAGATCGTCGAGCGACTCGTCCAGGACGCCGGCGAGCGCCTCCGCGATCCGTTGCTCGCGGTAGGCCTGACGCACGCGCAGGCGCCGTCGCACGAGGGGGACGACGACGGCCGCGACGCCGAGCGCCGCGAGCCCCGCCGCGAGCTGCCATTCGAACGCGGGCGTGTGGGCACGCTGCCGCCCCGCCGCCTGGCGCTCGAGCTTCGCCCGCTGCTGGCCGAACCTCGGGATGGTGAGCGCGCGACGGTGATGGTTGTGCGCCTGGATCGACAGGAGCAGGAAGAGCCCCAGGACCGCCGCGATGTAGGCGATGCTGACGAGCGTTCCGCGCAGGCTCCCCTTCTTCTTGGCTTCGGCCTTCTTCCACGTGACGAGGTACGCGAGAAAGAGAATGGTGCAAGCCATGCCGCAGAGGATCAGCGTGAAGACGAGGTCCACCAGCACCTGCGAGGGCGCCCGCGTGGAGCCACCGCGGCCGACCGGAGCCGCATGCCCCCTGCTGGCGAGCGCGACGATGGCCAGGAGCCCGAGCAGCACGGCGAGAATCGCGACGAGCCTGCCCCCAGGGCCACGCACCTCCGGGGCGGTGCGGCCTCCCACGCTCATCGTCGGTCAGACCAGGACATCGAGCGCCTCTCGCTCGACTGTGAAGACCGCGCGCTCGACGTCGCCGAGATCCTCACCGTCTACCTGCAGGGGCATGGGCCGGTCGCATACGAGCTCAACCCCTTCGACGTCGTGGAGGCGGACGATGTTGGCCGCTCCCCTCGGCAGACCGCTCAGAACGGCGCCGCCGAGGAGACGGAGCACCTCGTGCCCACGCAGGGAAACCGGCGCGACGACGTCCAGGCCGAGCTCGAAGTCGGCGTCGGGGACGAGCCGGACCGGGCGCCGGCCGAGGAAGGTGTAGGGGTCAGCGTTGGCGACGAACGCGAGCGCGGCGCGGCCGACGCCCATGATCTCGAGCGCGGGCTCGAGGCGGCCCCGGCGCTCGGCGAGCAGGCGCGCGAGTGTCCAGACGAAGTACACATCTCCCGGGCGGCGGCCGTCCGTCGCCCGGCCACGCGCATCGACACGGCGCACCAGCTCGGCGTCGACCCCAACGCCTGCGCCAAACCCGAAGCGGCGCCCGTTCACCCTGCCGAGCGAGATCCGTCGCGTTCTCCCGGCCGCGACCGCGCCGGCGATCTGGAGCGCCGCGTCCAGAGGGTCACGCGGCAAGCCGAGAGCCCGGGACAGAACGCTCGTCCCGCCGCCCGGCACGAACCCGACCGGACGCGACCCGTCCACGCCGTTCAGAACCTCGTTGAAACCGCCGTCTCCGGAGAAGACGACGAGCGCGTCGGCGCGACCCGTGCCCTCTCGGGCGAGCTCGACCGCATGGCCGGGGTGCTCGGTCAGGAGCGTTGTGACCCGGTCGCCGCCGCGGCTGAGCACTCGCTCGATCTCGTGGGTTCGCTCCTCTGTCACTCGGCTCGCGAACGGGTTGACGACGAGGGCGATCGTCTTCATCACCGGGAACGATGCCTGCGCGGCAGGCCCATCGGCATGAATTTGTGTCAGTGAGCTCGACCTAGACTGGCGTCGCGTATCCCCGCATGCCCTCCAGAAGCAGGTTGTAGAACCGCTCGGCGAGGAAGTCGGTGTCTGCGCCAGAGCGCAGCCACGTATACGCCCAGTTCGCCGCAGAGAGCATGAGCAGCGCGGCGAGCCCGTCGTCGAGATCGGAGCGCAGCTCCCCAAGCTCGCGGCCCTCCCGAAACAACGCGCGGATCCGCTCTTCGTAGCGACGCCGCTCGCGGAGGATCTGCTCGCGCGGATCCCCTTCGAGGTACCGCCACTCGCGTACGAACACGGTCGCCACGTCGAGTTGCTCGGCGACGACCCGAAGGTGGCCGCGCAGCGCCTGCCGGATCTTGTCGGTTGCCTGGGCGTCCTCCGGGATAGCGTCGAGGGCCCGGTGAAACGCCTCTGCGCCCTCGCGCATGGTCTCGAGGAGCAGCGCTTGCTTGCTCGTCATGTGTGCGTACAGGGACGGTTTACGAACCCCCATCGCCTCCGCGAGATCGGCGAGCGACGTGCCGTGGTAGCCCTTCTCGGCGAAGAGGCGGGCAGCCTGCCGCGTGAGCTCTCGTCGCCTCGTGGCCATCGCCGAAGCCATGCTACATTCGCACCCTAACGATCGTTAGGCAAGGAGGTGCCGTGGGGGAGCAGGAACTTCTCGAGTACGTCCAGTCCGGCGGGCAAGTCGAGACCGGGGATCCGATGCCGGACGAATATCGCGCTCGGCTGATCAAGTTCATCGAGATGCACGCGAACTCCGAGCTGATGGGAGTGCTGCCCGAGCGTGAATGGATCCTGCGGGCGCCGAGTCTGCAGCGGAAGCTCGCTCTGACGGCGAAGGTCCAGGACGAGGTCGGTCACGCGCAGCTGATCTACCGCGTCGTCGAGGATCTCGGCAAGCCGCGCTCAGCCTGCCTCGACGATCTGATCTCGGGCAGGAGCAAGTTCCACAACGTCTTCCACTACCCGACGAAGACCTGGGGCGACGTCGGCGTGATCGCGTGGCTGGTCGATGCGGCCGCGATCATCTCCCAGAAGGCGCTCCTCAAGTGCTCGTATGCCCCGTATGCGCGGATCATGAAGAAGATCTGCTGGGAGGAGTCGTTCCACATTCTCCACGGACGCGACGTGATCCTGACGCTCGTGAACGGGACGGAGGGGCAGCGCCAGCTCGTCCAGGAGGCGCTCGACCGCTGGTGGGGGCCGCTGATGCAGTTTCACGGCAATCCCCTGCGTGCGGAGGACGATCCAACCTATCGCTGGCGGATCAAGAGCCAGGCGAACGAGGACGCGCGCCAGCAGTTCCTGGACGGCTACGTACCGCAGATCTGGGAGCTCGGCCTGACCGTTCCCGATCCGAAGCTCCGTAAGGGTGACGACGACGTCTGGCAGTACACGGAGCCCGACTGGGACGAGCTGAGGCACGTCGTCACGGGCCATGGGCCGAAAACCGCAGAGCGCCTCGACCTGCGGCGAGCGGCGCGCGCGAGCTCGGCGTGGGTGCGAAGCGTCGTCCTCGCGGAAGCGGCGTGATCTTCGAGGTCTTCCGCCAGGAGCGGAAGGGCCAGGCGTTCCAGCACGCCGGCTCGATCGCCGCGCCCGACGGGACGTTCGCCGAGGCGTATGCGAGGGAGCAGTACGGCCGCCGCGGCGAGTCCACCGCGCTGTGGGTCGTCCCGCGCTCGGCCGTTCACGAAATCACTGATTTCGTGGACGAGCTCGAGCGCAACTACCACCGCGTGGACGGCTATTCGATCAAGGCCAAGCTGAAGGAGGCACGCGCTGCGGCCGAAGGTGGCCATCGCGTACGTGCCTCGGTTTCCGCCGGGGCAGACTCGTGAGCGACCTCGCTGAACTGCTGCTGCCGCTGGCCGACGACGAGCTCGTGCTGGGCTGGCGGAACTCGGAGTGGACGGGCGTCGCCCCGTTCCTCGAGGAGGATGTCGCGTTCTCGTCGATCGCGCAGAACGAGATCGGGCACGCCAGGGCGCTCTACCAGCTGATCGCCGAGGAGCTCGGGACATCCGCCGACGAGCTCGCTCTGGACCGCCGGCCGGACGAGTATCGATCGGCTCCGCTGGTCGAGCTCCGCCTGCTCGAGTGGGCAAGGACGATCGCGCGCCACTACCTCTACGAGACGGCCGACGCGGTGCGAATCGAGGCGCTCACGCGCTCGAGTCACCCGGAGGTTGCGGGACTCGCACGCAAGATCGAGCGCGAGGAGGTCTACCACCGCATCCACGCCGAGATGTGGCTCGATCGTCTGCTCTCCGCGGGCGAGGGGACGACGCGCCTCGAAGAGGCTGTCCGCGAGTTGTGGCCGTATGCGCTCGGCGTCTTGGACGACGAGCTGCGCCCGCCCTGGCTCGGGCAGGTCGCCGTCCGACTGCCCTTCGAGCTGCCGACCGCCGAGCCGGTGCCGCGCCAGCGGCACAGCGAGGAGCTAGGACCGCTCTGGGATGAGATGACGAGCGTGAGGCGGAGCGAGCCGGCCGGCGTGCGGTGGTAACGACCGAGCAGGTGTGGGCTGCGCTCGGCGAGATCCCCGATCCCGAGATCCCGGTCATCTCGCTCGTCGAGCTCGGCGTCGTGCGGGACGTTCGCGTCGAGGCCGGCCGCGCGCACGTGGCGTTCACTCCCACGTTCCTCGGCTGCCCCGCACTCGAGCTGATGAAAGCGGAGATGGAGGCGCGGATCACCGAGCTCGGTGCCGAGCCCGAGGTCCGGGTCGTTCGCGACACGCCTTGGACGAGCGGCCGGATCACGGCGGTGGGGCGCGAGAAGCTTCGCCGGGCCGGCTTGGCTCCGCCCGCCCCCCAGGGGGCAGGGCGACCCCAGCTCGTCCAGTTGCAAGGCCGAGCGTTCCGCTGCCCGTACTGCGGCTCGACCGACACGAGACTCGACAACCTCTTCGGGCCCACGCCCTGCCGCTCACTGCGCTATTGCAACGGCTGCCGGCAGCCCTTCGAGCAGTTCAAGACGGTGTAGCCCGCTCGAGCGCGGCGGCACCGGCGGGCTCTGGAGGCGGAGGCTGGGCCGCATGTCGTACCGGCTCGAAGGTGATACTCGGGTAGCGCGGCGTCAGCAGCATGAGGTACGCGTAGGTCTGCACGTTGAAGTGGAGGCAGTACGCGGAGAGATCGCGCATCCCCCGCGGCAGCCGCCCGAGTACGACGCAGACGAACCAGGCGAGGAGCGCGACCACCTCCAGCACCGTGCTGAGCGCGCTCGCGAACACGAGCGCGGGCAGGGCGAGGATGAGGCGGAACGCAGTTACGAGCCGTAGCTGTCGCTCCGGCGGCGCGATCTCGACGTCGATCGGATACCCGGGCCTCCCGTCGAAGCGAGGGTACGGGTTGGCAACGAGCAGCAGGTAGGCCGTGAAGTGCGCGTACCAGCGAAGGAAACGCGCGTTGACGTCGTGCAGCTCCGGCCACACACGGCCGGCACCGAGCGCCACGAACCAGGCGAGTACGACGGTACCGGAGACCGCAGTGCTCCACACCAGACTCCAGAGCAGGTGAGGCAAGGCGAGGAGAAGTCGCAGGAAGACGGTCAGCCGGGAGCGGCGCAGGTCGTCGTCCACGACCAGGCGGATCGGGTGGTGCGCCATCCGCTCCGAGCCTACGCGGCGCGCGAGGGGCAGTCCAGCGGAGGAGCGACGGCGACTATCGACGCTAGAGCGATGCGCGGAAGGCGTCGAACGCCGCGTGGCACTGCTCGACCGACATCCCGAACGCCGTCTGAAACCCATGGTGCCACTCCGCGCCCTTGCCGATCGCAGCCCAGAAGTCGACGAGGGACTTCACGCCCTGCGGCGCGACGTTCACGAGGTGGGCGGCGGCGAGGTGCATGATGTTCCATGCGCTCACCGTCTACGGGGGGCGCGCCGTCTAGAGGTAATCCGCGAACACCTTCATCTCATTTGCTCGCGATGCTTCGCTCGAGCGCGCTCGAGAAGGCGGGCCGCCCGCGCGCTGAAACCTACGCCTCGACGAGGATCACCAAGGTGTCGGCCAGCACGCCGTCGTACTCCATCGCCTCGGCCATCTCCGGGGTCTGCATCGCGGCCATGACGGCGTCCATGTCGGGAATGTCCATGAGCACAGCGACTCGAGTCGGGTTCTGCGGGTCGACGAACGTCCGGATGTTGGTGACGCCGAGGGGGCCGAAGACCTCTTCGCGCTTCGGCGAGTCAAGCCAATGATCCTTGTCCTTCACGTCGTGGTGGGCGATCACAGTGGGCATCGCGTCTCCTTTGTGTCGTGGGCCGAGCGGTCGCGGCCGACTCGGTCCGCGATCATACGCCCTCGTAGCTCATCGCGAAAGCCCCTCCGCTTTGGCGGTATCCAAGTGGAGACGACGGCCGAGTGTGCGCGCGTCGTCTCGCCAGGAGGCTTGCCACCAAGAGGCCTGACCGGACGCGCTGATTATGGACATTTGATACTCACTACTCGCCTGGTTCTGGCCGGAGTAGGTCTCGAGCGAGGCCAGCGTAAGCGACGTTCCCCGCACGCGAGCGGCGAGGTCGTCGTGCTCGAAATTGGCCAGGTCGATCAGGCCACGGGCGGCCGCCACGCGGTAGCCCATTGTCTCTGCTGCGCCCTCGATCAGCCACGCCGGCCCGCAGCGGCGAACCTGGTCAGGTGGCGTTGCGCCGCAGTTGCCGGGATCCTTCTCGAGCTGCTCCTGGACGAGGTGGAAGATCTCGTGGGCGACGATCTTCTGACGATTGAGTTGACCGCCCTGGGACCAGTCGGCGCTCTGGAACAGGTTGTGAAAAGGCCGTGATGCCCCGCCTCGGCTGCGAGATTTCCGCTCGCGTACTGCTGTCTCTTGCCTTAGCGACCCGTGAAGCGCGGCTGCCGCTTCTCGAGAAACGAGGCCACACCCTCACGAAAGTCGCCGGTCTTCGTCGCGGCCGCCTGCAACTGAGCCTCGAGCTCGAGCTGGTCCTCGAGCGCGGCAGAGGCTGCCCGGTCGAGCAGTCGCTTGGTCATGCCGATGGCGGCCGTCGGCATCGCCGCCAGCTGCGTGGCAAGCTCCATCGCCTGGCCCAGCAGCTGGTCGCCGTCGACGACCGTTGCCACGAGGCCCCACGCCTGCGCCTCGGGTGCGGTGAGCTTCCTCCCCGAGCAGAGCCATTCGAACGCGCGGGCGTGCCCGAGCAGGCGCGTCACGAAGAACGAGCCGCCCGAGTCCGGGATGAGGCCGATGTTGATGAACGCCGGGACGAACGTTGCCGAGGCCGAGGCGATGCGAATGTCGCAGGCGCACGCGAGCGACAGGCCTGCGCCTGCCGCCGCCCCGTTGACGGCCGCGATGACCGGCTTCTCGATCGCGCGAAGAGCGAGAACGTTCGGGTGGTAGAGGTCGCGCAGCCGCGTTCCGATGTCGCCGGTCTCAACCCGAAATTCGCCGAGATCCTGGCCCACGCAGAACCCGCGCCCAGCGCCGGTCACGACGACGGCGCGGACGTCCGGCGAGCGCGCCTCCTCGAGCGCGGACGCGAGGCCGGCGTGCACGGCCGCGTTCAAGGCGTTCAGTACGTCGGGGCGGTTGAGCGTGACGACCATCACGGCGCCCTCGCGGCTGATCTCGACCTCTGGCATTCCGCCCTCCTCTCGCGTCCCGCTGCGCGCAATCTTGGCGCATTTCCTGGTCACACCCGCGCGCTTCTCCCCGGTAGGCTCAGCGACCTCTGAAGTCCGGCTTGCGCTTCTCGGCGAAGGCCTCGAGCCCCTCGCGGGCGTCCTCCGACGCGAACGCGAGGTAGAGGGCGCGCCGCTCGTACTCGAGCCCTAGCTGAAGCGTTCCCTCGTACGCGCGGTCCACCGCCTCCTTGGCAAGACGGGTAGCGACCGGGCCCTTCGAGGCGATCTCGCGCGCCAACCGCTCCGCCTCCTCGAGCCACGCCTCGCGTGTGACGACACGCGCCACGAGGCCGGCCGACAGTGCTTCCCGGGCCGAGAGCATGCGGCCCGTCAGGATCATGTCCATCGCGAGCGCTTTGCCCACGGCACGAGTCAGTCGCTGGGTTCCGCCAGCACCGGGGATGATCCCGAGACCAGTCTCGGGCTGGCCGAACCGCGCTGACTCGGACGCCACGATCAGGTCGCACGACATGGCCAGCTCGTTGCCGCCGCCCAGGCAGAAGCCCGACACCGCTGCCACGAGCGGTGTCCAGAGATTGCGAATCGCGTCCCAGCGCTCGATTCGCCGGGCGTAGTACAGCTCGATCGCGGACGAACGCGCGAGCTCGCCGATGTCGGCACCTGCGGCGAACGCCCGCTCGGAGCCGCCCAGCACGATGCAGCGCACGGTGTCGTCTGCGTCGAGCTCCTGCAGCGCGCGGACAAGCGTGTCCATCAGGTCGTCGGAGAGGGCGTTCAGCCGCTTGGGCCGGTTGATCAGCACGGTCGCGATTGGCTCGTCGCGGTGGACGAGAACGAGCTCCTCGCTCATACGACAACCCCTCGAGGTTCATGCGGAGCGGGCGACTGACAACCGCGGGCGTCACTCCGGCGATCCCGGAGGGTGGTCATGGGGCAAGCTCCTGAGGCTGATGCGGAGCGGGCGCCTGACGACCGCAGGCGTTACTCCGGCGATCCCAGACCCGGAGGGTGGTCATGGGGCGAGCTCCTGAGGCTGATGCGGAGCGGGCGCCTGACGAGCGCGGGCGTCACTCCGGCGATCCCAGACCCGTAGGGTGGTCATGGGGCGAGCTCCTGAGGCTGATGCGGAGCGGGCGCCTGACGACCGCAGGCGTTACTCCGGCGATCCCAGACCCGGAGGGTGGTCACGGCGACGGCAGTCCCTTCGCCGGCCGAGACGCTCTCGCCACGGCCCTGCGGGCCATGACTCGAATGGACACTAGCCAGGGACTGTCCCCGGGCCTTGACCCGAACAGCCACCTCGATCGAGTCAAAAGGGCCACGGCAGCGTGAAGATTCTGTCCGCTCACCGGCTCCGCTCCAAGAAGCGCCTAATCGCGTCCTGCGTCTCGGGACTGCGCATCGAGAGGGCGAGCCAGTCCCGAGCGTGGTTGACGGTCTGGTGCCAGGCGAGATCGCGCCAGAAGTTGAGCTGCTGCTTCGCGTAGCGCGTCGCCTCCGGCAGCTTCGCCGCCAGCTTCTCGACGTACATGTTCACCGCGGCGTCGAGCTCGCCGGCGGGGACGGCCTGGTTGACGAGCCCCCACTCCACCGCCTGACGCGCGGGGATCTCGTCGCAGAGCATGATGATCTCTCGCGCCCTTCGGTCGCCGACCATGAGCTGGAGCCATTGCGTCGCGCCGCCCGCCGGCACGGAGCCGTGCTCGAGCCCGACATGCCGGATGAAAGCGTCCTCCACCATCACCGCGAGGTCGCAGGCCATCTGCAGCTCGTTGCCGCCGCCCACGCAGATCCCGTTGATGCGGGCCACCGTCGGCTTGCCGATCTCCCGCAGCCGGTCGTGCATTTCCTTGAAGGCGCCGAACCACTTCCAGTACTCAGACGAGTTGCCGAGCAGCTCGGCACCCCACGACTTCAGATCGGCGCCGACGCAGAACGCCCGCCCAGTGCCAGTGACGACGACGACCCGGACCTCGTCGTCCCACGAGGCATCCTCGGCCGCCCGCGCGATCTCCCTCAGCATCTGGAAGTCGAACGCGTTCAGCACCTCGGGTCGGTTTAGCCTGATCGTGGCGCGAGGCGGCGCCTTCTCGTAGACGATCCGCTCGAAGCCGAGCTCGCCGGGCGTCAACGGCAGGGGCTTCGCGGGCTCAGTCACCGATCTCGGCGAAGTGAATCTGGATCGGCACGCCCATCTCCTTCGCATCGGCGCCCGTTGCGATGAACTCGGGCGTCCCGGCCGCGGTCTTGAAGGCGTCCATGTCAGGGAACTCCCACTCGGCGTAGTGACGGAACTTCGGTTCGCCCCTTGGAGCGCCGAAGACGGGCCCGTGCCGAAACGTCCCGCCCGGAACCCGACCGCAGAGCTCGGCATGACGCCGGTAGCGCTCCTCGTCGGGCGCTTCCTCGTAGACGACGAATACGCGAACCATCGAGCACCCTTTCTCTCAGGAGTCCTGAGCGTATAGCGTCAGGCGCGGGCAAACCGAAAGGAGCTTTCGATGGCAGGACGTCTCGTGCACTTCGAGCTTCCGGCGCAGGACACCGCTCGCGCCCGCGAGTTCTACGGCTCGCTCTTCGGCTGGACGTTCGACTTGTGGGACGGGCCGATCGAGTACCACATGACGGAGGCCGGCGGTGAGCCGGCCGGCGCCGTCTATCCGAGTCAGGCCGGCGAGAGCGGCCCGATCGTCTACTTCGACACGGATGACATAGACGCTCATGTGGCGAGAATCAAGGAGCTCGGCGGGTCCGCCCAGGACAAGGCGGCGATTCCGGGTGTGGGCTGGTACGCCCGTTGCACCGACAGCGAGGGCAACCCGTTCTCGCTCTTCCAGACCGACGAGACGGTGCCGGCGCCGCAGGGCTAGGGGCGCGCCGCGCCGAGATGCTCGAGTGAAGACGCACGAGCGACGCCTAGTCGCGGACTGAACCGAGCACGCGCCACCCCGCGAGCGGGAAGAGCGCGACGAGCGCGAAGCCGGCGCGCCACGAGGTCGCGGCGACGAGCACGCCGAACGCACCCGGCATGATGGCTCCCGGCCCGTTCAGGAGCGTCTGCTGAAGCCCGATCGCGGCTCCGCTTCGCGCATAGCCGGCGAACTCGGCGGCCGCTGCGAATGAGAGGCCGTTCCAGCTCATGCTGAGCGCCCCTGCGAGGACGAGCGCCGGCACGAGCAGCGCGAGCGGCGCGTCCACGAGCAGGGTCGTGAGCGCGACGAGCAGGCCGATCGAAAGCGCAATCTGCCGCAGCGGCACGACCCGCGTCCCGACGTGGTCGGACCACCGTCCCGCCCCGATTCGCGCCGCGATGCCGAGCAGCTGTACGACGGCGAGGACGCCCGCCGCTCCTCCCGCCGACAGCCCGCGCCGCTCGTGCAGGAAGAGCACGGTGAAGCCCACGACGCACATCTGCGGCGCAAGCACGAGCGCGCTTCCGCTCGAGAGGATCCAGATCCGCCGGTCACGGAGCGGCGACGAAACCGAGGGCGGCAGCTCGTCCGGATCCGCGCCGCCCGGCGCTTCGCGGATCAGCAGGGCACCGGCCACCGCGCAGACGATGCACGTCAGGCCGAGCGCCGTGAAGCCCCAGCTCGTCCCGCCGGCGGACACGATCCCCGGCAGGGCGAGCGATGTCGCGAGGCCACCGATCGGGATCGCGGTCTGTCGGATCCCGAGCGCGAACCCTCGCCGGGCCGGAGCAAACCAGTGCATCACCGCGCGGCCGCTCGCGGACTGGACGCTCGCGCCGGCGAGACCAGCGAGGGCGAGCAGAGCGCCGAGCGACGCAAACCCAGGAGCATGCGCAGCCGCGAGGAGCGCGGCTCCACAGATGGAGAGCCCGATCCCGAGGACGAGCCTCTCGCCGACACGATCGGCGGCCATACCCCACGGGATCAGCGAGAGCACGGACCCGGCCAGCGAGCCGGAGATAAGTACACCCGCCTGACCGAGCGACAGCCCGTAGCGGGCACGAAGCGCGGGTGCCATCACGACCGCGCCGAACCAGATCGCCGAGTAGCTGGCCTGAGCCGCCGTGCCAACTCCCAGGACGGTCCAGCGATAGCGGCGCCCGCCCGCTTCGATGCCGGAGCGATTCATCGCTCAATCATCTGCGGCGCCCGATAGTGTCTCTGTTCGTGCGCCTGGTCGTGATAGCTCGCCACGCCGAGTCTGTGCTCAATTTCGAGCATCGTGTCAACGGGGACCCCACCGTCTCGGTCGAGCTCACCGCTCACGGTGTCGAGCAAGCGCGCATGCTCGGCACCCAGCTCGCGCAGGTCCCGCTCGAGCTCTGCCTGCACACGCAGTTCGACCGCACTCGCTGGACGGCCGAGTTCGTGATCGGGTCCCGGGAGGTCCCGCTCGTCGAGGAACCCCTCTTCAACGACATCGACGTCGGCGAGCTCGAGGGCCTGCCGATCGACGACTACCGCACCTGGAAGCGAGCTCACACGCGGTCCGACCCATTTCCGGGCGGCGAGAGCCTGGACGACGTCGCGCGTCGCTACGCCGTGGGGGTTCGCCGCCTGCTTGCCGGCTCTCAGGCGGCAACGCTGCTCGTCTGCCACGAGATCCCCCTCCGCTACGTCGTCAACGCCGCCGCGGGCTCGACGGATCTGGACGGGCCGGTGCACGACATCGCGAACGCGCAGCCGTATCTCTTCGACGAGCCTGCCCTCGAGCGCGCCGCGAGCCGGATCGAGGAGCTCGCGGGAACGGCAGCTACAGCCCGAACGGGTTGAACGGTCTCGCGCTGGTCGAGACGAGCACGCTCTTCGTCTCGAGGTAGAGCTCGAGGGTCTCGATGCCGAGCTCGCGGCCGAAGCCGGACTGCTTGTAGCCGCCGAACGGAATGCCCGGGAAGGCCGTGAAGGGCGTGTTGATCCCCACCGTGCCGGCCCTGATCCGGCGGGCCAGACGGTGTCCGCGCGCGGGGTCGCCCGTCCAGATGGTCGCCATCAGCCCGTACTTGACGTCGTTCGCAAGCCGGACCGCCTCCGTCTCGTCCTCGAACGGCGTCACGGTGACGACAGGGCCGAAGATCTCCTCCTGAGCCACGGTCATCCGGCTCTCGACTTTGGCCAGGACCGTCGGCGGGTAGAACGCGCCGGCACCGATCGGCTCGCCGCCCGTCACCACCTCGGCGCCCTCCTCGCGGCCGAGCTCGACGAAGCGGTGAACCTTGTCGCGATGGGATCCCGAGATCAGCGATCCCATCTGAGTCGAGGGATCGAGGGGGTCTCCCACGTTGAGGCCGCGCGCCGCGTCCGCGAAGCGAGAGACGAACTCCTCGTACAGCGGGCGCTCGACGAGCACGCGCGAGCGCGCCTCGCAGCTCTGGCCGGCCGAGTAGTAGATCGACCAGACCGCGCTCGGAATCGCGTCGGTTAGGTCGGCGTCGGCGAAGACGACGCTCGGCGACTTTCCGCCCAGCTCGAGTGTGAGGCGCTTCACGGGCTCGGCGGCGAGGCGCATGATCTCGGACCCGGTCTGGGTCGACCCCGTGAAGGCGACCTTGTCGATGCCCGGGTGCCGGACGAGGTGGGCGCCGACCGTCGGGCCGTCTCCGGGCACGATGTTCAGGACGCCTGGGGGAATGCCGACCTCCGAGGCAAGCTCGGCGAGCCGCAGGGCGGTCAGGGGGGTGGCCGGATCGGGCTTGAGCACCACCGTGCATCCGGCCGCGAGCGCGGGCGCGAGTTTCCAGGTCGCCAGCATCAGCGGGTAGTTCCACGGCACGATCTGCCCTGCGACGCCGACGGGCTCCTTCAGCGAGTAGTGCAGCAGCGAGCCGCCGAGCGGGTTCGACCGGCCCGCGATCGAGCCGATCACGGAGGCGTAGAAGCGGAAGTTCTCGACTCCCTGCGTCAGCTCGGCCTTGACGGAGGAGATCGCCTTGCCCACGTTCCGCGCCTCGAGCTCCGCGAGCTCCTTGCGGTTCGCCGAGATCGCGTCGGCAAGTGCGTGGAGGAGCCGAGAGCGCTCACCGGGCGGCGTCTTGGCCCAGGCGCCCTCGAGCGCGGCTCTCGCAGCCGCAACGGCCCGGTCGACGTCGTCAGTGCTCGCCATTGCCGCGCGGGCGAGCGGATCGCCGGTCGCCGGCTCGACGAGAGCCCTGACCTCTCCGCCGTCCGAGGGCTCGACGACCTCGCCGTTGATGAAGAGGCCGTACTCCCGCTCGGTCGCGACCCCCACGACGGGGACTCTAACGCTCGAAGAGCGCTGCTTGTCCCTGCCCCACCCCGACGCAGAGCGTCGCGAGGCCGTAACGACCGCCGCGCCGGCGCAGCTCGTGCAGGAGCGAGACGACGAGGCGGGCGCCGCTCATGCCGAGCGGGTGGCCGACGGCGATTGCGCCGCCGTTGACGTTCACGCGCTCCGGGTCGAGCCCGAGCTCCCGGATCACCGCGAGGCTCTGCGAGGCGAACGCCTCGTTCAGCTCGACGAGATCCAGGTCGGCCACGGCGACGCCGGCCCTCCCGAGCACCTTGCGCACCGCCGGGATTGGGCCGATCCCCATCACCCGTGGGTCGACGCCCGCGACCGCGCTGCCGCGGAACGAACCGAGCGGCTCGGCGCCCAGCTCCTGCGCGCGCTCCTCGCTCGCGATCACGAGCGCGGCGGCGCCGTCGTTGATCCCGCTCGAGTTGCCCGCGGTAACGGCGCCGCCGGCACGGAACGCCGGCCTGAGCGCGGCCAGCTTCCCCTCGCTCGTGTCGGAGCGCGGGTGCTCGTCGCGCTCCACTCCAGCGACCTCGACGAGCTCGTCCGCAAACCGCCCGGCCTCGTGCGCCGCCGCCCAGCGCCGCTGCGAGCCAAGCGCGAAGGCATCCTGCTCCTCGCGCGTGATCCCGAAGCGCTCGGCGACGTTCTCGCCCGTCTCGCCCATCGACTCGAGCGGAAACATCTCCTCGAGCCGCGGGTTCGGAAAGCGCCAGCCGAGGACGGTGTCCCAGACGACCTGGTTGCCACGCGGGAATGGCCGATCGGACTTTGCCATCACGAGGGGTGCGCGGCTCATCGACTCGACGCCGCCGGCCACGAAGAGATCGCCGTCTCCGGCCGCCACCGCATGGCACGCTGAGACGACGGCCGAGAGCCCCGACGCGCAGAGCCGGTTCACGGTCACGCCCGCTACGGAGTCGGGCAACCCGGCGAGCAGCGCGCCCATGCGCGCGACGTCGCGGTTATCCTCGCCCGCCTGGTTCGCGCAGCCGAAGTAGACGTCCTCGATCGCCCCCGGGTCGACCGCGGCCCGCTCGACGGCGGCGGCGATTGCCACCCCGGCGAGGTCGTCCGGCCGCACGGCCGACAGGGCGCCGCCGTAGCGGCCGATCGGCGTGCGCACGGCCGAGAGAACGACGGCTCGCATCATCCAGGTCGACTCAGCTGACGAAGTCCACGCGTACGGGTGCCTCGAACGCACCCAGCGCCTCGCCGCGGCGAAGCAGTTCCTCGACCGCGCGGCGGCCCTCGTCGCCGTAGTCGGCCGTGAGCTCGTTCACGTACATGCTGACGAACCGATCGGTGCGGGCGTCGTCGAGTCCCCGCCCGAAGTCGAGCGCATAGCGCAGCGCCTCCTGGCGGTTGTCCAGCCCGGCCTGGATCGAGTCCCGCAGTGCCTCGGAGATGCGGTGAAGGACGTCCTCGCCGAGGTCGCGCCGGGCCACGTTCACCCCGAGGGGGAGCGGGAGCCCGGTCTCCTCGAGCCACCATTCGCCGAGGTCGAGCACCTTGGCGAGGCCCGCCTCGGCGTACGTGAGCTGGCCCTCGTGGATGAGAAGGCCGGCCGCTACATCGCCGGCCTGTACCGGTTCGAGGATCTCGTCGAAGGGAAGCTCGCGGTACGGGAAGTCGCCGATCGCCAGGCGGAGCGCGAGAAAGGCAGTCGTCATGCGGCCGGGGATGGCGATCTCATGGCGCGGCAGCTCCGCAATCGGAATCGGCTCCGCCGCGACGACGATCGGCCCGTAGCCACGCCCCATGCTCGCGCCGTGCGGCAGCAAGGCATAGCGGTCCTGGACGAACGGGTAGGCGTGCAGCGAGAGCGCCGTCACCTCGAGCCGGCCTTCGAGCGCCCACTCGTTCAGCGTCTGGATGTCGCGCAGGACGTGCTCGAACTCGAGCCCGCGCGCGTCGACGCGGTTCGCGGCGAGCGCCCAGAACATGAACGCGTCGTCCGCATCGGGGCTGTGTCCGAGGCGAATCTTCACCGTCCGGAGGCTACACGGGCCGGCGCCGGTAGCGCCTGATCCCTCCCCTCGGATGCGAACAGCCGAGTCAGCTCGCCGCGAGAGTGAAGCTCGAGCTTCCGATAGACGGCGGTCAGGTGGTGCTCGACCGTCTTCGGGCTCAGGAAGAGAGCCGCGCCGACCTCGCGATTCGTCTTGCCCGCTGCCACCTGCGAGGCGATCTGGAGCTCCTGCGGCGTCAGTCGTTCGGGCGCAGTCGGGTCGCGGCGCGGGATGCTCTCGCCGGACGCGAGCAGCTCCGAGCGCGCGCGCCCCGACCACGGGGCGGCGCCCAGCAGGTCGAACCGCGCGATCGCGCTGCGGAGCTGCTCCCGCGCGTCGATACGCCGGCTCGCCCGGCGGAGCCGCTCGCCGTAGCAGAGCTCCGTGCGAGCGCGCTCGAACGAGTTCTCGCTCCGCTCGTGCCGGCGGAGAGAGCGCTCGAAGTGCACGTCGATCTCCCCCGGCTCGGCGAGGAGCCCGGCACAGCGGGCGGCTCCCGCAAGCGCCCATTGCCGCCCGAGCGCTTCCGCCTTCGCCTCGAAGTCGGAGAGCATGGTCCGAGCAGCCGCGGTATCGCCGGCTCGAATGTGTGCCTCGATTAGGTCCGGGCCGTACGGAACCACGCTCGGCTCGCGCAGCCCCCGCTCCTCGACGAGCCCTGCGAGGGGCTCCAAAGCGGCTGCCGCCTCCCGAGGTCGCCCGAGGCCCAGCTCGAGCAGGCCGAGCGCGAGCGACGCATCCGCGCGGATGCTCGCCGCATCGATTCGCGCGGCGAGCTCGAACGAACGCTCGGCATCTGCGCGACAGGCCGCCTCGTTTCCGTAGATCGCCGCAATGCGCGCGAGCATCGGCAGATTGCAGCCCAGCAGGTAGAGGTTTCCCATCTCCTCGGCGAGCTGCGCGCCCTCCGAGGCAGCGAGGGTGGCCGCGCCCAGGCGCGCGAGTCGGATCTCGAGCAGTGCGAGATTGGTGAGCTCGTATGCGGTTCCGAGCAGGTTGCCCGCGGAGCGGTAGGAGGCGAGACTCGGTTCGATCGTGGAGCGCGCCTCCTCGTACCGTTCGAGCCAGACGAGGCAGGGTGCCGCGCCCGACGCCCGGTCGGGGTCGGCGAGCACCTCGGGAAGGCGAGCGACCGCTTCCCGTGTCTCACCAAGCATGACGAGCGCCCAGATCAGATCCTTGAGCGTGCGGTGGCGCCATTCCTCGCCTGCGGACTCGCACAGCTCGACTCGCCTGCGGGCCACCTGGAGTGCACCTCGCGCGTCGAGGTTGTCGAGGCAGCTCGCTACGACGACGCCCAGAAGCTTGGCGGCTCGCTCGGCGTCAAGCGATGCCACGCGCTCCGCCTCGGCCTCCAGCTCTTTGTGGGAGGACTGGAGCAGCCCCTGCCATCCGGCGATCGCGAAGCGCTGGTGGACGGCGTCGGCACGGATCAGAGGATCGTTGACGAGCGGAAGCGCCTCCTCCACGAGACTGAGGGCACGCTCGGGCTCCCCCGCCCAGTAGGCCGCCCGCGAGGCGGCGCTCAGCCGGCCTGCCCGCCGGTCGTCGTCGGGCGAGAGGCGGGCCGCACGCTCGAGCGCCCGGGACTCTGCCGCATGGCCGCCGCGCGCCGCCCCCCGTCTCGCGGCCTCCTCGAGCGCGAAGGCAAGCTCCTCGTCGGGGCCCTCGGCGGTCGCCGCCATGTGCCAGGCATGCCGATCGGGATCGTCGGCGAACGCGTCCGCCAGCACGCGATGAGCGCCGCGGCGCTCATCTGAGGTAGCGGCCAGGTAGACGGCGGACCGCATCAGCGGATGCCTGAACGTGGCTGCGGCGGCGTGCAGCCGAATGAGCCCGGCCTCCTCCGCCGGCGCGAGCGCTGCGAGCTCCAGTCGAGTGTCGCTGCCGCGGGCGGCCAGCAGCAGCAGCTCTCTCCTCGTCTGCTCGGGAAGGTCGCGAAGAGCCCGCCTGACGCCGCGGGCAATGCTCTCTGCGACCGGGAGCGGGTCCTCGAGGGGGTCGAGCCCTCTCCGCTCGCGATCAGTGAGAAGGACCGGAACCTCGACCAGCGCGAGCGGGTTTCCGCCCGCCGCCTCGGCGAGTCGCCGGCTCACCTCGGGCGCGAGCTCCCCGCCCCAGCGCCCGCGAAGCAACGCGAGCGCTGCGACCTGCTCCACACCTGCGAGCTCCAGGGTCGGAAGCCTCTCGAGCGGCGAGCCCGGCCGCTCCGGCGGCCGAGTGGCGACCAGCGCGGCGATCGGCTCGGCTGCCAGCCGGCGAAGGGCAAAAGCCAGCGCTCCGAGTGACGCGCGATCGAGCCAGTGCGCGTCGTCCACCGCCACGAGCACTGGAGCGCGCTCGGCAGCTTCGGCGAGCACGCTGAGCGTGCCCGCGTGAGCGCTCAGCAGGTTGGGCTCGCCGGTCTCCAGCGCGAGCGCCACCCGCAGCGCACGAGCCTGAGGCTCCGGGATCCGATCGATCAGATCGGCGAGGGGACGCAGGAGCGCGTGCAGGCCGGCGAACGGAAGGTCTGCCTCGGACTCGATCCCGGCGGCATGGAGCACGTCGAAGCCGTCGGCGCGTTGAATCGCGTAGTCGAGCAGCGCGGATTTCCCGATCCCCGCGTCACCGCTGAGCACGAGCACGCCGCTTCGGCCCAGCCCCGCACCCGCAAGCAGGCCGTCGATGCGCTCGCATTCCTGCTGCCGCCCGACGAGCACGAGTGAAAACGTAGTAAGTAGCGGGGCGCCCGGCAAGGGGGTTTGTGTCCCGAGGTCGGGGGACATCCCCGATGCGCCGAGCCACCCCGTCGGCGCACGCTGTGGCCATGAGAGAAGCGAACGAGCCCGTAGCGGCGATGAGGCCGATCGCCTACTCGCTCCAGTTCCGCGGGCGAGCGGATCCCGTCGCGGCCCACGTGCTCGACGCGGCGGCCAGCGCTCCCAGCCAGGCGCTTCTGACCACGATCGAGGAGGGCGGCGTCGCGGGACGCTTCCTCCCCGCGCCCGGAGACGAGGCCTTCCTGCGCGCGCGTCTCGTCCTGAGCGACGGCGGCGCGTTCGACGAGGTCGGGACGATCAGGTTCGGGCACGGCCACGTACTCCGACTTCGAACAGTTGGAGCGGGGCGGCTCGGCGCGTCCCCCGACGCCCGCCTGCGGCACGGCACCGCGGTGTGCGAGGTGCATGGCGGCGAAGGCCAGTTCGAGGGCGCGCGCGGCTTCGTCACCTCCAACTTCTTCCTCTCCGACACCGGCGAGCTGACGGACAACCAGCTCGGCGTCATCTTCCTCTCCCTGCCCGTCCTCGCAGCCAACCGTCCATCGCCCGGCCTACGGGCAACGAGTTCAAAGGAGGAATCACCATGAAGCGACTCATCATCACCTTGGCCGCCGCCCTGGCGCTTGCCGGCGGGCCCGCGCAGGCGGCTCCGGCAGCCGGCACCAACCTCGTGCCGAACGGCGACTTCGAGGAAACCGGAGGACTCTTCCCATGCCTCGGGGTCTGCGACTGGTCGTCGGGTGATATTGGTGGTGTAATCATCAGGGATACGACGATCTTCCACACAGGAGCTGCAAGCCTGAGGGTCGTCCCCAGCACCGCCGATTCCGCCTGCTTTCTCATCTCGCCGGGCACCTACAGCGCAAGTTACTGGTCGAGATTCTCGCTCACGACTAACGATTCCACCGAAGGCTTTATTGAATTCTTCGGGAACGCGAGCTGCGCGCCCCTCTCTAGCCTCCGCATCTCGAGTCTCGGAAGAAACGTCGCTACCGACGAGCAGTGGCACGAGTCGACAGGAACCGTAACCGCGCCCGCCGCGTCGCCGTTGAACCCCCTCGGCACTGTCGCGGCACAGGTCGAGCTCGCGACCTACGCCCATTCGCTCGGCTCGGCCAACTTCGACGACGTCAGCCTCGTGCAGACCGCGTCGACGGCCGTCCGCCTCCGCTCCTTCACGGCGGCTCGCTCGGCGACAGGCCCACTGCTCCGCTGGCGCACCGCCTCCGAGATCGACACGCTCGGCTTCAACGTCTACCGCGGAAGCCACAAGGTCAACCGGTCGCTGATCGCGGCTAGGGGCCGCGGCAACGCTGGGGCGAGCTACCGCTTCGCCGACCGCACGGCGCGCGCCGGCGCCTCCTACCGCTATCGCCTGCAGGTCGTCGACCTCGACGGCTCGCGCCACTGGGCCGCCACGGCGGTCAGCCGCTAGCTCGACCGCAGACCGCCCGGCGAGGCTCCGGCCCGGCGGGCGGCCCTGTTCACGTGCCCGGCACGTCCGGAGCCAACCGTAAGGAGGAATCACCATGAAGCTACTCAGGCATCTCGTCACATTCGCAGTCCTCTGCTCTTTCGCCGCCGCCCTCACCTCGGTGGCGGGCGCGTCCGGCGCTGGGTCGCCGCAACGGCACCCCTGCGGCACCATCTCGGGCGCGCGCTGGTCCGTGAAGCCGGGGTCGCACTGGGCGGCGAAGGGGAAATCGGGTACGAAGTACACCGTCATCGGCACGGCGTCCGAGTGCGCGACGGCGAGGCAATGGGTCCCGCGGCTGACACGCCTGCCCGTTCGCCAGCTGCTAGAGGGGGCCGGCGCTCCGAAGGGGTACCACTGCGGACCGGTGAGCGGTGGCACGAACAGCTGGTTCGGGGCCTGCCTGAAGGGGCCGAAGTCCGCCTTCAAGTGGGCCTTCTCCTGGGCACCGCTCGGCTTCCACCTCCGATGACGACCATTCAAGGCGAGCCTGCGCCCGTGCCGGCGACTGTGCGCGGGCTCGTCCTCGTCGCGGCGGCAGTGATTGCCGCCGCGACCGTCGCGCTCCCCGCCTGGCCTGCTTCATCGGCGCCACGCGGCGACGCAGCCGTAAGCCGCTGCGGCACCGTCGCGGGGGCCGCCTGGGCCTACCTCGGCCAGACCGGCAGGCACTACCTCGTCTACGCTCACGGAGCCGCGTCCTGCTCCTTCGCCCGCAGGGCCGTACCGCGGCTCACGCACTCGCGCCCGGGCGCGATCCTAACCGGGGCGCCGGCGGGCTGGTACTGCGCGTCGCAGTCGCTGACGGCTCGCTCCGCGGTGACAGGGTTCTGCCACCCCAGGGCGAGACCGAGCTCGGGCATCATCGGGTGGGCGGGCACGCGATGAGGGGTGCTGGTGACGCGTGGCTCCTCGCCGGCGTCTTGGGGACGGCCGTGCGGCACCAGGGGCCAACGGCGTCAACGCCGCCCGAAGAACCAGCGCTCGAGCGGCTTCAAGAGCTCTTCGCGGGTGAAGGGCAGCACGTGCTCCGACCGGCCGTCGGCCTCGGAGACGACCACGTCGTCCTCGAGTGTCGCGTTCGCCCGGTCGAGCGCGTCACCGAGCTCGTAGCCCTCGAAGACGTACTCGGCGTCTCGCGCCTCCCGGTTGGGGCGATGATCGGGGTTGACCATCCGGCCGACCGCCCACAGCGCGCCCGGGCGCCGCTCGATCCACACGACGACCCGCTCCGGCGATCCAGCGTCGTCGAGCCCGTGAATCTCCCGCTCGGCGAACCGCACCGTGCCCGTTCTCGGACTCACGGGCATGACTGTAACCGGCGCCGACGAGCCCCGTCCGCGAACGGAGGCTCTAGACTTCAGCCGTGCCCCGCTGGACGTCGTTCCTGCGCAATCCGTTCTCGACGCTCTTCACGCGCTCCAACAGCCTCGACCGCCTCTCTTCCTACGTCATCCGCGAGCACGAGCGCGGGCGCCCGCTCGCGGACATCCTGGACGATCCCTACATCCGCAACCGGACTACCCCGCTGGAGCGCGACCGCCTGCTCGACAATCCCGACGTCGTGCGCGCGCTTGGTGGCGCAAAGGTCGCTCGAGCGCGCTCGGATCGACTCTAGTCGCCCTCCCACTGGGCGGGTCGCATCTCGGCGTCGTCTGCCTGGTGCGAGCCGAAAGCCAGGAGCTCCAAACCGTCGGGCCCTGCCGCAAACGCCCGCACCGTCTCCGGCGCGACGCGCACGGCGTCCCACGGCGCGAGCTCGATCTCGTCGTCGTCGAGCCGCATCTGACCGCCGCCGGCGAGGACGACGTATACCTCCTCGTCCTGCTCGTGCTTGTGCGCGAACGGCTGCCTGACGCCAGGTGCCAGGCGCTGGTAGCTGAGACCCGTCCGCTCGCACCCGAGCTCTTTACCCGCGAAGCGCGACTCCATGTCGGGCGAGAAGCCGAACTTCACCGCCTGATCCTCGAGGTCCTTGAGATTTCTGATCGTGTAGCCGATGAGGCGAAATTCTACCCGCGCCCTAGAGCTCGCGGCCAGTGCCCCGCTCGCGGGCCTGCTCGACCGCGGCCGCGGCGATCGCGACGTCCCACGCTGCGATTCCGTTCGACTTGAAGAGGACGATGTCGTCGCCCGACTGGCGGCCCGAGAGCTCGCCCGCCACCACCTCGTGGAGCTCGTGCACCTCGAGCCAGTCGAGGATGCCGCCTTCCACCGGCTCGATCAAGTCGCCCGACTCGAGACGGGCCTGCTCGAGCGAGTCGCAGCAGACGAAAGCGGCGCGCTCGAGGACGACGTTGTCCAGCTCGCGGGAGCGGCGGTCGTTGGCGCCGGTCGCGCAGACGAGCGCGCCGCGCGCGAGCCAGTCCCCCCGCACGACCGGATCCCGGGACGTGGTGGCCGTAATGACGATCTCCTGCGACGCCGCGTCCCGGTGGCTCTCCCCGGGCTCGGCGCCCACCCGTCCGCAGAACCGCTCCAGGCGCTCCGGCGTCCTGCAGTAGGCGACCACGCGCTCGACGGTCGGCACCGCTTCGCGGACGCACGCCACCTGGCTCTCGGCCTGCCAGCCGCAGCCGATGATGCCGAGCGTGCGGGCCTCCGGCTTCGCGAGGTATTTGGCTGCCACGCCGCTCGCCGCTCCGGTCCGGAGCTGCCCCAGCCGGTCCGCCTCGATCACCGCCGCAAGCTCGGCGCGCGCGGTGTCGAAGAGGCAGACGACGAACGGCGTGCCCTCCGGAAGCCCGGCATACGCCTTGACGCCCGCAAAGCCCAGCTCGCGGTCGACGGCGGCCATCACGGCGAAGGCGCCGCCTTCGAGGCCGAGCCGGCTGCGCGGCAGATTCTCGATCGCGCCCTCTGCGAGCCGGCGGAAGCAACCCTCCACCGCCCGCACTGCGTCGGCGGGCGTGAGCAGAGACTGGACGTCGGACTCGGTGAGGTACAGCGTCAAGGCTGCAGAGTCTAGGACTGCTGCTTGGGAATGACGCTGATCTGGCCGCTCGTCTCGAGGACTGCCCAGCGGATGTCCTCGATGCGCTCGACCTGCTGCAGCCGCGCCTCCGCTGCGACTTCTCTCAGCGTGATCCGGTTTCGGTCGAGATTGCGCTTGATCACGTCGCCGTGCTGCACGAGGATTACGGGCTCGCCCTCGAGGACGACGCACAGCCGCCTGAAGCGCCAGGCGAGCCACGAGACGAAGACAGTCAGGACCGCGACCGTGCCGGCGGCGAGGATGAGCCCCGTAACGGAGAAGTCGTTCTGCGTCACGCCCTGCTGCACGAGATCGCCGAGCATCACGAGCATGATCAGGTCGAACGGCTCGAGCGAGCCGAGCTCGCGGCGGCCGACCACGCGGGTCAGTAGGAAGATGAAGCCGAAGGCAACTGAGGCGCGAATGACGATGTCCATCAGGCGGTCACCTCTAGGGCCAGATCGTTATTTGGCGGTGCACGGTGAGTAGGAGCCGCTTGCCGTCGTAGAGGTCCACCCGCTGGGAGCGACGCCCCACGTTCGTCGGGTTCACCTGCAACTGCAGGAAGAGCAGGTGCGAGTGGCCGGCGGGGATATGGCCGAGGTCGAAGGCGATCCGTCCATCTCGGCTCGACTCGCCGATCGGCGACGGCTCGGCCGAGTTGAGCGTCGTCCCCTCGAGCCAGCCGGGGTCGAGCACGATCGCCGCGTCCTTCACGTCGTGTCGTGCGTGGATGTGGAAGCGCGCCTCGTAGTAGAGCCCGCTTCGAACCCGGGAGGGTGCATAGACGGAAAGCTTGGCCGCCTGGGTGGTCGCGCTCGACGTGCCCGGGCGCTGGCCGAACACGTTGAGGAGCGCGAGCACCAGTGGCAGGGCGACGAGCCCGAGCAGGACGCGGCGCGTGACGGGCCGGCGCTCCATGCCGGCCAGATCTCGATTGCGCTCGAGCGTCAGCTGGTCCGGAGCCCTAGCCACACGCGCTCACTTCGGCGGGAGCGGTAATGTCCCTGCCGTGAGGGCAGTCGTCCTGCACCAGACCGGCGGCCCGGAGGTGCTCGGGCTGGAGCAGGTCGCGGATCCCGAATCAGGCGGCGAAGTCGTCGTCCGGATCGAAGCGGCCGGCGTCAACCACTACGACCTCAACCAGCGCGCGGGGGCCGCCTCGAGCCTCCCTCTGATCCTCGGCGTGGACGCGGCCGGGCAGCGCACCGACACGGGCGCTCGGGTGCTGGTGACCGGGGCGCCGGGCTGTTATGCGGAGCTCGTCGCTGCTGCCGAGGAGAGCGTCTGGCCCATACCCGACTCGCTGGACGCTGCGGCGGCCGCGGCCATCGGCGTGCCATACAGAACCGCGTGGTGGGCGATCGTCGAGATCGCCGGGCTCGAGCGAGGCGACACGCTGCTCGTCCAGGCGGGCTCGAGCGCAACCGGACAGGCTTGCATCGACATCGGACGAGCACTCGGCGCCCGCGTCTACGCGACGGCGAGCGGCGCCAAGCTCGATCGCCTGCGCGATCTCGGCGCAGAGGCGCTCTCCTACGACGACCCCCAGCTGGCGGAGGTCGCAGCCGACGTCGTGTTCGATCCGGTTGGGGCCGACACGTTCTCGCGCAGCGTGGAGGCGCTCGCGCCCGACGGACGTCTGGTGACGCCCGGCGCAATCGGCAACCCGCAGGTGTCGTTCAACCTGTGGACGCTGCTCGGCAAGCGCGGCCGCATCATCGGCATCGGCTCCGCCCCTGCACAGCGCGAGACGATCGAGCGACTGATCGAGCTGGCCGGAAGGGGCGAGCTGCGCCCGGTGATCGACCGAGAGCTACCGCTCGAGCAGGCCGCCGAGGCTCACCGTGCCGTCGAGGCGCGCGAGACCTTCGGCAAGGTGATCCTCAGGCCTTAGCGGGTAAACTCGGTCTCCCGAGCGCCCGTAGCTCAGGGGATAGAGCGCTGCCCTGCGGAGGCAGAGGTCGCAAGTTCGAATCTTGCCGGGCGCACCTGATCGCGAAGTCGCTGCAAATCCGAGTTCTAACGGAGAGCGAGCTGAGTTGCACGGTGGTCGAACCAGAGCTCTGTTCGCGCGGTCGGCGAGGATGATTCCGTGCCTCGGATCAGCGCCGCCTCACTTCCATGCCGTCTACGGCGAGTATCAGGCGCAGATCGTGATTGCGACACTCGAGCCGTTGTTCGGCGGACTTCCACGGCGGGCGCTCAGGCTCGTCCGGGAGAAAGCTCGCGCACGAGAGCCACTCGATACGATTGCGCCATTGGTATGAGGACGCACACGGCTCGTATCTGCTCCGTCGAGCCACTCGACGGCTTCATCATGCGGCTCTCGTTCGAGGACGGCACGGAGCGAACGATCGATCTCGCAGGCGAGCTCTGGGGTCCGGTGTTCGAGCCGCTTCGTGAGAACCGCGAGCTCTTCCGCCAGGTGCGTGTCGACGAGGAGCTGGGGACGATTGTCTGGCCGAACGGCGCTGATATGGACCCGGACGTCCTCCACGGGGACTTCCAGCCAATCGACGCTGCTGCTACGGGAGACGTCCGAACCTTGCATACGAAGCGCTGAGCGTCAGCTGCTCTCCGGCCACCGTCGCGTGGTTCGGACTATGACCGGCCGGGGCATGATCCGTCGGCTCGGGCCGTGCTCCACCGAGGCGGCCGCTGGCGGCCGGCTCGCTGATGAAAGCGAACGTGGGTCAAGAGGTAGACGCCCATCGCCGCCGCCACGACCCCGGCACCTCACCAGTCCGGCGGCGCGACCCGCCGTTCGACGGCGAATAAGGCGGCGGGCGCAGAAGTCGGGATTCGGCCGACCGCGACGCTCAGTCCAGGGGGCGCATTCTCGCCTGCACGCCGCCGGCGTCCAGGGCGGCGTCCTCGGCCACCTCGACCCGAACGTAGCCGAGCGCGAGGCCCCGGGCGGCGCTCGTAACCCGACCCACGACCTTGCCGTCGAGGCGGATCCCTGCGCCGCAAGCGGGCAGCTCGTCCCCCTCGAGCTCCAGCACTCGGAGCCGCCGGTTGACGTGCCCGCGGTGGTGCAGGCGCGCGATCGGCTCTTGGCCCGGATAGCAGCCCTTCGTGAAGCTGACCGCCCGCTCCACGAGGCCCGCTTCCGCGGGAAGCACGCGGTCGTCGATCTCCGTACCCCAGGCGGGCGTGCCGGCCGCGATTCGCAGACGCTCGAGCTCGTCGCGGCCGAGCGTCGGCTTCGCGTGGGCGTCGAGTACCTCGACGGCCGGCTCGCCGTAGTCCGGGGTCGGCAACCCCTCGGCCTCTCCCCCGAAGACGACGAGCGACGAGTGCTCTTCCAGCTCGAGCTCGACCTTCGCCGCGAAGCGTGCGCGCCTGAGCGTCGCGAGGACGACCTCGCCGAGACCAGGCTCGGTCAGGAGCAGGAAGTCCTCGGGCCCGCGCCGCCAGACGCGGAGCGGCGCGACGACGCGTGCCTTCGGCGTCAGCAGGAGCGCGTCGAGCACCGGGGCCGCGGTCACGTCGTTCGAGACGATCCGCTGCAGAAAGTCCTCTGCATCGGGTCCCCGCGCGCGGACGAACTCACGCGGGCGAGCGGCGACGCGCGCTGTAACGATTGCCATCCCGGGCTAGTCTAGGCCGAGTGTTCCGCTCCAGAGCGGAGAAGAAGGTCGCGGAGAAGGGCTACGACCCGGCTCGGCTGCCGCCCGGCCAGTACCTGACCGAGAAGTGGCCCGTCCTGCACGCGGGCGGCGTGCCTCGAAGCGACCTCGCCACCTGGGATCTCGAGGTCTGGGGAGAGGTCGAGCAGCCGCTCCGCCTGACGTGGGACGAGCTCCTGGCGCTTCCGAGTCGGGAGATCACGGCCGACATCCACTGCGTGACTCGCTGGAGCCGCTTCGACGCCCGGTTCCGCGGCGTCCACTGGAGCGAGCTCGCGAAGCGCGTCCGCCTCAAGGCGAGCGCCCGCTACGTCGTCGCGCACGCCGAGCAGGGGTACACGGCGAACGTGCCGCTCGAGGCGCTCGAGGACGAGAACGCGCTGATCGTGTACGAGGCAGACGGCGAGCCGCTGGCCCCCGAGCACGGCTGGCCGCTTCGCCTCGTCATCCCGTCGCGCTACTTCTGGAAGAGCGCGAAGTGGCTGCGCGGCCTCGAGCTGCTCGAGCACGACCGGCCCGGCTTCTGGGAGCGCTACGGCTACCACAACGACGCCGACTACTGGAAGGAGCAGCGTTACGGGTTCTAGCGAAGCCGCCTATAGCTCACGGAACCGCCTCGAACCTGTAGCCGAAGAGCGGGAGGGCGGAGAGTAGTATCGACCCGCCATCGCCTGGCCAAAAAGGGGGACCTAGATGAGGAAGTTTCGTACGGCAGCGCTCCTGCTCGTCCTCGCTGCCCTGACCGTCGCCGCCTTCGGCGCGGCCTCTGCGCTCGCCTCGCCCGACACGCGTGTCACGAACGGCAGCCCGACCGGCTCGTTCCCGCAGAACAAGCAGAACGAGCCGGCGGACGCGATCGACGCGCACATGCCGAACGTCGTCGCCGCGGGCTCGAACGACGAGATCGATCTCCAGCCGTGTCCGCTGGCAGCGCCGGCAGGCACACGCTGCCCCTTTACGCAGGGTGTGGGCGTCTCCGGCGTCTACTTCTCCTTCGACGGCGGCCAGAGCTGGATGCAGCCGACGTACACCGGCTACACCGCTCGTTTGTGCACGGCCACTGCCTGCACGCTGTCGAGCCCGCCAACACCGGCTTCCACGGGTGTCGCCGGGATCGGTCCGATCGGAACCCTTCCCTGGTACGTCGAGAACGGACTGGTCTCCGACGGCGACCCATCGCTCACGTTCGGGCCGGCGCCGGCAGCCAACGGGCAGATCGACCGCGTACATCCGTGGGCGAACGGCTCGCGTCTCTACTACGCCAATCTGACCGCGAGCTTCTCGGCCGTGCGGGGCGAGCAGGCCTTCAAGGGCTTCGAGGCGATCGCCGTCTCACGGATCGACAACCCGTCTTCGGTGAGCCGGGTCTCGAACAAGGACAACTGGTCCCAACCGACGATCGTGTCGCGTCAGAATGCGGCGCTCTTCTCCGACAAGGAGCAGGTGTGGGCGGACAACGCGGCCTCGAGCCCGTTCTTCGGCAACGTCTACTTGTGCAACGTCGCCTTTCGCGGGCAGGGCAATGCCGCGCCCGAGCCGGTGCTCTTCTACCGATCGACGGATGCCGGCTCCACGTGGTCCGGGCCGCGACCGCTCTCCCCGGCGGCGAACAACGGGAGCGTGCCCGGCCGCCAGGGCTGCACCGTCCGAACGGACAGCCGCGGGACGGTGTACGTGTTCTGGGAGGGCTTCGACCCGCAGACGAAGACGAACGTTCACTACATGACCCGCTCCTTTGACGGCGGCTTCTCGTTCGAGCGGCCCCGGGCGGTCGCGACGGTCGTCGACGTCAGTGCATTCGACCCGGGCAGTGCCGATTTCACCTTCGACGGCGTCGGAGGTGCGAGAACCGACAGCTTCCCGAGCGTCGACATCGCAAACGGCGCTCCCAGCGGCCGGGACGCGACGAACGAGATCGTCCTGGGCTGGTCGGACGCTCGGAATGCGGTCGTGAGTCCGTACTCGTGCTGCCCCGGCCACATCGGCCCCGGCGAAGAGGCGCTGGTGCAGTACTCGACGAGCGGGGGCGTGAGTTGGAGCGCCCCGGTCAACGGCGCAGCCGCGGGCGACCGACCCGATTTCTCGGCCGTCGCGATCTCGCCGAACGGGAGCAACGTGTACCTCGTCTACGACGCGTTCTCGCAGCCGTGGCAGCTGACGACGGGGA
The DNA here is from genome assembly GCA_038253945.1 of Gaiellales bacterium. Taxonomy (GTDB): domain Bacteria; phylum Actinomycetota; class Thermoleophilia; order Gaiellales; family Gaiellaceae; genus JBBRYW01. Next base: position 297,610 of record JBBSGR010000001.1, read on the forward strand.
CGGTGCGTCCGATGCAGGGCGTCGTCCGCCTCGCGCCGGCGACGCTCGGGCCCTGGACGACGCTCCACCGCGGGGTCGTCGGTGACGCACGCGGCTCGAGCACCAACGGGCTCGTGGCCGAGTTCCTCGGCGACTACAACTACGTCGCCGCCATGCGGACGGGCGATCCGCTTCAGGTCGCTTCGGGCATGCCGCCCGAGTTCGCAGTCGCGGTCTGGAACGACGTGCGAGGGGCAGCGGACTGTCCTGCGGTCGACGCGTACCGGCAGTCGCGCTTCGACTTCGCCACCGGTGCTACGTCGACCGCTCCCACCAAGCCCTCGCCGGGCATTAGCTGCACGGGTCCCGCCGCGACCTTCGGGAACTCCGACATCTACGGCGGTCAGTACACACCGAGTTCGACCCCGTAGTCGAAGCTGACAGACAAAAGGCAAAGGGCCGGCGGAAACGCCGGCCCTTTCACTATCTACCCCACGCCATCCGACTCGCTCCCAACTGAAAAAGCGAAAGGGGCCGGCTCCGCCGGCCCCTTTCAAGAGCATCCCTAGAAGAAGGGGGCTCGTGGGGGAAACACGGTTTCCCCCACGCTCCTTACATCATTCCGCCCATGTCTCCCATGCCGCCGCCGGGCATGCCCGCACCGGCGCCCTGCTTCTCCGGCGGCTCGGCGACGATCGCCTCGGTGGTCAGGATGTTCTTCGCGATCGACGCGGCATTCTGCAGCGCCGAGCGAACGACCATGGTCGGATCGGTGATGCCCGACTTGACGAGATCCTCGACCTCACCCGTGTCGACGTTGAGGCCGTGACCCGCCTTTGCCGACCGGACCTGCTGGACGACGACCGAGCCCTCGAGCCCCGCGTTGTGAGCGAGCTGTCGGATCGGCTCCTCGAGCGCGCGGAGCACGATCTGAGCACCGGTCCGCTCGTCACCCGAGAAGCTGTCGAGCTTGACCGACTTCGTCGTGTTAAGGAGCGCGACGCCGCCACCCGGCACGATGCCCTCCTCGAGGGCGGCTCGGGCGGCCTGCAGCGCGTCCTCGACGCGATGCTTCTTCTCCTTCATCTCGGTCTCGGTCGCGGCGCCGACCTTGATCACCGCGACGCCGCCGGACAGCTTTGCCAGCCGCTCCTGCAGCTTCTCGCGGTCGAAGTCGGAGTCGGTCGTCTCGATCTCGGACTTGATCTGCTTGATCCGGCCCTTGATCGCGTCGGACTCGCCGGCGCCGTCGATGAGGGTCGTCGAGTCCTTGTCCACGACGACGCGGCGGGCGCGGCCCAGCTGCGAGAGCTTGGTGTTCTCCAGCTTGAGCCCCATCTCCTCGGTGATGACCTCGCCGCCGGTCAAGGTGGCGATGTCCTCGAGCATCCGCTTGCGGCGGTCGCCGAAGCCGGGTGCCTTGACCGCGACGGCGGTGAACGTGCCGCGCAGCTTGTTGACGACGATCGTCGCGAGCGATTCGCCCTCGACGTCCTCCGCCACGATCAGCAGCGGCCTACCGGCCTGGATGACCTGCTCCAGCACGGGCAGGATGTCCTTGACGGCGCCGACCTTCTGGTTCGCGACCAGGATGTACGGCTCGTCGAGAACGGCCTCCATGCGCTCGGAGTCCGTGATCATGTACGGCGACAGGTAGCCCTTGTCGAACTGCATGCCCTCGGTGAACTCGAGCTCGAGGCCGAACGTCTGCCCCTCCTCGACGTTCACGACGCCGTCCTTGCCGACCTTCTCGATTGCGTCGGAAAGCACTTCGCCGATCTCCCGCTCACGCGAGGAAACCGTGGCGACGCGGGCGATCTCCTCCTTGCTCGAGATCTCCTGCGACTGCGCCTTGAGCGCCTCGGTGATCGACTCGACGGCCTGCTCGATCCCGCGCTTGAGCTCCATCGGGTTCGCGCCTGCCGCGACATTCTTCAGACCCTCGCGAATCATGGCCTGAGCGAGCACCGTGGCCGTCGTCGTGCCGTCGCCGGCGACATCGTTCGTTGCTGTGGCGACCTCGCGCACGAGCTGCGCACCCTGGTTCTCGAAGACGTCCTCGACCTCGATCTCGCGTGCGATCGTGACGCCGTCGTTCGTGATGGTGGGCGCGCCGAACTTCTTGTCGAGCACGACGTAGCGCCCCTTCGGGCCAAGTGTGACCTTGACCGCGTCGGCGAGGATATTGACGCCCCGCTCGAGTGAGCGGCGAGCGTCCTCGCTGAACTTCAACTCCTTATGAGCCATTCGATTCCTCCGTTCATCGGGTTAGGCCCGGGCCAGGACGTGCCTGGCACACGGATCTCTAGGCTGCGGCGCCGACGGGCTCGCGGGTCCCAACGACCTTCGCGAGGACGTCGGACTCACGCAGGATCAGCACTTCGTCGCTACCGACCCTGATCTCGGTGCCGCCGTACTTCGAGAAGATGATCTCGTCACCCTCGTCGACATCCATCTTGATGTACTCGCCATCCTCGTCGCGAGGACCGGGGCCGACGGCAAGGATGCGGCCGCGCTGCGGCTTCTCCTTGGCGGTGTCCGGCAGGACGATGCCGCTCACCGTCGTCTCCTCTTCCTCCAGAACCTCGACGATCAGGCGGTCACCCAGCGGTTGTAGGTTCATCTAGCCTCCATTTCCGACTTTGTGACACTGACTGGCACTCACTAAGCGAGAGTGCCGACACAGCTTAGTGGCCCTCGTGCAACTGTGCAAGCGAGATCGGGGGTTCCGGTACCGGCAGCCACCTTATTCTCCTCGAGGTTTGTTACAAGCCGGGTCGCCGCTAGCATCACGGGCGTGCGCCGGGAGTTCTCAGCGGGCGGCGTGCTCGTTCGCCGCCTTCGTGGACGTACGATGATGGCCGCCGTGCGGCCCGCGGGCAAGGCGGAGGGTATCTGGGCTCTGCCGAAGGGTCTGATCGGAGAAGGGGAGCGGCCCGAGGTAACCGCGGTCAGGGAAGTAGCCGAGGAGACCGGCCTCGAAGGGGGGCTGGTGCAGAAGCTCGGCGACGTACGTTACGTCTACACGTGGGCCGGGGAGCGGGTCTTCAAGGTCGTCAGCTTCTACCTCCTGCGCTACCGGTCGGGACGGATCGGGGAGCTCCCGCCCGAGCATGCCCACGAGGTCGACGAGGCCCGCTGGCTGCCGCTCGAGGAGGCTCCTGCGCTGCTCGCGTACAAGGGCGAGAAGGCCATGGCCGAGGAGGCGCTCGCCTTCCTTGCCGCCGAAGCTCTATAGCTCTATAGTCTGCGCCGCTCGAGGCCGTGGCCGACCAGGACTCCTCCATGTACGCGCTGAACTTCTACTCGCCGCTCGTCGCCGACCAGCTTCGGAGCGGCCGCAAGACCGCGACCATCCGGCTCGGCGACAAGTCGCGGAAGTACAAGAAAGGAATGATCGTCCGCGTGCTGGTCGGGACCCGCTACAGCCCGCGCGACAAGGTGTTCGAGGCCGTGATCGACAAAGTCGACGTCAAGACCCTCGCCGACCTTTCACCGCGCGAGATCGAGCACGACAACCCCGAGATCCGGCGCGTCGACGACATGGCGAGGTGGCTCGGGCAGCTCTACAACCGCGAGGTGTCATTCGAGGACACGGTCACGGTGATCCGCTTCTCCGAGATTCGCTGAAGCTCGGCTCCCCGGCTCGAGGCCGAGGAACGCGGCGAGGACGGCGAGCGCTTCGTCGAGCCTCGAGGTGTCACCCCACGCGCCGAGCAGCTCGAGAGCTCCGGTCTTCCGATCGAAACGCGGCTCGGCCCGCCCGACCAGACGGTCGCCGACGAGGAGCGGCAGGACGTAGTAGCCGTACTCGCGCTTGGCGGGAGGGACGTACATCTCGAGCCGGTAGCGAAAGCCGAACAACGCCTCGGCGCGGGCGCGGTCGTGGATGAGGCGGTCGAACGGCGACAGCAGCGTCACGCGGTCCGCCACCGGCGCGTCGCTCACGTCGGGGTGCGCTTCCCACTCGCCTCTTTGCAGCCGGACCCCGAGCGCTCGAAAGCGCTGGTCGGCGAGTATTCGCGTCGCATCGCGCAGAGGGACGACTTCCGTCTCTGGGTACCAGCGCTCGGCGAGGTCCCAGACGCGCTGCCCGCCTCGCCGCCCGACCACCGCCAGGTGACCGCGGATGTGGAGGATCTCGAGCATCCGGCCCACCCGCCGACTGCCGTACCAGCGATGCTCGCGGGCCTCGCCGCGCGATCGATCGTCGAGCTCGCGCCCGAGTAGCGGCCCGCGCCGCTCGAGCTCGCGCACGACGTAACGGCGGAAGCTCGCGTTCTCTCTCAGGAAATCGCTGATCCGTCGATCCCAGCCTGTCGTGCTCGCGCGTCGATGGTGGCGCATGCGCGCGCGCACGAGTGGCAGCGCTTCGATCGGCCAGATGAACGCGTTCCATTCGAACAGGAGCCGGTCGACCCAGAGCAGGCGATCGAGCTCTCCGGTGTCGAACGAGCCGATGCGACTCCAGAGGACGAGGTGCTGCGGCCGCGCGACGGCGGCGATCGGATCGAGCTGGAGAAAGCCGAGCCGGCGCACGGTCTCCAGGACTCCGCGCGCGGAGCCGTCGAGGAGCTGGGCGCGAACGGCGATCCGGCGCGCCTCGGCGAGGCTGACTCTTTGGGGCACGGCCTCGAGCTCAGCTACCGGCCGGGCTTGCGGATCGGCACGCCGAACTGCTCCGGCGGCCGCAGCTCCGCTCCGCACGCCTCGCATTCGACCGCGAACGCCGACGAGAAGCGAGCGCCGCAGCTCGGGCAGCGCGAGCGGATCTCGCCGCGGCACTGCGGGCAGGCGGCGGGCAGCTCGGCCTCCCACTCCTCGAAGTACCGCTGCGCGAAGCCGCAGCCGAGACACACGGCGACCCAGTCGCCGAGGGTCTTGCGGCGCTCCTCTCGGAGCCAGTCGGACGCCTTGCTCACCGAACGAGCATCTTGGTGGGATGTTGGGCGGCCGAGGCGCCTTTCCGGCCGGCAAACTGGGCCCCCAGAACGTTCCGAAGCGCCGACAGCGTCGGGCCGTCGGAGCCCAGGTAGAGCACGACGACCGACTTCCCGCGGAACCAGTGCGGGGGCGCCAACCATTCCATCAGGCGAATCTTCGAGCCGCTCCGGACGGTCGATCCGTCGCCGGACACGCCGGCAGCTGCAGCGCGGGCGCGCCGCTCGTCGCGGAACTGCCACATCTGAACGCCACCTTCGGGATTGGCGTACAGACGGGCGGGCGGCTCGAAGAACGGCTGGCGCAGCTTGCCTTTAGGAGTCATCGGCAGGCCCTTCGCGCGCAAGGCGGTCACGATCTTCGCCGCAGTCGGGCCGGGCGGCGTCGCCTGAGAAGCGGTGGGCGCGACCAGCAAGCCAACCGCAGCGGTGACGGCGAGCGCGCGGAGCACGACACCAGCTTACTGCCGCAAACCGTGCACACAACGAGCCCGCTGCTGCAAGCGGTTAGAGTTTCAGCGGTGCAGAGATGGCGATAGCGAGAGAGGCAGAGCCGGCCGGCTCACTCAAAGAGGTGCGACAGGCGGGCCTCGACCGCGAGGACCTGCTCGGCGTCTACCGCAACCTGCTCGTCACGCGCGGGATCGAAGAGCGCGGCCACATCCTCTACAAGCAGGGCAAGATTCCAGGCTCCTTCTACACCGGACGCGGCAACGAGGCAGCCGCGGTGGGAGTTGCGACGGCAATGGGCCCGGACGACGTCGGCACGCCGCTCCACCGCGACATGGGCGTTCACGTGACTCGGGGCGTGGAGCCATGGCGGATTCTCGCCCAGTACATGGGACGCTCCGACGGGCCGACGCAGGGCAGGGACGGCAACGTCCACATGGCTGATTCCAAGCTCGGCCTGCTTGCGATGGTCAGCCACCTTCCGGCGATGCTGCCCGTGGCGGTCGGCTGCGCGCTGGCGTTCCGGATCCGCGAGGAGAAGCGGGTCGCCCTCGGCTGGTTCGGCGAAGGCGCCTCGGCCCGGGGAGACACCCACGAGGCCATGACCCTCGCCGGCGTGCGGCAGCTACCGGTCGTCTTCGTCTGCGACAACAACCAGTGGGCCTACTCGACGCCCACGCACCTCGAGTTCCCGACCGAGCACGTTGCCGACCGCGCCGAGGCCTACGGCTTCGAGGGAGTCGTGGTGGACGGGACCGACGTCCTCGCCGTCTATCGCGAGGCGAAGCGCGCGATCGAGAAGGCGCGCTCGGGCGGCGGACCGACGCTGGTCGAGTGCTTGACGCTGCGCATGGAGGGCCACGCCGTCCACGACGATGCGTTCTACGTGCCGAAGGAACTGTTCGAGGAGTGGGCGAAGGCCGACCCGCTCGAGCGCTTCCGCATCTGGCTGCGGGAGAACGCCGACATGTCCGACGAGGAGGAAGACGAGATCGCAGGTGACGTGAAGCGGCTGCTGAACGACGCGCTCCGCCGGGCCGACGAGTCGCCCGACCCGGACCCGTCCACGCTGCTCGAGGGCGTCTTCGCCACCCCGGAAGACCTCGACACCCCTCACCACAAGTAGCCAGTGGGGCACTAGGGCGAATGGCAGAGAAGACGTACCTCCAGGCGATCTCCGACGGCCTGCGCCAGGAGATGCGGCGCGACCAGCGCGTGTTCGTGATCGGCCAGGACATCGGCGTCTACGGAGGCGCCTTCAAGGTGACGCTCGGCTTTCAGGAGGAGTTCGGCCCCTGGCGCGTGATCGATGCGCCGCTCGCCGAGACCGCCATCCTCGGTGGCTGCACGGGCGCCGCGATCATGGGTATGCGCCCCGTGGCCGAGATGCAGTTCGCCGACTTCGTCTCCTGTGCGTGGGATCACTTGACGACGGTGGCCGCCAAGCAGCGCTACCGAGCGGGGACGCCGGTGCCGATCGTGGTTCGGCTGCCCTCGGGCGGGGGTTTCTCGGGCGGGCCGTTCCATTCCCAGAACCCCGAGAGCTCGTTCGCGCACATCCCCGGTCTCAAGGTGGTCTGCCCGTCGACGCCGGAGGACGCCAAGGGCCTGCTCGTCACCGCGATCGAGGACCCGAACCCCGTTCTCTACTTCGAGCACAAGCACCTGTACCGGCGCATCAAGGGAGAGGTTCCGGACGAGCGCTACCAGACGCCGTTCGGCAAGGCTCGCGTCCACCGGGAGGGCGACGACGTGACCGTCGTGACCTGGGGCGCGATGGTCTACACGGCCGATGACGCCGCGAAGCAGCTTGCCGACGACGACGTCTCGGTGGAGATCCTCGACCTCCGCACGCTGATTCCCTGGGACCGGAAAGCCGTGCTCGAGAGCGCCTCGAAGACGTCCAAGGTGCTCGTCCTGCACGAGGACACCCGCACCGGCGGCTTCGGCGCCGAGATCGCGGCCACGATCGCCGAGGAGGCGTTCGAGCAGCTCGACGCGCCTGTGAAGCGAATCGCAGCGCCGGACACTCCAGTTCCCTTCTCGCCCACGCTCGAGCGCGCGTTCATCCCGCAGGTCGAGGACGTCGCCGCCGGCCTGCGAGAGCTCGCCGACTACTAGGAGGAGACTTGGCCACGAACACCGCTATCGACGTCGTGATGCCGCAGATGGGCGTGTCCGTCTCCGAGGGGACGATCACGAAATGGCTGAAGCACGAGGGCGAGGAGATCGCCGCCGACGAGCCGCTGCTCGAGATCTCGACGGACAAGATCGATACCGAGGTGCCGAGCCCCGGCGAAGGAGTCGTCCAGCAGATCCTCGTCTCCGAAGGCGAGACGGTCGACGTCGGCACGAAGCTCGCAGTGATCGGCGCCGCCGGGCCGGAGTCCGCGCAGCTCGCGGAGGAGCGGGCGCCCGCTGCCGGCTCGACCACGACCGAAGACGTGCCGGAGCCCGCGACGCACGCGGCCGCGGACGCATCGATGGCCGTGGCGAGCGAGGGCGTCGGAGACGTCGCGCCGAGCATGCCCGGCAGCAGCTCCACCGTTCCGGCTTCCGCGGAGGCGAGCGAGAACGGCCGGACGTTCGTCTCTCCTGTCGTCGCGCGCATCGCCTCCGAGCACGGCGTCGACCCGGGCCAGGTTCCGGGAACGGGGCGGGGCGGCCGCGTGACGAAGAAGGACATCCTTGCCTTCATCGACGCTGACGCGCCGATGAAGGCTAGAGAGCCGGTGGAGGCCCCGGCTCCTCCGCAGGCTCCGGCTCCCGCTCCGCCCGCTGCGCCGCCCTCTGCCCCGGCGCGCGCGCCTAGCCCACAGCCGAAGGCTGTGGGCGAGCAAGTCGAGCCGATGAACGCGATGCGCCGGGGGATCGCGGACCACATGCGGCGCTCGCTCGACACCTCGGCGCACGTGACGAGCGCCATCGAGGTGGACATGACGAAGGTTGTGATGATCCGCGAGAAGCTGAAGCAGGAGCTCCAGGCCGGCTACGGGGTCAACCCGACGTACCTGGCGTTCGTCGCGCGCGCCGCCGTCGAGACGCTCCGCGACTACCCGTGGGTCAACGGCGAGATCCGCGGCGACCAGATCGTGACGCGGAACTTCGTCAACCTGGGCTTCGCGGTCGAGCTCCAGGACGGCAAGGGCCTGATCGTGCCGGTGGTGAAGAACACCGAGACGCTCAACCTGCTCGGCATGGCGAAAGCGATCGCCGACATCGCGCAGCGCGCCCGCGACAAGCGCCTGCTGCCCGACGACGTTGCCGGCGGGACGTTCACGATCACCAACCCGGGCGGGTACGGCACGTTCCATGGCACGCCGGTCATCAGCCAGCCGCAGAGCGGCATCCTCGGCACGTACGCGATCACGAAGCGCCCGTGGGTCGTCCAGGACGCCCTCGGCGGCGACACGATCGCCATCCGCTCGATCATGAACCTCACCCTCACGTACGACCACCGCCTCGTCGACGGGGCGCTTGCCGGACGCTTCCTGCGCGACCTGCGCCAGCGCCTCGAGACCTGGGACGAGGCGGCGTACTGATCAACCCTCCAGCCTGACATGTCGCCGAGCGGGTTCGCGGCGGCCTTCGCGGTTGCCGGAGGCGTCGGCGTGGCGTTCCAGGCGTCCGTCAACAGCATCCTGGGCCAGCGGATCGGCGTCATCGAGACGGCGCTGCTGTCGGGGGTGGTCACGTCCGTTCTCCTGGTCGCCGCGATGGTTGTCGTGCGCCGGGGTGGCGGTGGCCTGGGAGGACTCGCGCACGCACCCGCCTGGCTCTGGCTCGGCGGCATCGGTGGAACGATCGCCGTGAGCGCCGTGTCCTACGCGCCCGCGCGCATTGGCGTCTTGGCGACGCTCGTCGTGTTCCTCGGCGGCCAGCTTGTCGCGGCGTTCCTGATCGACAGCCTCGGGTTGCTGGGCGCGGAGCGAAGCTCGGTGACCGTGGCCCGCGTAGCCGGGTTGATCCTCGTGGCTACGGGTTCGCTGCTCGTGCTCCGCCGGTAGGCGCGAGCGGCTCCCCCCACGCGACGTCGGCCGCTACGTCCAGCTCGAAACGGCCCTCGCTGCGCTCGACGAGCTCCGCGACCACGGCCGCCACCTCGGCGTCGAAGGCCGCCGGATCCCGCTGGCGATCCACCGCGAAGCCGCTTTGCGAATGATGGCAGCCGAGCAGCTCCTCCAGCGTCGGCCGCCACCGAACGGGGGCGGTCGTGCGCCTTCCGAGTGGGCGGAAGAGGCCCCGGCGCTCCAGCTCGACGAGAGGGTCCAGCCGCTCGAAGTCCGGATTCGAGCTGTGGCGCGCGTAGATCGGCCCCAGCCGGTGCCGGACACGCTCGTAGCGCAGCCAGTCGCGGTAGACGAGCGCCAGCACGCCGTCCGGAGCCAGGCAGGAGGCGAAGCGCGGCAGGACACGCTCCCAGTCGAACCAATGGATGCTTTCGCCGGCGACGATCAGGCCGTACGGCCCCTCGAGCGGCGCTTCCTCGATCGCTGCCTCGATCCAGCGGAGGTTCGCCGCGTCACCGCCCGCAAGCTTCCGGCCGCGCGCGATCATGCGCGTCGAGACATCGACCGCGTCGACCCGTTGCACGCGCGGCGCGAGCGCCCGCCCGAGCTCCCCGAGTCCGCAGCCGGCCTCGAGCACCACCCCGCCGTGGGCGAGCTCTGAGAGGACGTCGATCGTCTCGGCCGGGTACGGCGGCCGCAGGTGGTACCGGTCGACGATCGACGCGTCGCGGAAGACGTCGCCGTAGTCGAGGCTCCACCCGACGGGTTTCGGTTCCACACTCGAAAGCTACGCTGGCGGACGTGGCGCGCGGCGGGTACCTCTTGAACCTAGGCCGCGTGGGCTACGCCGAGGCGTGGGACGTGCAACGCTCGTTGGCGGCGGCCGTCGGCCAGGGAGCGATCCCTGCGACTGTCGTCCTCGTGGAGCATCCCCCGGTCATCACGCTGGGCCGCCGTGCGGATCCCGCCGAGCTTCACGTCCCGTCCGACGCGGAAGTCGAGATCGTCGAGACCAACCGCGGCGGCAAGTCGACCTACCACGGGCCAGGGCAGCTCGTCTGCTACCCGATCCTCGATCTGCGCCGGCACGGCAAGGACGTGAAGCGCTACGTTCGCGATCTCGAGCAAGCGCTGATCCAGACACTCGAGTGGGTAGGCCTAGAGGGCACGCGGATCGAGGGGCTCACCGGCATCTGGCTGCAGCCGCCGCCGAGAAAGATCGCCTCGATCGGCGTCCACATCTCGCGCTGGATCACGACCCACGGCTACGCGCTGAACGTCGACCTCGATCCGGCCCCGTTCACGGATTGGATCACGGCCTGCGGCCTCCGGGAAGCCGCGTTCACGACGATCGCTGCCGAAGCCGGACGGCCGGTCACGGTCGACGAGGTCCGCCCGCACGCGGCACGTGCGCTCGAGGAAATGTTCGAGCTCGAGCTCGAGGAGCTGCCGTCCGACGGCGACCCGGGCCTCTGGGCGCAGCCGCTGCACGCGAAGCTGGCGCGCGCGTGACTACGCCCGCCGAGCGGCTCGAAGCCGCCGCACGTCTGTACGACGAAGCGGCCGTGGAGCTCGAGCTCGCAACCCGCCACTGCCGCACGGCGGCCCGGCACCTCCGCGAGGGCGAGGTGCCGCGCGGGGCTGCCCACGCCTGGGCCGCCCGGGGGCATCTCCTCACGGCCGAGGAGCGGCTCGACGAGCAGGCGAGAATCCACAGCACAAGGGCGAATCCCTAGACTGGGAGCGATGCAGAGCTCCCTTCCGGTCGCCGAGAGGCCGCGCCGCCCAGAATGGATGAAGGTTCGCGCCCCGAGCGCGAATACTCGCTACTTCGACGTGAAGAAACTGATCCACGGCGCGTCGCTCAACACGATCTGCGAGGAGGCGCGCTGCCCGAACATCGCCGAGTGCTGGGGGCGCGGAACGGCGACGTTCCAGATTCTCGGCGACACGTGCACGCGCGCGTGCCGTTACTGCTACGTCAACTCAGGACGGCCGGAGCATCCACCCGACCCGCTCGAGCCGCTTCGGCTCGCGCAGACGGCCAAGCAGATGGGCCTCCAGCACGTCGTCGTCACCTCGGTGGATCGCGACGACCTCGCCGACCGCGGCGCCGGTCACTACGCCGCCACGATTCGCGCCGTGAAGCGCCTGCTTCCGGAGGCTTCCGTCGAGGTGCTGACGCCCGACTTCCTCGGGGTCGAGGAACAAGCGCTCGAGACGGTGCTCGCCGCGCGCCCGGAGGTCTTCAACCACAACATCGAGACGGTCCGGCGCCTCCACCGGCGCATGCGCGGCGCAAAGGCCTCGTACGAGGGTGCGCTCCGGCTGCTGCGACGGGCCAGGGAGCTCGCCGACTACCCGGTGCTGACGAAGTCCGGCGTCATCGTCGGATTGGGAGAGACGAACGACGAGGTCGTCGGGACGATGCGAGACCTGCGTGCGAGCGGAGTCGACGTCGTGACGATCGGGCAATACCTCCAGCCCTCGGCGAAGCACGCCGAGATCGACCGGTGGGTGCACCCGGACGAGTTCCGCTGGCTCCGACTTGAGGGCGAGGCGCTCGGGTTCGGCTCGGTCTTCGCTGGCCCCCTCGTTCGCTCGTCGTACCGCGCTGACGAGCAGCGGCGGGCGGCTCTCTAGGAAGCCCGCGGCGGCGCCACGGCGTACCGCGTCTTCGTCCTGAGCCGCCCGTCCTGGAAGCAGAACTGGTATGCGCCGCTCGCGGCCGCGACGCCGTAGTACCAGCAGTCGACGACGATCCCTTCGACATCGACCGACTGCCGCGAGGCCGGCTCTCCGATGAGCCCTCGCAATCCGTCCTTCGTCACGCCGGCCGCGACCCGGTTGAACTCGAACTGGGACAGCTGAGCTCGGCTCTGCTCGACCGGGTGCCGGCTCTGGCGGACGAGCGCCTCGACCCGGTTTGGTGTGTCGCGAACGCTTGCGACCAGGCCCGTACCCGAGAGGACGAAGAAGACGCCGAGCGCGGCGAGGAGGAGCAAGAGCCACTTGCCCATGCCTCCCTATTCGCTCTTCGGAGGCGATCTCTTCTGTGGGAATACGAGGCTCAGAAACAGACGGGCCAGCGGCACCGGCTCCTTGTCCGCCGCCCTCGGTTGTTCGGGCTGGTGCCGTTCCTCCCTGGACCCCTGCCCGGGGCGCGAAGCTTCCATCAAGAATGCCTTTCTCTAGCCGCAGGCCGGATGCGAGATCGGGTCGAGACGCCACTCTTGCACACGGGCCGGCCGGCAGGCAACCAGCATGTGAAAGGGCCGCCCGAGGGCGGCCCTTTCGTTTCAGCGCACGCCGTTTGGGTTAGCGCGGGAAGCTGATTACCCGCGTGTCCCAGTTCGCGAGGAACGGCGGGAACATGACGTCGCCCTGGATGTACTCGGTCGCCATCCAGATCGTGCCGCTCGCGTCGGCCACCGCCGCGGAATAGTCGCCCCAGCGCTCGACTCCGCTGCCGCCGTAGAAGCGGTATCCGCTGAAGCCGTCCGCCGGCCTCTGACCCGGTCCCGGCACGTTGACCGTCGGGCCGGTCCCCGAGAGATCGATCGTCGTGTCCGCCGCAGACGGGTAGTAGCCGGGACCGACGAGGGTGAAGGCCATCGCACCCCGGCCGGCGTGGTTGACGCCGATCGCCGGGTACATGACGTTCTCCTGGTTGACCGCTACGTAGCCCTGGTTCGCGACGGCTCCGCTCACCTGGGTCGTCGAGCCGCTGCCCGTGACGGACGGTGTGACGATGAACCAGGCGATGCCGACGTGGGTAGGGCCGTTCTCGGTCTTCACGACCGTATTCAGCCCGGAGAAGAGCTTGCCTGCGGGGTCACCACCCGGCGGCCGCACGTACACCGTCTGCTGCATCCGGTCGTCGTTCGCCGCAAGCAGGTTCTCGTGCTCCTTCAGCGACTGTCCCAGCGGATACGGGCCGGATTTCTGCTCGGCGTCCGGCGGCTGGCCGTACACCTCGCTCGGCAGGACGACGTTCGTCAGCCGCACATTGGGGCTGCTGGTCGTCAGCGACTGCGTGTTGGTCGCGGCCCAGGCTGCGATGCGGTTGTCCAGCGTCGCATCGAAGTCGAGTGCCGAGAGGAAGTACTCGGTCCCGCCGTTTGCGGTCTGCCAATCGGCCGGAGTCGGAGAGGTGGCCGGCTGGATCGAGTAGCCGGGGCCCTCGGCGAGCGGCGGATGGTTGGCCAGGATCGTCAGGTTGTGCAGGCTGCCGAGGGTAAGAGCTGCTTTGTCCATGGCGTAGACGATGCCCCCGTTGAAGCCGTCAGCGAACAGCGGGAACTCGTTCGTCGAGACGAAGAAGCCGTACTTGTCGGCACCGATCAGCGGCTGGTCGCCGAGGCACGGGCAGTTCGCGTTGCTCGGCAGATTCGGATTAGCGGCGTCCGGCCCCGTGTTCGTGGTGTTGATCCGGTAGAAGTACCAGTCGGTCCGGTTCGTCGAAGGCATCGCTGTTTTCGACACCGCGATCTCGACGTGCGTCGGACCAAGGAAGGCGCCGGTGCTGCTGTTCCGGTCGATCGAGAGCACCGTGAAGAAGAACCGCTTCAGCTCCGGGTCGAAGTAGCACTTCGGGTCGCTCACGAACGTGCCGAAGATCGGCGCCGCACCGCGAATGATGGCGTGATCTCCGATGAAGAACGGGTTCAAGGCCATCGGGGGGTACACCGGCATTCCGCCCTGGTAGAAGGTGAACACGTCGTTCACGGCCTCCATCACGTAGCCCGTGTCGTTGACGCACAGGCCCTGGTCGGGCGGCTCGAGGCTGAACTGGCGCCTCGCGTCGGCCGTTCGCTGGTCGGCGAAGTTCAGGCCGAGGAAGCTGAAGCCGGGCCCAGGCCCGTTGACCGGTGTGGACGTTGGCCTCGGCACGTGCGCAGACGGCACGTGTGCCTGGCTCTGCGAGTTCGGAATGTCGCGGTTGACCTCCGCCTGAGGCGCGAGCTCCGTCGGATCGAGGTTCGAGCCGCGAGTGGCGGCACGGGACGAGCCGGCGGCAAGGCCGGCTCCGATCAGAGCCGCGAGCAGGCACAGGGCCGCCGCGGTGGCGAGTGCGGGGCGTGCTTTCGCGTGGCCGCTCCCGCCTGAAGCATGTCTTGTCACTATTTCCCCTTTCTCGGCTGCCGTGACAGCCAAAAAAACTGTGTCGGCGAGACTCTATTCGCGAGCGGGCGAGGGGGCAAACCGCGCCGCGCGCTACCTCAAGCGTGCGGGCGGGCCATCGCCCGGAAGTCGAGCGCCTCGTCGAGGACATCCTCGGAGACGCCCGCATCCCGGGCGATGTCGCGCAGCGGGCGACCGGAACTGGCCGCCGCCTTCACGATCTCGCTCGCCCGGTCGTAGCCGATGTGGGGGGTGAGCGCCGTTGCGGCCGACAGCGTCAGCTCGGCGTAGCGCTCGCAGGTCTCGCGGTTTGCCTCGATCCCGTCGACGCACTTCTCGGCGAGCTGATCCGAGGCTCTCGCGAGCAGCGAGATCGACTGCAGCAGGTTTCTCGCGATGAGCGGCACGAACACGTTGAGCTCGAAATGGCCCTGCATCCCGCCCACGGTGATGGCGGTGTCGTTGCCGATCACCTGTGCCGCGACCTGCGTCACGACCTCGGGAATGACGGGGTTGACCTTACCCGGCATGATCGAGGAGCCCTTCTGCAGCTCGGGCAGCATCAGCTCGGCAAGGCCGGCTCGCGGGCCCGAGCCCATCAGGCGGATGTCGTTCGCGATCTTCGTCAGCGAGACGGCCACGACCTTGAGTGCCCCCGAGGCCTCGACGAGCGCGTCGCGGGCGGCCTGCGCCTCGAATGGATCGGCGGGCGCCGAGATCTCGAGCCCGGTTTCGGCAGAGAGCCGCGCGCGCACCCGCTGCGCGAACTCGGGATGGGTGTTGAGGCCGGTCCCCACGGCAGTCCCGCCGAGCGGAATCTGTCCGACCCGCCCGAGCGTCGCCTGTACGCGAGCGATTCCCTGACGGACTTGAGCCGCATAGCCGGCGAACTCCTGGCCCAGCATGACGGGGACGGCGTCCATCAGGTGCGTCCGGCCCGACTTGACGACGTCCGCGAACTCCGCCGTCTTCGCCTCGAGTGAACGGGCAAGCCGCTCGAGGGCCGGGATCAGGTTCCGGGACAGGTCCTCGAGCGCCGCGAGGTGCACGGCTGATGGGAAGACGTCGTTCGACGACTGGCCCATGTTGACGTCGTCGTTGGCGTGAACGCCGCCGCCCGCCAGGCTCGCGATCACCTCGTTCGCGTTCATGTTCGACGAGGTGCCCGAGCCCGTCTGGAAGACGTCGATCGGAAACTGGTCGTCGAGCTCGCCGGCAGCGACGCGATCCGCGGCGGCGGCGATCCGCTCGGCCTTCCCGGCATCGAGCAGGCCCAGCTCGCCGTTGACGCGCCCGGCGGCGGCCTTGATTCGCCCGAGCCAGCGCGCCACGGAGGCGGGGATGGGCTCCCCCGAGACCGTGAAGTTGGCGACCGCCTTGCGCGTCTCGCTGCCCCAGAGCTCCTGCCGCGTCTCCGCTGCGCCGGCCTTGGTCACCCGGCGAAGTCTAGTCCGTCGAATACTTCGGCTGGACTTTCTCGCCGCGGATCTGCGCGACCGCATGGTTCGCCGCGATCGCCGCCTCTCCCATTCCGATCGTGATCAGCGTGATCTTGCCCGGGTAGCCCGCGACGTCCCCGGCGGCGAAGATGCGGGTCAGATTCGTCTCCATCGTCATCGGGTCGACCCGGATCTGGCGCTTGCCCTCGAGCTCGAGCCCCCAGTCCGCGATCGCTCCGAGGTGCGAGTGAAAGCCGAGCAGCGTGATCAGCGCCTCGCACTGAACGGTCGTCAGCTCCCCCTTCGTCACGTCCTCGATCGTCACCGCCTCGATGTGCCCGTCTCCGTGGATCTGCTTGACCTCGGAGGAGGTCATGATCCGGACGCGGCCCTCGTCCTCGAGCCGGCGCGCCTCGTTTACGGACGACTCGAGCGCGCGGAACTTGTCCCGACGGTGGACGAGCGCGATCGGCGGACGTGCCGTGTCCTGGAGCCCGAGCGCCCAGTCGAGCGCGGAGTCGCCGCCGCCGACGATCACGCACATGCGATCGCGGAATACGTCCTTCCGCCGGACGAAGTAGTGGAGTCCCCTTCCTTCCCACTCGTCGATGCCCTCGACCCCGAGCTTGCGTGGCTCGAACGCGCCGTGCCCGGCGGTGATGACGAGCGCGCGCGTCAGGAAGCGGTTCCCGCGGTTCGTGGAGATCGCGAGCAACTCCTCGCCGTCCTCGCTCAGCCGCTCGAGCTCGCGCACCTCCTCGCCCAGGCGCACGTCGGCGCCCCACTGCAGACCCTGCTCGGCGCAGAGGTCGACGAGCGCCTGCCCCTGGATCCTCGGATGGCCCGCGACGTCGTAGACGTGCTTCTCCGGATAGACAGCGGCCACCTGTCCGCCGATTTGCTCGAGGCTCTCGATGACGCGAACCGATGCATCCCGGTGGCCGGTGTAGTACGCGGCGGCGAGCCCCGTCGGGCCCGCGCCGAGGATCGTCACGTCCACCACGCCGTCAGCGCTCACGGCGTCATGGTAGTCCCGTTACATCTGCGCCGGCGCTGCTGGAACGGTGGGGGCGCCGCCGCGCTCGAGCCGCCAGACGCGGTCCGCGAGAAAGCCGCTGATCCCGAAGATCGCGAGTGCGGTGATCGGGTGCAGCCAGCCCAGCGCGGGGACGGAACGTCCAATCGCTGCGAGCACGAGGACCTGGAGCAGGAAGAGGACGAAGAGAATGATGTTCCAGTTCCGCAAGCGACTGTCGAAGCGTGCGACGAGGGCGACGATCAGGAGGATCAGCGCGAGAAGGCCCAGGATCGTCCCGAAGGCGGAATGCGGGGTCCAGCCGTGGTCGAAGGTGTCGTTGGACAACGGGCCAGGATCGGCCTTGTCGGCCGAGTAGAACGCGCCGTAGCCTGCAAGCCCGACCTGAACGATCACGCCGACGAAGATCAGCGCCACCCAGTACTTGTAGATCGTGCGTGCAGTCCGCATTTGCCGCCTCCGCAGGTCGCTAACCGTTGGCAGAGACTACGGCGGGAACCGGACAGAGCGCAAGTGCGGGGGAGCGGGCTCGCTTGCTAGTGGCTGCAGCCGGAGCCGCAACCGTCGCCGGAGTCGGCCGGCGCCTCGCCCTCGGCCACCTGGAACGAGTGACCGCAGCCGCACGCCGAAGAGACGTTCGGATTCTCGATCTTGAAGCCCGACTCCTGGAGCCCGTTCAGGAAGTCGATCTGGGCGCCCTGCAAGTACGGAGCGCTGAACGGGTCGATCACCACCGTGACGCCGTGCATCGAGATCTCGTGATCGCCCTCCTGGGAGCCGCGGTCGAACCCGAGCGCATATTCGAAGCCGGAGCAGCCGCCGCCCTGGACGGCCACCCGCAGGACCGACACTTCCTCCTCGGCGTCCTCGGCCAGAAGCTCCCGGACCTTCACGGCGGCCGCCTCGGTCAGCGTCACGATCGATGTCGTTGGGCGCTCGACGATCTCCACGGAGCGCATGGTAGCAGCGTGCGCGGGTGCGGCGGAGGGCGCCGGGAGCGCGCCGTCCGTGGCGACTTTGTAACACCCGCTGCACGCACGGTTGAGCCATTTCGGCCCTCGCTCGTGCGTCGGGCCAACCTGCTAAGTTGCGTCCGGTTATTGATGGCGCCGATGCTCTCCCGGGGAGCTGAAGAGAATGCTTGACCGCTGGTTGCCCTTCCTGATCTACGGCATCTTTGCGCTCGCAATTCCGGCATCGATGGTCGCGATGTCCTTCAAGTTCGCGACCCGCCCCCAGCGCCGCACCCGCGCGCGCACGATCCCGTTCGAATCGGGCGTCTCGGAGGGCCCGATCCACCACCAGCGCTTCACCGTCAGCTTCTACCTCACGGCAATGCTGTTCATCGTCTTCGACATCGAGATCGTCTTTCTGTATCCGCTCGCCGTCGTCCTGCAATCGCTGGCCTGGTTCGCTTTCGCCGAGCTCGCCTTCTTCATCGCGATCCTCGCGGTGGCGTACGTCTACATCTGGCGGAAGGGGGCGCTCGAGTGGCGCCGGTAAAGAGGAACCGGCGGCTCGCCGACTACGGCCTCAACTCGGAGCGGCTGCTCTGGCCGACCAGGGGCCCCACGGCGAAGGGGCCGGGCGTGTTCGAGCAGGAGCTCGGCAACCTGGAGGAGCGGCTCGGCCTGACCACGCTCGAGAAGGCGGTCGCCTGGGCGCAGGGGAACTCGGTCTGGCCGGATACCTTCGGCCTCGCCTGCTGCGCGATCGAGATGATGTCGATCGTCTCGTCGCGGTACGACATCGCCCGGTTCGGTGCCGAGGTCTTCCGCTCGTCGCCCCGCCAGGCCGACCTCCTGATCGTGTCGGGCCGCGTCGTTCACAAGATGGCGGCGCCGCTGCGGCAGGTGTACGACCAGATGCTCGAGCCGAAATGGGTGATCGCGATGGGCGCCTGCGCCAGCTCGGGGGGGATGTTCAACAACTACACCGTGCTGCAGGGCGTTGACAAGATCGTCGCCGTGGACGTTCACGTGCCGGGCTGCCCGCCCCGGCCCGAGGCCCTCGTCGAGGGGATCGTGCGGCTGCAGGAGAGGATCAAGGCCGGCGTCCCCCCCGCGTACGAGCTTCGCGCGGTGGCCAGTTGAGCTACCAGGGCGTCCCCGGCCTCGTCGAGTCGGCGGAGGCCTACGGAGAGACGACTCTCCGCGTCGACCCGGTGCGGCTCGTCGAGGCCTGCATTTACCTGCGCGACGCGGAGGGATTCCGCTTCCTCTCCGACATCAGCTCCACCGACTACCTCGGCTGGGCCGGCGGGGTGGAGCACGTCGCGGGCTACATCGGCACCGCGCGCGGCCGCGACGTCAACTCGCCCGGCTCGCAGGGGCTGGCGCGCCTGCCCGAGCCGAAGCCGAAGCGCTTCTCGGTCTCCTACCACCTGCTCGCGCTCGAGGAAGCCCCGCGAAGGGTTCGCGCGCAGGTGTGGCTCGACGACGGCGAGGCGGTGCCGAGCGTCATCTCCGTCTGGCCGACTGCCGACTGGCACGAGCGGGAGGCCTTCGACATGATGGGCATCCGAGTCGAGGGCCACCCGAATCTCGTCCGCATCCTGATGGACGAGGACTGGGAAGGCCATCCGCAGCGCAAGGACTACCCGATCGGCGGCGAGCCTGTCCGCTTCTCCGGCGAGGAGTAGGGCCGGCGTGGCCGTAGCTGGAAAGGAGCTGAGCGAGCGGGAGGGGGCGGCGCGAGAGCGCCTCATCTACGAGGGGACCCGGATTCCCACCCCGGTGCCCTCGATCGTCCAGCTCGACCCGGCACGCCAGGAGCAGGGCGACGTCATGCAGGTCAACTTCGGGCCGAACCACCCCTCGATGCACGGGGTGCTCCGCCTCGTCGTCGACCTCGACGGCGAGCGGGTCGTGGGCCTTCGCGCGATCGTCGGCTACCTGCACACGGGGATCGAGAAGAACATGGAGCAGAAGACGTGGTGGAAGGCGATCACGTACCCCGAGCGGATCGACTACGTCTCGTTCCAGAACAACGAGCTGGTCTTCGTGCTCGCGATCGAGAAGCTGCTCGGGCTCGAGACGCCTGCCAAGGCGACCTGGATGCGAATGCTGCTCTGCGAGCTGAACCGCATCCACTCGCACCTCGTCTGGCTCGCGACGGGCGCGCTCGAGCTGGGGGCGATCTCGATGTTCTGGTACTGCTTCCGCGAGCGCGACCTGATCCTCGACCTGTTCGAGCTCGTCACGGGCGCGCGCATGCACACGCGTTACTTCCAGGCCGGCGGGCTCGCCGAGGACATACCGGCGGGCTTCTTTCCGGAGTGCCGCACGTTCGTCGAGCGAATGCCGAAGGCGGTCGACCAGTACGAGGCGCTGGTGGACAAGAACGAGATCTGGCTGGAGCGCACGAAGCACATCGGCCTGCTCTCGGCCGACGACGCGATCGCGCTCGGCCAGTCGGGGCCGGTGCTACGTGCCTCGGGCGTCGACTGGGACCTCCGCAAGGCGGAGCCGTACCTCGCGTACGACCAGGTCGACTTCGACGTGCCGGTGTACTGGAACGGCGACGTCTACGACCGCTATCGCGTGCACATGGAGGAGATGCGCGAGTCGACGCGGATCGTCGCCCAATGCCTCGACCGGCTCGAGGGCATGGAGGGGGAGCCGTGGATCGCTGACGACCGCAAGGTCGTGCTGCCGCCGCGGCACGAGCTCCATACGTCGATGGAGTCGCTGATCCACCATTTCAAGATCGTCACCGAGGGCTACCGCGTTCCTGAGGGCGAGGTCTATGTTCCGATCGAGTCGCCCCGCGGCGAGCTTGGCTGCTACGTCGTCTCGGACGGCGGACCGAAGCCCTGGCGGGTCAAGTTCCGGGCACCCTCCTTCGTCGCGCTCCAGGCGACCGCCACCTGCATGCGCGACGCGCTGGTCGCCGACTTCATTGCGATCGTCGGCTCGCTCGACACGGTGATGGGCGAGGTCGACCGATGACGAATCCCGAAAATGCCGCGCACTTTCGAGATGAGGTACGGGCGGTTGCCGCTCAGTACCCGGATCGCCATTCTGCCGTCTTGCCGGCGCTTCGGATCGCGCAGCACGCGCACGGCGGCTGGCTGCCGCGGGAGGCGTTCGAGGAGGTGGCCGACGCGCTGGAGCTGACGCCCGCGTACTGCCGCTCGGTCGCGTCCTTCTACGACATGTTTCACCTGGCCGCGGTCGGGCGGCACATGGTGGAGGTCTGCACCAACATCTGCTGCGGGCTGCGCGGCGCTCAGAGCGTGCTGGAGGCGTTCGAGGCCGAGCTCGGCGTGCGCGCAGGCGAGACGACCGATGACGGCGAGGTCACGCTGCGAACGGTCGAGTGCCTCGGCGGCTGCGCGTGGCCGACGGTCGTCGCGCTCGACGAGCGCTTTCGCCTCTCGGTTCAGGCCGGTGACGTGCCGGGAATCGTCGCGGAGCTCGGAAATGGCTGATCGTCCGCTGATCGTGCTCGCGGGCGCGGACGAGCGCGACCTGACCAGGCTCGAGGAGTACCGCGCGATCGGCGGGTATGAGTCCCTCGCGCGGGCGCGCACGATGGAGCCGCAGGGGATCATCGACGAGCTGCTCGCGTCGAACCTCCGGGGCCGGGGGGGCGCGTTCTTCTCGACCGGGCGCAAGGCGAGCTTCATCCCGAAGGACAGCCCGAAGCCCACGTACCTCGTCGTCAATGCGGACGAGTCCGAGCCGGGAACCTTCAAGGATCGCGAGATCATGGACCGCGTGCCGCACCGGCTGATCGAGGGCTGCCTGATCACTGCGCACGCGATCCGCTCGCAGCACGTCTTCATCTACATCAGGGGCGAGTACCTCGAGGAGTTCGAGGTCGTCCGAGCCGCGCTCGAGGAAACCCGAGCCGCCGACCTCCTGGACGGGGTGACGGTCGTGCTGCACCGCGGCGCGGGCGCGTACATCTGCGGCGAGGAGACGGGACTCCTGGAGTCGCTCGAGGGCAAGCGCGGTCAGCCGCGCTCGAAGCCGCCGTTTCCCGCGATCCAGGGTCTGTATGCGGCGCCGACGCTGATCAACAACGTGGAGACGATGGCGACCGTCCCGAAGATCATCGAGCTGGGAGGGGCCGAGTACGCGAAGATCGGCACGCCCGACTCGACGGGAACGCGCCTGTTCTGCCTCTCGGGCAACGTCGAGCGCGCGGGGAACTACGAGCTGCCGCACGGCACCACGATCCGCGAGGTGATCTACGACCTCGGCGGCGGGATCCCTGATGGGCGAGAGCTGAAGGCGATCATTCCCGGCGGCTCCTCGATGCCGGTCCTGACGCCGGATCAGATCGATACGCCGCTCGACCACGACGCGCTGCGCGCGCTCGACACCTTCCTCGGCGCGGCGGCGATCATCGTGATCGACGATCAGGCCTGCATGGTGCAGTTGGGGCTCAGGGTCGCGCAGTTCTACATGCACGAGTCGTGCGGCAAGTGCACGCCGTGCCGTGAGGGGACGCGGTGGATGGTGCAGCTGCTGCACAAGATCGAGGACGGGCGGGCGGTGCAGGGCGAGCTCGACCTTCTGCTGGACGTCTGCGATCGCATCCTCGGCAAGTGCCTGTGCCCGCTCGGCGATGCCGCTGCGATGCCGGTGGCGAGCTACGTCGACAAGTTTCGCGACGACTTCCAGGCGCACATCGACCACGGCGGGTGTCCCTTCGGCGGCGAGTCGTCGCTCGAGGGGTTGCTGGCCCCGGTCGAGCAGCATGTGCACCACCCCACCGTGGAGCTGCCGTCGTGAGCGGAAGATCGGCGCAGAGTCGTGACGCTTTTGTCACGCTTGAGCCTGTCCGCCGGGGCAGTGTCGGGGGACAGTCCCCGCTTATGTCGGGCCGGGCCATGGCCGGCCTGGCCATGGCTGCGGAGGACCGGAGGCCGCTGGCATGATCGCGGGCCTCGACCACGTCCAGATCGCGGCTCCGGCCGGTTGCGAGCCCGAGGCGCGCGCGTTCTTCGGCGGCATCCTCGGCCTCGAGGAGCTGCCCAAGCCCGAGAAGCTCGCCGTCCGCGGCGGGGTTTGGTTCGAATGCGGCGCGCAGCAGCTGCACGTCGGCGTCGACCCGGACTTCCGGCCGGCGCGCAAGGCCCACCCGGCCTTCCGCGTGCGCGACTTCGACGCCGTTCGCTCACGCTTCGAGCAAGCCGGCATCCCGCCGCGCGACGACGCCGACATTCCCGGCATCCGCCGCTTCTACGTCGACGACCCGTTCGGCAACCGAATCGAGTTCACCGAGGACCAGCGATGAAAACCACGGGTGAACCCATGGCTCGGATCACGGGTGAACCCATGGTTCCCCCGTGGGCCCCCTCCTTCGCCGCCCTCTCGATCCTGGCGGAAGTTGAGCCTCCCGCCGGGCGGAGCCCGGCTCCGACGCCGCGGCGCGGCGCACCCACGACGCACCGCATGTCGGAAGGTATCGGTTGAGCGCGGCGGGAGACCTGGTCAGCGTCACCGTCGACGGCCGCGCGGTCGACGTCCCGAAGGGCACCGGGATGGTCGAGACCGCCATGCAGGCGGGAGTCGAGATTCCGGTCTTCTGTTACGAGCCTCGACTCGGGCCTGCGGTCGGCGCCTGTCGCATGTGCCTCGTCGAGGTCGACGGAATGCCCAAGCTGCAGGCCGGCTGCACGCTGACCGCGCAGGACGGCATGGTCGTCCGCACGGCCCAGACGTCCGAGCTGGCCGCCGACGGGCAGAACGCCACGCTCGAGTTCATCCTCGTCAACCACCCGCTCGACTGCCCCGTCTGCGACAAGGGCGGGGAATGCCCCCTGCAGGATCTGACGTTCCGCTACGGCCCAGGGTCGACCCGGATGACCTTCCCCAAGCGCACGTTCGACAAGCCGATCCCGATCAGCCCGCTGATCGCCCTCGACCGAGAGCGCTGCATCCTCTGCTACCGGTGTACTCGCTTCTCCGAAGGCGTTGCCGAGGACGGGCAGCTCGTCGCGGTCAACCGCGGGGCGCAGTCGATGATCGCCACGTTCGAGGACGAGCCCTACAGCGGCCGCTTCTCGGGCAACGTGATCGAGCTCTGCCCCGTAGGCGCCCTGACCTCCACGCAGTACCGGTTCCAGGCCCGGCCGTGGGAGATCCAGAACGTGCCGACCATCTGCGGCATGTGCCCCGTCGGCTGCAACGTGACGGCCACGACCCGTGAGGGCAAGGTCAAGCGGATCCTCTCGCGCAACCACCCTGAGATCGACGCCGGCTGGCTCTGCGACAAGGGGCGCTTCGCCTTCTCGCACCTGGGCGCCCGCGACCGCGTCACGGCACCGCTCCGCCGCGTCCGGCGGCGCGGGCTCGAAGAGGTCTCCTGGGACGTCGCCCTGGACGAGGCGGAGGCGATGCTGCGCCGGGCCGGCAACCGGATCGTGACTGCGCTCTCCGGCTCGGAGACCGTGGAGCAGGCATACGGCCTCGCAAAGCTGCTGCGCCAGGGCCTCGGCGCGCATACGGCCGTCCTCCCGGAGGAGACGCGCGCAGCTCTCGATGCGTTCACGTTGCCGCTCTCGGCCATCGGAGCTGCGGAGCTCATCATCATCCTCGGCGAGGATCCGGTCGAGGAGCGAGCGCCGATCGTCGACCTCTGGATCCGCCTGGCGCGCCGAAACGGCGCCCAGATCGAGCACGACGTGCCGGCCGCGCCTGTCGATGCAGACCGCGTCGTCTTGATCTGGTCCGGGGACGATCCCGGCGGCGGGCAGACGCTCGCTCGCGTCGCCCACGAGCTCGGCCTGGCCGGAAGAGAGGGCTCGGGCGCCTTCTACCTGCCCCGCACCGCGAACGGCCGCGGCGTCGCCGACGGCTGGTCCGCAGCCGCGGACGAGGATGCCTCGAACCCCGAGCCGATCGGCCTGCTGGTCGTGAGCGGCGACGAGGCGGCCGCGGACCCAGGCGTTCGATCGCTGGCGGAGCGAGCGGACGCGGTGCTGGCGATCACGATGTTCCAGGGGCTCGCGGTCGGCTGGGCCGACCTCGTCCTGCCGGGAACCGGCTACCTCGAGCGCGACGGCACGTACGTCAACCTCGAGGGACGGCCGCAGCGGCTCCGCCGCGCCGTGATCCCGCCCGTCCCGGACGAGCTCGCCTGGCTGGCGCGCCTGGCCGAGCGTTTCGGCGTCGAGCTCTCGCCGCACCCCTCCCTGCTGTGGCAGGAGCTTTCCGGAACGGCGTACGACGGGCTCGAGTACGGGCAGGTCGGCGAGCGGGCGGCGCTGCCCCCCCGTCCGGCGGCCGAGGCCATTCCCGTTCCGCCACCCGACCCGGCCGCACTCGAGCCGCCGCCGAGTCCCGCGGTGCCTGACCAGCTCGCGCTCCTCCGCTACCGGCCGCTCTTCAGCGGCCCGGCGGTCGAACGGGTTCCCGAGCTGCAATTCCAGCGGCCGCAGAAGGAGATCGGGCTCTCGCCGGGCGACGCGGCCGCGCGTGGAATCCGCACCGGCGACCCCGTCTCGGTGCGCTCGAACGGCACGGCCCTCGCGCTCCGCGCAAGCGTCAGCCGGAGACTCAGGCCCGGTGTCGCCAGAATCGCCGAGGAGCACGCCGCAGAGCTCGGCACGAGCGTCGAAGTCACCTCGTCTAACCAGATCGCGAGCGAAGCGAGCGATCTGGCGTGAACGAGCCTTGGTGGATCCAGGTGATCAAGGCGGCCCTGATCGCGAACCTCGTGCTGTTCGCCTTCGCCTACTCGACCTGGCTCGAGCGGAAATTGATCGGGCGGATGCAGCAGCGCTACGGCCCGAACCGGGCAGGGCCCTTCGGCCTCCTGCAGCCGATCGCCGACCTGGTCAAGCTGCTCCGCAAGGAGAGCTTCGCGCCCGCGACGGCGGTCGATGCCCTCTACATCGCGATGCCGGCGCTCGCCGGGTTTACGGCCATCGCGGCCTTCAGCGTGATCCCGTTCGGGCCCGGCTGGAACATCTTCGGCTACGACGTCGCCGGCTGGGTCGTCAACGTCCCGATCTCGCTGATCCTGCTCTTCGCGCTCGGCTCGCTCGGGATCTACGCCTTCATGGTCGGCGGCTGGGCGAGTGATTCGAAGTACTCGCTGCTCGGCTCGATGCGGACCTGCGCACAGCTCGTCTCCTACGAGGTCTCCCTCGCGCTCTCGGTACTCGGCGTCGTGATCATGGGGCGGTCGCTCTCGCTGGTCGACATCGTCGCGAAGCAGCAGGAGACGCTGTGGTTCATCGTTCCACAGGCCGTCGGGTTCGTCGTCTTCTTCATCTCGGGCATAGCCGAGACGAACCGCCCTCCGTTCGACCTGCCGGAGGCCGAGACGGAGCTCGTGGCGGGCTACCTGACGGAGTACAGCGGCATGCGCTTCGGGCTCTTCTCGACGGCCGAGTACATCAACATGATCACGCTCTCGGGCCTCGGCATCACGCTCTTCTTCGGAGGCTGGAGCGGCCCCTGGCTGCCCGGCCCCGTGTGGTTTCTGATCAAGCTCTTCCTCTTCATCTTCGTCTTCATCTGGCTGCGGGCGACATTGCCGCGCCTGCGCTACGACCAGCTGATGCGCTTCGGCTGGAAGATCCTGCTCCCGGTCGCGACGCTGAACGCGCTCGCGACCGCTGCGATTGCGGTGGCGGTCAAGTGACGCAACCGCTCGGAACTCTCAGGGGCTTCGGAGTCACGTTCCGGCAGATCTTCAAGAAGCCGATCACGCAGCAGTACCCCGAGTACAAGCGGCCGCTCTACCCGCGCTTCCGGGGCCGCCACCGCCTGCATCGCTTCGAGAACGGGCTCGAGAAGTGCGTGGGCTGCTCGCTGTGCGCCGCGGCGTGCCCGGCGGACTGCATTCGCGTGGTACCCGCGGAGAACACGGCCGACAACCGCGTCTCCGCCGGCGAGCGCTACGCGCGCATCTACGAGATCAATCTCAGCCGCTGCATCTTCTGCGGCTACTGCGAGCTTGCGTGCCCCTTCGACGCGATCACGCTCGGCAACGAGTTCGAGCTCTCGGAGTACTCGCGCGACGATCTGATCTACACGAAGGACATGCTGCTGGCTCCGCCGATCAAGCGCGTTCCGACCGCCGACCGCGACCTGTACGACACGCCCGTTCCCTACTACGAGGGCCATTCATGAGCGCTTCGCGGTCACGAATGGTTAGGTGGCCAGGGACCAACTCTCCTAGCCTTCTAGCCGCGACCGCAGGGAGCCGCTAGAAGGATGGGCAACTTCCTCGTCTGGGTCGTCTGGGTCGTGGCTGCCTTTACGTGCCTCGGCTCGGCGCTCGCCGTGATCAGCTTCACGAACCCGTTCTTCTCTGCGCTCGCGTTGATCGGCAACCTCGGCTCGCTCGCCGTGCTCTATCTGCTGCTCTCGGCCGAGTTCGTCGCGGCCGCGCAGGTGCTCGTCTACGCCGGCGCCGTGATGGTGATGTTCCTGTTCGTGATCGCCTACCTCGGGCGGCAGGCTGACGCCCCCTGGGCCGGCGGGCCGAGCTGGCAGGCGATCGGGGCGACGGGCGCTGCCGGCGCGCTCTTCGTGGAGATCATCGTCGCCGTCGGGATGAAAGCGAGCGGGCGGCTCTCGGACGAGGCCAGCATCGACACGTTCTTCGGCACCCCGAGCGAGATCGGGCGCCTCTTTCTGACCGACCACCTGCTCGCGTTCGAGATCACCTCGATCGTCCTGCTCGTGGCGGCGATCGGAGGCGTCATCCTCGGCAGCCATGCCCAGGCCGCGGGACCGCCCGTCGACGGGGCGGCTCCACGCGTCGGGGCCGCCGAGCCGCGGCCGTCGGGCACGGTGCCCGCCGCGCTGCCACCACAGGGGGAGGCGAGCGTCCGATGATGGGCCCGGACGTCCCGGCCTACATCATCATCGCCGGCTTTCTCTTCGCGACCGGCGCGGCCGGCGTACTCATGCGCCGCAGCCCGCTGATCATCCTGCTCTCGCTCGAGATCATGCTGAACGGCTGCAACCTCGCGCTGATCGCGTTCTCGCGCCGGCTCGGCGACCTCAGCGGCCAGATCTTCGCGCTGGCGGTGATGGCGGTCGCGGCCTCCGAGGTCGTCGTCGGCCTCGGCCTGATCGTCGCGGTCGCGCGGCGCCGCCTCGACCTCGACGTCGACAAGATGATCACGCTCAGAGGCTGATCGATGATCGCGGGTGCCTGGATCTGCCTCGTCGCGCCGCTCGCCGGCGCGCTGGCGATCGCGTTGCTCGGCAACCGCATCGGTCGCCGCACCGCGGCCTACGTCTCGACCTTCTCGGTGCTGGCCGGCCTCGGCGGGGCGGTCGTCTCGTTCGTGGTCATGCTCGGCCGCGCCGGCTCCGACCGCACCGAGACCTCGACCGCCTGGACATGGCTGTCCGGCGGCAGCTTCCGTGTCGGCCTGTCGGTGCTCGCCGACCCGCTCTCGGTGCTGATGATGCTGATCGTCACCGGTGTCGGGTTCCTGATCATCGCCTACTCGATCGGGTACATGGACGGCGAGGACGAGGAACGGCGCTTCTTCGCCTACATGGCGCTCTTCGTCTTCTCGATGCTCCTGCTCGTCGAGTCGGGCAACCTGCTGATGCTGCTCGCCGGCTGGGGGCTCGTCGGCCTCTCCTCGTACCTGCTGATCGGCTTCCACCAGGACAGGCCCAGCGCCATCGCCGCCGCGAAGAAGGCGTTCATCATGAACGCGATCGGCGACGCGGCAATGGCTCTCGCCTTCTTCGTGCTGATCGCCCACGCGGGGTCGCTCGACTACGGCCCCGTCTTCGGCCAGGCCGACCAGCTCGGCGGCTGGGCGATCAACCTGGTCGCCCTCGGGCTGCTGGCCGGTGCGGTCGCCAAGTCGGCGCAGCTCCCCCTGCACACGTGGCTGCCGGACGCGATGGAGGGCCCCACGCCGGTGAGCGCCCTGATCCACGCGGCCACGATGGTGACCGCAGGGGTGTTCCTCCTCGTCCGGACGCACACCATCTTCGAGCAGGCGCCAAGGATCCAGGAGCTCGCGGCCGGTATCGGCGCGGCAACGCTGCTCGTGGCCGGGCTGGTGGCGCTCGTCCAGACCGACATCAAGCGCGTCATCGCCTACTCGACCATGTCGCAGATCGGCTACATGTTCCTGGGCGCGGGCCTCGGCGCCTATGCGAACGGAATGTTCCACCTGATGACGCACGCCTTCTTCAAGGCACTGCTGTTCCTCGCCGCCGGGATCGTGATCCACGCGCTGGCCGGCGAGCAGGACATGCGGAAGATGGGCGGGCTCAGGGCGCTCCTGCCACGTACCTGGCTCGCCACGATGATCGGCGGGCTCGCGCTGGCCGGCATGCCGCCGCTCTCGGGCTTCTTCTCGAAGGACTCGATCCTGGCCTCCGCCCTGGCGGGCGGCACGTACGGCAAGGTGCTGTTCGCGGCCGGGGTGGTGGGGGCGTTCCTGACGGGGCTCTACACGTTTCGCATGATCTTCCTCGTTTTCGGCGGCGAGCCGTCCGCGTACGTGCGCGAGCATCTGCACGACTCGGAGCACGGCGAGGGCCCGTTCTCGATGACGTCGACCGTCGCCGTGCTCGCGCTGCTCGCAGCCGTCGGCGGCTGGGTGCAGATCGCGGGCATCTGGAAGCCCCTTGCCGACTTCCTCCGCGCCTCGGCCGAGCCGCTCGTCGAGCCGTCGGTCACGCAGGACTGGGTCACGAGCGCGATCGCGACGGCGGCCGGGCTCCTAGGCATCGGGATCGCGTGGTGGGTGTACTCCGCGCATCGCGCCGCCGTTCCCCGGGTCGACGCCGCCCGGCGGCTGCTCGAGCACAAGTTCTACTTCGACGAGGCCTACGACGCTCTCTTCTACCGGCCGTCCGCCCTGATCGCGCGCCTCTGGACGCGATGGGTCGAGCGGCCCGTGATCGCCGGCTCGCTCAACGAGCTCGCAGACGGAACGCGGGATGCGGGCGGCCTCGTGACGCAGGCTCAGACCGGCTTCCTACGCCTCTACGCGTTCGCCATCGCCGCCGGTGTCGCCGTCCTAGCCGTCGTCTTTCTCTCGGTGCGATGACCGTCAGGAGTGCGACAGCAGCCGACGTTCCGCGCATGGTCGAGTGGGCGGACCGGAAGCGGCATGAGTACGCCCGCGCGCAGCCGCGGTTCTGGCGGCCTGCGCAGGACGCCGCCGAGCGTCATAGGCCATTCCTCGAAGGGCTGATCGGGCGGGAGGACGTGATCGCGCTCGTTTCGGGCGGCGGCTTCGCGATCGGGCTGATCGGAGACGCCCCACCCGTCTACGACCCGGGCGGCAAGAGCTGTCTCATCGACGACTTCGTCGTCGAAAGTTGGGACTCGGACGGTGCCGAGCTGCTCGACGAAGTGTGCCGGCTGGCTCCCAGGGCGGGTGCGGTGCAGGTCGTCGTGGTGTGTGGCCACCACGATGGTCCTAAGCGAACGTTCCTCGAGGCGCGCGGATTCCCGATCGCGTCCGAATGGCGTGTCAAGGAGCTGACGTGAACGGCTGGCTGACCACGATTCTGATCCTGCTCCCGATGGCGGGCGCGCTCGTCGTGTGGACGGCGCCGCTCTCTCGTCACCGTGCCGGCTCGTTCGCGCTGCTCGTCGCGCTGGCCGAGGTCGGCGTCTGGATCAATGCGCTCGTGCGCTTCGACTTCGGTCAGGACGGGATCCAGTTCGAGCAGCGAACGAGCTGGCTCGGCGACCTGAACATCTCCTACCACGTCGGTCTCTACGGCTTCTCGCTGTGGCTCGTCGGGCTGACGGTTGTCGTGATGGCAGCCACGATCGGCTACGGGTTCTGGGTCGGGAGGGACCGCGCGCGCGCCTATTTCGGACTGATGCTCCTCCTGACGGGCGCCGTCGTCGCGGTCTTCAGCTCGCAGGACCTCGTCCTCTTCTACGCGGCCTTCGAGGCGATGATGATTCCCCTCTATGTGCTCGTCGGCGCCTGGGGAGGCGCAGGCCGGCTTCGTGCCACGGTCAAGTTCGTCATCTACACGATGGCCGGCTCGCTGCTGATGCTGGTGTCGGTGATCGTCTTCGGCCTCTCGCAGGGCACCTTCGATCTCGTCGACACCGGAGCGAGCGGCAGCTCCTGGATCTTCCTCGGCTTCGTCGCGGCATTTGTCGTCAAGGCGCCCCTCTTCCCGTTCCACGGCTGGCTCCCGGACGCGTACCGGGAAGCCTCGCCGGAGGTCTCCGCCGTGCTCTCGGGAGTGGTCTCGAAGGCTGCCGTCTACGGCTTCCTGCGCGTTGCGATCGCCAAGTTCCCCGGGCCCGCGCACGACTTCAAGGTGCCCATTCTCGTGCTCGCGTCGATCGGGCTCGTCTACGGCTCGCTGCTCGCGTTTCGCGCTCCCGACTTTCGCGGCGTCATCGCCTACTCCAGCCTCGCGCAGATGGGCCTGATCACGCTCGGCCTCTTCTCGTTCAACGACGCGGGGCTCGACGGGGCCGTCCTGCAGTCGGTGACCCACGGTCTCGTGTCGGCCACACTCTTCCTGCTCGCCGGCGCGGTGGAACGGCGAACGTCGACCGGCGAGCTCGCACTGCTCGGGGGCATGGCCCGCGGGCGGCCCGCGCTCGCGACCCTTCTGATGGCCACCGGCATCGTCGCGCTTGCCGTCCCGGGCTCCGCGGCGTTCGCGGGAGAGTTCCTGATTCTCGCCGGCGTGTTTCGCCAGGGCTGGGCCTGGGCGGTCGTCGGCGCCGTCGCGATCGTGCTGGCGGCGATGTACGTGCTGCGGGTGATCTCGGCCACCCTGCACGAGCGTCCCGGCAGCGCTGTCACCGACGCCGCGCTCGACCTCCGGCCGGCCGAGCTCGCGATCCTCGTCCCACTGGTCGCCTGTCTGCTCGCGCTGTCCGTCTGGCCGGCCGCCGTCAGCGAGCGGTCGTTCCCGCGGAATCGGGCGGCGGCGCTCGGTGCGCCAGTCGGCTGGACCGTTTACCCGCTTCGACCCGCGACCTTTCCGAGAGATCTGGAGTTGAAGGCGAAGTGAAACCCTCGATCGACTGGTTCGCGCTCTCGCCGGTACTGGCGATGCTCGGCGCCGCGGGGGTCGCCCTCCTGACTGCCGTGCTCGTGCCGGGGGCCTGGCGGCGCGCGGTGGCCGCCCTCGCGGCGGCGCTCGGCTTCGCAGGAGCGCTCACAGCGGCGGCTCTCGTCTACGGCTTCACCGACCACGGCCACGGAGTGGTCGCCGACGCGATGGTGCGCGACCGCTTCGGCACGTTCGCCGAGATGATCGTCGCTGGATCCGGCCTTCTCGCCGTCGCGATCTCCTACGATCGCCGCCCTCGCGGCTGCGAGCACGAGGCCGAGTACTACGCCCTCCTGGCGGCGGCTGGAGCCGGCATGGCGTTCCTCGTCACGGCGAACAACCTGATGACCCTGTTCCTCGGCCTCGAGTGGTTCTCGATCTCGCTCTACATCCTCTGCGCGGTCGACGTGGACGTCGTCGGCTCGCTCGAGGCCGGGCTCAAGTACTTGATCATCGGCAGCTTCGGCTCGGCGGTCCTGCTCTTCGGCTCGGCGCTCGTCTACGGCTCGACCGGACAGCTCGGCTTCGCCGCCATCGCGCAGGCGATCTCCGCCCAGGGGCTGCGCGACGACCCGCTGCTCCTGACCGGCCTCGCGATGATCATCACCGGCCTCGGCTTCAAGGCGTCGGCGGCCCCGTTCCACATGTGGACGCCGGACGTCTACGAGGGCGCGCCCACCCCGGTGACCGCGTTCATGTCGGCGGCTACGAAGACCGTCGCGCTCGTGCTCGCGATGCGGATCCTCGTGACCGCGTTCGGGGCCGAGGACGACCTGTGGACGATCGCGGTCGCCGTGATCGCCTGCGCGTCGCTCGCCGTCGGCAACCTCGCAGCCCTCGTGCAGCGAAACGCCAAGCGCCTGCTCGCCTACTCCTCCGTCTCGCACGCGGGCTTCATGCTGATCGCGGTCGCGGCGAACAACCAGGCGGGCGGCGAGGCGCTCCTCTACTACCTGATCCCGTACTCCGCGATGTCGCTCGGCGCGTTCGCCGTCGTCGCGGCCCGGGAGCGAGAGCTCGGCAAGCCGGCTACGGTCGACGACCTGTCCGGCATGGGCTGGGAGCGACCCGTCCTGGGCGTCGCCATGTGGACGTTCATGCTCGGCTTCGTCGGCTTCCCGCTGACGGGTGGGTTCTGGGGCAAGTTCCTCGTCTTCCGCGCCGCGTACGACCGGGGCTGGATCTGGCTGATGCTCGTCGGGGTCGTTGCGACGGTCGTGAGCCTTCCCTACTACCTCTCGATCGTGCGCGCGATGTTCCTGCGCACCGGTGCCGAGCTGCGGCTCGCACAGAGCGCGCCAAATCCCGTCGCAGGCGGCTCGCCGCCGCGCGAGCGGCTGCTGACGGCGGCCGTCGTAGCGGCTCTCGGCGTCACGGTCGCGTCGTTCTTCGTCGTGCAGCCGATCATCGACGGCGCTCGCGACGCCGCGAACGCTCTGCCTTTCTGAAGCTTCACCGGCATCCTCGCCGTTCAGCCATGTGCCTCGCGGCGGTCGGCGTTTGGTTCAGCTCGGGGTTGGCGTAGCCCCGACCGCGCAGCCGCTCACCGGAGCCGTCGGCCCCCACCACCGCGAGCATCGGCGTGCCCGAGCGGCCGACGGTGAACGCGAGCCTCGACCCGTCTGGCGACCACGCCGGTGGAAGCAGGTCGCACGGCTGCTCCGAGAGTCGCCGCTCGTGCGCGCCGTCGACGTCCACGAAGGTGACCTGCGCCGTCCTGGCCATCGCCGCCATTCGCGGGAACGCGATCCGGCTGCCGTCGGGCGACCAGCGCGACGTCGACGATGGCGAGATCGAGGTTGCCCGGCCCCGAGCGAGGCGCGAGCGCGACGACGATCTGCGAGCCGTCCGGCGACCAGGCAGGCGCGCCCGGATACACGCCCGCTAGGAGGCGGGTCTTACGGCTCCCGGACGAGGTCATGACCCAGAGCGCGGTGTCCCCGCACGGACTGGTCGGCCCCCGGCAGCTCAGATTCGCTCGAATGAAGGCGATCCGCCCGCCGGCGGGCGACCAGGTCGGCCACAGGTCGAGGTGCTTGCTCGGGGCACGGTCGATGCGGGTCCTCCCCCGCCCCGCCGCGCTCATGGGCCAGATCTCAGCGAGCTTGGGGGCGAGCGCCTTGGGGTTTCCGAGGCCGATGCGGACGTACACGATCCTCGCGCCTCTCGGCGACCGGGCCGGCGTGCCGGTTGCGCCGTCTGCCGTCCCGGTGGTGAGCCGCCGTGCCGACGCCGCCTGCGGGTCTCGCACCCAGATCTCCGCCTCCTCGGCGCTCTTCGCCTTCACCGGGGTGCGGGCAAAGACGAGCAGCTCATGCGTGGAGTGCGAGCTCGCCACGGCGGCTGCGCAGGCGAGGAATGAAGCGGCGAAGACGCCGATCAGAGCAGCGCGGGCTCGGTGACGCCGATCGCGGTAAAGCGTAGCTTCGTCCGGAGCGCATGCGCCGAATCGACCGCCGCTCGGCGTCAGCGCGCTCGGACGACCGCCGCGTCCAGCTCCCCGAGGCGCGGCATCGCCTCGGAGCAGGCGAGCTGGGCGGCGACGAGCGCGCCGGCCACGGTCCCCCGGCGAACCGCCTCCACCAGCGATCGGCCTCGCAGCAGCCCGTGGCCGGCTGCCGCCGCGAAGGCGTCCCCGGCGCCCAGGCCGTTCACCACCTCGACCGGAAAGCCGGGCACATCCGTCTCCCGGCCGTGCTCCCGGACGGTGGCGCCCCGCTCACCGCGCTTGAGCACGAGCGTCGGAGCACTCTCGGCCCGGGCTGCCGCTACCTCGTCCTCGTTCCCGACCACGATGTTCGCCACCGCGGCGGCCTCCGCGACGACGGCCGGGTACTCCTCGGGCCGCTCCCACAATGCCGGGCGCCAGTCGAGGTCGAAGATGGTCGTTCCTCGATGGGCGCGGAGGGTGGCGAGCGTCGTGTCGCGGCTCGGCTGCTGGGCAAGTCCCGTCCCGGTAGCGAAGAGCAGCGGCGTCCCGGCGATCTCGTCGAGCGAGAAATCGTCCGGCGAGAGCTGCCAGTCCGGCGCGGTCGGCCGCCGGTAGAACGTGATCGGAAAACGATTGGGCGGCCATACCTCGCAGAATGTCGGCGGCGTCGGCCAGTAGGGGTCCGTGGCCAGGTAGCCGACGTCCACGCCTTCCCCGGCCAGCCACTCGCGGACGAACTCGCCGTGTCCTTCGGCCCCGACGCGCGAGAGGATCGCCGTGCGCACGCCGAGGCGCGCGAGCCCTGTCGCGACGTTGCCCGCGAAGCCGCCGACGAAGCGGGTGTACGTGCGGACGTCGCGAAGCGGAGTCGAGAGCTCGTTCGGGTACAGGTCGATCCCGACCCGCCCCATCACCGCCGCCTCGATCACTGGGGCGCGAGAATCTCGCTCTCCGGAACCGCTCGCTCCAGGCTGATCAGCGGCCCGGCGGGCAGACCGGCCGCCAGGCCCTCCGGAAGCGCCACCGGCTGCCGTGCGTGCGCAAAGAGAGCGACGAGCGACTCGAGCGCCAGCGTCCCGAGGCACGCGATCAGCGCGGGACGCGCGAAGCTTGCTGCCGGCGCGCCGTCCAGCACTCCGGCCCGCGCCGACGTGGCCGAGACGATCAGGACGACGGCCCCGGCCCAGAGGACCGTCTGAAGGGCAGCGCAGCCATGGTCGTAGGCCCGCTGGGCACCGTCCAGCAGCTCTCCGAGTGCGGTCAGAGCCGCCACGGCCGCGAGCGGAACGGCCGCGAGCAACGCGTAGAACGCGAATCCCGGACGGGCGAGAGAGTCGAAGACGGCGGCAGCGAGAACGAGTGCGACGGGCAGCGCTCGACGGGTCACGCCGCAAAGGTTCGCGACCGCATCGGACAGTCCTCCGCCGGATAGTCTCCCGAGCGTGGAGAGCCGACTCGAGCGGTTCGCCGACCTGGTGGTGCGGGTCGGCGCCAACGTCGAACCGGGCCAGCCGGTGACCGTGACGGGCCTCGTCGAGCATGCCCCACTCGTACGGGCGGTCGCCCGCCGCGTCTACGAGCACGGTGCTCGGTACGTCGACGTCTCGTACAGTGACCAGCACGTGCGCCACGCGATGGTGGCCACGCTCCCGACGAGACGCTTACGTGGACGCCTTCGTGGGCGCGCACGCGAATGGAGACGCTCGGCGCGGAGCGAAGCGCCTGGATCGCGCTGTCGGGGAATCCCGAGCCCGAGCTGTTCGCCGACCTCGACGGAGAGCGGGTGGGACGCGCCCGCATGCTGGAGGTGCTCGAGATCAACACGCGCCTGATCAACGACCGCGTCAACAACTGGACGGTCGTGGCAGCGCCGAACGAAGGCTGGGCGCGCGCGGTATTCGGAGAGCCGGATTTCGAGCGGCTCTGGCGAGCCGTCGAGGTCACCGCCTCGTCCGGCGTGGATGTCGTACGCGCGCAGCACGCGTCGGACGACGGCGGCGCCTACCTCGGCGAGGTCGCGCTCGTCGACGGCACATCGCGGGTCGGTCAGACCGGTGCCGCTGCTTCGCAGCGACGAGTGGCAGCTCGAGAATCAGTCCCCGACATGACCAAAGGAGAGAGATGGCGAAAATCCCCCTGACCTGGCTCGGCCATGCGGCTTTTCGGCTCGACAGCCCCGGAGGCAAGCGGATCTACGTCGACCCCTTCCTCGACAACCCGAAGTGCCCCGACGGCGAGAAGGAGCCCCAGCGCGTCGACCTGATCGCGCTCACGCACGGCCACTCCGACCACGTCGGCAGCACCGTCGAGCTCGCCAAGCGCTTCTCGCCGAGGGTGGTCGCACTCGTGGAGCTTCGCGGCTGGCTCGCGGACCAGGGCGTCGAGGAGGACATGGCGAGCGCCCCGAACAAGGGCGGAACGGTGGAGGTCGACGGCGTCAAGATCACGCTGACGCACGCCCACCACTCGTCGAGCTCCGACGACGGCACGTACCTGGGCGAGGCCGCCGGCCTCGTGCTGGAGCTCGAGGACGGGTTCAAGCTCTACTTCGCCGGCGATACGAATGCCTTTACGGACATGAAGCTGATCGGCCGGATCTACGAGCCCGACGTCGTGGTACTGCCGATCGGCGACCACTACACGATGGGGCCGCGTGAGGCCGCGGTCGCGCTCGAGCTGCTCGGCGCCAAGCGCTGCGTGCCCTGTCACTACGGCACGTTCCCGCTGCTTCGCGGTACACCCGAGGAGCTCCGCCGGCTCGCGCCGGACGTCGAGATCATCGCTCCGGAGCCGGGGGAGACCGTGGAGCTGTGAGGGAGCGCTGGTTCGGGGCGACGGGCCGGCGGGTGCCGGAGATCGCGGTGGAAGGCGATCCGCTCGTTCCGCTCGAGGGGGCACTCGTCCTCGACGACGTGTCCGACCTGGCGACGCTGCGGACGGCCCACGAGCAGGGCAGGCCGATCGTCGTGCGTACCTCGACCGCCGAGGGCGTGAAGGAGGCGCTCGCTCACCCGGAGGTCGCCTCGGTGCTCGTGCCCGAGGCGGCGCGGCAGCTGCTGGATCTGGACCTGATCGAGCTGACGTATGGGTGAGCGGCTGGTCTCCACCTTCTCGATCGCCGCCTGCGATCTGGAGGCGGGCCAGTGGGGCGTCGCTGTGCAATCGAAGTTCCTGGCGGTCGGGTCGGTCGTTGCCTGGGCGGAGCCTCTGGTCGGCGCCGTGGCGACCCAGGCGCTCGCGAACCCGCGCTACGGACCGGAAGGGCTGACGCTCCTCCGGGGTGGCGTGAGCGCGCCGGAGGTGGTCGAGCGGCTGACCGAGGCGGACCGGGACCGGGCGCAGCGCCAGCTCGGCGTCGTCGACCGCCACGGCGCAGGCGCGAGCTTCACGGGGCTGGAGTGCATGGACTGGGCAGGCGGCCGCACCGGGCCTTGCTACGCCGCGCAGGGCAACATCCTCGTTTCCGGCGCGACGGTCGACGCGCTCGCCGAGACGTTCGAGGCGACGGGCGGAAAGCCGCTCGCCGAGCGGCTGCTCGACTGCCTGGAAGCGGCGCAGGCCGCCGGCGGTGACAGCCGCGGCCAGCAGTCGGCAGCCCTGCTCGTCGTCGAGCGCGACGGCGGCTACGCCGGGTTGTCCGACCTGCTGGTCGACCTGCGCGTCGACGACCACGAGCGACCGATCGAGGAGCTTCGCCGCATCTTCGTGCTCCACCAGCAGATCTTCGGCAAGACGCCGAGGGGGGACTGGCTTCCGGTCGACGACGCGCTCGCCCGCGAGCTGAGCGAGCGTCTGAGCCGGCTCGGCTATAAAGGCGACCTCGATGATGCATTCGAGCGGTGGACGGGCACCGAGAATCTGGAGGACCGGGTGGACGGGGTGGAGCAGATCGACCCGGTCGTCCTCGACGAGCTGAGGAGGCAGTCATCGTGAGCGAGCAGCCCTTCCAGGCGGCGCACCTGTCGGAGATCGCGAACCGCGGACGGAGGAAGGCCGTTCGCGAGCATTTCGGGATCGAGGCGTTCGGGGTCAATGCGTTCAGCGCCGACGCAGGCGAGCAGATCGTCAACGAGCACACGGAGACTGGCCTGGGCGCGAGGGCGGGTCAGGAGGAGCTGTACCTCGTCGCTGGCGGCCATGCGACTTTCACGGTCGACGGCGAGAAGATCGACGCGCCCCTGGGGACGATCGTGTTTGCGCGCGATCCGGGCGCACGCCGCAGCGCCGTCGCGGACGACCCGGGCGCGGTCGTGCTCGTCGTCGGGGCGCCGCGGGGGCAGGCCTTCACGGTCTGGCAGGGAGACGCCGGCCCGGAGTTCTGGCCGCTCTACGAGGCGAAGGACTACGAGGGCGCGGCCGCGCACCTCGAGCGGGCGCTCGCGGAGCATCCGGGGAACGAGGGCATCCTGTACAACCTCGCGTGCTGCGAGAGCCTCGCAGGGCGGAACCAGCAGGCGCTCGAGCATCTGAGGGCGGCCGTCGAGCGAGAGCCGGACATTCGCCGCCTCGCCCGCGAGGACGGAGACTTCGAGTCCCTCCGCGGCGATCCCGCGTTCGAGGAGCTGATCGCCGGCGCCGACGGGGGAGAAGGCACACCGACGAGGTCGCAGGGCAGCGGGTACGCGGCGGCGCACCTCGACGACGTGGCGACGCAAGGCGGCAGCGAGGACAGCACATGGATCAGGATCAGGAAGCACTTCGACATCGGGGCCTTCGGCGTCAACGCCTACCGGGCGGCTGAGGCGGGTGGCCGCGTGATCGAGGAGCACACCGAGTCCGGGCAGGCCGCCGTGCGCCACCACGAGCTCTACTTCGTCGTCGACGGCCACGCGCGCTTCACTCTCGGCGACGAGGTGGTCGACGCCCCGGCGGGCACTTTCGTCTTCGTGCGCGACCCCGAGACGAGACGAGGCGCGCACGCCGAGGAGCCCGGAACCACCGTGCTCGCGGTCGGCGGGCAGCCGGGCCGCGCGTATGAGGTCTCTCCGTGGGAGTTCTTCGCGGATGCCTTTCCCCTCTTCCAGACGAAGGAGTACGACCGGGCGATCGAGATCTTCCGGGAGGGGCTGGAGCGCTACCCGGACAACTCGGGCGGGCTCTACAACCTGGCTTGCGGTGAAAGCCTGACCGGCCAGCCCGACGCG
Organism: Gaiellales bacterium; assembly: GCA_038253945.1. GTDB lineage: Bacteria > Actinomycetota > Thermoleophilia > Gaiellales > Gaiellaceae > JBBRYW01. The sequence continues at coordinate 337,159 of JBBSGR010000001.1, forward strand.
GCGATCGAGCACCTGACGAGAGCCGTCGAGCTCGATTCGCGTTTTCGGGATCTTGCCCGCGACGACGAGGACTTCGAGTCGATCCGGGGCGATCCCCGCTTTGCCTCAGCGATCGCCGGGCAGGCGGACCCCGGCGGCCCGGGCACGTAGCGCCGGCACGGGGTCGGCCTCGGGCCTGCCGACGACGAGCACCGCGCCGTACTCTTCGCCGGCGAGCGCGTCGACCAGGAGCTGCAGCCCCAACGCGAGCGCGAACGCCTTGTGCGCCTGCTCGCCCCCGAACGGGACCAGGTCGTCGGGACTGGCGCCGCCGGCCAGCACGTCGCCGTAGGTGACCTTGCCCATCGACACGTCCACCACGACCGGATTCCCGTCGGAGCTCGGGATCCCGACAGCGAGCGGGTTCGTCCCGGCGAGCGGCGGGCCGCCGTCCGGGTGGGCGAGCCGCGGTGGAGAGGTGGCGGTCAGCGCGGCCACCAGCCCGCCGTCCGCGAGCCTGCGCACCCAGCCGCCGAGCATCCCGGTGGGGAAGCAGCGGCTGGCTACGACGACGCGCGCCCGGGGCGGCGGATCGGCGAGCTGCGCGCGGCAGATCGCGGCGAGCGTCAGGTAGCCGAGCGCATCGCCTCCGTCCCACCGCTCGTAGCCGGCCTCTGCGCTAACTCGCTCGGGGCGCGCGAGTGGGTGCAGGTCCGGCAGCGTCTCGAGCCACGTGATCCGCGAGAAGCCGTGCCCCGACTTGCCGCGCCGCTCAGCCTCGAGGAAATGGTCGAGGAGCGTCTCGGCGTCCTCGCTCCCGAAACCGAGCGCGAGCAGGCGAGCGCGGGCCGTATCGGGGTCGGTGGGCGCGCTGCGGGCTATGAGGGCAAGAATAGGCGGAGGCGCTCGGGGTCAGGGCCCTCGTCGTTTCCGGGCAGGAGACCGGGAACAGAGGCGAAAAGACGCTTGACCCGAAGCCGCTGACTGGCCGATGTCGCACGGGAGCGGCGGGGCGCCCTCCGGGGCGCCCGCTGTCTACCGGGTAGCCTTCTCGGCTCCATGAGACGGCGGCGCATCTGGTTGGTGGGCGCTCTCAGCGCACTCCTGGCGGCCGCCTCCCTCCTCACGATCGCGCTTCGAGGCTCACCGGAGCACGGGCCGACCCTTCTGAGGATCTCCTTTCGAGCAGGTCCCGCCTACGCGCTCAGCTGCGACCCGGCGCGAGGGACGGCCCCTGATCCGCCGTCCATCTGCGCTCGGCTCGAGCGCGAGCCGGCGCGCGTGCCGCGCCGAAGAGTGACGACGGGGCACGTCGATGCGACCGTCTGGGTCAGCGGTTCGTGGCACGGGAGGCGGATCGACGCGGCTTTCGCCTCGCCTTTCGGCCCCCAGGCCGCTCTTTGGGCTGACCTACTTCACTACGGCTAGCGTGCGCTACGAGAGGACGGGCAGCGCCTTCACGATGCCGACGCCGCGCTCTCGCGCCGTCGCCGCGATCGCCTCCGCGATCCCGACGATGATGAGCGTGGTCTCGGAGTCGGGCTCGGCCCAGACCAGTGGCTCGCCCTGGTCCGCGCACTCGCGCAGGCGCGGGTCGAGCGGCACCTGGCCGATCAGCGGGACGCCGATGTCGCGCGCCAGCTCATCGCCGCCGCCGGAGCCGAAGATCTCCTCGCACGTCCCGACGAGGTAGGACATGTTCTCGACGACGCCGACCACGCGCATGTTGGTCTCGCGCGCCATCTTCGCCGCCCGCACGGCCACTTGCTGGGCGGCGGGCTGCGGCGTCGTCACGACGACGACCTCCGCTCTGGGCAGCAGCTGGCCGAGGGAGATGGAGACGTCGCCCGTTCCGGGCGGCATGTCGACGAGCAGCACGTCGAGCTCGCCCCAGTGGACGTCCGAGAGCGTCTGCTCGAGGAAGCGGTGGAGCATCGGGCCCCGCCACATGACCGGTCGGTTCTCGTCGAGGAAGAAGCCGATCGACATCAACTTCAGGTCTCCCTTGACCGGCGGCACGATCATCTTGTCGACGACGACCGGCCGCTGGGTGATTCCCAGCATGTGCGGGATCGAGTGGCCGTAGACGTCGGCGTCCAGCACGCCGGTGCGCAGGCCGAGGCGATCGAACGCCGCGGCGAGGTTCACCGTCAGCGACGACTTGCCGACGCCGCCCTTTCCGCTCGCGACCGCGATCACCCTCGTCGAGGCGTCCACCGCGATGCCCTTCGTCCGCTCCGTCATTCCGCCGCGCAGCTTCGCCGTCAGCGCCGTCTTCTCGGCGGGCGACATCACGTCGAACGACAGCGAGACGCTGCGAACGCCCGGCAGCTCGCCGACGTACTTGCCCACCTGGTCCTCGAAGCTCGAGCGCAGGGGACAGCCGGCCACAGTGAGCGCGATCGTGACGGCGACGTCGCTGCCGCTCACGTTCACCTCGCGCACCATGTCGAGCTCGGTGACGGGGCGCTTCAGCTCGGGATCGATCACGTGCGCGAGGGCGCCGATGATCTCGTCACGCGAGGGTTGCATCTCCGAGTGAGCGTAGCAGCGTCAAACGTCCAGCCGGCCGCGCAGCCAGAGCGCGTTTCGGATCGCGAACCCTTGCCAGTCGTTGTTGAAGTATGCGTAGACGTCGTCGCCCCGCTCGCGCCAGCCTTCGATCCGCTTCGCCCACCGTTCCAGCTCGCGCACGGAGTAGTTGCCGCCGCGCCCGTGGCTGCCGTAGTGGAAGCGGAGGAAGGTCCAGTCGGCCGTCAGCTCGAGCGTCTGGAAGGGACGCTTGGGCGCGTCGCCGATCACGAGGGCGACCCCGCGCCGGCGAAGCTGCGCGTACACCTCCTCCACGAACCAGCTCGCATGGCGGAACTCGAAGCAGTGCCGGCCCGGCGGCAGGGCGGCGAGGGCGTTGCCGAGCCGCTCGTCGTCTCGATGGAAGCTCTCAGGCAGCTGCCAGAGCACCGGCCCGAGCTTCGGCGAGCCCACGAGGGGCTCGAGCCGCTCGTAGAACGTCTCGAGGCCGGGGCCGAGATCGGTCAGTCGCTTGATGTGAGTCAGATAGCGGCTCGCCTTGATCGTGAAGACGAACCCGGACGGGCTGCCCTCCACCCACCCCTGCACGGCCTTGAGGTTCGGGAGCCGGTAGAACGTCGCGTTCACCTCGACCGTGTCGAAGTGGCGTGCGTAGTGCTCGAGCCAGCGGCTCGGCGGCAACCGCGGTGGATAGAAAACGCCGTTCCGCCAGTGATCGTAGTTCCAGCCCGAGCAGCCGATCCGGACCGAGCTCATGGGCCAAGCCCTCGAGGCTGATGCGGAGCGGGCGACTGACGACCGCAGGCGTCACTCCGGCGATCCCGGACGCGTAGCGTGGTCATGGGGCAACCTCGTGAGGCTCGTGCGGAGCGGGCGACTGACGACCGCAGGCGTCACTCCGGCGATCCCGGACGCGTAGCGTGGTCATCCGACGATGACGGCGGCCAGCTCCGAGCACAGTTCGGGGGAACCGGCGGCGATCACGCGCGAGCGCGCCTTCGTGTCGAGCGGTGCAGCGGCGAATGGCGGCGCCTCGGGGAGGTCGATCGCAAGCCCGCACTCCGTCACGAGCAGCTGCGCTGCGGCAATGTCGACCGCGCGGGCCGGCTTCAGCGAGCAGACGGCGTCCACACGGCCCGCGGCGAGATGGCAAAGCGAGATCGCGAGCGAGCCCATGACGCGAAGGCGATCTGCGATGCCGGTCAGCGCGGCCGCCTGCTCGGCGACGAGCGACGTGCTCGTGGCCTCCAGGGCGAGCACGTCGATCTGCTCCTTCGGCCGCTCCGCGCCGAGGCGCCTGCCGTTCAGGAACGCTCCGCCGCCGTGCCAGGCCGTCCACTCCTCGCCCGTGCCGAAGTCGTAGACGTAGCCGAAACGGACGTTGCCCATCGTCGCACCGTCGGCGACGGCGATCGACACGGAGAAGTAGGGGATTCCGCGCTTTGCGTTCAGCGAGCCGTCGATCGGGTCGACCACCACACGCCTCCCGCGTCCGGAGCCGACCGTCTTCTCGCCGAGCTCCTCGGAGACGAGAACGAAGTCTCTCCCGGTCGCCTCCAGCCGCTCGACGATCACCTGCTCCGCCGCCTGGTCGACGGCCGTCGTCTCGTCGCCGCCGACGCCGTCGCCGACGACGAGCTCGCGCTCCGCACGCCCGGGAAGCCGCTCGAGCACGCCCCGCACGTCCTGGGCAGCCGCGCGGCACGTCTCCAGCCAGTCCTCAGTCAAGCGGCTGGATCAGGAGGCCGGACAGCAGCTTGGGGAAGAAGTACGTGCTCTTCGGCGGCATCGTCTCGCCGCGCTCGGCGACCGCGAACACGTCCTCGATCCGCGTCGGGCGAAGCAGGAACGCCGCCTCGGCCCGTCCCTCGTCGACCGCGGCGAGCGCCTCTTCGAGCCTCGCCGTGTACGTCAGTCCGTCGAGCCTGAGACGCGCGACGAAGGAGGGATCGAGCTCGCCCTCGGCGCCGAGGAGCACCTCCGCTCGACCGCTCCGATACGCGACGCAGGCGGCACGCTCGTACGGCAGCGCCTCGATCTGCCGCAACGCCTCGCGTGGCGATGCGGCAACCTCCCCGTCCGGCAGGCCTTCGACCCGCGCCGCGACGCGGTGCGTGGCGAAGATCGTGAGCCCCGGATCGGAAGTGCTCACGAGCACGGCCAGCACGAGCGCGGTCGCATCGGTTCCGTCCTCCTCGTGGAAGGCGAGCGCCGTCTCGTAGCGATGGTGTCCGTCGGCGATCAGCAGCCGCCGCACCGCGAACGCCTCGCTGATCGCCCGCTCCGCCCCGAGCCGCCAGAGGCGCGCTCCCTCCGCCTCCAGATCGGGCGCGCGCCACGGGATCTCGAAGGGCCGTTCGCCGTCGTAGAGCAGGAAGATCGGCTCCAGCTGGGCTCTCGTCGCCCGCAGCAGTCGAAGGCGGCCTTCCTTCGGGCCTCGGTGCGTCCGCTCGTGCGGGAGGACGACGCGTCGCTCGTACGGCTGCACCCGCACGGTCGCGACGAGCCCGTCGCGCGTGCGCGCGAGCCCGTCGGGCCCGACGTAGTTCTGCGAGAGCGCCCAGCAGGCGGGCTCACGCTCCTCGACGAGTGCTCCCTCGCCGCGCCAGCGCGCGAGCGTGCGGCCCGCTTCGACCTCGGAGTCGGGCAGCGTCAGGTGCACCACGTTGTACGGGCTCCTCGCGAGCAGCTGCTCCCGCTCGGCCGGGGAGATCACGTCGTACGGCGGCGCGACGAGAGACGGGAGCGGACCGGCCTTGCTCTCGTCGTAACGGAGAGCTCGAAAGGGCTGGACGTCGGCCACCTGCAGCGAGCCTAGCATCCGTCGCGGGACCTAGAATCACCCCCGTGACGCAAGCGCCCGCCCCTGCCGGAGCTCCGATCGTCGAGCTCGCCGAGGACCGCCTCGTCGACGGTGTCTACGGCGTCGCGCGCAAGGAGCGGCACCGCACCCGGGCGGGCTCGCCGTACCTCTCGCTCGAGCTCGTCGACCGCACCGGCAGGATCGAGGCACGCGTCTGGAACGACGTCGACGTGCTCAGCTCGCGTTTCGCCGAGGGCGACGCCGTGCGCGTCCTCGGGCGGGTCGAGCGCTTCCGGGAGCGGCTGCAGCTGGATGTCCGTTCGCTCGAGCCGGCCGAGGCAGATCCCGCCTCGCTCACCCCGACGCTTCGCCGCGACGTGGAGGAGCTGGACGGCTTCCTCGAGTTCCTGGGAGCCGAGATCACCCATCCCGGCCTGCGCGCCACGGTCGATCGCCTTCTCGGCGACAAGGGGCTGCGCTCGCGCTTCCGCTCGCTTCCCGCGACGCCCGACGGGCACCACTCGTACGCAGGCGGTCTGCTGGAGCACACGGTCGGCGTCGCGACGATCTGCCGCGAGACCGCTCAGCTTCATCCGCGGCTTCGCTCGGACCTGCTGCTCGCCGCCGCCCTGCTCCACGACGCCGGCCGGACGCTCGAGCTGGGCGCCGCGCCGCTCTTCCGCCCCACGGACGAGGGCCGCCTACTCGGTCACGTCCTCCTCGGCGTCCGCGTCGTGGAGGGGCTCGCGAGCCTCCTCGAGGCGCCGGTTCGGGCCGAGCTGCTCCACGCCGTCTCGACGCACCACGACGTCCGTGCCGCGCGCACCGCCGAGGCAGCCGTCCTGCACCACGCCAACCAGCTGGATGCGATCGCGGCTACTCGGCCCGTGGAGTAGCAGCGGACAGGGCTTCCCCCGCCGATACTTCGTGGGCGGACCCGGTTACGCGGGGCGACATCACCCGAACTGGGGATCCTCGACGCGCGCGTAAGGCGATACCGGCGGCTGACCGCCGCCGCTTCACTCAGAAGCAGTTCGAACGGCCCGCGGCGCCGCAGCTCGGGCCGTTTGTCTGTTCAGGAGCTGTTCTCGGGGGAGCCCTGCTCCCCTGAGCAACAGATCGATCTCCCCGGCGAGCCTGCTCGGGGGGAACGGCTTCTGCAGGAAGAGGGCTCGCCCGTTCCCGACCACCAGACGGCTGCGATCCTCGGTGTAGCCCGACATCTCGATCACCCTGGTCTGTGGCCGCATGGAGAGAAGTTGCTCCGCCAGCTCGGCGCCGCCCATGCCGGGCATCACCAGATCGGTGACCAGCACGTCGATCTCCCCTTCGTATTCCATCGCGATGGCTAGAGCCTCGTGGCCGTCGCTCGCGTCGAGCACGGTGTAGCCGCTCTCCTCGAGCGCGCCGCACAACAACCTGCGGACGACGGCCTCGTCCTCGGCGAGGAGAATCGTCCCCACGCCGTTCGAGTCGCTCGCGCGCACGCCGTCACGCTCGATCGGCTCGATCGGCTCGGGCACGGCAGGCAGGTAGAGCGAGAAGGTCGTCCCGCTGCCGGCCACGCTCGAGACGGCGATCTGACCTCCGCTCTGGCTCACGATCCCGTGGACGGTCGAGAGGCCGAGCCCGGTTCCCTTCCCCGGTTCCTTCGTTGTAAAGAAGGGCTCGAAGATGCGGGGCTTGAGGGCGGGATCGATGCCTCCACCGCTGTCCGAGATGACGAGGCGGACGTAGTTGCCCGCCTCGAGGGGGGCGTCCGAGATCAGCGTGTCGTCCTCTGCCAGCTCGCCGAGCTCAGAATTCTCGGTGGTAATGGCGAGCCGACCGCCGTGAGGCATGGCGTCCCGCGCGTTGACCGCGATGTTCATGATCGCTTGCTCGATCTGTCCGGGATCGACCTTGACGTGCGCGAGCTCCGGATCGAGCCGGGTGACGAGCTCGACGTCCTCCCCGATGATCCGCTCGAGCAGCGACTGCATCTCTTCCACGAGCGCATTCAGATCGATCACCCGCAGCTGCAGCATCTGTCGGCGGCTGAACGCGAGCAGCTGGCGGGTGAGCGCCGCGGCGCGCTCGGCGGCGTTCGTGATCTCCTCCACGTCGCCGCGGGCCGCGCTCTCGCCTGCCCCGAGCTTGGTCAGGGCGAGCTCGCTGTAGCCGCGAATCGCCATCAGCAGGTTGTTGAAGTCGTGCGCGATCCCCCCGGCGAGCCTGCCGATCGACTCCATGCGCTGGGCCTGGCGGAGGCGCTCCTCGAGGGCGCGGCGCTCGCTGAGGTCGCGGCCGATACCCTCGACTGCGACCGGCTCCCCGCCCTCGTAGACGAGGCGGGAGCTGACCTCGATCGCGACGACTCGGCCGTCTCCGGCCAGCAGGTCGATCTCGTACGTGGTCGCCGATTCCCGTCCCGTCAGCTTCCGGCGGGACTGCTCCCGCGTCAGCGAGAAACCCTCAGTGGAAAGGAAGTCGGAGAGCGGCTTACCGATCAGCTCGCCGCGTGGGCGTCCGAAGAGGCGCTCGGCCGCCGGGTTCGCGTCGAGGATCACCTCGTCGAGGCTCACGCGCAATCACGATGTCGTTCGCGCTCTCGAAGAGCCCGCGGTCGCGATCAGCGTGCGCTCGGTTTCGGTCGGGAGGCGCTTGTGGGTGAAGTAGATCGCAAAGGTGCCGAGCACGTCGTCTGCGGAGCCTTTGATCGGCGTCGACCAGCATGCGTGGAGCCCGTTCGAGATCGCGGCGGCACGCCAGTCGAGCCAGATCGGGTCGGCGGCGATGTCTGACACGATCACCTGCTCGGCGCGAAACGCAGCGGTGCCGCACGAGCCGGCGGCCTCGGCGACCGGGACGCGCGCGACGGCCGCGTTGTACTCGGCCGGGAGGCTGGGCGCTGCCCCGAGGCGGAGCTCTCCACCTTGCAGGAGGTGGACGGAGCAGAACAGGTCGCCTGCCCGCTCCTCGACGACGTGGCAAAGATGCGTGAGCACGTCTTCCAGCGGCTCTGCGGTCGCGATCATCTCCAGCACTCGCGTCTGCCCTGCGGCGAACGCCTCCGCGGTCTTCGACTCCGTGATGTCGCTCGCGATGCCGCAGATCGCGTACGGCTCGCCGTGGAGGTCGGGCAGCGGGAACTTCTCGCTGGCGAAGGTGCGCCGACCAACTGCCAAGTCGAGCGTGACCTCCTCGGTGAAGCTGCCTCGTTCCTCGAGAACCCGCGCGTCACGGGCTCGGACGAACTCGGCCCCTTCGATCCCGAGCAGCTCGTGGTCGGTCTTGCCGACCATCTGGCCGGCGGCGAGGCCCAGCAGGCGCTCCGCGGTCTCGTTCGCGACGAGGTAGCGGCCCTCGAGGTCCTTGACGAAGATCGCCGTCTCCGTGTTGTCCACGATTGCCTGGAGGCGCTCCTCGCTCTCCCGTAACCGCGCGCGCCCCTCCAGCTCCCTGGTGATGTCGCGCGTGATTGGGGAGGCCCCGGTCACCCGGCCATTCGCGTCGACGATCGGCGCGATACTGACTGCCACCTCGATCAGGCGTCCGTTCTTGTGGCGCCGCTTCGTGAGCAGTTGCTCGATTCGCTCTCCGCGGGCGATCCGCGCGATGACGTCGTGACCCTCGGTCGGGCGGTCGGGCGGGAGGAGGCGGATGATGGAGCGGCCGATCACCTCGTCCGCCGAATAGCCGAGCATTTGCTCCGCACCGGCGTTCCAGCTCGTCATCATGCCGTCCAGGCCGACCGAGGCGATTGCGTCCGCCGAGGTCTCGACGAGGGCTGCCAGCCGGGCGCGGGTCTTCCTCCGCCTGCTTCCGCTCCGTGATGTCGGCGCTGAAGGCGAGCGCACCGATGATCTCGCCGCTCGCGTTCCTGAGCGGCTCGAGCCTGGTGTCGTACGAGCGCCCCGCCCAATCCATCTCGTAGGTCGTCGCTTCGCCGGCGAACGCGCGCAGGCAGGACGCAATGGGCTCGAAGCTCGGGTCGTCCGTCCCGACGTACTCGCAGAGGGTCATGCCGATCGTCGTCTCGACGGGGGTTCCCAGTGCCGCGAAGCCGGCGCCGCGCAACGAACATGATCCGCAGCTCGCGGTCGACGCCCCACACGAATCCGGGCATCTGTTCGAGAATCAGCCGACCGTATTCGGCCTCCACCTCGTGCAGGATGTCCATGCGCTCGTCCATTGCCGGCGGCCGCCGCCGCCGGCGTCCCCGCTCCCAGCGTACCTCTGACCAGCGCCGGTCCTCGACGAAGTTCGTATAAAAGGGGGACAAGCACGTGACGAGCGCCTCGATCAGCTGCGTAGTCGCCGACGACCACCCCGCGGTCCTCGACTCCGTCTGCCGCTACCTCCAGCAGAACGGCCTCGAGATCGTCGGCCGCGCCTTCGAAGGTGTCGGAGCACTCGACGAGATCGAGCGGGCACGGCCGGACGTCGCCCTGGTGGACATGCGCATGCCGGGTCTGAGCGGAACGGAGATCACCCGCCGGGCGGTGCAGAGGGCGCCATCGACCGGCATCGTTCTCTACACCGGGCACGGCGACGACCAGTTCCTCACCGAGGCGCTCGACGCGGGCGCTCGTGGCGTCGTGCTGAAGGAAGCGCCGCTCGCCGATCTGGTTCGGGCCGTCCGCATGGTCGCGACCGGTCAGACGTACGTCGATCCCGGTCTTGCGGGAACGCTCGCCGTCCCGGAGCTGCAACGCCGGGTCGCGCTGACGCAGCGGGAGCGGGAGGTCTTGCGCCTGCTAGCCGATGGATTTGCGACCGACGAGATCGGGCGGCGTCTCTTCATCTCCGGCGAGACGGTCCGCACTCACGTGCGCAAGGCGATGCGGAAGCTCGGCGCCGACACGCGGACCCAGGCCGTGGCCGAAGCCATCCGGCAGTCGCTGATCGCCTGACGAGCGATAGGGCGAGCACCCCACTCGTTGGCGAACTAACCGTCCGGCGCTGTGAGCGGGTTCCGTGTCACGAGCTCCGGAAAGCGTCCGAAGTCGCGGTCGGCGGTCCACAGCTCGCGCACGCCGTGCGCGAGGCAAAGGGCAGCGACGCGGGCATCGTGCACGCGCGGGCCCGAGGCGCGCCCTTTTGCCAGCAAGCCGCCGAGCCGCTGCCAATAGCCCGCTCCCTCGGCAAGCAGCACGAGCGCCGGCGCCTCCACCCACGCGTCAACCTGGTCGAGCGCGCGCTCGATCGGCGTAGGGGGATCGTAGATCGCGCGGTGTGTTGCGATCGCGATGAACTCGTGCAGGCACGGCCACGGGATCGCCCATGGGGCCGGGCTCTCGGCCAGGGAGCGGATAACACGTTGAGCACGACCATGCCACTCGGAGTCAATGCGGTGGGCATAGACGAGGATGTTCGTGTCGACGGCAATCACGCGCCGCGAGCTTCATACGCGGCGTCGCGGATCCGGTTCCAGTCACCTTCTCGGAACTCCGGCGCCAAGCCCTGCCCATCGAACGACGCATCGCGAAGGCGAAACGGCTCGGTGTGCCCGCTCTCGGCGAGCACGCTCCGCAAACCGGCTTCTACAAGGGAGCGCAAAGTAGTCCCGCGCTTCGCCGCCAGCTGTTTCGCGGAACTCAGAAGCGAGTCGGCAATATCGATGGTCGTCTTGATACGGGTGACCATATCAGGGCCCAGAAGGTCCGTCGGCTTCGACGCTCCGCGAGACGGTCCGCACTCACGTGCGCAAGGCGATGCGGAAGCTCGGCGCCGACACGCGGACCCGGGCCGTGGCCGAAGCTATCCGGCAGTCGCTGATCGGCTGAGCCCAGGCGACTTCGGAGGGAACGCGGCGGAGGGCACTCGGCCGGTGGATGCGGCTGAGCGTCTGGTCGAGCCCAGGAGCGAGCGTCCGGCTGAACCACTGATCCTCGGTAGGCGCGGAGTTGCCAGGTACCGCAGACGCATGTGAGGCGTGCGGGGCGGCGCAGCCGAGGGGGCCGCAGCCGCGGTGGCGGTAGTCGCACCCGTCTCAGGTGCGGCCGCGGGAGTGCCTGCGAGATCGAGCGCGCCTACTGGCGGCGCATCCGAGACAGGCGCGGGGACAGTCGCGCGCCCGGCGGCCGCAAACGGCGTAGGCGCGGCGGCGGTTGTGCCTTCGAAATCGAGCGCGCCGAGTGGCGGGCGCCAATCCGCGGGAGCCGCAGGGACAGGCGTAGCCGCAGGCGCGGCGGCCGCACACGGGTAGGCGCGGCCCCGGTAGGGCCCTGCGAGATCGAGTGCGCCGAGTGGCGGCGTCGCACGAGCGGGCCGGACCGTGGCGACTGGAGACGCCGCTCGGAAAGACGGGGCACAACCACGAACACGAGCGCGCCGGAGCAGAGTGCGAGGGCGACGCCGAGCGCGAACAGCAAAGCCTCGTTCCCACTGCGCGCGGGTCGCCTCGTCTCGGCGACACGCGTCGCAGAGGCCGGTCTCGGCGCGAGACGGCTTGGAGCGGCACGGGAACTGGGCGCACTCGCGAAGATCGCCATGCAGGCCGCGAGAGCGACGAGGTAGGGCGCGGGCAGGCGAAGCCGCACCGCCCCAGCCGCCCCGAGCTCTGTCCTCCGCAGGATCGCCTTTCGCCGCATTCCGTATTTTCCGCTGCTACTCACCGGAAACTGCCCCGGGGAGCGTGTTTGCAAATGTAGCGGCACGGGGTATCGTTTGGCACGATGCTTCGCCAGCCTCGGCGTCTGATGCGACTTCTCCTGGCGGCTTCGATGCTGGCGGCCGCTGCGTGCGCATTTGCGGGCTCCGTCGGGGCCCAACTCCCCTTACCGCCTCCGCCGGTCGCACTCCCGCCGCCGCCAATAGCACTCCCGCCTCCGCCGATCAGCCTGCCGCCGCCGCCCGTGGCCCTGCCTCCGCCGCCTCCGCCGATCAGCCTGCCGCCACCGCCGATCAGCCTGCCGCCGCCGCCCGTTGCGCTCCCTCCGCCACCGCCGCCGATCAGCCTGCCGCCACCGCCGATCAGCCTGCCGCCGCCGCCCGTTGCGCTCCCTCCGCCACCGCCGCCGATCAAACTGCCGCCACCGCCGATCAGCCTGCCGCCGCCGCCCGTTGCGCTCCCTCCGCCACCGCCGCCGATCAGCCTGCCGCCGCCGCCCGTGGCGATCTCGCCGCCGGGGTCGCCGACCCCAACCGTGTCCCCCACCGCGCCGGTCTCCCCGGCGCCGCCTCCGCCGCCGAGCACGATCACCGTCCCGACTTCGGCGGCGGTCCCGGCACCCGGCGCCATCGTCGCCCCTGTGCTGCGAGGCGTGCCGGCTCCGCCTGCAAAGCCGGGCCCGGGGCATGCCCCGCCAGGCGCACCGGCCGTGCCCCAGACGCCGGGCTCAGCGCCCGGCACGCCGGGATCCGGCGTCGTCAACGCACCAGGTGCTAGCGCCGGGACACACACTTCCGGCCCCACGGGCTCGAATGAGGCAGGCTCCAAGGCGAAGTCGTTTGCTCCCTTTACCCAGGCGGGATTCCAGGACGCCACGGCGGCTGCGTTCTTCCTCCTCCCGCGGCAGCGGCAGCACCCCGGAGCCGCCGGAGCGAAGGGACACGGGGCAGCGTTCGCCGGTCCCTCCACGCCGTTCATGCTCGCCTTCGGCTCGGGCTACCCAGCTCTCTTCACCGGCCTCGTTCCCGTTCCGCGCGCGCCCGGGGAGAAGACGCCGGTCGCGGTTCCGCCCCACGGTCGCAGCACCATCTCGAAAGTCGAGCACATCGTCGAGTCGGCGGCACAGCCGATCCTCGCGCCGATCAAGCTGCTGCCCGATTCGACCGCCTTCCGCCTCGGGTTCCTGTTCGGCGGGCTCCTGGCCGGCGCGCTGATCATGTTCGGCTTCACGATGCTGCCGCCGAGAATCGTTCGTCTCACGCCCGTCCCGGTGCAGCACTTTCTGCAGGCGCGCTCCTATGTGGCGCTGCTCGCCGCCTCGCTCGTCGTCGCGGTCGCGCTCGCCTACGCGCTCGGCTCGTTCGCTCCCTAACCCGAGCCCGCCGGACGGCGCACCACGACGAGCGGCTTGCTGAACCCGTCGAGGTAGCCCGGCTCGGCGAGGGACTTCGGGACGAAGGCCCGGATCTTCGATCGTCCGAGCCGTAGCTTCAGCCGGAACTTGAGCGGGTTGCGGCGGAGGACGGCCTTCTGCACGCCGACCCACCGGTGCCGCTGCGACAAACGCTGCAGAAAGACGCTCCGGCCCTCGAAGGACTTGCCGGCGGTGACCTTCGCAACGAAGATTCCGCGCCGCTGCGTCAGCGTCACCCGTGGGCGGACGTCTACGGTCACCGTTTCGCTCGTCATCGTCTCGACCTGCGAGAGGAAGGACGTACGGATCCGGGGCCTCACCACGAATTGCCACCCCGTGATGCCGGGGCCTACGGTTCCGAGGTTGCGCTGTCCCGCGCCCTCGCTCTCGGCGAGAATGGTCGCGATCTTCGCGCTCAGGGCGACGGACACCGTGCCGCTCAGCAGGATCGGATCGCCGTAGACGACGACGTTCCTCGAGAGAGAGATCGTGAGATCGGGGGTCGGGGCAGCCGAGCCGGCGCCCGCGCAGAGCAAGGCGATCAGTGCCAGAGGAAGGATTCGCTGGACTCGCAGCACCGCGGTTTCCCGGCCGGGATGCTACCGCCGGGCCGGCTGAGGAGGAGAGAAGCGGATGGCGAGCACGTCGCCGTCCGCGACCGCGTAGTCCTTCCCCTCGAGCCGCTGGACGCCGCGGCGAGCCGCCTCTGCATAGGAGCCGGCCTCGACGAGCTCGCTCCACGACACGACCTCACAGCGGATGAAGCCCCTGGCGATGTCCGAGTGAATCGAGCCGGCCGCCTCGAGCGCGGTCTGGCCTCGCCGAAGTGTCCAGGCCCGGGCCTCCTTGTCGTTGGCGGTGAAGAACGTGATCAGGTCGAGCTCGACCCGCAGCCGGCGGAGCACCTCGTCGAGGGCCGCAGGGCCCTCACGGAACTCGGCGGCCTCGTCCTCGTCGAGCTCGTCGAGCTCGGCCTCGAGCGCGAGATCGATTCCGGTGGGCCCGTTCTCGATCGCGACGAGGGGCTTCTTCGTCAGCGGCTCGAGCTCCGCGGGGAGCGAGCCCGCGTAGTCGGCCAGGCTGCCGCCGGCGTCGACGTGGGAGAGCACCCGCTCCAGCTCGGCGACCTCCGCCTCCAACCTCCCCTCTCCCGACTTCGCCTGCGTGCGGACGCGCTCCAGCCGCTTCTCCACGTGGTCGCGATCGGCGACGAGCAGCTCGAGCCGCAGGCTCTCGAGGCCGGACGCTGGATCGGCCTGCGCGGAGTGAGCGTCGAGCACGGCGATCAATGCGTCCGCCTTCCTCAGATCGCCGAGCTGAGCCGCACCCATTCCGGGCGGATCGGTCACCCGGAACGTCGCCTCGGTCGTCTTGGTCGAGGCGAAGGTCGCGCTCAGAGGAGAGAGACGGTCGTCGCGGACCGGTGCGACGCCGACGTTCGGCTTGGCGCCGACGCTCTCGTACGGGGTCGCCTCCGCTCCGGCGTGCGTCAGCGCGTTGAAGAGCGTCGTCTTGCCCGCGTTCGGCGGGCCGACGATCCCGACCTCGAGTGGCAACTAGGCCCCTGTGCGCTTACTGCGCGCCGAAGCCGACGCGCGCCTCGCGGGCGAATCGCTTGACGTACACGATCTTGTGCAGGGCCACGGTGTAGCGCCCGTCGTCGGCCTCGAGCACCATGGTCCCCTCCTCGCCGCTCGCGAGCGACCGCTCGAGCTCCTCGATCGACGAGGCCTGGACGAGAGCGCCCATGATCTGGCCGCCGTCGAACGCGATCTCGATGCGAGCTCGCTCGTCAGGCATGGGAAACGAGCTCCGAGAGGACGCCGTGGTCTGCGTCCGGGTGGATGAACGCGACCTCGAGCCCGAAGAGACCCGGCCGCGGCTCGGTGTCGATCAGCTCCACTCCCTCCTCCGTCAGCCGCTCGAGCTCGGCTGTCAGATCGTCGACCTCGTAGGCGACATGGTGCATGCCGGGGCCGTGCGTGGCGAGAAACTTCCCGACGGGCGTGTCGGAGCCGAGCGACGAGAGCAGCTCGACGGTGCTCGCACCGACGCGCACCGCAGCGGCTTCGACGCCCTGTTCGCTCACCGTCTCGCGGTGCTCCACACGCGCTGCGAACAGGCGTCGATACGTCTCGAGCGCCTCGTCGAGGTCCTCGACGGCGACTCCGAGATGATGAATCCCCTGCAGCGTCACAGAAGCGATGCTATCCGAGGGACGACACGACCTCGTCGACCGAAGTGAACTCGACCCCGCGCTCCCGCCAGGCAGCCGTGCAGGCGCTGACGCGCTCGTCGTCGAGGCCGCACGCCGCCTCCTCGACGAAACGGGCGCGGCGGCCGCGCTGTAGCAGTCCCAGGATCGCCGCGTCGTCGCAGACGTCCGTCGCGACGCCGAAGAGGATGACCTCGTCGGGGTCGAGGGCCTGGAGCACCGCGTCGGCGTTCGGATTCGTGAAGACGTCGAAGTTCTTCTTCAGGAGCAGGATCTCGCGCCGTCCGGCGACGAGGCCGGGCACGAGCCCGGGCGGGAACGGCACGTGCGAGAGCGGGAGCGGGTCACCCTGTTTCGTCTCGGGGATCTTCTCGGCTCCGGGCGTCCCGCGCAGGCAGTGCGGCGGATAGGTGTTGCGGAAGTCGGGGGCGCTGGAGATCTCGGGATCGGTCAGCTCGTGGTCGTCGGCCGAGGCGACGTGGACGAGCCCGGCCGCGCGAGCCGCCTCGACGAGCCGCTTCATCGCAGGCACCGTCGCTTCCGCTCCGGGGACGTGGAGCTTGCCGCCCGGCAGCATGAAGTCGACCTGCGTGTCCACGTCCCAGAGAACGCGCCGCGTCCTACGAGACAAGCTCGAGCCGTGGATTCGGGCGGTAGCGGCGCCCGACCTTGGCGGCCGGCCGCCCGTCCGTCATGACGACGTCGGCGGTGTAGTCGTTCTCGCCGCGGATCAGGTCGGAGCCGACGCCGTAGGAGTCGACCGGCACCCCTTGCTCCTCGAAGCTGCGGATGCGCTCGACCGTGAAGCCGCCGGACGCGACGATCTTGACGCGCTCGAAACCGTCCTCGTCGAGCGCCTGCCTGACCTTCCAGACGAGCTGCTCGTTGACGCCACGAGGGTCGAACTCCCCCATGTCGTGCCAGAGCGAGCGGTCGACGAGGTTGCGGGACGTATCGAGCCGCACGCCCCAGAGGCGGTCGCCGAGCGCGCGGGCCACCTCGAGCGCGGTCTTGACGGAATCGTTCTCGAAGTCGACGAGGACGGTGATGTTGGCATCCGGATCGGCGTGCTCGGCGAACTTGGTCGCGGCGAGGACCGTGTTGCCGCCGTAGGCGGCGATCAGCGCGTGCGGGACCGTCCCGATACCGCGGCCGCCCCACCAGGACGCCTGAGCGTCGGAGGTGACGCCGATCTCCATCCCGATCGTCGCGCCCGCGACGTGGGCCGCGTAGCCGTCGCCGGTCTGCACGCGATGGTGGTCGTGCCGGGCCGGCATGAAGATGATCGGCTTGCCGTGCGCCGCCTCGATCACCTTGCGCACGCTCGTCGCGATCAGCGTTCGGCGCGCCAGGACGCCGAGGTAGACGGTCTCGAGGTGTGCGAAGAGCGTGTAGTCGCCCTCGATCGTCATCACGGTCTCCCACGGCTCGATCCGGTCTCCGTCGTAGAGCGCGTGAACCGTGAGCGCGTCCCAGTCCTCCGCGCACAGCTTGAGGACGGCGATCGCCTCGTCCATGCCTCCGAGCACCGCCTGCCTTCGCTGGAAGACCTGCATGACGACTCGCGGGTGCCTCCCGTCCGCGAGGAGCGTCTCGCGGGTGCGGTTGAAGTAGGCGTCCGTGTAGTAGCCCTCCCGCATCTTCTCGACGGGCAGGTCGAAGATGTCGGGCGGAAGCCTGTCAGCGCGTGTGCGGAGGACCATCTTCCAACCGCAGGCAGGCGTCGAGCGCGGCCTCCGCGACCTCGAGCTGCTCCGCCGAGGGCTCGGCGGTCGCGAGCCGGTGCTGCAGCTCGTGGCCCGGCTTCGCGAGCGCGCGGGAAGCCGGATGATCCGGGTTCCGAACCATCCAGCTGAAGATCTCCGTCGACGCGGCCAGCGCGCCGAGCAGTGCGGTCGCGCGGGCGCCTCCGCGCAGATGCTCCGGCGCCTTCGCCGCGAGCGCGTTGCCGAATGCCGAGGTGGCGAGCAGAGGGCCGAGCAGGTGGGAGCCGCAGCGCTCGTGCTCCTTCTGGCGCAGCTCGCCGTGCTCGTACGTTCCGATCGAGACGTGCTCGGCGCCGTGGTAGGCGGCGAGGGAGGAGTTGCGGAGGGCCGTGGCGGCGGGGGCGAACGAGAGGAGGGCGGTCAGGAGCTCACGTGCGGCGGCGCCGAGCCTGGGCGACTCGCGCACCGAGCGGACCGCGAAGGTGCTCGCGAGCGTCGCCGCGATCACCGCCGGCCGCTCGAAGGGCAGGCGCGCCTGGGGTAGGCGCCTGCGAACGACAGGGAGCAGGGCAAACGCCTCGAGCAACCGCGCCGGGCCGCGCAGGAGTGGATTCCTGACCTCGGACGCGCGGAACTGCTTGTGGTCGGCCGCGACCTTGATGCGCCCGTCCCGCAGCCGGACGGCGCACGCCCAGGCTGTCGGGCCGTGAACCAGGACGCCGTTTGCCAGCGCCATGCCGCCGAGACGAAGCTTGTCGGCCATCGTGAAGAGGGTAGCCAACGGCTTCGCGGCTGGGCTGCTTGGCTCGTCATTCGTTGCCATTCGGCCAGCATGGTTTCATTGTCAGAGGTGACAACACTCTCGCGGGCCGCGATTGCGACGCGATGCTGCCGTCTCGCAGGGCTGAACGTCGTCTTGATTGGAGACCGCTCAGCCTTACCCGAGTGAGCCGATCTCCCGAGCGGCGTGCCGCAGGAAGCGAACGCCGAGCTCGAGATCGTCGACCGCGATCCGCTCGTCGGCGGAGTGGATCAGCCGGGCAGCGAGCTCGGGGTCCATCGTCCGCATCGGGAAGAAGCCGTAGGCCACCGTGCCGAACGCCTCGCGCACCCAGTGGCTGTCGGTGAAGCCGGCGACAGTGACCGGGACGGGGCTTGCGCCCGGCTCGGCCTCCCGAACGAACGAGTCGACCGCATCCCAGAGTGGCGAGCTCATGGGCGAGCGCGTGCCGCCGTAGCCGTGGATCCACTCGAAGTCGTAATCGCCCTCGCCGATGCACGCCCTGAGGGCGGCCTCGGCCTCTTCCCGCGACTGTCCGGGTAGCAGGCGGCAGTCGACCGTCACCTCGCACAGCGCCGGGACGACGTTCCGCTGGTGCGAGGCGTCGACCATCGTCGGCGAGACGGTCATCCCGAGCAGCGGCTCGAGCAGCTCGCCTGCCAGCGGGTCGACGGCGAGGGCCCGCTCCAGCGCCTGTCCCGGCGGCGGGACGTCGCCCCCGGTGATGCCGGCGAGAAGCGCCTCCGTCTCGGGGCCGAGCCGAGGCGGCACGGCGAACCGTCCGAGGCGCTCGATCAACGCCGCCGCTTTCACGAGGGCGTTGTCGGCGATCGCGGGCACCGACGCGTGGCCACTCCGGCCGTGGACGAGCAGGCGAAACGGCGAGCTCATCTTCTCCGCCGTCGCGCAGAGGTAGAGGACGCGCTCGCCGAACTTGACGCGCTCGCCGGCGCCCTCGTTGACCGAGAATTCGGCGCGTACCGCCTCGGGGTGCTCCTCGACGAGCCACTGGAGGCCGAATGGATCCCCTTCGCCGACCTCCTCGTCCGCGCACGCGGCGAAGATCAGATCGCCGGCGGGCTGGAATCCCTCCCGCGCGAGGGAGGCGATCGCGACCGCGCTCGCGGCCACCTCTCCCTTCATGTCGAGCGCACCTCGGCCCCAGATCTCGCCGTCGAGGAGCTCGCCCGACCACGGGTCGACCTTCCACTCGGCCGGATCCGCGAGGACCGTGTCCGTGTGGGAGAGGAAGAGCAGGCGTGGGCCGCCCCCGGAGCCGGGGATCCGCGCGACGAGGTTGGCGCGTCCCGGCACCCGTCCGTACAGCTCGCATGAAACACCGGCTCGCTCGAGGTAGTCGCGCAGGAGCTCGGCGGCCACCGTCTCGTTGCCCGGTGGGTTGACGGTGTCGAGGCGGATCAGCCGCTGCAGCAGCTCGGTCGCCTCGTCGCGCAGCGAGACGGTCGCCGTCACGAGCGCCGGCTCCCAGACGTGAGCAGGTACGTGCGGGAGAACTCAACGCGGCCGTCGCGGCCGCCTTGCTCGTGCAGCTCGACGCCGCGGCGGTCGAGCTCCGCCCGCTTCTCGGCGTCGAGAGTATCGAGCAGCGACTTGAGCGGTCCGAAGTTGACTGACATCAGCTCCCACACCTTCTGGGCCGAGTCGGCGACGAGCGTCGAGTCGAGCCCCTCGAACGAGAGCTCGAAGGCGTCGCCGAGCAGGCGCTCGACATGCTCCTCCCGACCCCACTCGAGCGGGTTCCCGGCGCCGGGCGGCGGGGGAGGCCCGAACGATCCGGTCAGGCGGAAGAGGTCCCCGATGCCGCCGCCCGGCCGCCAGGTCGCCAAGCCGAGGCGGCCTCCCGGCCGGCAGACTCGTGCGAGCTCCCGCGCCGCGGCCTCGTGATCGGGCGCGAACATCGCCCCGAACGAGGAGGTGACGACGTCGAAGCTCGCGTCCTCGTACGGCAGCTGCTCGCAGTCGCCCACGTCGTAGCGAATCGAGAGCCCTTCCTCGGCGGCGCGCCGCCTCGCCGTCTCGATCAGCGTCGGAGCCAGGTCGACACCCGTCACGTCTGCCCCCGCTCGCGCGAGGCGCATCGAGATTGCCCCTGTTCCGCACGCGACGTCGAGCGCGGGCTCGCCGCCCTCGACGGCGACCCGCCCCACGAGCGCGTCGTGCACGTCCGCGATCATGTCCTCGACCCGCTCGAAGGGGCCCGAGCCCCACATCACGCCCTGCCGCTGCTTCAACTCCTCGAACGCCATCTCATCCTCCTTCAGCTGCCGTGCCCCGGTACCTCTGCCTCGTCGCCGGGCGCCTCCACCTTCGCGATCGCGGTGAGGTCGTTCCGCGCCCGCCACAGCTCGGGATAGAGGCGGTGCTTGATCAACCCGCCGAGCAGCTCGACCGGAGTGCCCTGCGTGCCCACGACCTCGTCGCCGATCTCCCTCGCGACCACCTGGTAGTGGCGCACGCGCCAGAGCGTCACGCGCTCGTCCCACTCCGTCAACAGCTCGGCCAGCTGGTAGAGCCGCTCGAACTCGCGACCTCGCCGGTACACCTCGGTCAGCGAGAGGCCCTCGGCGCGCCGGAGGCCGTGGAACGCCTCGCCGAGCGGCGGTGAGACGCGCCGGATCGCGCGGAAGCCCGGCGAGTCGAAGCCGCTCCCGTGCCCGAGCACCGGGCGGATCCAGCGCGTGTACTCCCACGGTGACATCTGCTCGAGCATGTCGAGCAACGAGTGAGCGATCCGCATGCACTCGATCGCCCGGCGCAGAAGCCGGATAGCTGCGTCGACGTCCTCCTCGCCGAGCAGGCGCGTCGCCTCCTCGACCTCGCTCCAGGCGAGCTTCAGCCACAGCTCTGACGACTGGTGCACGGTCTGGAAGAGCAGCTCGTCCCGGTGTGCCCACTCGTCCGGCGTCTTCTGCAGCGAAAGCAGCTCGTCGGTTCTCAGGTAGCGCTCGTAGTCGCTGGCCCCGGCGCCGGGGAGGACCGGCTGGGAGAAGTCCCCGACCGTCTCGGTCACGCGGGCGGCGGCTGGAAGAGGTGGACGACGCCGATGGGTGAGACGAGCCGAGAGCTGTCTGTCGCCACGCCGGGGAGCATACTTCGCTCCGATGGGCGACCTCTTCTCCGACGCGGCCGGCGAGCGGATCGCCGAGGTGGCGCCGCTGGCGCTGCGGCTGCGGCCGGCCTCGCTCGAGGAATTCGTCGGCCAGCGGCACATGCTCGCGGCCGACTCGGCGCTTCGCCTCGCGATCGCCGAGGACCGGCTCGGCTCCACGATCCTCTACGGACCGCCGGGCACCGGCAAGACGACTCTCGCCCGCATCGTCGCCCGAACCACGGGCGCGGCGTTCGAGGAGCTGTCAGCCGTGTCGGCGTCGGTCGGAGACGTCCGGGGCGTCCTCGGCCGGGCGCGCGAGTCGCTGGGAGCGCAGGGCCGGCGCACGATCCTCTTCCTCGACGAGATCCACCGCTTCAACAAGGCCCAGCAGGACGCGCTTCTGCCCGGCGTCGAGGAAGGGCTCGTGACCTTGATCGGCGCGACGACCGAGAACCCGTACTTCGAGGTCAACTCGGCGCTCCTCTCCCGCTGCCAGGTGTACGAGCTCGAGCCGTTGTCGAACGACGACGTGGCCGTCATCGTTCGACGCGGAGCGGCGGAGCTGGGCGCCGCTGCCCCGGCTGCGGTGGTCTCGCTGATCGCCGAGCGCGCGGGCGGGGACGGCCGGACCGCGCTCAACATCCTCGAGCTCGCCTCTCAGACGGCTGACGCCGAGCGGGAGCCGCTGGCCGAGAGCCACGTCGAGGACGCCGCCCGCAAGCGCCCTCTTCTCTACGACAAGACCGGCGACGCCCACTACGACTTCACCTCCGCCTTCATCAAGTCGATGCGCGGCTCCGACGCGGATGCGGCCGTCTACTACCTCGCCGCGATGCTGGAGGGTGGAGAGGACCCCCGCTTCGTCGCGAGGCGCATGATCGTGCTCGCCTCGGAGGACGTCGGCAACGCCGACCCGAGAGCTCTGCTGGTAGCCGTCGCCGCGGCACAGGCCGTCGAGCACGTGGGCCTGCCGGAGGCGCGGCTGAATCTGGCGCAGGCCGCCATCTACCTGGCGCGCGCACCGAAGTCGAACGCGAGCTACAAGGCACTATCGAGAGCTGCGAAGGATGTCCAGGAGCGCGGAAACGCCCGACCGCCGAAGCCGCTCCGCAGCTCGGGGTACCCGCTCGCCGCACGGGCGACCGGGCGCGGCCAGGGGTACGTCTACCCGCATGACGACCCGTCCGGGTTCGAGGTCGACTACCTGCCGGACGAGCTGAAAGGGACGAAGTACTACGAGCCGAGCGGCGCCGGTGAGGAGGCGGACGAAGGCGCCGCCTGAGCGCGCGCGGCCGACTCGAGCGACGCTGTGAGCGCGTCCGTCAGCCGGCGGAGCTCGAAGGGCTTCTCGAGAAACGCGGCGGGACGCAGCTTGCGGGTGCTCGGGTTCGGGCCATCGGTGCTCGCACAGACGATCGGCAGATCGGGATGCTGGTGCCGGAGCGCCAGCGCACGCCCCAGGTACGGTGGCGAGGCGGGCTCGACCAGCACGACTGCCGGCAGGGGCGTCTCCGCGTACACGGGCCGGTGGCCCATGCGCGTCACGACGTGCGAGAAGAGCTCGCGCACCTCCGCGCTCGGCTCGAGGATGAGGACGCTCGGCATTGACGAATCCTCCAAAACGGGGGCATGGAGCAGGGTGTCCCCGTGGTATGAAAGAGGTATGGACACGCTACGCGTCTGGGATCGCCGGAGTGACGCCCCCGGTCGTCAGTCGCTCGCTCCGCGTGAGCTTCAAGAGGTTGGCCCATGAACAACTCGCGCGTGCTCGTCATCGACGACGCCGCCGACATCCGCTCTCTGCTGCGAGAGCTGCTCGAGCGCCTGGGCTACCTCGTGAACGAGGCCTCGGACGGCAAGGCCGGCCTTCGCACCCTGTACAGCTCGCCGCCCGCCCTCGTCATCCTCGACGTCACGATGCCGGTCATGGACGGCTGGAAGACGCTCGAGCGGATCCGTGAGCTCTCCGACGTGCCGGTCCTGATGCTGACTGCGCGGGATACCGAGCTGGAACGGGTGCGAGGCCTGAAGGAGGGTGCCGACGACTACCTCGCCAAGCCGTTCGGGCGGCAGGAGCTGGTCGCGCGCGTCGAGGCGCTCCTGCGCCGCGCGAGCGCCGGCCGCACCGAAGTGCCCGAGACCTACGCGGACGAGCTGATCTCGATCAATTACCCGGAGCGCCGGGTCGTCGTCGCAGGCCACGACGTCTCGCTGACGCCGCTCGAGTTCAAGCTGCTGAGCGCGTTCGTCCGCCACCCCAACCACGTTCTCAGCTCCGATCAGCTGCTCGAGCTCGTGTGGGGCGGCACCTACGGGACGTCGCGCGACCAGGTGAAGCTCTACGTCAGCTACCTCCGGCGCAAGCTGACCGAGGCGAGCCCGGACGTGATGCCGATCGAGACGGTCGCGCGATGCGGCTACCGCTACCGACCCAAGTCTGCGTCTCCCACCGCCGGATAACCGAGACCGCGTCGCGGCATCGCGCCCCAGATTCGCCGGGGCTACCGGCGCCCGAGCGCGGCCTGGACGCGCGCCCGCAACTCCTGCCGGCTGAACGGCTTCTTCAGGTAGTCGTCCGCCCCGGCCTCGAAGCCGCGAGCCACATCCGCTTCCTGGACGCGTGCCGTCAACAGGATCACGGGCATGCGCGCCGTTGCCTCGTTACTTCGCACTGCCCGCGTCACGTCGTAACCAGTCAGCTTGGGCATCATCACGTCGAGCACGGCGAGGTCCGGCGCGCGCTCCACGGTGAGTCGGAGCGCTTCCTCGCCGTCGCTTGCGGTCACGACGTCGTAGCCTGCGCGCTCGAGCCGGAACGACACGAGCGCGAGGATGTCCGGGTCGTCGTCCGCGACGAGGACGAGCGGCTGCCGGCCGCCTCCGTTCATACGAGCACCGCCTCCGCCTGCTCGTGCCGAGGCGTGCTCCGGGGTGAGCCGAGCGGCAGCTCGACTCGAACCGTGGTACCGACGCCTTGCTCGCTCTGGATCGAGATGGCGCCACCGTGAGCATCCGTGATCGCCCGGACAATGGTGAGGCCGAGGCCCGTTCCCTGGGTCGCCTGCTCGTTCGCCGCGGAGGCCCGGAAGAAGCGCTCGAAGAGACGGCCCTGCTCCTGCTCGGAAATGCCGATGCCGGTGTCGGACACCTCGAGCACCGCGCTTCCCTCGTCCGCGAACGTCCGAACCTGGATGCTGCCGCCGGGTGGGGTGAACTTGAGGGCGTTCGAGACGAGGTTGTCGACCACCTGGCTCAGCCGTGCTCGGTCGCCAAGGAATGCAGGAGGGGCATCCCCGCTCAGCCGGAGCGCCACTTCCTTGACCGCCGCGTGCGGCCTTGCCGCCTCGACGGCCTCCGCGGCGACATTGCTCAGCTCGAGGTACGCCAGCTCGAGGTCGAGCTTCCCCGCGTCGACACGAGCGACGAAGAGGAGGTCTCCCACGACGCGCAGCAGCCTCTCGGCGTTCCGGTCGACGATCCCCAGGAACCGCTCCTGGTCACCGGTGAGGTCGCCGGACTCGCCCTCGCGAACCAGGTCGAGGTAGCCGCGGATCGACGTCAACGGCGTGCGGAGCTCGTGCGAGATGGAGGCGACGAAGTCGTCCTTCATCGCGTCGACCTCGCGGAGCCGGTCATTCTGGAGCTCTAGCCGGCTCGCGAGCCGTGCCTGGTCGCGAAGCTGGAGCACGAGACGCGCGACGATCAGCAGCGAGAGTAGACCGACCAGAGCAGCTACCGGGAGCGCCTGCCACGCATCGTCGGCCACCGAACGCACATACACGGCCAAGCCCGCAGGAACGAGCGCCGCGACGCCTACGGTCCCGAGCTGCGACCAGGGCCTTCGCTCGCGCTCGCGCAGGGAAGAGGTCAGGCCCGTCATCGACGGGTGCAGCGCCGCTGCGCCGGCCAGCACCGGCAGCGCTACCCAGCCGAGATCCGCCCAGTGCCCGGGCGAGTAGGTGCCGAGCTGAGTCGACCAGTTCCAGACGCCGTCGGACTGCATCAATGCGACCGATCCCGCGAGGAGCAGCAGGAAGGCCGGCGGACGCCGTCCCGGCGACACCATGACGCGAATCGCCGCCGCGAGGACGGCGACGTCGAGCAGGCCGTACGCGATCTGAACCGTACGGCCCAGCACCGGGATCGACTCGTCCGTCGTGTACTTGTGAAACAAGACGGCCCAGGCGATGCCCGCGAGCGCGGCGGCGACGATGCCCCAATCGAGCAAGGCGGCGCCTCGCCCCTCCCGACGGATGAGCATGAGCAGTAGCGCGGCCACGAGCAACGGGTAGCCCGCGAGGAACAAGAAGTTCACCGGCGAGGACGTCGCAGGTGGTGCGCCCGTCGTCAGGATGTCCCGCTGCCAGAACAGCCAGGCGACGAGCCACAGCCCCTGGAAGGCGCTGAGCAGGACCCAGAGCAATGGTCGGCCGGGCCGGTGCACCAGCACACCCGCAACGGTGGCGGCCAGGCCGCAGCCCGTGACCCCGACGATGATCGCGGCTTCCCAGCCGGGCGACGTCAGCCAGTAAGCCACGCAGGTGCCGATCCCTGCGCCAAGCATGGCGAGCGAAGGGCGCGCCGAGGCGAGGCGCCCGGGTTGGAGGGCTAGGTTCACGATTGTCATCTGAGAGCTTCGCCTGGGGAGGACGTGGAGCCGTCCCCCGTTCGGGTCGGCGCCGCTACAGAATGCGGGCGCCGAGCGCGCTCGCGATCAGCTCGACGGCGAGCCGCGCCGTCTTGTTCTCGACGTCGAGGATCGGATTGATCTCGACTACGTCGAGCGAGCGGACGACGCCGGATGCGGCGACGAGCTCGAGCGCCAGGTGCGCCTCCCGGTACGAGAGGCCGCCTCTGACCGGGGTGCCGACCCCCGGCGCGATCTCCGGGTCGAGCGCGTCCATGTCGAGGCTCACGTGCACGAACCCGCTCCCGGCAACCCGTTCGAGGGCATCCTCTACGACGCGCTCGAGGCCCCGGCGGTCGATGTCGCTCATGGTGTAGACGCCGAGTCCCCGCTCACGAATGAGTCGCCGCTCGCCGTCGTCGAGCGAGCGAGCGCCGATGACTGCGACCCGGCCTTGCTCAACGGCGGGAAACGACCAGGCGTCGCTCTCGAAATCCGGGCCGCCGAGACCCAGCGCTGCGGCGAGCGCCATCCCGTGCACGTTGCCGCTCGGGCTCGTCTCGGGCCGGTTCAGGTCGCCGTGCGCGTCGATCCAGAGGACGCCGCCCGGCCCACCACGGGCCGCCGTGAGACCGGCGAGGCTGCCGAGCGAGACCGAGTGATCCCCGCCGAGCACCAGCGGCAGGCTGCCGTCGCCGTCCGCCCGTGCGACGAGCCTGGCGACGCGCTCGCACAGAGCTTTGATCTCCGCCAGGTACCGGACGCGCTCGTTGCCGACCGGGGCCGCTTCCGGCTCGGCGGCGACGACGTTGCCCCAGTCGCGCGACTCGTACCCGAGGCGGGCGAGCCGCGCCTCGAGACCGGCGTAGCGGATTGCCGACGGGCCCATGTCCACGCCGCGACGGCCGGCGCCGAGGTCGAGGCTCGCGCCGATGACCGTGATCGGGAGTTGCCGGTCGGCCATTGCGACCAGCGTATGAGAGAGGGAAGACGATTCGCCGCGCGAGGGAGCGGTCTGGCGACCGCCGCCGTGCTCGACGCATGCCTTCTCCGCTGACGACTGGGGCGGCAGCAGCTGACTCGGCCTCGCCTCGATCTTCCGAGTGACGATGGCAGAACCAGAACTCACGATCCCAGCAGACTTCGCTAAGCGTACCCCCGAGGAGTCATCCGGTCTGCTGGCGACGATTCCTGAATGCCGCGGATCAGCGAGTTCTACGGAATCGTCATCGCGATGTACTACGCGGAGCACGGCGTTCCGCACTTCCACGCTATCTACGCAGGCGAGGAGGTATCGGTCGCGACCGAAACGCTCGAGGTCCTCGCCGGTTCTCTGCCCGAACGAGCCCTGCGGCTTGTCCGAGAATGGGGGGTGCTCCATCAGGCAGAGCTCGAGGCGGACTGGGAGCGGGCTCGAAACGGTCAGCCGCTCGAGCGTATCGCGCCGCTGACGTAGCATGGGGGTGATGGCCGAGCTCGTTCACGTGACGGCGGTCGAGGTGGTTGGAGATCACCGCCTGCGCTTGACTTTCGAGGATGGCGCCGAGGGCGAGGTCGATCTTTCGAGCTGGGGCTGGCGAGGCATCTTCGAGCCGCTGGCAAGCCAGTCCTGCTTCGGGCGGGTCACGCTTGATGAGGAGTTGGGGACGATCGTTTGGCCGAACGGTGCTGATATCGCGCCAGAGACGCTTCACGCGTGGGTCGCTCGCGGCCTGAACCCGGCCCCTGTGTAGCGAGCGAGCAGAACAGCCGCCACGCGCTCACGGTTTTGCTTGCGCACGTCCGAAAAGCGGCCAGGGCCTGGAGTCGAGCCGGCGCTCACGGCGGCCCCGCTGAACGTGCTCGAGCCGCCCGCTTTCGTCTGACGACTCGGGCGGCCGCAGCAGCGGCGGTAGAACGATCTCCTCTACGTTACTCCCATCCGGCCGTCAGTCAGACCCCTGCTCCTCGACAGGTGCCGAGCTGGTGGGTTCCTGGTAGAGGCCGATCACGTTTCCGGCGGGGTCGCGGAACCTTGCGGTGATCTCGGGTGCGTCCGCGCCGATCGGCTGCACGATCTCGCCTCCGTTGGCGATCACCCCGTCGGCGGTATCAGCGACGCTGTCGACCATGACGTAGAGCAGCAGACCGGGCTCTCGCGCTGGCGGCCGGCCGGATATCCAGGTGCCGCTCACCTCGCCGGTCGTGTCGTCGAAAGCGGTCTGGCCGTCGCCGCGCTGTCTGATCTTCCAGCCGAAGACCTCTGAGTAGAAGTCGGAGGAACGTTGGATGTCGTCGGCCGGGATCTCGATGTAGCACACCTTGCCGTTTGCAAGGGTGGGAGGCATAAGCGGCTCCTCTTCGTCGTCGTGGCTGCAGGTGAGTGAGTGGCGAGGGCCGGAATCGAACCGGCGACACCACGGTTTTCAGCCGTGTGCTCTACCGACTGAGCTACCTCGCCGTGGGCGCAGAGTCTAGCGACCCCAAAACGGCCAGACGCTCCACGAGGGAGCGCCTGGTGAAGGCGTTCGGGCCGGCGCCGCCGCGCCGCGAACGTCCTCGTGCCGAAAGACACTACCCCGCCGAAGGAAGGCCGGCAAGCAGCGCGGTGCCCGGCTCGACGCTGAATTCCGCAAACTGCGTGAATCCGCGGCGGTCGAGCTCCCTGCGGAGCGTCTCGGCAGGCACGTAGATCGGGGTGTCGGGCCCGAGCGAGAAGCTGAACACGACCGAACCGCCGGGGGAGACGACTCGGGCGAGCTCGTCGAAGAACGGCACCATGTTCGCGAGCCCGACCAGATCGAACGAGCCGTCGGGGAAAGGCAGGGAAGACGCGTCCGCCTGCTCGAACCGGATCCGCGCCGCGAGCTCGGGCGGCACCTTGCGGCGGGCCTGCTCGAGCATTCGCTGCGCCAAGTCGACGCCGACGATCTCCGCATCGGGAAACCGGTGAGCCAGCACGAAGGCGGCCGCTCCGGTCCCGGTGCCCAGATCGAGCACCCGGCGGGGCGGCGGCGAGACCGCCTCGAGCGCCGCCTCGAAGGGGCCGAGGCTGCCGGGAGTGCGGCGGGCGTCCCAGTCCGGGCCTAGTCGGTCGAACTGCTGGCGAAACGGCTCCCTGAACTCGTTCCACGACTCGGGGTCGCGCAGGACCGCGTCGGTGACGAGACGGGCAAACCGCTGTCCAGCCTCGCGGTCGTCGGGCGGGTTCGTCATGGCAGCCGGAAGTGAATCAGCAGCTCGTCGCCGGGTGAGATCGCGAGCAGCTCTGCCGCGCGGCCCTCGCTGATCGCGACGGAGATCCATCGGTATGCGTCCTCGTAGAGGATCAGGTCGCCCGAGCGAGCATCGGCAAACGTCCGTGCGGCGACGGCGTAGTAGCGCTCGCCGAGGTACTCGATCTCGATCTGCATGCCGGGCGATACCCCGCCCTGGAGCAGGTGCTCGCGGGTCAGGTTGAGTTGGACGTTGCCGAACCGGTCGAGGTCGAGCACGGTCGCTCGGATCAGCGTGGCCTCGACCTCGGCGGCGGGCAGCTCGACGCGAACGAGCGCGTCCGGATCGATGGGCGGCCCGAGGCGTTCGAGGGGAACGCCTAGAGACAGGTGCGCAGCGGCCGGCGAGAACAGGTCCCTGCCGTGAAACGTGCGCGACACGGACGGCAGCGCATACTCAGCGCTCGTCAGCTCGTGCACCGCGTCGATCCCGCCGAGCCGCTCGGCCGCCGTGAGCAGGAGGCCGTTGTCGGGCCCCACGTAGAGGCGGCCGTCGCCGCCTCGCAGCACGAGGGCGCGGCGCTGGCTCCCGACTCCCGGGTCGACGACCGCGAGGTGCACACCTGTCGGCATGAACGGGAGCGTGTTCGCCAGCACGAGCGCGCCTTGCAACACGCTCTGAGGCGCGATTCCGTGGGTGATGTCGATCACGTGCGAGTCGGGCGCGATCTGCTTGATCACGCCGTGGCAGCTGCCCACGAACTCGTCCTGGAGACCGAAATCGGAGAGGAACGTGATGAAGCGGGCGCTCACGGGCGAAAACCTACGCGCATCCCGCGGACCGCGGCCACGAGACCGCCCGCGTCGTGCGCGCAGGCCTCGGCCACGACGCGCACTCCCGCCGCCCGGGCAGCGGCAGTCGTCTGGGGGCCGATCGAGACGGCCGGAATGCTGCGGCCGAGCGCCGCGTAGGCCCGCGCGGCCGAGGCCGAGGCGAGCAGAACCAGGTCGGCCTCCGGAAACGAAGCTGGGACGAGCTCCACCGTGCGGTAGAGCGCGACGAAGTCTGCCCCTAGGCGCTCGACGAGCAGACGCCGCGCTCCCTCGGCGGCCGCGAGCAGCACCCGTCCCGGCGGGTCTGGCAGCTCTTCGAGCAGCCCTTCCTGCGTCGAGACAGCCGGAACGAGGTCCGTGGGTAGACCCAACTGGGCCAGCTCCTCGGCTGTCCCGACCCCGATCGCAGCCAAACGGGACAGACGCCCGCTTCGTCGGCGCGCGAGCTCGCGGGCGCCGTTTCGACTCGTCACGACGACCCAGTCGTACGGGGTCGTGTCGATCGGCCCTCCGTCGAGCGGCTCGATCCGGATCAGCGGGCAGACGGCGACCTCGTGGCCCAGCCGCTCGAGCGCCGTGACCAGGGGCTCGGCCTGATCCTCGGGCCGCGTTACGACGATGCGGGTCACCGCTCCGAGACGGCTGCCAGCAGCTCGGATGCGACCGCGGCGGCGTCGTGACCTCGCCGCTGGACGAGCCAGCGGCCGTCCTCGTCGGCAATGAGCGCCGTCAGAGCCTCGCCGTCGTGGTAGGCCGCAGCCGGCGCGAGGCAGCCGCCGCCGATGGCGAATACGCACGCACGCTCGGCCTCCACGCGCCGGCGGGTCTCGGGATCGTCGGCGGCGGCGACTCTCTCTCCCTCGCCGCTTCGTACTTGGAGCGCCAGCGCACCCTGCCCTGCTTCTGGGAGCAGCTCGCCGGGGTCGAAACGGTGTCCGATCTCGCCGGCGAGCCCCAGCCGGTCGAGGCCGCAGGCGGCGAGGACGATCGCGTCGAGCCCGCGCTCGCCCCGCTTGCGCAGGCGCGTGTCGATGTTGCCGCGAAGCGGCTCGATCGAGAGCCCCGGCTCGAGCGCGAGCAGTTGGGCGCGGCGACGAACCGACGCGGTGCCGACCCGCATGCCCGGCCCGAGCGAGACGGCGCCGCAGAGTGCGTCGCGCGGATCCTCGCGCGCGAGGTAGGCGCCGACCGTCAGGCCATCCGCGTCGGTCGAGGTCATGTCCTTGGCCGAGTGGACCGCGACGTCGATCCGCCCTCCGAGCAGCGCCTCCTCGAGCTCCTTCACGAAGACGCCGCGCGTGCCGATCTGGCCGAAAGGCTTCGTCCGGTCGCGGTCGCCTGCCGTGGTGACGGGGACGAGGGCGATCTCGATCCCCGGCCGGCGCAGATGTCCGGCGGCGAGCTCGGCCTGCGTCAGCGCGAGGCGGCTACCTCTCGATCCGACGCGGAGAACCATCGTCACCGAGGCCGAAGAGGTCACGTACCGTGTCGACGTAGAGCGGGCCGTCTGCCGCGGCGGCCGCCTCCTTCATGCGCACAGTCGGCAGGTGGAGCAGCTTGTTGACGATCTGGGCCGTGACCGACTCCACGGCACGCCGCTCCGAGTCCGACAGCTCGCCGAGACGCCCCTGCGCCTTCGCGAGCTCGCCGCGCCGGATCTCCTCCCCCCGCGCGCGCAGGGAGGCGATGGCGGGGACGACCTCGAGCGAGGCGTGCCACGCCCGGAACCGCTCGGCCTCCTCGGCCACGAGCGCCTCTCCTTTCACCGCCTCGCGGCGGCGGCTCGCGAGACTGGCCTCGACGACGCTGCGGAGGTCGTCGATGTTGTAGAGGTAGCAGCCGTCGAGCTCGTGGATCGCCGGGTCGAGGTCGCGCGGAACCGCGATATCGATCAGGAAGAGCGGCCTGCCCTTCCGTGCGTCGAGCACCCGCTCGACTTGATCCTTCGAGAGCAGGATTCCGGGCGAGCTCGTCGCGGAGACGACGACGTCGACCGCGCCGAGCACCTCCTCGATGTCGGCGAGAGCGACGCCCTCGCCCCCGAAACGGCGCGCGAGGCTGCGCGCCCGCTCGACCTTCCTGCTCGCGACCAGGCCGATCGTGGCGCCGCGCGCGGCGAGGCTGCGGGCGGTCAGCTGGCCCGCCTTGCCCGCCCCGATCAGCAGGACGCGCGACCCGCGCAGGTCGTCGAACACCTGCTCGACGAGCGCGGCGGCGACCGACGAGACCGAGGCGGGATTCTCTCCGATCGCGGTTTGGGAGCGCACCCGCTTGCCGCTCCGTAGCGCCTGGCCGAACAGCCTGGCCAGCACCCGGCCCGCGGCGCCGACCTCGTACGCCGTCCGTACCTGTCCGAGGATCTCGGCCTCGCCCGGCACCATCGAGTCGAGTCCCGCCGAGACGCGGAAGAGGTGGAGTGCCGCCGCGTGGTCGTGCAGCCGGTAGCAGAACGAGGTCAGCTCGGCCTCGGAGAGTCCGGCCAGCTGGGCGAGTGCGCGGACGGCTCGGGCTTCGGCCAGCGCCGCGTCGTCGTGAGCCAGGTAGAGTTCCGTCCGGTTGCAGGTCGACAGGCACACCGCCTCCCCATCGGCGGCGAGGCGCTGGGCGAGCTCCCGGGCGCCCTCGGGCGGCACGGCCACGAGCTCACGCAGGGCGAGTGGGGCGCGGTGATGCGAGATGCCGGTCAGGACAACGGTCATGAGACGTGCGTCAGCGGCAGCGCGAGATGGACGAGGATGACGGAGACGAAGCCGGTGAGGGCGAGCAGCGCGGCGCGGCGCCCACGCCAGCCGCGCCCGAAGCGGAGGGCGAGGAAGACGGTGTACAGGCACCAAGTCACGAGCGTCGCAAGCATCAGCGCATCGACGCCGCTTCCCTCGCGGACGACGCGCGCGACGCCGACGGCGATGCCGACGGTCAACGTCGGCAGCCCGATCGCGATCGTCCGGCCGACGAGGCGGTCGAGGGCGACCAGAGAGGGGACGCGAAGGCTGAGGATTCCGGCCTCGCGCCGTTTCAGCCTGCGCTCCTGCCAGAGATAGAGGACCGAGAGCCCCGCCGCGAGCGTGAAGGCCGCAAACGCCGCGAGCACGAGCCCGACATGGAGCGCGAGGAAGAGATCCGAGTAGCGGCTCCGGCCGCGACCCGTCGTCCCTCCTCCCGCCCAGGCGACGAGCAGTAGCGCCGCCGCCGGCGGCATCACGAGGAGCCCGAGCACTCGGTAGCGGGCCTTGCAGCCCCAGATCAGGTAGGCGCTGACGACCAGCCAGACGAAGAGGTTGAGCGCGCCCGCCCAGGTGTCCCAGGGAAAGCGCTGGGCCCGAACCGCTTGCAGGACGAGCAGCGCCGACTGGGACGTCCAGCCGAGCCTGACTCCCCAGGTGCCGAGCGCGCCCAGGCGCCCCGGGTGCCTCGTATTGCCGAAGAACGCGAGGGCCGCCTGTCCGTAGGCGATGAGCGCGGGGAAGAAGAGAGCCTCAGCCAACGGGCGCTTCCTCGCGCTCGACCGCCGGTTTCGGGGCGGCGGGGCGCTTCGCACGGGCGAGCTCGGCGAGCTGGCCGAGCTCGCGCTCGAGCCGCGCGAGCTTGCCGGCGAAGATGAGGACGTACGCGAGCACGGCCACGAAGACGACGAGGTAGGCGGCCAGCACGTACTTCTCGGCGCTCGTCACGCGAGCGCCTCCCTGAGCTCTCGCAGGCGTGCATCCAGGCGCTTGCCGGCAAGCTCGTTCGCGTACAGCGAGGCGGCGAGGGCCAGCGCTCCCGCCACGCAAACGCAGAAGGTGGCGAACATCCCCGCGGACATCTGCGGCCCGTGGCGGTTGAACACGACCGGGTGGACGAAGTCCTGCGCGAGCCGGATCGCGAGAAAGCTGACGGGCACGAGGACGACCCCGAAGAGCGCGTAGACCGCGGACATGTTCGCCCGCTGCCTCCACGGCTCGACCGAGTAGCGGAGCATGAAGTAGGCCGAGTAGAAGAGAAAGAGTACGAGGAAGAGCACGAGCTGGCGTGAGCCCCAGACCCACCAGTGGCCCCACGAGATCTTCGCCCAGATCGAGCCCGTGACGAGAGTGAGGACGCCGAAGATGACACCGATGTGCACGGCGGTGTAGCTCTCGAGGTCGTACCGCTCCTCGCCCCGCGACAGGAGGCGAAACGCCTTCCAGGCCGCCCAGCCGAAGCACGCATACGCCGTCAGCGCGATCGGAACGTGGATGTAGAAGATCTTCTGGCTGAAGCCCTGGTCCGCGTCGTTCGGAACGACGTAGAGAGCGAGCGCGATTCCGCCGGTCAACAGCGTGAGCGCAGCCGCCGGTAGGGCCAGGTGGCGACTATTCGGTGATGACGTACTCAAAGCTCGCCCAGGCAAGTATCGCGAAAAGGAGGTCGTACAGGGCGAGGAAGGCCAGGTAGCGAGCGGGCTCGTCGACCACCCCCGCGCCGACGCCGCCCACGATCAGCGGGATTGCCAGCGGCAGGAAGAGTAGCGGCAGCAGCAGCTCGCGCGCCCGGCTCGCCGACGCCATCGCGGCGAGCAGCGTCCCGACCGCGCACACACCGATGTCCGCGAGGAGCACGCCGGCCACGGTCGCCGCGTTGACGCCGGAGAAGAAGAGCTGGAACGCGGGCAGCGCAACGGCCTCGGCGACGAGCAGGAAGGCGAGCGTCGCGAGCGCCTTCGCGAGCCAGATGGCGCTCCGGTCGCAGGGCGCGAGCACGAGGCCGTCCAGCAGGTGGTGCTCCCGCTCGGCCACGAAGGCGCGAGTGAGGCCCAGGATCGCGGTGAACAGGATCGCGACCCAGAGCAGGCCGAGCCCGGCCCCGCGCGAGCTCTGCGCCGGGAGCGCGAAGTGAAAGACGACGAGCGTCGAGATCACGAAGAGGAGCAGTGCCGGCACGGTGTCGCGCGCACGCAGCTCGAGCAGCAGGTCCTTGCGGGCCAGCACGCCGACGTCCCGGAAATACTGAGTCATGGTGAGAGCATTCGAGGCTGCTGCGGGTTGGCGCAGGACCGCCCGAGGCGTGAGTGCGGCGATCCCGGACGCGTAGCGTGAGTCATGGTGAAAACATTCGAATCTGCTGCGGGTTGGCGCAGGCCCATCCGAGGCGTGAGTGCGGCGATCCCGGACGCGTAGCGTGAGTCACGACCAAAGCCTTAGATGTTGCTGCGGGTTGGCGCAAGTCCGCCCGCGGTGGAATTGCGGCGATCCCGGACGCGTAGCGTGAGTCATGGTGAAAACATTCGAATCTGCTGCGGGTTGGCGCAGGCCCATCCGAGGCGTGAGTGCGGCGATCCCGGACGCGTAGCGTGGCTCATGCGAGCGCCAGCCGCGCCGGTCGAAGCCGCGAGAGACGCGCGGGATCGTGGGTCGCGACGATCATCGTCCGAGCGCCGTGCCGGTCGGCCAGCTCGCTCTCGAGCAGCTCGACGCCTCGGCTGTCGAGGGCGTTGAACGGCTCGTCGAGCAGCAGGAGCTCGGGCTCGTGGAGGAGCGTCCGGCAGAGCGCGAGCCGCTGCAGCATCCCGCGCGAGTACGAGCCGGCGCGCTCCGCACCCGCCTCCCGGAGCCCGAACCGCTCGAGCAGCATCCCGACCCGCTCGCGCCGTTCGGGAATGCGATAGAGCCGCCCGTACAGATCGAGGTTCTCGACCGCCGTCAGCTCCCCGTAGACGAGTGGATCGTGGCCGAGAAAGCCGATCGCGCCGCGGTCGACCGCAACGTCGAGCTCGCCGCCGCTCGGCGCGGCAAGCCCCGCGCAGAGCCGGAGAAACGTCGTCTTTCCCGAGCCGTTCGGCCCCGTGACGACCAGGAGCTCGCCGCGCGACACGTCGAGGTCGAGGCCGCGCAGAACGCGCTTGTCTCCGAAGCGCTTGCTCAGGTCGCGAGCGGTGATCATCGTCAGAGCGCGTCGAGCAGAACGAAGACGAAGAACGCGACGCTGATCACGCCGTTGACCGTGAAGAACGCCGCGTCCAGCCGGCGGAGATCCCCGGGACTCACGATGCTGTGCTCGTAGACGAGCAAACCGGCGACGCCGGCGACGCCGAGCCAGTAGAGAGCCCCGACCGGCAACCCGAGGCCGGCTGCGACGAGCAGCGCGACGGTCAGCGCGTGGAGCCCTCGTGCGCCGAGAAAGGCCCCCCGCACGCCGAAGCGAGCGGCGACGGACTGGAGACCCTGCTCGCGGTCGACCTCCAGATCCAGCAGCGCGTAGAACACGTCGAACCCGGCGATCCAGGCCGCCACCGCCGCTCCGAGCGCCCACGCCTGCCACGGCAGGTGCCCCGTGATCGCCACCCAGGCGCCGACCGGAGCGAGGCCGTCGACCGCGCCGAGCCACAGGTGCCCCAACCACGTCACGCGCTTGAGGTACGGATAGACCACGAAGCCGAGCAGCGGGATCGGCCAGAGCCAGCGCACGAGCGGGTCGAGCTGGAAGACCGCGACGAGGAAGAGTGCGAGCGAGACGACGCAGAAGAGCCAGACCTGCCCGGGAGCGAGGAGTCCGCTCGGCAGCTCCCGTGCGGCGGTTCTCGGGTTCCGGGCGTCGATGCCGGCGTCGATCAGCCGGTTCAGGGCCATCGCGAGCGAGCGCGCACCGACCATCGCGAGCGTGATCCACAGCAGGTCGTGGGCACTCGGGATTCCATCGACTGCGAGCAGGGCGCCGACATACGCGAACGGGAGCGCGAACAGCGTGTGCTCGATCTTCACGAGGGAGGCGAAGCGCCCCGGCAGGGCCGCTGCGGCGCCCGTCACGTCTGCTTGTGCGCCGTCTGCTCGCCGGCCAGCAGCCCGAGGGCATGCGACAGCGCGGGGCGGAGGACCGCGAAGCCGTCGCGGCAGCCGCCGGTCGAGCCCGGGAGATTGACGACGAGCGTGCGCCCGCACACTCCGGCGACGCCGCGCGTGAGCAGCCCGTGCGGCGTCTTCGCGATCGAGTCGGCCCGGAGGGCTTCGGCGATTCCGGGCGCGGCCCGGTCGAGCACTCCGCTCGTGGCCTCGGGGGTTACGTCCCGCGGAGCGAGACCGGTGCCCCCCGTGGTCAGGACGAGCGCCGCTTGCTCGGCGAGCTCCGTGATGGCGCCGGCGATCCGATCGCGCTCGTCGGGGACCGTCCGCCGCTCGACCTCGTAGCCCTCCGCCGCCAGCAGCTCGGCGAGCAGGTCGCCGCTCCGGTCGTCGCGCTCGCCCGCGGCGACGCCGTCCGAGACGGTGAGGACGGCGGCCCTCACACGGCGTCCTTCGTCTTCTCCACCAGCCTGACCTCGGTGACGACCATTGCCTTGTCCACGGCCTTCGCCATGTCGTAGACCGTCAAGGCTGCGACGGAGGCTGCAACGAGCGCCTCCATCTCGACCCCGGTCTGCGCGGTTGTCTCGGCGGAGGCAGAGATCTCGACGCGATCCTCGCCGACGCGCAGGTCCACGTCCACGACCGTCAGCGGCAGCGGGTGGCAGAGCGGGATCAGCTCGCTCGTCCGCTTCGCCGCCATGATCCCGGCGAGCTGCGCGGCCACGAGCGCGTCGCCCTTCGGCAGCTTCCGAAGGCGCGCCGCCGTCTCGCCGGCCATCGTCACCGTGGCGGAGGCGCTCGCCCGCCTGCGCGAGACCTGCTTGTCGCCCACGTCGACCATCCGCAGCCCGCCCGTCTCGTCCACGTGCGTCAGCCGGCTCTCCCCGGCAGGCATCAGCCGCGCACTCGACTGGTGCTGCGGTCGAGATCGGCGAGCAGGAGCTCGAGCCAGGCGGCGAGATCGTGCTCCCGCACGTGCCGGCGTATGCCGTCGAGCCGCGCGCGTCGCTCCTCCTCGCTCATCTCGATCGCCTGGTGGATCGCTTCGGCCTGTCCTGAGATGTCGAACGGGTTGACGGGGAGCGCCCACTCCCCCAACTCCTCGTAAGCACCCGCATTCTCGGACAGGATCAGCACTCCGCCGCGGACGTTGACGAGCGGCGCCTCCTTCGCGACCAGGTTCAACCCGTCGAAGATCGCGTTCACGAGCAGCACGTCGTACTGCTTGTAGGCCGCGACCGAGCGAGGGAAGTTGTCCTCGATCCGAAGCTCGATCGGGATCCAGCCCTCCACCTGGAAGCGGTCGTTGACGGCGCGGGCGGCGCGCTGGATCGCGCCGAGATACTCGGCGTACTCGGGAATGTCCTGCCGGGAGGGATCGAGCAACGCGAGCATCCCGACCCTTCCGTGCGCCTCCGGATGATCCGCGAGGTAGAGCTCGAATGCGCGAAAGCCGCGCACGGCGTTCTTCGACGGATCGGTGCGGTCGACGCGAAGGATCAGGCAATCGGGCCGCCTGGCCTCGATCTCCGCCTCCGCGGCGAGGACGGCGTCACTCCGCGCCAGCCCGTCGAACTCGGACGGATCGACCGAGATCGGCCTGGCGACGGCAGTCACACGGCGGCCCTCGTAGTGCGCCGAGCCGGCTTCGTAGTCGGCTACCGCCCCCGCGACGTCCTCGCTCGAGCGGAGGAAGTTGGTCTGCCAGCGTTCCGTGTGGAACGCGACCAGGTCGTTCGCCAGCAGGCCGTCGTGGATCGCCCAGCGGATGGAGCGCGGCAGCACGTGCCAGTAGTCGGTCTGCGGCCACGGAATGTGGACGAAATGAGCCAGCCTGGCGTCCGGGCAAAGCGCACGGACGAGCCGAGGGGCGAGGTAGAGGTGGTAATCGTGGAAGAGCACGGCCGCGTCGGGCTCCGCCTCCAGCTCCTCGACGACGGCGTCGGCGAAGGCGGCGTTCACCGGCATGTAACCCTCGTCCCAGGCGTGGTGCAGCCCCTTGTCCAGCGAAGGCCGCTGCGAGAGGTCCCACAGGTAGTGCTGGAGGAACCAGAGCGTGGGGTTCGAGACGACGTTGTAGAACCAGTCGTAGGCCGCCTCGTCGTGTGCGACGAGGCGAAGCCGGAAGCCGGAGCCGTCACGCGCCGTTTCCGAGATCGCCTCGCCGCCGCCCTCGGCCAGGACGGCCCGGTCCTCGTCCGTGGTGGCGCTCGCGATCCAGGTCACGTCCTGCTCAGAGACGAGGCTGCGGAGCGCCGTGACGAGCCCGCCGCCGCCGCGCCGAGCGATCCGCTTGCCGTCCTCGTCGCGGCGGTAGGTCACCGGGCCGCGGTTCGAGACGACGATCAGCTTGCGTCGCGTCACCGGGGCGAAGCCTAACCCCCCGGCGCGGGTTACTCGGCTTTACGCCGCCGCTACCGTCGCCAGTCGAGCACCGGCCGTGTCGTTGCCGACCAGCGTGTTGAAGAGCACGAGCCAGTCGCGAAGCAGGCGCGGAGTCAAGAAGTTCCGCCGCACGAACTCCTTGCCGCCGAGCGCCCGCTGCCGCGCGCCGGCGGGATCGGAGAGGATCTCCTTGCAGGCTTCGGCGCACTCGCTCGAGGAGCTGACGAGCCAGCCCGTCTCCCCGTCTCGAATCTGGCGGACGATCCCGCCGACGCGGCCGGCAACGGTGGGGCGCGCCTTCCAGAGCGCCTCGCTCACGGTGAGGCCGAACCCCTCACGGATCGACTTCTGCACCACGGCGTTCGAGTGCACCTGGAAGGCGTTCACCTCGACAGCGCCGATGTTGTTCAGGTTCGAGAGGATGTAGACGTCGCGGTCTCCTCCGGCGTACGAGACCGTCTCGTTGTAGAGCAGCCAGCCCTCGGGGTCGTCGTGCGCCATCGAGCCGACCAGGCCGAGCTGCACGTCCGGGAAGGACTCCTTGACGGCCCGGTATGCGTCGATCACGCCGAGCGGGTCCTTCCACGGGTCGAAGCGGGACACCTGCGTCAGGAGCGGTCGCTTCAGATCGATACCGAACTGGTCGACGATGTACGCGGCGTCCTCCGGGGACAGCGCCATGTTCTTCGGCGCGAGGGGGTCGATCGCCGGCGGCCAGATGTACGCCGGCGGCAGCCCGGAAGCGCGCGGCACGTACTCCGGCATGTGAAAGACCGTCGCGTCATAGCGGGAGAGCGAGGGCAGGAGGAACTCCAGCAGGTCGGGGTTCGGCTCCGAGAGATCGATGTGGCAGCGCCAGATCCAGCGCGCCGCCGAGTCCGGGAAGTGGCCGATCATCGCGGCGGGCTGTGGGTCGTGCACGCAAATGAAGTCGTAGTCGTCCTCCAGGTCGCGCGCGTTTCGCTCGTTCAGCCGGCGGTAGACGTCGCGCCCTTCCTCCGTCAGCGACTGCGGGCTGCCCTGGAGTGCGTTGTGCATCGTCTTCGTCGCGTTGAAGAAGGCCTCCTCCCCGTGGATGATGCGCCACTCGACCTCGAGGCCGGCATCGGCCATCAGCGGGACCAGGGTGTAGTTGATCTCGGCGACCCCGCCTCCGAATGCGGTCGCCGAGAGGTGCAGCACGCGCTTTCCCGCGAGCGGCGCGGCAAGCCGGCGAATCTCGTCCATGAGGCCGCGCGTCGCGATGGTGGCGTAGTCGGCGAGCGACTTCCGTCCGACGTTGACGAGCTGCAGCATGGGAGTCCTCTTGCGGAGTGGGAGCGGAGCTTAGCGAGAGCTGGGTACGCGCTCGCCTGATGGCAGGGATTTGCTGAAGCGAAGACGCGCCCCGCGACCCTGCTCCCGCTCGTGCACCTCCACGTCGTCGGTCAGGGAGCGAATGATGGCGAGTCCGAGCCCGCTCTCGTCGAAGTCCTCGCCGTTCCCCCGCGGCTCGCGGAGCTGGAAGCCCTGTCCGTCGTCGAGAACGTCGACGACGAGGCGGTCCGCGCCGAGCCGGAACACGACCTCCACCTGCCCGGGCCGGCCGTCGGCGTACGCGTGCCGCACAGCGTTCGAGCACGCCTCCGTGAGGGCGAGCTTGAGCTCGGCGAGCGTCTCCTCGGGGATGGGCCGGGCGCGCAGGAGACCCGCGAGGGCCAGCCGGCAGAGTCCGATGTACTCGGCCTTGGCCGGAATGGTGAGGCGGATGTTCTGCTCCTCGGACGTCAGGTGTTCTCGCGTTCGGGCGGAGGTGCCCTTCTCTCGCTCCCTTCCCAGCCGGCGCGCGTGCCTAACACGCGGGTCCGGTGGCGGCTGCTAGCAGCCGGAGACGGGTACGGCCGGCCGTCTGTCGAGCCGCACCGGAATCGTCCGGCGCGCCGCTCCTCGCACCACGCCGAACCGGGCGATCTGCCCCGGCTCGAGCTCCTGTCCGACGATCCGGACGAGGTCCTCGCCGCGCCGGACGGAGCGACCGTTGATCGCGACGATCACGTCGCCGCCCTGGACGAAATCGCGGCCGTTGAACGCCGGTGTGAGTGTCCCCGCGTGCAGCCCGGCCTTGTCGCCGGGGCTCTGGGGGGCGACGCACGCAATCACGGCGCCACGAGACGGGCGATAGCCGAAGTGGCGCGCCAGCGTCGGCGTCAGATCGTCGGTCGTGACCCCGACGTAGGCGTAGTCGACCCGGCCGCGCGCCAGCAGCTCCAGCATCGACCGCCTGGCGGAGTTGATCGGGACGGCGAACCCGACACCTTGGCTGGCGCTCGACGAGGGGATCTGGGAGTTGATTCCAATCGCCCGCCCGGCCGCATCGAAGAGCGGGCCCCCCGAGTTGCCGTGGTTGATCGGAGCGTCCGTCTGGATGGCGTCGGAGATCCGGTAGGCCGAGAGTGACGGAATGGAGCGGCGCGTTGCCGACACCACGCCGACCGTCAGCGTGTTCTCGTTCCCGAACGGGCTGCCGATCGCCGCGACGGGCTCTCCGACCACGACGCGAGAGGAGTCCCCGAGCGGCACCGTCGTGAGCGCGTGTACGTGTGGATTCAGCCGCAGCAGGCCGACGTCGCTATACAGGTCCCACCCGACGATGGACGCT
The DNA here is from genome assembly GCA_038253945.1 of Gaiellales bacterium. GTDB lineage: Bacteria > Actinomycetota > Thermoleophilia > Gaiellales > Gaiellaceae > JBBRYW01. The sequence goes on from JBBSGR010000001.1 coordinate 378,774, forward strand.
GAGACGCGGTCGCCGTCCTCGAACTCGACGTACACCTCGCGGGCGGGTCGCACGGGCGAGGCCGGCGCGCTCGTGATCACGTGCGCGTTCGTGAGCACGTAGCCGCTCTTCGAGACCACGAACCCCGAGCCCTGGGCCTCCTGCTGGTCGAGTTGGTCGCCCTGGCCGAAAGTCGAGTACACCGTGACGACCCCGGCCGAGCGGGCGGCGTAGATCCGGGCGGGGCTGAAAGACCCGCCCTCGAGCGGACGCGCGACGGGGACATCCGCCTCTACAGCCGTCGAGGACGGGCCGCTGCCCGGCTGCGGCAAGACGACGGTGCGGGTCTCGCCGTCGAAGTAGCCGGTCGCCTTGCCGACCACGAGCACGGAGGCGGCACCCAGAACTGCGGCGACGAGAGCGACGACGGCGGCTGCGGACGAGCGCACGGCTTGCCCACTGTAGCCGTGCCTGTTCGGGCCTCGGCCCGTGCCCGCTACCCGGCTCCGTGGAGGTCGGCGGGGACTCGTTTCGGCTCGTTTGGAACGGCGACGCGGCTACGCCAGCGCAGGGTGCGCAGCATGAGCAGGATCGCGCCGAAGCCGAGCACGACGTTGACTGCGGTGAGCGCGATCGTCATCCCGACGCTGAAGCCGAGCAGGGCCGTCGTCGAGACTTGTCCCGCGAAGACGTAGACCAGGAGTCCCTGCTGCGTGCCGGCGCCGCCGGGCGTGAAGGGGAGCGCCTTCGAGAGGCTGTCCACGACCAGCACGAGCAGCGCGCTGTGGAGTGATGCCGGAAGGCCGAATGCCTGTAGAAACCAGTAGACCGATGCAAGCCGGAGGCCGAAGCTGACCGCCTGCCACGACGCCACGGTGCGGACGTACCGGCCGGGCTCGTGGAGGATCGCCCACCCTTGCGCAACACGCCGCTTGAACGCGACGACCCGTCCGGCGGCCAGGATTCCGAATGCGGCAAGAGCGAGCAGGAAGACCGAGGCGACGATCGCGCTCGCGGCGGGGTGACGTGCCGCGATCGCCCAGTCGATCGATGGTAGGTGGGGCAGGACGCTGAGGCCGGGCAAGACTCCGAGGTGCACGGCCCAGAGCGTCAGCCCCGAGGCGACGACGAGGTCGAAGATCGTCTCCACGAGCAGGGTCGACGCGAGGGTCGGGTACGTGCTGCCCGGGACGCGCTGCTTCAGCAGGTAGAGCTTGGCGGCATCGCCGCCGCGCGCGGGGGTGATCGAGTTGATCCCCACGCCGGCCAGATATGCCCCGAGCGTGCGTCGCCGCGGCACTCGAAAGTCCGGGTAGGCGGCCGCCACGATCCTTCGCCAGGCGTGGGCCCGGACGCCCAGGCGCACGACGTGGAGCGCGCACGCGATGAGGAGCGACGACCACCCCACCGCGGCCAGGTGGTCGAAGAAGACGCGAACCGCGTGCAGGAAAGGGCCCACGTTGCCTTCACGGTACCCAGTCCCGGCTTGCTGGAGCGCGCGCTACGCCGCGGGCCGGCCGTCGCCTGTTCCGGAGGCGAGGGGAAGCTCGAACCAGAAGGTCGACCCCGCGCCTTCGGCGCTCTCGAACCCGATCGTGCCGCCGTGCTCCTCGACGATCTCCCGGGAGAGCGCGAGTCCCAGCCCCGTACCGTCGATCGCTCTTGTCGCCTTCGTGCGCACCCGGAAGAACTTGCCGAAGATGCCGTCCTGCACGTCGCGCGCGATGCCGATGCCGCGATCGGCGACCGAGACGCGTACGCGATCCTCGACCTCTGTCACCGTGATCACGACCTGTCCTTCGCCGGGCGAGTACTTGACGGCTACGCTTTTGCCGTCGCGCGCCGCCGCAAGCGACTGGCGCTGCGAGGTCGGGTTCACGGCAGCTGGGCCCCCGCGAAGGTCCGTCCCTCAGCCACCGGGTCGGAGAAGTTTCTTCCGACACTCGAGCCTCCGCTCGACGACATGTGCCCTCTTCTTCGTTCAGGTGTTGGCGACGGAGCCGCGGCGATGACCGACGGCCGGTTCCAACAGCTCAGGGTTCTGATCGCGCCGCCGGCCGCCTCGGCGTCATCATTCCGGTGACGAGATGCGACTCCCGACCGGAACGGTCACCTTCCTCTTCACGGACATCGAAGGCTCGACACGCCTGCTCCGCGAGGTGGGCACGGAGCGCTACGGAGAGCTCCGTGCCGAGCACCACCGGGTTGTGCGTGGCGCGCTCGAGCGGCACGGCGCCGTCGAGGTCGACACGGCAGGTGACGGCTTCTTCGCCGCCTCGGCCACGGCGAAGGGGGCCGTGGCCGCGGCCGAGGAGGCGCAGCGCGCCCTCGCGGCGGGGCCGGTGCGGGCGCGAATAGGCATCCACACCGGCGAGCCTCTCGTGACCGCGGACGGCTACGCGGGCGCCGAAGTCAACCTCGCCGCTCGGATCTGCGCGGCGGCGCACGGCGACCAGATCGTCGTCTCCGAGGCGACGGCGCGCCTGCTCGGCGGAGATCTGCGCGACCTCGGGCTCCACCGACTGAAGGACTTCGACGAGCCGCTTCGGCTACTTCAGCTCGGCGATGGGCGGTTTCCGCCGCTCCGGACCCTGAGCGCGACGAACCTACCGCTGCCGTCCGAGCCGCTCGTGGGACGCAAGAAGGAGCTGGCAGACGTCCTGCGCCTGTTGAAGGTAGAGCGCGTGCGGCTGGTGACGGTCACCGGCTCGGGAGGCATCGGCAAGACGCGCTTCGCGCTCGAGGCTGCTTCCGGCCTGGTCGACGACTTCGCCGACGGCGTCTGGTTCGTCGACCTCTCGGCCCGTCGCGACCCGGAGCTCGTCCTCTCGACTTTCGCAAGCGTCGTCGGAGCGCGCGGCGACATCGCGGAGCACATTCGAGATCGGGAGCTGCTCGTCGTTGTCGACAACCTCGAGCAGGTCGCCGAGGCGGCGGGCGACCTCGCGGCTCTGCTGCGAAGCTGCCCGCGCCTCTCGATCGTGGCCACGAGCCGCGAGCCGCTCCATGTCGCAGGTGAGCGGCTGGTGCTCCTGCGCCCTCTCGCAGAGGCGCCGGCCGTCGAGCTGTTCCGCCGCCACGCGAGCGCCGTGCGCCCGGACTTCGACGCACCGTTCGAAGAGCTTGCCCGAATCGTCGGCCGGCTCGACGGCGTGCCGCTCGCGCTCGAGCTGGCGGCCGCGCGTGTGAACGTTCTCGATACCAGCGAGCTGCTCGAGCGCCTGGAGCAGCGACTGCCGCTCCTCCGCGGCACGCGGCGCGACGCACCGGAACGGCAGCGCACGCTGCGGGCGACGATCGAGTGGAGCCACGATCTGCTCTCCCCGGAGGAGCAGACGCTCTTCGGCCGGCTCTCGGCATTCGCCGGCGGCTTCACGCTCGGCGCCGCGGAGGCGGTCTGCGGCGCCGAGCTCGACGCGCTGGAATCGCTCGTCGAGAAGAACCTCGTCCAGCGAGACGAGCGACGGTTCTCGATGCTCGAGACGATTCGCGAGTTCGCGGCGGAAGGGCTCGACGACGCCACGAGGCGCCGTCACGCGGAGTACTTCCTCGAGCTCGCCGAACGGCGCGTTCTGGAGTTTCGGGGCCCCGGGGTGGAGAGTGTCCTGGACGAGCTCGAAGCCGAGCACGACAACTTCCGTGCCGTCCTCGACTGGGCACTCGACTCGGATGCCGAACTGCTCCTCTTGCTCTGCGCGCGGCTGATGCACTTCTGGTACCGCCGCGATCATCTCGTCGAGGCGGAGCGGTGGCTCGATGCTGCGCTCGAGCGGCTCGACGGCGCTTCGGTGACGGCCCAGGCGTCGTTCCTCGCGGCAGGCGCCATCGTCGCCCTCTCGCTGAACCGCCTCGATCGTGCCGAGCACCTCGCCGAGCGGAGCCGCGACGCCTTCGCGGGGATGGGCGACGACGCGGGGACAGCTCGCTCGCTCGAGGCGCTCGGCTCGATCGCGTGGGCGCGCGGCGATCTGGAGGCGCGAAGATTCTTCGAGCAAGCGCTGCAGCTCCACCGCGACGGCGGGAACGCTGACGGCGTCCGCTCGTCGCTGCACCACCTGGGCGAGATTGCGCGCGACCTGGGCGACCTCGCCGACGCGCGGGCCATCCTCGAGGAGAGCCTGGCAATGTCGCGAGCCGCCGGAGACGACACGTTCGCGATGGCAACGATCCATAGCCTGGGCGACGTCGCTCTGGACGCCGGCGACGCGGGCACCGCGCGGGCTCGCTACCGGGAGGCGCTCCAGATCGCGCGCTCGGTCCGCAGCCAGGCCACCGCGGCCTCTTGCTTCGCCGGCCTGGCGGCGACAGCGGCGTCGGAGGGCGACGTTGCGACCGCGGCACGGCTCTGGGGGGCGGTGGAGACGATCGAGGAGGAGATCGGCCACCGGATGCTGACGCGGGAGCGCCGGCGCTACGAGCAGATTCTCGACGGCTTGGAGCCGGCACCTACCTCTGCGGAAGACGCGTATCGCATCGCGCTCTCCCTAGACTGATCACGTGGCTCCGCCGGCCGATCTTCGTGCCTGGATCGCGCTCCTCGAGCGCGAGGGCGAGCTCGTTCGCGTCGGCGCCGAGGTCGACCCCGATCTCGAGGTGACCGAGATCGTCGACCGGACCGTGAAGGCGGGAGGCCCTGCGCTGCTGTTCGAGCATCCGAAGCGGGCACGGCATCCACTCCTGATCAACCAGTTCGGCACCGAGCGCCGCATGTGCATGGCGTTCGACGCGCCGACCCTCGATGCGGTTGCGGAGAAGCTCCAGGGGGTGCTCGAGCTGCAACCGCCGCAAGGTCTAGTGGACAAGGTGCGCGGCCTGAAGAAGCTGAAGTCGATCGCCGACTCTGCGCCGAAGACCGTTCGGCGCGCGGCACACCACGACGTCGTGCTGACCGGCGAGGAGGTGAATCTCGACCTGCTCCCGATCCAGCGCTGCTGGCCCGGCGATCCGGCGCCCTTCATCACGCTGCCGGCGGTCATCACCGAGGATCCGCGCACCGGCACCCGCAACGTCGGCATGTACCGGATGCAGAAGCTCGATCGCCGCTCGACCGCCATGCACTGGCAGATCCACAAGGACGGCCGGATGGACTACCTGGCGACGGACGGCCGCCTCGAAGTCGCGGTAGCGCTCGGCCTCGATCCCGTCAGCGCCTACGCGGCCTCGGCTCCGCTCCCCAGGCACATCGACGAGCTGATGCTGGCCGGCTTCCTGCGCGGCGAGGCCGTCGAGGTGGTGCAGGGCCGCACGGTCGGCCTCGAGGTGCCCGCGAACGCGGAGATCGTGCTCGAGGGCTACGTCGAGCAGGGAGACGTGACCAGCGAGGGCCCGTTCGGCGATCACACGGGCTACTACACCCCGCCCGAGCCCTTCCCCGTCTTCCACGTGACGGCGATGACGATGCGCCGCGACGCTGTCTACCCGTCGATCGTCGTCGGCAAGCCGCCGCAGGAGGACGCCTGGCTCGGCAAGGCGACCGAGCGGATCTTTCTCCCGGCAGTGCGGATGACCGTCCCGGAGATCGTGGACTACGACCTCCCCGTAGCCGGCGCGTTCCACAACTGCCTGATCGTCTCGATCCGCAAGGCCTTTCCCGGACATGCCCAGAAGGTGATGCACGCGATCTGGGGGCTCGGAATGCTGAGCCTCACGAAAGCGGTCGTCGTCGTCGACGAGTGGGTCGACGTGCACGACTACAACGAGGTGCTCTTCCGCGTCGGCGCGAACGTCGACGCGAAGCGGGACGTCCTCATCTCCGAGGGGCCGCTCGACCACCTCGACCACGCACCGACTCTTCAGTTCTACGGAGGGAAGATCGGAATCGACGCGACCCACAAAGGACCGGCGGAGGGAGCACGGCCGTGGCCAGAGGAAATTACGATGACCGACGACGTGCGCCGCCTGGTCGACGGCCGGTGGGCCGAGTACGGGATCGAGCTTCCGTCCCGCCCCCAGTCCAACGGAACGAGACCGCGAAGGGGGCGAAGCGTCTTGCGCGGTCCGTTACGTCGTTGACAAGCGCTACAAAGGGCGGTTGAATCCGCATAGGTAAGCGAAGGGAGCCGTTACAAAGGTGGAACCCTCGAGCGGGGATCACAGGCCTCACGTTTCGCCTCCGAGCCTCTGGCCGGTCGGGTTCGCCGTCGGCATCGTCTGCATCCTCGCGGGCCTGATCGTCAGCTGGGCGGCCGTGGCGGCCGGCGCGGTGATCGCAGCGGTCTTCGGCTTCCTCTGGGTGCGAGACGTGACGACGGAGCAGCGGCGTCCCGTTGCGGACGAGCCGGCCGGGAGCGGGCCCGAGATGTCGTCTCACGGCGCGCCGGCCAGACCGGCGAACGAGGGCGAAGCGGCGCTGCCCGAGCTGGACGAGGGTGAGATCGACCGCTACCCGCGCAGCAAGTTCCTCGAGGGCGCGACTCTCGGGCTCGGGGCAGCGATCGGCGGCCTCGTCACCGTGCCGGCGCTCGGCTTCATGGTCATGCCCGCCTTCCTGCATCAGGGTGCCCCCGATGTCGACCTCGGCCCGATCTCGAACTTTCCCGAGGGTCAGTGGCGCGTCGCGACGTTCCTGAAGGAGCCTGGTCAGGAGGTCTCGCGCCGCACGGCGTTCGTCCGCAACAACGGCGCCTTGAACAGCACGCCGAGCTTCACGGTGATCTCGAACCACTGCGTCCACCTCGGCTGCCCGGTGCAACCGGGCGGCCCGACTGACTCGAAGAACCAGAAGACCCTTCGGACCAAGGGCGGAGCGGAAGTCGACATCACGCCGACGCAGCCGTCCAACTTCGGCTGCCCTTGCCACGGCGGGTCGTACGACACCGAAGGGAACCGGATTGCCGGCCCGCCCGTCCGCTCGCTCGACCGCTACGAGTTCTTCATCCGGAACGGACGTCTCTTCCTCGGCAAGACCTACAGCATCTCGCACGTGCAGGGAACGGGCAAGGACGCCCGGATCAAGCAGTACAAGCAGGCGTATCCCGGTGAGCACATCGACGGGATCGAGTCGTGGCTCTATCCCCTCCAGCCTCCGGGGAACCCGTAGTGCCTCCTCGGAAGAAGTCGGCGCGCCGGCAGCGCATGGAGAAGATGGTGCTCTACCCGCTCGACTGGGTCGAGGAGCGCTCGGGGCTCGTCGGCGCAACGAAGTACTTCCTCTTCCGCAAGGTTCCCGGCGACACCAACTGGTTCCACACGCTGGGCTCGGCGACGCTGACCGCGTTCCTCGTCCAGGCGCTGACGGGCGTGATCCTCGCGATGTACTACAAGCCCGACCCGAACACGGCGTACGAGTCGATCCGCTTCATCACCGATGACCTGACGCTGGGCTGGCTCGTCCGAGGCATGCACCGCTGGGGCGCGAGCGTCTTCATCATCCTGATGTTCTTCCACATGGCGCGCGTCTTCCTCTTCGGCGCGTACAAGTATCCGCGCGAGCTGAACTGGATCATCGGCGTCCTGCTCCTCGTGATGGGCATGCTCGAGGGGTTCAGCGGCTACCTGCTCCCGTGGGATCAGACGGCCTACTGGGCCACGGTGGTCGGGATCAACCTGAACGGGACGGCGCCCTTCCTGGGGCCGTTCGTCGCGCAGTTCCTCCAGGGAGGTGCGGAGATCGGCAACGAGACGCTGAGCCGCTTCTACGCGATTCACATGCTGCTGCTCCCGGGAGCCATCATGGGGTTGATCGGCCTGCACCTCTACCTCGTGATCCGGCTCGGCGTCTCCTCGCCGCCGTGGTCGAAGGAGGCGGCGGGCTCCGACCGCGTCGACGACGGGCAGCCGTCGGCTCGCCGGGGGCTCACGAGGCCCGCCGGGCGCGGGGGGTACGCGCGATGAGCACCCTACGGGTCTGGGGTCGCCGGAGTGACGCCTACGGTCGTCAGTCGCCCGCTCCGCATGAGCTTCACGAGGTTGACCTATGACCGTCCTACGGGTCTGGGGTCGCCGGAGTGACGCCTGCGGTCGTCAGTCGCCCGCTCCGCATGAGCCTCAAGAGGCTGGCGTATGAGCACCCGCCTGGACGAGCGGCGGGCGGCGTTCCAGCGCTACAAGGAGGACGTCAAGGACCGGGGGAAGCCCTTCTACCCGTTCGCGATGTTCCACGACACGGTGATGAGCCTCGTCGTCGTCGTCGTCATCATCGCCCTCGCCGTGATCTGGAAGTTCACGGCGCACGAGCAGCCCGACGCGACAGGCTGGCTCGGGCCGCTCTACACCGACAAGGCCGACCCCGGCACGACGAACTTCGTGCCGCGCCCCGACTGGTACTTCTACTTCCTCTTCTACCTGCTGCGGATCTTCAAGTGGCCGAACTCGGTCATTCTCGGCACGGTCGGCATCCCGACGATCGCGCTCATGCTGCTGCTGGCGCTCCCGTTCATCGACCTGCGTCGCGAGCGCCGGCTGCTCCGCCGCCCGGTCGCCGTGGTGGCGGCGATCCTCACGGTGCTCTCCATGGGCGTCCTGACCTTCAAGGGGGCGACTGCGCGGGAGTCGCTCGGCAGCGAGAACCTCGCGGCCGTTCCTCAGTGGGTGAAGAAGGAGGGCCTGCCGAAGAATGCGATCCCCGGGGCCCGGCTCTTCGCCCAGGCCGGCTGCCTCAACTGCCACTCGTACATCAACACCGGCGGCGGCTTCGCGGGCGCGCCGGACCTCACCGCCGAGGGCTCGAAGAACAAGGGAACCGACTTTCAGATCCGCCACCTCAAGTGCCCCTCCTGCGTGAACCCCGGCTCGCCGATGCCGCCCTTCGCCTCGCTCGGCACGAAGAACCTGCAGAACCTCGCCACGTTCCTCGAGGCCTCGAAGGGCGCGAAGTAGCGGCCGGGCGAAAGGTCGTCGACGAACATCTTCCTGGGCATAACCGGGGCGTCGGGCGCTCCCTACGCCGGGCGTCTGCTCGAGGCGCTCGCGGACGCCGACTGCGAGGTCGGTGTCTGCGCCTCTGCGGCCGGCGTCGAGGTGCTCGCCACCGAGCTCTACGGCGACGCGTCGCTCCCGCGCGACGAGACGCTCGCCCGCTTCATCGAGCCGGCCCACGGTGCGGCGCGGGTGTACGACCCGAACGATTGGAAGGCGCCGTACGCGAGCGGCTCGGCGCGGGTCGACGGCTACGTCGTCTGCCCGTGCTCGATGGGAACGCTCGGCACCGTGGCGACGGGTGCGATGGCCAATCTCATTCACCGCGCAGTCAGCGTCGCGCTCAAGGAGGGCCGCAAGCTCGTGCTCGTGCCGAGGGAGACCCCCCTCTCGACGATCCACCTCGAGAACATGCTCCGGCTCCGCCAGGCCGGTGCGGTGATCCTCTTCGCGGCCCCGGGCTTCTACCACGGCGCAAGCTCCGTGGACGATCTGGTCGACTTCGTGGTCGGCCGCTGCCTCGACCAGCTCGGCCTCGAGCAGACTCTGGTCCGGCGATGGGGTCAGAAATGAGCCTAGAGGCAGGCGTTCTGGCGCCGGACGCCGTCCGCCGCATGTTCGACCGGATCGCGCCGGTCTACGACGCCATGAACCGCGTCATGACGGTGGGTCTCGACCGGCGCTGGCGCCGGATTGCTGCTCGGTCGGTCGTCACAGCCGGAGCCAGGGTCCTCGACGCCTGTTGTGGGACCGGGGATCTAGCTATTGCCGCACGCGAAGCGGGCGGCGATGTGACCGGCCTCGACTTCTCCGAGCGGATGCTCGAGCGCGCGCGCGCCAAAGCGCCCGATGTGGAGTGGGTGCGCGGCGACCTCCTGGCGCTGCCGTTCCCCGACGGGGCCTTCGACGCTGCGACGGTTGGGTTCGGCGTGCGCAACGTCGAGGATCTGGAGGGCGCGCTCGCCGAGCTTCGCCGCGTCCTGCGGGGCGGCGGCCGTCTCGCGATCCTCGAGATCACGCGCCCTCGCGGTCTCCTTACGCCCTTCTACCGGCTCTGGTTCGACGCCCTGATCCCCCTCGCCGGCAAGCTCCTGCCGGGCGGCTCGGCCTATGCGTACCTACCGGCGAGCGTCCGCCGCTTTCCCGGGCCCGAGCAGCTGACCGCGATGCTCGAGGCGGTCGGCTTCAACGCGGTCTCGTTTCGCCTGTTCGCCGGAGGGATAGTGGCACTGCACGTGGGGGACGCGCCATGACCGCGCTCGCGAGCATCGCCCGGACCCCCGGCCTCGACGCGTACCTCGAGGCGGTCGAGGAGCGGCTCGAGGCGAGCGTCGGTTGCTACAGCGGAACAGCCGCGCGGGCCGCCGCCGCAGCGCTCGCGGGGGGCAAGCGCCTTCGTCCGCTGCTCGTCTTCCTGGCGTCGCCCCGCGGGGCTCCGCCGCCGCTCGCGGCCGGCGTGGCGGTCGAGCTGGTTCACATGGCGACGCTCGTGCACGACGACCTGATCGACGGCGCGAAGCTTCGGCACGGCCGGCCTTCGGTGTGGAGCGTGCACGGGCCGGCAACCGCCGTCACGACCGGCGACTACCTCTTCGCCCGCGGGTTCAGCGAGCTCGCGAGCGCCGGGGACGTCGAGAAGGTCGACCTGCTTGCCGGAGTGGCCGTCTCCCTCTCGCGGGGGGAAGCGCTCCAGCGCCGCCAGGCGTTCGATCCCGACACGTCGATCGAGAGCTACTTCGAGCGCTGCCTGCTGAAGACGGGGAAGCTGTTCGAGGCGGCCTGCCGCCTGGGCGGAGGCTCGGGGGAGTTCGGGCTGGCGCTCGGGATGGCTTTCCAGATCGCCGACGACGTCCTGGACTGCGCCGGCGACGCCGCCGAGACCGGCAAGGTGCCAGGAACGGATCTTCGCGAGGGAACGCCCACGCTTCCGCTTCTCCTGGCCGCTCGAGAGGATCCGGTCGTGCGTCGCGCGCTCGGCGGAGGCTCGCTGGACGGCGCGCTCGTTCGCGTCGCTGCCACCGGTGCTCTCGAGCGCTCGCGTGAGGTCGCCCTGCAGTACGCGGCCCGGGCGCGCGCGGCTCTGAACGGCGCGCTCCATCGCGGCGAGCTGGAGGCGCTCACCTACGCTGTCGTGGATCGTGAGAGGTAGTCAGGAGTGACCGTCGCGGGAGCGGTCTCGTCGCTCGAACTCGTCCGTGACAAGGTCGAGGCGAACGAGCGTCTCGACTTCGAGGACGGGCTCGTCCTGCTCGAATCCGACGACCTGCTCGCGCTCGGGGAGCTCGCGGATCTTGCGCGCCGGAGACGCGGCGGGACGGACGACGTCTACTTCGTCCAGAACCTCTACCTGAACCAGACGAACGTCTGCCGGGTCAAGTGCAAGTTCTGCGCCTTCGCGGTCACGCAGAGGCAGGCCGAGGCCTACACCTACTCCGGCCAGGAGCTGGCGGAGGACGCGCTTCGGCAGCGGGAGCTGACGGGCTTCACGGAGATCCACATGGTGGGCGGGGAGTCCCCGCACGTCGACCTCGACTACTACGTCGAGATCGTGAGCCGGCTCCACGAGGCGTTGCCCGACGTGCACCTGAAGCTCTTCACGGCGAGCGAGATCCACCACATGACGAAGCTCTCCGGCCTCTCCCACGAGGCGGTCCTGCGCGAGCTGCGCTCGGCCGGGCTCGGCTCGCTTCCCGGCGGCGGCGCGGAGGTGTTCGCGGATCGCGTCCGGCGACTCGTCGCTCCGGGCAAGGAATCTTCGGACACCTGGCTCCACGTGCATCGGACGGCGCACGAGCTGGGGATCCCGACGCACTGCACGATGCTCTACGGGCACGTGGAGACCTACGAGGAGCGGATCGATCACCTGCTTCGGCTCCGCGAGCTTCAGGACTCCACGGGCGGCTTCCTCGCCTTCATCCCGCTCGCGTTTCATCCGGAGAACACGGTCTTCGAGCGACGCGGCTGGCGGCACACGACGGGGAGCGATGACCTGAAGATGATCGCCGTCTCCCGCCTGATGCTCGACAACATCGCGAACGTCAAGGCCTACTGGATCATGATGGGGCTGCCGCTTGCCCAGGTCGCGCTCCACTTCGGCGCGAACGACGTCCAGGGCACGGTCGTCCGCGAGCAGATCTTCCATGCGGCGGGCGCGCGCACCGAGACGGAGCAAAAGATCGAGGAGCTCGTCCGCATCGTCCGAGCGGCGGGCCGAGCGCCGGTCCAGCGTGACACGCTCTACAACCCGTTACGAATTTGGAACAATCCTTCCACAACTGCCCCCTCAGGACCCGACCGGGGACAGTCCCCGAACCGGGCCCTCGTGGACATGGCCGAATGATCCGCCTCGGCCGCATCGGCTACGTCAACATGGCGCCGGTCTTCTACCGGCTCGAGGCCGAGGTCGAGGAGGTCGTCGGCGTCCCGACGGAGCTCAACCGGCTGCTGCTCGCCGGCGCTTGCGACATTGCCCCGATCTCCTCGATCGAATACGCGCGGCACGCCGGCCGGCTCCGCCTGTTGCCGCGGCTCTGCGTGTCATCCGAAGGCGCGGTCGACTCGATCCAGCTCGTCTCCCGGCTCCCGCTCGAGCACGTCCGCTCGATCGCCGTCACCCCGGAGAGCGCCACCTCGGTCGTGCTGACGAAGGTGCTGTTGCCGGAGGCGGAGCACGTCGCGCTCGGGGAGAAGGCCGACGCCAAGCTTCTGATCGGCGACGCCGCCCTCCAGAGTGCGTTCGAGGACCCCACGCCGCACCATGATCTCGGCCGCCTGTGGCTCGAGCGCACCGGGCTGCCGATGGTGTTCGCGGTCTGGGCGGCGCGAGAGCCTTCCGATCCCGCGCTCGCGGAGCTCGAGGACGCGCTCGTCGCCTCGGTGCGCCGAGCGCGGGCCGAGCCAGAGCGTCTCGCGCGCGAGGCGAGCGAGCGGTACGGCTACCCGGCGGGCTTCCTGGCCCGCTACTTCGAGAAGCTCCACTACAGCTTCGGGCCGCGCGAGCGAGCGGGGCTGATGACGTTCCTCGAGCTCGCCCAAGAAGCAGGCGAGCTCGAGAGGGTTCCGGAGCTCCGTTTCGTAAGGGAGGAAGTGCCGGCGTGACGGTCGCCGCAGTTCTCGACAAGGCCGTCTCAGGCGAGCGGATCGACGAGGCCGATGCACAGGAGCTGCTCGAGTCGCGCGACCTCGTCGCAGTCGGGCGCGCCGCCGACGAGCTCCGCGCGCGCAAGACAGACGCGGCACGCGTGACGTTCATCATCGACCGGAACCTCAACTACACGAACATTTGCTACACGGATTGCGACTTCTGCGCGTTCTACCGCTCTCCCGGGGACCGCCGGGAGGGCTATCTGCTCCCGAAGCCCGTCATCTTCAAGAAGATCGAGGAGACGCTCGCCCTCGGCGGCACCGGCCTGCTCATGCAGGGCGGCCACCATCCCGACCTCGGCATCGACTACTACGAGGACCTCTTCGGCTCGATCAAGAAGCGCTACCGGGTCCACCTGCACGCGCTTTCGCCCTCCGAGATCCAGCACATCGCGCGCCGCTCGAAGCTCGACATCCCGCAGACGCTGTCGCGACTCCGAGACGCGGGGCTCGACTCGATTCCGGGCGGCGGCGCGGAGGTCCTCGTCGACCGCGTGCGCAACGTCATCGCCCCCAAGAAGACGACCTCGGCCGAGTGGCTCGGCGTCATGCGTCACGCGCATCGCCTCGGCATCTCGACCACGGCGACGATGATGTACGGGCACGTCGAGACGCTCGCCGAGCGCGTCGAGCACATGCGGTTGATCCGCGCGCTGCAGGACGACACACACGGCTTTCGCGCCTTCATCTCCTGGACGTTTCAGCGCGACGGCAACCGCCTCTCGGACCGGGTGCCGGACGTGGCGATGCCGACGTCCTTCGACTACCTCCTGACCCAGGCGGTCAGCCGGATCTTCCTCGACAACATCGACCACATCCAGTCCTCCTGGGTGACGCAGGGACTCAAGATCGGCCAGGTCGCACTCGGGTTCGGCGCGGACGACATGGGCTCGGTGATGATCGAGGAGAACGTCGTCTCCGCCGCCGGGACGACGCACCGCACCTCCGCCGACGAGCTGGCGCACCTGATCAAGGCGCTCGGCAAGACGCCGGTTCAGCGCGATACCCTCTATCGGGACGTCAAGGTCTGGAACTAGACCAGCGTCGCTGGCCCATCCTCTGGCTCGGCGGGATGTCCGGGGTCGGCAAGAGCACCGCGGCGCTCGCGCTTGCTCGCCGGTACGACCTGCATCTCTATGCACTCGACTCGCGCACGTACGCTCACGCGTACCGCATGGACGTCCCGGCTCTCAGGATGACGCTGGACGAGCTCTGGGTCGAGCGCTCGTCTGAGCGGATGTCCGAGGACTTCGAGGACGAGGCACGCAGGCGGTTCGGCCTGGTGCTCGAGGACCTGGCCGAGCTTCCGGACGACGCTCCCGTGATCGCCGAGGGGCCGCAACTGCTCCCGGAGCTCGTAGGTCCCCCGGCGCTCTTCGTCGTGGCGCACACCGATCTCCAGCGCCGGCTCCTCGCGACGCGCGGCTCCTTCACCGAGTCGAGGACTCGCGATCCGGAACGTGCTGTTGCAAACCGTGCCCGCCGCGACGAGCTGCTCGCCGAGCACATCCGGCGAGACGCGGGTGCAATGGGGTTTCCGGTCGTCGAGGTGGGGGACGTCGCCGAGACGCGCCCCGCCGTCGAGCAGGCTTTCGAGCCGGCGCTCCGAGAATGGCTGCGGCAGCCCGATCGAGGCGACGTGGCGGCTCGGCGGCGAAGCGAGAACGACCGCCGCCTGGAGCAGTGGCGCCTCTACGCCGAGCACGAGCCGCGCGCGGCCGAGGGGCGGGTCGACCTCGCCTGCGAGTGCGACCGCCCGGCATGCCCGGCCACGGTCGAGGTTGGCGTCGCCGATGCGGGAGGCCGCCCGCACGAGCGCCCGACCCCTGCTCGCGCACGGCTGACGCTAGCGCACGGGCCCTCAAGCGTTCCGCTACCGTGACCTAGAGGGTCATGCTGCGACGAATCGTCATCGCCTGCCTGGCGGCGGGCTTCGCCGTGCCGGGCGCTGCCGCCGCCCCGACGACGCTGATGCCCGGCGTCACCTACGAGCGCGACATCCAGTTCACGAGCCACGGGCCCGTCGTGATGCACGTCCTGACGGCGCCGCGGCCCGGTGGCCTGTACGACCTTCGCCCCGAGCTGTCGAACGGCGTCATCCCCGGACTCGAGAGACTGACCTCGATCGAGCGGCGCATCTCCCCGCAGGCGACCGTCGCGGGTGTGAGCGGCGACGAGCAGACGAGCGGTCTGAACCTCCGCGGCGGGGTGCTCGGAAGTCGGCCGCTGTCCGGCCAGTCGAGTATCGGAATCGATGCCTCTGGAAATCTCCACGTCGAGCGGGTCGCGTTCTTCGCTACCTGGGCCGGAACCGGCGCGCGCCATCCCGGCATCGCGCTGAATCAGTTGCCGACGACCAACGGAATCACCCTCTATACGCCGGTCTGGGGGCCAACCACACCGGCGGCGACCGACACCGTGGAGGCCGTTCTTCCGAGCTTTCCCGCCGTCGCCTCGAACGTCGACGTCTCGGGCGCCGTGTCTCTGCTCCGAACCGGCGGAGGCACCGCGATCCCGCCTGCCGGCGCGGTTCTCGTCGCTCGCGGGACGGCTGCCCAGAGCCTCACCGCTGAGGCGCCCGCCGGCTCGAGGGTGACGGTGCACATGCTCCTCGGCTCGGGCTGGTCGCAGTTTCCGAACGGAATGGGTGGCGGGCCTCTCCTCGTCCGAGGCGGCCGGCCCGTCTTCCGGGCCGGCGAGCAGTTCTCGATCGACCAGCTCGCGCTGCGCCAGGGCCGGTGCGCCGTCGGTCAGCGCGCGGATGGCAGCATCCTGCTCGTCACGGTCGACGGCGGACAGCCGGGATACAGCGCCGGGATGACGAACCTCGAGCTCGCGCAGTCGCTCGCACGCCTCCACGCCGTGACTGCAGCCGGGCTCTCGATCGGCAATTCGGCGGCTATGGCCTTCGAGGGAACGCTGCTCAGCCGACCTTCCGGCCTGGCGGGCGAGCGCGCGGTCGCAGATGCGTTGCTCGTCTCCTATTCCGGCGTTCAGGTGACGCAGCCGGATGGGACGGTCGTCTCCCCGAACGGGGACGGCTTCGCGGACATCCAGCCGCTCGCCTACAAGGTTGTCCGCCCCTCCACGGTCACCGCCGAGCTGGTCGGTCCCGGCCGGGCGATCCAGTACTCGAGCGGCACGTCCAGGCTGCCGGGGACCTACCGGTTCGCCTTTCCCGGCGAAGGCTTCCCGCCGCCCACCGAGGGCCTGTGGCGCTGGGTCGTGACGGCGGTCGACGACGCGGGGCGGACCTCGAAGGCCGAGCGGTCGTTTGTCGTGAACAACACGCTCGGGTACCTGCAGCTCGACCAGGCAGTCGTGCCTCGGCGCGGCCGGCTCGCGATCGGCTTCAAGCTGTCGCGCGCCGCGCGGGTCACGGCGGCAATCGAGCGGCGGACAGGGATCCTCGCTCGGACGCTCCTCTCGAGCGTGCAGGAGCCGGCTGGGGATGTCGCGCTGGCGTGGGACGGGCGGAACAGCCGCCGGCAGGCTGTCGCGCCTGGCCGCTATCGCGTCCGGATCACGGCGTCGAGCGAGCTCGGGCGCGTCGACGTGACGCGCGACTTCGTCGTCTCGGCCGGCTAAAATCCGCCCGTGCTGCTCTCGCTCAGCGGCTCGATCACGTCCGCGATCGGGAATCACGGCGTCTACGCCATCTTCGGACTCATGCTCGTGGACGCCGTGTTTCCGGCGGCAAGCGAGCTCGTGATGCTCTATGCGGGCGCTCTCGCGGCCGGGGCGTTCGCCGGCCAGAGTGTCGTTGTCTTCGGCGACCGGCTCCACTCGGGGTTCCCGGCGTTTCTCGGCGTCGCGGCCGCCGGAACACTCGGCTACCTGGCGGGGGCCCTCGGCGGCTGGGGGATCGGCGCCTACGGCGGCCGCCCGCTGCTCGAGCGGCGCGGCCGGTGGCTGCATCTCGGGCCGAGCCGCATGGCGAGAGCGGAGCACTGGTTCGACCGCTTTGGCCAGGCCGCCGCGTTCGTCGGTCGCATTACGCCCGTCGCGCGCTCGTTCATCTCGATTCCGGCCGGCGTCTTCCGCTTGCCGCTCGGCCCCTACACGCTGCTGACGCTGGCGGGATCCGCGCTCTGGTGCCTCGCCTTCGCGGGTATCGGGTGGGCCGTCGGCTCGCGCTGGCACCGTGTCCACGAGGATTTTCGCTTCGTCGAGTACGCCGTCGTCCTGCTGCTCGTGGGCGCGGTCGTGTACCTCGTGCTGCGGATGCGGTCGTCTAGACTCGCTCGTCGTGCCGAAGATCCCGCTCAATGACGTCAAGGCGCAGTACGCGCCGCTTCTGCCCGAGCTGAAGGAGCGCCTCGCCGAGGTGCTCGAGTCGGGCCGGTTCATCCTCGGCCCGAATGTCGAGGCATTCGAGGCGGAGGCCGCTCGCTATCTGGGCGTACCGGCCACGGTCGGCGTCGCCAACGGAACCGACGCGCTCGTGCTGGTGCTCGATGCGATGGAGATCGGTCCCGGGGACGAGGTGATCTGCCCCTCGTTCACGTTCTACGCGACGGCAGAGGCGATCGCCCGCCGGGGCGCCGTACCCGTCTTCGCGGATATCGACCCGGCGACTCTCAACCTCGATCCCGACGACGCGGCGGGACGAATCACGAGCCGGACCCGCGCGATCATGCCCGTCCACCTGTTCGGCCGACCGGCGCCGCTGGCAGAGCTCGCGGCGCTCGGCGTGCCCTTGATCGAGGACGCCGCGCAGGCCTTCGGCGCGAAGGGCATCGCCACGACCGGCGCCGCCTCCACCTTCAGCTTCTACCCGACGAAGAACCTCTTCTCACTCGGGGACGGAGGTCTCGTCGCGGCTACCGACGAGGCGATCGCCGATCGGGTGCGAATGCTTCGCTTCCACGGCTCGCGGGACAAGGTCGACTTCCACTTCGTGGGCTACAACTCCCGCCTCGACGAGTTGCAGGCAGCCGCGCTCCGGCTCTTCCTGCCTCACCTGGACGGGTGGAACCGCGCCAGGCGGGAGGTCGCGAGCCGCTACCGCGAGCTCGGGCTCGGTGAGCTGTGCGAGCTGCCCGCCGACGAGCCGGGCCACGTCTATCACCAGTTCGTGGTTCGCACGACCGAGCGTGACCGCCTTCGCGCCGCGCTCGATGCTGCGGGAATCGCCGCGACCTCGTACTACGTGACCCCGCTGCACCTGCAGCCGGCGCTCCGGTTCCTCGGCTACGGCGAGGGCTCTCTGCCGGAGACCGAACGCGCAGCTGCCGAGAACGTCGCACTGCCGATCTGGGCCGGCCTCGACGAGGGGCGGCAGGAGCGCGTCGTCTCGGCCATCCGCGAAGCTTCGTCCGTGGAGGCCGTCTCCTGAGGAGCCCGATCACCAGGCACCGGCTCTGGCAGCTCGGCGTGGACGCCGTGCTGATCGCGGCCGCCTGGTATCTCGCCTTCCAGCTTCGCTTCGACCGGGGCGTTCCGCCGTACTACCGGCCATGGCTGCACGTCTCGACGATTCTCGTGATCGTCGCGGTCAATCTGGCGGTCTTCGTCCTCTTCGGCTTCTACAACCGCTGGTGGCGCTACGTCTCCACACGCGACATGTGGCGCGCGGCCCTCGGGGTGACCGTCGGGTCGATCTCTGCGTACCTGGTCGTCAACGTCGTCTTCCCTTTCCACGATCTGCGGGTGCCGCGGGGAGCGGCGATCATGGACTGGCTGCTGCTGCTCGCCTTCGTGGCCGCGGCGCGCCTGCTCGCGCGAACGGTGATCGAGCGGCCCGCTGCGGGCAATCTGCTCGCCCGCGGCAGGGAGGTGATCATCGTCGGCGCCGGCGACGCCGGCCAGCTCGTGATCCGCGAGCTGCAGCGCTCGCGCGCGCTCGACTACACCGCGATCGGGCTGGTCGACGACGATCCGCGTAAGAAGAACCTTCGCGTCCACGGCGTGCGCGTCCTCGGAGCGACCGACGAGCTGCCGCACATCCTGCGCGACAACAAGCCCGACGAGCTGCTGATCGCGCTGCCCTCGGCAGCCGGTGAGACGCGCCAGAGGATCGTGACGATCGCACGCGATGCAGGAGTGCCCGTGAAGACTCTGCCGGGCCTGTACGAGCTGATCTCCGGCGATCACAACCTGGCCGGGCAGATCCGTCCCGTCCAGGTCGAGGACATCCTCGGTCGCGAGCCGGTCGAGGTGGATCTGGCGCGGGTCGCGGCCTACCTGCGCGGACAGACCGTCCTCGTCACCGGAGCGGGCGGCTCGATCGGATCCGAGCTCTGCCGTCAGATCGCGCGGCGAGGTGCCGCGCGGATCGTGCTGGTCGACCAGGCCGAGACGCCGCTCTACGAGATCGAGCGCGAGCTCGTCGACGAGCGTGACTACACGGCTGCCATTCCCGTGCTCGCGGACATTCAGAATCGCGGCCGGCTGCGCGACGTGTTCGAGCGCTACCGGCCTGCGATCGTCTTCCACGCCGCCGCGTACAAGCACGTGCCGCTGATGGAGATGAACCCGCTCGAGTCGATCCGCAACAACGTGCTCACGACCAAGCTGCTGGCGGAAGTCGCCGTCGAGTTTCGGGCCGAGCGCTTCGTCCTGATCTCGACCGACAAGGCGCTGAACCCGCTTGCCGTCTACGGCCAGTGCAAGGCGGTGTGCGAGTGGATCGTCGAGGCCTACGGGGCGCACGAGGACGTGCCGACCGTCTTCACGGCGGTCCGCTTCGGCAACGTGCTTGGCTCTGCGGGTAGCGTGATTCAGGTCTTCCGCCGCCAGATCGCGAAGGGCGGGCCGGTCACCGTGACGCACCCGGAGATGACGCGCTTCTTCATGACGACCCCGGAGGCCGTCTCGCTCGTCGTCCAGGCCGGCGCGATCGGCGGTCACGGCCAGCTCTTCGTGCTCGACATGGGGGAGCCCGTGCCGATCGTCGAGCTGGCCCGCAACATGATCCGCCTCTCGGGCAAGGAGCCCGACCGCGAGATCCCGATCGAGTTCGTGGGAATCCGCCGCGGCGAGAAGCTGCACGAGGAGCTGTGGGGCGCGGACGAGACGATCGTGCCCACCGAGCACCCGAAGATCATGCGCGTCACCCGGCCGCCCGTCGACGCCGACCGGCTGGAGGAAGGCCTGCTCGAGCTCGAGCGGCTCGTGGACTCGGGCGAGACGCTCGAGGCGATTTCGCGGCTGTCCGGCATGGTCGGCGAGCCGGCGCGGGCCCGTCAGGCTTCGAGCCGGTCAGCCTCGACGTAATCGGCTGCCCTACGGCAGCTTGTTGTAATCGAGCCAGAGGGCGAGCGCCGCCACCCTCCAGAGCGCGTATGCGGGCTTGATCGCTTCGGGCGCCAGGTGAGACACCGTCTGCAATCTCTCGTAGTCGACGCGAAAGGCTTCCAGATCGACGTACTGCGCTATCGAGCCGGGATTGCGGAAAAGGGCCTCCTCGATCACCTCTCGGTCGACCGTCAGTAGCTTGCGGCTGAAGCTGAAGCCGAGATTGGCCTTCGTCAAACGCCACCGCACCTGCTCCGGAAGGACGCCGCCCATCGCGGATCGCAGCGACCAGCGAGTCCAACCGTCTCGAAGCTTCTGGTCGGCCGGGAGCGCGAGACAGTGCTCGGCGAGCCGGACGTCGAGGAACGGAAAGCGCGGCTCGATTCCGTGCTCGGCATAGACGCGGTCGAGCATGCCGAGCGAGAAGTGGCCGATACCAGACGAGAGGTGTCGAGCGTGATCCAGGCGAGCGCTTCGAGCTCGCGTGAGCCCTTCTGCGTCCGCAAGCGCCACGCGTTCCGCAATCTCTGGCCGGCTCGCGAAGGCGGTGGCGAGGGGGACGTCATCGAGCCACGCCGAGCGGCGGCGCCGCAGGGGCCGAGCGATCCTCGCCAGCCCGGCCGGCACGAGCGGTCGCAAGCCGTACCACACCACCATGCTCGAGGTGGTCTGACCTCCGCGGCGACTGAGCGCGGCGGACTCCGACAACAGAGAGCGAATTCGACCCGCGCGAGCGAGCTCGGCCAGCCGGGCCAAGCCGAAGGAAACGACCCAGTCGCCTCCGAAACCTTCCAGCATCGCTTGGAGGCCCTGCTCCCGGCCGCTCTCGAGAACGGCCCACGCGAGGGCGATCTGGGGATTCCAGTGAGGCTCGCTCGCCTTCCAGATCGCACGCGCGCTGTTCTCGAGTGGGCTGAACCGCTCGGGCCGGACGTCATGAGCTTCGACGTCCGCATGCTGGGCGACGGCTCGCGCAAACTCACGCTCGTCAGTCTCCGGAGTCTCCTCGTACACGGCTGTGAAGGTCTTGAGCCTTCCGGGTGCAAGCAGCCGCTGGGCGATCGTGGCGACGGACGAAGAGTCGAGTCCTCCGGAGAGAGCGGCGCCCGGCGGACCCGGGCCGCGCAGCCGATCGGCGATCGCCTGTGTCAAGAGGTGGCGAAAGCGCTCGGCATACTCGTCGTCGGAGCCGAGCCTGATCTCACGACTTGCGTCTGGCTGCCAGAACGCTCGCCGCTCCGTCGTGGTGGGCCGGACGAGCAGCGAGTGCGCCGGCGGCAAGCGGGAGACATCGGCGTACAGCGTGCTGTCATGGTCTTCCACCATCGGGAGGAGGAGGTCAGCGACTGTCCTTTCGTTCAGCCGGCGCGGCACTTCTGGAAGGGCGAGCAGAGCTCCGACTTCCGTGGCGAACGCGAAGATCTCCCGGGAGACGAAGTAGTGGAACGGCTTGACGCCGAGATGGTCGCGGGCGCAGAGCGCAGAGCGTCGCTCTGCGTCCCAGACGACCAGAGCGAAATCTCCGATCAGGTGACTCGGCGCCCCGCACCCCCACTTTCGATACGCCTCGAGAACGAGCCCCGCGTCATCGCTCACTCCAATGCCCAGCGCATGAGCCAGCTCTGCGCGGTTGTGGATACGCATCTGGCCTACGAGCTGGACGGCCTGCTTCCCGGCGGTCGGAGATGACTCAGTGTCACGTGCTCGCCAGCCGAGTGCACAGGGGCCGTCAGCCCAGACCCCGACCTCCCCGCCCCTGTGCGAAAGCCGCTCGAGCATGCTCCGAACGCTCGCGCCATCCGCATGAGCGCCGTCCCGACGAATCAGGCCGGCGATGGCCGTCAAATCGAGCTACGGGACGCTGGAGTCGACGCTGCCGTCCACGTCGCGTGCGGCTGGGCGTGGCTTCTCAAACGCGTCGGGTTCGGGCTTGCTCCGCCGCAGCGGTGCACGATGATGACGATCTGTTGGGATCGCCTCACGTTCGTCCGGCAAGGTCGACGGTGCTCTTTATGGGTCAGCCCACGCACCGCTCGCAGGAGCGGTGCGTGGGCTTCAACTCGGGTGCGCTCTCGCGTGGCCAGTAGACGCGCGTAGACGCGAGGAATGACCCAGGGACTTAGACGAGCTCGGCTACCGCCGCGCCCCGTCTCAGCTCGGAGAGCTCGCCGCGAAGCTCGGAGAGCTCAGCCGCCTGCTCCTGCACGAGCTCGTGCAGCGCCTGAATGGCGGCGAAGGCGACACCAGCTGAGTCGATCATATGGATGTGGCGGTTGTCCGCGCCGACCTCGAACGCGGCAAAGAAGTCCTGCGCCATCGGGCCGATGTGGCGAATCGAGGAGTCGTCCGCCTTGTAGCTCCACGTGGTGACCGGAAGCGCGGCGAGGCGGGCGAGAATCTCCGCGCGATCCACCGTCGCAAAATCGTCCTTGAGCGCGCGGTCGGACGGAGCGCTGCTCAGCGCCAGTCCAGCCGCGCCGTCGTTCGTACCATTGGGCCCCCCCGCCGTGAGTGCCTGGACGGGACCGTAGCGCACGAGCTCAGGCTTCACGTATGACTGCTTCACGTCTTGGCGCATATCCGACTTCACTAGACCCCTCCTTGGGGAGCGCTGGGAAACTACGTTTACCGGTAGAAACTCTACAGCCCGAATCGGCCGATCGCAAGGATTCCGGTGCCCTTTTCATTCTCCTTACATTACGGCTCGCGCCGCTCGGAGCTCGACGTTGTGCCGCCACGATGGATTCTCGGCCGGCGGTCGGAAGTCGCTCAGTCGGCCTCTTGGCTCAGGTCGGCTTCGACGAGACGAACGAGGTCGGGTAGCCCGCCGAGCCGAGCCGGCCGCCGAAGCCGTCGTACCGCAACCCGTTCGGCGACAGCCGAGCACTGCTCGAAGGGCCAGCTTTCGACCATGAGCTCGGGAACGTAGGAGGCGTACGCGTTGCGTATCAGCTCGATCACCCGCTGTGCACCGGAGACCGGCTCGAGCGCGAGTCGCTCGCCGTTCTCCAGGACGTACAGGCGCTTCAGCGGAAGCGAAGCCCGCTGAAACCCGTTGGCCCGGCGAGCCCGCTTCTCGCGCGCCGAGCGAAGGCGCGGCAGGTCTTCGGGCGTACCCCCGACGGCGACGAGCGCCTCGGGCCAGAGCTTGAGCTGCGGAAATCCGGAGCGGGCCATCGGCAAGCCGTCGCCGAGGTCGATAGGGAGCAGATCGTCGCTCAGCAGGGGGTAGCCGTGGGCATGAAGGGCGGCCGCCGTTGTCGACTTTCCCGCACCAGCGAAGCCCATGAAGCCAACGGCGGCCCCGCTCACGTCGATGGTGCTGGCATGAAGGACGAGGACACGGCGCTGGTGCAGGAGCAAACCGAGCACCGGGCCGGTCAGGATGAGCCTGATCTCAGCCTCCCGCGCTCCGGGGTGGGCATCGACCCAGACCTCTCGCCCACCGCGCATCGCGAACGTGCCGATATCCGCGTAACGCACGACGATCCTGTCTCCGAACAACTCGGAATACGCGTCGCGCCCGGGCCGATCAGTGACCGACGCGAAGCGAATGACGACGTCGGAGCCCGTTCCGCCCGGCACGAGCTCCGGAAGTGGCACCGGGCTGGCAATCTCGAGCCCGTAGGCTTGGTAGAAGTGAGGAGCGCCGTCTGGATGGGAAAGCTGCCGGGCCATCTCTCGCAGGCGCACCCTAGCGACGAGGTCGGAACCAGCTTGGCCGCAACGTGAACGTTCCCGGTCGCACCCCGGACGTGATCATCTCGGTACGCGGTCTCGCACGAGACTTCGGCGGTCGGACTGTCGTCGGGCCGTTGGACTTCGAGGTCGCCTCGGGTCAGCGCCTCGCTCTACTGGGAGAGAACGGGTCCGGCAAGAGCACGATTCTCCGGTGCCTCGCCGGCACGCTCAGGCAAACGCGCGGGCACATCTCGATTGCCGGCCACCCCGCCGGCTCGCTCGAGGCTCGTCAGGTGATCGGCGTCTCCCTCTCGCAGGAGCGGTCGTTCGACCTGCGGCTCTCCGGTCGAGCGAACCTCGTTTTCTTCGCTCGCCTTCGCCTGCGCGACAGGCGCGCTGCAGCCCGGGTCGTGTCCGAGCTCGAAGAGGAGCTCGAGCTCCGCGAGATCGCCGGCGAGAAGGTCTCGAACTGCTCGACCGGCATGACGCAGCAACTCTCCCTTGCGCGTGCGCTCCTCGCCGATCCGAAGTTGTTGCTGCTCGACGAGCCGACACGATCACTGGACGAGGCGGCGCGAGCCCGCCTCTGGCGTGCCGTCAAGCGTCGGCGGTACCTTGCGCTGCTCGTTGCCACCCATCGGAAGGATGACGTGATCGAATGTGACCGCACGGTGGATCTTGGCCTCATTTAGCCAGCCGAGACCGGCTCTGCCGAGAGCAGGGACGGTGCGCGCCCTCGTTGGACGGGAGTACATGATCAACCGCTCGTATCGTTTGACGCTTCCGCTGGACATCTTCTTCGGCTTCCTGAATCTGATCATCTTCTTCTTCATCTCGAAGACGTTCCACGGAGGCGCGAGCGCCGGTCTTGCGGGCGCGCCGGACTACTTCGCGTTTGCATCGGTCGGAATCGCGCTGGGCCTCGTTATTCAAACGGCCTCCGTTCGCATTGCCCACCGTATGCGCGAGGAGCAGCTGACCGGAACGCTGGAGGCGCTCGTGGCGCAGCCGATCAGGGGAAGCGAGCTGTCGATCGGCCTTGCCGGCTTCGATGTCGTCTTCGCGATGGCGCGAGCCACCCTTTACATCCTCGTCGCGTGGCTCTTTCTCGGCGTCGACCTGTCGCGAGCCAGCTGGCTGGGGTTCTCCCTTGTCCTTCTGTGCGCTGGCACAGCGATGGCCGCCATCGGCATTGTCCTCGCCGCCGGCGTGCTGGTGTTCAAGCGGGCGGAGCTGGCAGGCCTGATGGTGACGCTCGCGCTGAGCACGCTCGGCGGAGCGGCGTTCCCGGTTCGCGTCCTCCCCGACTGGCTCGATCCGATCGTCCGCGTGGTGCCGACTCGCTTCGCATTCGACGGCGTACGCCACGCGCTCTTTCGTGGTACCGGCTGGAGTGGCGACGCGGGGGCCCTTCTGCTGATCAGCGCCGTGAGCCTGCCGGTGGCGTTCCTCGTCTTCAACGGCGCTCTCGAGCTCGCCAAGCGGCGCGGCTCGCTCGCGACGTACTGAGATCGCCCGCCCCCGGTATCCTGACCCGCAAGCCGGAGCCCCGCATGACGTCCCCCACCGCGCAATGATCAATTCCCAGGCGACCGTCGTCGCGAGTGCGGGGCAGGTGTCGCGCGAGCTCGGCGACGAGGCCGTGATCCTAGGCCTCGACGAGAGCGTCTACTACGGTCTGAACCCGGTGGGCGCGCGCATCTGGTCGCTGATCCAGGAGCCGCGCCGCGTCTCCGCCGTCTGCGAGACGATCACGGCCGAATACGACGTGGAGCCGGAGCGCTGCCGGCGCGACGTGATCGGTCTCCTCACCGACCTCGCAGAGCAGCGTCTGATCGAGGTTCGCACGTGAGCGCGCTCTCGAGATTCGTCCAGCTTCCGCCGAAGAGGCAGGCACTACTGCTCCGAGCCTGGGTCGTGGTCGCGGGGTACAGGCTTGCGCTGACGGCGCTGCCGTTCCGGCACGTTCGGCACGTGGCGGCGGTGTCGGGTCGCCGCGGCACACGCGTGAGGGCGGGTCCGCCGGCCGTCGACGACCTCTCCTGGGCGGTCAGCGCAGCTAGCCGGCGCGTGCCTCGTGCCACCTGCCTCACGCAGGCGCTCGCGCTGCAGACGCTGCTGGCGCGGCAAAGCCTCGCCTCGGACCTCCACATCGGAGTCGCGAGGGACGGGGACGGCCGTTTCGAGGCGCACGCCTGGCTGGAGGCCGAGGGCCGCGTGCTCATCGGCGGCGGTGAGCTGGAGCGGTTCACCCCGCTTGCCCGCGTCGCCTCGCCCGCTCGCTGACGCGTCGATGGCCCCGCGGCGGGACGGCTCCTGGAGCCAGCGGCCTCAGACCCTGCTGAGCGTGAGCGTCGCGCGCCAGCGGTACGAGCCGGTGTAGAAGCCCTGATGGAACGGCGTGGTGCCTGAGAGCGAAAAGGTGACGCGTGCGCCCGTCAGGCTGCTCGCCGGGATCGCGCGCTTCATCGCGCCCACCAGGCGCTTGCCGATTCCCACCGGGCCAGGACAGACGGCGAATGCCGCGTGCCGGAACGCCCACCGAGCCTCGACCTGACCGCGGCTCAGCCGGCGGAGGACGATGCCGCCGGGAACTGCCCGAGATGTCGAGTTGCTGCAGCGCTGCTCGACGTAAGGCTGGGTCGGGGCCGACCGCTGCGAGATCGTCGCTCGCTCGGACAGCTTGACCGAGAGCTTCACGGCCAGACGGCCGCTACCGCTCGCGGGGATCGTGACCAGCGCCGGCTGTTTCGTCCGGGCCTTCCGCGCCGAGAGGTCCGCCGTCCCGCTCGTTCGCTCGGAAAAGTCCGCCGATCGCCCCGTGTAGGTGAGCCGCGCGCTCGCGCTCACCGCGACGACCCGGTAGACGCCCGTCTTCTGCGGGGACGCGGCACTGGTGGCGGCCGGAAGGAGGAGCGCAAGGCCGAGGAGGCAGGCGAGGCGGTGCATCGGGCCGAGGATACCTCGCCTCGCCGGACCGCACGCCGTATTTACGTTTCTCGTACGCAGGCTTACGTGGCCATAATCGTTCCTTATGGACACGAGACAGCTCGCTGCGTTCTGCGCCGTCGTCGAGCGCCGCAGCTTCTCCCAGGCGGCGGAACGCCTCGGCGTCACTCAGCCGGCGGTCAGCCTTCAGGTGCGCGCGCTCGAGGAGCGGCTGGGTCAACGACTGCTCGACCGGTCCGGGCGTAAGGTCGAGCCCACCGCGGCCGGCCGCATCCTCTACCGTGGAGCGCAGCGGATGCTGCAGGCCGAGGCGCAGGTCGTCTCGGACCTCGCCCGCGAAGAGACCGGCGAGCTGCACGGGACGCTCGCTATCGGTGCTTCCACAGGCCCGGGCGCGCATCTCGTCCCACTCTTGCTCTGTGAGCTCAAGTCGATGCATCCCGAGCTCTCGGTCTCGCTCTCGATCTTCGATACGCAGACCGTGATCGACCAGGTGGCAAACCGTGAGCTGGAGCTCGGCGTCGTCGGCGCGCTCCGGCGCCTGCGCTCGCTCGAGTTCGAGCAGCTCGCACTCGACGAGATCGTGCTCGCCGTACCGCCCGGCCACGCCTTCGCGGGGCGCAGCGTCTCGCTGCAGGAGCTGCTTGCCGAGACGAACGTCGTCATGCAGGAGGGAGCTGGGGTGCGCCAGGTCGTGGAGGAGGAGCTTCGTCATGCGGGCGTGCGGCTTCGCGACCTGCCCGGCGGCCTCGAGCTCGGCCTTCAGGAGTCGGTCAAGAGCGCCGTGGCGGCCGGGTACGGCGTCGCCTTCATCTCGCGCACCGCCATCGAAGGCGAGCTCGCGGCGGGCGCAATCGCCGTCGCCCGGGTCGCGGGCCTCGAGGCCGCCCGGCCGATCTACGTCGTCCGGGCGGGTGGCCGCACGCTCAGCCGGGCCTCCGAGGCGTTCCTCGACTACGCTCGCTCGCGAGCGCGGTGATCGTACGCTGGGGCCTGGCGGAGCTTCCCGGCGTCGTCGCCGACCTTGGGTTGGACGACCCGCTGGTCGTGACGACCCCACGCTGGCGTGAGCTCGCGCTTCCTCGGTGGCGACGGTTCGACGGCGTTCGCGCGCATGCGCCCATCACGACGGTCGCCCGCGCCGCCTCGGCCGCGGAGGAGGCCGACGGGCTGGTGGCGCTCGGCGGCGGCAGTGCGATCGACACGGCAAAGGCGGTCTCGGCCCGCACCGGGCTCCCGGTCGTGTCGATTCCCACGACCTATGCGGGGGCCGAGTGGACGCCGTACTTCGGGATGCGCGACGAAGGCGCCCGGACGAAGGCCGGCGGCTCGGGCGCGCAGCTCGCGGCCGTCGTGTACGAGCCGCGGCTGACGCTCGAGCTTCCGGCCTCCGAGACCGCGGGCACTGCTCTGAACGCGCTCGCCCACTGCGCCGAGGCGCTCTACGTGCGCGGTCGAAACGAGGAGGCGGACGCCCACGCGCTCGCTGGAGCGGCCCTGATCAACGAGTGGCTGCCGCGAGTCCTGGCGGCCGGCGGCGACGATCTCGACGTCCGGACGCACCTGCTCGAGGGAGCCTGTGAGGCGGGCGCGGCGCTCGCGGCCTCGGGGCTCGCTCTCGGTCACGCCATGGCGCAGGCGCTCGGCGGCCGCTACGGCCTCCCCCACGGCGCTCTGAACGCGATCTGCCTTCCGGCCGCTCTGCGCTTCAACGAGCCGGTCGCCGGTGACGCGATCCGCCGTCTGGGCGAGGCCATGGCTACCGCCGACCCGGTCCGGCGAGTCGAGGAACTGGCGCGGCTCGGCGGGTTCCGGCGTCTTCGCGATCTCGGCGTTCCGGCGGACGAGCTCGACGAGCTGGCCGAGGTGACGGCGGCGCGTGCCGGCGCGAAGGCGAATCCACGATCTGCGACGCCGGGCGAGATCGCCGAGCTGCTCCGGTCGATCTGGTGAGAGAGGGAGCCGGCTCGAGCCCGTCAGCTATTAGAAGAGCTGATAGCCGGAATTAGCTTGGTACACTCATTGGGCCGTGGCGGAGCCGACTCTCTTTGACGTGCTCGTGATCGGAAGCGGGGCCTCCGGGCTCGCGTCCGCGCTGTCCGCGCAACGGGCGGGGGCGCGCACGGGCCTGGCGACGAAGGGCTCGCTGCAGTCGTGCAACTCTGCGAAGGCGCAGGGCGGCATCCAGGCTGCGGTCGGCGCGGACGACTCTCCGGAGCAGCATGCCGAGGACGTCTGGCGCAGCTCGCACGAGACGGCCGACCGGCAGCTCGTCGAGGTCCTGACGAGCGAGGCGCCGAGCGCCATCCATTGGCTCGAGGAGCTCGGGGTCGAGTTCACGCGCGAGAACGGCGGCTACCGCCTCGCGCGATGCGGCGGCGCGAGTCAGAAGCGCCTGCTGCAGGTTGGCGACCGCACTGGGCACGCGATCACGAAGGCGCTGCGAGAGGCATACGCGGTTTCGGGAGGCACCGAGCTTCCACATCACCCGCTGGTGGGGCTTCGCGGAGCCGGGAACGGTTGGATCGCGACGTGCCGGCGGAAGGACGGCAGTGAGGTCGATCTTGCTGCGGCGACGGTCGTGCTCGCGGCGGGGGGACGCTGCTACAGCGAGGCGGAGGAGCGCGGCGAGCTGTCCACGAATCACGCCGGGGCGACGGGCGAGGTGACCCGCATCGCGCTCGGCCTCGGCGCGGAGGCCCGCGATCTCGACGCCCTGCAGTACCACCCGAACGGCGGCGCGTGGCCGCCGAGCATGGAGGGTTACTCGATCCCGGAGACGACCCGCGCCTACGGCGCGACCCTCGTGAACGCGCGGGGCGAGCGCTTCACGGACGAGCTCGGGCCGCGGGATGCAGTCTCGGACGCGATCTTCACCGAGGTCAGGGAGGGGCGCGGCGTTCCCACCGAGGATGGCCGCCCCGCGGTTCTCCTCGACACCACTCATATAGCGAAAGACGACGCGGAGATCTCGCTGCCATACATGCTCCGCCGGTATCGAGCCGCAGGCATCGATCCGCTCTCCGAGCCGATCCTGACCTACCCGGTGCTCCACTACCAAAACGGGGGGCTTGTGATCGACGAGCACGGCGAGGCCACGCTCGAGGGCCTGTACGCGTGCGGCGAGATCGCGGGCGGAACGCACGGGCGAAACCGCATGATGGGCAACTCCTTGCTCGAGTGCTGCGTGTTCGGACGGCGGGCCGGCGTCGCCGCAGCCGCGAAGGCGCGGGCATGACGACGGTCGCGACCGATCTCCAGCAGATCGTCGAGGACGCGGCCGCCCATCTCTACGTCTGGGCGCTCAGGGACATCCCGCAGGATCTCCGCGACGCTCTCGCGGAAGCCGCGGAGAGGGAAACTTCCGTTCCGGGCCGCCGCGTTCTCTCGACCATTCTCCGGAACGTCCAGGTTGCGGACGACGCGAAGAACCTCGTCTGCCAGGACACGGGGATCGCCGTCTACACATGCCGGGTCGGCGAGTACTTTCCGCTGCACCCGGCGCGCATCTACGACGCTCTGAAGGCCGGCACCGAGCGCGCCACCCTGGAGCATCCACTCCGTTCGAACGCCGTACACACGATCACGCGCGAGAGCACCGGGGCGAATACCGGGTACCGCCTGCCGATCGTGCATTGGGAATTCATCAACGACTGGGACGGGCTCGACGTGAAGTGCGTGCCGAAGGGGTCCGGCTCCGAGAACATGAGCTTCCTCAAGATGTGCACCCCGGCCGACGGCGTGAAGGGGATCAAGAGGTTCGTGCTCGAGTCGATCGTCGGCGCCGGCGGCAAGCCGTGCCCACCCGGCATCGTCGGGGTCGGGATCGGTGGCTCGGCGGACTACGCGATGTACCTCGCGAAGGAGGCGATCACGCGGCCGATCGGCACCCGCAACGCCGACCCGCACGTCGCCAGGCTCGAGGACGAGCTGTACGGGCTCCTGAACGAGACCGGCATCGGCCCGATGGGCCTCGGCGGCGACGTGACCGTCCTGCAGTGCCACATCGAGCACGCGGACACGCACATGACCCTGAATCCGGTGGCGGTCAACTACCAGTGCTGGGCCGCACGCCGGGCGTCGGCGCACGTCTCGTCAGAAGGCGAGATCGAGTTCGATCGGGAGGCTTGAATTGACACACTTCTTTGACACTTTCCATCGCCCCGGCGGGACCGGTCCGGGGACAGTCCCCGGGCGGTGTCCTTCGGGGACCGGTCCGGGGACAGTCCCCGGGCGGTGTCCTTCGTAGCCATGGCCCGGCACGAGGTGACATTTCCAGTTACGGACGAGCGCGAGATCCTGCAGCTGCGCGCCGGCGACGAGGTGACGGTCCAAGGGCACATCATCGGTATCCGCGACCGCACTCAGATCCGGATCTTCGATCAGGGGGTCGAGCCGCCGATGGACCTGCGCGGCGCCTTCCTTCTCCACACGGCGCCGAACGTCCGCAAGCTTGGCCCGGGCCGCTACGAGCCGATGTGCATCGGCACGACGACCAGCGCCCGCATGGTGCGCTTCACCGAGCCGCTCGGGGAGCAGTACGGCGTCCGGGCCATTTGCGGCAAGGGCGGCTTTCCCGACGAGGCGATCGAGCCGATGCGGCGACTCGGCATGGTCTACTTCGCGATCGTCGGCGGTGCGGCAGCGCTCGAGACGACCCAGATCGAGGAGATCGAGGAGGTCGCCTGGGAAGAGCTCATGCCCGAGTGCCTCTGGCGGTTCCGCGTCAAGGACTTCGGCCCGCTCACGGTCGGAATCGACGCACACGGCGGCTCGCTCTACCACGACGTCCAAGAGCGTGCAATCGCGAAACTGGAGGAGCTCTATGCCCGCCTTTGACGGATTCCTCGATCTCCCGGCTCGCCCACCGAAGCCGCGGCACGCAGGGCTCACCCACGTCATCGACAAGGGGCTCAACCTGCGCGACATCGAGGGCCTGTTCGACACGGCCGGCGACTACGTGGACATCGTCAAGCTCGGCTGGGGGACGTCCTATGTCACTCGCAACCTCGAGAAGAAGATCGCGCTCTACCGCTCGTTCGACGCGCCGGTCGTCTGCGGCGGCACGCTGTTCGAGGCGGTCGTCGTCCGCGGCAAGATCGACGAGTACAAGCGTTGGCTGACCGACCACCGCTTCTCTCACGTCGAGATCTCGGACGGTGCGATCGAGATGGCGCGCGAGCGAAAGCTCGAGTTGATCGCGGACCTCGCCCGCGACTTCGCCGTCCTCTCCGAGGTCGGCTCGAAGGACGCCGAGGTCAACTATGCGCCCTACCTCTGGGTGCAGTGGATCAAGGAGGAGCTCGAGGCCGGTGCCTGGAAGGTCATCACCGAGGCACGGGAGGGCGGCACGGCCGGCATCTTCCGGCCGACCGGCGAGATGCGAACGGGGCTCGTGGACGAGATCGCCCATGAGGTCGACGTGGCCGACCTCATCTTCGAGGCGCCGACGAAGGCCTCGCAGGCGTGGTTCGTCAAGGAGTTCGGTCCCGAGGTGAATCTCGGCAACATCCCGCCGGACGAGGTGATCCCGCTCGAGACGCTGCGGCTCGGGCTGCGCGCCGACACGATCAACGAGCTCTTGCTCCGTGAGCAGCCTGCCCCTTCCTGACATCACCCGGAACGAGGTCCCGGAAGCGGGTAGCGGACCGGGTCCCGACGTCGAGGCGATGGCCGCCGAGGAGCTGCTCGCATGGGCGTCGGCCGAGTTCGCGGGGGGACTCGCGCTGACCTGCTCCTGGCAGAAGCAGTCGTCCGTGCTCGTCCACATGGTCTCCGAGCTCGGCCTCGACGTCGACGTGATCGAGCTCGACACGCAGCTCTTCTTCCGGGAGACGTACGAGACACGCGATCGACTCGTCGAGCGGTACGGGTTGAGCCTGATCAGCCCCGAAGTCTTGACCGTCGCGGAGCAACACCGTTCGGAGGGTCCGAACCTCTGGGAGCGCGATCCCGATCGCTGCTGTCATCTGCGCAAGGTCGAGCCGCTGCTCTCGGCCCTCGAGCCGTACGCTGCCTGGGTCGCCGGCATCCGTCGCGACCAGTCGCCGAGCCGGGCCGGCACGCCGAAGGTCCAGTGGTCGGAGCGCTACGGAGTCTGGAAGGTCAATCCGCTCGCGGACTGGGACGAGAAGCGCGTGTGGGCCTACATCAGGGTCAACGAGATTCCGTACAACCCGCTCCACGAGACGGGTTACCGCTCGATCGGTTGCATTCCCTGCACCCGGCCGACCGCGCCTGACGAGGAGGAGCGCGCCGGCCGCTGGGCCGGCTCGGACAAGCTCGAATGCGGCCTTCACGTGGAAGCCGGGCCTTCACGTGGAAGCTCCGCTTCCCCGTGAAGGTTAGAAAGGAGACCATGTCAGACCTCGAGTCCACTAACCAGTTTGCGCAGCAAACTGGCCTTGCGCAGCAAACTGGCCTTGCGCAGCAACCTGGCCTTGCGCAGCAAGCTGGCAACATCTACGCGCACGACCATCCCGAATCGGCAAGCAAGCGCGAGGGCGGCTTCACGCTCTGGTTCACGGGGCTCTCCGGTGCCGGCAAGTCGACCATCGCCCACCTGGTCGGGCCGGAGCTCGACCGGCGCGGCCTCGTCGTGGAGTACCTCGACGGTGACACGGTCCGCACCCACCTGTCGAAGGGCCTCGGCTTCTCGAAGGAGGACCGCGACACGAACATCGAGCGGATCGGGTGGGTCGCCTCGCGCCTGACCCGGCAGGGCGGCGCCGTGATCGCGGCGGCCATCTCGCCCTACGAGGAGACCCGTCGCAAGGCGCGAGCCTCGGTGGAGGAGTGGGGGGCGTTCGTCGAGGTGTACATCCGGGCATCGGTGCAGGAGTGCGCCCGCCGCGACGTCAAGGGCCTCTACGCGAAGGCGTTTGCGGGCGAGATCAAGGGCTTCACGGGCGTGGATGACCCATACGAGGCGCCCGCAGGTCCCGAGCTCATAATCAACACTGAGGAGCACGAGCCCGAGGAGAGCGCGCGCCTGATCGTGGCGAAGCTCGAGCAGCTCGGGCTCGTCCGTGCCCCGGTGACGGCATGACGGCCACGGCGACGGACTCTTTGATCCGGCCGCACGGGGGCGAGCTGGTGGACCGGCTCGGCGAGCGGCCGGAGGGCGTCGACTCGCTCGAGGCAGTTCCGCTGACCTCGCGGGAGCTCTCCGATCTCGACATGCTCGCGAGCGGGGCGCTGTCTCCCCTGGAGGGGTTCTTGGGTCGAGACGACTACGAGCGCGTCGTCGAGGAGATGCGTCTGGCGGACGGCTTGCCGTGGGCGCTGCCGGTCTGCCTTGCGGTCGAGAGGCCGCCCACGGGGGACCGCGTGGCCCTGACCGACGAGACCGGCCGCCCTCGCGCGGTGCTCGAGGTCGTGGAGACCTACCCCTACGACATGGAGCGGGAGGCGGAGCGCTGCTTCCGTACCACGGACGATGCGCACCCCGGCGTTGCCCGGCTGTACGGGCAGCACCCTCTCTACCTCGCCGGCAGCGTGACGGTCTTCGAGCGGGCGGAGCCGTCGTTCCCCGAGCTCGCCCTCGATCCGGCCGATACCCGGCGAACGTTCGCGGAGCGCGGCTGGCGGCGCGTCGTCGGCTTCCAGACGAGGAACCCGATCCATCGCGCGCACGAGTATCTGACGAAAGGGGCGCTCGAGACGGTCGACGGCCTGCTGATCCACCCACTGGTCGGCGAGACCAAGTCGGACGACGTGCCCGCCGCCACCCGAGTCGAGTGCTACCGCGTTCTGCTCGAGCGCTACTACCCCGCAGATCGGGTCGTCCTCTCCTCTTTTCCGGCGGCGATGCGCTATGCGGGGCCCCGGGAGGCGATCTGGCATGCAATCTGTCGCAAGAACTACGGCTGCTCCCACTTCATCGTCGGGCGCGACCACGCCGGGGTCGGCGACTACTACGGCACGTACGACGCTCAGGCCATCTTCGACGAGTTCGGAGCGCACGAGCTCGACATCGAGCCGATGTTCTTCGAGCATGCCTTCTGGTGCCACGCGTGCGCTCAGATGGCGACGCCGAAGACCTGCCCGCACGGCGGCGACGACCACGTCTTCCTCTCCGGGACGAAGGTCCGCGAGCTCCTCTCGCGAGGTGAGCTGCCGCCGCGGGAGTTCTCTCGCCCCGAGGTCGCCGAAGTCCTGATCAGAGCGTACCGCTGACCTATGGATCTCAAGCTCTCTGCTGCAGGGCTCCTGATCGGCGTTCTGGTCGGACTGACCGGCATGGGCGGCGGATCGCTCTTGACGCCGATCCTGGTGATCCTGTTCGGCTTCAAGCCGACGGTCGCCGTCGGGACGGACATCCTCCACGGTGCGATCTTCAAGTCCTTCGGCGCCGCGCGTCACCGGACGCTCGGTACCGTGCACGCCCGCCTGACCGTCTGGATGCTGCTCGGGAGCGCGCCGATGTCGCTCCTCGGCGTCGCCCTCGCGAGCTGGTTGCAGAATCGCTACGGCGACGGGATCGAGTCGGTGGAGGCACGCATCCTGGGCGCCGCGCTCGTCGTCGGCGGCGCGGGGCTCTACTGGCGGGCCTTCCTGCGCAGGCAGCAGGCCACGAACGCGCCGTTCCTGCTCGAGCGGCGCGACCGTTTGACCGCCTTCGCGATCGGGTTCACCGGAGGCTTCATCGTCGGGCTCACATCGGTCGGGAGCGGAACGTTCTTCGGGCTCATGATGGTGCTCGTGTTTCCCCTGACCGCGTCGAAGATCGTCGGCACCGACATCTTCCACGCCGCCGCTCTTCTCTGGGTCGCCGGCTTCGGGCACCTGCTTGCGGGCAATGTCGATCTCCACGCGATGGCATGGCTCCTCGTCGGGTCGATCCCGGGCGTCCTCCTGGCGAGCCAGTTCACCGTGCGCCTCCCCGACCGAACGCTCCGCGTGAGCCTCGCGACGGTGCTGGCGCTGAGCGGGGTCAAGCTGCTCGGCGGCGCTGCCAGCAGCTTGCTGGCTGCCGCCGTGCTCGTCGGCGGGCTGGCCGCGATCGTCGTGATGGCGCGCCGCGAGCTCGCGGCGCGGTCGCGAACCGCGCAGGCGCGCCCGCGCCGAGCCTGAAGCGGCACGTTTCACGCCGTTGTCGCTTGACAGCCGCGTGGCGCTTCCTATATGAATTACTTATGACATGCATTAGCTCGTCCGAGCTTCGCCCTCGTGTGCGCCGCGGTCGCAGCGGCAGCTGTCGGGCTCGGGGGCGCGACTGCGGCCCGCTCCGGCGCCAGGCTCACGCTCGTCGCCTACTCGACGCCGAAAGAGGCCTACGGCAAGCTGATCGACGCCTTCGGCAAGACCCCGGCCGGGAAGGGCGTCTCTTTCAGCCAGAGCTACGGCGCCTCGGGCGAGCAGAGCCGCGCCGTCTACAACGGCCTCGAGGCCGACGTCGTCGCCTTCTCGCTGGCACCGGACGTCTCCAAGCTCGTGAGCGCCGGCCTCGTCGACAAGAACTGGAGCAAGAACGCTCACCACGGCATGGTGACCGACTCCGTGGTCGTCTTGGTCGTCCGTGACGGGAACCCGAAGAACATTCACACCTGGAGCGACCTCGTGAGGCCTGGGATCCAGGTCGTGACGCCGAACCCCTTCACCTCGGGCGGCGCGCAGTGGAACGTCATGGCCGCGTACGGGGCGCTGCGCAAAGCGGGCAGGACGCACAAGCAGGCCGTCGCGTATCTGACGAGCCTGTTCAAGCACGTGGTCCGCCCGAGTCGCAGCAAGATCTTCTCGTAGCTCAGCGAGAGATGCCGCGCTCGTTCTGCTCGACCGCGAGCGCGGTGCGAAAGGCACTGGCCGCCTCGTCGCCGAAGACGGCGAATACGACTCGCTCCAGCGATTCCGGCTCGTACGCGCGCGCGACGCGCACCATGAGGTGGGCGCACTCCTCGAGCGGGAAGCGCCCGACCCCCGTGCCGAACGCCGGCAGGGCGAGGGAGCGGGCACCGAGCTCGTCGGCGACCTCGAGGCAGCGGCGGGTCGTGTGCTCGACGAGCGAGGCGTCGGTCCGGAGATCCTGCCCCATGACCGCGCCGTGAAC
The DNA here is from genome assembly GCA_038253945.1 of Gaiellales bacterium. GTDB lineage: Bacteria > Actinomycetota > Thermoleophilia > Gaiellales > Gaiellaceae > JBBRYW01. Next base: position 415,669 of record JBBSGR010000001.1, read on the forward strand.
GACATGCTTCGCCCGGAGCCGCCCGCGCTCGTCGCGACGGCGTCGCCGAGGGCGATTGGCCCGAGGGCGACGGCCTCGCGCTCGATCTCCACTCCGCCGGCCCGCTTGATCGCGCCGGCCACGCCGCTTCCCATCCAGAGCCGGTCGTTCGCCGCGTCTACGATCGCATCCACCTCGAGGCCGGCGATATCGCCACGGACGACCTCGAGCTGCATTTCGCGCGCGGCCTACGCGCGCTTGGTGGCGTACAGCGGCTTCTGGGTGGGCGAGCTGACGCCCTCCGCAGGCTCGAGCGTAACGGCGACGACGGCCCCCTTCGGCACGGGATGGCTCAGCGGGACGACGGTGGATGTGCCGCCGCCGCCGAAGAGCCCAGCCGGCACCGGTTTGTTGCCGACGATCACCCAGGCCTCGTACGTCTTGCCCGAGGGCGCCTCCACGACTTGCGACGCGATCAGGACCGCCTTTCCGTTCGGCGCGAAGACGAGGACGAGCCGGCCTCGTGCCCCGAGCACCGGCACCCGCTTCACCTTCGGCTGGGAAAGCAGTGCGATCGCCTGGGCCTGGTCCTGCATGAGCGCCTCGGTCTGCGTCGTCAGTCCGCTCTCGCTGGACGGCCAGACGGCCCACGCGATCAGCCCGATCGCGACGGCGACGGCCGCGATGGCTGCGGTGGCGGCCGCAGCAAGGATGGGTCGCGACGAGGTCGAGCTCTCCTCTTCCGGGATCGAGCTCGGCGGTGGGGTGAGCTCCCAGTCGTCGAGGGCCGAAGTGGGCGGCTCGCGCAGGTCGGTGACCGTGGTTGGCGGGCCTGCTGTCCCGGCGACCGAGTGCTCGGGCTCGGGCACGCGCGGCTCAGCCGCCGGCGGCTGAGCCGCAGCGGCCGCGGCCGCCATGGCCTGCTCCAGGTTCGCGACGGCATCAGCGGCGTCGCGCCTCTCGGCCGGGGTGGCACCGCCCGCGCCGAGGGCGCGCTCGCGCAGCTGTACCAGCCACAGTCGGGCGCGCTCGCGCCGCTCGCGCCCGTTCTCGGGGTCGAAGAAGTACGTCAGGGCAGCCGCAGCCACCACCAAGCCCAACCATCGCCGCATCGAAGTCCCTCTCGTCCCGGGGCCGGTAGAGCTCGATCCTAGCTCGCTCGTGGTCGAGCAGAAGCTGTGCTGTTCGGCAAGTGTCGGAGTTTGCGGTGTTTCGATGGCGCAGACGTAGAATCGGCGCGCAGTGCGCCTGGCACCGACGTTGCTCGTTCTCGCGCTCCTCGCTGCCTCGGCAGCCGCCTTCGCGGTCGCCGAGCGGTTGAAGCTCGAGGCGAGCCCGATCCTCGGGCCCAAAGTCGAGCGAGCGTTCTCGCCGGGCTGCCGCTGCCCGCATCCGGGCGCCGACCTGCAGTTCCGGCTGGCCAGGCGCGACCGACTGACGGTCACTGTGCTCGACGCCCGGGGAAGCACGATTCGGACGCTCGCGGACGCCCTCCCGCGGCCGCGCGGGCGCGTGCTCCTGCGCTGGGACGGCAAGACCGATTCGGGGACGGTCGTGCCGGACGGGCACTACCGCTATGTCGTCCGGCTGCTCCGGAAGGCGCGCACGGTCAAAGTGCCGTTTGCCGTGACGGCCGACAGAACGCCTCCGAGGGTGAGGATCGTCTCCGCCCTCCCGCGCACGCTCCGGGCCGGCACGGGCGGTCGTGCCGGGCGGGTCAAGATCCGCTATCGCCTGAGCGAGCGCGCCCGTCCCGTCATCTTCTTCCGCGGCCGGCGCGTGGTGCGGGCACGTCGCCGGCGCCCGAGGGGTCAGCTCGACTGGTATGCGCGCTCGGCCGGGAGTGCCCTCGGGTCGGGCGACTACCGCCTGACGATCGAGGCGCGCGACGCGGCTGGAAACCTCTCGGCGCCGGCCACCGTCACGGTACGCATTCGTCCGCGCGCGTGATCCCGGCGTCGATCGACGGCGGCGCCGCGACGCCGCTTCTCGTCCTTGGCGTCCGCCGCTCGGGCACGACGCTGCTGCGGGTGATGCTCGACCGGAACTCGCAGCTCGCGCTTCCCGACGAGTCGTACTTCATCCCCCAACTGGCGCACCGGCACAAACGCCATCCCGATCTCGGCGCGTTCGTCGACGACCTGCGCCGGCTGCCGACGCTCCGGGAATGGGGCGTGTCGCCGGATCAGGTCCGCGAGCGGCTGCGGCCCGGCGTCACCACCGGGCAGGCGATCGCTGCGGTCTTCGAGGTCTATGCGGAGCGGCAGGGCAAGGCCCGGTGGGGCGACAAGACGCCGCTGTACATGGAGCACCTCGGCCTGCTTGAGCGGCTCTTTCCGGGCGCGCTCTTCGTCCACCTCGTGCGTGACGGCCGCGACGCCGCCCTCTCCTTCCTGCAGCTGCCGGAAGGGATCGTCACCTCGAGCTGGGCCACGCCGCGCTCGGCCGCCGACTTCGCCTGTCAATGGCGGACGGAGGTCCACGCGGCCCGGGCGCTCGGGCGGCACGTGGGGCCGGAGCGGTACCTCGAGCTGCGCTATGAGCAGCTGGTCGTGGAGACGGAGCGCGAGCTGCGGCGGATCTGCGTCTTCGCGGGCCTCCCCTACGAGCCGGACATGCTCGGCTACCCGGGCAAGGTCGACCTGTCGGACAAGCCGCACCAGCAAAGCCTTGCTCGTCGACCCACGGCGGGCCTGCGCGACTGGCGCGCCGACATGGCCGCGCCAGACGTCGCCGCCTTCGAGAAGATGGCGGGGACGGTGCTGCAGGAGAGCGGCTACGAGCTTGCGAACCCGCGGCTCGGGCGGCGGACGCCGCCAAGTGGCCGCGCGCGCCTCGCGCGCTACTCGGCGCTCAGCGTTGCCTGGCGCGGGGCGGGCTACGCGTTCCAGCGCTCGCCACTCTGGCGCCGCGGCCACCCCGTCGTCTCCTGACCGCGTGTCGGCGTGCGGGTCTCGGCGTGGGCCGCGCATGCGGAAGGGTCCTCGGCGTTGCCGCCTGGTAGGCGACGAGGATGCCGTTCAGCGAGAAGAAGTAGTGCCGCTCGGTGGCGATCCCCGGGGAATACTTCCCGATCGGCAGGTGCCAGACGATCTGCCCGTTCGAGATCTTGGCCGCGTACGTCTCGGTCTCCAGTGTCGAGAAGAAGACGAGGTTGCCGACGACGAACGCCGGCCCGAGGATCCGGCCGCCGACGTAGTGCCGCCAGAGCTCGGCGCCGGAGGACGAGCGGTAGCAGTGCAGATAGCCGTTGAAGTCGCCGACGAACACCCTGCCGTGCGCGATCGCGGGCGTCGAGTAGCCGAGGCTCGAGAGCTCGTGCGTCCAGAGGATCTTCCCGCTCCGCACGGAGAGCGCGACGACCTTGCCCGAGCGGGAGATCGTGTACAGGCGGCGGCCGTCGGTCGACGCGCTCGCATAGAAGCTCTCGTAGCGCAGCGCGTCCCGCCTGACGTAGGTGCTCCACAGCTTGTGGCCGTCGCGCCGCCGGAGGCAGAAGATCGAGCCGGCGTAGGTCGTGATGCAGACTCGCGGCCCGAAAACCGAGGGGCTGGCGTTGATGCGTCCGCCGGTGTCGTAGGCCCAGTGGATCCCTCCAGTGCGGACCGCGAGCGCGAACAGCCGGCCGTCCGTCGCGCCGAAGTAGACGGTGCCGTCGACGGCGACAGGCGAGGACTCGACCTTCGCCTCGATGCGGAAGCGCCAGAGCAGGCGTCCGCTGGCCCGGTCGTAGGCGGTCACCGTGCCGTTCGTGGAGCTGACGATGAGCCGGGAGCCGGCGATGGCGGGCGTCGACGGCTTGTGGCCCGGGGAGGCCTTGTGCCAGACGATCCGGCCGTTGTGGGCATTGATGGCGTAGGTCACCCCTTTGAAGGTGTTCACGTAGAGCATCCCGTCGCAGTAGCTCGGCGGGTACTCGATGTAGCTGTGCAGACCGCGCACCCAGAAGTGCTTCGTGGGCCGGCCGAGATGCAGGTTCGGGCGTGACAGGCTCCGCGCCGGGTCGCCGCCGAAGTTACGCCAGCAGAGTCGGTCGTTGGGCAGGAAGCGCTGAGACGGCTTGCGCCGCTTCGGGGGGTGACGCCGGCGAGGAGGAGGAGGAGGAGCCTGGGTGACGCGGCTGACCGAGACGCCGGCGAGCTTCGTGTCCAGCCTGTCGCCTGGCTTGTCTCGCAGCTTGAGGAATGCGGCGACCCCGAGGCCGAGAGCGATCAGGCCGACGGCGGCCACAACGAGCAGGATCCGGCGTCGCATGCCCTGAAACGCCTAGCGTCCGCCCGCGACGGCGCGCAGCTTCGAGGCGAAGCCGGCAAGGCCGTCGCTGCCGTTGATCCGCACGCGCTTCAGGGTGAAGAGCTCGCTCGGTCTGGCGAGGCCGTACCGGGTCGTCGTCGCCCCGAGGAAACCCGCGCTCCGAACGGCCTCGATCACAGCGCCGTCATATCGGCCGGCCGGGTAGCAGAAGAAGTCGACCGGCACCCGAAGCTGGCGTCTGAGAATCTGGCGGGAGCCGTTGACCTCCCTCTCGAGGGCGGCGGCGCCGAGGGCGGTCAGATCCGGATGCGAGATCGTGTGAGCGTCGATCTCCCAGCCTCCGCGTACGAGGACGCGCGCCCGCGCGAGCGAGAGGCCCCACGAGCGGTGCTCGTCGTTGACCTCGAGGTTGACCACGCCCGGCCAGTGTCGGGCCCGCAGGATGGGGAAGGCATTCGTGAACTGGGAGCGATAGCCGTCGTCGAAGGAGAGCACGATGGGCCGGTCGGGCAGTGTGCCCCTTCCTCGCCAGGCGTCGTAGACGCGGCGGAGCGTGACCGCGTGGTAGCCATGGCGAGCAAGCCAGCGAACCTGTCCGGCGAAGTCCTTCCGCAAAACGTAGAGATCCGGATACGGGGCGCCCGCAACCGGCGGCGCGATCACGTGGTACATCAGGATCGGGACGGCCTTGCCCGCACCGCTGGACGGCGCGGCACGCCCCGGCGCCAGGGCGAGGCACAAGACCAGGAGGGTGCCGAGCACGGAGAGAAGGGCTCGCCGGACCATCGTTCAGAGAGTGTCGCAGCAGGGTGCGCTAGCGTGACCGTCACCCCGTGCGCGGCCGCCTCTCGATCGCCCTGCTCGCTCCGTTCGCGCTCGCCGTGGTAGCGGCCGCCGCCACGGCCGGCCCGCCGCCCCGCGATGAGCCCGCCACGATCCAAGCCGCCGCCGGCGAGCGAAGCTACGAGGCCGGCCGCCGCGTAACACTCGTCGTCGCGACGCAGGCGGGCCGGCTCTCAGTCCAGCTCTTTCGGGCGGGAGCGGAGCTGCGAAGGAGCCGGCGCGACGACGTCATGAGCGGAGCTCCCGTCTCGAAGCCGGTTCGCTTCCGTGCCGAGAGCGAGGCCCGCACGCTTCGCCTTGGCACGGGTGCGACCTGGCCGAGCGGCCTCTACTTCGCGCGGCTGACCGGCTCCCATGGGCGGCTCGGCTTCGCTCCCTTCGTGCTCCGCGCGCCGGACCTCGGCCGCCCGCGCGTCGCCGTCGTCTTGCCGACCAACACCTGGGAGGCGTACAACTTTCGGGACGTCGACGGCGACGGAGTCGGCGACACCTGGTATGCGGATCCGCGGATTCCGAGCGTCGACCTGTCGCGGCCGTACCTGAACCGCGGCGTCCCGCCGCACTTCCGCGGCTACGACGCGGGCTTCCTGCGCTGGATGTCGCGGCACGGCAAGCGGGCGGACTTCCTTTCCGACGACGACCTCGAGCGCATCCCGGACGGCCGCAGTCTCGCGCGCCTCTACGATCTCGTCATCTTCTCCGGGCACGAGGAGTACGCGACGCCGCACGCGTACCGTGTCGTCGAGGGGTACCGCGACCTCGGCGGCAATCTGGCGTTCCTCTCGGCGAACAACTTCTTCTACCGGGTCGAGCGTCGCGGCGACAGGATCTTCCGGCTCGGCAAGTGGCGCGACGTCGGCAGGCCCGAGGGCCGGCTGACGGGCGCCGACTACGTGGGCTGGTTCCGGAACGTGTACCGCAGCGCCCCGTACGTCGTGGCGGGGGCCCGCTCGACGCGCTGGCTCTTCGCCGGGACGGGCCTTCGGAACGGCGATCGCTTCGGCAGCTACGGGATCGAGATCGACGACAAGGGCCCCTCCTCGCCGCGCGGCACTCGCGTGCTCGCCCGGATTCCGAACGTGTTCGGTGCGGGTCGCTCGGCGGAGATGACCTATTACACGACGCGGGCGGGGGCGAAGGTCTTCTCGGCCGGGTCGCTCAACTTCGGGGGCTCGGTGCAGTGGCCGCTCCAGGCTCGCCTGATGGAGAACCTCTGGCGAAACCTCGCGCGGCCGTAGGCGCGAGGGCGCCTTCCTCCCGTCGAGAGGCCGCGAGATATGCGGCGGCGACGGCCGGCACCCCCCACATGATCGGGTCCTCGAAGAAACCGCTGTAGAAGAGAGAGTGAACGGCGAGGGCGAGGAAGACGGCGCCGAGGGCGATCCCGAGTGGGGCCTCCCGAGCCCACACCGCTCGGATCAGGAAGGCCACCACCACGACGAATCCCAGGTAGAGAAGAAGGCCCGTGAGGCCGAGCTCGGCCGCCACGGTCAGCGGTGTGGCGTGGGAGGCGTTTCGCCTCGTACCGCGGACAGCCTGGCTCGCCTCGTCACGGCTCGCGAGCGGTTGCGCGCCGACGCCGACGCCCGCCAGCGGGTGGTTGCGAACGACCGTCGCAGTGACCTGAATCAGCCGCGAGCGGCCGCTCGTGAAGCTGCGCGCCGAATGGCCGCGCGCGCTGAGCGCGACGAAAGCAGCTCCCACGAGCGCGAACGCGACGCATGCCCCCGCGACGACGAGCCGGGAGCGCCGGTCGGCGGCGGCAAGCGTGGCGGCCAGCACGACGACGCCGAGCGTTACCTCGCTCGACTGCGAGTACGTGAAGTACAGGCCGGCCCAGAGAAGCGCGATCAGGGGCACGGCGATCGCCATCCGGACGCGGCGAAGCCAGACCGCGGCGACGAGCACGGAGATGCCGAGGACGAGGTGCCGCCCGAACAGGCTGGGGTCCTTGAAGAGCGACGTCACGCGGTAGAACGTCGAGTAGGAGTTCGCGACCTCGAGATCGCGCGCGAAGGGAAGGTGGTGGCTGTGGAGCTGCCAGAGCCCGACGAGCGCCAGGAAGACCGCCAGCGCGGTCAGCGACACGCCCAGCGTGCGTGGTAGCCAGACGCGAAACGGCGATCGCGCGACGACGGCCAGCAGTGCCGTGAAGGGAAAGATGAAGAACGCGAGCTCGATGCTGCCCGCCCGAGGGTCGCTCGACCAGCGGAGCGACACGGCATCGAGCGCGACGAACGCGGCGGCGGTCAGGGCGAGCGCGCGCGGAACGTCGGGCAGCTCGACCCCTCGCAGGGTGCCGATCGCGAGGGCGACGACGGCCGCGGCCAGGACCCCGTAGAGCGGGAGCAGCAGGAAGGCCTTCTGGGCACCGAGGTCGACCGGAACGCGGAAGGGCGCCACGAGTAGGAGGACGACCGGGACGAGCGCGGGGAAGCGTGACAGGGCGAGTCCGAGCGCCGCGACGAGGAGCACGAGAGCGGCCAGGGCAGCGATCCTGAGCGGCGGGTGGACGAGCAGGCGGAGGTCGTGTGCCGGCACGAGCGCGTACGCCAGCCCCGCCTCGGCGAGCCCCAGCACCGCGAAGCCGCCAAGCGGGCCGACACGACCTCGGGGCACGAGAACCAGCACCGCGCCGAGCGCGCCGAGGGCTGCCGCCAGTTCCGCCACGCTGCGGTGATCCATCGTTCGGCGGGCAACATTAAAGGAGCCTCGCCCGAGGCCAGGCGGGAGGGGAACACCGTCCTCCGCGATAATCGCCCTTCGTGATCGGAAACTGGAAGCGCGTCCTCGTTCTCGCCCCGCATACGGACGACGGGGAGTTCGGGTGTGGCGGCACGATGGCGCGTCTGCTGGATAGCGGGGCGGACGTGCGCTACGTCGCCTTCTCGATCGCGACGAAGTCCCTCCCGCCCGGCTTCCCCCCTGACACGCTCGCCCGGGAGGTCCGCGAGGCGACGGCCGAGCTCGGTCTGCCGGAGGCGAGCCTCACGGTCCACGACTTCGAGGTGCGGACGTTCCCGGAGCGCCGCCAGGACATTCTCGAGCTCCTGCTCGAGATCTGGGAGGATTGGCGGCCGGACGCGGTGCTCCAGCCGAGCGTCCACGACATCCACCAGGACCACCAGGTGATCGCGGCGGAAGGCCTGCGCGCCTTCAAGCGGACGACGATCCTGGGCTACGAGATCCCGTGGAACAACTTCAACTTCAACTACCAGGCCTACGTGGCGCTCGAGCGGTCGCACCTCGAGCGCAAGGTCGCCGCGCTGGCGAAGTACGCGTCCCAGCAGCATAGAAACTACGCGGACGCCGGATACATCTGGAATCTCGCGCGGGCGAACGGGATCAACGTCGGCCGTGAGCACGCGGAGGTCTTTGCGGTGTACCGGGTCATCGTCTGACGAAGAAGTGAGACGTCTTTAGGCACTCCTAATCTATAATTTCGGCGTGCTTGGACAGGCGACCGAGGACTACCTGAAGACGATCTGGCGGCTGGCGCGCCGCGACCGGGTGACGACGTCCGCTCTCGCGGCCGAGCTCGAGGTCGCTCCAGCGTCCGTGACGGGCATGCTGAAGAAGCTCGCGGGCCTCCGGCTCGTCGAGCACGAGCCTTACCACGGCGCCCGGCTGACCGAGGCGGGAGAGCGGGTCGCGCTCGAGGTCGTGCGTCACCACCGGCTGCTCGAGCTCTACCTCACGCAGGCGCTCGGTCTCGGCTGGGACGAGGTCCACGCCGAGGCGGACAGGTTGGAGCACCACCTGTCCGAGGAGGTCGAGGCCCGGATCGACGAGGCGCTCGGCTTCCCCACGCGCGACCCGCACGGCGATCCCATTCCGACCCGCGAGCTCGTGCTGCCGATCGACAGCCGCCGCTCGCTGAACGAGGTGCCCGCGGGCGAGACCGCGGTGGTCAGCCGCGTGCCGGACGAGGATCCGGACCTGCTCCGCTATCTCGCCTCGCTCGGCGTGTCCCCGGAGTGCGAGGTCGCTGTCGTCGCCAGGGCGCCGTTCGACGGCCCGGTCACGATCGACGTCGCCGGCGCACGCCACAGCGTGGCGCCGGCGCTCGCGGACCGGATCGAGGTGCGCTGACCCGGTGCCGCCGCCCGCCGTCGTCGCCGAGATCCCGCCCGAGGCCGCCACCGCGCTCCCAGGCGAGGCGCGCGTCCTCGAAGCCGCCCAGCGCTCCCTCCTCGGCGACCGGCGCGGGTTGCGCGCGGCCTGGCCCTTCCTCGGGCCGGCGTTCGTGGCCTCCGTCGCCTACATCGACCCGGGCAACTTCGCCACGAACATCGCGGGCGGCGCGAAGTACGGCTACCTCCTGCTCTGGGTGATCCTCGCCGCGAATCTGATGGCGATGCTCATCCAGACGATGAGCGCGAAGCTCGGAATCGCCACCGGAATGAACCTGCCAGAGGTCTGCCGCGAGCGCTACAGCCGTCCCGTCTCGATCGCGCTCTGGCTCCAGGCCGAAGCCATCGCGATGGCGACGGATCTCGCCGAGTTCGTCGGCGCGGCTCTGGGGCTGAACCTGCTGTTCGGGATCGGACTGGTCTGGGCCGGCCTGCTCACCGGGGTGATCTCGTTCGGGATTCTCTCGCTGCAGACGCGTCACGGCTTTCGCCACCTGGAGGCGGTGATCGTCGGGCTCGTCGGCGTGATCATCGCCGGCTTCGCCTTCCAGGTACTGCACGCCGACCCGTCGTCGTCGGGGATCGCGAAGGGGCTGCTGCTACCCCGCTTCGCGGGCACGGAGAGCATCCTGCTGGCGGCCGGCATCCTCGGCGCGACGGTGATGCCGCACGTGATCTACCTCCATTCGGCGCTGACGCAACGGCGGATCATCGGCGCCAGCCCGACCGAACGGAACAGAATCGCCCGCTTCGAGCGGATCGACGTGATCATCGCGATGTCGATCGCGGGCGTCGTCAACATGAGCATGCTGGTGATGGCAGCCGGGGTCTTTCACGCGCGCGGCTTGACGGGCGTCAACGATCTCGACGAGGTGTTCCGGGGGCTCGGCAGCGTCGTGGGCTCGCACACGGACGTCATCTTCGGAGTGGCGCTGCTCGCTTCCGGCCTCTCCTCCTCGTCGGTCGGGACACTGGCCGGCCAGATCGTGATGCAGGGATTCATCAGGCGCCGGATCCCGGTCTTCTTGCGGCGCACGATCACGATGTCGCCCGCCCTCGTGGTGCTCGCGGTGGGCGTCAACCCTTCGAGCGCGCTCGTTCTGAGCCAGGTCGCCCTGTCGTTCGGCATCCCCTTCGCGCTGATTCCGCTCGCCCTCTTCACGAGCAATCGTCGCTTGATGGGTCCGCTTGCAAACGGCCGGCTGACGAACGCTGCGCTCGCCCTGGTGACGGGCGTGATCGTGTCGCTGAACGTCTTCCTGCTCTACCGGACGCTCGTCTGAGCGCGGGCCCTTCTGCGAGTCAGAGCTCTGAGCGCGCGCCGCTCGTCCGGCAGGTAGAAGCCGGCGAGCAGGAGGGCGAGCGGGTAGGCGGCGATCAGTCCCACCGCCCCTGCCAGCGGGACGTGGAGGACCTTCCCGGCGACCGTCAGTGCGACGGCGACCCCGACCGCGAGAAGAATCCGGCGCCACTGATACGGGACGAAGAAGAGGCGTTGCGCGCGCCAGGTCATGCCGAGGAAGAGCACGGTGTAGGCCGCGACCGTGGCGATCGCGGCGCCCATCATCCCGTACGGCGGAATGAGGATGATGTTCAGCGCGAAGTTGACGATCGCCGCCGCCCCGGTCACGACCCAGTTGAACTGCGTTCGCCGAACGCGGCCTACGCCGATCGACACGACGATGTACCCGGCGAAGGCGGTCGCCGCGAACGACAGCGGGGCGACGACGCGCGAGCCCGGGTAGTACTGGGGCGTCGCGAGCAGATGCGCGAGCCAGGGGGCGAGCAGGCCGAGGGTCAGCGAGACCCAGCTCGCCAGGGCGATCAGGTACGTCAGGACGTAGGCGTAGGTGCGGCGCGCCTCGTCGTCGTCGGAGATCGAGTAGGCGAAGGCGGGCCATGCGGTGCGAAAGGCCGTCAGCAGCAGGACGTTCGCCGACGCGAGCCGAACGCCGAGCTCGTACAGGCCGTTCTCCGCGCGCCCGGAGATGTGGACGATGAAGATCCGGTCGCTGAAGTTCAGCACCCAGAGCATGAGTCCGGTCGGGATGAGCGGGACGCCGAACCGGTTCATCGCCCGGAGCAGCCGGCGGTCGAAGCCGAGCGCCAGTTGGTCGCGCCGGTGGGCGAGGAGCCCGAGGTACACCGCGAGCGTGCCGATGAAGTTCCCGACGACGACGCCGAGCGCTCCCTCGTGGAAGTGCACCACGAGGACGATCGTCGCGGCGATCGTGACCAGGATGTTCACGACGCTCGCGACGAGGAACCGGCCGGGCTGCTGCTCGAGCCGGAAGAGTGACGTCAGCTGCTCGTAGTTCATCTGCGCCCAGATCCCGACGAACGCTGCTCGCACGAGGTTCTGCTGCCCGCCCAGGCCGAGCGCCGACGCGATCGGCCCCGCGAGCGCGACGCCGGCCCCGAGGCCGGCCGTTGCGGTCGTCATCGTGAACCAGAACGACGTGCGCAGGACGGCGAGACGCCGCGCCGGCTCCCGGGAGTCGAAGTAGAAGCGGAACATGGCGTTCGGGATGCCCGCGCGCAGGACGATCACCAGCACGACCGAGAACGCGGTGATGACCCCGACCGCTCCGAGGTCCGACTTGTCGAGGTAGCGCGTGTAGAGGGGAAGCAGCAGGACCGCGAGGATGCGAGAGATGATCCCGCCGAGGCCGTAGACGGCCGACTGCTGAGCGAGCTGCTTGATCCGCCTGGACATCACCTCGTAAGGGTAAGCGGCGCCTCGAACGGACCTGCCCCGGGGCCTGTCCTCCGGACCGGCCCGGGGGTCTCCCGGACCTAGCCTCGTCGGACCTGCCCCAGGGCCTGTCCCCCGGACATGGCCTCTGCGGACCTGCCCCGGGGCCTGTCCCCTGGACCTGGCCTCCTGGTCCGGGTCGGCGGCGGATCGCCTCGGCGTGCCCCAGGGCCTGTCCCCTGGACCTAGCCTCATCGGACCTGCCCCGGGGCCTGTCCCCTGGACAAACGGACCTGCCCCGGGGCCTGTCCCCCGGACCTGGCCTCCTGGTCCGGGTCGGCGGCGGATCGCCTCGGCGGGGACGGTTAGCGCCGCAGCGGGTCGCCGAGGAAGCGTAGGGCGCGGCTGACGCCGGGCAGGGGGTTGACGACGAACCGCACGGCGTGAACGACGCCTGGCAGCGGATCGTCGAGCGCGAACACCGGGTCGCTGTAGGGGAGGCGCGTGAAGGCGAGACCCTGCTCGGACATGATCGTGATCGACCAGCGCTTGCCGGTCCCGTCCGAGCGAGCCGGCGCGGGCCGGGTGCCGACGAGGTCCTCGTAGGCCGCCGTGATCACGTTTGCGCCGCAAAGCCCCGAGAGCTCGTGCCACTGCCACAGCCGCGGGTTGACCTCGATCAGCTTGAGCCGGCCGTCGCGCGGGTCGCGCTTGCACTCCACCTGCGCGATGCCGTGGAACTCGAGCTCGCGCAGGATCTCGAGCCCGTACTCGACCACCTCGTCGTCCCAGAGAGCCTCGCCGATCCGGGCGCTGCCCATGTTGTGCCGGGTCTGGCGAAGCTTGCGCCCGCAGAAGCGGACGAGCACCTCTCCGTCGGCTGCGATGTACGTGCCGAGGGTCCACAGCCTCTCGTCTCCGCCCGGAATGAACTCCTGCACCATCGGCTCGTATTCCTTGGCGAGCGCGTAAGCCCGATCGAGCTCGGCGAAGCTCGTGCAGAGGAACGCCTGGCGGCGGAAGCGGCGCTTGAAGACGATGTTGTCCGAAGGCTTGACGAGCAGCGGGAAGCCCACTTCGCCGGCCGCCGTCCTCGCCTCCGCCGCGGATCGCGGGTGGCGTGTCTGCGGGATCCCGAGGCCGATCGCCTCGGCCGCCTCGAGCTGGCGCCGCTTGCTCTGCAACGGCTCGAGTACCTCCCAGGAGGGAAACGGATACCGAAAGCGCTCGCCGAGCTCGTCGCGGTGACGGGCGAGCGCGTTCAGATGCTCGTCGTGCGTCGGGAAGATGGGAGCCGGACGCCCGAGCTCGTCGCCGAGGGAGAGCAGCGCGGCGATAAACCCGTCTTCGTCCACGAGCGGATCCGGGGCCAGAAGACGGTGGGCGTAACGCGACCGGAATCCCAGCGCCCACGTGCGATGGTCGACGGCGACCACGGGAAGGCCTGCCCGCCCGAGCGAACGGATCGCCCCGAGACCGTTGACCCAGCCGACCTCGATCACGATCGCGGGCGGCCGGTCGGAGGAGGCGACGGCCTTGACGATCTCCTCCAGGTCGGTCACCGGGGGATTCTAGACGCCGTGACCGCATAGGATGCCGGCGCGACCGACAGGCCGAGGAGGCAGATGGGAACCGCTGCGCAGAGACTGATCCGGACGATCAAGCGCCAAGTGCCCGTGGCCGTGAAGCGGCCCGTGCGGCGAATGGTCCCGCCGAGGTACCGCCGGCTCTTCGACCCCGACTGGCATCGACGCACGATCGGGAATCCCCGGCTCTGGGAGGCGCTCGGCAGGCTCCAGTTCGAGTACCTGGTGGAGCGAGGGCTGGCTCCCCACCACTCCTTCCTCGACGTGGGCTGCGGACCGCTCCGGGGCGGTGTCCACTTCATTTCCTACCTCGAGGCCGGGCACTACTACGGGGTGGACAAGAACGCCGACGTGATCGAGGAGGCAAGGCGGGTAGAGCTACCGGCCCACGGGCTCGTCGACAAACGTCCGACCCTGGTGGCGATGGACGACTTCGGCTTCGGCCGCCTCGATCGTCAGTTCGACTACGCAGTGGCGCAATCGGTCTTCACGCACCTCCCGCTCAACAGCATCATTCGCTGCCTGATGGAGGCGGAGAAGGCTCTCGTCGACGGCGGAGAGCTCTATGCGACCTTCTGGGAGAACGAGCGAGGCAAGCTGAACCTCGACGACATCCGGCAGAACCCCCACGCCGTGACGCACTTCGACCGGGACTTCTACCACTACGACGTTCCCACCTTCGAGTGGATCTGCGAGGGCACCAGCCTGAGCGTCCGGTACCTGGGCGGCTGGGAGAATCCGGCGAACCAGAAGATGCTCGTCTTCCGGAAGGGCTCCGGAGAGCCGCGCTAGGCCGCGGTCCGCCCGCGTCAGAGCGACTCGTAGATCTCGATCAAGCGTCCCGCGATCACGTCGATGTCGTGCACACGCTCGACGTAGGCGCGGCCCTCCTCGCCGAGCCGCCGGCGCAGCTCGAACGACTCTACGAGCGGCCGCAGCTTCTCCACGAGATCGTCCTTGGTCGCGGAGACGAGGGGAACCTTCAGACCGAAAGCCTGCTCCGTCAACTCGACGGCCTCGGGGTCGAGGTGCGTCACGACCGGCTTCCCGTACGCCATCGACTCGATTGCGAACACGCCGTGCCAGAGGTAGTGCATCTGATCGACCATGATGTCTGCGCGCCTGAACCGCTCGACTGCCTCCTCGTGAGGGACGCCGTGCACGACGTCGAGGTCGACCGGAAGCTGGTCGCACGCTTTGACGATGTGCTCGGTTCCCTTCTTTCCGAAGTGCGAAGGAGCGTGGACGACGAGCGGGCGCTCGCGTTCCACCGGAGGCACCGGCCGATACTCGCGCAAGTCGAGTCCCGGTACGACGACGAGCGCGTCTGGTACCCAGCGAGTCGCAGCGTAGGAGCCCACGATCCAGGTGTCGAACTTCTTCCGGTACTCGAGAGCCTCGAGCGGTTTTCCCCGGATGTCGGCTCCGAGGAAGTGCATGACCGACTTCCTGCCGGTAGCACGCAGGATCGGCATCTGGAGCTTGCGCGGGACGAACGTGTGCCCGAAGTAGAAGTGGAAGATGTCGGTCTGCGGGAGGTAGCGGGCGAACGCTCGCCACTGGACGGCCTGCTGGCGCAGGAAGCCCTGCCTCGGCCGCTCGAGGTTGATGTCGTACTCGTGCGGACGCCACGGCTGCGGCTGGAAGACGAGCAGGCGCGCGTCCACGCCTCGGCGTCGCAGGGCGTTGACGTTGGTCCACCCCGTGCCTCCGAGGTTGACCGGCAGGTGGAGGACTCGGGCGTCGATGGGCCGAACAATACGCAGACAGCCGCGGCGCCTGGGCCGGGCTGCCCACGCCCGAGAGTAGTGCCAGACGGTCGAATACGCTGCGGCCATGATTCCCGCCTCCGTCGAGCGCAGGGCGCGCTGGGTGCTCGACTCGATCGGGGCTCGGGAGGTCGGCTTCGGCGACGACGTTCCATATCGAGCTGAGGCTTGGGAGCGGCTGGAGCATGGAGAGCGGCCGGGCGACGACGATCTAGCGGACGCCTTCTTTCACCTCGCGCGCCTCGAGGAACGGCGAGGCGCCCGGGACGAGCACGGGCGGTTCCCCGCGACGACGACCTGCCTCGATCCTCTCGACCCGCCGCTCGAGCGGCTGCGGCGACGGCTCGGGATCGAGCCGCCGCGCTGGCGCGGCGCGCGCTTCGCCGTCGCCCTCACGCACGACGTCGACGTGCCGTGGCGCTGGACCCGGATCGGCATGCTCGGAGCCGCAGCCCGTCTGAAGGGGCATCTCGCGCGAGGCCGGCGCGGCGGCGCTCTGCGGGAGGTGCGTGCGCTCGCCGCGGTTCCCCTGCACAAGCTACGGAGGAGCGACCCGAACTGGACGTTCGAGCACACGGTCAGGGCCGAGCGCCGACAGGGTGCGTCGTCGACCTTCTTCCTGCTGGCGGCGCACCGGCACTCGGCCGACGGCGCCTCGCCCGAGTCGTACGAGCGGCTGCGCGGGCGCGTCGTGGAGACGCTGCTGGGCTGCGAGGCAGAAATCGGCCTCCACCCGAGCTATCTGGCGGCGGAGGATGCCGGGCTCGTCCTGGAGGAGAAGCGTGCGCTCGAGACACTTGCCGGCGACGTTTTCGGTGCCCGCTTCCACTACCTGAGGCTCGATGCCCACCGGCACCCGCGCGAGCTCGCCCAGGCGGGGTTCCGCTACGACGCGACGCTCGGCTTTCCCGACGCTCTCGGCTTCCGGGCGGGGATCGCGCAGCCGTTCCGGCCCTGGGACGTCGATGCCGACCGCCCCGTCGACCTGGTCGAGGTGCCGCTTGCCGCGATGGACGTGACGCTCGCAGAGACGAGGTACCTGGGGCTGTCGGCCGCGGCGGCGAAGCCCCGGCTCGATGCGCTGCTCGACTGGGCCGCGGCGAACGGCGGCGGCTTCTCGATCCTCTGGCATCCCGATCGCTTCGATCGCTGGACGGCAGAGGGGTGGGACCGGCTCTACGACGGGCTGATGCGAGGCGCGCGGGAGCGCGGGGGAGTCTGCGTGTCGGCCGGCGAGCTGGCCGCAGACGCCGCGGAGTGGCTCCCGCCCGCCTAGTAGGACTTTGTTACTCCCGTCGGTAGAAGAGGACGAGCTGGTCGAGGTCGACGGCCTGTCGGCAGGTGCGGCAACGGCCGGTCCAACAGCGCAGGACGGGCTGCAGCAGCAGCACCGCCTGCGGCAGCGTCAGGCC
>JBBSGR010000002.1:0-349223 GCA_038253945.1 Gaiellales bacterium
CCCTCCCGTCCGCATCACCCATCCCTGGCCCGACGAGCGATTCAACGCTCGCACCCAAGTCAGGAGCCCAGTGCGTTAGCAGCGCACGCTGGGATCTGCGCGGGGGGCCGCCCGCAAGGGCGGTCCCTACCGCGATAGTGCCGCACATAGACGCGGAGGACGCGCTCGAGGTGGCGCCGGTTGAAGATCAGGAGCCGGTCGAGGCACTCTCGTCGCGCGCTCCGTCGACGATCTCGGCCTGGCCGCCCGCGAACGGCAGATCGTCGTCGTGAATGACGTGGCGCCAACCCGACCGCGGTGTGCGGGCTACGCGCTGTTCTTGCGGAGCTCAGCGACGATCGCGGGAACGATCTCGTGGAGGTCGCCGATCACGGCCCAATCGGCTCGCGCGACGATCGGCGCGTTCTGATCCTTGTTGATCACGAGGATCCGCTTTGCGCTCTTGCAGCCGACGATGTGCTGGATCGCGCCGCTCACGCCGCATGCGATGTAGAGGTCGGGCGCGATGCGTTCCCCCGTCTGTCCGACTTGGTCGGAGTGGGGCCGCCAGCCGAGATTCGTGACGACACGCGAACCGCCGACCGCGCCTCCGAGGAGGTTCGCGAGCTCCTCGAGCACCTCGAACCCCTCCTTGCTGCCGACGCCGCGGCCGCCGCCTACGACGACGCGTGCGGTGTCCAGCCGAACGTTTCCGGCAGTCGGCTCCTCGCGGCGCGTGACGTGTGCGCGAAAATCCTCGTCGTTCAGCGTGGGGGTGAAGTCGTCCACCGTCGTCCTGATTCCCGCGGGCTCCGCGTCGATCGCGTGCAGCGCGACGGTCAGGAGCTTCGGCGTTCCGGTCAGACGCGCCTCCTCGAGCAAGCTGCCGCCCCAGCGCTGCCGTGTGAGCTGCAACACGTCGGAGTCGACCTTCGCGTCGATCACGTTCGCGGCCAACGGAGCCTCGATCCGTGCCGCGACGTGCGCGAGCACCTCGTGCCCGCGGTCGGTGCCCGGAGCGACGACGATCTCCGGCTCGAGCTCCAGGACCGCCTGCGCCCATGCCGCAGGCGCGTACTCGTCGAGCCGCGGGTGCACGGCGCGTCGCGCACGCGCCACGTAGCCGTCGACCTCCATGTCGCCGAAGACGAGCGCCTCGACCTCTCCAAAGCGCCGCGCGAACGTGAGCGCCTCGAGCGAGGCTGGATCCCCGTCGACGAGGCCGAGGATCACGACGCGACCAGCCCGAGCTCGCGGAACACTGCGACGACGCGCTGTGCCGCAGCGGCGCCGGCGCCGAGCACCTCGACGTGCGTCTCGGTCTCCTGAGGCACGACGAGCCTGATCGTCTCGAGCGCACTCGCGCGCGGCTGCGGCCGGAATCGCTCGATCAGCGCCTTCCTTGCGCGGAGGCGGCCTCGCACGGATGCATAGCGCGGGAGGTTGATCCCTTCCTTCACCGTCACGACCGCGGGGAGCGGCAGCTCGAAGATCTCCCAGCCCCCGCCTGCCTCCCGGCGAGCGATCACGTTCCCGTTGTCGATCTCGATCCCCTTGATCCCCGTCACGCAGGGCAGCCCCAGCATCTGCGCGATGCGCACACCGACTTGGTAGTCGGCCGTATCCGCCGCCTCGTTGCCGAGCAGCACCAGGTCGAACGGCTCGGGCTGTGCCCGCATCGCCTCGGCCAGCGCGGCCGCCGTCGCCTCGGCGCTCCAGTCGCCGCCGTTCGTCTCGAGGAGTACCGCGCTGCCGATTCCCATCGCCATCGCGTTCTGCAACTGCTCGGTCGCGGCGGCGGGTCCGAGCGTCAGCACCGTCGTCGAACCGCCGTGCTTCTCAATGATGCGGAGCGCCTCCTCCACGGCGCACTCCTCGTGCGGCGAGATCGTGAAGCCGAGGAGACTGGTATCGATCGCCTGGCCATCGGGCGTCAGCGTGATCCGTGCGCCGGTCTCCGGAACGCGCTTGACGCAAACGCCGACGTTCAACTGCGGACTCGCGTGTTCTCCGGATCGAACAGCGAGCGGCTGCCCTTCACAGCCACCGTGACCGGGTACCGGTCGCCCATGTACTGCACTAGGAGCTGGTTCCCCTCGTCCGCGTGCTCGGGCGGCAGATACGCCATCAGCACGTGCTTGCCGACCGACGGTCCGGAGCCGGCGCTCGTGACGTACGCACCCCGGCCCTTGTGGTCCGCGATGCGCCTGCCGTCCGGCGTCAGGATCGGCTCGCGCCCGAGCATATAGCGCTTCTTCCCGTTCGACGGCGACGTATTGTCGTCGACGGTCAGGGTGCAGAGGATCGCGGCCGGCTCCTCGTCGCGGTGGCGGAGGTGCGCCTCCTTGCCGATGAAATCCGCGTCCTTGACGCTCGGGCGCTCCATCCCGGCCTCGACGACGTTGTACTCCGTCTCGAGCTCGGCGCCGTAGAGCCGGTAGCCCTTCTCGATCCGCCCGGTCGTCCCGTACACGCCGATCCCGGACGGGACGATGCCGAGCGGCCGCCCCGCCTCCCAGACCGCGTCCCACATCGCGGCGCCTTGCTCCATCGGCGCGTACAGCTCCCAGCCCAGCTCGCCGACGTACGAGATGCGTGACGCGAGCGCACGGACCGGGCCGACCTCGATCCACTTGCAGCGCGCGAAGGGGAAACCTTCGTGCGAGACGTCGTCACTGGTGATCGACGCCAGCACGTCGCGCGCACGCGGTCCCCACAACCCGAGCGTGCACCAGGCGGAAGTGACGTCGTCGAGCGCGGCGGAACCATTCTCCGGGAGATGGTCCTCGAACCACTTCTTGTCGCGCGGGCCGTCGAGACCGCCCGTGACGATGCGGAAGAGATCCTTGCCGAGGCGCATGATCGTGAGGTCGGCCTTGAAGCCGCCGTTCTGATCGAGGATCGACGTGTAGACCACGCGGCCGAGGGCGACGTCCATCTCCGCCACCGCCATTTGCTGCAGGTACGCGAGCGCTCCGGGGCCTACGACGTCGAAGACCGCGAACGCCGAGATGTCGATCATCGCGACTCGGTCGCGCATCGCGAGATGCTCGGCGTTGATGATCGGGGACCACCAGCGCGACTCCCACTCCGCCTCGCGCGGCATCACGCGGTCGCCGTACTCCTCCAGCAGCGGCTCGTTCGACGCGTACCACCATGGCCGCTCCCAGCCGGCGGTCTCGTAGAAGACGGCGCCGAGCTCGCGCTCGCGCGCGTAGAACGGGCTGAGCCGCACCTCGCGGTTCGACAGCCATTGCTCCATTGGGTGGACGATCCCGTACGTCCGGTTGTAGCCCTCGGACGAGCGAGCGTCGACGTGACGCTTCGTACGCTGGTGCGGGTAGAAGCGCGCGACGTCCGCGGTGTGCAGATCGGTCTCCGGCGCGCCCTCGACAGCCCATTCGGCGACGGCCTTCGCGATCCCCGGCGCCTCTTTGATCCAGATGGCCGCGACGGACCAGAGGCCCTTCACCTCCGTTTCCCCCAGCAGCGGCATGCCGTCAGGTGTCAGCGAAAGCAACCCGTTGATCGAGTGCCGGATTCCCGCGCCCTCGGCGGTCAGGATCTCCGGCATCAGCTCGAGTGCCTGCTCGAGCTGGAGATCGAAGTCCTCGGACGTGAACGGCAGCTCCGTCGGCGAGAGTGCGGCCTCTTCGTTCGACGGGATGTCGTCGGGATCCATCAGGATCGGCCGGTGCGCATATGAGCCAACCTCCAGGTCGCTGCCGTTCTGACGCTCGTACATGTTCGTGTCCACGTCGCGCACGATCGGGAAGAAGATCTCGCCCGGCGTCTCCTCGAACAGAGGGATCGGGCCGACGCTGATCATCTGGTGCACGGCCGGGGTCAGCGGGATCGTCGCGCCCGCCATGCAGGCAATGCGCGGGCTCCAGACGCCGCACGCGACGAACACGTACTCGGTGTCGATCGAGCCTCTGTCGGTGTGGACGCAGCGCACGCGGTTCGCACCGACGTCGATGCCAATCACCTCGGTGCCCGCGAGCACGCTCGCGCCGCGCGCCTGTGCGTACTCGCGCACCAACGTTCCCGCGCGCAGCGGGTCGACCACCGAGACGCCCGGCGTGTAGAAGCCGCCGAGGATGACGTCCCTGTTCAGGAACGGAACCTTCTCGAGCACCCGATCGGGCGTCAGCAGCTCGCAGCCCTCCTCGCCCCAGGAGAGCGCCGACGACATGCGCCGCTCGAGCTCCTCCATGCGTTCCTTCGTCCGCGCGATCTCGACGCCGCCGCTGACCGTGGTGAGGCCGAGCTCCTCGTACTGGCGTGCGCTCTCCTTCGTGAGCGTCGTCATCTCCTTCGAGTGATCGACGGGAAAGATGAAGTTCGACGCGTGACCCGTGGAACCGCCCGGGCTCGGCAGGGCGCCCTTCTCGAGCAGGACGAGATCCGTCCAGCCGAGTCGCGAGAGGTGGTACGCCATGCTGTTGCCGGCGATGCCGGCTCCGACCACCACGGCCTGCGCTGACGAGGGAAGCGGGGTGGTGCTCACGAGCCAGCCTCTTGGAGCTGATGCGGAGCGAGCGGCTGGTTACCGCGGGTGCAACTTCGGCCATCCCAGACCCGTAGGGTGCTCACGAGCCAGCCTCTTGGAGCTGATGCGGAGCGAGCGGCTGGTTACCGCGGGTGCAACTTCGGCCATCCCAGACCCGTAGGGTGCTCACGAGCCGGTCAGGACGCGTCGCATGGCCTGTTCGAAGTCGAGCACGTGCCGGCGCATCGTCTCGCCGGCGCGGTCGGCGTCTCCGTCATGGATTGCCTCCAAGAGCTCGCGATGACCCAGCACCGCCTGCTCCAGCTCTCGGGCCCGATCGAGCGCGAGGTGCCAGATGCGCAGCGCCAGGACGTAGTACTCCTCGAGCGTGGCCTCGAGGAACGAGTTGTGGGCACACCGGTACACCTGGCGGTGGATCCGCTCGTCCAGGGCCATCAGCTCGCGCGCGTCCAGCTCATGTCGGCCTGCCAACTCGTCGAGGAGCGCCTCCAACGCGCCGCAGTCCTCGTCGGTCGCACGCTCCGCGGCGAGCCGCGCGGCGTAACTCTCCAGAACGGATCGCACCTCTGCCAGGCTCGCGAGGTCGCGGATCTCGACGCTTGTCACAAACATGCCGCGGCGCGGGTAGACCTCCACCAAACGCTCCTGGGCGAGCCGGCGCAGCGCCTCGCGAGTCGGCGTACGACCGACCCCTAGTCGCTCCATCAAGTCGCGTTCGTCGATGACCGCGCCGGGGCGCAGCTCGAGCGAGACGATCATCTCCCGGATCGCGTGGTACGCCCGCTCGGCCAGCGATGCCACTTCGAAGGCCGAGGCATGGAGAACCCCGATCTGCGCCTTCGCCTCTGCCACGGAGATACATTACTCATATCTCAGCTCGTTTCCATCCGCACCAGGCCGGGACGATAGACACGCGCAACCACGCAGCAGATGCCCTCGTCCCTCGGAGTACGATTGGGGGCCTGTCCGGAAAGTCGACCAGGGCGCCTGACAGGCGCTACGTGCCACGAGGCTGCGTCCTCGGTCGCGCAAATGTGCCTGCACATTCACGCTCCCTGCGTCCTTGCCTCGCACCACGTATCGCGTGTCATCCACCGCGGCCACTTTCCGGACAGACCCCTTGGCCGTGACGGTGGTGGTGCAGACCGATACCGCCGGCTCTCTCGGCCACCACATCGACCGCGGCGGCGCCCCGCTCATCCGCGCACAGGGCGTCTGGAAGATCTTCGGGCGCCACGCCGATCGCGTGATCGGAACACCGGACGCTGACCTGCCGCGCGCGGAGCTCCGCGCGAAGCACGACTGCGTCGCTGCCGTCCGC
Organism: Gaiellales bacterium; assembly: GCA_038253945.1. Taxonomy (GTDB): domain Bacteria; phylum Actinomycetota; class Thermoleophilia; order Gaiellales; family Gaiellaceae; genus JBBRYW01. The sequence goes on from JBBSGR010000002.1 coordinate 5,814, forward strand.
GACGTCTCGTTCGAGGTCTGGCCGGGAGAGGTGTTCGTCGTCATGGGGCTGTCCGGCTCCGGCAAGTCGACGCTCGTGCGCACGCTGATACGGCTGATCGAGCCTACCGCCGGCGACATCGAGATCGACGGCAAGGACGTCATGGCCCTGAGCGGCGCCGAGCTGCGACAGCTCCGGCGCCACACCTCGTCGATGGTCTTCCAGCATTTCGGCCTGCTTGCGCACCGGCGCGTGATCGATAACGTCGCGTTCGGGCTCGAGGTGCAGGGCGTGCCGAAGGCAACGCGGCTGGCACGCGCCGCCGAGGTACTGGCGCTCGTAGGGCTGGAGGACTCCGCGAACCAGTTCCCGGACCAGCTCTCCGGCGGCATGCAGCAGCGCGTGGGCCTTGCCCGGGCCTTCGCCGTCGACCCAAAGGTCATGCTCTACGACGAGCCATTTAGCGCGCTCGACCCGCTGATCCGCCGCGACATGCAGGATGAGGTCTGCCGGCTTCAGATCGAGACCGGGAAGACGATGTTCTTCATCACGCACGACCTGCCGGAGGCGCTGCGCCTCGGCGACCGGATCGCGATCATGCGCGACGGCAAGATCGTCCAGCTCGCCACGCCGGAGGAGCTCGTCGGCTCGCCGGCGGACGACTACGTGCGGAACTTCATCCGCGATATCCCGCGCAGCCACGTGCTGACGCTGCGCTGGATCATGCGGAACCCCGAACCCGGCGAGACGGACGGCCCCACGTTGCCGGTTACGACCACCGTGCGGAACGCGCTCCCGTTGATCGCCGGCAGCGAGCGGCCGGTGCGGGCCGTCGACAACGGCAAGGTCGTGGGCGTCGTCGACCGAACCACGGTCCTGAACGCGATCGCAGGCGAGGGCGACTGACGGTGGCAACGGCGACCGGCTACGCAGTACCGGCCGCGGCGATTCCGGCACCACGCCCGTGGTGGCGCGGCCGCACCGGCCTCGTGCTCGGCGTCGCGCTCGTGCTGCTGATCGTGTTTCTCGGCTGGAAGAGCACGCTCCCCTGGCCGGACGGGCTCGTCTGGAACTCGTTTCCGGGCTACCTCGACCGCTTCCAGACGTGGCTGAGCGACAGCCGCAATGCCGTCCACCCGAGCTTCGTCTTCGCGATCTTCAACGGCTTCGCGAGCTTCCTCGACAACCTCGTCTCCTGGTTCACGACCTTCTTCGAGAAGGTGACCTGGGTCGGGACGGTCGCCCTCGGCACGGTCGTGGTGCTTCGCTTCGGGCACTGGAGGCAGGCGCTCGGGGTGCTCGCCGCGTTCGCGTCGTTCGCGCTGATGGGGCTGTGGGAGCAGAGCGTGCAGACGTTCGCGCTCACCGTCGCCGCGGTCGGGCTCTCGCTGCTCGTCGGGATGCCCCTCGGAGTGATCGCGGGCCGCTCGAATCGCTTCCTCCGCTTGCTGACGCCAGTGCTCGACGCGGCGCAGATCGTGCCGGCCTTCGCATACCTGATGCCGGTTGTCATCCTGTTCTCGGTCGGTCCGGGCGCGGCAGTGGTCACCACGATGATCTACGCGATGCCGCCGGCGATCCGCATCACTGCGCTCGGCATCCGCGGCGTGCCCACGAACACTGTCGAGGCGGCTGCAGCGATGGGGTCGACGCGCTGGCAGACGATCGCGAAGGTGCAGCTCCCGCTCGCGCGGCGGATGCTGCTGCTCGCGGTGAACCAGACGATCCTGTTCGCGCTCTCGATGGTCGTGATCGCGGGGCTCATCGGCGGCGCCGGGCTCGGCGACGTCGTCACGAACGGGCTCTACTCGAACCCGGCTCTCGCGATCCTCGGCGGCCTCGCGATCGTGATCATGGCGATCGCGCTCGACCGCTCGACGGAATCGATGGCCAACCGCACCGACCCCGCACGGCGGCATCTGACCGATGAGAAGAAGCGGCGGCTACGCCTCTTCACGCTCGCGTCCGTCGCCGGCGTCGGCCTCGCCGTGGGGCTCGGCCACGCCTTTGGCGCAGGTGGGATCTACTCCGGCCGGACGGCACAGGAGTGGCTGCTGCGCTACGTCCAGAAGGCGCTCGACTACGTGCAGAACCCGTACACGTGGATCTTCCACATCACCGAGCCGACCGGGAACTTCATCGTCCAGCGCGGACTGCAGCCGCAGAACAGCTTCTTCACCGAGACACCCTGGCCGGTGATGTTCCTCGGCCTGGTCGCGATCGCGTTCCTCGTCAGCGGGCTGAGGCCCGCGGCGATCACGGCGGTGATGTTCGGGACGATCGGCCTGCTCGGCGAATGGGCGACCTCGATGGGCACGCTCGCGCAGGTGCTCGTCGCGACTCTGATCACCGTCGCGATCGGGGTTGCGCTCGGCGTGTGGGCGGCCGAGAGCCGGGTCGTCGAGCTGATCCTGCGCCCGATCAACGACGTCCTGCAGACACTGCCGCAGCTCGTCTACATCATCCCGTTCATCTACCTGATGCCCGTGTCGCAGGTGCCGGGGGTGGTCGCCTCGGTGCTGTACGCAGCGCCCGTCGTGATCCGGCTCGTCTCGAGCGGCCTGCGCAGCGTCTCGCCCGAGGCGGTCGAGGCGGCGGGCGCGTTCGGCGCCACCCGGCGGCAGGTGCTGCTGAAGGTCAAGATCCCCCTGGCGCGCGACGCGATCATGCTCGGCGTCAACCAGGGGATCATCATGGTGCTCGCCGTCGTCGTGATCGGCGGGCTGGTCGGCTCCGGCGGGCTCGGCTACCAGGTTGCGCAGGGGCTGCAGCGCAACGCGTTCGGGCTGGGTGTGATCGCATCGGTCGCGATCCTTGCGCTCGGGATCGCGCTCGACCGGACGACCCGGGGGCGCGCACGCGCCCGACGGGAGGGAGCGCTTTGACATCTCACAATCGAGGGCAGGCAAAGGAGGATCGAATGTCGGATCGATTCAGAGTACGGCGGGGCCGCCCGATCGTCGCAGCCGCGCTGGCTCTCGTCATCGTCGCGGGGCTCGCAGCGGCCGGAAGGGCAACCGCCACGACCACGAAGAGCTGCGGCACGGTCACGCTCAACGAGCAGGCATGGGCCGGCTCGACGGCCAACACGTACGTGGCCAAAGCCGTGCTCGAGAAGATCGGCTGCAAGGTCAAGATCACGCAGATCACCGAGATTCCCGTCTACCAGGCGATGGCGAACGCCAAGACCGACGCGGTGCTCGAGGACTGGCAGCACGTCGACCAGTACAAGCAGTACATCACCAAGCAGCACACGGTCGTGCTGGGCGGTCCGAACGGCGTCACTGGGCACATCGGCTGGTACATCCCGACGTACCTAATGCAGCAGTACCCCCAGTTCAAGACATGGCGAGGGCTGAAGGGCAAGGAGTCGATCTTCAAGAGCCCCGAGTCCGGCTCGCAAGGGATGTTCCTCGGCGGCGACCCTTCCTACGTGCAGAAGGACGCGCAGCTGATCAAGGCGCTCGGCCTGAACTTCAAGTTCGTCTCGGTCGGCGCGGAGCCGGCTCAGGTCGCCCGCTGGAGCCAGCTCTACAAGCAGCACAAGCCGGTGATCTTTTACTGGTACACGCCGCAGTACCTGAACCTCCAGTACAAGCTCTCCGAGGTGAAGCTGCCGAAGCGGTTCAAGGGCTGCAAGGACGACGCGAAGGCCGGCGGCAACGTGGCGCAGTACAAGTGCGCGTACGACCACATCGTCCTGAACAAGGTCTTCAGCAAGAAGTTCGCGACGAGCGGCTCGCCCGCCTATCGGGTGCTCAAGCGGTTCAGCTGGACGAACACGGACCAGGAAACGGTCGCGAAGTACATCGCCGGCGACCACATCAACCCCGACAAGGCGGCGCAGAAGTGGATCGCCGCGAACAAGGCGAAAGTCAGCAAGTGGCTCGGTAAGTAGCTCAAAAAGGAGCGTTCGACGGAGCGCCGCGCGCCGGTTCGGCCGAGGTGCTCCGTCGTCCGTTTCCGAAACGAAAGCGGCGGCGCCCGCTGGCGATGCATCGGGGCCGCGTTGCGATAGGCTCGCCGGCGGTGAGCGTGGAAGTCGAGACAGTCCGAACCGTCGAGGTGCCGACCCGGATCGTCCATGGTGCCGGCGCGATCGCGCGGGTGGGCGAGCTCGTCGCCGAGCTGGGAGTCACGCGGCCGCTGCTCGTCACGGACAAGGGAGTCGTGGCGGCCGGCCTCGCCGACACGACGCTCGCGCACCTCGAGAACGCGGTCCTCTTCGACGAGGTTCGGCCGAACCCCGACATCGAGCTCGTTGGACGCGCGAGCGCCGTCTATCGCGAGTCAGGCTGCGACGGCCTCGTCGCCCTCGGCGGCGGGAGCTCGATGGACACGGCGAAGTCAGTCGGCGTCGAGGTCGTCCACGGCGGCTCGATCGTCGAGTACGAATACGGGGGCACGCCGATGACGACGCGCATCCCCCCGCTCGTCGCGGTGCCCACGACTGCGGGGACCGGGAGCGAGGCCACCCTTTGGGCGGTGATCACGGATCCGGAGCGAAAGATCAAGTTCAACGTCGGCGGCACTCCGCTGATCGGGGCGCACGTCGCGCTCGTCGATCCCGAGCTGATGCTCGGCCTGCCGCCGGCGATCACCGCGGCGACCGGAATGGACGCGCTCTCGCACGCGATCGAGTGCTACACGTGCGACTACCACCAGCCCTTCAACGACGCCGTCGCGCTCCTGGCGATCGAGCTTGTGGGCCGGTGGCTGCGCGTCGCATACGAGGATGGCGGCAACCTCGAGGCGCGCACGAACATGGCCCACGCTGCGACGCTCGGCGGCCTCGCCTACGGAACCGAGAGCGCCGGCGCGGCCCATGCCATGAGCCAGTCGGCAGGCGGCGTGCACGAGTGCCCGCACGGGGCGCTGACGGCCCGGGTGCTCGGACCCGTCTGCGCGTACAACGCGCCGGCGGCCCCGGAGCGCTACGCCCGGATCGCGCTGGGTCTCGGGGTCGACGTCCACGGGCTGGCGCCACTCGAAGCCGCGCTTGCCGGAGTCGACGAGGTGGAGCGCCTCACCGACGATGTCGGGATCCCCACGATGGAGGAGCTCGGCTTCTCCGAGGCGGAGATTCCCCTGCTCGCCCGGATCGCCCACGAGGACCCGCAGACGATCGGCAACCCGCGCGAGGTCGACCTCGCCGGGTACGAGGAGATCTACGGCCGCGCCTTCGCCGGGGGCAAGCGGTGACCACGTGGACGGCGATCGACTACTCGATGTACGTCGCGGGGGCGTGGGTCGATGGCGAGTCCGGCGGCCGCATCGAGGCGTCGAGCCCGGCGACCGGCGAGACGATCGGCTCCGTCCCCGAGGGGACGCGCGACGACGCGCGGCGTGCGATCGCAGCTGCCAACGCGGCCGCGCGCGAGTGGAGGGGGCGCTCCGCGTTCGAGCGCGCGGCGGCGATGGAGCGGGTCGCAGGGATCATCGAGGAGCGCCGTGACGAGCTTGCACACACGCTTACGCTCGACCAGGGCAAGCCGCTGCGCCTCGAGGCGTACGCCGAGGTGGACGAGCTGATCGAGTACTGGCGAATGGCCGCAGGCGATGCGCGACGGCTCGAGGGTCTCATGCCGCCGTCGGTGGACGCGTCCAAGCGCGTGCTCGCCTACCGGGTCCCGCGCGGGGTCGTCGGCGTGATCACGCCGTGGAACTGGCCGTACACGATGGCGGCGGAGGTGGTCGCGCCGGCGCTCGCCTCGGGAAACACGGTCGTCTGGGCGCCGGCGAGCTCGACGTCGGTGTGCTCGGTCAAGCTGGCCGAGTGCATCGCGGACGCCGAGCTTCCCGCCGGCGTCTTCAACCTCGTAACCGGCCCGGGCTCGGTCGTCGGAGACGAGATCGCAGCGAGTTCAGACACGCACGCGATCGGCTTCGTCGGCTCGGTCGCCACCGGGCACCGGGTCGCCGAGCGCGCAGCCGGCAAGCCGCTCTTGCTCGAGATGGGCGGGAATGGCCCCCTGGTCGTCCTCGACGACGCCGACCTCGACGCCGCCGTCGAGGCGACGCTCGCAGCCGCGTTCCTGTGCGCCGGGCAGAGCTGCACGGCCGGTGAGCGCTTCCTGGTTCACGAGGACGTCCACGACCAGTTCCTCGAGAAGCTGGCGGCGGAGGTCTCGAGGCACATCCGACTGGGCGATCCCTTCGAGGACGGAACGACGATGGGGCCGCTCAACAACGAGGGAACCGCCGCGAAGATGGACAGCCACGTGGGCGACGCGGTCGAGCGCGGCGCGGTCCTCGTCGCGGGCGGCGCCCGCGCGGGGGGCTTTCCGACGGACCTGTACTACGAGGCGACCGTCCTCGATGGCGTGAACGACGAGATGGAGGTCGCCACAGAGGAGACGTTCGGGCCGGTCGTCCCGATCTCGACGATCTCCAGCGAGGACGAGGCCCTTGCGATCATCGACTCGTCCCCGTACGGGCTCCTGACTGCCGTGTTCACGCGGGACCTCGGCCGTGGCCTGCGCTTCGCCGAGGCCGCGCGGGCCGGCTGGGTGAACGTCAACGAGTCCACGAACTACTGGGAGAGCCATCTCCCGTTCGGGGGACGGGCCGGGTCTCAAAGCGGGATCGGCCGCGTGGGCGGCCGCTTCTCGATGGAGACGTTCACCGAGCTCAAGACCGTGATTTTGAACCTGGGGTAAGGAAGAGGAGGCAGATGCAGTGGCAAAGATCGTCGAGCACCCTGAGGTCCTGCTGTACCCGCGGATCCGGAAGTCGCCGTACTTCTACGCCTCGCGCCGCCACGGCGTGGAGATGTACAGCTTCTACAACCATATGTACCACCCCCGCCACTACGGCGACCCGGTGGCGGAGTACTGGGAGCTCCTAAACGGCGTGACGCTCTGGGACGTCGGCGTCGAGCGGCAGGTCGAGATCACCGGACCTGACGCGTTCACGCTCGCAAACCTGCTCGTTCCGCGCGACCTGAACAAGTGTGCGGTCGGGCAGTGCAAGTACGTCTTCATCACCGCCCCCGACGGCGGCATCATCAACGACCCGATCCTGCTTCGGCTCGACGAGAACCACTTCTGGATCTCCGTCGCCGACAGCGACGTGCTCCTGTGGGCGATGGGTGTCGCCTATAACTCGGGGCTGGACGTGAAGATCGGTGAGCCGGACATCGGCCCGCTGCAGATTCAGGGCCCGAAGTCGAAGGACGTCCTTGTCGATCTGCTCGGCGAGAGCGTCCTCGAGATTCCGTACTACTTCTGCCGCGACTACGAGCTCGAGGGCATCGACGTGATGGTCTCGCGCACGGGCTACACGTCCGAGATCGGGTTCGAGATCTACTGCCGCGATGCGAGCCGCAATGCCCTGAAGCTGTGGGACCTCGTGCTGGAGGCCGGCAAGCCCCACGGCCTCGCCGTGATCGGCCCCTGCCACATCCGCCGCATCGAGGGCGGCATCCTCGCATATGGCGCCGACATGTGGCTGGACACGAACCCCTACGAGGTGGACCTGGGCTACGAGTGGATGGTCGACCTCGAGCAGGAGGCGGACTTCATCGGCAAGGAAGCACTGCGGCGGATCAAGGAAGAGGGAATCTCGCGCAGGCTCGCCGGTGTCGAGATCGGCGGCGCCGGGCTCGGCTCCTACAACGACGGCTCGATGATGGACTTCTACCCGGTGTACGCGGACGGGGAACGCATCGGCAACGTGACGTCGGCGTGCTTCTCGCCGCGCCTCGAGAAGAACATCGGCTTCGCGATGGTGCCGATCGAGTACGCCGAGCTGGGGACGGAGCTGGAGGTCGAGACGCCGGCGGAGAGGACCTCGGCTGTCGTCGTCCGCAGGCCGTTCATCGACCCTGAGAAGGAGATTCCGAAGCAGGACCTCGCGACTGCGGGGGCCCGGGACGAATCGAGCGCGTAGGGCCGCGGACCTCTGTATGCAAATCCGCTCGACCGGTCGTGTGAGACGGATGCACGGGCGGAGCCCGCACATCCTGAAGCTAGGCGTCGCAAGCGACGCCTAGGGGCACGAGTGGCGGTGGGGGCGCCGCGGTCGCCGAGCTACTGAGGCGTCCTCGCTACGAGGTGTTCCCGGTCGAGGGAATCGCGGACGAGGTGGTCGCGCACGTCCCGACCTCGATCAAGGTGGCGGTCACCTCGTCGCCGACGCGGGGAATCGAGGCGACGCTGCGATTATGCGGGGAGCTCGCGTCGGCCGGCTTCGAAGTTGCGCCGCATCTTGCAGCCCGCCTCGTCAGGGACCAAGAGCACTTGCGGGAGATCCTCGAGCGGCTCCGCGCGATCGGCGTGCGCGACGTCTTCGCGATCGCCGGCGACGTGGGCATGTCGGCAGGCAGGTTCGGCGGCGCGACGGCGCTGCTCGCGGCGATGGCCGAGCTCGGGCACGGCCTCGACGAAGTGGGCATCTCCGGCTACCCGGAGAGCCACCCCTTCATCAGCGACGAGACCACGATCCAGGTGATGGACGAAAAGGAGCCGTTCGCCACCTACATCGTCAGCCAGCTCTGCCTCGACGCCGCCGTGATCGCTTCGTGGATCGGAGCCGTCCGGGCCCGCGGCGTCGAGCTTCCGATCCACATCGGAATACCCGGGCCGATCCCGAGCAGGAAGCTCCTTCGAATCGCCACGAGGATCGGCGTGGGCGAATCGACGCGATTCGTGCGCGGGCACGGCGGCCTGCTCGCGGGTCTGTTCCTGCGCGGCCGCTACGGCCCCGGATCGCTGATCGAGCGCCTGACGCCTGAGCTCGCCGACGCCGCAGCCGCAATCGCCGGCTTCCACGTCTACACGTTCAACGAGCTGGCGACGACGGAACGCTGGCGCTGCGAGGCGCTTGGCCGCTTCGACTCTTGACGACCCGGGTGCACGGTCGACAGGCCGCCCGTCGGCCACCTCCTTGAATCCCCCGGCCGACCAACCTACAATCGTGATTCCCGGCCGAAGTAGGAGGGCTACATGGAGGACTACGAGCTCCAGGAAGTTGAGTTCTGGCGGAAGCTGCAAGAGGAGGAGATGAGCCGCAGCACGATGCTGCGCCGTAGCGCGGCGGCGGCGCTTGGCCTGACGATCCTCTCCAGTCCTGCCGCGGCGTGGGCGGCCCGCGCCGGCCAGGCGGAGGCGCTGACCGCTGATGGCATTCCGCTCAGGACCCTGATCAAGGCCGCGAAGAAGGAAGGCCATCTGAACGTGATCGCGCTGCCGCACGACTGGGCGAACTACGGCGAGAATATCAGCGCGTTCAAGAAGAAGTATGGCCTGAAGCTGACCGAGGACAATCCGAACGGCACGTCCGCGCAGGAGAACCAGGCGATCCGCTCGCTGAAGGGCGACTCGCGGGCCCCTGACGCCGTCGACGTCGGGCCGTCATTCGCGATCGCGGGAGCAAACGAGGGCCTGTACAAGCCGTACAAGGTCGCGACCTACAAGACGATCCCGCAAAAGATGAAGGACGCGCGCGCCCGCTGGTATGGCGACTACTGGGGCGCAATCTCGATTGGCTACAACTCGAACCTGATCAAGCCGGGGCCGAAGACGTTCAAGGATCTCTTGAAGTCGGCGTACAAGAACAAGGTTGCGCTGAACGGCAACCCGCTGACCTCGAACTCGGCCGTGTCCGGCGTGTTCGCCGCCGCGTTCGCGAACGGCGGATCGCTCAACAACATCGGGCCGGGCATCGACTTCTTCAGGCAGCTCAAGAAGGCCGGCAACTTCATCCCGGTGGACGGGACTCCCCAGACGGTCGCTTCGGGCCAGACGCCGGTCGTGATCGACTGGGACTACCTGAACCTCGCCTACCGTAAGGAGTTCCCCGCCGTGCACTGGAAGACCGTGATCCCGGCCGACGGCGTCTACGGGTCCTTCTACTGCCAGGCGATCAACGCCACAGCCCCACATCCGAACGCCGCTCGGTTGTGGATGGAGTTCCTGTACTCGGATCAGGGGCAGCTGCTCTGGCTCAAGGGGTATTCCCACCCCGCGCGGTTCCAGGACCTGGCGAAGCGGAAGAAGATCCCGGCCGCACTCCTCAAGGCGCTGCCGTCTCCGAAGCTCTACGCGAAGGTCAAGTTCGCGAGCGACGCGCAGCAGACTGCGGCAAAGGCGAAGATCGCGGCCGAGTGGCCGACGATCTGAGGCACTAGCTGGCGACACAGGTTGAAGCTGGAAGCGGACTCCGGCCGGACACGCGTTCCGGCCGGAGGCGTCTTTCGCTTGCCTGGCTCGGAGTTCTGCCGTTCTTCGCGTACGCGCTCGCATTCCTGTTCATCCCCGCCGGAGAGGTGATCGTCGGCGCTTTCAAGAACGCGCACGGCGGAGCGACGACTGAGCACGTCCGCCAGATCGTCCACAAGCCGTACCTCGATGAGTACTGGCTCTCGATCAAGATCAGCCTGATCACCGCGGGCGCCGGTTGCGTGCTCGGACTGGCCTTCGCCTACGCTGTCGTCCGCGAGGGGACGCCGCGCTTCCTCCGGACGATCCTGACGACGTTCTCGGGCGTGGCGGCGAACTTCGCCGGGATTCCGCTCGCGTTCGCATTCATCGCGACGCTCGGCACGATCGGGGTCGTGACGACGTTCATGCGTGACCATCTCGGCTTCGACCCGTACGAGCACGGGTTCACGATCTTCGGGCAGACCGGCGTGGAGCTCACGTACCTGTACTTTCAGATCCCCCTGATGATCCTCGTGATCGCACCCGCGCTCGATGGTCTTCGCGCAGAGTGGCGGGAGGCGGCTTCGAATCTCGGCGCGAGTGCGTGGCAGTTCTGGCGCTACGTCGGGATCCCCGTCCTGCTGCCGTCGATCCTCGGCGCGTTCATCCTCCTCTTCGGCAACTCGTTCTCGGCCTATGCGACCGCGTACGGGATTGCCGCGAACGGCATCGCGCTCGTGCCGATCACGATCGGCTTCTACTACAGCGGCAACGTCCTCTCCGACCCGCACCTCGCGCAGGCCCTCGCGTTCGGGATGTTCGTCGTGCTGGCGGTGATGATGATCCTCTACGTGCCGTTGCAGCGGCGCTCTGCGAGGTGGATGCGGTGAGGAGGCGCCGGCTCGCGCCGTCGGCGGTCGTCTGGCTGCTCGTCGCCGCCGCCTTCTTCCTCATCCCGCTGCTCGCGACCCTGCTGTTCAGCTTCAGAAGCATCCAGACGAACAGGTGTTGCACCGGCGCCGCGTACTCGCTGATCGTCCATGACCATCAGTTCTGGCAGACGATCCGGCTGTCCTTCGTGCTCTCGCTCGAGACGATTGCCATCAGTCTGCTGCTGTTCGTGCCGACGGTCTACTGGGTCCACCTGAAGCTGCCGCAGCTGCGGCCCGTGCTCGGCTTCATGGCGCTCGTGCCGTTCGTGGTGCCGCCGATCATCCTCGTGGTCGGCCTCCTGAATCTCTACAAGGGGGCGCCGAGCTGGTTCTACGACAAGCCGTACGGGTTCCTCGCCACCACCTACGTGATCCTGGCCTTCCCATACATGTACTTCGCCCTGGACGCAGGCTTCCGCTCGATCGACCTGCACACGCTGACGGAGGCATCGCAGAGCCTCGGGGCGAGCTGGGGGACGACGCTCTTGCGCGTGATCCTTCCGAACATCCGGGTGGCGGCGCTCGGCGGCTCCTTCCTGACGCTCGCGATCGTGATGGGCGAGTTCACGATCGCGAGCCTCTCGACCTTCAAGACCTTCCCCACGTACATCCAGTTCGTCAACGAGACACAGCCGTATGAGGCGGCTGCACTCTCGCTGCTCAGCTTCCTCATCGTCTGGGCGGCGATGCTCGCACTCCTGCTCGTCGGTCGCGGCCGCTTGCGGCCCGCCCAGGTGGCGGCGACCCGCTGATGGCGTATCTCGAGCTCCATGGGTTGCGCAGGCAGTTCGGCCCCGTCGTCGCGCTCGACGGGATCGATGTCTCGCTGGAGACAGGCGAGTTCCTCTCACTGCTCGGACCGTCCGGGTGCGGGAAGACGACCGCACTCCGGCTGGTCGCCGGCTTCGACCGCCCGGATTCGGGCTCCATCGTCATCGATGGCAACGACGTGACGCGCATGTCGCCCAGCCGACGCGACATGGGGATGGTCTTCCAGGCGTACAGCCTCTTTCCGAATATGACCGCCGAGCAGAACGTCGAATTCGGGCTGCGCATCCGCAAGAGCAAGCGGGCGACCCGGCGGCAGCGCGTGTCGGAGCTGCTCCAGCTCGTCGGCCTCGGACACGCCGGGAACCGCTATCCGCACCAGCTCTCGGGTGGGATGCAGCAGCGGGTCGCGCTCGCGCGCGCGCTCGCGATCGAGCCGCGTGTGCTGCTGCTCGACGAGCCGCTGTCGGCGCTGGACGCGAAGGTGCGGGTGCAGCTGCGGGAAGAGATCAGGCGGATCCAGACGCAGCTCGGGATCACGACCATCTACGTCACGCACGACCAGGAAGAGGCGCTCTCGATCTCCGACCACGTCGCCGTCATGTCCGGGGGGCGGATCGAGCAGGTGGGAACGCCGGCCGAGATGTACGGATCGCCGGCGACACCGTTCGTCGCCGAGTTCATCGGCACGATGAACAGACTGGAGGCGACAATCGCAGACGGCAGCGCCGGCGAGGTCGTGTACGGTGGGCTGCGGCTGCGCGTCGACGCCGCTCGCGGCCGGGAACCTGCGGAGGCGGTCGTCGTGCTCGTCCGCCCGGAGGTGGTCGAATTCGAGCCGACGGACGACGGGGAAGCGCCGGACGGAATCGTCGTAGGCGAGGTCCTGTCGCACACGTTCCTCGGCTCGGTGACGCGGATCAAGGTCGCCGCTGCCGGCGGCGAGATCGCCGCCGACGTCTCGACCGTGAGGGCCGAGTCGCTTCCGGTCGGACGACGTGTGCTTGCGAGCTTCCCGCCCGAGAGCGCCCGGCTGCTCAGCGTGGCCGGGCCAACGTCGACCGAAGCAGCTCCGGGCGATCGGTGAAGATCCCCGTGACGCCGAGCGCGGCGAGCTCGAGCATGCGTGCGGGGTCGTTGACCGTGTAGACAGTCGTTGCGAGCTCGAGCGACTGCGCCCTCGCGATCCCCCGCGCAGTGACGGCGCCGTTCGCGAAGCCGACACCCCACGCCTTCCCGGCACGCCGGATCGAGACCCCGAAGCCGACGTGCTGGATCGTTCGCAGTGCCGGCCTGAGCCGGCGAGCCAGGCACAGAGCGCGCGGCTCGAACGAGACGATCACCGTGTCGTCGTCGACCAGCTCGAGCGTCCGGCGGACGACCTCGTGACGCCGGTAGCGGTACGGATGCTTGAGCTCGACCATCAATCCGATCCGACCCGCCGTCAGATCGACCACCTCCTCGAGGGTGGGGTACTCGCGCGCTGGACGGGGCGGGTCGTGGACGACGACGAGCCGACCGTCTCTCGTCGCGTGCACGTCGAGCTCGACGTAGTCGGCCCCGACCTCGATCGCCCTTCGGAACGCCGAGAGCGTGTTCTCCGGCTCGTCCCAGGAGGCGCCACGGTGCGCGATGACGAGGGGCGTCATCCGATCAGTCGTCGCATCAGCCCGACGTCGATCGCGGGCACGATCTCGTCCGCCGCCCCGAGCCGCCCGGGGGCCAGCGTTCCGAGCACGGCGAGACAGCGCAGCCCGGCCGCCTTCGCCGAGGCGACACCGGCCTCCGTGTCCTCGAAGACGATTACGTCGGAGGCGTCGAGGCTGCCGTCGAGGAGCTCCAGCGCGCGCAGGTAGCCGGCCGGGTGAGGCTTTCCCTCGGCCACGTCCTCCGCCGCGACGATCGCGCCGACGGCGTCACCGAGTCCCGCCGCCTCGATCACCGTCTCGATCTCTGCCCGCGCCGCGCCCGAGACGATTGCGACGGGCACACGCTCGGCGGCGTACCGCAGCGCTTCGCTCACCGTCTCGGGGACGCTCGACCCGTCGCTGACGAGCTCCCGGTACCGCGCAATCCGACGCTCGACCAGCTCATCCACGGACGGGTGGTCGCGTCCGAGCCACGCGCGCACGATCTCCTGGTCGGACAGCCCCGCGAGCTCGTCGAAGTACTCCTGCGCCAACAGTGGCCGCCCTTGCTCGGCGAAGAGCTCGCAGTAGACGTCGCAGAGGATCGGCTCGTCGAGTGAGAGCGTCCCGTTGAAGTCGAAGATCACGGCTCGAATGGGCAAGGGAGTCGGTGCATTATCGTCAGGCGAGTGCCGCTGACGGCTTTGGCGCTTGCGCTTGCCGCCGCGTTCGTTCACGCGTTCTGGAACCTCCTGCTCGCGCGCACGCGACGTCGAAGCGGCGACGGCAGTCGCGCTCGTCGTCGCCGTCGTCGCGTTTTCCAATCGCTCGCGGATCGGCACCGGTCCTGGTCCTCGTCTTCGGCGTCGCCGGCCTACGCGCCTCGACGTCGTGGCACGAGGCGGCGGGCGTCGCCCTCGTCGCCGGCGGGATCGTGCTCGTGCGCGGCTTCCAGCGCAGCATGAAGCGCAGGGGCGTCGCCTTCGGCCTCACGATCGGCTGCTGCATCGCCAGCTACACGCTCGTCGACAAGTACGGCATCCGCTACGCGAGCCCGCTCTCTTACCCGGAGCTGACGATGATGCCGCCGGCCATCGCCTACGTGGCTGCGGTCGCGAGGGCGAAGGGGCTGGCCGCGCGTGGGCCGAGACGAATTTGGCAGCCGGCGTCGCCGGCCTCGCCACGTTCGCCGCCTACGCGCTCGTGCTCGCCGCGCTCCAGCGCGCGCCGGCAGCTTCGTTCGCAGCGGTCCGCGAGACGAGCGTCATCGTTGCGACTGCCTTCGCGGGCCTTTTCCTGCAGGAGCGCGTTGGCTGGGTGCGGATGGCGGGGGCGGTGGCTGTCGCCACCGGTATCGGGCTCCTCGGCCTTGCGTAGCAACCGGCGATGCAGGCCATGAACGCGCGTAGGGCCTTGCCGAGGTCAGGTCAGGTCCTCTGTCTGTTGACACGGTCCGAGGAACGAGAGAGGATCGCCGGGCGTCGTGAATCCGCAAGCCACCGATACCGCGCACGAGGGAGAAGCCCAGGCTCGCAGGGGCAATTCCGCTCCGCGTCGCGGCGGCCCGGGCACCTTGCACGGGATGCTCTCGGTCGAAGAGCTGCGCCGGGAGGTGGCGGCCGGGGCGATCGACACGGTCGTCACCGCCTTCACCGACATGCAGGGCCGGCTGATCGGCAAGCGCATCCAGGGTGAGTACTTCCTGGAGGACGTCGTCGAGCACGGGATCGAAGGCTGCAACTACCTCCTCGCCCTCGACATGGAGATGGACCCCGTTCCCGGCTATCAGATGGCGAACTGGGAAAGCGGCTACGGCGACTTCACGATCGCCCCCGACTTCTCCACCCTCCGCAGGATTCCCTGGCTCGAGGGCACTGCGCTCATGCTGTGCGACGTCGCCTGGGAGGACGGCAACCCGGTCGTGGAATCGCCCCGGCAGGTTCTCATCACGCAATTCGAGCGCGCTCACGCCATGGGGTACGCGCCGATGTTCGCGTCGGAGCTCGAGTTCTACCTCTATCGCGACAGCTTCGAGGAAGCCGCCCAGAAGGGCTACCGGGACTTGACGCCCACGGTGCCGTACATCATGGATTACCACGTCTTTGCGACGACGCGCGACGAAGACTTCATGCGTCAGGTGAGGCTCGGCATGCAGGGCGCAGGAATCCCGGTCGAGTTCTCCAAGGGCGAGGCGTGGTACGGACAGCACGAGCTCAACATGCGCTACGCCGACGCGGTCACCTCGGCCGACCGCCACGCGATCTACAAGAACGGCGTCAAGGAGATCGCCTACAAGAACGGGCTGGCGGTGACGTTCATGGCGAAGCCCTCCGAAAAGGACATCGGCAGCTCGTGCCACATTCACTCCAGCCTCGTCTCGACCGCCAATGGGAAGAGCGCGTTCGTCGACGGCCACGAGGAGACGGACGTCTTCCGTCACTACCTCGGCGGCTTGCGGAACCACATCCGTGAGCTTGCGCTCTTCGTGGCGCCGACCGTGAACTCGTACAAGCGCTACGCGGCGGAAAGCTGGGCTCCGACGTCGGTGAGCTGGGGCCGTGACAACCGCACCTGCGGCTTCCGGATCGTCGGCCACGGCCAGTCCCGGCGGGCCGAGTGCCGGATCCCCGGAGCGGACGTCAATCCGTACCTCGGTTTTGCCGCGGTGCTGGCCGCTGGGCTCGACGGCATCGAGAACGAGACCGACCCTGGGCCCGAGCTCAAGGGCAACGCCTACGAGGCCGGGGGGGCGGAGGCGTTCCCGTCGTCGCTTCGCGAGGCGGTCGATCTCTGGGAGCAGAGCTCCTTCGCCAGGCAGGTATTCGGGGAAGAGGTGTGGTCGCACTACCTGAACTATGGGCGCACCGAGCAGCGTCTGTTCGACGAGGTCGTGACCGACTACGAGCGCGCGCGCATGTTCGAGCGCGGCTGAGGGCCGCACCCGAGCACGTGCTGTTGCGCTAACTCGCCGGAGTCGGCGCCGTGCCGGCCCCGGGTGGCTCCTGGACGAGGTCCATCGGCACTTCGTCGATCGTGCGGACCGGCCCGCTGTACTTGTTCTTGGCGTCCAGGACCCACCAGATCCCGACGAGGACTCCGACTATGAGCACGAGCGGCGAGTAGTTGACGGCGGTCCAGTCGAAGCCGTCTTTCCAGGGAACTCCCGCTGGGACGATCGGGATGTCGAGCGAGTAGACGACGAGGAGAACGAACGCGATCGCGCCGACATTGATCCAGCGGTAATGGCGCCCCAGGCTCCATGGACCGGGCTCGAAGCTGTTCCCGGCCCTCAACCGCAGGTACACCGGGATGATGTATGCGAGGTACAGGCCAACGGTGCAGATCGAGGTGATCGCGAAGTACGCAAACGGGACGCCGAGCGCGTTCCCCCAGATCGCCGGGATCGTGATGATCAGGGAGGCTGTCGACACCGCCATCACGGCGTAGAGCGGCACCCGTTGCCGGTTCAAGCGCTGGAACAGCAACCAGCCGGGCATTCCCCGGTCGCGCGAGAAGGCGTACCACGTACGTGATGCGCTGGTCAGCCCGGCCGCGCCGCAGAAAAGCTGACCGACCGTGGCGATCAGGATCACCAGCTTCGCCGCCCACATGTGGTTGTTCATGGCGCTGGTGAAGATCGAGATTGCAGTGCCGCCGGCGCCGTTGACGGCCTTGACGTCATGGGCCGCAAAGAGGAATGCGAGCAGCACGAACCAGCCGGCGATCGCCGAGTAGAACACCGACTTCCAGACGCCCTGGGCCGCAGCGAGCGCAGCATTCCGCGTCTCTTCAGCGGTGTGCGCAGACGCGTCGTACCCCGTCTGTGTGTACATGGTCAGGATGAAGCCGATCGGCAGGATGTACACCCAGAAGAACAGCCCGCCGGTAGCGCCGCCGTGGAAGCCGGTGTTGTTGATTCGCTCGGTGAAGACGAAGGTCGCGCTCTGATGATGATCGGGGACGAACGCGAGGATCGCGATGATCACGAGTACCCCGAAGACGTGCCAGCCCACCGAGATGTTGTTGAACAGCCCCAGGAGGTTGTCGGCGAAGATGTTCACGATCGTGTAGAGGACGAGGATGAGCACATAGAGGCCGAACGTCTCGCCGAGGATGTGCTTGCTGTCCCCGAAGTCGACGCCGAAGATGTTCAGGCCGTAGAGGCCAAGGAGGGCATTCAGGAAGATCGCCGCCCCGTAGCCCACGCCGGCGACGATTCCGACGACGCCGACGATGTTGAACCAGCCCGTGAACCAGCTCCAGCCTTTGCCCCCGAGCTTCGCAGCCCACCAGTAGGGGCCGCCGGCAGTCGGATACGCCGACGTCAGCTCGGCCATGGACAGCGCCACGAGCAGGACGAAGACGCACAGGATCGGCCAGCCCCAGGCGATCGCGGCGGGCCCGCCGCCGCCCCACGCGAAGGAGAAGTTCGTGAAGCACCCGGCGAGGACCGAGATGATCGTGAACGAGATCGCGAAGTTCGTGAAGCTGCTCCAAGCGCGCGTGAGCTCCTGCTTGTAGCCGAGCTCCGCGAGCTTCTGAACGTCACGGTCGACATCCGTCTGTGCCATTCCGTCCTCCTCTCGTGGGTAAGAGGCGGCGCACCTCACCCAGTCCTTCGGTGTGGCGAGCGTAATGCTTCTTGCGACAAAGAGTCAATACATGGTGGAGGCCGTGACCTCGATTCGTCCGCCTCCCGGGTTCACGCGCGGAAGCCAGCTGGAGGGCACAGAGGTAGAGCGACCCGGGACGAGCCTGCGCGCTCTGGCGCTCCAAAGTAAACGGCCGTCTTGGCGGATCTCGAGCCGCGGCCGCATCAAGAACGCCCTTGACCTGAGCGCGAAACGTTCTCGCGGCGGCGCCTCGAGGTCGCTGACGGCGTTCGGTGAGATCCAGTGCAACGGCTCTTGGCAGGTGATGGCGACGCGGTGGTGCTGCCACTGTCCTCCATCGGTGAGCCATCTGCGGACGAACGCGGCGGCATGGCGACCGCTGAGCGCTGCGACGTCTGCGGGCTCCGCTCCCTGCAGCAGGTTGCCGACGGCGAAGATGCCGGTGCGTGTCGTTCGCAGTGCCGTGTCGACGCGCGGTCCGCGCGTTCCCGCGTCGAGCGCGACGCCGGCCATGACGGCGAGCTCGTGATCGGGAATCCAGTCGCCCGTGAAGACGACGGTGTCGCAAGCGATCGCTCTGTTCCAGCCGGTATCGAGGTCGAGCAGCTCGACCTCCTCGACTCGCGACTGGCCGCGGATCTCGGTCACTGCAGTCCGAGTCCACAGCGGCACGCGGTAGCCCAGGGCCGCACCCGCGCGAACGACGGCGAGCGATTGGTGCCTGGGGAGATCCGTGGCCATTCCCGCGACTTTCACGCCGGCGTGAGCAAGCGTCACCAGCGCTGAGAAGCTGACGTGCTCGGCGCCGACGACCACGGCACACGTGCCAACGCGGGGGCCGCGCAGCTCCACGAGCTGTTGCAGCAAGCCGGTTGTCAGCACGCCTTCGGGACGCGAGCCCGGAATCAGGCGCGCCGACCTGGGCCGCTCGCGGCACCCGGTCGCGAGGACGATCGCAGAGGCATGGAGCCTCTCGCGTCCGTCGGGGCCTGTCAAATCCAGTGCGCCCTCTGCCGACCAACCGGTGACCATGGTCTCGGCCGAGAGATGTACGCCGGCCCGTTTCGCGAGGTCGACGTAGCGACGGGCGTAGCTCGGACCCGAGAGAACGCGGCGCAAGTCGCGGACGCCGAAGCCCTGGTGCGCACAGTGGCGCGGGATTCCCCCCGCGCATTGCTCGCGATCGAGCACCACGACGTCGGCGATGCCGAGGCGGCGGAGCTCGATCGCGCACGCCAGACCCGCCGGGCCGCCGCCGACCACGATCACGTCAGTCACGGCCCGAGCTCCTGCAGGAATGCGGCGACACGCGCACCGCAGTAGAAACCCTGGCAGCGGCCCATCAGAACCCGTGTGCGCCTGCGCAGACCGTCGAGATCGACGGGCGGGATCGTGCTGGCCAGCGCCTCCTCGATCTCGCCGAGCGTGACGCGTTCGCAGAAGCAGACGATGCGACCTGCCTGCTGGTACGGGCGCGGCGAGAGGTCGCCGATGTTCGGCATGCGCAGTCCCGGTGGATCTTCCTTAGGGTGCAGCTGCAGTCCCGCGGCGCCCAGCTCGGCGCGAACGTGCTCCGCGATCGCCATGGATGCCGTCAGGCCCGTCGAGCGGATCCCGCCGACGCACGCGTAGCCTTCAGGTGCGTGGATCGTGAGCTGATAGTCGCTGTGCTCGGTCGCCGCCCGTAGGCCGACGTAGACCGCAGTCACCTCGTGGCGCAACAGCTCGGGCAGGATCAGCTCGCCCTGCGCGCGCAGAGAGGCGAGACCTTCGGCGGTCGATGACGGGTCGTCCTTTTGCTCGACGTCCTCGGCCGTTGGCCCGAGGAGGAGATTGCCGAAGACGGTCGGGGAGACGAGGACGCCTTTCGTCGTCCCGGTCGGCACCGCCAGCACGATGTGGTTGAGCAGTGGACGGGAGAGCTTGTCGAAGACGATCAGCTCCCCGCGGCGCGGCGTGACGGTGAACCCCTCGTGACCGAGCAGCCGGTCGATCTCGTCGCTGTGGAGGCCCGCAGCGTTGACCAGGAAGCGCGCGTCGAGCACACCGGTGGTCGTCTGCACGCGGAATCCGCCGTGCTCGAGCCTGTCGATGCCCGTGACACGCGCGTTGCGCCGCAGCTCGCAACCCGCCAGCACGGCCTCCGTCGCGAACGCCAACGGCGTCGTGAACGGACAGACGATGCCCTCGTCTGGAACGTCGAGTGCGCCGTAGGCACCCGGGCCCAGGTGCGGCTCGCGCCCGTAGAGCTCGTCGACACTTATCTCGCGGATAGCCGTATAGCCGTTCGCGTTCGCACGGTCGACGATCGCGGGGAAAGCAGCGAGCTGTTTCGCGTTCCACGCGACGAGCAGGGCGCCGATCCGCGCGAGCGGGATACCCACCCCTGCCGCATACGCGGTCAAGAGCTCGTAGCCGCGCTGCACCAGCCGGGCCTCGAGCGTACCCGGTCTCGCGTCGAATCCCGTATGGAGCAAGGCCGTGTTCGCCTTGCTCGTGCCGGCGCCGACGTCCGGGCCCGCTTCGAGCAGCGTGCAGCTGAGCTTGAAGCGGGACAGCTCACGCGCGATTGCAGCGCCGACCACTCCCGCGCCCACGATGACGACGTCGCGGTTCGGGGACGACGAAAGAGTCAGCGGCGGTCTCGTGAGAGCTCGGCCAGTGCGGCCGCCGCGGCCTCCCAGCGCGCAAGTCGCTCCTGCGCCTCGTCGCCAGTCATGCGCGGCTCGAATACCTCGGCCGGAGCCCAGTCGCCGACAGCTTCCGCCGGAGTGGCAGCGTTGCCGCTGCCGAGGCGTGCGAGCGCTCCCACCCCGAGCGCTGTCGCATCCGCAGCCGGGTAACGCTCGACCGGCACCTGGAGCAGATCGGCCTGCGCCTGCATGAGCGCGGCGGACCGCGTCAGGCCGCCGTCGACACGGAGTCGCTCGAGCGGCCGGCCCATGTCTTGGCCCATCGCCCGCGCCAGCGACGCGACCTGCGCGGCGATCCCCCAGATCACGCCACGAACGAGGTCGTCGCGGCGCGTCGCCAGCGAGAGCCCGAGCCAGCCGCCGCGCGCGTCCGGCGCCCAGAACGGCGCGCCGAGGCCGGCGAGGGAAGGAACGAAGATTGCTTCCTCGGCGCCCGCGGAACTCACGCGGTCGAGGTCTGCGGCCCCTTCGATCAACGCGAGGTCCTCGAGCCACGATACCGCCGATCCCGCGCTGTAGACCTGGCCGTCGAGGCAATACGTCGTCGAGCCGTCCAGACGCCAGGCGACGCACGCTGCAAGCCGCGACTTCGACTGCGGCGCTTGCTCACCGGCGTTGGCGAGGATGAAGGCGCCGGTGCCGTATGTGCACTTCGCCTCGCCCGGCGCGAAGCACGCCTCGGCGAACAGGGCGGCCTGCTGATCCACCGCGAGGCCGGTGATCGGCAGCGGGTCGCCGAACGCGGTGGTCTCGCCGATCGGCGCCGCACAATCGACGATCTCGGGCAGGGTCGCTGGATCGACCTCGAACAACGCGCAAGCCTCCTCTGACCACTCGACGCTCTCGAGATCCAGCAGCAGCGCTCGCGACGCCGTCGCGGCATCGGTGACGAAAGCGCCCGCCAGGCGCTGCAGGAGCCAGGCGTCGACCATGGTTATGATTCCTTCCTCGCCCGTCTCGCGCCGCAGCCAGGTCATTTTCGGGGCCGCGAAGTACGGATCGAGCGGCAGGCCTGTGAGCTGGGTCAGCCGGTCGGCACTACCCTCCAGCTCGCGTGTCACCGACGCCGCGCGTCGATCCTGCCAACTCAGCGCGGGACCGAGCGGCTTCCCCGTTTCGCGATCCCAGCGCAGCACGGTCTCGCCTTGGTTGGCGATTCCCACGGCGTCCACCGGCGCGCCGGCGGCCGCAAGTGCCGCGCTGCCCGCATCGACGATCGACCGCAGCAGCTCCTCCGGATCCTGCTCGACCGCACCGCCGCCCTTCGCCTCCGGGTTCACGCGCGCGTTGCCCTCGCCGAGAACGCCGGCATCCGAGACGACGAGCGCCTTGGTGGACGAGGTCCCCTGGTCGATCGCCAGGATGTTCGGCATGTGGCAAACCTATAACGTCACGTGAATGGCCAGGCCGATCGTCGGGATCACGACCTATGTCGTCCCCGCCAAGTGGAGCTACTGGGATCTCGATGCGGCGCTCGTCCCGGCCCACTACGTCCAGGCAGTCGAACGGGCGGGCGGTCGGGCGCTGCTCGTGCCGCCGGCGACGGACGGACTGGAGGAAACTTTGGACGCCGTCGACGGCCTGATCTTCTCCGGCGGCGCAGATCTCGATCCCGAGCTGTACGGCCAGGAGCCGCACCCCGAGACGTTCGGAATCACGGAGGAGCGTGACCGCGCCGAGCTGGCGCTGCTCGAGGGCGCGCTTGCGCGAGACATGCCGGTGCTCGCGATCTGCCGGGGCTCACAGGTGCTGAACGTCGCGCGCGGCGGCGACCTCGTCCAGCATCTTCCGGACATCGTCGGCGATGAGAAGCACAAGCACACGCCGGGCACGTTCGCCGACCACGGAGTCACTCTGGAGGAAGGCACGCGGCTGGCGCAACTGCTCGGCGATCGCGCACCGGTGAAGTCGCATCACCATCAGGGCTTCGGCCGGGTCGGTGACGGTCTCCGGGTCGCTGCGCACGCGGAGGACGGGACGATCGAGGCCGTCGAGGATCCCTCACGCCGCTTCGCGCTCGGCGTGCTCTGGCATCCGGAAGCAGGCGAAGACGGGAAGCTGTTCGAGGAGCTCGTGCGCCAGGCGCGCGAGTATCAACATGCAGGTCGTTAACCCGGCGACCGAGGAGCCGATCGCCGAGCTGGACGCTGCCGGCGTCGAGGAGACAGACGCTGCCATCGCCCGCGCAAGAGAAGCCTTCGAGGAATGGCGCGCCGTGACGCCGGCCGACCGCGCCCGGTTGCTGCGCCGCCTCGCGACGCTCGTCGAGGACCACGCCGAGGAGCTCGCCCGGATCGAATCGCAGAACGTCGGCAAGCCGATCGGCGGCGCGCGCGCTGAAGTCGGGATGGTGGCGCAGGTCTTCCACTTCTACGCGGGCGCCGTCGACAAGCATCACGGCGAGACGATCCCCGTGGCCGGCGGCATCGACATGACGTTCCGCGAGCCGCTCGGGGTCGTCGGGCTGATCGTCCCGTGGAACTTTCCGCTCAACATCTCGAGCTGGAAGCTCGGCCCTGCGCTCGCCTGCGGCAATACCGTCGTCCTCAAGCCCGCCGAGCTGACACCGCTTTCGGCCCTGCGCCTCGGGGAGCTCGTGCTGGAGGCAGGGATTCCCGAAGGTGTCGTCAACGTCGTCGTGGGGCCGGGCCGCGTCGTCGGCCAACGGCTCGTCGAGCATCCCGACGTCGCCAAGATCGCCTTTACGGGCTCGACGGAGGTCGGTCGGAGCGTCATGCGGGGTGCCGCCGGGACGATCAAGCGAGTCACGCTCGAGCTGGGCGGCAAATCGGCGAACGTCGTCTTTGCCGACGCCGACCTCGAGCAGGCTGCTGCGGCCGCGCCGTATGCGGTCTTCGACAATGCAGGCCAGGATTGCTGCGCCCGGTCCCGAATCCTCGTCGAGCGCTCTGCCTACGACCGGTTCGCCGAGTTGCTGGTGGAGGCGACCCGCAAGGTCAAGGTAGGCGATCCGGAGGACGAGGCGACCGAGATGGGGCCGCTGATCTCGGCGCAGCACCGCGAGACCGTGGCCTCGTTCGTCGACGGCGAGCCTCTGTTCCGCGGCGACGCGCCCTCCGGGCGCGGCTTCTGGTTCCCCTGCACGCTCCTGGAGGCATCAAACGACGATCGCGTCGCGCGCGAGGAAGTCTTCGGCCCGGTGGCCGCGCTGATCCCGTTCGCCGACGAGGAAGACGCCATCCGGATCGCCAACGACACGCCGTACGGCCTTTCCGGTTCCATCTGGACGGAGAACGGCGCCCGCGCGTTCCGCGTCTCCCGTGCGCTCGACACCGGCGTGCTCTCGATCAACTCCAACAGCGCGGTTCGCCCCGCGACACCGTTCGGCGGCTTCAAGCAGTCCGGCTTCGGCCGCGAGCTCGGAATGCCCGCGCTGGAGGGATACTCCGAGGTCAAGAACGTCTTCATGGCGACGTGATGGGACGCCTCGAGGCAAAGGTCGTGGTGATCACGGGCGCCGGCGGCGGGATGGGCCGCGAGGCGGCTCTGCTCTTCTCCGAGGAAGGCGCACGGGTCTGTGTTGCAGACGTGGACGGCGAGGCCGCTCAGGCGACCGCGTCGGACGCACGGGACGCCTTCGCGCTCCGCGTGGATGTGTCCGACCCCGACAGCGTGCGCAACATGTACGAGGAGACGGCCGCACGATACGGCGGCATCGACGTCCTCTACAACAACGCCGGCATCTCGCCGCCGGATGACGATTCGATCCTCGACACGGAGCCCGACGCCTGGCAGCGGGTGCAGGACGTGAACACCAAGGGCGTCTACCTCTGCTGCAAGTATGGCATCCCACATCTGCTCAGGCGCGGCGCCGGGTCGGTCATCAACGTCGCCTCGTTCGTGGCACTGGTCGGCGCGGCGACGTCGCAGATCTCCTACGCGGCGTCGAAGGGCGCAGTACTTTCTCTCAGCCGCGAGCTCGCGGTACAGTTCGCCAGACAGGGCATCCGGGTCAACGCGCTCTGCCCAGGCCCCGTGGAGACGCCTCTGCTGCTGCGGATCTTCGGCGACGACCCGGCCGCGTACGAGCGGCGCCGAGTGCACCTGCCCATGGGCCGGCTCGCGAAGCCACGCGAGATCGTGAACGCGGCGCTGTTCCTGGCGGGTGACGAGTCCTCGTACGTGAACGGCGCGACGTTCCTCGTCGACGGTGGCCTCACGGCGGCCTACGTCACGCCGGAGTAGGCGCCGTCAGTGGTTGCGGAAGTCGACGATCGGGCGTCGAGAAGCAGCGCTGCGACGAGGCCCGGCGGCGATCAGGAAGAAGGTCGCGATTGCCATCCTTTAGGAGCGCCTCGAGCGGTACGCGGGGTACAGTTTTTTACGAGCGACACATGCCAACACACGTCTTCGATTGGACTTCGTTCGTGACGCTCGCCGCGGCTCTCGGGTTCGTAAGCGGGTCGAGCGCCGTCCCTCACCGGCAAGCGAGCGCGCTGCGTCTGCCGGTGCCGGGCATGGCGCTCCGCAACACGAACCTGCGTCTGATCGTCGCCGGGAGCCCACCTCTGGCGGTCGACGTCGATACGCGCCGCGTCTCTGCGATCAACGTTCCCGGCGCCTCCAGCAATGCCAACCCCTCCTCTTCGGTGATTCAACTTGGGACGGCCGCGGCGCTCGTTGGCAGCGCCGAGTGTGCGAGCTGCGGCCGCAACCAGCCCGTGTTCTTCGTACGGCCGGGTGATCTGAGCGTGACTCCGGTCGGTCAGGCGCTACAAGTGGCGCCGGCGGGCCCGAATCGGGGCGGCTGGTTCTTGCGCTCCGAGGGTTCCGGACGTTGCGCGATTCAACGCGTCGGCATCGACGGGCAGGCGCAGCGCGCGCGACCCAGCCGATGCACTAGCGAGCTCGGGGGTCAAACGCCACCCGGTCTGATCGTGAATCGCTCGCTCCTCGAGGATCCGGCGAGCGGACGCGTGCTGCTGCGTGCGTCAGGGATGCGCGCAGCTTCAGGCGCCTACGTGCTGCGAAGTCCGGCGAACGATCGGCTCTTGTTGCAGAATTTTCGCACCCGTATGCAGCATCGACTGCGGTGGCCAAGCGCATACGGGTTCGTGCAGGGCGCCGTCGTCCGGCCCAGCCGTGGCCAGATCGCCGTCTGGTTCATCAGCGGCCCGGTCGACCAACACATCGATGTCTGGTTGCTTGACGTGGCGACCCGAAGCTTCAAGCACGTGCCAGGGTTCCCGGTTGCCGCCGAGCTGAAGCGGACGTCATTGACCTGGACGGCCGACGGGCGGCTCGTGATCCTGACCCGCATCCGAGGAGCCGATGCTCTTGTTGTCTGGCGTCCCGGAGCGCGAAAGTCCGCGAGTGGGTTCCTTCAGCTGCTGCCTTCTCGAGAGGCAGGCGCGCAAGCGGTTGTGGCCTGGTAGAGATCGGTCCGAAGAGGCTCGTGAGTCCCGCCCCTTCCGCTCCTCGCCACGCAGTCCGGACGTTGCCCGGCTCTCAAACCGCAGATAACCCGCGCCGACTCTGCTCGCAGCGACGCTAGCGAATGACCGCAAAGCCGTCGACACGATCGAGAAACGTGGGCAACGACTTGAGCGCGAGGCGCTTCTGCCCCGGGCGCCAGACGGCGACGACGTCCCTGCCTCGAGTCGTACGGGCGAGCAGGACGAGGCGGCCGTCCTCGCTCCAGGCCATCGCCGTCCGCTTCAGCTGAACGAAGGCTGGCGTGCCCGGCACGTGGGTCAGCCTCGGCGTTTGCGTGTCGAGCAGCCAGAGGTCGAACACCTGCCGATTCGGGTCGGTGCCGTACCAGGTGAAACCTCCCGCTCCGAGCACCACGAAGCGCCCACTCGGGTCGGCGAGGATCCTGTAGGGGTACCCATCTCGCTCGGCCAGTGCAGCCGCCGCTTGCCCTTGCCGGCGGCGTCGCGCAGCGTGATCTGCCCGCGGTACGGTTCCGCGACGACGAGCTTGCGCCCTGCGAGCGCGAGGATGCGGCCCTGCGTCGTCACAACAGTGCGGCCGCTTGCGGGGTCGACGACCCTGTGGCCGCGGCCGACCACGAGCCCGAGCGCGCCGCCCGCGACGCCGGAGTAGGGACAGGGGAATGCTCGCGGCGGGCGCAGCAGCGAGCCGTCGAGTGCGACCAGGCGCAGCGTGCAGGGCGAGCGAAGGCTCGAGCCGAGCCGTTGCTGCACCCAGAGGGCGCGCCGTCGCTCGTCGCGGTCGCGTCCTCGCCGGCGCCGAGCGGGGTGACGCGCGGGCAGACCGCCGACGGCAAACAGCGTCCTCTCCGTGCGGTATGAGACGACGACGTCAACGCCGCCTGAGAGCGGGCGAGCGAACCTCGTTGAACAGTGCCTGCGTCATCGCCGGGACCTCGGGCAGCGGTGTCACGCCCGCCGTATCGACATCGAGCACCGAGGGCCGCTGGTCCGCGAGCAACAGTCGTAGACCCGTCTCGCCACGCAGCGTGATGCCGCGCAGGGGGTGCGGCGGGAACGAAAGAGATGATGCTGCGGCCGAGCCGGGGAGCCGGATAACGGCGAGCGCGAGCAGCGAGCCCAGCGTGATCAGTGCTGCCACAGCCCATATGAGCGCTCGTTTCATCTCGCTCTAGTATTGCGCGCGATGCCCGCGACACAGGTCTCTCCTGCGCCACCGCGGCGGGCAGCGCGCGCGTGCGAGGCGCCCGATGCCTTCTCGCTCTCGAAGATTCCGCAGGCGCAGCTGACCCGAGGCCGGGGCATCAGAAGGAGCACATGAGCGGCTGCGTCATGTGCGACCTAGACAGTCTCCGCGGTGCCGACGTGTACATCCAAAACGCCTACTGCGTGTATGCGTCAACGCGCGATCCGCGGGACCCGCCCGATGTGCTTCCGGGATCCGGCATCGTCATCCCGATCGCCCATCGCGCGTCGCCCTTCGACTTCACAGCTGAGGAGTGGGCAGCCACGCACGAACTTCTCATTCAGGCGAAGGCGGCACAGGATGAGCGCTTCGCACCGGACGGCTACTTCCTCTCTTGGACTTGCTTCCCTCCGACCGACGACTCGGTCCAATCCATGCACGCGCACTTGCACATCGTCCCTCGCTTTGACGACGAACCTCTTTGGGATCGAGGTGGACGGACAGCGATCAAGCTGCCGGAGAACCGCCGACCCGATCCTTCCCGCCCTGGGAGTGGCCGAGCACAGTTGTTCGGTCCTCGGACTGGCCATTAGGGCCACCGACGATCGCTTGCGGGCCGCTAGACTTGTGACAACTATGACTTGGCGCTGTCTGCTGGCAGCGCTGGCAGCGGCGCTTTTGCTGCCGGCGTCAGGATCCGCGAAGCAGGTGACGGCGCTGCTCGCCGTCGGGGCCGATGGACGCTCCGTCAACGTCGGCGGCGGCTGGCCCTTGCTGAACGAGATGCGACCGCTCGACGCAGCAGCCGCGACACGTCCGGACGGTTCCTACCTGCTGCTCTACCCCCTGATGGAGGGTGCGTTGCCGATGCAGCCCGGGCGCTACTACCCGGCCTCGGCTACCGCCTGCTGGTCCTGGTCACTGCTGCTTGAGGGCTGCCTCGGCGTTGCGCCCCTCTCGGCGCCCTGGCCCGGAATCGGCGACTTGACGCTGTTCTCGAGCGAGCCGACGACGCTGCAGACGCTCTCACACGCGGACGCTCGCTACACGATCCCCTCGAACGCATCTGTGGCGATCGAGCTCGCGCTATTGCGCTCACCGCTTGCCCGGCCGGCGTCGCACGCGCGCTGCGCCTGGCGTCTCGATGCAAAGTGGCAAGGGCCGGCCGCTGCCGCACGGCCTCGCTCCCTGTGCCTGCGTGCAAAGGGCATCTCAGCCAGCGGTCGACTGTATCCCCTCTCCCGCTACATCACCCAGTGGCTCCGCACGGTCGGCTGACGCAAACGGCGCTAGTCGCCGTAGCCGCCTTGCTTCTGGCTGCCGGTCTCGTCGCAGGCGTAGCTTCCGGTAACCGCGACGCTCGGCCTGAGAGCAGGGTCGTAACGTGCGACGGGCACAGCTTCAGCTTTTCATTCGCCTTCGATCCCAAGCGGGGCGTCGTGGTCAGAAGCGGCACTCGCGTACTGGTGAGAGCGTCCCTTCGCGGCTCGATAGTGAGCAGTGTCTGCAAGGCGGCAGCTGACCCGCACGCCTTCGTCTTCGAGATGGTCGAGCCGAGCAACAATCTCTATCGACGCACGACCATCACCTGCCGAGTGGCGGGCCCGCTCGGCATCTACCTCGCCCCTGCCTACAACGGCCGATCTTCGACAAGGAACATCCTCGTCATGGCAGGCGATCCTCCGACAACCGTTGTCGGCGCGGCGCTGACGCAGACGCATCCGCCGACGCCGCTGAACATTCGCCGTCGTCGAGTGCCGGTCCTCTATCGGATACCGGAGAACTGCAGCTCCTAGCGTTCCGCTCGCCTCCTCGCCGTCGTCGAGCGGGGAATGGGCGCGGAGAGCCACTCTGCCGTCCAGACGATGTCGCGTCGCCGTCTGCGTGGTCCCGCCGCTCTTTGTATGAGTCTTGGCACGGCGGCGAGAAAGGCGGCGGTCACGCTCGACTAATGACGCTCGGCGCGCCGGAGGTCCGCAGTAGGCGCGTCAGCACTGCCCGTCCGGTACCGAGCCGCGGTGCGCTGCCGAGCGCGCCCGGCGGAATGCGTCCCTCCATGTTCGAGGAAGGCGAGTTCGAATCCACAGGGCACAGTGCGTTCCGTGATCGTCCGTGACGCTGCTTCGTGGTTCCGCAATCGCCTGCGCCGGCGTCTGCGGCAAGATCTTTGCGTGTCGTCGCGGACGCGCATATCGACGCCGGTTCAATACTGACCCCCTGACGCCGGTTGAAAGCTGACCCCCCTGGCGGCGCCGCAGGCGCTGTCCGGGGTGGTCGTGAGCCTCGCTCGGTCGTGCCGTGTCGAGCGAGGAGGAGGTTGTGGTCAGGGTGGAGCAGTGGGCGGAGATCCGCCGCTTGTATTTCGTGAAGCGGCTCTCGATCAAGGAGATCGTCAGGCGCACCGGGCACGGCCGTAACACGATCCGGCGGGCGCTGCGCGCGGGCGAGTCGCCGCGGTATCGGCGTTCGCCGCGGCCGTCGAAGCTCGATCCGTTCCGCGACGAGGTGCACCGGCTGCTGCGGGCGGATCCGCGGCTGCCGGGCAAGCGGCTGCGCGAGCTGCTCGAGGAGCAGGGCTACGTCGGCTCAAAGACGATCCTGGATGACTACCTGCGTGAGGTGCGGCCGTTGTTTCTGCCGCGACCGCGGACGTTCCAGCGCACTTCCTACCGGCCGGGCGCACTCTGCCAGTTCGACCTCTGGGAGCCGTCGCGCGAGATCCCGGTCGGGAGCGGCCAGACGCGGCGCGGCTATGTCGTGATCGGTTGTCTAACCTACTCGCGCGCCGGCGGCGGGACGCTGATCTTCTCGAAGGAGGCGCGCTCTTGGGCGAACTGCTCGAGCCGAAGGGTGCGAAGGAGAGCGACGAGCGATGATCGAGCAGACCGTCGAGGAACTCACCCTGCGCCGAGTCATTCGACTAGGCCGCGCTTGTTGACTGCGAACGGCTGACGCGGTGAGGTTGAGAGCGTCGGGCGGACGCGAGGGCGAGCCGGTAGGTGGCCGCGCCGAGGCTGACCTCATCGCCGGGTCGAACCTCCAGGTCGTCCACGACCCGCCAGCCGTTCACGTAGGTGCCGTTCGCCGAGCCGAGATCGTGGAGCCACCAGGTGCCGTCGCTGTAGCGCAGCGATGCGTGCCTGCGCGAGACGGTCGGGTCGCCGAGAATGCAGTCGAAATCGCGGGAGCGTCCGAGGATGACGCTCTCTCGAAGGGGCAGAACGAGCCGGGGCATCCGTGGCTGGCGCCATGTGGCCTGAAGACGTGCCGTCCACCACGACAGCCACGCGACCGAGTTGAGGCTGGTGCGGGCGACGGCGTGCTGTCCTGGGAGATCGGCCAGCAGGTCTGTGAGCTCGGCTCGGCTCTGCACGGTGTAGGCGAGTTCGACGCGCGCCGCGAAGGTGTCGAGTGAGAGGCGCTCTTCCTCGCAGTTGCTGCGCAGCCTGCGGATCACCCACTCGCGATCGGCAGCCGAGGGACGCGGCGCCGATACCCGCGCCGTCAGAGGGGGCGGTGCTTCGTGACCCACTCCCACATCTTCCCATCCGGTTCGAGTTGCGTTCACCGCTCGGCCGGGGGCAGCCCCTGGGGGCTGATTCATCGCGCCCCGCCCAGCACCGCTCGAGGGGGACGCGTTGGTAGGCAGATTCTCCGCGGTCAGGCGTGCTTGGCGATGATCGAGACGATTCTGTCTTCGAGGACGACCGCCTGAGGCTTCGACAGGCCGCGTGAGAGCACAGAGAACTCGGCCCATCGGCGCGACCTCTTCAACCACACCCAGCCGGAGAGGGCCGACACCTGCTTCAGGAGCGTGCCCGTCTTTGCCCTGGCCCGGAGGCCGAGCAGGCGTCCGGCGAGCGTGCCCTGGCCGGCGGTCGCCAGCGTGGAGCGGAGCGCCGAGGCCGAGGGTTCGGAGTTCGCCGCGGCGAGCAGCCGGACCATCCCGTTGGTGCTGACCCTGTTCCTGTAGGACAGTCCGGAGCCGTCATGCGCGACAGCGTCGACGCCGTGCTGTCGCGCCCAGCTTTGGATCGCTCGCGCGCCTTTCGCGATCGAGCCGGGCGGTCCGAAGACGGCGGCGCCGAGCATCTTCGTCAGCACCTCCGCGTCCAGATTCAGCGAGTCGAGGTTCTGCCGCCGGAGGATCTCGACGAGCGGCGCCGATCGAATCGTCGCCAAGACGGGCTCCCGTCTGAGCTCGCGGCCGGCCCTCGGAGGGCCGGCCACGCGGACGCCGAGTGCGCGCAGGTCGGCCGTGAGGACGGCGGCTGCGCGCTGCTCGGGGTCGAAGACGAACCCGCCTGGGCCGGTGTTGGCGTCGAAGGTGAGCGCCGTCGGCAGGCTGATGAACCGCAGCGCGATCGGCTGCCATCCCGGCGCCCAGCGTTCGCGCGTGAAGGTGTTCGTGACACCGATCACCGATCCGCCTACCGCTGGGATGCCGGCGGCTCGCAGTCGCCGGGCAAGACCTTCGAGCGCCGCGCCGTTCAGCTCGGGGTCACCGCGGCCGACGAGCCAGAGGTCACCTGCGACAGAGCCGTTTGCCGGGCGTGATCCCTCCACCGTCGTGGGGATCCGGAAGGCAGGGCCGAAGTGTTCGAGCAGGGCCCCCGAGAGCAGCAGCTTCTCGTTCGAGGCGGGCGGTCGCGGCATGTTGCCGGCGTGCGCGTACACGAGCCGGTCCCCCTCGGCCACCGAGACCGAGATCGGCAACCGACCGATCAACCGCTCCGCTCGGATCATCCAGGGCTCAGGGCGGAGGCGGAGCGGAAGTGTGGCGCGTGCAGCGTCGGCAGGCCACGCCAGCGCAACCAGCAGCAAGGCAACGAGCAAGAGCGCGACGCCGTCCAGGAGGCGCTTGCTCGAAACTCTCCGCGTGAGGCGGGAGACGGTCACGCGTGGGCATGCCCGCGCAGCGCGGCGGCGAGTGTCAGCACCGCGCGCAGGTGGCGGCGCAGCTGCAGCGCGGAGAGGCTGCCGGCAGGCAGCTCGACCGTGAACGAGGCCGATCCGGGCTGATGGTGGTTCTGCCAGTTGGTGGCAGTACCGGCCAGCCAATGGTGGTGGTAGAAGCGCATTCCGGCGGCGCGGGCGTAGATCCGACCCGCTGTGCTGCTTGGCCCCAGGCCCAGACGAGGTTCAGGTGCTGGTGGAACCAGATCGTCACGCGCGGGCGGATGCGCAGGATCAGGTTGCGTCCGATCCGCGTCTCGCGCTCCGAGAACGAATGGGGCCCCGGGTAGTACACGTCTGCCACTGGGACGACCAGTTGGCGTTCAGGTCGACGCCGCGGCCGTTCTGGCGTGTGCCCCGAGCGTAGCCGTCAGGATTTAGGTCCGGGACGATCCAAAGGTCGAAGGGCGGGTGCCGCTGCTCCAGCGCGCGGGCGACGGCGATGCCGGCGCACTCGGTCCCGTGGATGCAGCCGACGACGAGCACGCGCGCCCCGTGTGGATCGCCAACGCGCACGGCAACGATCGGCCGCCCGCCCTGCGAGCGGCCGAGCTGGATCGGGCTGGAAGCGATGATCGGGGCGGCCGGGGTGGAGTCCAGGCCACTGGCTAGGACGAGCATGACCAGCATGCTGGTAAGAGTCCGCTTCACCGGCAACTACGGCCGCGAGAGGCGCTCGCGGGCGCTCGAGTATCGCGGCTTGCGACGCGCGAGACGGGCGCTTGGTGGAGCGCGTCGCGGAGCTCGGCGGCGTCATCCCAGGGGTGCTTTGTCCCGGCGATCTCCTGGCTCGACTCGTGACCCTTGCCCACGAGGAGGACGATGTCGCCGGGCTCCGCGAGGCTCGCCGCGTGCTGGATCGCGTCGCGCCGGTCGAGCGCGACGCGCACGCGCGGCTTCCAAGGGCGGGGGACGCCGCCCAGCATCGCGTGAACGATCGCCTCGGCGTCTTCCGAGCGGGGGTTGTCGGAGGTAAAGATCGGCACGTCTGCGCTGGCGATCGCTGCGCCCATCGCCGGCCGCTTCTGCCGGTCGCGGTCGCCTCCGCAGCCGCCGACGACGATCAGCTTGCCGCCGGGCCGCAGTCCTCGCGCGCTCGTCAGCATGCGGTTCAGGCTCTCGGGGGTGTGAGCGTAGTCGACGATCCCAAGCACTGGCCCGGCGACGACCCTCTGCATGCGGCCGCGCGGCCCGCGCAGGCGCGGGATCGCCCGAGCGACGCGCTCCAGATCTTGACCGAGCAAGCTCGCCGCGGTGACCGCCGCGGCGAGGTTGCTCGCGTTGTGCTCGCCGAGCAGGGGCGTGCGCACGCGGTGCGGCCCGATCAGCAGGTCGGTGCCGCGCTCGTTGCACCGCTCCAGCGACCATGGCCAGCGGGCCTGCGCTCCGGAGCCGTAGAAGGCGACGCGCGCCCGCGACGTCGCGACCATGAAGCGGCCGCGTTCGTCGTCTGCGTTTGCGAGCGCGAAGGCGGACGTCGGCAGGCCGCCGAGAAAGCGCTGCTTGACCCGCGCGTAGGCCTCGATCGTGCCGTGGTAGTCGAGGTGGTCGTGTCCGAGAGTGGTGAAGATCCCGCCGTCGAAGTGGACGCCGGCGATCCGCTGCTGGTCGATCGCGTGCGAGGTCACTTCCATGAAGCAGTAGCGGCAGCCGGCGTGGACCATCATCGCCAGGAGGCGCTGGAGCTCGACGGCATCCGGGGTGGTGCGATCGTTGGGAAGGCGTTTGCCGCCGACGCGGATGCCGGTGGTGGCGATCAGCCCGCTCCCCTGACCGAGGGCCGTGAAGAGCTGATAGAGCAGCGTCGAGACGGTGGTCTTGCCATTCGTTCCGGTGACGCCGACGACGCTCAGCGCTGCCGACGGGCAGCCGTTGACGCGCGCGGCCAGCTGCCCGACCGCCTGTGCAGGATCGTCGACGCGCACGTACGGGACGCGACGCTGGCGCAGGAGCGCCGCGGCGCTCGGCGGTGGCTCGTCGCCGCCGACGACCGCCGCGCAGCCTGCCCGCACCGCGTCGGCGATGAACGCGTGACCGTTGGCGGCTGTTCCCTTGCGGGCGACAAAGAGCGTGCCCGGGCCGGCCGCACGCGAGTCGGAGACGACGCGCCCGATCGAGATGTCGGCGTACGCCCACGGGACCGCCTCGATCAGCTCGGCTAACCGCATCTCCTGATGTACGGACGCGCCGCCGCCGCAGGTCCCGCGGGACCCGCAGCGAGCGATCGCTCGTACTTGAGTCGTGAGGGCTACTTCGATCGCGTATCGCCGGCGCTCCGCAGCGCACGGGCTCTTCAGCGCCGCTCTCGCCGACCTGAGCGCCGACTTCGAGGAGCTGCTGTTCCTCACTCGAAGCGCCGAGGCCGAGCTCGACGAGGCCTGCTTCGAGCTCGCTCGGGCGTTGCTGCACGAGCGGACGCGCGAGCTGCTGATCGGTCAGCTGGCATCTTCCCGCCGTCGCTACCGGGCGCTCGCAGAGCGCTTGCTTGCGCTACGCGAGCAGGCAGCCTCCGGGCTCGCTTCACCGGAGCTCGTCCGCGAGCTAGCCGGGGAGAAGGGCTCGCTCGCCGACCTGCTCCGGACCGAGCAGGCGCTGACGGCGGCGCTCGTCGGCGCAGCCGACTGGCAGTCGCCGTCGTTCCTGCACTCGATCGGGCCCAACGCCGGCCGACAGGACGGTCGGATCCGGGCGCACTGGAACGACTACAAGCGCGACCGGCACCTCGACGCCGGCGCGTACGAGCGCCGCTACCTGCAGGCGCTGGTCGACGGGCCCCCCGGTCAACGGGCACTCCTGACGAGCTGCGGCATGGCGGCGTTCACGACCGTGCTCTCCTTCCTGCAGCTGGAGGGCAAGCTCGCCGGGCCCATTCTCGCGGGAAGTGGGCTGTACCACGAGACTCGCCTGCTGCTCGAGCGGGCGCTGCCGGGCCGCTTGCACCTCGTCGACGAAGGAGACACCACCTTGCTCCTGCGCACGATCGACGAGCTCCGGCCGAGCGCGCTCTTCCTCGACTCGCTCTCGAACACGAAGTGGATGCCCGTCCCAGAGCTTGCGCGCGTGCTCGAGCGCCTCGCCGGCAGAGAGACGTACCTCGTCCTCGACAACACCGGCCTGTCCGTTTCCTGCCAGCCGTTCGCGCTGGCCGACGAGTCGGCGCGGCTGATCGTGTTCGAGAGCCTGCTCAAGTACGCGCAGCTCGGGCTCGACCGAGCCAACGCTGGCGTCATCGTCGCCCGCGGCGGCGACGCCGCGGGCCTGTCGGGCTACCGCGAGCACCTGGGCACGAACGTGGCCGACGTCGCCGTGCACGCGCTGCCTCGCCCCGACCGCCGGGTGCTCGAGCGGCGGCTCGCGCGCCTGCAGCGCAACGCGCTGCTCCTCGCCACGCGCCTCGGTGCGGCGGGAGAGGGCGCCGTCGAGGTCGTGTATCCAGGGCTGCCTTCCCACCGCTGCGCCGCCGCCTCGCGGCGGCTGCCGTTTCGCGGCGGCTGCCTCTCGATCGTCTGCCGCGAGCAGGACGTCGAGCTGCGCCGGGAGCGCGCCCTGGTCAAGCAGGCGGTGGACGAGGCGGCGCGGCGCGGCGTTGCGCTGCTCGCCGGCTCCAGCTTCGGCTTCGGCACGACTCGGATCTACCTGACGGCGGAGGGGGCCGAGTGCGGCGAGCCATTCGTGCGGGTCGCCGCGGGTACCGAGCACCGCCTCGAGGTCGAGCGCGTCGCCGATGCGCTCGCCGCCGCCGTCAGCGAGGTAGCGCGATGATCCCGCTCCGGCTCGGCGAGATCGAGTCTGCGACTCTCGTGCACGGTGATCCCGAGCTGGCGATCGCAGGCGTCGTCGCCGACTCGCGGCTCGCGCCTCAGGGCTCGCTGTTCGTCTGCCTGCGAGGCTCGCGCGCCGACGGGCACGACTTCATCGACGCAGCCGCCCGCCGCGGTGCGGCCGCCGTCCTCTGCGCGCCCGGACGCGCCCCGCGCACGGGGCCGCTCGCGGCGCTCGAGAGCGCGGAGCCGCTGGCGACGCTGGCGGAGATCGGCCGGCTCGTGCGCGGGCGCGCGCGGGCGCGCGTAATCGGCGTCGCCGGCTCGGCCGGCAAGACCACGCTCAAAGACGTCCTGCAGGCGCTGCTCGCGCCCCACCTGCCGACCGTCGCGAGCAGGGCGAGCCACAACAACGAGCTGGGCGTCCCGCTCACGCTCGCGCTGCTCGAGCCCGACACCGCCGCCTGCGTCTGCGAGCTCGGCACCGGTGCGCCGGGCGAGCTTGCCGCGCTCTGCGCGATCGCGCGACCCGACATCGGCGTGCTGACCGCGATCGGGCCCGAGCACCTCGAGTTCTTCGGCAGCGTCGCGGAGGTCGCCGCCGAGGAGGCGGCGCTCGTCGCGGCGCTGCCCGCCGCGGCGCCCGTCGTCCTCCCGTTCGGCGAGCCACTGCTGGAGCCTTACCGGCGCGCCGACCTGGAGGAGTGGCGCTTCGGCCTCGATCCGAGGGCCGACGTGCAGCTCCTGGCCGGCCGACCGCGCGCCGCCGGCGCCGAGGTCTCGCTGGTCGTGCGCGGCCGGCGCGTCGACTTCGCGACCAACCTCCTCCTGCCGCATCATCGCCTTAGCCTCGCCGCCGCCTGCGCTGTCTATGCCACGCTCGGCCTCCCGCTCGAGCGAATCGGCGAGGGCGCCGAGGCGATCGAGCTCTCGCCCTGGCGTGGCCAGGAGGAGCGGCTGCGGCGAGGCGGGCTACTGATCAACGACGCCTACAACGCCAACCCGCTCTCACTGCGAGCAGCGCTCGAGGCACTCGCTGCACGTCGCGACGGGGGCCGCGCCGTCGCCGTGCTCGGCCCGATGGCCGAGCTCGGCCCCGGCGCGCCCCGCTGGCACGCGCTCGCCGGCAGACAGGCCGCGGAACTTGGCATCGACCTCGTGATCGCCGTCGGCCCCGGCGCGCGCGGCTACCTCGACGGCGCGACCGGCCGCACCGCCTGCCTCTGGTTCCCGGACATCGACTCGTCGATCGCGCCCCTCCGCTCGCTTCTAGGCCGCGGCGACGTGGTGCTGCTCAAGGGATCCCGCAGAGCGGGCCTCGAACGGCTCGCCGAGGCGCTCACGTGATGACGCACGTGGGCGGCACCCCGCTCAGGCCGATCGCCCTGCGCATCCAAGGCAGAACCCACATCGTGCAGCTGAAGCTCGAAGGGGCCAACCCCTGCGGCTCGCTCAAGGACCGCACCGCGCAGAGCCTGGTCGACGACCTGGAGCAGCGCGGCACGCTCGAGCGAGGTTCCATCCTTGTCGAGTCGACCTCAGGCAACCTCGGGATCGCGCTTGCCTGGCTCGCCCGCCGCCGTGGCTACCGCTTCGTCGCTGTCATCGACCCGAAGACGACACCCGAGAACATCGCGCGCCTCCGCCAGCTCGAAGCCCGGATCGAGCTCGTCGACACCCCTGACGCCGCCGGCGGCTACCTGCTTGCTCGGATCGAGCGCGTCCGCCAGCTCTGCGCCTCCTCGCCCGCCTACGTCTGGCCCGACCAGTACGCCAACCCCGCAAACCCGCGCGCGCACGAACGGGGAACCGCGCCCGAGCTGCTCGCCCAGCTCGGCGGCAACCTCGACGCCGTCTTCGTCCCCGTCTCGACCGGCGGCACGCTGGCCGGGATCGCGCACTTCCTCCGCCGCGAAAGCCCCGCCACACGCGTGATCGCCGTCGACGCGCACGGCTCTCTCGCGCTCGGCGGTAGCCCCGGGCCGCGACTGCTGACGGGCATCGGCGCGAGCAAGCGCTCCTCGTTTGCAACGCCCGACCTCTACGACGAACGCGTGCTCGTCCGTGACGCCGAGGCCTTCGCCTGCTGCCGCGCGCTCGCCGCCCGCACCGGGATGCAGGTCGGCGGGTCGAGCGGCGCCACCCTCGCGGCCTGCGCCCGCTTGCTGGCACGCGACCCGGACCTCGGGCAGATCGCCTGCATCTGCCCAGACCGCGGGCAGAGCTACAGGTCGACGGTCTACTCCGACCGCTGGCTCGCCCGCAACGGCATCCACCTCGGCCTAGCCGATCTCGGCCCGCTCGAGGAGATCACCCCCGCCGCGCCGCCCGTCGCAGCTCCGGTTACAGCGTGACCGCGGACACGATCCTCTACCTGTCCGAACACGACGTCGCGGCCGCACTGGAACGCGTCGACGTGATCGGCGCCGTCTCCGCCGCGCTCACCGCGCACGGCCGCGGCGAGACGATCCTGCCAGCCGAGGCCTACCTCAGCTGGGAACACGACGGCGAGACGCTGCGCAGCCTCTGCATGCCGGCGTACGTCGATTCCGTTCCCGGCGTCAAGATCATCAACGCCAACTCAGCCAACCCGGCCCGCGGGCTGCCGCGCGCGAGTGGGCTGACGCTGCTCTTCGATCCCGGCACGGGGCGGCCGGTCTGCATCATGGAAGGCGCGCGCATCTCCTGCCTGCGCACGGCCGCGGTCACGGCGATCGCAGCCGAGCTGCTCGCCGCCCGTCCGATCGAACGACTCGCGCTGATCGGCGCCGGCGCGCTCGCGCGCTGCCATCTCCGCCTCCTCGCGCCCCGACTCCCCGAGCTGCGCAAGATCCGCGTCTACGACCTCGAACGCGAACGCGCGAACGCGCTTGCCGCCGACGGCTCGCTCATCGTCTGCGACTCGGCCGAACAGGCGATCCGCGGCGCGCACCTAGTCGTCACCGTCACCACCACCACAACCGGCTACATCCGCCACGCATGGCTCCAGCCCGGCGCGCTGCTCGTCAACATCTCACTCGACGACCCACTGCCCGAAGTCGTGCTCCAGGCCGACAAACTGTTCGTCGACGACTGGAACCTGATCGCCGCCGACGAACGCCGATTGCTCGGGCGCATGCTCCGCAGCGGCACCATCTGCGGCCCCAACCAGCACTCCGGTCGCGCGATCGACGGCGAACTCGGCCAGCTCCTCGCCGGCCGCCGACGCGGACGATCGCACCCCGACGAGATCATCCTCGTCAATCCGTTCGGGCTCGCGATCGAAGACCTCGCGATCGCTACCCAGGTCTACCAACACGCCAGAGCCTCCGGGCTCGGCACGAACCTCAACCGCTGACGCCCGCCCCGGCCCTCCACCCGTGCCGCGATGAAAGTTGCGACCCGCAGCAGCAAGACGGACGTTGCAGAGTCGCGAAAGGGGATCCCTCCTCCCGTCGAAGGCTGCCGCGATTCGCTTCAGAGGCGAAACTTCTAGACTTGATTCGATCCGCAGCGCGTCAGGGCCGCAGCTGCCGCGTCAGAAAGCGGACCGTCGACCGCCAAACCTGGGTTGCGTACTCACCCGGGTGGCGGCTGCCGGCGACGACGATGAGTTCGTGCGCGACGTGAGCTGCACGCAGGCGGCGAGCCATCCTCTGCGCCTGCACGAGCGGGACGATATCGGCGCTCCCGTTCGCGAGCAGGAACGGCGGGTCGCCGCGGTCGACATGGCTGACCGGGGACGCGTCGCGGTAGCGGCGCGGCAGTCCGATGGAATGCAGCCGAGGTAGCCGCCGACGAAGGAGTGGCCGACGTAGAAGCTGGCCAGGTCTGTCGGCCCCGACCGCGAGACGACCGCGCGTACGCTCGTGCCGCGATCGAGCGCTCCCTTCGCGTCGGTCGCGGCGAGCGCGCGAGATTGGCACCGGCGGAGGCACCGAAGAGGGCCCCGCAGGGCGGCGAGCGCGACCTTCACGGCACCTGCACGACCGCCAGGTCGTGTGCGGCCCACGGTCGACCGGGAGCGAACGCACGCGGCCGCTTGCTGCGTCGAAGACGGCGAGCGTGCCGTTCGCGCTGCGGGCGGCGACCGCCGCGCGGCTGGAGAGCACGGCGACGTGGTGCGGGCCGGGGCACCCGGCAAACGATCGCAGCGTCCGGGCGCTACCCGCGGCGAGCAGGAGCATGTGTCCGGCGCGGTCGCTCACCCACAGGCGCCGCCCGGAGTAGGGGTCGAAGGCGAGATGGTGCGTCAGCGTTCCGACCCGCTTGCGCCAGAGCACGCGGCCGACAGGGCCGCCGGTGCGGATCCGCGCGACGACGCCGGACTCCCAGTAGGTGACGAAGACGTCGGCGGTGTCCGGGGCGCGGTCGATGTCGTGTGCGGGCCCGCCGGCCGGCAGCGTCCCGTTCGGATATGGCCGGCGCGGGCGCGGGTAGAGGCGTGCGCGCGCAGGAACGAGCGCCAGTTCAGCCGGTCGCGCTCAGGTGCCGGCGGAACACCGGCCGCCTTCAGAACGTTGCGCACCAGCGTCGCCGACAAGTGGATCCCGAGCTTACGCAGCTCCCCGACGATCCGGACGTAACCCCAGTTCGTGTTCTCGCGCGCAAGCCGCAGAACCAACTCACGCGTCGCGTCGTCGATGGGAGGTCGACCCGGACGCCGCGGGTACGTCCAGTGCTCGGCGACGAATCGCCTGTGCCAGCGCAGCAGCGTTTTCGGCCTCACGATGATGAACGCCCGCCAGCAGCGGCGTGGCAGCACGCGGCTGAGCGCTGCGAGCAGGAGCCGATCGCGCGGCGTGAACTGCGGCCTCGTCACCTGCCGCCGCAGAATCGTCCGTGCCGCAACACGAGAATTTCGAGCTCTTCGAACGCTCTCGGCGCGCGAACAGCACCACCAACTCGAACAGACGGCACGCAACGACATACAGAAGCGACACGGACAAGAGCAACCTCCTAGAGCACGGGAACGCCACGCTAACCACGAACTCCCCGTCCACGCCTCCCGCACCTGTCCCCCGCGCGGCCGAGTTTATGCACCCCACGGCCAGGCGCGGGCAGGCGGATCAGACGCGGATCACAGCTTCCGCGCCCGACGAGCGCTACGTTCCATCAATGCTGCCGTCCGGCTTTCGCACTCCGAGTCGATCTCACGAGCACGCGAGCCGCAACAGCGGTCATCACAGCTGCGACCCAGAGCACCACGTTTATTACCGCGAAGAAAACAAGCAGGTTGAGCTCGATCCAATGCCCGAAATGCGCGCCACACTCAGAACACGTTCGCGCTTCATCGGTACTTGGCGATACGAGGACAGCGACCGTGAAGAACAACGCTCCCAGGACGACCCCGAAGAGAATTAGGATCGCCGGGCCGGCGCCTACAAGGCTCTCTCGCCGATGCCGCTCTACCTGGTCGCGACGGCACGCGCTCCGAGGCCGCACCCGTGTCGCCGAAACGGCAAGACATTCGGCTTCTGCGAGGAGATCGTGCGGGCGCTGCCGCGGGCGCCTCGCTTCCGGTTGCTTGGCCGGCTCGACTTCCGCCACCATCCTCGCGACGTTCGGCTGCGCTTTCGCGTGCCGCGCCTGCGCCCGAGCCTCTACCAGTTCGTGATCTACTGCGGCCCCTGCTACCCCGGCAAG
The DNA here is from genome assembly GCA_038253945.1 of Gaiellales bacterium. Classification (GTDB taxonomy): domain Bacteria; phylum Actinomycetota; class Thermoleophilia; order Gaiellales; family Gaiellaceae; genus JBBRYW01. The sequence goes on from JBBSGR010000002.1 coordinate 47,514, forward strand.
AATGGCTCCCTTATCACGGACGGATCGCACTCGCTTCGCGTCGGGCGCTGAGGTGAGGGCGGGTTGCTTTGCCGGGCTCCTGTCCCCCGGGAAGCACCGGGTCAGAGAGGTGCGCCTCGACTGGCCCCGGTGCCGTTTACGGTACGGACCTCAGCCCTCCCAGAGAAACAGCACGTGCGTTGCGGAAGGGCCGAGCCCGAGCGTGACATGGCGATCAGTCCCGCGGATGTCCAATGTCGCTTTACAGTCGGCCTGAGCTTGGATTCGTAGGGCTCCGCAAGGCGAAGCTCCGAGCCGTAGTGCTGATAACCGGCACTCACCGAAGGCGCCCTTGATCGTGCCGCGCCAGCTCGCAAGCGGATGCTGATCTGAAGCCGCGGCAGAGAATTTCGCCACGGACAGCTTCTTGCACTTTCTGGGAGACCAGTATCGCGTTCGCGAGCGTGCGGGTCTGGCCGTCAGCGGGCGACGACGGAGCTTCCATCGCTGAATGTGACCCTTGGGGTCGAGACTCGGGACTCGGCTCGTCGGGGAGGCTGCAAAGAAGAAGAAAATTGTCGTGCACGGGCAGCGTCACGGAGCGGCCACCTGCCGTGAAGGAAACGAGCCTGACGTCGTCGCGAGCGACACCGTAGGCGAGCGCGGGTCGGCCGAACGGCCGGGTGCTGACAACGGTGAACGTGATCGGGGAGGCTCGCGTCAGCGTGTCGCCGCAGGACTCCGCCAGCGAGGCGACGACAACGCAAAGTTTCTCCTGTTTCGTGGAGAGCAGGTACACCTTCTCGCCACCAGAGAGCGTTCCAAGACGACGGGCGGAGGCGAGTCGGCGCGCTCCGATTTGATCGGAGCCGACGGCGGCCGGAAGCTCGTCCCGGCGCAGTTGCCTGCGGGCACTGCGCCCGAGCAGATCGCTCGAACGCGGCGGGTGGTCAACGGACCCGATACCCGGAAACTCGCCGACGGTAGCTGGGGCGGCGGCGTAAGCGACCACGGAAAGAGTGGCGATGCGTCGAAGCTCGTTGCGAGCGAGTGGGCGTCCGGCGAACGTCCTTACGCAGGCGGCACGCGGGTCAGCGCAGGCGAGCCTTATCCACTAGCCAAGCGCGCTCGGGCCATTCCACGCCAACAAGATGTTTACGAAACGCGCACATAGGGGCTATATCTTTTTGACGGGGTGTATAGGCAGTGCTGAATAGAGCGGTCCATGATCGCGCGCGAGCACTAGCGAGCTACGTTCCTCGTGCGCGTAAGTATGCAATCGGAAGCTTCCTCGTGGCGCTCGTCAGCGCAACGCAGGTGGCGAGCGGGCAGGTGTCCTCGTCCGTCGTGTTCTCGATCGACCGCGAAGACAAAGCGTCGCGGATCGTTGCCTTCGGCGCATCCTTCCCCTCGACTCTCGACGTTTCTCCCAACGGCAAGGAAATCGCCTACGTGCGCGACGCAGACATCTGGGTTGCGAGTCCAGACGGAACGGTCGCTCGACCGCTGTTCCGGAGCGCGGATGCGGAGCACTCACCGCAATGGTCACCCGATGGCGACTCGATCGCGTTCATACGCAACCGGCACGAGCCGGACCTCATCAACCCGCACGTAGATCTATACCTCGTCGCGCCGAACGGGACGAACTTGCGGCTTGTGGAGCGCGACGCGGACCACCCAGCCTGGTCGCCGGACGGACGCTGGCTCGCCTACGAGAGTCGCGTGAACACCATGGACAAGTCGGTTCCCGGCGACGCGTCGGCGCTGCGCATCGCCTTCCGCGGCCCGCGCGCTCGCAAGCCGTTCGTCGCACCTCGCGACTACTCGTATGGTAACCCGGCCTGGATCAGCGCAACCAGTATTGGCTTCGTGCGCACGGGTCACGGTAAGAGGCTGGGCAAGAATGACATCGTCCGCGCGATCCTCACTACGCGAGCACTGACCCCCGTGGTGAGCGGCCCGGTTGGCTTGGCGTGGCCGCGCTGGTCGCCGAACGGCCGCTATCTCACCTTCAGTCAGCCGAAGGGAATTTTCCTGCGCGACGAGCGCACGAAGCGCGTGCGCCGCGTCACCGGTGCACTCGATGCGCCGTGGACTCAGCGCTCGGTCTGGTCGCCCGACAGCCGTCATATCGCCTATCACCGCAACAACCGGCTCTGGGTGCTAGACCTCGGCCGGGTCGGCGGTCGCCCGCTCGCGCGCGGGCTTTCACCGTGGACAGTGCCGTCTTGGTCACCAGACAGTCGCCGCGTTTTCGACGCGCAGGCGCAGACTGCGAATCCTGGCGGGGCGAGGCAATGATTCTTCTCCGGCTCTTCGCGCGCCTGCGGAGTTTTCTGGTTGCGCATCGTGAGCGCCTGTTCGCGGAGTGAGTCATTCCTACGCGGAGGCGCGCGTCGGAACGCGCTAAGCGATGGGGTCACAGACGAATGAGACTTGGGGCACCAAAGTGCAGGGACTCGATTGCGACGTTTGCCAACGCGACCGCCCAGATCGTGCGGAACATAGAACGCCCCCCTTCCGAGGCCGACTCTGTGATGCGTACTGGCGATATTGCGACGCGTCGGAGCTACGTGCGGGTCGCGGGGGACGGGGCCGATTTCGCGAAACGCCGTTTGCCCACGCTCGCCGTCCTCGTGGATCGCAGGAACGCGGGCAGGCGCTCCCCAGGCTGACCCCAGCACCCGCCCGCTATGGTTGAAGGACGTTCGAGCGCTTCACCGAGCGAGCCCGTCAGGTCGTCGTCCTAGCCCAGGACGAGGCGCGCTTGCTGGGACACCACTCCATGGGCAGCGAGCACATCCTGCTCGGTCTGTTGCGCGAGTCGGAGGGGCTGGCCGCCCGCGCGCTCGACTCCCTGGGCATCACAGCGGAGGACGTGCGCGCACGAATCGTAAGGATCGTGGGTCGCCGCGAAATCTTCTCGACAGCGCAAATGCCCTTCACGCCTCACGCCAAGCGAGTGCTCGAGCTCTCGCTCCGCGAGGCAATCTCGCTGGGGCACAACTACGTTGGTACAGAGCACATCCTCCTTGGGCTCGCGCGCGAGGGGGAGGGGCTTGCGAGCCAGATCCTCGCCGACTGCGGCAGCGACGGAGAAGCACTTCGAAACGCGATCATCCGCCTCCTGAGCGGTGCCGACGTGGAGGTGGAAGCGCGCGAGCTGGCTCCGTTCGTGCCCGAGTCGCCGCCCTTCGCGCCTGAGTTCGGCGCGGAGCTCCTGCGGCTCGGGGCGGAGCCGGATGGCGCAGTCGCCGCAGAGGCTCGTCGAGCGCTTATCGACGGCCACCGGCACTCACCGAAGGCGCCCTCGATCCTGCCGCGCCGCGGCTCGCAAGAGGATGCTGATCTGAAGTCGCGACACCAGTTCCGCTTCGGACAGCTTCTTGCACTGTCCTGCTCGATCGTCTTGCTGGGCGCGGCTTGCTACGAGCTGGCGGTAGCGCTCGGCCTCATCTCACTCGGCCCCTCCTCGGGCGAGGGGCCCGCGGGGGATGGCCTTGTGCTCGCGGCGGCATTGCTGGCCCTGGTCGTCGGCTGCGCGCTGGCGGCGACCTTAGCCGCACGGAGCCCCGCGCTTTCGGACGGGCCGGCGATGCCGCTCGCGCCCGCAGCGGCAGCGTTTCTCAGTGCACGCTTCTACAGCTACGACCCGTACTACGCGCCCACGCTGCGCCGCATGTCGGAAGGCGGGCTCGTCCCGAGCGGTTGGGTCTTCTTCCTGGTCGGAGTGGCGCTTCTAGCGAGCGTGCTGGTGCGACTCGAGCCCCGGGCGGGAATGGCCTTGACGGCCGGCGTGCTGCCCGCCTGCGCTTTGACCGCGCTGCTGGCGAGCGCCGGCCACTAATTTCAGCAACCGTCAGGGACGAAGAGGCTGCTGCCGCGCTTCGCCAGCGTGTACCTGGGGCTCTCCCCGCTGCCGGTCGCCGCGGCGCGGGCGTTACCTTCGCTCCCCGGTGGACGAGATAGTGGGTGTGGAAGATCTCGCCGAGACGGCGTTCCGGCGGCACTACCGCCAGGTCTACTCGTTCGTGCGCCGTCGCTCTGCGAGTGACGCCGAGGCCGAGGATGTGGCGGCGCAGGTGTTTGCCGATGCGTCCGAGGCACTTTCCCGATTCCGTCCGGGCTCGAGTCCGGTACTGGCCTGGCTCTACACCGTCGCGCGACGCCGGCTGGCGGACGAGGCGCGCCGGCGCGGCCGCGTCGCTGCCGCCGCCCAGCCCACGACCTTGCCGCGCTATGGCCGCGAGGTCGGGGGGACGCTTCGGCGTACGATCGCGGCGCTTCCGGACTCGCAGCGCGCGGTTGTCGTGCTCAAGTTGATTGAAGGCTGGAGCTTCCGCGAGATCGCCGAGCGCCTGGGAGTCAGCGAGGCCGCCTGCAAGATGCGCCTCGGGCGCGCGCTCGAGCGACTCCGCGAGGAGCTGGAAGAGGAGGGAGTCACACCATGAGCGGCATTACAGATCCTGAAGTTGTCGAGCTCTTCGCCGAGCGCCCCGAGTTGCTCGCGCTTGCGGACGCGGTTGCGCAGACGCAGCAGCCTGGCCGCCGCTGGTCGCGGCCCGCCCTGGCGCTCGCCGCTGCCGTGGCCGCGCTCGCAGTAGTCGCCCTCGTTGCGCCTTGGAAGTCGAAGGGTCCGAGTGGCCTCGAGCGCGCGCTCGCGGCCGTCGGCGCCGGCCCGGTCATCCACGCCGTCGTCGAGTACTCCTCGCCGAATGAGGCGCTGATCGAGATCGCGACCGGCAAGCAGCGCCCGCGCGTGCACCGGACCGAGTACTGGTACGACGCAGAGCGCAAGCAGCTGCGCACGCGGCTCTTTGTCGACGGCGTCCAGATCACCGAGATCGTGGAGACGCCCGCGAAGGCCTACTCCGATCTCGGCGCCATGCCGACGGGCAGCGGCTTTGCTCCCGCGCTCGATCCCGCGCTGGCGGGCTTCGTCACGCAGTACCGCGAGAGCCTTGCGAGCGGCAGAGCTCACATCGCCGGCAAGACGACGCTCGACGGGCGGCCCGTGCTGCGACTCGAGCTGATGCTCGAGCACGGGGTGACCGAGCAGGTGACGGTCGACGCCGCCACGTACAAGCCGCTTCGTTTCTCGCTCGTTCCGGGGCCGGCCCGGAGCCTGGGCGGCGTTGTTCTCGATCCGACCACCGGGAAGGAACTGTTCCGAGCCCTTCCGCTTCCAGCAACGGCGCGTCGAGAGCAGACTCCGGCTGCGCTCGAGTGGCGCGTCGTCACGATCGAGTCGCTGCCTCGAGATCCCGCCTTCTTCGCACCCCCGAAGCTGTCGCGAGCGCGCCCGACGGCCGGTTCGAGTGGCGACTCGAACGAAGTCACCCTCGCCGAGGCGAAACGAGCCCTTGGCCGGGCGCCGCTTTGGCTTGGACGTGTGTTCGACGGGCACGCGCTCGGATCAGTCGAGCTGGCGCACCCTCGTACCGAATGGACGGACGGGCGGAGCGCCGAGGGGGTCCTCGTGACCATGTCCTACGGACCCGTTAGCGTCTCGGAAGCGCTTGACCCGGCGGCGGGGTACCAACTCGGCTTCGACGACGGCGGCAACCCGCCCGCACCCGCCGGGTTCCTGGAAGCGGCCGGAGAGCCGCCGGCCGGAGAGCTTCGCAAGGATGGCGTCTTGCTGCGGATCGAGGCTCCTGATCGTGCGACGCTGCTGCTGGCTGCGCGCGAGCTCAGCATCACGCCCTGATTCCTTTGCACGGAACCAGTCAACAGGGGGCTTCGCACCTTTGTGGAGAATCGCGCATTCGAGCACCAGCGGCCGCTTGCTGAGTTACCTTCGCGCCAAGGGTCGGCTCGGGTTCGTAACGATCGCGAACCAGTCGCGGCTGCCGAGCCGGCGACCGCGAGAACAGTGCCGCGTCTGACGATCGCAGGCGAGGATCGTCGTGAACGAGTGTTCGTCGTCGATCGTGCCGCGGCCGCTCACGGTCGGAGTCGCAGTTGGAGAGCCTCGCCGAGTACCAACAACCAAGCTCGGCGTTCGCTCTCTTCCGTCAGCGACAGGGTCGGCTGGTCGCCGTCTTGGTCGGGCTCGACGATCCCGACCTGAGCAAGGGTCGACTTGGGCGGATCTCGCGCCCGCAACCCGACACCCTGCAGCGTCTGATCACGGCCACTACGGCTCCGAGCCGACTGGCGCAGCCCTACGGATCCATGCTTGGGTTCGATTGCAGGGCGACCTTCGGCACCCGGAGAACCCATCGCCACCTCACGATCGGCCTCGACCCGATCCGCAAGCGCTCGTTCCTGCTCTCTGGCAGGCTTGAAGTCCCCGAGGGCCCGGCGGGGCAAACGGGAGGGAGCTGTGATCACAGCCGCCTACACAGCCAGCCGAGGAATCGGCAATCCAAGCGGGACTGCGGAGCAGTCGCCTATTCGCATAGCGCGATCTCCCGCGCACGGTGCCCAGATGCTTGTTAGGTCAGCCGCGGCGCTGCTCACCCTCGTCGGTCTCTCGCTTCCGGCTTCGCGCGCTGCCACGGCTCCCCCTGGCAGCGGCACGATCGCGCTCTTCGCCCTGCTCGCGAACGGGCAAGTCGTGCGCGCCTCCGAGCGGCGGGTCGTGCGCCGCGTCCAGATCTCTCGCCGGCACATCAGACAGGCGAGCGGCCGGTACCTCGCTCTCGTTGACGGTGGTCGGACGCTGCTGGCGCTCGTACCAACGGCTGATCCGGCGCGGAGCGAGCTCGTTCGCCTCCGGGCAGACGACCTGCGCGTGGTCTCTCGCGTTCAGCTTCCGGTGGATGCGGCGACGCCTCGTAGCCTGACAGTGGCGTCGAGCCGGGCGATCGTGGTCGGCGATCGAGCGAGCGCGGGCGGAGGAAGAGTGCCGGTGGGTTGGGTGATCGCCCTGCCGTCGGGTCGAGTCGCCTTCTCCTGGAGCGTCGAGAAAGCACCCTCGCTCAATTGGACGGTCTTCGATGTCGCGGCACAGACCGCGGGCTCGGGCCTCTACGTGAGCTACCACGGCGGCTGTGACGTGACGCCGACCTGTACCGGCGGTGCCGATGCAGTCACGATCGGAACCGGGACGCTGCTTTGCGGGACAGGTGCTCAGGCCTCCGTCTGCAATCCGCTGATCCACGGTGAGGTGGCGGCGATCGAGGGAGGCGTCTTGGGAACGAGTGGCGATGCGGGCGTTCTTGTCCGAGCGGATCGGGAGGTACACACCGTCAAGCAGTGGCCGACCCGGCTTCCGGGCAACCATCAGGTTCGCCTCGCCTTTGACCGCATGCGCGGGCAGGCGTTTCTCCTCGGCTCATGCCTGTACAGGGGCGGGCTCGTGCGGATCGACCTGCGCGCTGGCTGGCGCTGGCGGAGCGGCTTCGCCCCCGGCCGCAGTCACCTCTGCGGCGAGCGAATCTCTGCTGCGGGGGGAGTCGTCGCCTTCACCAACGGGCCAGAGTTCGCCGGCGGGTCGGGGTCGTCCCTCAAGCTTGTCGCCGGCGAGAGCGGGCGCCTTCTCTCGCGAGTCACGCTCCCGGCGGCGGCACTCGACGTACTCGTTCGCCCCTCGCCCGCCTGAGACGCGTTGGTGGGTCGGTGCGCCAAGAGACCGGCAGAGGCTGATGTAGTGAGCGGCTCCAGCGCAGCTTCGCCGCCGGAGGCCCGCAGCGTCCCGGCTTCGGTCCCTTGTGCGAACGAGAGCGTCTGTGTGCGTGCGGACGAGAACGCCAGGCGCTCCGTATCCGTCGACTTTGTTCCGAACACGCCAGTGAACTACTGCTGGCCCTACGCACCGCCGTCACTCAAGGTGCAAGTGTCGCCGCGGGGTTAGACCGAGCACGCGCCGAGAGGCACGGGCGGGCGGGCGCCGTGGTTCCACTTCCGAGCGGGATGACGCTGAGGGGGCGACCGTCCGGGGCGCCCCGACGCACATGACGAAACGGAGAAGAGAGCGGTCTTGTTGCCCGTGAAGCTGAGCTCTTGCGTGCGCGAGCTCACGGCTCTCGAAGCGAATCGAGCAGAGGCTCGCGACTAAACACACGGGCTGCGAGCGGCGTCATAGCTGCAGATGTCATCAGCCGATCCTCAACTGACTGAGCTCGAGGCGCTCTACCGTGCTCGCTTCGAGCGCTTCCTGCGTGTCGCAGTCGCGATCGTCGGAGAGCGCGAGCGCGCGCTCGACGCAGTCCAGGATGCGTTCGCTGGCGCGATCCGCGCCCGCCGTGGCTTTCGTGCGGAGGCCTCGCTCGAGGCGTGGGTCTGGCGCGCGGTCGTCAATGCCGCGCACAGCGTCCGCCGTCGGGAGCGGAACTCACTGCCGCTTGCGAGAGGCAGCGAGCCAGCGAGCACGAACGGCCGTCCCGCCGGCGAGCGGAGCGACTTTCGTGCCCGCATCGCAGCGCTCCCCGAGCGACAGCGGCTGGCCGTCTTCCTGCGCTACTACGGCGATCTCGAGTACGCCGAGATCGCCTACGTGCTCGGGATCAAGACGGGCACGGTCTCGGCGACGCTGAGCGCGGCTCACGCATCGCTCAGGCGCGTAATCACAGATCCGGAGGAGGTGCGCTGATGGAGATGCAGGAGCGGCTGCGCGCGGAGCTCGAAACCCTTGTCCCTCGTCCGGGCATGTCGGGTAGCGATTGGAGCGACGTGCTGAGCCGGTCGGGGCGGCGACGCTCGACCCTCCGTCGGCGTGCTTCGACGGTCGCGATCGTGGCCCTCTCCCTCGGGCTCCTCGCGGCCAGCCCGCTTGCCGGCGCGATCGCGGGCGGTGTGGCAGACTTCTCCGCCTGGCTGACCGGGCAGCCGGGAACGCCCGCCTCCTCGCAGGAGCAGCGCGAATTCGAGCGCGCGAACTCCCGATCCTGGGCGCAGTTTCCCAACAGCCCGGCCTTGCGCCGTCTGATCACGACCCAGGTCGCGGGCGCGAGCTTCGAGCTCCTTGGCTTTCGCACGGGCGACTCGCTCTGCCTCCGCCTCGTCGCGCGCGGTCTGCCCGGAGCCGAGGGCAACGGCGCCAACGCGCCGGCGACGAGCTGCGCGCCGCTTCGCGAGCTACGAAGCGCGCGCGCCCCGGCGCTCGTCGTCTTGACCGACCACCCCTTCGGAGCCGGGGAGCTGCCGGCCGACGCTCCGCTTGACAGCTACGCGCAGGCGAGAGCGCAGGCGACGGCCGGCATTGTGGCCGACGGCGTGCGCAGGCTGCTGCTCGAGGATCAGCGGGGCGAGCACCAGGCGCTCGTCGCCAGTAACGCCTTCCTCTTCGTCGCCGAGCGGCCACCGGTGGGCACGCGGACGCGGCGCGCCTTCGCGCTCGGCGAAGACGGACAGCGGATCGACGTGCCGCTCGCACAGGCTCCTTTCGGCACGTCGCAGACCCCCGATGCCGCTCGCGGCGAGCCGAGCGGGCCGTCGCAGATCGAGCGGAAGCTGGCAGGCGGCTCGATCGGCTGGCTCCAGCGCCACGAGCCGCGCGGCCACTCCCCGGAGGAGCTCGGGCTGACCCGCCTGCCGATCCCGCCGAGCGCCCGCGTCGGACCGGTCTTCTCGCGCGTCCTCGCGCCGGACCCGAGCAGCTCGATGCGCATGCTGCTCGCGCTGGTCGACCCTCCGCCGGGTTCCGCCGGTGAGCAGAACATCTGCGTCGACGTGGTCTCTGCCGGCGCGATCGCTGGCGGCTGCTCGCCCGCGCGCAGCTTCTTTCCCGGAAGACCGTTCAGCGTCAGCTTCAGCTCGGCGCTGGGCGGCGACCAGTACGTCACCGTCTCGGGCGCCGCGAGCGACGACGTCGCGCGGATGGAGCTCTATCTGGCGACGGGCGAGCGGATCGTGGTGCCGCTTCGCGACAACGTCTACCTGCTGCAGGCCGCGCGCACGAGCTTCCCCGCTCGCCTGGTCGCCTACGACGAGCAGGGTCGCGTGGTCGGCCTGCAGACGTTCGCTCATGACCCGTTGAGTGATGCTGGTCCTCGCCCCCTGCCCGGCAAGCAGCGCGTCAGGAAGGTCGTGACGGGGCGGCACGGCGCGAAGGCGGTGCTCCGCGTCGGCCCTTCGAGCGCGGGTGGCAGCTGCTGGCGGATCAGCTACACAGGCGGCGCGGATGCAAGTGGCTGCCTGCCCAAGGGCTACCGGGGCGGCCCGAAGCTCGAGGCATTTGCGCGCGAGGCAGGCGGCGGCCTCTTCCTCGAGGGGCAAGTGCGCGCGAACGTCGCGTCCGTGGGCGTTCGTCTTCACAACGGCCGAGGGCTGACCGTACGACCAATCGAGGGCATCCTGCTCGCGGCGCTGCCAGCGACTGGGGGGCCGATTGTCGTTCGCGCGCTTGGCGCACGTGGCGAGATTCGTGCGATCCGTCGCTTGCGGCTCCCCTGAGGGTTTGACGCCTAACAGTGTTATGCCTTATGCTGTTAGGTATCGACCGCGACGTCCTGGATCTGCTCGTGCTCGCCTCGCTCGGACGGCGCGCGCTGCACGGCTACGCGCTGATCGACGAGATCCGCCGGCTCAGTAACGGCAGCTTCGACCTCGCCGAGGGACGGGTCTACCCGGCGCTGCATCGCCTCGAGCGCGAGGGGCTGCTCGCAAGTCGCTGGTCAGCCAAGGTCGGGCGCGCCCGGCGGGTGTACCGGCTGACCGCGGACGGCGAGCGTGACCTTGAGCAGCGCGAGCAGGCCTGGCGCAGCCTGGCGGCGAATGTCGAGCTGATCCTCGAGGGCGCAGGATGAGGCGCTCGCCCGCGATCGAGGCTTATCTCGCTGAGCTCGCGAGCGAGCTGGCCCGGCACGGTCTTCACGATCGACGCATTGCTCGTGAGGCACGGGGCCATCTATACACGCGCGCGCACCGCTTCCGGCGGGAAGGCGAAAGGCGCGAGCAGGCGGAGCGGCAGGCCGTCGCCTGCTTCGGCGCCGCCGCCGAGATCGCCCGCGACCTCGCCGCGGCAGGCGAAGCGCCGGCAAGGCGGCGGAAGTCCATGCTGCGGCTCTCCCTCGCCCTTGCATCCGCGCTGGCGCTCGCGACCGGCGGCGTCGTGCTCGGGTCGGTCGCGCTCGACAAGCCCGTCTTTGGGATCTTGGTCAGCCAGGCCCCTCCTCAACAGCAAAGCGCAAAGGGCGGTGTCGTCTACACGCCGACGAGCTCGACGCTCGTCAAGCTCGATCCACGTACCTTGCGGCCCGTCGGCGAGCGCCTCGAGCTGGGGAACTGGAGGCCCCTCGTGCGCTCTCCGGATGGCTCGCGCCTCGTCCTCGCGAGGCGAGACGGCGCGCGGCTTCGCTTCGTCGATCTCCCCGCGCTGAAGGTGATCGGCGACCTCTTGCTCGTTCCCGGGCCGAACCGCCGCATTGGGAGCGCCGCCTGGCTCGGTAATGACCGCCTGCTTGCGCTGACGCAGCGAATGGGCGGCCCCTACCACCGCCAGGTCAAGGGCCGCTCGCTCTTCACAATTGACGTCGCTTCGCGCAGAGTGCTCGCCCGGCGCAGCTTCTCCAGGCGCGGCGTGAAGGGAGCCGGGGTCGCCGGGGACAGCTGGGTGCTCGCGCTCGGCGACTCCGACAGGCGGCTGCCGTACCTCGATCTCGTGCTGGCGCGCCGCGATGCGTCGTTCCGCACCGTCCGGGTCGCGGTCGGGCGCTCGCGGCCAGGCGGCCCTCGGCTGCAAACGGCGCTCTCGCTCGAGCCCTCGGGCGCTCGCGCGTTCCTCACGACCGAGCGCGGACGCGTGTTCGAGCTCGACCTCGCGAGCCTCGCGGTCACCGTCCATGCGCCGCGCTTCCGTGCAAGCGGGGTTCGGCCGGCTGCCATCGGCTTCCTGCAGGTGGCGCCGGTCGGCGATCACTACCTCGGCGTCGCCGGGCTGATTCGCGAGTCCCGCGGCAATGTCTCGATCCTGGGCGGCGTCTGGCTCGTCGACACGCATACCTGGCTCGCCCACCCGCTCGATCGAAGCGGCAACGCGTTCCAGTCCGCCTCGGACACCGTGCTCGTCTACGGCGAGACCGTTCGCGCCCGGCACTTCGAGGGCGTCGGCGTGCGCGCATACGACGTCTCGGGTCGGCGCCGCTTCAGCATCTACCCTGGCATGCGGATCCAGAGCCCGGTCATCGTCGGTGGCTACCTGCATACGCTCGTCTACCGGCCGGGACCGCCGCGCGCCGTCTTCGACCTGCACACCGGCCGCAATCTCGGTCACGTCTCGCGTCCGCCGGCCAACCTGGAGCTGCTCGACGTGTATTCGCGCGTCGCCGGCGGCTAGCAAGGGTGCCGTCGTGCCGCGCGCACCGCGCGTAGCGGTGCAACGGCGCTGGCCGGTAGCGCCTCAGGCCGCCCGTCCTGAGGCGGCCCGCGCAGCGGCTGAAAGAGTCAGCGCCGGCCGGACAGAAGCTCTCGGACGCCGTTGATGCGACCGACTGACCTCCGAGCATGAGTCATGGCGACCGACGTCGCTTTGGGCGCCTCTACGAGCGCCATTACCAGGCGCTGCTTGCCTATGCGGTCCGGCGAACGTCTCAGCCCGCGGACGCCGCCGACGTCGTGGCCGACACGTTTCTCGTCGCCTGGCGGCGCATCGCTGCTGTCCCGCCGGAGCCCGAGACGCTGCCCTGGCTCTACGGCGTCGCGCGCCGCACGTTGCTCAATCACCACCGTGGCGAGGGACGCGAGCTTCGATTGCGCTCTCGCCTGACGCAGCTGCCGGGCCTGACGGAGGCCCGTCAGCATGCGGAGGTTCGTGAAGAGCTCGCGAGCGTCGTTCGCGCACTGGGAAGGCTCGACGACATGGATCAGGAGGTGCTGCGTCTTGCCGCATGGGAAGGGCTTGCCCCCCGCCAGATCGCAACCGTGCTTGCGTGCTCGGACAATGCGGCCGCGCTGCGGCTGCACCGCGCGCGCCGCCGGCTGCGCGACGAGCTCGCGAAAGAACAGGATCCGAACGGACATACCTCTACGCAGGCGATCGACGACCTACGCGAGGAGAACAGGACGTGAGCGCGGTTCACCAAGCCCCGTACGACCCGCTGGACGCGCTTGCCCGGGCCAACCCGGCGCCAACGGCGAACCTGCCTGATGGGCGTTCACCCCAGGCACAGGCGTTGCTCGCGCTGCTGCTCTCTCCGCATGAAGCTGTGACGAGCACGAACGGCTCGAGCACGAGCAGCGTGGGACGTCCGCGGAGGTGCGGGCGCGCGGGCGTGGCAGCCGCGCTCGCCTTCACGCTGCTCGTCGTCCTGGCCGGTACCTCGCTCGGTCAGTCGCTCGCCAGCGGCCTCCTCGAGCGGCTGAGCGGCTGGCTGACAGGTGCGCCCGGCGCGGTGGCGCCCGCTCAGGATTCGGGCTCCTTCGCCGAGGCGAACGCGGCGGCCTATGCCAAGTTCCCCGCTGGTTCCGACCTGCGCTTGCTGCTGCACGGCCAAGCGGCGGGACTCGGCTTCGATCTGCTCGGCTTTCGGCAGGGCGACTCGATCTGTCTCCGCCTCGTGCGAGCGGACTACCGCTCCGATCACCGCTCGCCCGTTTGCATGCCGCGGCGCGAGCTGGCAAGTATCGATCCACCGGCGGTCGTCGCCGGCAGCGTCCGCTACTCGCTCGGCGGAGATCCGAGCTGCGACGACCGCGAGGTGTGCCGCGACTACCGCCCGACCGCGTCCGTGCAGGCCACCTTTGGTCTCGTCGGGGACGACGTCAGCGGAGTTAAACTTCGCACCTTCGGTGACCGATCGATCAGCGCTCGCCTCGGTAACAGCGGCTTCCTCGCCCTGACGCCGAGCCCGCGCGAGGGCGATCCACGAGACACCGTCGTTGCGGCTTCGGCCAAGCGCACCGATGGAAGCCGCCTCGCCGTGCCGCTCGTGCATCCCGACATCCGCTACTTCAGCTCGGAGCGCGAGTTGGCCAGCAAGCCGCTCGTCGCCAGCGACCTGCCGGGGCCGGTGCAGCTCGACTACGAGCCGGCTGGCGGCTCGATCGGCTGGCTGCTGCGGCGAGAGTCTCGCGGTGACGCGTTCAGCAACCGCGATCAGATGATGGAGCACACTGGTTCCTCGGACTTCGCCCGCGCGGTGCAGCCCGATCCCGCAAGCGCGTACCGCGTCGGCTTCACCCTCCTGCGTGTGGAAGCCGAGCAATACGGCGGCTCGGGGAACCGAGGCAAGACGCTGCTCTGCGTGCAGGCGCTGCCCCCGCTCGAAAGTGACGCCCTGCGGGGAGCGTGCGCGCCGCCCGACAAGCTGTTCGCAGCGCGGCCGCAGCAGATGATCGTCGCCGACCCGGCCGGAACGCCTGGCGGCCCGATCCTGCTCGCCGCTGCTTCCCGGCCCGATTCGCAGTTTCCGGCTGTCGTTGGCGCGGTCTCCGACGACGTCGCGACGCTGCGTCTCTACTTCGCGCACGGCGCTGCCGAGCAGGTGCCGATCAAAGACAACGCCTTCGCGCTCCAAGTCGCGGGCATCAAGTACCCGGCAAAGCTCGTCGCCTACGACGCGAGCGGGCGCGTCATCGGGATGGAGCTGATTCCCCGGGCGCCGTACTCGATTGGGATTCCCCGTGCAAGCGCTTTGCTGCGGCAACAGGAGAGGTCGCGCAAGCGGACGCGGTAAGCCACGCTGCGCGAGATCCTTCTGCCCTCCGCCCTCCGGCCGCCGTCGTGAAGCCGAACAATGTCCTTACGGTTTCTTGCGAGCCTCCTCGCCTTCCCAGCGCCGGAGGCTGCCGGCGCCTGCACTCTCAAGTCCGGCGATCTCGACCCGACCTGGTCGCCAGCTGGACGGGGGATCGCTTTCGAGCGCGTTCCTGGCGAGCTCTACGTGACGTGCGCCGAGCTTCGTCGCCTGGGCGCGGACCCCGCCTGGTCGCCGCGGGCCGCTGGCTTTCTTGCGGATGTTCCCGCTCGCGACCCAGCGCAGACGACCTGCGGCTCCTTCCAGGCTCGAGCTGGAGCGGTCGCTCAGCAAGCGAGAATGGTGTGACACGACGGCACGCGGCGCCGTAACGAGTGTGCCGTGAGACGGATCACCTTCGCCTGCGCGCTCGTCCTTACGGGTCCCGCCATGGCCGGCGGTCTCATTCGCGGCTCCGCCCGCGGAGGGGCCTCGCACCGCGAAGCTGAACGTGTCTACGTTGATCGCCGCTTCGGTTTCACCGTCCGCGCGCCCGAGCATCTCCGCCTCGTCCCGTTTCACAATCTCAATCTGCGACTCGCTCTCAGCGGCGTCGCCGTCTCGAATCGCCGGCTGCCGCCGCGCCTGCTTGAGGGCGATCGGCGCGCGCTCGGTCGGCGTTCCGTCTTCTTCAAGCTCGAGCACCGCGGCGGCGGCATGAGGCCCGAGCTCGATCTCCCTGAGCCCCGGTTTCCGCTCTCGCCACGCGGCTTTCCGCCCCCAGACCGGTCGGTCTCGAGCTACCTGCCCGGCGTCGAGCTGCGGCGGCGCCTATTCTCCGCCAACGGCTACCCGCTCGTCGCGATCGTCGCCTTCGGCCCGGACGCCGCCGCTCGTGATCGTCGCGCGATCTGGGACGTCGTCTCCTCACTTCGCTTTCGCCGCCTGCCCGTCGGCGAGCGGACGGGTGACGGCTTCACGGTGCTCCGGGCCGCAGCCGCCTACCGCGTCGGCTCCGCCTCCCGCGTTACCCGCAACGTTTTCCTCGTGCGCGCGCCGCACGGCTACTACGGGATCGGCAGTCAGACCTTCGGCTCCTCGAGCCTCCCTTGCTCTGTCCACGTCGAGCGAGGCCCGAGCTTCGCCTGCGAGCGCCCGGGATGGCGCTGGAACCGGATGGGCAGGCGTTTGTGGCCGAGCGCCTCGGAGCTCGACGCCCTCGCAGTGCTGACGGCGAAGGTGGGTCAGGACGGGCACGTGCTCCTGACTCGGAACGAACTTCGGCTCGGCACCCGCCGGCTCGAGCGCCGGCTTTGGGGAGGCGTGAGTGGATAGAGACCGCTCGAGGCGTCTTGCGAGCGTGCTGCGCCGTTTGTCGCGAGGTGTCCTTGGCCCCTCAGCGCGTGCGCCTTTCTTGCCGCCTGCGGCAGTACGGCGAAGACTGTCGTTCCGCCCGTCGACACGACAAGCTTCGGCACGGCGCTCGAGCGCTTGCACGCCGCCGGCCTGCGCGTGCACGTCGACGCGTTCGGTCCTTTGCCGCCCGGCACGACCCTCGAGGGCGCGGGCGTCGGCGACCAGGACCCCGAGGCGGGCGACAGGGTCGACAAGGGTTCCGTCGTGCGTCTGACGATGGGCTTCAATCCGATTCCGAGCCCGGCGATCCTCAAGTGGCACCCGCGCTACGCAGTCGTGCCGCGACTCGTCGGGCTGCGCTGGCCGCAGGCCGAGCGCCAGATCGGTGACGGTCTCTGGCTCACGATCGCGAGGGTCGCACCGCTGCCCGCCGACAAGAGCCGCCGTGAGCTCGCTGCCTTCACCGTGGCGACGCAGCGACCGGCGCCCGGGACGCGCGTGCCCTACATGGGAGTCCGCATCCCGTACGGCGTCGACCTGCGGCCGAGCACGCTCACGCTGACGCTGGCCGTCCCGTGAGTGCGCCGCTGCGAAAGGGCCTCGTTGGCTGCATCCTCGTTGTTGCGGTCGCACCGACCCTTATTGCCTGCGGCAGCCGGACGACGGCGCTGGGCGCAGCGGAGCAATTGTCAAATGTTGTGGATCGAGCGGTGAGGAGCATCAGGCGGCGACCTCCTCATCGTCGTCTTGGTTGACAACTTTCCTTCCGTCTTTGAACTCGACTCCAGCGAGCACCTCGGCGACGAGCTCGTGGCCAGTGAACGCACGCCAGCGCTCCTGGGCGGCGTCGAGCAGCTTGTAGGCCCTGACGAGCGCCGCCTCCCGGGAACCGGCGCCCTTGGTCACCCGCGTCCTCAGCTCGACCGTAGCGAAGCTCGACTCGATCGGCGCGCCACTATCACTTCTCGCTTCGACGGCTCAGCATTCGCCGCCCCCCTTCAATTGGCTCCGCAGATCGTCGTCGAGGCGCGCGACCCGGAGGCGATGGCGCGCGCTGTGCCGGCGATCATCCGTCTGATCGATCCCAAGCGCGACACGAACGACGACCGCACAGGCTGGAGCTACGAGGGGCTCTACTTCGAGGCGCGAGACAGCGCGGGCACCCCCTTCCTGATCGTCTACGACTTCATGCGCGGGCGCTCGCCCGGGGGCGGCCAATGGGCGAGACGCGAAGGTCTCTACCCTTACTCCCATGGCTAGAGCGGCACTCCCTGTGGCGCTTGCGAGTGCGCTCGTCCTCGCGCTCGCGGGCTACGGCGGCCGCGGCGACGGAACGACCGCGCTGCGGCTGAGCGGGTTCAACAGCTGGGTCGGCCGCGCCACGTTCACGCTTCGCTGCAATCCGCCTGGCGGTGACATCACAGCGCCAGCGCGGGCCTGCTCGGCGCTCGAGCACCACGCCGACGTCCTCTTCCGGCCGCGCGCATTCCTCTGCCGCGGCGGGCCGTGGTCGTGGTGGAACCGCACGCTGACTGGCCGCTTCAACGGTCGGCCCGTGCACACCAAGGTAAGCACGTGCTGGACCGCGCAGATGGAGCTGATAGGACGGCTCGGTATCGCCGACCAACTGCAGAGGCACGTGATCCCGCACTCCAAGCCGCGACGCCACTTGGCGCGGGCGCACGCGATCGTCGCCCGACAAGCCTGCCTGCGCTTCTGGAACACGACGCCGGACCGCTCGCGCCGGCAGACGGCGCGCCGCGGCGCGCCCTACCGCCGCGCCTCTCTGGATGCACATGCGACGGTCGAGCACGGCCGGATGACCTTGCGCGGCTGCAACTTCTCGTTCTACGGCAGCCGCAACCTGCGCGTCTCTGCGTCGGCGGGTGAACGGGCGGGGCAGCTCGTCTGGGGTGCGTCCCTGCCCCCGGTCGGCTCGATCATGCAGGCGGCGGCAGAGCCGATCGTCCTTCGCGTGGACGGCCGCATACGCGCCGCCGGCGCGACTGGTCAGATCGTGGGCTGGCGCCGCCGCGCCGCCGCCGCCCGTCCTCCCGTGCCGCTCGCGCTCTCGGGCCGCTACCCGGTCGCGTGCCTTCGCTCCCGGCACCGCGTCTCGGACACCGGCACAATCGCCGCCGCCTCAGCCGATTCGGTCGAGCTCGGAGCGCTCGACGGCCGGCCCCGCCGGCTCGAGGCGATGGCGGCCTCGGACGCTGTCTTCCCCGCTGTTGGCTGGAGTGTCGACGGCCGTTTTCTCGGCACCTCGGATGGCAGGCTCTGGAGCGCGGGCGGGCGCTCGTTGGGGCGGCTGTTCAGCCGGCTGACCGGTCCCTGGAGCTGGTCACCGGCGGGCGACTGCGCGCTTGGCTTCAGCGGCGGTGTCGAGGGCAGTTCGGCAAGCAAGAGGCTCTCCGTCGCGGAGCCGGGCCATCGCCCCCACCCTTTCTTGCGCGGGGCGATCCAGACCCTCGCCTTCACGCCTGACGGCCGTCGCCTCGTGGTCGTCGTCAGCAGCGGCACGACACCGCGGCAGCGAATCGCCTTCTATCGCGTCGACCTCGCAGCCGGCACGGTGCACCGGCTCGCCGCGCTGCCGCCCGGCATCTGCTGTGTCAGCCTCGGCCGCATCACGCCCGACGGGCGGACGCTGCTGTTCTGGGCAGGCCCGGGGTCGTCGGTGATGCAGGACGGGTGGACGATCTCCCGGCTCGATCTCCTGCGAGGAGGCACGCCGCGGCTCTTCAACGCGTCGCGCGGACCGGCACGTTCACTTCCGAGTGCTCGCTCCGTCGTTCCCTGCGGCCGGCGTCTGCTCGCGGCCCTCGGCGGCCCGCGTCCCTATCCGACGATCGAGAACGAGCGGCTCGCGTACCTCTATCCCCGGCGAGCGGCTCGCTTGCTCACGCCCCGCCGCTATGCCTATCTCGCACCTGCCTGCTCGCCGCAGGGCGGTCGAATCGCAGCTGTTCGCACGCCGAACGGCGCGAGCAGCGCCAAGTCGCGGCTGGCGCTGCTCTCGGCGAGCGGTCGCTTCCTGCGCCTGCTGAGCCGCGGCGGAGCGGGTGACGGCTCTCCGGACTGGGGAGGAGCGGGCATCGTCTTTTCGCGCGCGCTCGCCGCGAGCGGGCGAACGCGGCTCTGGTGGAGCCCACATGGTGGGCCGGCGCGGCCGACCTCGTTTCTCGCGGCGCAGCTCGCCTGGGACTGGAGCGCGACGCCGCCTCTCGGGCTGATCGGCTCGTAGGGGGAGGACCGGCGAAGCGCACGAGCCGCGATTTCGCGTGGCTGGACAAATGGCGGCTCCTGCCGAGTCTCGGCGAGGGCTTTGCCTAAGCCTCGCTAAAGAAATTCGCATCCTCGAGAATCGGTACCTGATCAACGCCGGCTTCTATCTCTACCGAGTTCCCGACGCCCACCGTAGCGCCGCGCACCGTGCGACGCGGCTGACGCTATTCGACGGCTCCGGGCGGGTCCTCGCGCGCGAGCCGATTCTCAACAGCCGACCGATGCCTTTCGTGGTGCACCGCCTGCCCGGCTTCCCGCCCCTGACCGTGCCCGCGAGGGCGGACTGGGGGAGGCGCCAGCAGCTCTTTGACCTGCGTGCCGACGACGGCGCCCGCATCGGCCTCTGGATCGCGCCTGAACGCGGCGGCGGCCGCTGCTTCTGGACGAACCAGGCGGTTTTCTGCAGCAACGTCGGACGTCCCGTCCGACGAGAGGCGCGGCCATCGCTCCAGCTCGGTTTCGAGGGTGGCGGAAAGCACGTCACGCTCTGCTGCGGCGTCGGGCCGCAGGTCGCGCGCGTGGAGGCTCGCTTCCAGGACGGCGAGCGGATCAGCCTCTATCCCAGACAGGGGTACCTGGTCTGGCCGATCCCCTCGCGCCACTATCCGCGCGGCAGGCGCCTGAGCGAGCTGCTGGCCTACAACCACGCGGGGCGGGTCATGCAGCGGCAGCGGATGGCCACGGACGCGCCCGGGCTCTACCCCTGCGCCAAGCCGAAAGCCTACGGCTACGGCGTCTCGCAGTGTCCTTGACCTTGTCGGTGAGCGTCCCGGCGAAAACACGCATGGTTGAGACAAAAAGCGGCGGGGGTGGGATTCGAACCCACGGGCGACCTTTCGGCCGCCTGCGGTTTTCAAGACCGCCCCGTTCGACCGCTCCGGCACCCCGCCAAACCGCTGAAAGTCGGCATCGCTTACGCGACCGACTTTCAGCGGGGAGATCGTCACCATCTTTGCAGTCTCGGCCTCGATTCCGCGGCCGCTACACCGCTTCCTTGACCCGCCCGAGCCGCTTCGGCGCGCCGAGCTCGACCAGCGCCTCGGGCACCGCCACCGAGCCGCCCTCGTCCTGGAAGTTCTCCATCACGGCCAGCATCGAGCGCGCGGTCGTCGCCGTCCCGTTCAGCGTATGGACGTGCTCGAGCTTTCCCTCCGACGAGCGGAAGCGGGTCTCCAGGCGGCGCGCCTGGTAGTCGGTCGTGTTCGAGCACGACGTGATCTCGCGCCAGCGCGCCTGCGCGGGGAACCAGGCCTCGATGTCGTACTTCTTCGCCGCCGAGGCGCCGAGGTCGCCCGCCGCGATGTTCACCACGCGGTAGGGCAGACCCAGCTCCTGGACGATCTCCTCCTCCTGCGCGAGCAGCCGCTCGTGCCAGTCCCACGACTCCTCCGGTCTGCAGAAGACGAACATCTCGACCTTGTCGAACTGGTGCACGCGGAACATCCCCCGCGTGTCCCTGCCGGCCGCGCCGGACTCGCGGCGGAAGTTGGTCGAGTAGGCGGCGTAGCGGAGCGGAAGCTCGTCCTCGTCCAGCCGCTCGCCCATGTGGAAGGCCGCGAGGCCGACCTCGGAGGTTCCGGTCAGGTAGAGCTCGTCGCGCTCGACCTTGTAGATGTTCGTCTCCTCGGTCGGCAGGAAGCCGGTGCCGAGCATGGCCTCCTCGCGGACGAGGATCGGCGGCAGCATCGGCACGAAGCCCTTTCGGACCAGCCGATCGAGCGCGAAGCGGTAGAGCGCGAGCTCGAGCAGGGCCACATCGCCGACTCGGTAGGCGAAGCGCGTGCCCGAGATGCGTGCCGCCCGCTCCATATCGACCCAGCCGTCGGGGCTGCCGAGATCGAGGTGGTCGCGCGGCTCGAAGGGAAAATCCGGGACGTCGCCCCACGTTCTGACCACCTCGGCCTCCTCCTCCGTGAACCCGTCCGGGGCGCTCGGATGGGGAGGATTGGGCACGATCAGATGGAGCCGCTCGCGCTCGACCTGCGCCTCCGCGAGCTGGGTCTCCACTTCGCGGAGCTCCTCCTTCACGCGGGTCAGCTCCTCGACCTGCTCCGGGGTGGGCCTGCCCTTCAGCTTCATACGGGAGCGGAGCGGATCGACCCGCTGCGTCAGCTCGCGCCACCTCGCGTCGGCCGCGAGCAGCGCGTCCAGCTCTTCGGCCATCCCTTTGCGCGCGAGGGCGGCCCGAAGCCGGTCCGGATCGTTGCGGGCGGCCCTGAGATCGATCACGCGAGGGAGTCTAGGTATGCCTCGAGCACCTCGGCAACGCCTTCCCGGTCGGCCGGCGGGCACACGAGGTTGGCCCGCTGCAGGAGCTTGACGTCCCCGTTCTCCACCGCGACGCCATACGCGGCCCGCCTGAACAGCTCGAGGTCGTTCTCGCCGTCGCCGAAGGCGACCGTCCGCTCGAGCGAGAAGCCGAGGTGCTCCGCGAGGAAGATCAGCGCCTCGCCCTTCGTGGCCGTGGGGCTGGAGAGCTCGACGAGCCAGGGCAGCGACTTCGCGATCGTCAGGCGTCCGTCGAATCTCGCCCGCAGCCGCTCGGCGAGCCCGTCGAGCGCGTGCGGCTCGCCGATCGCGACCAGCTTCGTGGGAGGGCTCTCCAGCCACTCGCCCAGATCGCCGACGGCATGGCTCTCGACATCGCGCGATTCTGCGTAGAGGTCGGACTCGGGAGTCGGACGCGAGACGTAGAGCTCGTCGCCGACGTAGCCGTTGACGGGGAACCCGTCGCCTTCGACGGCGGCGATCGCCTCCTTCGCGACCCCGAGCGGAACGGGCTCGTGGCGCAGAAAGCGGCCGCTGTCCGGCTCGGCCACGACCGCGCCCTGGTAGCAGATGACGGGATCGGGGATGGCGGCCCCGAGCAGGTACGGGCGCGTCGACTGGAACATGCGTCCGGTCGCGACGACAACGCGCACACCGCTGGCGCGGAGCGCCTCGATCGCGGAGCGAGTTCGAGGCCGCAGGACGCCGTCGTCGGCGATCAGCGTCCGATCGAGATCGCAGGCGACCGCCTCG
This sequence comes from Gaiellales bacterium, assembly GCA_038253945.1. GTDB lineage: Bacteria > Actinomycetota > Thermoleophilia > Gaiellales > Gaiellaceae > JBBRYW01. The sequence goes on from JBBSGR010000002.1 coordinate 69,719, forward strand.
ATCCCCTGCGGGAAGTCCGGCGGAAGCCTCAGCTGTTCTTGGTCAGGAGGGCGACCAGGTCGGAGATCTTCTTGTCCGAGAGCGTCTGGCCGTAGTTCTGCGGCATGATCCCGGGCCCGTAGCCCTTCACGACGTCGGCGTTCGGGTTGATGATCGACTCGCGGATGTAGTCGGCGCTCTTGCCCTTGAGCGCGTTGTCCAGATTCGGCCCGATCTTCCCCTGTCCGTTCGCTTCCTTCAGGGTGTGACAGCTGCCGCACCCCTGGGCGGCGAAGACTCCCTTGCCGGCGCCGGCGTCGCCCTTCGCGACCGTCTGCGTCGGCACCGTTCCTTCGACCTTCTCAGCCGTCGGAGAGATGGTGGTGCCGCCTCCGCAGCCTGCGAGGAGGAGCACGGATCCGATCACGAGGGCCACTCTGCGCAGCACGGCGGCGATTCTACAGAGGCGCCCAGCGGATTCGTTCGGAGCCGCCCGGCGCCGGCGGGCGACACGGCTGCCGGCGCCGTTGCGACAGAGGCCGCAGCTAGAATCAGGCTAAACCCTCTCGCCTCCAAAGGAGCGCGATCCACCATGAAACGCAAGGCATACGGACGCGACGCGGGTCTCTCGCTGAGAATGCTCCTCGCGAGCGGCCTGCTCGGCCTCCTGTACGTGATTTTCGCGGTCGTCCTCTTCCAGGTGCTGAGGGTGGGCCTCGCGCCGATGATCCTGATCGTGGTCGGCCTGGCCGTCTTCCAGTACTACACCTCCGACAAGCTCGCGCTGGCGGCGTCGGGGGCGAAGGTCGTCGAGCGCGACCAGGCGCCGGCTCTCCACGACATGGTCGAGCGGCTCTGCGCCATGTCCGATCTGCCCAAGCCGAAGATCGCCGTGATCGACACCGACGTGCCGAACGCCTTTGCGACCGGCCGCAGCCCGAAGCACGCGGCCGTCGCGGTGACGACCGGGCTGTGGAACCGGCTCGAGCCACGCGAGGTCGAAGGAGTCCTCGCGCACGAGCTCTCGCACGTGGCGAACCGCGACGTCCTCGTCATGACTGTCGCGAGCTTCTTCGCGATGCTCGCCGCGCTGCTGACGCGACTGGGTCTCTACGGCGGCATGTTCGGCGGCGGCGGCAACAGGGATGACCGGAACGGCCCGCCGATCTGGCTGATCATCTTCGCCGTCTCGATCGTGACCTACGTGCTCAGCTACATCCTGATCCGGACGATCTCCCGCTACCGCGAGTACGCAGCCGACCGCGGCTCCGCTCTGATCACCGGGGCGCCGGAGCACCTGATGAGCGCCTTGCAGAAGATCGCGAGCGACATGGTGCGGATCCCGCAGCGCGATCTGCGCGAGGTCGCCGGGATGAACGCGTTCTTCATCATCCCGACGAACGTCAAGTCGACCTTCGGCGAGCTGTTCGCAACCCACCCGCGCCTCGAGAAGCGGCTCGCGCGGCTCGCGGAGATCTCCCGCGAAATGGGCAAGCCGGTCCCACAGTGAGGGGGCAGCGGAGTAGATGCCTGATCGAGACCGCGTTCCTGCGGCCATCCCGGACGCGTAGCGTGGGTAAGCCGGTCGCCTCGTGAAGAGGCAGCGGAGCTGGCGACCGACCGAGACGGTGTTCCTGCGGCCATCCCGGACGCGTAGCGTGGGTAAGCCGGTCGCTTAGCCGGTCGCTTAGTGCCCCTCACCGACATCCTCTTCGGGCGCAAGAAGCTGAAGGAAGCCTCGCTCGAGAAGCTCTTCGCGATCTCGACCGCGCAGGTGACGCTCGAGACCGAGCTCGGGCTGAAGCCCGCCGGCGTCGCCGCGGTCTGCTTCAAGCCGTTGTCGGCCGGTGAGTTCGTCCGCGCCGAGAACGAGCTGCAGGAGCTGCTCGACGTCACCGCCAAGGACTCGGGCTCGCGCCTCGAGCGCCGCTCCGACACCATGGGCTTCGAATGGCTGATCGTGCGCGATCCCGACTTCGAGGACGTCGTCACGACGACGCACCTGGTCTCGAGCGAGCTGCAGGCCCGTGGCTTCGGGCCGCAGCTGCTCGCGGCGGTCTTCCGCTTCGAGGGCGAGAAGAGCCCGGTCTACTGGGTCTACGGGTACAAGCGCGGCGCGTTCTGGCCGTTCATCCCCACAGGAAAGGGACAGGAGCGCGACAACGCGACCGAGCTCGAGCTGAAGGCGAAGCTCGAAAAGGAGCTGCCGATCGAGCCGGATCTCTCCCGCTGGTTCGGCCTGTTCGACGCGCCGCTCTGACGGTCGACGGGCCCGGGAGCGGGCTCGTCAGACGTAGTGGTTACAAGCCGCGAAGCGCCGGGCCGAGAGCCGCCCTCGGCAATAACCGGTTCCCCCGGTGGCTCAGCTCTCGACGCCCTCTGGCACCGGCAGGTCGGGGATCAATCCCTCCTCCGAGAAGAGCTGGCGGGTCTCCTCGAGGCTCAGGTCGCTCGGCGGGATCAGCACGTCCGAAGCCGACAGATCGTCGATCGAGAGCTGCTGCCCCTCGCGCTCGACCAGCTTCCACATCTCGTCGAGAGCCTGAGCGAGCTTGGCTTCATCGTTCGCCTCGACCGCAGCGCTTGCCTTGTCGTCGAGCTCGTTGAGCGGTGCGAGCAGCGAGTCGTCGACCGTGTACTGGCCCTGGTTCATCAGCCGAACGATCATTGCGGTAGCTCCTTCTGCGGTGCGCCGGAGCCGAGCTCGGACTTCATCTTCGCCAGCTCGTCGTCGACCTGCGCTCCGGCCGACACCTGCGCCAGCTCGCGGTCGAGCTGTGTCTGGTCGCCCTGCGTGAAGTCGTCCAGCGTGCCGGCCGCGACGAGCTCGTCGACCGCGGAGGCGCGGGCCTGCATCTGCTCGGTCTTATCCTTGGCCCGCTGGATCGCGAGCCCGGTGTCGGCCATCTGCTCGCCGATCCCGGTCGCCGCCTCGCCGATCCGAACCTGTGCCTCCGCTGCCGAGTAGTTGGCCTTGATTACTTCCTTCTGCGATCGGAACGCCTCGGTCTTCGCCGACAGCTGCTGCTCGCTCGCAATCAGCTTCTCCTGCTGCGCCTGGAGCTGCTGCACCTGCTGGTCGAGCCCCTGCAGCTGCTCCTGCACGACCGCTTTCCGCTCAAGGGCCTGGCGCGCCAGATCCTCACGGCCCGACCCGAGCGCCTGGCGGGCCTGCGTCTCGAGCTTCACCACCGACTGCTCGAGCTTCGTCGTCTGCAGCTCGAGCCGCTTCTTTGCCGTGACGACGTCGGCGACGCCGCGCTTGACGTTCTGCAGCAGCTGAAGCTGGCGCTCGTAGGAGTAGTCGAGCGTCTCGCCGGGATCCTCCGCGCGGTCGAGCACTTTCGAGAACTTGGCTTTGACGACTAGGGAAGCGCGTGACATCAGACCGGGCATCTGTCCTCCTCGTAACGGGTCACCGGTAGCGTATCGACCGTGCTGATCGAGCGAAGCTTGCACAGGTGCCGGGCGTGAGCACCCTGCGGGTCCGGGATCGGCGGAGTGACGCTCGCGATCGTCGGGCGCCGGCACCGCCTCAGCTGCAGAAGCTTGGCCCATGAGCATTCTGCGCCCCGAGATCGACGAGTACGCCGAGCAGCACACGACGGCGGCCGAGGAGCTGCTCGGCGAGCTCGCGGACGAGACGCGCGAGACGCTCGAGTGCCCCCAGATGCTGACCGGTACCGTCGAGGGCCGGTTGCTCGAGCTGCTCGTGTTCGCGAGCGGCGCTCGCCGTGTGCTCGAGATCGGAACCTACAGCGGCTATTCGGCGCTCTCGATGGCCGCCGGACTGCCGCCGGACGGGCACATCGACACGTGCGAGCTCGACGAGCGGCACGCCGATGTCGCGCGCCGGTACATCGGCCGCAGCAGGCATTCCGACCGGATCACCGTTCACCTCGGTCCGGCTGGGGAGACGATCGCGCGGCTCGACGGGCCGTTCGATTTCGTCTTCATCGACGCGGACAAGACCGGCTACTCCGACTACTTCGAGGCGGTGCTGCCGAAGCTCGCTCCCCGCGGCCTGATCGCGCTCGACAACATGCTCCAGAACGGGCGCGTCGTCGACGAGCCGGACGAGGGCGAGAGCACGCGCGCAATCGTCGAGCTGAACGAGCGGCTTCGAGGCGACCCCCGAGTGACCGTTGTGCTCCTCACCGTGCGCGACGGCGTCACCCTCGTTCGCCGGAACGACTAGCGGAGCCGGACGGCGTAGGAGGCCGCTTCCCGCTCCACGAACGGGAGTAGTCGCCGGCCCTCCGCGACCAGCTCCTCTCTAGCGGTACCGCTCGGGCAAGATGCGGTCGCGCCGCGTCGCCTCGTAGGCGAGCAGCGGACTGTCCCACTTGGCGAGAAAGCGCGGCGGGCTGACCGTTCCCGCAGCCGGTAGCGGCCCACGGGCAACGTCCAGCAGCGTGCGCGATCGCTCGTCGCGGAAGCGCCGTAGCCTCAGCCGCTCGAGCGCCGGAGAGATGCTCGAGACCTGGAGGCCGGCCCACGACGCGACATCGGCCGGGCTCGCGGGACCGAAGGCGGCCAGGTGCCGGAGGACGAGCCTGTCGAGGCCCTCGGCCGGCTCGCCCGGCTGCTCGCGCGTGACCTCGTACGTCGGGCTGCCCGACGTACGCCAGAAGCCGGACTCGGGAGCGTGCACGAGCCCCCCGTGTGCCTGGAGCGCGCTCCAGGCCTGCCAGGGGATCACGCCCTCCTCGCGGAGGGGCACGAATGCCGAGGCATACTCGAAGACCTCGCCTCGCGTCCGCGGTCGCTCGGCGACGAGAGCGGCCAGGCGCATCGCCGCACCCGGCACGTCGGCAACGTGCAGCTCCGGTGGGAGCTGCTTCAGCATCCCTTCTGCCCGCGGCCCCCGGAAAGCCGCGACGAACGCCGCGTAGTCGGCCGCGCTGACGATGTGGAGCGTCAATCGCATCAGCGTCGCCTTGACCGCGCGCCGCCGGGACAGTGCCATCTGGAGCCGGAGACGCTCGAAAGCCTCGAGCCGCGACCAGAGCGCGACATATCGTTCGCTCGGCCGCGTCGGCCGACGCTACCTCAGGCCGCAAAAGCGGCGAGCCGGTCGGCCTCGTGGCGGAGGTCTTCCCGTACGCGGCGGGCCAGAGGGGCGAACGGCTCCAGGACGACTCGCGCCGACTCGAAGTGCCAGCGGCCGGCCACGAGCCCGTCGACGAGGAAGACCGGATCGACGATTCCGCCACGGATGACGACCCGGCGGTAGTCGTCGGGCAGGATTCGCCTCCGATCCCTGTGTGAGAGGATCGCGCTGTCGAAGGCGGGAAGCAGCCGGGCCGGTGCGGGCGTCTCACCGCGCGGAAGCGGTGCGCGCGGCAGATCGAGAAGTCGTCTGCCCTGCTCGTCGCGAAAGTGGCGCAGTGGAAGACGGTCGAGCGTTGGAAGAAGATCGCGCGCGGCTAGGCCCGACCACGTGGCCAGGTCGTCGGTGGCAGCCGGCCCGAAGGCAGCGAGGTACCGGCGGACGAGATGCCGGCGGCCGGCCTCTACCGTTTCGAGCGGGCGCGCCAACCAGCTCGCCGCCGCGACGTAGCGCGGGCGGCGGCCGAAGGACCAGGCGCTGTCGTCCGGTGCGTGCACGAAGAGCCCGTGCCGGCGCGCTCGCCACCAGGCGTCGTCGCCCCCGAGCGCCTGCCGCAGCTCCGAGGCCGTGCGCGGCTGAGCCGCGTACGCCGTCGCCCGCGCGGTGATCTCGTCGATGTCTGCGACATCGCCTCGGTCGCGAAGGTAGCGGCGCCACAACGCTCGAATCATCGCCTGGGTCGCCGGCGCGAGCAGCGTGTAGTCGCGCGCCGAGACGAGATGGATCGTCCCGCGCATGAGGGTCGCTCGCACGGCGGTTCGAGCGAAGAGCGCGCGCTTGAGCGAGTCGCGCTCGAAGCCCGCCAGCCGCGCCCAAAGCCCCACGAAGGGCGGAGCAGGCTCCTGAGCCTGGAGCCCCGCTACGCGCTCGAGAGCTCGGTTGACGGGCAGGTTGGCACGCTGGAGCAGGAGCTGGCGGGCGAGCAGCGCACGGTTCAACTCCCGCGGCGTGAGCACCCGCTCTCTCAGGGCCTGACCGCGGCTTTCAGCAGGTCGCGCGGGGGGTCGGCGAAGAGCGCCGACACGCCGTCGAGGCCGACCTCGTGCGTGATGAGGCGCTCCCAGGGGTACGCGCCGCTCGCGAGGAAGGCGAGTGCCGCCCGAAAGTTGCGAGGCGTGTGATGGAACGCGCCCCGCAGGGTCAGCTCCTCGTAGTGAAGCCGGTGTGCGAGGACCTCGAACTGCGTGCCGCCCGGAAGGCCGCCGAAGAAGAGAACGGTTCCGCCCGGCCGCACGAGCTCGACCGCTTGCCGCCAGGCCCCGGCAGTTCCCGCGGCCTCGATCACGATATCCGCGCCGTGACCGTCGCCGGGCGTGGCGGCGAAGAGCGGCGCGAGCTCCCGCCGCTCGGGCCGGCCACCGACGGCGACGGGCCGGCCGCCTGCATCGGCGATGCACGCGCAGAGCATCAGGCCGATCGGGCCGACCCCGAGGACTGCGACGGCGTCGCCGGCGTCGATTCCCGCGCGGTCGACGCCGTGCAGGCAGCAGGCGAGCGGCTCGGCCATCGCGGCCACGGCAGCCGGGAGCCCGTCGGGAACGAGATGGAGGTTCACACGCGCGATCCGATCCGGGACGAGCAGATACTCGGCGTACGCTCCGTTGAGAAAAGGGGCAAGGTTCTCGCAGAGCGTCTGCTCGCCGCGCCTGCACGGCACGCAGTTGCCGCACGGCGCGGAGTTCGCAGCGATGACGCGGTGGCCCGTGTTGGCGTCGACGCCGCAGAACTCGTGTCCGAACGGGCTCGGCGGATCGCCGAGCAGCAGCGGATGGCCGCGCCTGAACGCCTTTGCATCCGTTCCGTCGGTGAGCGCGACCTCGATCTGGACGAGGACGTCGCCGGGGCCTGGTTCTGGCCGCTCGACCTCCTCCAGGCGGACGTCGCCGGGCGCGTAGAACCGCAGCGCTCTCACGGCGTGAAGACGACCTTGAGCGCTGTCCCGGAGCGATACAGCTCCAGTCCGTCGGCAAAGCGCTCGAGGGGGAGAACCGTCGGCTCGGGAAGGTCGAGCTCGGGGAGGAGAGCGGCGGCCTGCTCGAGGTGACGCGGCGTCGCCGAGCGCGTTCCGACCACGCTCAGCTCTTTCCGGTAGACCGCGCCGAGCGCGAGCCGGCCGGCATCCGCGAAGACGAGGAGGGTGCCGCCCGGCTCGAGCTGTTCGGCCGCCGCGTCCGCTCCGCCGGGCGCGCAGACAACGGCCGCGTCCACGGGGCCGTCCGCCGGCCGGCTCTCGCGCGCAGGATTCGTGTCGAGCGTAGAGACCTCGTCGCCGCGACGCCGGAGCACCTCGGCGAGCAGCCGGCCGACGAAGCCCTGCCCGATCACGAGCACGCGCCCGGGCGGGAGTCGCTCTGCGCCGCGGAGGACGCAGGCGAGCGGCTCGGCGTACGTCGCGATTGCGTCGTCGAGGCCGTTGGGCAGGTCGACGGTCTCGGTTGCCCGGGCGCACTCGGTGAAACCGCCCGGGACGATCGTCGCCCGCTGAAATCGGGCACAGGTCGACTCGTGGCCGGCAAGGCAGCGCGCACATTCTCCACAGGGCAGGTGGTGTACGAGCGCGACGCGCCGGCCAGCGGACGTTCTGGCGACCACCTCGTGGCCGAGCACGGTTCCCGGCGGCGCCTGTCCGAGCTTCTCAACGTCCGAGCCGCAGAGGCCGCAGGCGAGCACGCGGACGAGCTCGCCGGGTCCGCTCGGCTCGGGCAACTCCACGAGCTGAGGCAGGCCGGCTGCGTCGAGGGCCACGCCCCTCACCCGGAGCCCTCGTCACGGCCGAAGAGAGAGCTGGAGAGCGCGTAGAAGAGGGCGAGCGCCCCGAAGAGGGCGAGGCTCGCGACGGGGCTGACGACTGCGAGCAGCGTTCCAAGAGCGTATGTAGGCACGCCCGGGATGTAGCTTCGAGTGATCCCGCTCACCGCCCGCTGGTCGGCGTCGGGCCGGATCAGCCGCCTGCCGACCGCCGCGTAGAGCCACACGGAGATGAAGCCGACGGCGATCGCGATCATCGTGATCCCGTAGAGCAGAGCCGCAGCCCGCCGATCCTCGCCGCTCTTCAAGTGCTCGGCGACGATGCGGGTGGGGAACGGCAGGAAGGCGACGAACATGAGGAACAAGACGTTGAGTAGGAGGAACGTCCGATCGGTGCGACCGATCTGCCGGAAGAAGTCGTGGTGGTTGATCCACATGATTCCGATCGTCAGGAAGCTGACGCCGTACGCGAGATACGAGGGCCAGAGGTGAAGCAACGCATGGCCGAGGTGCCCCTTCGCCACGTCTCCGACATCGATGATCAGGATCAGCAGCGTGATCGCGATCGCGAAGACACCGTCCGAGAAAGCCTCGACCCGTCCCGTCTCCATGGCTCCAACCTAGCCAGCCGTGGGCTGCCGGGGCTGACGACGGGGAGTATGGTGGCTCGGGCAGAGGTTCAACCGGGAGGGAACATGGCGGTCAAATTGCACCGATGCAGCCAGATGTGGGTCAAGATCGGGGGACACCCGTGCTGGCGAGTGCAGAAGGCGCTCGACGATGCGGGTGTCGACTACGAGCTCGCCAAGGGGTCAAGCTTCCCTCGCGGAAAGCGGACGGGCGTGATGGAGCTGAGCGGCCAGAAGCTGTACCCCGTAATCGAGTTCGAGGACGGCACCGTCTATCGCGCCGAGTCCAAGGACATGGCCGCGACGATCGCGGCAGGGAAGCTCCGCGAGCGGCAGGGGCAAGCGAGGCCGTCGGCGGCCTGAGCCGCTCGGGCGATCCCTGCCCGGGCGCCGGTAGAATCCCGGGCTGGGGGCTATAGCTCAGCTGGGAGAGCGCCTGGATCGCACCCAGGAGGTCGCCGGTTCGAGCCCGGCTAGCTCCACCACCTAAAAGGCCTGCAAATGCAGGCCTTTTGTTTGCTCTCACGGAGACATACGTGTCCGAAAAAGGCCCCGTGGTCAAGATTTGGTCAAGTCAAAACGAGAATGTCAAGCGGCACCGAAAAAGTGGGTCTTGCTGATTAAGAAGGCGTCGGTGCCGGCGAGCATCGCCGTCCGCGGCTCCCACTCTGAAGGAGATCGTCGTACCGGAACAAGCCGGTCATACGCACAAGTCATCTCTGTTCTCGGCGCAGCGACCTGGGCGAGAACGGGCCTGTTTATCCGAGCTTGCCGAACACGGCCCCGTTTCTCGGGACCCGCATCCCCTTGTCCCGGACTCGTTCTGGTACTCGGACGGCTCCGGTCACACGTGCATCTACAAGCCGAGCAGTGTCTTGGCCTGTTTCACCGTCACGGCTGGAGGCGCCGGAGCTGCGGGTGCGCCGCGAGTGAATCCGGCGGCGATCGCGGCGGCCTTGTCGCGCGGCTCGAGCTGTTTCCGGGGCGGATCCAGGCCAGCCCGGCTGCCACGACGAGCACGTCTACATCGCCTACGAGTACGTGCCGGAGAAACGTGCAATCGAGAGCGCGGCCTTCCGCAACGTCGCTCGAGCGTGCTACCGACTCACGAACCTCTGAGCTGACTGGGGCATGGACTCGCCGAAGTCGACCAAGATCGCCGTCGCCCTTTGCGACGGGGCTGAGGAGCTCGACTTCGCCGAAGATCAGCGAGCGGCACTTGTTTGCCACGTCAGCAGCTTGACGCCCGCCGCACTCTCACAGGATCCTTCGTCGAATCATTCGTCGTGGCCCTCGCGCTCCGACAGCACGAGCTCGAGCCAGCGCTCGGCCTCGTTGTAGAGGGTCGGGTTGTTCTCCGGCGTGTAGTAGGCGAGCGCCGCGACCGCCTGTGACAGGACCCATCCACGGGCGCGCTCCCACGTCGCGTCGTCCGTCGGCAGCGCCTCGCGGAAGGCGTCGCGCGCGGCGACCGAGTGGAGCTTCCAAGCGACCATGACGTCGCAGGCGGGGTCGCCGACGCCCATCGAACCCCAGTCGATCACGCCGCTGATGCGGCCGTCGCGGACGAGCCAGTTGCGGACATCGAGGTCGCCGTGGTGCCAGACGGGTGGTCCCTCCCACGGCGGCACCTGCAGCGCGCGTTCCCACTCGTCCGTCACGCGCTGATCGCCGTCGAACTGCGCCAGCCAGTGGCGGATCCCGGGATCGCGCTCCGCCAACGGGATGCCGCGGCCCGGCGGCGCACACGCCGGATCGACCTTCTGCAGCGCTGCGACGAACGCTGCCAGGTCGCGCGCGGCCTGGATCGCATCGACCTCAGCAACCGGCACCGTCTTGCCCTCGACCCATGTGTGGACGTCCCAAAACCATCGGTACTCGCCACTCGGGCTGCCCTGAGCGACCGGCACTGGAACCTCCAGGGGGAGCAGCGGCGCCAGCCTCGGCAACCACTCAATCTCCTTCCCACCTGGCTCGGTCGGCCCTTCACGGCGCGCAAGGCGCACCGAGGATCATCGGCGAGACGGAAGATCGCATGTACCGTCCCATCGGGTTCGACCCGGCTGAGCGGCAGGTCGGCCCAGTCAGGAAACTGCTCGGCGAGCAATCGGCGCACGAGCCCCTCGTCGATCTCGAGCTCGTCGAGATGCATCTTCCCCATCAGCCCGATTCCTCCGCCGCTCGAGCACCAAGGGATGGGCGGCCGGCGAGGTGGGCCAGGTATTCGTCGAGGTTGAGCGGGTTCGGAGTCATCCGCGGCCGAATTGGTGGATCGCCCGTCACCGGCTCGTAGCCCGCAAAGCTCGACTCGAGCACCCCTTCGCCGTGCGTCAGCGCAGCCAGCTGGCGCTGCAGGTCACGAAGCCGTGCTGCTGGCAACACGATCTCCGCAACGGCAAGCTTTCCCTTCGCGGCCGGCGCGTCGACTGCCGCGCCGAGTCGCGCGAGCGCAGCCAGGACAGCACCTATGGTCTCGACGGGAAACTCGAGGACGGCACGCAGCGTCGGCTCGCAGACAACCGTGGCGGCGTCCTGGAGCGCCTTCATCAGGACGATCGGCGTCAGCTTCCGGAAGTCGGCCGCGGTGCTCGTCGGCCCTCGCCGCGACGGTGGCCCGTCGGCGACGGTGTACTCGCATCTGACCATCACCACGACGCAGTCCGTGACTTGCCAGCCGAATAAGCCCTCGCGCAGCGTTTGGTGCACGTAGTCGTCCATGTGCGCAACAAAGCTGTCGAGCGTCTTGTAGACGTAGAGCGGGACTGCGCGCGTGTCGACGTCGAGTCGAAAGGCGACGCCGGAACCGTGAGCCGCCGGGTGGATGCGCATCCCGATCGTCGCGAAGAACGGGTTCGTCTCGGTGTGCACCGTCTCGAGCGCCTCACCGCTGCCCAGCGGGCGCTCGACGTAGATCGGGGTCGGCTCGCGAAAGGCGACTCTAAGGCCGTAGTCGTCGGCCAGCGTCGCCTGGACGACCTCACCCTGCACCTCGCCATAGAGCGACACGGACATCTCCTGGCGCGCGTCGGCTTGGCGGACTTTGATCAACGGATCCTGCTCGGCGAGCTGGGCGAGCGCGACACGGAGCCGCTGCCCATCATCGGGATCGACCGGCACGACGACCGACCCAAGCGTCGGCGGCGGGAACTCGTGCGCAAGCGGACGGGCGTCCACGGCGCCGATGCTGTCGCCGATCTGGACCTCGGCCAGGCCCCAGAGCTTCGCGATCCCACCCGCGGAGACGGACGGGCGCTGGACGTCGGTGCCGTCGTCGAAGACCCTGATCGCCGTCACCTTGGACTCGCCGCCGCTGCCGAACTGGACGCGGTCGCGCGCGCGGATGGTGCCGGAGAACATCCGGACGTAGGCGATGCGGTCGCCGACGGGACCGCGCTCGATCTTGAACACGAGCCCGGAGACGGGGCCGTCGCCGTCGCCAACGCGAGCCGGGAGCAGCGCGGCGATGCCGCCGGTAAGCGCCTCGACGCCCGCGCCGGTGAGCGCCGAGCCGCAGAACACCGGATGCACGCGCGCGCACACCGTTTGCGCCGCCAATGCGTCGCGCAGCCGCCGCGACGAAACTGCCTCGTCGTCGAGGTAGGCCCGCAGGAGCGCGTCGTCATGCTCGGCGAGCGCGTCGAGCAAGCGCGCCCGGAAGGCGGAGTCCCTGTCGGCGTACGGACTGACTGTGGCGCAACGGCTGCCCTCGCCGGCCGCGGAAGCCAGCGCCACCACTGCAGGAGTCAGTTTGTCGCGGATCTCGTTGAGCACGCGCGTGCAGTCGGCGCCGTGACGGTCGATCTTGTTGACGAACATGAGCGTCGGGATACGCAGCCGCTGAAGGGCGCGCATCAGGATGCGCGTCTGCGGCTGCACACCTTCGACGGCGGAGATCACTAGAACCGCCCCGTCGAGCACCGCCAACGCGCGCTCGACCTCGGCGATGAAGTCGGGATGGCCAGGCGTGTCGATCAGGTTGACGTTGACGCCGTCGATCTGCGAACGAGACGACGGCCGACTTGATCGTGATGCCGCGCCGCCGCTCCAGCGCGAGCGAATCGGTCTGCGTCGTCCCTTTGTCGACGCTGCCGATCTCGTCGATGACACCGGCCACAAAGAGCAGCCGCTCGGTGAGAGTTGTCTTACCGGCGTCTACGTGCGCCAGGATCCCGAGGTTCAGCGTTCTGCGAAGCAAGCGTCATACCCTCCAAGTAGGTCACTACGGCCTCCTCGATGGACATGAACGCTGCGCGCATCTCTGCTCCTTGGTCGACTGGCGCTTGCGGAGGGCAAGCATACCGCGCGGCGGCAACCCGTCGCGGCTCACTTCTCGCATGAGGCGCTCGTGCCGGGACTCGCCCATACATTGGTTGTGAAGCCGCGATAGTCGATCTCTCGCTCGATCGTCATTCCGAGCTTACGGGCGAGGTTGGCCGACGACTCGTTCTCGACCCGGATGAGCGGCGAGACTCCGGGACACAATCTCGGTGCTCAGTACGGCGTATCACTACGCCAACTCGAGCAGTCTGAGCAGCGAGGCGTTCGAGTCGACCGCGCGCACAGCGGCCCGCGTCTTCTCGTTCTTGAGGTCGAGCTCCTTGAGGTTGCTGCCGATCTTGGCGATCAACTTGATGCGGCCGAAATCGTCGCCGTGGTGGGTCGCGTATTCGGCGAGGCCGCGTGCCTTCGGCCAGGCGTCGGCGAGTGCGTGAGAGTGCGGGTCGATGATGTCGCAGACGACGTCGCCGTCCTGATCACGGAAGACGAGGAAGTCGGAGTAGAGGCCGCGGTCGTCGCCCCCCGCGCCCTTGTAGGGCACACAGAGTGACCACTCCTTTCGCGGCGGGTTGCGCAGCCAGCCGATCGCACGATGAAACGCGGCGTTTCGTAAGCTCGATGTGGCGCATCGGCGCATCGGCGCATCGGCGCATCGGCGCATCGGCGCATCGGCGGCGACCGCTGTGCTCGCGTTCGGAACAGCGGTTAGCACGGCGGGGACCCTGCGCCCGCCCAGTACCAAAACTGCACCGCCTTCAACAAGAAGTACCCACACGGCGTGGGGAGGACGAAACGCTCGCGACAAGACCTCGGGGAAGCCAGTGACGACGTTTCGGCGGAGTACCAGGCTCTACCGGATCGCGATGTCCCATAACAGCGACCTCGACCGCGACAAGGATGGGATCGCCTACGAGAAGCAGTGAGTGAACGGCGGCGACGCTGCGGGTAGCGGCTCAGCTGCTCGTTAACGAGTGGCTATATCGATCGTCGGTCTTCGCGCGGCAGTTTTGGGAGTGGCCGCGCTACCCCCGCCGCAGGCTCCCGCGCGAAATAATCCCAATTTGCCAGTGTGAAAGCCGCCTGTAGAGCCAAACAGCCGCCCCGAAGCGGCGAAAAACCTCATCGGCTACCTTTGGTGGCTCCTGCGTTCGTCAGCGGGTGCTTCCGGCTCTCGCCAGGGTTGGACCAAGCTAGTCCAGGGAGGGAAGAAAGAGATGTCGTCATTGCAACATGGAGGCGAACGGCCGCCGCTCAAGTCGAAGCTCAAGCACGCGATTCCCTTCGTCGCGCTGACCGCGGTGCTCGCCCTCAGCGGCGCGGCGTTGGCAGAGCAGCGTGCGAGACCGATGGCATCGAGCTGCGTGGCGACTGCGAAGGGGGCACCCTGGCACTACAAGGGCCAGCGGGGGTCGTCGTATTCGGTCGTAGGTGTGAACGGAGCCTCCTGCGCGACGGGAGTGAGCTTCATGCCGAAGTGGACCCGTGACCGTGCATCGTTTGCCCTGAAGCCGGTGCCGAGCGGCTGGCATTGCTCGGCGATCGGCTCCTACAGCGGCTTGGCGAAGCTCGGGCAGTGCACCACGAAAAAGGGCGGCATCCTGGAGTGGCTGCCGAAGCTGAAGAAGTAGCTCGGCGCTCGAGGCCGAATCCGCGCGGGCCGCGCGCGGGTTGCGGCGAAATAGGAAGCTGCTCCCTTCGCGTCGTCCTCGTCAGCCGCACTTCGGCAGTCAGCAAAATCGCCGCCGCCGCAGCTTAGCGACGGAAGAGGAGGAGGGCTCCAGGTCATCGGCACGGCCCAGGCGAGCCGCAAGACGATGGAGCGGCTGACTTCGCGCGGGGAGGGAAGGCTGAAGCTGGTGATGGGCAGCGCACTGCGAAGGAGACACGGGTGCCCGCAGGGAGCCCGCTACCCCGTGCGTGGGCTATAGCGTGACCGCGTGAGCCATCTCCGCGCAGCGGACGGCACCGCCCTCTGCGAGCACGAAGAGCCGCATCGCGCACGCTGAGCGTCGCGCTGGTCGCCGACCTGATCCACAACTTCGGCGACGCACTGACCGCGATCCCGCTCGGGCTTGCCTTCCTCCTACGCAGCGCCCGCGGCGAACGGCTGGCCGGGCTCGCCGTTGTGCTGGCGATCTTCATCAGCGCCCTCGTCGCGCTCGGCCAGAGCAATTGTCAAATGTTGGGGATCGAGCGGTGAGGAGCATCAGGCGGCGACCTCCTCATCGTCGTCATGGTTGACAACTTTCTTTCCGTCTTTGAACTCGACTCCAGCGAGCACCTCGGCGACGAGCTCGTAGCCAGTAAACGCACGCCAGCGCTCCTGGGCGGCGTCGAGCAGCTTGTAGGCCATGACGAGCGCCGCCTCCCGGGAACCGGCGCCCTTGGTCACCCGCGTCCTCAGTGTTGACCGTAGCGAAGCTCGATTCGATCGGGTTGCTGGTACGGGTGTGGCGCCAGTGCTCGGCCGGGAAGTCGTAGAAGGCCAGCAGCGCCTCGGAGTCGCGCTCGAGCTTCTCGTAGGCCTTCGGCTACTTGGCCTCGAACTCGGCCCGGAAGGCGACGAGCCCCTGCAGACGCTTGGGCAGCGCATCGAGCACGTTCGCGATCTTGTGCACCCAGCAGGCCTGGCGGCGGGCCTGCGGGTAGACGTCGCGCAGCGCCGCCCAGATTCCGAGCGCCCCGTCGCCGGTGACGAGCTTGGCTGGCTCGCTGAGGCCGCGCGCCTTCAGCTCGCTGGGGCACGCTCGCCCACGACTTGGTCGACTCGCGGTAGCCGTCCTCGACGGCGAGCAGCTCCCGGCATGACCATCGCAGCCCGATCAGGGGTCATCCCCGAACACTGGCCCAGCCGGGCGCGCGTGGCCCAGCACGCAGGCAGCGATGAGTTCGGGTTCGGCGCGGTGTCTAATCCCTAGAGCGGGCGTGGTCGTGCCAACCTGGAGGTTTATGAAGATGGCTCTATCGCTGAAGTCCGTCAACGCAATCACGCTGTTTGTCGAGGATCTGCAGCGTTCGAAGGAGTTCTACGAGCGCCTTTTCGATGTTGACGTGATCGAAGAAGAAGAACAGGGGACGGTCATCCTCAAGTTCGACAACGTGTTCATGCGCCTTCTCGTCCGCGGCGAGGCTGAGAAAGAGTTTCTCGGGAAGGTGCCCCTGGCCGATGCCGGTTCGGCGGGCGTAGAGCTGGCGATCTTCATTGACGACGCCGACGTCGCCCACGCCGAACTCATCGAGCATCGAGTGCCCATCACCTTCGGCCCGGTTGACCGTTCCTGGGGTGTGCGTCACGTGGCCTTCCGTGACCCGGACGGGCATCTCTGGGTGCTCAGCGCCGATATCCCCACCGCCATCTCGGTGTCTCGGAGTGAGGTGACGCTTGGCGGTGGCGGCTCATGAAGGCTTGGGCTAGAGACACGCCCAAGTGAGCGTCGCGCGTCAGGCGTCATCGCGAAACACTCGCGCAAGCGACCGTTTACGGTCGGCTCACGTGAGGCGGGCGGCCTGCATTTTTGACGAGAGCAGCGCTCGCCCCGCGCCGGCTACGCCCGAGTTTTTGTCATTCGTGACAATGACAATATCTTCCCCAGGGACGGGGAGCCGCTGAGCCAATAGGCTGCAAGATGGCTGCACATGGTCGCTTCTCCCGACGAGGCGAGCCAGTGGCTGACGGGCTCACCAAAGCAAACGAATCGTTCTTCTTCGCGACTCGTTGGGCTGCCCACGGCGCGGGCGGTCGAGGGCTGATGAAAATGGCCGGCGACCGCCACCCTGGGCTTGGTTTGGCGATTCCGCGGATCGTCACCCCGCAGCGAAGAGGCCCGTGGCGGGCCCTCTTCTAACATGTGCTCGGCTGCTCTACCTGAGATTGCGGACGCGCCGCGGGCCGCTGCCCCTGGCCCACGCCCTGATCTCGCCACTTCACAAAGCGATCGCCAATCGCGTCGTAGCCTCGACCGACCAGCTCCGTCCGTGGATCAGTCATCCAACAACCACCTCCGTGTCGAGGGTACTCGAGCCCCAGCCGGTCGAGCAGAGAAATGCACGTTGGTTCAGGCGTCATTCCGGAGCACTCGGGCAAGTCAGCGCGTGACATGTCGCGGGGTGCGAGACTCGCCGTGATGGGACTTGCTCTCGATTGAAAGTGGGTTCGCAATGGCTGTCGGCATTCGCATCAAACTTGCGGGAATCACCCAGGAGCAGTTCGACCAAGTACATGACCAGGTCAACCCCCGACCGGACGCCGCCGAAGGGGCTGCTCAATCACGCTTCGGGGCCGATCGACGGCGGTTGGGGGAATCATCGACTTCTGGGAGTCACGCGCTGACTTCGACGCTTCGCTCAACGGATCATCGAAAGGATGGCGGCGGCGGGAATCGAGCCGCAGGGTCCACAGACATCAAGGAGTTCCCCGTGCACGAGATGATCGGCGCTTAGCGCCCGCACCGACGATCCTGCATCGCGTAAGACATGCGTCGGCGGCAGCCATGGCCCGGCTGCCGCCTCGCGAACGTCAGGGTGCATTCGAGAACACTCGCGCATCCCAGACGCGGGCGGGTTGGGCGTTAGCCCGCCGGCAAGCTCTAGCCGGTGATCGGGAGCAGCAGGTCGATGAGGTCACAGCGAACGTCGGCTGAATCAGCCCGTAGACGGCGGGAGGCTCACCCTCGAGGCGCTCGCGCGCGTATCGTCCGCCAGGGAGCTTTCCTTCTTCGAGCCCAAGCGCCTGCGCATCGTCACCGTCCCGCCATTGCACGCACACCCGGTATTCGTGGCTGGCAGGATCGAAGGTCCCGTAGAACTTCCTGCCCCTGAGCGAGCCGACAGCGGTTTCGACCTCCGACCAACAAGTGCGAGTGATCGCTTCCGCTCGTCAGCAGTCCGCCTGAACATCACGTGCACTTCCTCCCGTTCAACGACCTGCTCGTCGGC
The DNA here is from genome assembly GCA_038253945.1 of Gaiellales bacterium. Taxonomy (GTDB): domain Bacteria; phylum Actinomycetota; class Thermoleophilia; order Gaiellales; family Gaiellaceae; genus JBBRYW01. Next base: position 87,401 of record JBBSGR010000002.1, read on the forward strand.
CATTGGTCGATCCTAAAACACATTCATCGCGTCGTCGTGGCTCAGGCGTCATACCCGCGCGCTGGCGCAGGCGATTGCTTACCTCTCGGCTTCGGTTCCGTCTTCCCCGGTAGCCCATGAAGCGGCTACGTCGATGCCGCTGTTGCGTTTGACGACGATGTCGTCCGTGCCCTCGGTGGTGAACAATTGGATCATGTCGCTGTTCGGGTAGGCGACGACACCTACCGCGGTGACCGAGGAGAACATTGCGACACGAGCGTTTGACTCGCCGTCATTTCGCACGAGGTGTGCTCCGGCGGGACCGAGGGAAAGAAGACCAGGTCCCACGGTTCGAGCTGGTCCTCGCCACCAGGATGCCGCAGGGTTGGCGTGCCTGCGATGACCAGGAGCCACTCCTCTTCAGGATCTTCGTAGTGGTAGGCTCAATTGCCTGGCCGGGCGGTAGCTCATAGACACTGAGCCCAGTACGGGCTGCGCCGAGCTGCGTCCCAACTCGGGTGCTGTTCCGTCGGAAGCCGTCAGGCAGCTGTGGACGCGGGTCGCACGCGATCGCGGCGAGGTTGGCTCGCCGAACCGACTCAGTACTCATTTGGGACTCCTTTGTAGGGGTTCGCCTAAAGAGACTGCGTGGGCGCCCGAACATCATCGCCGCGGAGCCCCGACCCGGCGCTCAGGGAACACTCCTGAACACTCGCGCAGGCGACTGGTTTACCCCGCTGCGCGGCGCTATCCATACTGGCTCGCATAGACGGCGATGGAAAATGCGAAGACGAGAGTGGTGAGGGCCAATTGCCAGCGATAAGGATGAAGGCGTATCAACCAGCTCCGCCACCAATCGACGCCTAGCACCAAGATCACGAGCGGGTTCATGATAGCCGCGAGCATCACGACCGGTACCGCCGTCACGAGAATGATCGCGAGCCAGACCCAACGCATCGCCCGATCGTATTCGGCCGTCTAGGTGAAGGGTGCCAATATTCGTGTCGGCGTCCTCGTGAGGCGGCGGTTGCGAGGATCGTGGGATGTGCTTCTCGCTGTTCTATGTCACGCTTCGTGCTCTGTTCGGCCTGCTCGCCCGTAGTCGCTGGGGCCCGGATGCCAAGGACGTGGAATTGCTTGTTCTGCGTCACGAACTCGACGTGTTGCGCCGTCAGGTTGGGCGGCCGAAACTTCGGTGTGCTGATCGCGCTCTGCTCAGGCTACCGAAGGTCTCGTTCAGCCCCTCCACCCGGTCGTTGACCGCGCGGAAGAGAGCCTCGTTCTTGGCGATCCGCGTCATGCGCTCCTCGTCCATTCGTCCGTCTCCTTGTGGCCGTCCCGGAAAGTACTACGTCAGCAGCTTCCGCCGGTCAACGGCGGGCTCGCAGTTCGCGGGATGGACGGGGGACCATGCGCGCACACCAAGCTGAATCCGTGTGTGTTCACAGTCACAGGACGAGTCGACATCAGTGCGGCATTTAGCGGGGTTCCCGGATAACGCCGCGCCGTGCGGTTTCAGATGGCGGCACTGCGGCGTGCAAACGGCCGCAATGCGGGCCTCACAAGGCACTTGAACGAGCCGCCTGTAGTGACATTGCGTCACTTGACACCCAGCTGGGTGGTCAAGATTTGGTCAAATCGCGGTGGCGAGCGGGTGCGAACGGTGCGAAGCGCTGAGCGCGCAACCCGCTTGGGAGCGGCAGATGGCGACTAACGGCGAAAGGTGGCGAACGGGTTCGCCTAAATCGCACCCAGGAGGTCGCCGGTTCGAGCCCGGCTAGCTCCACCAAGGAAAGGCCTGCAAGAGCGGGCCTTTCGTTTTCTCGTGAGAAAACGAAATCGGGCCAAAACGGCCCGTGGTCAAGATCTGGTCAAAAAGCCGCGACAGCCGGCCTCCGATCGCTTGGCCGCACGTCCCCACTCCCAGCGCTGGTCATGCTGCCGTGGAAGTACCTGGTGGTCAACTCCGGCCTAGTGATTGCCTTCCCACACTTGCTCCGGCGTCGCCCGGATGAACAGGCAGTAGTCGTGTGTCGTCTCCGCGGTGATCGCCGTCATCCCTGTCCTCCTCGATTGTCAGCTTGTGTTGTGAGCGGCGAGCGTTGGCCGTCGGCTCATGCGCTCGGCGGAGCTCGTGCGCCGCTGTTCAACGTCACGGGAAGCGGCGAGCTGCCGGCGGCGGACCCGGCCTGTGGAACGCTCCACGGGGGTACTACGGCTTCCGCTCGCGCATGCCCTTGACCGCCGCGGAGATCGCCTCGGTGTCGAGCACGTCGGCCATGATGCCGATCTGCTCTTCCCAGACGTCTTCGTCGATCAGGCTGCGGAACTCTTCCTCGAGCGCGTGATACACGGAGAGACCCAACTGGGCCTCGGCCAATACACCTGCATAGGCTGGATCGCCGAGCACAACGGTCTCGGCGGCGATCTCTGCGCTCTCGTCATCCGGAGCTCCCAGGATCACGAGCAGATGCTCGGTCCCGTGCTCGTCAGCGAGGCGCTTGATCGCTTCCTGGCTATTGAGGTCCATGGCCCCCGAGGCAGTTCAGACGAAGCATTCCGTCGACGCGTAGGCGACATTTCCGCCGGCGCTCTTGACGCACGCGGCGATCGCGGGACCCGCGATCCCGTCGCGCTCACCGAGGACGATGACCTGCTTGCTCTCGAACACGGGGTGCTAACTCACCTCCTCTTTCATCTCGTCGAGGCTCTTGTTGAGCCACGTGTTGAGCTCCGGCGGGGTGATCGTCGATTTCGACAACCGCGCCACCTCCTGCCCGTCGTGCATGAGCAGGAACGTCGGCAGCGCGTGTACCTGGAGGCGGATGCAGACCCGGCGGGCCTTGGGCGCTTCGAGCTTGACGACCGTCAGGTCATCGTGGGCCTCGGCCAGCTTCTCGACGTGGGGCATCAGCGCCAGGCACGGCCGGCACTCCGGTCCCCATACGTCGACAAGCGTCGTCCCGCTCGCGACGAGCTCGTCGAAGTTCTCGCGCGTGACTTCGCTCAGTGCTCCCATCCGCTCATCCTCCCACTTCTCCGTTGGACTCGAGCATCACGCTCATGCCGTCGGACTGCTCGGACATCCGCCCCAGAAACAGGCTGCCCTTCGCAAGCAGCTGTACCCGCCGCGCGCCGCCATCCACCAGCCGGGCGCGCGCGTGCGGGACGTAGCAGAGCGCCGAGGCGATATGCCCCTGCGTCGGAGCGAAGCCGGGCATCCCGCGCTGCTCGACGAACTCGCCCATGTCCTCCCGGGCCAGCTCCCCCCGGCGCATTGCGAGGGCGGCGATCGTCTTGTAGTTGCGCTCGGGGACGTTGCCCGAGCCCTGTGGCTCGGTGAGCTCGGGGTTGTGCAGCTCGGTGGCATAGTCGTCGACATCGAGCATCCCCAGACCGAGACGGTCGAGGGGAGCGCACACGAGCGCCTCCATGATCTTCGGGTTCGACGACCCGGCGGCCACCGTGTGCCGCCCCACGGAGTCCAGCCGCGCGCGCGGCGACCGGCCGTCGTCGGCTTCCACAAGCAGCGCGCAGGCGCCGAGCACGTCCTCGAGCACCGGCATGCCGTGCTTGAGGTGGCCCTGGAACTTCATCCCCACCTTCGGCAGCGAGCCGCCCGCGACCACCGCGACGCGTTGAAAGACCCCGGCGGCGACGAGGCTGCTCGCGATGACCAGCGCGGGGATCGGGGCTGCGCAGAAGTTCTTGACGTCGCAGCCCGAGGCGTCGCTGCAGCCCGCCGCCGCCGCGACCGCCTTGGCGAGGTTGCCGCCGCCGCGCTGGTAGCGGTCGCCGATCGCTTCCTCGCCGGAGCCGATGACGTAGTCGATCGAGGCCGGGTCGATGCCGTTGTCGGCGAGCAGGTGTAGGAGCGCCAGCGTGGCGCTCGCCTTCCCCGCAAGATTCTCGAGCACCACCGCTGCGGTCAGCGCTTGATCGCTCTGGTTGGCGCGACGCATGGCCCCGGCGAGGCGATCGGCGGCCAGGTGCAGGCTCAGCGCGCCCGGCTCGGCCGCCACCGCTTCGGCGTCGCTGCCGGCGGCGGCGACCTTCTCGAGGTCGAAGCGCTCGGCGAGCGGATGGCGGGCGAGCTGCGCGGCGATCACGCCGGCCTCCTGTGTGCCGAGCCTGACGAGGCCGAAGTCGTCGACCGCTGCCAGCAGCCCGAGGAACTCGTCCTCGGGCATGAGCTCGCCGACGCCGGCGAAGCGACCCTCGCCGTTGGGGGCGGCGCCCACCCACGGTCGCTGTGGCAGTTCGCGCGGGTGGAGGGCGCCGAGGAACGCCTGATGGGGCCCGTAGGCCACCGCCTGCTCGAAGGTCCGCAGCGAGCCGAGGAACTGCGCCTCGAGCTCGGGGTTGCGCGCGCGCTCGCGCGACGGCTTGGAACCGTGGCGGGCGAGGCCAGGGACGTGGGCGAGCGCCGCGCTCGTGGCCGAGATCACCGGGGTGGGCATATGCCGCCTATTGAACCGGATCGCCGTCGAAGACCGTCGGCGCGCTGACCGGCGTGGCGACGGCGTGCAGCGCCCGTTCGAGCAGCTGCCGGCGCCAGGCACGCTCCTGCGCGGGAGCGAGCTCCGGGTCTCCCGTCGGGAAGGGGATGCCGCGCGTGGGCACGATCCGCGGCGCGCCGACGCGCCTCGCGATCGAGACGAGATTGCACAGCAGCGCGGTGGGGATCCCGGCGCGCTCGAGTTCCTTCGTCAGCGTTGACCCGCAACGCGTGCCGGTTCCTCAGGTGGCGGTCAGGATCACCGCTTGGATGTTCGCCTGGCGCAACTCGGCGGCCCACTCCATTCCGAATCGGCGCGCGTCGGCGACCGTGGTGCCGTTGCCGGTCGTCCCCAGGTACTCGCCGTGCAGGCGTCCGATCGCGCCCTCCCGCTCCAGCTCGCGGGCGACGTCGAGCGGCAGGATGCGGTTGGGATCGGCGTTGACCCACTGGGTGGAGAAGCCACCGTGCACCGACTCGAAGCTTCCCGCCTCGGCCGAGTCGAGGCCGTCGATGGAGTGGCGCACCCACTTCGACGCGCGCGCGGACTCCAGCCGGTCGGGGTTGCCGGCGGGCACGAAGCCGCCCTCGGTCACGAGCGCGATCAGCGCCTCGGCGGCGTCGGCGATCGGCGCGGCGGGCGTCACCTGGTCGAAGTCGGGAAGCGGGATCTCGGTGGCGTCCCGGTCGCCGCCGAGCCGCGCGAGCACGAGGGCGACCGCGCGCTCGGCCGCGTTGTGCTGCGCCCGGCGGTTGGTCCGCGCGACGGGACCGATGCGGCCGTCCTGCGCGGTGAGCTCCTCGCCGGCGGCGAGCTTTCGTGTTGCTGCCGCTAAGCGCTCCAGCGAGTCCTTCATCTGGCGCGCGGTGAGCCCGCTTTCGACGACCGTCGTGCCGGCGGCCTCGCCGAGGCCGGGGTTGTCGGGATGCATGGCGGCCAGCGCGGGCAGCCCCGCCTCGGAGGCCGCCGCTGCGATCCGCGCGCACGCCATGCCGTAGCGCCCGCTCGTGAAAGCGGGACCGGCGACCACCATCTCGGCCCCGCGCTCGCGAGCGTGTGCGACGAGTTCGGCGGCGAACTCGGGGTGGCCCGCGGCGTAGTCGTCGCCGCAGATCGCCGTGGCGATGATCTCGTGCTCGTCGCCTAGCACGGCGGCCAGGCGCCGGCCGGGTCCGAGGGCCCCGTCGCGCAGCTCCGGCCCCGTGCCCGCGGAGTCCTCGCCGCCGATGCCGGCGAAGAACTGGTTGACGTAGTGGACGATGCGCATCAGTGGTTCCTCCGGAGCACTAAGCGGTCTCCGCGCACGTGAGCCGACCCCAGCCCAGCGTGCTCTGCGCGCAGTAGATCACGGCGACCGGCAGCTCGAGCTCGTCGGTGGACGGCTGGTCGAGCAGGGCGACGCGCTCGCGGCCGTGGGCGCGATCGACCGCGGGCAGCGTCATGCGCTCGTCGTAGTTTCCGGTGCTGACCATCGCCGTGGCCTTGGTGGGCGGGACTACGAGCGGCGGGCCCGTTCCGTCGCGCCCCGCCATCTCGGCCAGGATGCCGACGGCGGTGATCCCCTCCTCCTCGAGCCGGTCCATCTTCAGCGTGACGTCGGCGTCGGCGTTGCCGCCGCCCTCCTTGGACAGGATCGCCGCGTCGACTCCCAGGCTCGCGCAGAGTCGGGCGGCGTGCGCCGAGACGAGCTCCTTGTTCGCCTGGTCGGCGGGCTCGGGGCACAGCACGAGCGCCGCCAGCTCCAGCTCGTCGTTCGCTCGTAGCGCAACGACGACGGGGTGTGTCTGGTGCAGGATGGTCGGGTTCTTTAGCGCGGGATGGCCGTACTGGCCGCTGACCACCGCCCCGTCGTCGAGCTCTCCGGGCGTGATGACGGTCGGCAGGCCGCCCGACAGGCTGCGGCCGTAGACGAAGACGTCCTTGAACTTCCCCTGGGTCTGCAGGTTGGTGACGACCGCGACGCGTGGTTTGCCGCCGGCGGTCGACCCCGGCTCGGCGTACGTCTCGATGTTGTCGGGCGCGGCGTCCAGCGCCGCCTCGGCGAGGTGGGCCGCGAGCTTGACGAGCCCACGCCGCAGCGCGGCGTCGACGTCCTCCCAGGGCGCGTCGTCGGCGGGGGTGAACTCGACGACGAGGTTGTGTGTCGCTGCGAGCGGCGACAGCGGTGCGGCCGGCCCCGACATGTCGATGATCGCCTCCTGGGCGCGGGGAAGGTAGCCGGCGGCCAGCACGGCGGCGCCGCGCAGCACGTGGGTCTCGCCGCGCCCGACGGGCATCGCAGGGCCGAGTAGCCCTGGGAAGACGCCGCCCCCGCCGGGACCCTTGGAGCAGGGCTGAACGGCGTCCAGTACGCCGACGATCCGCACGGAGTCGCCGGGCGAGGCGCAGGCCAGCCGGACCTCGGCGATCGCGGAGTCGCCGAGCAGGTCGCGCACGCTCTCCTCGCCGACGGTGAGGCACCCCGCGGAGTAGCTCGTGCGCTCGCCCAGTTCGAGCTCACGCACCTCGTGGACCATCCGCGTCAGTCCTGCGTCCTGGTTCACCTGCCCTGCTCCTTCCCGCTCGTCGGCGGCAGAGGGTATTGCCGCCTGCGAGGTGCGGCAAGCGCGCGCCGGGGCCGGGGACGGCGCGGCTTTGAGCGCCGAGCGCTCCCAGCTGGCCGGCGGCGAGCGAGGCCGCTTCTCACAAACTTGAATACTTGCGGACAGAACATGGCCTAGATGATCCATACGGTTCCCCCGACACGTCAACCGAGGAAGGTGCAACGATGAGCGATCAGGATCGGTACATCCCGGGAGTTCCGTGCTGGGTCGACACAACCACACCCGATCCGGAAGGCCGCCGTCGCATTCTACGGCGACCTGTTCGGATGGGAGTTCGAGAACGTCATGCCCACGGGTTCGGCTGACAAGTACTACGTCGCGCGGATCCGCGGCGGCGACGTCGCGGCTGTTGGTTCCACGAGTGAGGTAGCGCCGAGGGCGGTCTGGAACACGTATGTGTGGGTGACTGACGCCGACGAGACCGCCGCCAGGGTCCGCGCTGCCGGTGGCAGCATCCTCATGGATCCTGGCGACAGCGGCGATGCGGGGCGAATGGCGGTCTTCGCCGACCCGGCCGACGCCTCTGCGCATTAGGGATTGGGGCCACAAGCATGGAGCACTTATGGAGCCAAGCGGGCGCAACCGGTGGCAACTGGTGCCCAGCGCCTACGGGATCAGCGCGTGCTCGTACCGAACGGTCAGGCGCCACTCGGCAGTGCCGGGGCATCGGCGAACAACCGAATCCGGCTGTGAGTTCCCGCGACCCGCGTCTCGACTCGGTACGCATGCGCCGCCACCGTCGGTGCGCGACGCTGTCGGCATGAGGCGACTCGCGATCGTCGTTCCACTCAAGGAAGGCGCTGGAAGGACGCTGAGCGCCTCCCTTCCGGAAGTCCGCCGTTCGATCCGGCCGAGGCGAGGTTCACGCGCCATTCGGTCTATCTGACCTCGAATCGCCTGGCTCGCGCAGCAGCGCTGACCTCGAGAGCGCGGAGCGGGCCGACACCGAGGAGGAGGCGAAGGCCCGTGACGGGCAGGATCTGCGAACCGGTCACATTTCGCCAAGACGCCGCCCCGGACGCGCGTCGTATTATCGGATCCTGTCCGACTGCCAGGGGGACGAGATGCCTACCCAGACCGAGACGCCGAATTTCTTTCCGTTCACGCGCTTCGCCGATGCCGAGGGCGTCCTTGAATGGTTCTCGCGGGCGTTCGGATTCAAAGAGCGCGTCGTCTACCGCGGCGATGAGGGCAACGTCCACCACGCCGAGATGTCCCTCGGCCCGGGCATCTTCATGTTCGGTGAGGGCGATCCGTCGGAGCAGGGGGTCTACGTCGCAGTCGAAGACGTGGACGCCCACTATGCGCGGGCGAAGGCGGCGGGTGCCGAGATCGTGCGGGAGATCGAAGACACGCCGTACGACTCCCGCGAGTACACGGCGCGCGACCCCGAAGGACATTTGTGGAGCTTCGGGACCTACCGTCCGGAAGTGACGTGAGCGGTCCGAGGCACCACTGAACGTTTCCTGCGAACCGGCGCGGCAGGTCGCGCTCGCTTTGCCCCAGGCGGTCGAGGGCCGCTTTCAAATGAGCCGCGCGGCCGCTTCCGCTGGTGTAAAGACATAGCCGAGCCGAGTCCCCGCTGCGCGGAGGCGCCCGTCGGTGGTGATCAGCTCACAGCCGAGCAGCTCCGCCAGCGCGCAGTACTCGGCGTCGTACGTCTTCGCCCAGCCGAGCCGCTCGGCGATCTCCCAGGCACGCCGCCGAAGGTCGCCCGGCCGCCGGGGAGAAATCGGCGCCTCGAGCACGAGCGCACGCGCTTTCTCCGCTTGCGCGGCGTCGATCCGTCCCCGCCATGCGAGTTCGTGGAGGACGGAGACGCTCTCCGACCAGAGCAACTCCGGGCCGACGAGGGGCCGCTTCGCGCGCTCGAGCGCCGCCAGCAGCCGGCTCCACGCGCCGCGATCACGGTTCAGAACAGCGTCGAGAAGCGCGGAGGCGTCGACGACGACCGTCAGCGTCCCTTCCTGCTCTCCCGAACGAGCTCTGCAGCGGGCGGCAGGCGCCTGCCGCGCAGCTCCTTGCCCAGAGCGTCCACGCGGCGCAACCACTCGCCCCACTCGCCCTCTACCTTTACGCGCGGCGCGCCGCCGGCTGCCGGAACACCACCTGCGAGCGCATCAAGTGCGTCGACGTCCACGAGGTGCTGGTTGCCTACTTTGTCGGAAGGTAGGCGGCCGCTCCAGATCCACCGACGGATGGTTTCGGGGCTGCGGCCGGCACGGCGTGCTGCGGCCGGCACGGTGAGCTTCATGGAGTAGAAGTCTACACCATACCGGATTTCCAGTGCGCGCCGTTCGGCAGCATCTCGGCACAGATTCGCCCGGGCCGAGCATTGCAACTTGATGCCGTTGTACGGATACGCAATGATGCTATGATGCGGATGTGCCGAAGATACGTACGACGCTAACGGTCGACGAAGCGGTTCTCCGCGCAGTCAAGGTTCGGGCGGCCCGCGCAGGCAAGGGCGACAGCGAAGTCATCGAGGAGGCATTACGGCGCGAGCTCGGGTTCGACATGCTCGACCGACTGTGGCGACGGAACGATCTGTCCGAGGAAGAGGCAACTGCGCTCGCCGTCGAGGCTCAGCACAAGCCTCGGCATCGCCGGCGCTGAGTGCAAGCTGTCCTCGACGTCGACGTTCTCATTGCTGCTCTGCTCTCGCCGAGCGCGGCACCCGCGCAGCTCCTCTCGCGCTGGCTGCTTGGCGAGTTCGAGCTCGTCGTCTCGGAAGCCCTCCTGGCTGAGCTCGAGCGTGCGCTCGCCTACCCGAAGCTGCGAGCGCGCATAACCCCGAAGGACGCCGCCGCGTTCGTGTCGCTCCTCCAGAACACCGCCGTCCATGAGTCAGACCCGTCCGCGCCGCCTCGCCGCTCGCTCGACCCCGGCGACGACTACCTGCTTGCGCTGGCCGAGGGAAAAGCGATCATCGTCTCCGGGGATCAGGATCTGCTCGCACTCGCCGACCGGTTCCCGATCCGCAGCCCGCGAGACTTCCTCGAGGCGCTCCAGAAGCGTCCGTAGTGCCCCGCGATCCGTCGGAGAGGCGGGGCCTCCAGGCGCTTGCTGAAGGCAACTGCCAAGAGGGGCGCCACAACCGTGGTGCCGGCCGCCCGCGCACATTGGCGGACAGCGTGTTGGCAGGGCAGTTCGCCGTCGAAGAGAATCCGTCGTGGTGGCTCGCCTGCGAGAAGACCATTCGGTTGCCGTCATCCTGGCGGCGGGGAGCGGAACACGGCTCGGCGAGCCCTCGAAGCCGCTCGCGCTCGTTGCGCGTCTGACGCTGCTCGAGCGGGCCGTGGCGACATTGCAAAGGGCGGGCGTCGGACGAGTCATCGTCGTCGTCGGGCACGCGAAGGACGAGGTCGAGCGGTTCGTACGCGAGCGGGAGCTCCAGGTGGAGCTGGTCGAGAACGAGGACTTCGCCGCTGGCAATGGCTCCTCCGCGATCGTCGGCGGGCGAGCGGCGGGTCAGCGATTCCTCCTGATGATGGCCGATCACCTGCTCGAGCCCGAGGTCGTCGAGCGCATGCTCAGCTGTGGCGCGCCGTTTGCCGTTGCGGTCGATACGCGCCCGCGAAATTGCGAGCTCGAGGACGCGACGAAGCTGCGCGTGCACGATGGCCGGGTTGTCGCCGTCTCGCGCGAGCTCGAGGACTGGAATGCGATCGACGCCGGCGTCTTTGCCTGCGATGGGGCCGTCGTCCACGCAGCGGAGCAAGCCATGGCCGCCGGTGAGGGGACGTGGAATGCCGTTAAACGCCACTGGATTGCCGACGGGCACCGGCTCGACGCCGTCGACGTCGCGGGTCTCTTCTGGATCGACGTCGATACGCCCGAAGACGTGCAACGCGCGGAGCGCCTGTTGCTCCGGCAGGCAAGCGCCAAGCCACTGGACGGGCCGGTGGCGCGACAGCTCAACCGACGCTTCTCCCGACCAATCTCGCTCTTGCTGATCCGGCTCGGGATCGCGCCGAACCTCGTCACAGTGGCCTCGTTCGTCCTCACATGCCTGGCAGCCGGCGTCCTGGCGGCGGGAGCGACCGCGACCGCTGCGCTCGTGGTTGGCGGCGTTCTCGTCCAAGCGGCATCGGTCTTCGACGGCTGCGACGGCGAGGTGGCGCGTGCGACGCTGCGCACATCGCCGGCCGGCGCGTTCCTCGACGCGACGCTCGATCGCGTCGGGGACGCCGCGGTGCTCGTCGCGCTCGCCGTCGCCGCGGGGCTCGACTCCGTTACCTGGGCCGCGCTCGCCGCGGCTCTCTTCGGCAGCCTGCTGGCGCCTTACGTCAAGGCAGCCTACGAAGCGGCGTTCTCGAGCCCATTCCCAGCGGGCGCCATTCGTTTCGGCGCCGGGCGCGACGTCAGGCTCTTGCTGATCGCCGTGTCGGCGGTCACGCTGGAGCCGCTCTGGGGCCTGATCGTTGTCGCTGCGCTTGCGAACCTCGAGGCGGCCCGTCGCGCCGTTGCCGGATGGCGCGTCCGCGCCGGGCGGTAAGGCCGAGCTGCCATACCGGCCGCCGGCTCCGCTGGGTCCCCGCTGCCGTCAGGCGCGGAGGCGGTACTCCGACGGTCCGGCGAGGACGACGAGGTACCCGTCGGGGTCGCGGACCCAGATCTCCTGCTGCCGGGCATTGGGGTTGGTGTGCACGTCGTGCACGACGGACGCGCCCGTGGCACGGACCTGCTCCACGGTGGCCTTGAAGTCGGCGACCTCGAACCAGAGCAGGAATCCGTTGCCCAACGGCTTCTCGCGATCGGCCAGGCGGCCGTGGTGGTCCTCGACGTCGAAGGCGTGCAATTGCAGCAGGATCTCGCCGTTGCTGACGATCTGCTCGTACTCGTCGCCGCCGTGGCCGCTCTCCGCGGCGAGCACCTGCTGGTAGAAGCGGCTGGACGCCGGGACGTCGTGGACGACCAGCAGGGGCTGTGGCCAGGTCTGGGCAGTCACAGCGTTAGTCTAGGCCCGAGCACCGAGCCTTCCTCGGGTGCCAAGTGCGGTGGCCATCCTCCGCGATACTCAGAAAGAGTGAGGACAATCATCCTTGTCGCGTCGCTAGTCGCCGCCTGCGCCCTGGCCGCGCCCGCGTCGGCGCGTACGATGCTGCTCGGCCGCTCCTGGCAGGGGCGCCCGATCCGAGCGGTCGAAGTTGGCGATCCATCGGGGACGCCGGTACTGGTTGTCGGCTGCATTCACGGCAACGAGGTGGGCGGAATCGCGATCGCACGGGCGCTCGAGCGTCTGTCGCCGCGCGACCTCGATCTGTGGATCGTGCCCGACCTGAACCCGGATGGCGTCGCCGCCGGCACACGTCAGAACGCGCACGGCGTCGACCTGAACCGCAACTTTCCCTGGCGCTGGCGGCCGCTCGGCGGTGTATACGAGTCGGGGCCGCATCCCTTGTCGGAGCGCGAGGCGCGGATCGCGCATGCGCTGATGCTGCATGTGCGGCCGCAGCTGACGATCTGGTTCCACCAGCATCTCGACCTGGTCTGGGCCTCAGGGGGCGACCGGCGGGTCGAGAAGGTGTTCGCGCGTCTCTCCGGACTCGCCTACCACCCGCTGCCGCCGCTGGCCGGAAGCGCGATCGACTGGCAGAACAAGACGCTTCGCGGAACGACGGCATTCGCGGCGGAGCTGCCCGCGGGCGAACCGGGACGAGCGGCGGTCACGCGCTACGTCCGCGCCGTTCTCGGGGCGGCACGCGCGCGCTGAGTCAGCCGAGCAGCGGGACGTCGCCCGTCAGGACCTCGAAGCCTTCCTCGGTGACGAGGACGTTGTCCTCGACACGGATCCCGCCGAAGTCGAGCATCCGCTCGGCGCGCTCCCAATCCACCGCGTCGCGATGCTGCTCGCGGAGCTCCGGATCGCGCAGGAGCGCCGAAACGAAGTAGATCCCCGGCTCGATCGTGACGACGTGGCCCGGCAACAGCGGCAGATCGACTCGCAGGCGCGGGAAGGCGTCTGGACCGGGGTCGCCGGCCGCGGAGGACCTCGCCGGCGTCCCGTATGCCAAGACCCACCATGTGCCCGACCCCATGGGGGAAGAAGAGCGAGACACTCTTGCTCTCGACCAGGGTCTCGGCCCGGCCGCGCAGGAGGCCGAGCTCGATCAGTCCCTCAGCGATCACCAGGCTCGCCGTCCGGTGGACGTCTCGCCACTCGGTGCCGGCGGTGCAGCGGCGGATTGCGGCAAGGCCGGCGGCGCGCACGAGCGCGTGGAGCTCGGCCTGCTGCGAGGTGAAGCGCCCGTCGGCGGGATAGGTTCTCGTGACGTCGCTGGCGTAAGATCGCCGCACCGAGACACGCGATCGCTCGCCCCTTCCGCGCTCCGAGCCACGAATCGAGCTCCGACATCGGCACGGCTTCCTGCTCACTCGTGAGCGCTCCTTCCCAGAGCAGTTCGTTCCGTGTCACCGGCACGAGGAAGTCGACCCAGCCGACCTGCGGGTCGAACGCGAGGACACCGCCGTGCCGCTCGCGGTCCGTCAAGCAACAGCTCGCCGGCGCCGGTCGAGTTGTGTCGCCACACTGCTCTCGAGGTTGCCGTTCCCATCGATCGCACCGAGTACGAATACGAAGTCATGCCGGCCCCGTGTCCTGCCTTTGTCGATCCCGAGCCGATACTCGCAGATGACTTACGCTGCGATCGAGTGGCGGGCTCACCCAGGCTGGTGCGGAACGCACGAAGTCTCACCGCACGATCTCGAAGGCGCGCTTGCGGTCGCGCCCGAAGCGGAAGATCGCGAAATGCTCGTCGAGGGTCGCCGCCCGCAGGACTCCGAGCCGTTGCATGACGGCGAAGCTCGTTCGGTCGACGATCGAGAAGTCCTGGTCCCGGAAGCTCTCGCCGATGGCGAAGGCGACCTCGAGGTCTGCAAGAGTCACCGGCTCGACCGCTGCGGCGCCACTCCGGATCGCGTCCCAGTACTGCTCCGCCGTACTCCTTCCCAAACGGTGCGCGAGCAAGAACCACGTCTCGACAAGGATGTGGCCGCTCGTTACGAGCCGCTCGCCGCTGGCGAGGATCTGCTTGGCGCGGGGGTTGCTCGGATCTCCGCGGTCAGCGGCCGCGTAGAAGATCGAGCTGTCGACGAAGAGCGTCAGCGCGTGGACTCGACCGCTTCGCCGAGATAGCGATGCTTCTCCCGAGCAATGTCGGAGCCCCCGGAGTCGCCGAGATCGAAGAGCGCCTGGGGCTCGGATGCTCCTCGGTGCTCACCGAGATCGCGCGATACGAGCCGGCGTATGTATTCGGCGAACGAGATCCCTAGCTCGGCGGCACGTGCTCGCGCGCGTTGATGCTCGTCTGGCCGGAGCGTGACCTGGGATCTTGCCATCATGATGGCGCCATCATACTGCAACAACTCATTAAATTGCCGGACGGAGGTGGCCACCGGCGCGGAAGCCGGCCGAGACGCGCAAGCACGTAGGGTCTCGAGCGATGACCACGCGCGGGGAAACTTCTCTCGTTCGCGTGTCTCGAGGCCGAAGCAGTACGAAGCGCGAAGGCAAGCGCCACCGCGTTGGATGACGAGGGCGATCGACTTCCCGATCGGCGCCGCCGCGACGCTCGCAGAGCTCGAGGCCGACCCTCATCCGTTGCTCGCGCGCCTGCGCGAGAGCGAACCAGTCTCGTGGCTGCCCGTGCTCGGCGGCTGGCTCGTCACCCAGCGCGAGCTCGCGCTGCAGGTCATGCGCGATCCGGTGACCTTCACCGTCGACGATCCACGTTTCTCGACCGGTCAGGTCGTCGGCCCGAGCATGCTCACGCTCGACGGCGCCGAGCACGGCCGCCACCGCGACCCCTTCGCGCGCCCCTTCCGGCTCGACGCCGTGCGCACGCGGTTCACGGCGCTCGTCGAGAGCGAGACCGACCGGCTGATCGACGCGATCGAGCCCGCCGGCCGGGCAGAGCTCCGCCGCAGCGTCGCTGGCCCGCTGGCGGTGGTAGTCGTCGCGAATGCGCTCGGCCTCGCGAACGCGGACGCGGGGCGGGTGCTCGGCTGGTACGACGCGATCGTCGAGGCGGTGACCGGCGTCGCCGCCGGCAGTTCCGTTACGAGCGCGGGCCGGGTGGCGTTCGCGGCGCTGCGGTCGAGCATCGAGCCGACGTTCGCCCAGGACGGAGGGTCGTCGCTGCTCGCGGCGGCGGCGGCGGGCGAGGCCGCCAGCCTGACGCACGCGGAGGTGGTGTCGAACGCCGCCGTACTCATGTTCGGCGGCATCGAGACCACCGAAGGCATGATCGCGAACGCGGTTCTGCACCTCCTCCAGCATCCCGACCAGCGTGCGCTCGTCGAGGCCGACCGCGGTCTGCTGCGAAACGCCGTCGAGGAGTCGCTGCGCCTCGAGCCGGCAGCGGCGGTGATCGACCGCTACGCGACCCAGGATGTCGGGCTCGGCGGCGCGTCGATCCGCGGCGGCGAGCTCGTGACCGTCTCGATCGCGGGCGCGAACCGGGATCCGCGCGCGTTCGCCGAGCCCGAGCGCTTCGACGTGCGGCGGGAGAGTGCACGCCACCACATCGCGTTCGCGCACGGCCCGCACGTCTGCATCGGCATGCACCTCGCGCGCCTCGAGGCGCACACCGCAATCGGGAGGCTTCTCGAGCGGCTACCGCGCTTGCGGCTTGATCCGGCCCATCCGGCCGCAACGCGCGGGCTCGTCTTTCGCAAGCCGCCGGCGCTCCACGTCCTCTGGGGAGCGGATTGAGGACTCGCGCCGCCGAGTCGCGAGGACTTCCTACGAGCTGGTGGGCGTCTCGTCGTCCACCGCGTCCGCCGAGGACGACGTGTCCTCGCTATCCGTGCCCTCCGCGGCGGCCGCCTGCTTCCTCTCGTCCTTCTTCTCCTGCTTGCGCGCGCGGCGCTCCAGAACCTTCCGCTCTCGGGTCA
This sequence comes from Gaiellales bacterium, assembly GCA_038253945.1. Classification (GTDB taxonomy): domain Bacteria; phylum Actinomycetota; class Thermoleophilia; order Gaiellales; family Gaiellaceae; genus JBBRYW01. The sequence continues at coordinate 103,380 of JBBSGR010000002.1, forward strand.
TCTTTGCCATCGTGGTCTGTCTCTTCGAGCTCATCAAGCCCTCCTCTCTCTGTTCCTTCGCATGCCCCGTTCGGGACATCGCCTAGTAATCTGCCCTTTTGCCGGGTCGTGTTCGGGGTGAACTCGTCTGCTGGGTCTCGAGAGTACCCCGCTGGTGAATCGTGCGGGACGGGCTCGAGCTTCGGACTCGCGCTAGATCAGCGCCGCGGCGTCGGCCGACGCGGGGGGCGACCACAACTGCGGAAGCGCCGATCGGGGATGATGCGGGGCGATGACGGACGCAACGACGGAGTTCTTCGAGGAGCTGGATCGGCGTGATCACGAGCCTTTGCTGGCGAAGGTGAGCGCTACGGCGCGCTTCGAGCTCTCGCACGACGGCGCCACCGACCACTGGCTCGTGGCCGTCGACAGGGGCAACCTCACCGTGTCGCACCACGACGGCCCTGCCGACCTGATGCTCCGCACGGAGCGGAAGCTCTTCGACGGCATGGCCACCGGCCAGGTCAACGCGGTGGCTGCGCTCCTACGCGGCGCGCTCGTCGTCGAGGGCGACTGGGAGCTGATGGTGCTGATCCAGCGGCTCTTTCCAGGCCCGCCGCGAGCTCGGCAGGAACCGACGACCACGACTACGAGCAAGAGAGAGAAGCGATGAGTGACGGTCTAGTCAAGATCCTGGACGGCAACACCTTCGTCGTGAGCGACTCCCGCGGCGATATCGAGGCGTCGCTGACCGATCCGACGGGTCTCTTCTCCTTCGATACCCGCTTTCTGTCCGAGTGGGTGCTGACCGTGAACGGCGAACGGCTCAACCCGCTCTCGACCGACGACCTCGAGTACTTCGAGACGCGCTTCTTCCTGGTGCCGGGGACGGGCACCGTCTACGTCGACTCGAAGCTGTCAGTGATCCGCCGGCGCGCGGTCGCGAACGGCTTCAACGAGCGGTTGGCGATCCTGAACCACGACGAGCAGGCGGTTGACCTGACCGTCCGAATCGACGCGGCGTGCGACTTCGCCGACCTGTTCGAAGTGAAGGACGCGCTGCAGAAGAAGGGCAAGTACTCGACGCGGATCGAAGACGGGACGCTCGTGCTCGCATACGAGCGCGGCACGTTCGCCCGGGCCACGGAGATCTCGGCGAGCGCTCCGGCGCAGCTGGACGAGAACGGCCTGACATTCCAGGTGCGGATCGAGCCGCACGGCGAGTGGATGACGGATCTCGACGTCGTGACCGCGATGCTCGCCTCGGGTCAGACGCAGAACAGGCTGAAGGCCGGGGGCAACCGACGACGCGGGCGGGCGAGCATGGAGGAGAACCTGTCGCGCTGGCTCGCCGATGCGCCGCGGCTCGAATGCGATTGGGACCCGCTGAAGGCTACGTACCGCCGTAGCCTCGTCGACCTCGCGGCGCTGCGCTTCTCGCCGCCGATCGCCGGCGGTCGGAGCCTGCCGGCCGCCGGCCTGCCCTGGTTCATGACCATGTTCGGCCGCGACAGCATCTTCACGAGCCTGCAGGCGCTGCCCTTCACGCTCGAGCTTGCCGCCACCACGCTGACGGCCCTCGGCAACTGGCAGGGCACGCGCGTCGACGACTTCCGCGACGAGGAGCCGGGCCGGATCCTCCACGAGATGCGCTACGGCGAGCTGTCCGCATTCGAGGAGCGCCCGCACTCGCCGTACTACGGCTGCGCCGACGCGACTGCTCTCTACGTCGTGTTGCTCGACGAGTACGAGCGCTGGAGCGGGGATACGAAGCTCGTGCGCGAGCTCGAGCTCGAGGCGCGCGCCGCGCTGACCTGGATCGACGAGTACGCCGACCTCCAGGGGAACGGCTACGTCTCGTACCAGCGCCGCAACGAGGAGACTGGGCTCGAGAACCAGTGCTGGAAGGATTCCTGGGATTCGATCTCGTACCGTGACGGCCGGTTGCCGGGCTTCCCACGCGCGACCTGCGAGCTCCAGGGCTACGCCTACGACGCGAAGATCCGGGGCGCACGCCTCGCGCGCACGATCTGGAAGGACCCCGCGTACGCGGACGGGCTCGAGCAGCAGGCGGCCAATCTGAAGCGCCGCTTCAACCGCGACTTCTGGCTCGAGGACGACCAGTACTTCGCCCTCGCGCTCGACGAGAACGGCGGCAAGGTCGACGCCCTGAGCTCCAACAACGGGCACTTGCTCTGGAGCGGCATCGTCGACAAGTCGAAGGCGAAGGCGGTGGTGCGCCACCTGATGGGCCCCCGTCTCTTCTCGGGTTGGGGCGTGCGCACGATGGCCGAGGGGGACGGCCGCTACAACCCGATCGGCTACCACGTCGGGACCGTCTGGCCGTTCGACAACTCCTTCATCGCCTGGGGGTTGCGGAACTACGGCTTTACGGACGAAGCGGCGCAGATCGCCGCCGGCATTCTCGATGCGGCCGAGTTCTTCGACGGCCGCCTGCCGGAAGCCTTCGCCGGGTACGAGCGCAGATTGACGAAGTACCCCGTTCAGTACCCAACGGCGTGTAGCCCGCAGGCCTGGTCGACGGGTGCGCCGCTGCTCCTGCTCCGGACGATGCTGGGCCTCGAGCCGATCGGCGAGCACCTCGTCGTAGACCCGGCACTCCCGGTCGGAATCGGCCGCATCGAGCTGCTCGACATCCCGGGCCGCTGGGGCCGCGTCGACGCGTTCGGGCGTGGGCGCGTCGACGTCGCAGGGACGCCGCGGCGGCGCCCGGGCGGGCCTCGACGCTGAGGAGAGGCTCGAAGGCGGCCCAGCGGGCCCGGCTCGCGGCTGACGGGCTCTAGGCGGCTTACGTGCTAACATGCTAATACGTATCGTGATGGACGACCCCCCGCATCCGTGGCGCACGCCGGACCTCGACGATCTGCTCGCGACGATCGCGAAGCTACGAACTGCGGACGAGACGGCCTCCTTCCTCCGGGACCTCTGCACTCTCTCCGAGCTGGAGGCGATGGCGCACCGTTGGCAGGCGGCGAAGCTTCTGGACGAGGGGCTGCCCTACCACGAGGTGGCGCGGCGGACGGGAGCCTCGACGACGACGGTGACGCGCGTGGCGCACTGGCTGCGCCACGGCGAGGGCGGCTACACGCACGCGTTGCGGCGCACGCACGCCTCCGCCCCGACCGGCTGACGATCGCCGTCCCCGCGAAGGGGCGCCTGCGCGAGCCGTCGGTGGCACTGCTGGCCGAGGCGGGGCTCGGTCCCGAGCAGCCGGGCGAGCGTGCTCTGGCGTTCCCGTGCCGGAATGCTCCGATCGACGTCCTGCTCGTACGCGCGGCCGACGTGCCCGAGTACGTCCAGGACGGTGTCGTCGACTGCGGCGTGACGGGCGCGGATCTCGTACGCGAGCGTGACGCCGACGTCGAGGAGGTGCTGCGACTCGGATTCGGCTCCTGCACGCTCGAGGCCGCCGTACCCGCGGAATCGGCGGCGGAGACGCTCGCCGACCTCGGCGGCCTCCGCGCGGCGACGGTCTACCCGCGCCTCGCCCGCATGACGCTCGCCGAGCGCGGCGTCGAGGTGGAGCTCGTCGAGGTCAGCGGCTCCGTCGAGGTTGCACCGCGGCTCGGTCTCGCAGACGCGATCGTCGACCTCGTCTCGAGCGGCAACACGCTCCGGACGAACGGCCTCCGCTCGCTCGGCGTGCTCTTCTCGTCCGAGGCGGTGCTGGTCGCGCGCCGCGACGGCGCCGACGGACGTGCGCGCCGGCTCGGCGCGATCCTCCGGAGCGTCGTCGAGGCACGGGAGGCGCGGTACCTGATGCTGAACGCGCCCGAGTCGGCGCTCGAGGCGATCTTTGCGCTCGTCCCGGGCTCCCGTGCGCCGAGCGTGCTCCCGCTCGCCGAGACGGGGATGGTCGCCGTGCACGCGCTCGTGCCGGCGTCCGACGTGTGGCGCCTGCTGCCGGAGCTCGAAGCGGCGGGCGGCTCGTCGATCCTCTTGCTCGCAGTGGAGCGGATGCTTGCATGACTGACGTCGAGCGGATCGTGCAGGACGTGCGCAGACGCGGCGACGCCGCAGTCGCCGAGTGGGCCCTGCGCCTCGACGGCGTCGAGCCGGCGCGCGCCGAGCCGGCAGAGGGGCTTCCCGCCGAGGCGCTGCTTGCGCTCGCGGACGCCGTGCGGCGGTGGCACGTGCCTCAACGGCCGCCGGACCTGCGGCTCGAGGTCGCGCCGGGCGTCGAGCTCGAGCGTCGTTGGGAGCCGCTGAGCTCGGTCGGAATCTATGTACCGCGCGGGCTCGTCTCGACGCTCGTGATGTGCGCGGTGCCCGCGCAGGTTGCCGGCGTCGACCGGATCGCGATCGCGACACCGCCGGCGGGTGCCGGTCTCGTCGCGGCCGCGGCGGAGCTGCTCGGACTGACCGAGGTCTGGGCGCTCGGCGGGCCGCAGGCGATCGCCGCCTTTGCGTCCGGGACGAAGTCGATCCAGCGCGTCGACAAGATCGTCGGGCCGGGCAACGCGTACGTGAACGAGGCGAAGCTGCTCGTCTCGCGCGACGCCGCGATCGATCTGCCTGCCGGTCCGTCCGAGGTCGTCGTGCTGGCGGGCGTGGGAGCCGACCCGCGCGTGACGCAGCTCGAGCTCGCGGCGCAGGCCGAGCACGGCGCCGACTCCGTCTGCCGGGTGGTGGAGGCCGACGGCGATATCGAAGGCGCGCTCGCGCAGGTCGAGGAGCTGGCGCCGGAGCATCTCGTGCTGCTCGGCGACGACGTGGAGGCGCTCGCGCCTCGGATCCGGAACGCCGGCGCCGTCTTCGTCGGACACTGGTCGTCCGTCGCGGCCGGCGACTACGCGACCGGCGGCAACCACGTCCTCCCCACCGGCGGCTGGGCGCGGGCAGCGGGCGGCCTCGGGCTCGAGACGTTCCTCAAGCCGGTCACCGTGCAGCGGCTGACGGAGGACGGGCTCGCCCGGCTCAGGCCGGTCGTCGAGGCGCTCGCCCGAAGCGAGGGAATGGCTGCGCACGCGGAGGCCGTCCGCCGATGAGGGCGCTGCCGCGTGAGTTCACGGAGTACGGCTGGGCGCCCGCGACGGAGGAGCTTGCGCGGCGCACCGGCCTCGCCCGCGACGAGATCGTCCGCTTCGACGGGAACGTTCCGCCGCGCCCGCCCACCTCGGCACGCCCCGGAACGATTGCAGCCGCCCTCGCCGAGGTCAACGGCTACGCCCACGGTGGCTACCCGCGCCTCGTCGCCGCGATCGCCGACTACGCGCAGGTGAAGGCGGCGAACGTCGTGCTCGGTGCGGGCGCCGACGACCTGATCCTCCTCTGCGCGCGGGCCTTCGCCGGCCCGGGCGACCGTGTCGCGATCGCGGACGAGCCCACCTACCCGCTGTACCGCGTCGCGGCCGGGCTCGCGGGCGCGGAGGTCGGCGACGACGCGCCCGCGGTCACCTTCTGCTGCCGGCCGAACAACCCGTCCGGGGAGCTCGGGCCGCTTCCGGGCGCTCGCCCGCTCGTCGTCGACGAGGCCTATTTCGAGTACGCCGGCGAGAGCGCAGTCGGGTTGATCGAGGATGGCGTCGTCGTCATCCGCACCTTCTCGAAGGCGTTCGGCCTCGCGGGCGCGCGCGTCGGCTACGCGCTCGCGGACTCGGGGACCGCCTCCGAGCTGAACCGCCGGCAGGCGCCGCTGCCAGTGTCGTCTGTCTCGGCGGCGCTCGCCCTTGCCGGGCTCGCCGACCCGCCCGACGTCCGCGCCGACGTCGAGGAGCGCGAGCGAGCGGCGCGGGCCCTCAGCGCCCTCGGGCTGGAGCCGCTGCCTTCGCGCACGAACTTCCTCTTCGTCCCGCTCGAGAATTCCGCGGTGATCGCCGAGGCGCTGCTGCGATCGGGAATCGTCGTGCGCGTCTTCGCCGACGGGATCCGCTTCAACGTGCGCGATCGCGAGGACGACGACCTCCTGCTCGAGGCGCTCGCGCGCGCGCTCGACCGCCCCTCACCGGTCGCGGCCGCGGGCGGCCGGCGCACGCGGCGGCTGCGCGCGACGGCCGAGACGCGCATCCGCGTCCGGCTCGCCCTGGACGGCGCCGGCCGCGTGCGGATCGCGACGGGTACGGGTCTTTACGACCACCTGCTCGAGCAGCTCGCGTTCCATGCCGGCTTCGACCTCGTGCTCGAGGGCGTCGGCGATCTCGAGACGGGGCCGCACCACACGGCCGAGGATGCGGCGCTCGCGCTCGGCGAGGCGCTCGACAGCGCGCTCGGCGACCGGCGCGGAATCGCCCGCTACGGGAATGCCGTCGTGCCGATGGATGACGCCCTCGCGCGCGCCGCCGTCGACCTCGGAGGCCGCCCGTGGGCGGATTTGCGCCTCGCGCGGGACCCCGGCCTCGCAGACCACGTGCTCCGCAGCCTCGCGCAGGCAGGGCGGCTCGCCCTTCACGTCGATGCCGAGGGTCGTGACGACCACCACGTCGCCGAGGCGGCGTTCAAGGCGGTCGGGCGCGCCCTGCGCGCCGCGGTGCGCGCCGAGACGACGGGGCTCCCCTCGACGAAGGGGGTTCTTTGAGGGTCGCCGTCTGCGACTACGGGGCCGGCAACATTCGGTCGGTGCTCGCGGCGTTCGTGCGGCTAGGGGCGGACCCCTCCGCCACGCTCGACCCCGAGGCAGTGGCCGCTGCGGATCTCGCCGTTCTGCCTGGTGTCGGGGCTGCCGGCACCGCGATGACGCGATTGCGAGCGCGTGGGCTCGATGAGGCACTGCGCAAGCGGGTCGCGGGCGGCGGCGCGACGCTCGGCATCTGCCTCGGCCTCCAGCTCGCGCTCGAGGAGAGCGAGGAGGACGGCGGCGTGCCCGGGCTCGACCTGCTGCCCGGGCGTGCCGTGCGCCTGCGCGAGGGCCGCGTGCCGCGCATCGGCTGGGCGCCGGTCGAGCCGGGCGGCGAAGCGTTCTACTTCGCGCACTCGTATGCCGCCGAGACGCCCGCGGCGACCGGACACTCAGAGGGCTTTGTCGCCGAGGCGCGCGCCGGCAGCTTCGTCGGCGTCCAGTTCCATCCGGAGAAGAGCGGCGGCGCCGGCAGCCGCTTCCTCGCCCGATGCCTCTCCCGCGTCTGATCCCGTGCCTCGACGTCGCCGGCGGGCGCGTCGTCAAGGGCGTCCGCTTCGCCGGCCTCCGTGACGTCGGCGACCCGGTCGAGCTCGGCGCGGCGTACTCGAGCGCTGGCGCTGACGAGCTGGTCTTCCTCGACGTCGAGGCGACGCTGCACGAGCGGCGGACCATCCTCGACGTCGTCACGCGCATCGCCGGGCGGCTCGCGATCCCGTTCACCGTCGGCGGCGGCGTCCGCACGGCCGCCGACGGCGCGGCGCTGCTCGGGGCCGGCGCCGACAAGGTCTCGGTGAACAGTGCCGCACTCGCGCGTCCGGCCCTGATCGGCGAGCTCGCGGAGCTGCTCGGCTCCCAGGCGGTCGTGGTCGCGATCGACGCCTCCGCGGGCCGCGTCCGGACGCGAGCCGGGACGCAGGACGCCGAGCGCGAGGCGGTCCCGTGGGCGCAAGAGGCTGCCGAGCGCGGTGCCGGCGAGATCCTGCTCACCTCGATCGATGCCGACGGAACCCGTGCCGGGTACGACCTCGAGCTGACGAGCGCCGTCGCGGACGCCGTTCCCGTGCCGGTGATCGCCTCGGGCGGCGCGGGCGGTGCGCGGCATGTCGCGGACGCGCTCGCGTGCGCCCAGGCGGCGCTGCTCGCGTCGATCCTGCACGAGGATCCGGCACGGCTGACGAGCCTCCGAGCCGAGCTGCGGGCGATGGGAATCCCGCTCCGCGATGCGATCTGATCTGCGTGCGACCATCGTCCAGGACGCGGCGAACGGCCGCGTCCTCATGCTCGCGTGGATGGACGACGAGGCGCTCCGCCTGACGCGCGAGACGGGCGAAGCGCACTTCTTCAGCCGCTCGCGCGGCTGCATCTGGCGGAAGGGCGAGACTTCGGGGAACACGCTCGCGGTCGAGGAGCTGCGAGACGACTGCGACGGCGATGCCCTCCTGCTGCGCGTGCGGCCCGCCGGTCCCGCTTGCCACACGGGCTCGGTCTCCTGCTTCGCTCCTTGGCTTTGGCGGACGGTGGCGGAGCGCGCGGCGACGCGCCCCGGCGGCTCGTACGTGGCGTCCCTCCTCGAGGGCGGCCCGGTCGCCGCCGCGCGGAAGGTCGGCGAGGAGGGCGTCGAGGCAGCGCTCGCCGGCGTCGCCGAGAGTGACGAGCGGTTGGTGAGCGAGCTCGCCGACCTCTGGTTCCACTCCTACGTCCTGCTCGCGGCGCGGGGGCTCGACCCGGACGACGTCGAGCGCGAGCTCGTGCGGCGGCGGGAGGCACGATGACGCGGCTCCAGACGGCCGTGGCAAGGCTCTTCGCCGTCCGGTGAACGACGTCGCCCGAACGAGGCCGTTCGTGATCCCGGCCATCGATGTTCTCGGCCGCGAGGCCGTGCGACTCCGCCGCGGCGACTTCGGGGACGTCTCCCTTCGAGCCGGAACACCTGTGGAGCTCGCGCGCCGGCTCGCCGAGAGCCGGCCGCGGCTGCTTCACCTCGTCGACCTCGACGGCGCGCGCACCGGGCGCGTGCGACCGGGCCTCGTGGCCGAGGTCGCCGCGGCGGCGGCACCTGTCGCGCTGCAGGCCGCAGGCGGGATCCGCACGCTCGCCGATGCGAAGGCCGTGCTCGCGGCCGGCGCTGCCCGCGTCGTGGTCGGCACGGCGGCATTCAGGGGCAACGGGCTCGACGAGCTGAGCACTGCGCTCGGGGACCGGCTCGTGATCGCGATCGATGTGCGAGCCGGCCGCGTCGCCGTCGAGGGCTGGGAGCGCTCACTTGCCCTCACGCCGGAGGACGCCGCGTGCCGCTGCGCGGCGGCCGGTGTCGTCCGGCTCCTCTGCACCGCGGTCGAGCGCGACGGTATGCGCGACGGCCCCGACCTCGCGCTGCTCGAGCGTGTGGTCGCGTGCTCCGGCCTCCCCGTCCTCGCCGCGGGTGGCATCGGCAGCGAGGGCGATCTCGACCGGCTCGGCGCGATCGGCGTCGAGGGCGCGATCGTCGGGCGCGCGCTGCTCGATGGGTCGCTGCCGGAAGCGGCAATGTGCGCGTGACGATTTCGGCTGGTCAGCCCCGCCGCAGGGCAGCCCGTGCCGCCCAGTACCCACACATGCCGTGCACCCCGCCGCCAGGCGGAGTGGAGGAGGAGCAGATGAAGAGGCCTGGCAGCGGCGTCGAATAGGGCACGGGGCGCGCCACGGGGCGCGTGAAGAGCTGGCGGAGATCCTGCAAGCCGCCGTTGATGTCGCCCCCGACGTAGTTTGGGTTGTGCCGCTCGAAATCGGCCGGGCCGATGGCCGAGCGGCCGATGATCGTCTCGGAGAAACCTGGGGCGAAGCGCTCCACCTGCGCCTCGATCGCGGCGGTCATGTCGCGGGTCGAGCCGTGGGGAACGTGACAGTACGCCGAGGCCGTGTACTTGCCTTCGGGGGCTCGCGAGTCGTCGAAGAGGCTTGGCTGCACGAGGAGCACGAAGGGGCGCTCGGCGTGCCGGCCGCCGGCCGCTGCCTCCTCGGAGGCCGCGACCTGCTCGAGGGTGCCGCCCAGGTGCACGGTGCCGGCGCGCCCGACCTCCGGGGCGCGCCACGGGATCGGCGCCTCGAGCGCCCAGTCGAGCTTGAACACCCCCGGCCCATAGCGGTAGCGCTCGAGCCGGCGGCGGTAGCTGTCCGGCAGCCGGTGGCCGGCCAACCGCAGCAGCTGGCGGGGGGTGACGTCGAGCAAGGTGGCGCCGGCAGGCGGCAGCTCGTCGATCGACTCGACGACCCTGCCCGTCTCGACTCGCCCGCCCACGGAGCGCAAATGCGAGGCGAGGGCGTCGGCGAGCCGCTGCGAGCCGCCGCGTGCCACGGGCCAGCCAACGGACCCGTGGTCGAGCTGTTGCGGGAGGCCATCGCCAACGCGCCGTTCGATGCGAGCCCGGAGGCCGGCGTTGGGCGGGGTCGCCTTTCGCCGCAGCGGCTGGCCGATGCCTCCTTGCTCCTGCCCGAGCTCGCGGAGCTGGCGGAGGACGTGCCCCAGCCGCCTCCGCTCTCCGGCCCCGGCGCCCAGGTCCGCCTGCTGGAGGGCGTGGCCGCGGTGATCGGCGCGGCCTGCCGGGGACCGAGCCCGGCGTCGTCTTCCTCGACGACGTCCACGCCGCCGACGAGGCGACGCTCGATGCGGTGTCGTACCTGGGCCGCAGGTTGCGGGGCCGGTCGTTGCTGCTCGTGCTGGCGTGGCGCACCGAGGGGGTGCCGCCCGGCCACCGGCTCCGCCGGGTGGCGGTGGATCTGGCACGCGAGGGCAGGGCGGCGATCGTCAGCCCCGCCCGCCTGGACCAGGGCGAGGTGGCGGAGCTCGTGCGGGCCGCAGGCCTGAGCGGGGCGGCGCCGGACCTCCAGCGACGCGTCTACCTGGAGAGCGAGGGCCTGCCGCTGTTCGTGGCGGAGTACCTCGCCGCGCTCCGAGCGGGAGGCGGAGTGCAGGAGGAGGCGCTGCCCGGCGAGGTTCGGAGCCTCCTCATGGCGCGACTCGGGATGCTCGGCGCCGTGGCACGCCAGGTGCTGGGCGCCGCCGCGGTGGTCGGCAGATCCTTCGAGCTGGAAACGGTGCGGCGGGCGAGCGGGCGAAGCGACGAGGAGGCCGTCGGCGCGCTCGAGGAGTTGATTGCGCAGAACATCGTGCGTGAGTTGCCCGGAGCCGAGCCGGTGTACGACTTCTCTCACGAGAAGCTTCGGACGCTCGTCTACGAGGAAACGAGTCTCGCTCGGCGGCGCTTGCTGCATGCACGTGTCGCGGGCGCGCTCGAGAGAGAGAGCTCGCGCCCCGAGAGCGCCGCCCTCGTAGCGTTTCACCTCAGCCTGGCAGGAGACCAGGCGGGCGCGGCGCGCCAACACTACCTCGCCGCGGAGTACGCCGCCTCCCTCCACGCCCACGCCGACGCGCTGGAGCACCTCGATGCGGCGCTCGCCCTCGGCTACCCGGACCCCGCCGCGGTGCACGAGCGGATCGGCGACCTGCCTACCCTGGCGGGCGACTACGGCGGCGCGCTCGCCGCCTATGAGAGCGCGGCCGCCCTGTGCGACCCCCACCGGCTGGCCGCGATCGAGCACCGGGTGGGCGACGTTCGCCAGCGCCGCGGCGAGTGGCAACGAGCCGAGGGGCGCTTCCTCGCCGCTCTCGACGCGGCTGCCGTCGAAGAGCGCGGGCTGCGGGCGCGCATCCAGGCGGACCTGGCTCTCACGCTGCACCACGCCGGCCGGCCGCAGCAGGCCGCCGCGCTTGCCCGTGACGCCCTGGTGCTCGCCGAGGAGGCCGGCGACCGCCGCGGCGAGGCTCAGGCCCACAACGTGCTCGGGGTGCTGGCGAGGAGCGACGGCGAGCTGGACGCGGCGTCGGCGCACCTCGAGCGCAGCCTGGAGCTCGCGCGCGAGCTCGGGGACGAGCCGGCGCAGGCGGCCGCGCTGAACAATCGTGCGCTGGTCTGCCGCCAGGCGGGCCAGCTCGACGAGGCGCTCGAGCTCACCGAAGCCGCGCTCGCCCTGTCCGCCGCCCACGGCGACCGCCACCGCGAGGCGGCGCTCGAGAACAACCTGGCGGACCTGCACCACGCGATCGGGCACGGGGGAGAGGCCATGAAGCACCTGAAGCGAGCGGTGACGATCTTCTCGGAGGTGGGGGCCGACGAGGCCACCCGCCTGCCGGAGATCTGGAAGCTGATCAGCTGGTGATCTGCCGGCGCCCGGCTCGCGACCACGCGCGTCGCGGGAAATACATGGCCCCCCAGCCGCAGTGGGAGGCCATGTTCGTATCTCCAAGGAGCGGGCTGGCCCTGCCGCACAGGGTCATCTCGCCCGGCGCCTGGATCTCGGGAAGAAGCTCGCCGGCGCCTTGGCATCAACCTACGCGACCAAACGTATCGCGTCAAGAAAACCTGCAAATCCTTACAAAAGTGAAGCACGCTCGTGAAGTGAATCGCGCGCTGGACAAGTTGACCGTCCGGCATCCGTTCGTTCCGTTCGCAACGCTCTTCGAGCGGCCCGCGAAGAAGCGTCGCCTCCCCTGGACCCCAATCTCGAGCAGCTCAAGAAGCACGCCAAGACGCTGCAGCGCCGCGCGTGTTCGGGTGAAAGCCACGCGCTGGCTGCTCTCACTCGGAGCGGACCCGACCGTGCACGACGGATCATTCGACGCAACGCCGCTCGGCTGGGCCGAGGACAACAACCAGAAGGAGGTTGCCCGCTACCTGGCCGACCTGCCGCACTGAACGTCGGGAGAGCCGCCTCCACCCGGCCCGCCGCCCGCGCAGGCATTCTTCAGAAGATGAGGTGGTGGGCGCTCGCAGTCTCGGTTCTCGCTGTTCTGGTGCTCGGAGGGGCAGCGGGCCTGTACGCCTTCGACCGCTCTCAGCGCGACCGATTCCCAGAAGGCGTGCGGGTGGGGCACGTAAATCTCGGCGGCCTGCGCCTCGACAAGGCGCGTGCCCGACTCGAGCGCCGGCTGGTCCGCCGGATCGATCGCCCCGTGATCGTCCGGGCTGGTTCTCGCGCCTTTCGGCTGACGCCCCGCCAGGCGGGCTTGCGCGTCAATGTCGACGGCCTGCTCAGGGAGGCAATGCACCGCAGCCGGCCGGGCTCCTTCGCCCGGCGGCTGGTCGGCGAAGTGCGGCACACCCGAGCGCACACGCAGATCCCGCTGCGAGTGAGCTACTCGCGGCAGGCGGTCGACACCTTCGTGCATGAGATCAGCACCGCGCTGGCCGAGCCGAGCGCCGACGCATCCGTGACACCTTCGGCGGCCGGCCTGCAGCTGGGCCGCTCGCACGAGGGCGTGGCCGTCCGCTCCGTGGCCCTGCGCTATCGCGTCGCGCGCGCGCTGGTGCATCCCTTCGCCCGTCGCCAGGTCGTCGCGCCCATGCGCGCGGTCGAGCCGAAGCTCACACTCGCTGCACTGCGGGCGAAATACCCGGCTTACATCATCGTGGATCGCTCACGCTTCCAGCTGATGCTCTTCCGCCACCTGCGGCTCGCCCACACCTACACGATCGCAGTGGGTCGAGCGGGGCTGGAGACGCCGGCCGGGCTCTACGACGTGCAGTGGAAGCAGGTGGACCCGCCCTGGATCGTGCCGAACAGCGCCTGGGCAGGCGCCCTCGCTGGGAAGACAATTCCTCCGGGGCCTCAGGATCCCATCAAGGCCCGCTGGCTGGCCTTCAACGGGGGAGCCGGCATCCACGGCACCGACGAGACCTGGTCGCTCGGACACGACGCCTCGCATGGGTGCATCCGGATGTCGATCCCGGACGTGATCCAGCTGTACGACCTCGCTCCGGTGCACTCGCCGGTCTTCGTGGCGTGACGAGGGAGCCCGCTCGAGGCGAGCCCCCCGAAGTTTCACGCAGCCGAGCTCTCCGGCCCGCCGTCTTCGGAGGCAGGAGGCGAGGCGGGGGATACCGGCGGCGACTCACGGCGCGCGGCGGCGACGGCCGCGGCGGAGCCGAGCGCCCCGGCGCCGAGCGCCGCCAGCGCTAGGCCAGTGCCCGAACGGTCGAGCCTGAGGCCGGCGTCGAGCGACCAGGGACCAGGCCCGAGCTCCACGACCGCGAAGAGCGCTGCGAGCAGCACAGCGTTGTACTCGTAGCCGCCATTCGACGACCAGGGGCCGTTCTTCTAGTGCACGGTGCGGATCGCGGTCAGCATGACTGAGGAGAGACCGGCGGCCGCAAGCGGCGTGGCGAGCCCCGCGGCCAGGAGCGCGCCTCCAAGAGCTTCGGTCGTTCCCGCGGCGATCGCGTTCCGCCGGCCTGGACGCAGGCCGATCGTCTCGAAGAACTGCCCGGTTCCCTCGAGCCCCGGGCCTCCGAACCAACCGAACAGCTTCTGCGTGCCGTGCCCCACGAAGAACCCGCCGACGACGGTGCGGATGAGCAAACGGCCAAGCGCCATGGAGATCCTTTCCTGAGAAGGTCCCGATCGTCTTGCGAGAGAGAAGCCTAGCCGGCGGTCTGTCCCTCATCCCGGCGCGAGCGCCCGCGCGTCGCCCGGATACCCTTCACGCCATCCCAGCGCGCGCTTCGCACCAGGTCGAGAGTCGCTTCCTCTCCGAGCTGATCTCGACCGTCGGCTCCTCGCTCGAGCTCGAGCAGGTGCTCGAGGCGGTGGTGCGGCTGCTCTCGGACGCCAGCGCGGTGCACGCGTGCTTCGTCTACCTGCTCGACCGTGGTGCGCCCCGGCTCGTGCTGCGCGCCGCCTCGGAGCCCTACGCCGGCCTCGTCGGCCGGATCGAGCTCGCGGAGGGCGAGGGGCTGGCCTGGTGGTCGGTCGAGCACCGCGAGCCAGCTTTCATCCGCGAGCACGCTCTCGACGACCCGCGGGTGAAGTACGTTCCCGAGCTCGAGGAGGAGCGCTTTCAGTCGCTCGTCTCGGTGCCGATTCTCGGCCGTGACGGCGACGCCATCGGCGTGATTTCCCTCCATACCGAGGCGCCGCGGGAGTTCGACGAGGCCGAGGCCGACTTCCTCGTCTCGAGTGCCTCGCTCGTCGCGGGCGCGATCGAGAACGCGCGTCTCTACGACGAGGCGCGGCGGCGCGTCCGCGAGCTCGAGCAGCTGACTGAGCTCGGCGAGACGATCGCGCGGGCAGAGACGCTCGACGAGCTCGTCCCCGCGGTCGCCGATCGCGGGCTCGAGCTGCTCGGCGCGACGGCCTGCCATGTCAGCCTGCTCGATCGGGCGAGCGAGGAGCTGCGCCTGCGCGCCTCTGCCCCGCCCGGGGCGCACGCGCCGACATCAATCCGCCTGGGCGAGCTCGGGCCCGAGCTCGCCTCGAGCGCACGGTCGGCGCGCGTCGCCGTGCCGCTCGTCGCCGGCGACGAGTTGCTCGGCCTGCTCACGGCCGAAGGGACCTCGGAGATCGACCTGGCGCGCGCTGTCGCGAATCAGGCGGCGGTGGCGATCAAGAAGATCGATCTGATCGAGCGGCTGACCGAGAAGAACCGGATCAAGGACTTCTTCGAGCAGCTCGCCGCCGGACGTGGCCTCGCGGAGGCGGGCGGCCACGCGGCTCGGCTGGGCGCCGATCTCTCCCAGCCGCACCTCGTAGTCATGGCCGCGCCGGCGAGCGACGCCCTCGAGCATGCGCTAGCCCGGACCACGCCGGTCTCGCTGTTCGATCGCCGTGACGAGTCAATGCGGGCGCTGCTGCGAATCCCGCCGGGCGCCGCTGCGGCCCTCGTCGATCGCGTCCGCCGTGTGCAGGCTGCGCTACCGGGCCCGACGGCGATCGGGATCTCGAACCCGTGCGCCGGCGCCGCGAGCTTCGTCGCCGGCTTCGAGGAGGCGCGCCACGCGCTGCTCGGCACGACCGTCCTCCAGCGTGAGCCCGCGGTCCTCACCTACGACGAGCTGGGTGCGTACAAGTACCTGCTGCGGATGTCGCTCGATCCGAGCGCGCGCGACGCTCATCGCGATGCCATCGCGCGGCTCGTCGAATATGACGAGGCCCGCTCGTCACAGCTGCTGAGAACGCTGGAGGAGTTTCTGCGCCGCCGCGGGACGATCGGCGCCACGGCCCAGGCGCTCTACATCCACCCGAATACCCTGCGTCAGCGGCTGCGGCGGATCGGCGAGTTGACCGGCCTCGATCTGCGACGCGAGGACTGGCTGATGGTGGAGATCGCCGTCAAGCTCGTGTCGCTGCAGCGGGCGCTCGAGACGGATTCGAACATCGCCGGCGCTCGAAGTATGTAGCCGCTTCCCCTTTCTTGGAGCCGCGCAAAGGCGTATAAACGTCGGTCCAGGTCGAATCGAAGGAGGGCGAGTCCATGGCAACCGCTGTCGAGCAACCCAGCGTCGACGCGATCCGCCGCATCTCTGAGGAGCGCGGCGTCGAGTTCTACTTCGCGCAGTTCGTCGACATGTACGCCCGGCCGAGCGCCAAGCTCGTTCCGGCGGCGAATCTCGACGACCTCCTCTCGGAGGGCGCCGGCTTCGCGGGCTTCGCCGCGGGCGAGATCGGCCAGCTTCCGAGCGACCCCGACATCGCCGCGATGCCGGATGTCCGCAGCTACACGCCGGTGCCGTGGGAGCCCAGCCTCGCGCGCTTCGCCTGCGACGTGACGGTCGAGGGCGAGGAGTGGCCCTACGACCCGCGCACGATCCTGCGCCGCCAACTGCAGAAGGCGCGCACCGCGGGCTACGAATTCATGATGGGGATCGAGCTGGAGTACTTCCTCCTCCGCGGCGACGAGAGCGGGATCGAGCTCGCCGACCCGCTCGACACGCTCGAGAAGCCCTGCTACGACATGAAGGGGCTGACACGCAACTACGAGTTCCTCCGCCGCGTCTCGAACTACGTCAACGAGCTCGGCTGGGGGAACTACGCGAACGACCACGAGGACGCGAACGGGCAGTTCGAGCAGAACTTCAACTACACAGATGCTCTCGCGAGCTGCGACCGCGCGATCTTCTTCCGTTACATGGTGCACACGCTCGCGCAGCAGCAGGGGATGCTGGCCACCTTCATGCCGAAGCCGTTCAGCCACCTGACCGGCAACGGCTGCCACTTTCACATGTCCCTGTGGGACGGGGACACGAACCTCTTCCTGGACGAGGACGACCCGCGCGGGCTCGGCCTCTCCGAGACGGCCTACAACTTCATCGGCGGCCTCAAGAAGCACGCGCGCGCCTACATCGCCGTGACGGCGTCGACGGTCAACTCGTACAAGCGCCTGCGCGTCGGGGCGCCGACGAGCGGCGCCACCTGGTCGCCGGTCTACGTCAGCTACGGCTACAACAACCGGACACAGATGCTGCGGATCCCGGGTCCCGGCCGCGTCGAGGACCGGACGATCGACGGCTCGTGCAACCCGTATCTCGCTGCGACGGTCGTGCTCGCGGCCGGCCTCGACGGGATCGAGCAGAAGCTCGACCCGGGCGACCCCAACGTGGGCAACCTGTACACCGTGCCCGAGGAGGAGCTGACCCGGCGCGGGATCGAGCTTCTGCCGGCGAACCTGCTCGACGCGACGCGCGAGCTCGAGCGCAACGACGTGATCCGCGCGGCGCTCGGCCGGGGCCGCGACGAGGATTACGTCGACTACTTCATCCGCGTGAAGCGCGACGAGTGGACGCATTACCACGAGCAGGTCACGCCCTGGGAGATCAAGGAGTACCTGACCCGCTTCTAACACGGGTGAACCCATGGTTCCCCCGTGCGCCCCCTCCTTGAGCACGGGTGAACCCATGGTTCCCCCGTGGGCCCCTCCTGCTTCGTAGCGGCTATCCCGGCCGCCGTGAGCCTCTCGCCGGGACAAGCCCGGCTTCGGCAGCGGCTCGAATGCACGGGTGAACCCATGGAGGTTTTGCACACACGGGCGGGCGGAAGTCT
This sequence comes from Gaiellales bacterium, assembly GCA_038253945.1. Classification (GTDB taxonomy): domain Bacteria; phylum Actinomycetota; class Thermoleophilia; order Gaiellales; family Gaiellaceae; genus JBBRYW01. The sequence continues at coordinate 120,787 of JBBSGR010000002.1, forward strand.
GTGCGCGGCTTTCGCTCCTCGGCTCTAGAGTTTCTCACCGTGTGCGGGATCGTCGGTCTGTTCTGCAAGTCGGCCGAGCTCGAGGGAAGTCTCGGCCTCTACCTCGGCGACATGCTCGTCCAGATGGGCGACCGCGGCCCCGACAGCGCGGGGGTCGCCGTCTACCGCGACCCGGCACCGGCCGGGTCGAGCAAGCTGACGCTGTACTCGACCGACGCCCAGCTCGACTGGGGCGGGCTCAGCAGCGAGCTTGCGCAGGTCTTCGGCGATGCGCGCGTGTCGAGTGTCCGCGCGCGGCACGCCGTGATCGTCGTCGACGCCGAGGCCGATGAAGCCGAGGCATGGATCAGGCGCCACCGGCCGGACCTGAGCGTGGTGAGCGCGGGCAAGGTGATCGAGATCTACAAGGAAGTGGGGCGTCCCGAGGCGTTCGCGCGGGACTTCCGGCTCGAGGAGCTCCAGGGAACCCACGCGCTCGGCCATACGCGGATGGCGACGGAGAGCCGCGTGACCACCGAGGGCTCGCACCCGTTCTCCACCGGCTTCGATCTCTGCCTCGTCCACAACGGCTCGCTCTCGAACCACAATCGGCTCCGCGAGGAGCTCCGCCGCGAGGGAATCGAGTTTCAGACCGAGAACGACACCGAGGTGGCAGCGGGCTACCTCGCCTGGCGCCTGCGCGAGGGCGCGTCGCTGCAGCAGGCGCTCGAGCGCTGTCTCGACGACCTGGACGGGTTCTACACGTTCCTCGTCGGCACCGCCGACGGCTTCGCCGTGCTGCGCGACCCGATCGCCTGCAAGCCGGCGGTTCTCGCCGAGACGGACGAGTGGGTGGCGATGGCCTCGGAGTACCGCGCGCTCGCCGTCCTGCCGGGCGCCGCCGATGCGCGAATCTGGGAGCCGGAGCCGCGCGTGGTCTATGCGTGGGAGCGGGCGCTCGTCTGATGGCAGTCGCCTCGCGGGCCGCCGGCGTCGAGGTCGTGGACCTCGCGGCCACGCCGCTGCGCGAGCTCAACCGGCGCCTCCATCAGCTCCCGGCTGACGGAACGGAGCCGCGTCGCTGGCGGGTGCTGAATCCGAACGGCGCCCACGCGGTCGCCTGCGGCCTGGACGGCGAGCTGGAGGTCGAGATCCAGGGGCACGTCGGCTACTACTGCGCCGGGATGAACAAGCTTGCGACCGTCCGCCTGCACGGAAACGCAGGGCCCGGCGTCGCCGAGAACATGATGTCCGGGACCGTGATCGTCGAGGGCAACGCGAGTCAGTCGGCCGGCGCGACGGGCCGTGGCGGGCTCCTTGTCGTACACGGCGACGCCGCCGCCCGTTGCGGGATCTCGATGAAGGGGATCGACATCGCCGTCCGGGGATCGATCGGCCACATGAGCGCGTTCATGGCGCAGCGGGGACGCCTCGTCGTCTGCGGCGACGCGGGCGACGCGCTCGGCGACTCGATCTACGAGGCGCAGCTCTACGTGCGCGGCAAGGTCGCCGGCCTCGGCGCGGACTGCGTCGAGAAAGAGCTCAGTCCCCGCCATGTCGACGAGCTGCGATCGCTGCTCGGGCAGGCCGGCTTCGACGACGCCGACCCGGGCGACTTTCGCCGCTACGGCTCGGCGCGCACCCTCTACAACTTCCACGTCGACCACGCGGGGGACTATTGATGGCGACGACCGCGGAGAACAGCACCTCGTTGGGCTCGCGCTGGCAGCCTGGGCTGCGCGAGTCGGCTCTGTTCGACCGGAATGTGATCGCGGAGATCCAGCGCGCCGCCCGGGAGGGTATCTACGCGATCCGCGGCTTCGGCGCCAAGCGCCGCCTGCCTCATTTCGACGACCTGCTCCTGCTCGGCGCGAGCATGTCGCGCTATCCCCTGGAGGGCTACCGGGAGCGCTGCGGCACCGACGTCGTCCTCGGAACCCGCTTCGCAACGAAGCCGCTGGAGCTGAAGATCCCGGTAACGATCGCGGGCATGAGCTTCGGCGCCCTGTCGGCCCCGGCGAAGGAAGCGCTCGGACGCGGTGCGACCGAGGTCGGCACCTCGACGACGACCGGAGACGGCGGGATGACGGCCGAGGAGCGCGAGCACTCCGAGACACTCGTCTATCAGCTCCTGCCGTCGCGCTACGGGATGAATCCGGACGACCTGCGCCGCGCCGACGCGATCGAGATCGTGGTCGGCCAGGGTGCGAAGCCGGGTGGTGGAGGCATGCTTCTCGGCCACAAGATCTCCGACCGCGTCGCCGCGATGCGCGACCTGCCGGTCGGGATCGATCAGCGAAGCGCCTGCCGGCACCCGGACTGGACCGGCCCCGACGACCTCGAGATCAAGATCCTCGAGCTGCGCGAGATCACGGACTGGGAGAAGCCCGTCTTCGTCAAGATCGGAGCGACCCGGACGCACTACGACGTCCAGCTCGCGGTGAAGGCGGGGGCCGACGCGATCGTCCTCGACGGGATGCAGGGCGGTACCGCGGCAACCCAGGACGTCTTCATCGAGCACGTGGGGATCCCCACGCTGCCCGCGACGCGCATCGCAGTGGACGCGCTGCAGGAGCTGCGGATGCACCGGCAGGTGCAGCTGATCGTCTCGGGCGGGATCCGCAGCGGCGCCGACGTGGCAAAGGCGCTCGCCCTCGGCGCCGACGCCGTCTCGATCGGCACGGCGGCGCTGATCGCGATGGGCGACAACAGCCCGGAGTACGAGGAAGAGTACCGCCGGCTCGGCAGCTCGGCCGGCTTCTACGACGGCTGGCAGGCCGGCCGTGACCCCGCCGGCATCTCCACCCAGGAGGACGACCTCGCGGCCCGGTTCGACCCGCTCGTGGGTGGACGCCGGATCGCCAACTACCTGCGCGTGCTCACGCTCGAAGCGCAGACCCTCGCGCGGGCGTGCGGCAAGTCGCACGTCCACAACCTCGAGTCGGAGGACCTGGTCGCGCTGACGATCGAGGCCGCCGCGATGGCCCGCGTGCCGCTGGCCGGCACGGACTGGATCCCGGGAGCTCGGTAGAGCTACCCGATACCTTGAGGCACGTAGAGGCCGAGCCGCTTTTGCGCCTGCGCGACGGCGCGGAACGCCTCCCTCAGCTCGTGGCGCGCGAGCGGCGCCAGCTCGTCGGGGTCGATCAGGTTGTCCGGCTCCTCCCCCGCCTCGATGCGGGCGGCGTGGTGTTGGAGCCTGACGCGGGCCACGATCGCGAAGGCCTCTCGGAGCGCGGCCGCCGGCTCCGCCTCCAGCGCTCCGCTCTGCTCGGCGGCGACGAGCCGATCGAGCGTCGCCGAGATCGTGATTCCGTTCGCGAGCGCGTAGAAGCGGGCGAGGTTCGCGATCGGGATCGCGCCGCCGCGCTTGAGGTCCAGGCGGCCGCCGGCCTTGCCCTGGCGCTCGACGACGAGAGCACCTCGGAAGCCGAGCGGCGGCTTGAAGTCGGTTGCCGTCCGCGCGAGCCTGCGGACGAAGTCCGGGTGGCGTCTCGCGTCCCGCAGCACGGCAACGAGTGGACCGACGATCTCGAGCCCGCCGCTGGCGTGCCGGAAGTCGAAGGCGACTGTCGCTCGGATCAGGTGCGAGCGGTCCGGCAGCTCGAAGACCTCCCGGAACGCGCGCAGCCACTCGGTCTCGGACATCCGCCAGAGACGGCTGCTCGCCAGCACGTCGTTGGAGTCCGGGCCGAAGCCGCAGCGGGCGAGCCCGGCGTTGACGTCGCGGGCGAGCCGCTCGAAGTATTCGTCCACGCTGGCCCCGTCCGGCGACTCGGCGTAGGCGAGCGCGTTGTCCTGATCCGATCCGAGCGTGAACTCACGCCGAGCGGCGCTACCGAGCGCGAGCCACGCCCAGGCGACAGGAGCCGGCCCGTGCCGCCAGATGGCGAAGTCCACGAGCCGGGCCGTGAACGTGTCGACCTGCAGGGAGAGGACGCGTCCGATCGTGACCGGCGAGACGCCCGCGTCGAGCAGCGCCAGGAAGAGCCGCCGCAGGCGCGCCGAGGCTTCGACGAGCTGGCCCTCGTCGCTCGCGCCGTGCACGACGTGGCGCAGCGCGAACGGGCTGCTCGTCTCGAGGCTCATCAGATCTGCGGCCGAGACCAGGCCGAGCACGTGCCCGCGCGCATCGGCGACGACGAGGTGGTCGAGGCCGCCGTCGAGCATGTCCACCGCGGCATCGACGGCGAGCTGATCCGGCGGTACGGTGTGCACGGGCGCGCTCATCACCGTCGAGACCGGCGCATCCAGGGGAACACCGCCGGCGACGACCTTGCTGCGCAGATCTGCGTCGGTGACGATTCCGATCCGACCGTCCTCGCGCACGAGGATCGCCGTACCCCCGCTCGTCGTGATCTCGCGCGCCGCCTCGCGGATCGGCGTGTCCGGGTCGCAGAACGGCGGCGGCCGGTCGATCAGATCAGCGACGCGGAGCGTGCTGAGCGGGGGCAGCGCGTGGACGGTATGCCCCGTCCGCGTCAGCCGCTCACGCAACGTCGTCGCGACGAAGCCCGCGCCGGCCGGCCCGCCGAGCACGCGGAGCGCCTGCTCTCCCGGAATCAGGTAGCAGACCGCGTCCTCGTGCGCGCGGACGGTGAAGCTCGGCGCCATCCCGGTCAAGAGCGACGGGTGCCCGAAGCTCTCTCCTGGCTCCAGGATGTCGATCAGCTCCCCCTCATGGACGAGCTCCATGGAGCCCTCAGCGATCACGTAGAGATGCGACGCCGGCCGGCCGTCCTCGACGAGCACGTTCTCGCCGGCGCGGTAGCGGCGTACCTCGGCCGATTGCGCAACTTCCTCGAGCTTCGAGCGCTCCAGGCCCTCGAACGGCTGAAAGCGCTGAAGGAAGTCGGCAATCCCTGTCATGGACGAGCCTCTTGTAGCTCATGCGGGGCGGGCGACGGGTCATTGCCGGCGCAAGTCCGGGGATCCCGGACGCGGAGCGTGCCGTCATAGGCGAACCTCTGGTAGCTCATGCGGGGCGGGCGACCGACGACCGCGGGCGTCGCTCCGGCGATCCCGGACGCGTAGCGTGCCGTCATAGCCTGCTCATTCGCCCCGAAATTCTGCCGTGTTGTCGGTTTGCGTCGAGCCGGTCGATCTGTCAGATTCCCCGTATTGGCAGCGGCGACCCTCGAGCAGGTCTGATGGCTCCGGCGACTGAAGCTGCAGACCTCGCCTCGGGATGGGGGAAGGAGGCTCGATGAGTACCGGCCACGAAGAGCTCGATTACGCCGGCGGCGGCCTCAGCCAGGAGACGAACTGGTGGGGCGCATTCGTGATCGGCCTCGCCGGCACGATCCTGGTCACGGGAATCGCGCCGGTGATGGTGACCACGCTCGGCGCGTCGTCGATCCCGGTGATCATCTTCATCACGATCACCGGCTACCTGCTCTGCCTCATCCTGGCCGAGCTCTCGGCGATGATGCCGGAACGGACCGGCGGCTCCCCGTCCTACGCGTACCCGGCGTTTCGGGAGCGCTGGCCGCGTGCGGCGAAGCACATCAACGGCGTGACCGCCTGGGCCTACTGGCTCGGCTGGTTCCCGGTCGCGCCGCTGAACATGATCCTGGCCTCGTTCTACCTGGCCGATCGCTTCAATCTCAACACGACCTCGGGCTTCACCCCGATCCACACCTTCATCGCCTGGTGGACGGTGGCGATCTCGATCGTAGGGATCCTGCTCTTCTTCATCCCGGCCTACCTGGGCATCCGTTTCGGCACCGTGTTCGCCACCGTTCTGGCCATGCTCTCGATGATCCCCCTGACGTTCATCGCGATCGCCTGGATCTTCCACCCGTCGGTCGCGCACTGGGGCGAGCTCTCCGGCTTCCATCAGCTCGACGGCACCAGCTTCTTCTCGGGCCTGGGCGGGCACGGCTGGCTGACGGTGTACATCGCGTACTCGTTCCTGCTGACGTGGAACGTCATCGCCATGGAGGCGGCGGCGTGCTACATCGGGGAGACGAGGAACCCTGACCGCGACGCGAAGATCGCGATGAACCTCGAGGGCGGCTACGGGCTCTTCATCTACACGCTGATCCCGATCGCGTTCGTGATCGTACTCGGGGCGAAGGCGCTGTCCAGTGCGAGCTTCGTCGACCCGAAGACGATCTTCGTCACCTTCGCCGGCAAGGTCTTCTCGACCGGAGGCAACTTCCTCAACTGGCTCGTGGCGCTGATGCTGATCGTGGCGCTCGCGCTCTCTGCCCTGAACGCGATCATGGGCTGCGCGCGCTCGCTGCACCAGATGTCCGTGGACGGGCAGTTCCCGCGCTGGTTCCAGAAGATCAACAAGCACGGCGTGCCCGACCGGGCGATGTTCTTCAACGTGCTCTGCTCGCTCGTCCTCGTGCTCGCCGGCGGGGCGGTGGAGATCTACACGTTCTCGAACGTCGGCTATACGTTCTCGTTCCTGCCCGTGCTGGTCGGCTACTACCTGCTGCGAAAGTACAAGCCGAATGCGCGGCGGCCGTTCAAGCTGCCCGAGTTCATGAAGTACGTCGCGCTCGGGATGGCCGTGCTCTACGCCGTGATCTGGCTCTACGGGGGGATCTACTACGCGAAGATCGGCAACACGCTCGTTTACTACCTGATCGGCTGGGGCGTGCTGCTCTCGTACCTGCCGCTCTACTGGTACCGCGTCAAGGTCGAGGACCCCCGCAGCGGGCCCATCCCGAAGACCGAGCCGCCGGGTCTCGTCATGCCCGGCCCGCAGACCTAAGGACGACTTCGTCGGGGCGCCGGCTCGGCTCGGCGCCCCGAAATCTCCTCGGGCATGGCCGAGCCGCCGGACCCATCGACGCTCACGATCGCCAGGATCCTGCTCGCATCGGAAGGGCGCGAGATCCCAGCACACGCGATCGAGCTCGCGTCCCGGCTCGCGAAGCCGGCGCGGGCCCCCGTGCACGTCTTCTCGGTCGCCCGCGTCTGGGGTACGAGCCTCGGTCTCCCGAACCCGGGCCTGCTCCCGTCCAAGGGCGAGTGGGAGGAGCAACGCCGCCTCGTCTCGAGGGTTGTGAAGGAGCTCCGGCGGCAGGGGCTCGAGGCGCAGGGGCATGTGCTTGCGACCCGAAAGGCGGCGAAGCGGATCGTCGGCGAGGCCGAGCGGCTCGGCTGCGACGTGATCGTGATGGCGGCGGACGCTCCCCGCAACCGGGTCGTCGCCGACCTGATGTGGTCGCAGGAGCCCTACCGCGTACGCCGGCGCGCCAAGATCCCTGTCTACCTCGTCACTAGTCCCGGATGATCCAGAAAAGTGCTGCGGGGCGCTGGGCGATGTTGCGCCAGCCGCGGATACTCGTGCGGTCGGCCAGGAGCGCTTCTCCCTGGCGCAAGACGGGGCGCCCGCTCGTCGCGTGGACCTGCACCAGGCCGGCGATGACTGCGACCAGCTCGGTGCCCTTGTGAGTGATGTTGGGCGTGGCGGACGCCCCGGGCGCTAACCGGATCAGGTAGGCGCGCAGCCCGGCGTCGGGATCGTCCAGCAAAGGGATCGGCGTCCCGGTCGGCGGTGCTGATGGGTCGTCGCGGCGGCCGAGCCGGTAGCCGGGGGAGATGTGGCCGCGGAGCAGCTCATCGACGGTGATGTTGAGCTTGGACGTGAGCGTCAAGAGGGTGTCGAGGGATAAACCTCGCTGGCCGCGCTCGGCCTGGGAGATGGCGCTGGCCGACACCTCCGCGAGGTCGGCGAGCTGGGCCTGACTGAGTTGGCGCTGCAGGCGCACGGCCCGCAACGCGGCGCCCAGACGGGCGGCTGCCGGCGCCAGCGTGAGCACCGGCTTGTCTCGAGTGAGGCGATAGTGGTAGACGCTGCCCTGGACGCCAACCGGGCGTCCCTCGGCCTTCGCGATGCGCAGCCGACCGTCACGAAGGACGAGCACGCACTGGGTGACGTCCTCGACGTCGCGCCGCAGCGCCTCGAAATGCTCCCCGTGGGAGAGCGACCAGTAGGCGATGGCCCCCACCTGCAGCAAGAGTGGGCAGCAGCGGGTGAAGAAGCGGCGGGTCATGTCCACGCCCCAGCGGCCGGTCATCTCGTCCAGCGGGTCGAGCAGAAGCAGGGTGCGGGCCTGTTGCCTCGACTGAAGTCGGATCGCGTTCAGCAGCGGGCCCGGCTCCGCCAGGCTCGTGCCGGGTCGCGCGTCGATCACGGTGAAACCCGGGAACGCTCCTTGAACGACTTCCGGGGGCCGGGACAGGCTGACATATGCGGCGTGGCCGTAGTTGGGTGCGAGCTGGGCGATCGCCGTGAAGAACGGCGTGGCGGTGTCGGCATGATCCGGCTCCCAGACCACGTTGTCGCCCCAGTACAGGCCGTGCAGTGCCCGGTCGAGGTCATCGACACCGGTACTCGGCGCGAAGGAAGCGGCGGCTGACTCCATCAGGCCGTGGGCATCGAGACGACCTCGTCCTCGCGCTGAACGGCGGCCGGGGCCTGGAAGCCTCGCTTTCCGCTCGAGATCGAGTGGACAGGCGCCCGGTGGCGGCACCGGCGCAGAAGTGGGCCGCGAGCCTCACCTCGCAGTGAAGCGCTGCTTACGAAACGCGCGAAGTCGTTAACGCCGGCTCTACCGTGACAGCGGCACAAGACACGAAAGGGGCGCATTCTGATGGAGACCGTAATTGTAGGGATTGACGGCGTGGAGTCGGAGCGCGCGCTGCCGGCAGCCAGGGGGCTCGCGGAGCGATTCCTGGCGCGTATCGTCGTCGTCCATGTCAACCAGCTGGTCGGCGGCGGTGTTCGCGGGGCAAGGTTCCCCCGGCGCGCCGACGAGGATCAGCAGCATGCGCGGGCGCGGGAGATCGTGGCGGAGCTTCGCCGCGAAGGGTTCGACGCAGACCTCGAAGCATGCACGACGACCCTCACGCACGAGGCGAGCATCATCGCCGACGCTGCTCGCCGACAGCGGGCAGGCGCGATCGTCGTAGCCACCCGAAGGCAGGCGCCGCTGGCCGGCATCATGGCCGGCAGCCTCACGCAGCGGCTGCTTCGCGAGGCTCCCTGCCCGGTGGTGGTCGTCACTCCCGAAAGCAGACGCGACGCCTTCCGCACCCACCGCCGAGCGGCAGCCGCGGCAGCGGCAGCGGCAGCGGCCTGACAGAAGCGAGCCACGCCGGATCGCGGGCGAGGTAAGGCCCGAGCGGAGGAATGGAGGCGGAATCTGGGTGGCACTGACGATTCGACGTTGGTAGGCTCGGCTGCGACGAAGAAGGGCAGGTCATGGGATTGAAACCGGAACCGAGCAGCGGCCGTCGCAGGTTCGAGGGGTGCGAGCGAGAAGAAGCCCAGTACCTGGTCTCCGTCAAGCTCGTCCGGCTTGACGGCGGGTTCGAGGCTCTCTCCTGTCGCAAGCACGTCGCGCTTGTCGCCAAGGCGCTCGCCGAGGAGCAGCGAAACTGGGTCAAGAAGGGCGTCGAGCTCTCCGAGATGGGCGAGCTCGACGATCGACGTGCAGCCCATCTCGACGAAGCCTCCGAAGCGGATCTGGAAGAGGTCGGGTAAAGATTCGGGCGTAGCCGGATACGCCGGTGGGGCTTGGCGTCTAACCGTCTGTACGAGGCGCGGGGGCGAGGCTTCGCGAGAGTGCCAGAACGAGGAGAGCCAGGAGCGAGGCCCCGCTTCCGAACAAGAACGCGGGGCGCGGCCCGAAATGATCCCACAGTGCTCCTGCGATCACGCTGGCCGGGAGTATCAGGAGGCCGCTGGCCGCGGCGTTGAGGCCGAAGGCGTAGCCGCGGCGGTCGGGCGGGACGAGGGTCGTGATCCAGGCCTTGATCGTCCCCTCGCCGGCCGCGTAGTAGATCCCGTACGCGAGGAAGAGCGTGATCAGAGCGGGCGCACTGTGCGCGAACGCGAAACCAGCGTAGACAGCTGCGTAGGCACCCCAGGCGACGAAGAGCAGCGGCCGTCTTCCAATCCGGTCGGAGAGCCTGCCCGCTGGGAGGGCGAGCAGCGCATACACGAGGTTGAACGCCGCGAAGAGGAAGGCAAGGTCGGACGCGGACAAGCCCGCTGACCGTGCGCGCAGCAGCAGCAGCGTGTCGCTCGAGTTCGCCAGGCCGAACAGCGTCACCGCCGCTAGTAGAACGAAGAACGGCCGCGGGAGGCTCGGGTGCGGGCGGTCCTCGGCAACGAGTCGGCGGGGAACGTCGTGCGCCAGCCGCAACTGCCGGAGCGCACCGAGCGCCGGTAGCGACGCCAGGGCGAAGGCGACCCTCAGGCCGTTGGCGTCGCGGCCCACGGTGAGCAGCACCAGACCGGCGGCGATCGGCCCGGCGACCGACCCCAGCGTGTCGAGCATCACCTGGAGCCCGAACGACCGGCCCATCGTCGCCGTGTCGGCATCGGCGGCGACGAGCGTGTCGCGCGGCGCATCCTTGCCGCCCTTACCGAGCCCATCGGCGACCCGCAGGACCCCGACGACGAGCACGGACGGCGCGAGTGCGATCAGCGGACGGGCGAGCAGCGAGACTGCGTAGGAGACTCTCGTAAGCCAGAGCGGAGAGGCGCCGCGGTCGACAGCGCGCCCGGTGGCGAGACGGGCGATCGTGACGCCGACGCCGAGGAGGCCTTCGACTAGACCGAGGACTGTCTTGGACGACCCGAGCGCGACCACCAGGAAGATCGGCAGCAGCGGATAGACCATCTCCTGCGCCATCCCGCTCCAGAACGCGGCCCAACCGAGGGTGGTGACGTTCGAGCGAGGCTTGGGGGACGAGAGCGGCATCAAGTGGCGCTGGCCGGTGCGGACGGCGCTGCACCCGCGGTGCAGCCGCTGTAGCCAATCATGCGGGCGGACCCGCCCGCTGCGGTTGCGGGTGTGAGGCGGCTCCGTCCGGGGGGGTCGGAAGCGCTACGATGTCGCCGCCCGCGCGATGAGGCTCGCGCCCAACCGCTCTCCGGGGCTGATGGCCTCTACGGAACGTCAAGTGAGACGCGAAGTGGAGGTATCGACGTGAGCCCGATCCAGCTTGCCGCGGCTCTCGCGGCCGTAGTCCTCGTCGCGAGCATCGTGTCGGTCGAGCTCGGCATAACCGCCGCGCTCGTTGAGCTGACCCTCGGAGTCTTCGCCGGGAATGCATTCCATTTGCAGACCCAGGACTGGCTCGACTTCATCGCCCAGTTCGCGTCGATCGTGCTGACGTTTCTGGCCGGCATGGAGGTCGATCCCGCGTATATGCGACGTCGGCTCGAAGCCTCGCTGGGCATCGGTCTCGCCTCGTTCGCAGGCCCGTTCGTCGTCGCCTCGCTCGTCTCGCACTTCCTGCTGGACTGGACGCTTCGCGCTTCCCTGATCACCGGCACGGCCCTTTCGACGACGTCGCTCGCAGTCGTCTACGCTGTACTCGTAGAGCGCGGCCTGACCGACATCGGAATCGGCAAGCTGGTGATGAGCGCGACCTTCGTCACTGATCTCTGCACCGCGCTCGCCCTCTCGGCCATCTTCATCAAGCCGAATCTCTGGTTCCCGGTGTTCCTCGTCGTCTCGCTCGCGTTCGTGCTCGCTCTTCCCCGCGTCGCCCCGTGGTTCTTCGGACGCTACGGCGACCGGGTGATCGAGCCCGAGATCAAGCTCGTCTTCGTCTGCCTGCTCGTGCTGATGGTGCTGGCCAATGCCTCCAACGGACACGCTGTCTTACCCGCCTTCGTGCTCGGCCTCGTCATGAGCCGCCACTATCAGGAGCACCGCGAGGAACAGAAGCGGCTTCGCGTCGTGGCCTTCGCCTTCTTGACGCCGTTCTTCTTCATCAAGGGCGGCCTCAACGTCTCACTCGGCGCCGTCGGCGCGAACCTCGGCCTGCTGGCGGCGCTCCTCGCCACGAAGATGATCCCGAAGGTCGCCTTCATTCTCCCGCTCGCTCGCCGGGCAGCACCGCGTCACGCCACGTTCACGACCTTGCTCATGAGTACGGGTCTCACGTTCGGCACGATCTCCTCGCTCTACGGACTAAACGCGGGGATCATCGACAAGACTCAGTTCTCGTTGCTCGTTACGGTGGTCGTGCTGTCTGCTGTCGTTCCGACGGCGATCGCCGAGCGATGGTTCCTGCCCGATGCGGACGAGGAGCGCCGGATCACTCGCCGCCGGGCTGCGGTGCAGGTGGAGGAGTACGTGTAGGCGCTCGCGCGCTGGTCGCCGGCGAGATAAACAGGGCCTTCGTTTGCAGAGCGTCGTGTATCCGGCGCTCTGGGAGCCTGGCCGGGGGGTCGTGGCACGCTGCCTGCGCTACCGCTCGCCGCTCGCGGCGCGGCGAGGCAGACCTTGCGGCCACGCCCTCGTCCCTGTTCGTATCCAATTCAGGTGATCGGAGCTCGCTCGACGCCGACCAGGTGGCGATGGCCCTGAGCGACTACGGCGTCCCGGTCCGGTCGCTCCGCGCGTATATCTGCGACGAGCTGGTTGCCGGAATCCGGGCGGCGGCATGATTGCGGCGTGGCGGCGGAGGTGGCGCTGCGCCTTGACGCGGTGCGGCGCCCGCCGCTACCCTCGCCGGGTCAGCGGGTTGCGGAAGGGGGGAATGTCGACGATGACTGTGCGCTTTGCCCTTCCTCCCCGCGTCGCCTGAGATTCTCTCCGACGGGTAGCGCCTTCTCCCAGCTGAGGAAGGCACCTTCGTCGCGGGCGGCGCCTTCACGCCCACGACGACGAAGGAGTCCGTTTGTCCGAGAACGAGTATGGCCGCCGCGACGAGGGTCGCAGACCGGGCCAGCCGAGTGCTCGAATGCTCTTGCACGCCATGGACGCCTGGGTGCGGAACCCGCGGGTGTTGACCGACGCCGAGCTCCTGAGGTCGATCCTCTACGCCGGTGCCCGAGCGGGCGGCGCCAGCGTCCTCGGCGAGGAGTTCTGCATCTTCCCGAACGGCGCCGTCACCGGCGTGCTCGTGCTCGCCCAGTCACACCTGAGCATCCACACGTGGCCTGAGCTCGCGCTCGCGAACATCGACCTGCTCTCATACGGCGATCTCCGCGGCGACGCCGTCTTGCGCTCGATCGGCGCGGGGCTCGGCGTCGAACGGGCGACGGTTACCTGCATCCCCCGTGCCCTTGGCTGAAGATCGCCGGATCGTGTGCGAGGTGGCCGCCGCCGTCGGCCTCGCGGAAGGCGAGATCGGCGTCCGTGCTGTGATCGCCGCGCTGACGCGGCTCGAGCCCGTGTCGATCCGCCGCATCTCCCGGGCTGTCGAGCTCCCCGTGCCGATCGTCTCCGCGGTCTGTGGCGAGCTCCGCCGCCGCGGCGTCGTCGCAGAAGAACGCCCGTCGCGCCTCACCACGCGGGGACGCCATCTGTTCTCCGGCGGCGCCCTCCGGCTCCCTGGGCCCTCGACGTGCCCGACCTGTCACAGCCGAGCGGGCGGAGCTCGGAGTGAGCTCGCGGGCGTTGGCCGGGAGATCGCTCGCGCGACCCGCGACGGCCCCGCCGTTCGCCTGGACCTCGACCAGTGTCACTGCACCTACCAGACGAAGCTGCGGCGTGTGCTCGCACTCCACGAGGCGGACGCGCTCGTAGGCCGCAGGATCTTGCTGCTCGGCGACGACGACCTGACCTCGGTGGCGATCCAGAGCGTCGTCCGTCATTTCGGCTCCCCCGCCACGATCGCCGAGCTCGCGGTTGTCGACGTCGATCCCGCCGTCGTCGATTTCGTCTGCCGCGAGCTCGCTGAGGCTCCCTTCCCGGTCGCGTGCCTGCAACACGATCTGCGGCGGCCGTTACCAGACCGGTTTCGCGCTCGATTCGACACGGTCTTCACCGACCCGCCGTATACGGTCGAGGCCGCACGGCTCTTCCTCTCGCGCGCCGCGAGCGCGCTGACCGGCGCGGGCGGAAGGGTCTTCCTGTCGTTCGGATCGCGGCGGCCTCAGGCGTCGTTCCGAGTTCAGCAAACGATCGTCGAGCTGGGCTTCGTAACCCGGCGGCTCGTGCGCGACTTCAACGACTACGTCGGCGCCGGGGTGCTCGGGGGGACGAGCCACCTGTACGAGCTGGAAGCGACGAGCGAGCCGCGTCCGTCCACGACCGACATTTTCGACGGACCGCTCTACACGGCCGATGTGCTTCAGGCGCGCTGACCCCGGCCGCCTGGCGGTGACGACGACGGCGGTCGGGCCGGCGCCCGTGCCGGGTCGTAGAAATCGCGATTGCCGCGGCGACCTGCTGGGTACACGAGTCATGGATGTACCGAGGACGCGGAATCAGCTTCCTGGGCGTCGTCTACCTGGTGGTGGGCGGGGTGATCGCCGACAAGCACCATTACTTCGCGCATCTCAACACGTTGCGGCAGATCCTCTCGGCTGTTCTCGCCGTCACGCTGTGGCCGCTGATCCTGCTCGGCATCAACCTGCACATCAAGAAGTAGCGAGCCTTTCGAAGCCGGATCCTCCGGTCGCAGCCCGAGACCCAAACGAAACCTTCACTTCGCCGCCGTACTCTCTTCGGCGACGTCGTCCGGAGGAGGGTCGAAATGCGTCCTGTTCTGATCGCAGTGGTCGCTGTCGTTTTTGCCGCGCGAGCTTCAGCGGCGTGCCTGCCCGTGATCGAGGTATACCCGATCGAGCCGCTCAAGCCGGGTGGTGAGTGGGTCGACCTCTACGGCTCTGCGTTCGGCTGCGCCCCGCTGCCCCAGTTCGCCCGCATCGTCGCCGATCCGCCCTACCTGACGCCGGGCGGAGGTGTGTTCGGACCCTGGACCGAGCCGGCGCAGATCCCGGTATCCGGCCCGGATTCCGCGGTTCGCTTCCGCCTCTTCACGGACATTCCTCGCACGGTTCGTTTCGTCTGGAGTGACTCGGTGGAGACGCGGGTGCTTCAGATCAGAGTCCGGGCGCGCATCGACCTGAAGCGGCTCGCGCCGGGCGTTCTCCACGGACCAAGCGCGTCCTGCCTCGAGCGTACGACTTCGACTTCCGCGTCGAGCGCGGGTACGCGGCGGCTGTGCGCCTCGTACTGCCGTCCGCAGCGCTCGTCAGCGGCTGGTCGACCGGCGTCAGTAATCCGATTGCGGCGTAGGCCGCCCGTAGTGCGGCTCAGGGCGGGGATGCCAGCAGCGCGTTCCTGGTCCGGCGCATCAGCAGCGACCCGCCTACCTCGTCGGTGAAGCCCCAGCGTCGGTAGAAGCCGACGAGCTCGGGTTGGCACACCAGCTCGATGCTGTCCACGTGGGCGAGCTCGGGGCGCACCAGTAACTCGTCGACGAGTCGAGCGCCCAGGCCGGTTCCCCGATATTCCGGGTCGACGACGACGTCGAGCACGACGGCAAGAAAGGTCCGGTCGGTGATGGCTCGTGCGAAGCCGACGAGGCGGTCGGATGGGGTATCGACGAGGCCGAGGACGACGTCCGTGCTCGCGAGCATCTGCTCGACCGCGGCGGGCTCGCGGTGTGCCGTCCACCACGCGGTTGCGAAGAGCTCGAGCAGCTGTGGGTGGCGAGCAGGCTCGAGGCGGTGGAGAGTGACGATCTCCCGGGAGCTCACGGCAGCCGGGGAGACCAAGCGGCAGACAACAGACCGGCCACCACGAGCAGCCCGGCAGCGCTCGCCACGAAGGCGTACGTCACGTCTGTCTTTGCGGGTTTCCGCCCGAGCTTCGAGCCAAGGTCCGCGTACGCGGCGTTGACGCCCTCGGTCGAACGCGCCTCGAAGAACTTGCCGCCTGTCCTCTCCGCGATCGCCCGTAGCGTGACAGGGTCGGGCGGAACGGGGATGTTTCCGCCGAGGACGCCGGAGCCGCTGTCGAGCGTGCCGCTCGGGGTTCCGAGCGCGACCGTGTAGACGGGGATGCTCGCGGCCCTCGCGCGGTCGGCGCCCTGAAGTGGCAGTAGGTAGTAGCCCCCTCTTTGCGCGCCGTCCGAGAGAAAGAGGATCGAGACGAGACCCCGGGTTGGAGACGTCGACCGGGCTGTCGCGGCGAGGTTGGCGCTCCCCGTCACCGACTGCTGTCCGAGCTCGACCGCGGCGGCGAGCGCGTCGCCGATCGCAGTTCCGCCGAGAGCGCCGTAGTTCGTGATGCCGTCGAGCGATTCGCGCACGAGCTCGTGGTTCGTCGTAGCCGGAGCCACGACGCTGGGGACGCCCGCGAACGCGATCAGGCCGACGCGGAGGCGCTTCGGCACACGATCGAGAAAGGCTCGCACCGCGGCCTCGGCCGCGCCCAGACGCGTCGGCTTCACGTCTGAAGCCCCCATCGACCGCGAGACGTCGATCACGAGGATGACTGTTGCGCGCTCCTGCGGCACGAGTGTCGTCGTGCGTGGACGGGCCACGCCGAGACAGAGCGCCGCGAGGGCGGCCAGGAACACCAGGGGCGGCACATACGGTCGCCACGGGCGCCCGCCCGCAACCGCGGCCAGCACCTCGAGATTCGTGTAGCGGACCGCGTAACGCACCTTGCGGCGCTCACCGAGCAGGTAGAGGGCGATCGCCACGGGCAGGACCAGAAGCGATAGAAGCAGACGGGGGTGGCCGAAGCTCACGCCCCGCCTCCGCACACGGCGCCGACCTGCACGATCGCGCGCACGCCTTGGATCCGCTTTCCGCTGCGGACGGAGACCGTGATCCTGGCGGGACCGAAGCTTTCCTTCGCCGCAACGCTCTCGATCAGACCCGCGGCCGGGGCGCGGCGTGTGTAGAACCCGACGGCGTGCCAGCCGCCGATGAGCCGCTCTCCCCGAGCGCAGGCGCGCGCGACGGTCTGCGTCGTTCCGGCCCGCAGCCGCAACGTCCGGATGCGCCGGACGGTGGGTTCCCCTGCCGCCTGCGCCGATGACGAGTAGGCGCTTGGACTCCGCAACGGCACCGGCCCGCCGCCCCCGCCGGACAGAGGGATGCAGCCCACGTGCGGCCGGAAGCTCGGCGCGCGGCCGGTCGCGCCCGTGAACGTCGCGGCGAAGACCGCGGAGCGCGCCGTCGTGATTCCGGGATTGACCGGGCTGCCGAGCTTTCCCAGGAACGCGACGTCGATGCCGCGGTCGCTCGGCTCCGCGTCGAGCCCTCCCACGATGTAGCGGCGAGGACAGGACAGCTGGTATTCGACGCGTGGCCGCGGCACGCGTGGCGTCGTCGGAACGACGACCCACGGACCGGCGACGCGTACGCAGACCTGCAACCCGTTGCACTCGTTCGTCGCCCGCGCGGGCGCGGTACCCACCGTCGAGGCGGCTCCCGCGAGCACGATGGCGAGGACCAACCGCTTCACGGAACTCTCCGGAACCAGAACACGGCGAGCGCTCCCCCCGCGAGCAGGAGCGCGCCCGACCCGCCGGCGAAGACGTCTGTGATCTCCCTCGATTGGCGCCGCTGTCCAAGCCGGGAGGCGAGCCGGCGGTAGACGTCGCGCAGGCGCGAGTCGTTTGTCGCGTTGAAGAGCTCGCCGCCGGTCGTGCGCGTCATCTGACGGAGCGCGTCGGGGTCGGGTGCGACGCGGATCTGCTGCTTGAACCCGCCGGTCAAGCGAACCTCGACGACCCCGTTTGCGGTGCCGATGACGATTGCGTACACGGGCACGTGGCGTGCGCGGGCCAGCTGAGCTGCGGCCTGCGGCGTCGTCCGGCCGCTCTTCTGCGCACCGTCGGAGATCACGAGCACGGCGACCGGCGGCACAGCTCCATCTCCCGAGCGCTGTCGCTGACCGACCTGGATTGCGAGCTTCACGGCATTGCCGAGCGCCGTCCCCTGCCCTGATCGAATCGACGAGAGTGCACTCGCGGCGAGCTCGCGATCCTGCGTCGGCGGCAGGATCACGAAGGGCCTCGCGGAGAACGAGACGAGGCCGACGCGGAATCTCTCCGGCACGCGTTGCACGAAGGCGCGCGCTGCGGTGCGCGCCGCGGCGAGGCGCGACGGCTTCACGTCCGTCGCCCGCATCGACACCGATGCGTCGATCGCCAGCATCACGGTCGCCTCCTCGCGCGGCACGCTCACGGTGGCGTGCGGCCTCGCAACGCCGACGATCATCGCAGTGAGCGCGGCCAGGAATACGGTGGGCGGGAGGTGGCGGCGCACCCCCGGCCGTGCGTGGACGAGGTTCGGCAGGAGCGCGGGGTTCGCGAAGCGCGCCGCGAACGAGCCTCGTCGGCGTTCGCGCTGGACGTACGCGGCCGCGAGCAGCGGGACGGCCACGAGGCCCAGGAGCGCGAGCGGCCACTCGAAGGTCAACGCCGTCTCCGGCGCAGGAAGACCGCGAGCGGCCGGAGCCAGTCGCCGGCGGTCGTCAAGACCAGATGGCTGACGCCGATCGACGAGAAGCCGCGAGCGACTTCGTGGCGCTCAGCTGCGGCGGCGGCTGCAAAGCGAGCGCGCAGGCGCTCGCTCCTCGTATCGACGCGCAGCTGCCGACCGGTCTCGGGATCGACGAGCCACAGGGTGCCCGCGTTCGTCAGCTCCTGCTCGCGCGGGTCCCGGATCTCAACGGCGATTACGTCGTGCCGGCCCGCGAGCTCGAGTAGGGGACGGCGCCAATCTCGCGGTCCGCGAAAGTCCGAGCACACGACGACGATCGACCGCTGCCGCGCGAGCGCGCCCGTCCTGCTCAGCGCCACCCCGAGGGAGGTGGACCCGACGGCAGCGCTCTCGGGCTCGCGGCGAATCGCGGCGAGCATGCCGAGCAGGCCCACGCGTCCCTGCCTGGGCGGCGCCATGCGCGGCTCGGCGTCGCCGAACGTGACGACCCCGAGCCGGTTTCCGCGGCGAGTGGAAAGGTGGCCGACCGCGATCGCGACGCCCTCGGCAACGTCCGCCTTACGCCGCTCCGCCGTGCCGAACTGCATCGACAGGGACGTGTCCAGGACGAGCCACGTCACGAGGACGCGCTCGGCGAGGTCGACGCGCACGTGAGGCTCTCCCGTTCGCGCGGTCACGTTCCAGTCCATCCGGCGTACATCGTCGCCGGGCACGTACGGACGTACTTGCGCGAGCTCTGTGCCGCGACCGAGCAGGGTGGAGCGGTAATCGCCCGCGAGCAATCCCTCGACGCTGCGGCCGAGGTCGACGTCGAGCGCGCGCAGCAGCGCCTCGGGCATTGGTCCTGGGCCGGGGCGTTCCGGCGTCTCCGCTCGCTGCTCGCGGCGGAAGCTCATGAGACAGCCTCGTTGTAGCCGATGCGGGGGGAATGTGCCACCAGAGCGAGTCGGGCGGTGGACGAATCGGATCCGTCGGGCGTCACGCTGCGGTTCTGCCGGCGAGGTCGATGCGTGGGACGCTCACCGCGGCGAGAACTGCATCGAGGAGCTCGTCGACGTCCACCTCCTCCGCAAGCGCCTGATACGTGAGCACGAGGCGGTGGCGCAGCGCGTCCTTCGCCAGCGCGCGCAGATCCTCGACGAGGACGTAGTCGCGGCCGCGCAGGAGCGCGAGCGCGCGGGCCGCGCGCACGAGGCTGATCGGACCGCGCGGGCTCGCTCCGAAGGCGATGTAGTCGCCGAGTGTCGGAAGCCCGTGTGGGACGGGATCGCGGGTTGCCGTCGCGATGTCCACCGCATAGCTGACGAGTGCGGGATCGACGTAGACGTCGAAGACGGCCCGCTGCAGGCGCCGCAGATCGTCGAGCGCCAGCGCCTCACGAAGCTCGGGCGGTGAGACGAGTTGCCGCTGAACGACGGTCAACTCCTCGTCGTGCGCGGGGTAGCCGATCACGACTTTGAGCATGAAGCGGTCGACCTGCGCCTCCGGCAATGGGTACGTCCCTTCCGACTCGATGGGGTTCTGCGTCGCCAGCACGAGAAAGGGATCGGGAACCGGATACGTGATGTGGCCGATCGTGACTTGCCCCTCCTGCATCACCTCGAGGAGCGCCGACTGCACCTTGGCCGGTGCGCGATTGATCTCGTCCGCCAGCAGGAAGTTGCAGAAGACGGGCCCGAGCTCGGTCTCGAAGACGCCTTCGCCCGGCCGGAAGACCCGCGTGCCGACGAGATCCGAAGGAACCAGGTCGGGCGTGAACTGGATGCGGGAAAACGTCCCCCCGAGCACGCCGGCCGCCGTCTTGACCGTCAGCGTCTTGGCGAGGCCCGGCACGCCTTCGATCAGCAAATGGCCCTGGGCGAGGAGGCACACGAGGACGCGCTCGAGCATCGCGTCCTGGCCGGCGATGACGCGCCTGATCTCGAAGAGGGCCCGCTCGAGTTGCTCCTTCGCGGCCGCAGGTGCAGGGCCGGGATCTTCGGTCGGCATGTCGGTCACCTGGCCGCTCCTTTCGTCGGAGATGAAGACCTATAGGAGATCATTTCTCCGGTCGCGTCTCCCCGGAGACAGCGGAGGAGGTGGGCCTCGCCCTCTCCGCCGAGCAACCACTTCCTTGTTCAGCGGCCGGCTGCGGCCTGGCGGCGGCGGAGAACCGTATCGAGCGTCACCGCGGCGAGCAGGATCACCGCCGTGGTGATGTACTTCGTCGCGTCGCTGTATCCCACGAGGTCGATTCCGTTCGAGATCATCGCGATGATCAGGCCGCCGAACAGCGCGCTCTTCACGAACCCGCGGCCTCCGAAGAGGCTCGTGCCTCCGATAACGGCGGCGGAAATCGCGTCCAGGAGGATCGTCCCGCCGCCCGAGGTCAGGTCGACCGAGTTGAGACGCGACGCGAAGATGATGCCGCCGATCGCCGCCATCGCGCCTGAGATCATGAACACGAAGATGCGGATCAGCTTCACGTTGATGCCGGCCCGGCGCGCCGCCTCCGCGTTGCCGCCGACGGCGTAGACATGGCGGCCGAACGTCGTGCGGGTCGCGACGTACGAGCCGAGTACCGTTAGACCCACGATCAGCAGGCCCGCGAAGGGCACGCCGCGGGAGTTGTTGCAGACACCGACGACCGCGAATGCGAGCCCGCTCCAGAAGAGGACGCGGATCGCCGTCAGCACCGGATTCCCCGCACGCAGCCCGGCGCGGCGTCTCGTCAAGTATCCGCCCAGCCCGGCGAGGACGTAACCGAGCGCGAAGATGACGGCGAGGCCCCACCCCCAGCTTTTCGGCAGCACGTAGTTCGCGACGTCGTTGATCTGCTTGTCCTGGATCCCGATCACGCCCTGCGTGCCGAGCGCCTTCAGGATCACGCCCTGCCACGCGAGCAGGCCGGCGAGCGTCACGACGAAAGACGGGACGCCGACCAGCGCCACAAACGACCCCTGGACGGCGCCGATCGCGGCGCCGGCCAGGATGGCGACCGCGATCGCGATCAGTCCGGGCAGGTGGTGCCCCGAGCCGGGCATCTGCAACTCGGCTACGACGACGCCGGCGACGCCGCTCAGGTAGCCGATCGAAAGGTCGATCTCCCCGATCAGGAGCACGAACACGACACCGATGGCGATCGTCGTCACGCCGGCCATCTGCACGATCAGGTTGTCGAAGTTGGCGGCCGTGAAGAAGAAGTTCGTCTTCGCCGTGAAGAAGACCGTGATCGCGACGATCCCGATGACGACGGGAAGGCTGCCCACGTCCCCCGATCGGAGGGCCTCGATGCGCGCGCGGAGAAACCCGAGAAGTCCGTCCTGGCCCTCGGCTGCAGCCTGCACCTCGGCGGGCGCGGCGGTGCTCATCCGCCAGCCTCATGCGGCTCATGCGCAGCCAGCGACTGACGACCGCAGGCGTCACTCTGGCGATCCCGGACGCGTAGCGTGGTCATGGGGCAACCTCTTGAGGCTCATGCGGAGCGGGCGACCGA
Organism: Gaiellales bacterium; assembly: GCA_038253945.1. Classification (GTDB taxonomy): domain Bacteria; phylum Actinomycetota; class Thermoleophilia; order Gaiellales; family Gaiellaceae; genus JBBRYW01. The sequence continues at coordinate 142,422 of JBBSGR010000002.1, forward strand.
CGACCGCAGGCGTCACTCCGGCGATCCCGGACGCGTAGCGTGGTCATGGGGCAACCTCTTGAGGCTCAAGCGGAGCGGGCGACCGACGACCGCAGGCGTCACTCCGGCGATCCCGGACGCGTAGCGTGGTCATGGGCCGACCTCTTGAAGCTCATGCGGAGCGGGCGACCGACGACCGCGGGCGGCGTCACTCCGGCGATCCCGGACGCGTAGCGTGCTCACAGCTCGACCTGATCGGGGATCCCGGCCACCTTCGTCGGCACGCCGGCGGTGATGGCAGAGACGATCTCCTGCTGCGTTGTCTTGTCGCGGTCGTAGACGCCGACGTCCCGTCCGAGCCTCAGCACCGTGATTCGGTCCGCGACCTCGAAGACGTCGTGCAGGTTGTGCGACACGATCACGACCGCGAGGCCTTGCTCGGCGAGTCGCCTGACGAGGTCGAGCACCTGTCGTGTCTGGGCGACGCCCAGGGCCGCCGTCGGCTCGTCGAGAATCACGAGGCGCGAGTTCCACATGACGGCGCGGGCGACCGCGACGGACTGGCGCTGCCCGCCCGACAGGGTCGCCACGGGCTGGCGGATCGACTTGACGGTCGTTACCGACAGCGAAGCGAGCGTCTCGGTCGTCTTCTGCTCCATCACCGGCTCCCGCAGTCGGAAGATCGAATCGTGCGCCTCGCGGCCGAGGTACATGTTCTGCACGACGTCGAGGTTGTCGCAGAGCGCGAGATCCTGGTAGACGACTTCGATTCCGAGCCGGCCCGCATCCTTCGGGCCGTGGATCTGCACCGGCTCCCCTTTGAAGAGAATCTGGCCGCCGTCGATCGTGTGGATGCCGGCGACGCACTTGATCAGGGTGGACTTCCCCGCCCCGTTGTCCCCGACGAGCGCCATCACCTCCCCGTCGCGGACCTCCAGATCTACCTCCGACAGCGCCTGGACAGAGCCGAAGTGCTTGGAGACGCCGCGAAGCTCGAGAGTGGGTCTATCGCTCAAGGAGGGGTGTTGTACCACGGTGAGGGCGCCGCGACACTTTCGGCGCCCTCACCTAGGACCTGAATCGGCTACTTGCAGTACTTCTTGAACTGGCCCGAGCAGACCTGGCCCTTCTTCAAGAAACCCTCCTTGAAGAGGAGCTTGTAGTTGTGCTTCGTGATCCAGACGGGCGTCAGGAGGATGGACTTCGTGCCGCTGACTTTTCCATTCGTCTTGACGGCCTTGCCCTTGATGATGTTGATTGCGGCCTTTGCAGCCGCGTTCGCCTCCTGCCTGACCGACTTGTAGACGGTTCCGCTCTGCCAGCCGGCGAGGATGAACTGCGCGCCCGTCGGCGTGGCGTCTTGTCCGGTGAGCGGGATCGGCTTGAGGCCCTTGTTCTTCAGCGTCGCGACCACGGCGCCCGCGAGCCCGTCGTTCGCCGCCAGCACGCCGTCGATCTTGTTGCTGTTGCGTACGAGCATCTGCTCGAAGATCGTCTGGCCCTTGACCGGATCCCAGTCGGTCCACTGGTCGCCGGACGACGCCTTCTTGAACGTGCCCTTCTTGTACAGCGGGCCGAGGACCGAGTCGTAGCCCTGCTTGAACAGGTGCGCGTTGTTGTCGGTGATGCCGCCGTTCAGCTCGGCGATCACCGGATGCTGCGAGTACTTGCCGTTCGCCTTCAGCGCGGAGACCAGGCCGCCGCCCTGCAGCTTCCCGACCCGTACGTTGTCGAACGACACGTAGTACGCCGCTTTGCTGTGGACGACCAGGCGGTCGTAATCGATCACCTTTGCGCCCTGGCCGACCGCCTCGTTCGTGATCGCGGCGCCGGAGCCGGCGTTGAGCTGGTCGAGCAGGATCACCTTCGCGCCCTGGGCGAGGCACTGCTCGGCCTGCGACTTCTGCTTCTGCGGATCAGCATGTGCGTTCAGGACCTGAGCCGACACGCCGGCGGACTTGAACGCTTTCGTCAAGTACGGGGCATCGAACAGCGTGTAGCGCGTCGACGACTTCGTGTCAGGGAGCAAGGCGCAAGCCTGGAGCTTGGCGCCGCTCCGCTTCTGCCCTGTCTGGCGCGCGGAGGCACCGGCCACGCTGAGCCCCCCGAGCACGACCACGACGAGGAGCGGGATCGGCCACCGCTTGAGCTTCTTCAACAGTCTCCTCCTTTGGAGTGCGTGGCGACGTCGTCGCCGAATAGCGCGCCAATACTACGTCGCAGTCGAAGCCGTCCGCGCCGTAGCCCGGCGCGTTGACGGTGGACGGATCGGTCCGCAGCGCCTCAGCTTCAATTCGTATAGGATTGACGCTTTCCAAACTGAAGCGATCGGAGGGGCATGGGAGTCATCGACGAGCTGGTCGAGAATGCACAGGGGTACGCGGAACGGTTCGACAAGGGCGATCTGCCCCTCCCTCCGAGGCGGCGAGTCGCAATCGTCGCCTGCATGGACGCGCGCCTGAATCCGTATGGCTTGCTCGCCTTGAGCGAGGGGGACGCCCACGTGATCCGCAACGCCGGGGGAGTCGTCACGGACGACGAGATTCGCTCGCTCGCGATCTCGCAGCGCCTGCTCGGCACGGAAGAGGTGATGCTCATCCATCACACCGATTGCGGGATGCTCACCTTCGGTGACGATGACTTCAGGCGGCAGATCCAGGACGAGACCGGCGTCAAGCCAGAATGGGCCGCGGAGGCTTTCATCGACCTCGAGGAGGACGTCCGCCAGTCGATCGGGCGGATCAAGGCCAGCCCGTTCATCCCGAAGAAGGACAACGTGCGTGGCTTCGTCTACGAGGTCGAGTCCGGCCGACTGCGCGAGGTGGCGTAGGGCCAGACCTTCAGAGCGAAACCACGGTCCCGACTCCCGCGGCGAGCGCCCGCTCGTAGACCAGCTTCACGGCGACGGCATCCTCGACCGGGTGCCCCATGGACTTGTACACGGTGAGCTCGTCCGCCGAGGCTCGACCCTGCCGCTCGCCGGAAAGCACCTCGCCCAGCTCGGCTGCGCTGTCCGGGTCGAGCCCTTGCAGCTCGTGGGCGCCGGCCGGATACGGTCGAAAAGCGGCCCGCGACTCGACGACTAGCACCCCTTCTCGCACCGTCGCCTCGTCCAGTTCGGGCCCTTCGCGAGAGGCGCCGACGGATGTGACGTGCGCTCCGCGCGCCAGCCAGTCCCTGCGGAGCACCGGCTCCGACGCATCCGTGCAGGCGCACACGACGTCGGCGCCGCGAACCGCGCGCTCGAGCGATTCGAACGCCCGCGCGCCGAAGTCGCGCGCGAGCTCCTCCGCACGCGCGAACGTTCGGCTCGCGACCCGGATCTCCTGGAACGGGCGGACGCGCGAGACGAGGTCGAGGTGCGAGCGGCCTTGAACCCCGGCGCCGAGAACGGCGAGCACCCTCGCGTCTTCCCGCGCGAGCGAGCGCGTCGCGAGGGCGGACGCGGCGGCGGTCCGAACGGCCGTGATGTGAGTGCCATCGAGCAGCGCGAGCGGCGAGCCGTTGGTCGCGTCGAAGAGAGCGATCACCGCCTGGTGGGTCGGTATTCCCAGCGCGCTGTTCGAGGGAAAGACGGTCACGAGCTTCGTCTCCAGGACTCCGTCGACGTAGCCCGGCATAGCGGCGAGGAAGCTCCCGCCCGGGGTGGCTGCGGCGACTCGAGGCGGCACCGACGCTCGGCCGGCGCTGAGCTCGACAAACGCGTCGGCCAGGGCATCGACCAGGACGACCGGGTCGAGCAGGAGGCGAACCTCCGCCTCGGAAAGGAAGACCATCGGCTATTCGCCCCGGACCGAGCTCCACACTTTCGCGCCGCGGATGGCTGGAACGTAGCGTCCGTGCATAACCTTCGGGACTATGACTGACCAACAGCAGGCCGGCCGCGAAGACATCGAGCAGCGGTCGTCGGTGAGAGCCTGATCTCCACCACCGATCACGCCGAGCTCGCACAGGTGGAGGGCCGCACCGAAGGCTTGGGGCCGGCGACGCCGCCCCCGCTGCGAAGGTGGTCGGCGTCCGCCGTCGACGCCGGGCTGCGGCATGCCATTCTGGCGGCGGCGGACAGCCCGGGCATACAGAGGCTCGTGCGGCGCTACGGCATGCGGCTGGGCGCGGCGCGCTTCGTGGCGGGCGAGACGCTCGACGCCGCGGTACCGGTCCTTCGTGGTCTGAACAAGGCCGGCCTCGTGACGAACACGACCCTGCTCGGCGAGCACCTGGCGAGCCCGGGAGCGACCAGAAGCACCGTGGCAGCCTACGAGCAGCTGCTGGGGCGGATTCGATCAGAAGCACTCGCGACGAACGTGGCGCTGAAGCTGACCGCGCTCGGGCTCGAGCTCGATGAGGAGCTCGCCTTTCGCAACGTCGAGCAGCTCGTCTCCACCGCGAACGCGCTCGGCAACTTCGTCCGGATCGACATGGAGGAGTCGCGCTGGGTCGACGCCACGCTCCGCATCTACCGCCGCCTCCGCACGGCTGGGCACGAGAACGTCGGCACCGTCCTGCAGTCGTACCTCTACCGCAGCGAGGACGACCTGCGCTCCCTGCTCGACCTCGCGCCGAACCTTCGCCTCGTCAAAGGTGCGTACTTGGAGCCGCCGGAGCTCGCCTATCCCCGGAAGGAAGACGTCGACGCGGCCTACGTCCGCCTGCTCGAGCTCTCGCTGCGAGAAGGCGGCTTCACGGCGATCGCGACGCACGACGAGCACCTGATCGAGCACGCGATCGCCTTCGCCGAGCGCGCAGGCGTCCCGCACGAGCGCTTCCAGTTCCAGCTGCTGTACGGAGTGCGGCCCCGGCTTCAGCTCGATCTCGTCCGCCGGGGCTACCCGGTTCTCGTCGCGACGCCCTATGGCCCGGAGTGGTACCGCTACCTGATGCGCCGGCTGGCCGAGCGGCCGGCGAACACGCTCTTCTTCCTGAGGGCTCTGCTGCGCGGATGACAGCGCCGGGAAAGGGGACGAGTCCCGGCGGCGCCCGCAGGGCGGTCTACGCCGAGGCGCACGGTGGCTGAGCTCCGCGGCACGTTCGCGGCGTCGGTCACGCCGCTGCGAGAGGGAGGCGCCCGAATCGACGAGGGTGCGGTCGGCCCGCTCGTGGATTTTCTCGCAGCGTCAGGGCTGGACGGCCTGCTCGTCCTCGGCACCACCGGGGAGGGAATGCTCCTCTCGCAGGCCGAGCGACGGCGCGTCGCGGAGCGCTTCCTGGCCGCCGCCGACGGGCGCCTTTCCGTGATCGTGCACTGCGGGGCGCAGACGACGAGCGACACGGTCGCCCTGAGCGCGCACGCAGCTGAGACCGGAGCCGCTGGGGTTGCCGTGATCGGCCCGCCCTACTTCGAGCTGGACGACCGCGCCCTGCACGAGCACTTTCGAGCCGCCGCGACAGCCTGCGCTCCGCTGCCGTTCTTCGTGTACGAGTTCGCGGCCCGGAGCGGCTATGCCGTTCCGCTCGCCTTGCTCGCGGAGCTCCGCGAGGAGGCGCCCAACCTCGCCGGGCTCAAGGTCTCAGATGCGTCGTGGGAGCGCTTCGAGCCGTATCTGATCGATGGGCTCGACGTCTTCGTCGGCCCCGAGGCGTTGATTCCACGCGGACTGGAGGGTGGCGCCGTAGGCGCCGTGTCCGGGCTCGCCGCGGCGTTCCCGGAGGCGGTTGCGCGGGTCGTCGCGGCGCCGAGCGCGGAGGGTGGAGCAGACCTTGCCCGCCTGCGCGACTCGGTGCAGCGGTTCCCGTTCCACGCCGCGCTCAAGTTCGTCTTGGGCCGGCGCGGCGTCCCGATCGAGGAGGACGTGCGGCGGCCTCTTCGAGCGCTCGTCCCGGATGAGCGGCGCGAGCTTGCCGTACTCGTCGAGCAGTACGTCGACACACACCGATGAAGCTCTCGCGGATGATCACGGCTGTCGACGCGCATGCCTGCGGAGAGCCGGGGCGCGTGATCGTGGGCGGCGTGCTGGATGTTCCCGGCGCGACGATGTTCGAGAAGATGGTGTACCTGCGCGAGCACCACGACGACCTGCGGAGGCGGATGCTCCGCGAGCCGCGCGGCTATCCCGCCGCCAACTGCAACCTCGTCCTGGCGCCGACCGATCCCGAGGCCGACGCGGGGTTCGTGATCATGGAGCAGGCCGAGTATCCCGCCATGTCGGGCTCGAACACGATCTGCGTCGCCACGGTGCTGATCGAGACGGGGGCCGTACCGGTGACCGAGCCGGTGACCGAGCTCGCACTCGACACGCCGGCCGGTCTCGTTCGTATTCGGGCCGAGGTGAGGGGCGGGAAGGTGACCGGCGTCACGTTCCAGAACGTCCCCGCCTTCGCAACCCACCTCGACGCCGTGATCGAGGTGCCCGAGCTGGGGGCAGTCACGGTCGATGTGGCCTGGGGCGGGATGTTCTACGTCATCGCCGAGGCAGCCCCCCTCGGCCTCACCCTCACACCTGACCAGGGCGCCGAGATCGCCCGCGTCGGCGAGATGATCAAGGCGGCCGCGCGCGAGCAGCTTCCGGTCTCACATCCGGAGAACCCGGCCATCGAGGGAATCACGATCTCGCAGCTGTGGGGGCCGGCCACGCACGCGAGCGCGACGCGAAGAAACGCCGTTGTCGTCTCGACGGGTCAGCTCGACTGGCAACGGCCCATGACGTGGACCGGCGCAATCGACCGCTCACCCTGCGGAACCGGCACCTGCGCGGCCATGGCCGCCCTGCACGCGAAGGGCCGCCTCGGCCTCGGGGACGAGCTCGTGCACGAGGGGATTCTCGGCACGCTCTTCACCGGTCGCCTGGTGGCCGAGACGCGCGTCGGTGACTGTCCCGCGATCGTGCCGACGCTGACAGGCCAGGCCTGGATCACGGGGTTTGCGCACTATGTGCTCGACGAGACGGATCCGTTCCCCGAGGGCTTCACCGTCGGGGACATCTGGGGAGGAGTCGACTGATGTCATCGAGGTCGTCAGCGCGCGGGGAAACGCGCATCGCGACGATCTCGCGGCCGCCTCCGGTGCGCCTTGCCTCCCGTTCGCGCAGCCGTCGCGCCGCGCAGATCGTGGGCGAGCCGCCGGAAGGGACCGTCCGCCGCCAGCAGCTCGCTCTCCGTGCCTCGCTGAAGGATGTCGCCGCGCTCGAGCACCAGGATCTCGTCGGCGCGGCGAACCGTGGCGAGCCGGTGCGCGATGATCACGGACGTCCGACCGCGCAGGAGCCGGTCGAGCGCCCGCTCGATCAGGATCTCCGTCGGCCGGTCGATGTTCGAGGTCGCCTCGTCCAGGATCAGGATGCGCGGATCCGACAGGAGCGCGCGCGCGATCGAGATCAGCTGCCGCTCGCCCGCCGAGAGGCCCGCACCACCTTCACGCACCTCGTGCTCGAGCCCGCCGTGCAGCCGCGCCGCCACTCGATCCACGCCTACCGCCTCTGCCGTCTCGCGGACCTGCTCGTCTGTGGCTTCCGGTCGGGCGAATCGGATGTTGTCCGCGATCGTCCCGGCAAAGAGGAACGGGTCCTGGAGCACGACGCCGAGCTGACGCCGGTAGCTGCGTAGCTGCACCTCGCGAAGGTCGACGCCGTCCACCCGGATCGCGCCCGCGTCGGGGTCGTAGAAGCGCGCGATCAGCTTCGCGAGCGTCGATTTTCCGCCGCCCGACTCGCCGACGAGCGCGAGGCAGCCTCCGGCCGGCACCCGAAGCTCGATCCCGTGCAGCACGTCGTCCTCGCCGTAGGCGAACGTGACGTGGTCGAGGTCGAGACGACCCTCGATCGGTCCCATCGGCCGGGCTCCCGGGCGGTCGTCGATCTCGGGCTCCGTATCGAGGACGGAGCTGATCTTAACCATCGCGGCGGCCGCGGACTGCAGCTGTGCGTAGACGTCGGAGAGCTCTTGCAGCGGTTGGAAGACGAGCTGAAGCAGGTAGACGGCGGTGATCAGCGTCCCGATCGTCAACGAGCCGTGGGCGAGGAAGTGCGAGCCGACGAGGAGCACCGCCGCCGTCGAGACGACGCCGAGCAACTCGATTGCCGGGAAGAAGACGGAGAGCAGCTTCTGGGCTCGGATGTTCGCCGCTCGATTCGCGCCGTTCAGCCCGTCGAACTCCGCCTGGAAGGCGCGCTCACGGTTGAACGCCTGGATCACGGCCATTCCCCCGACCGACTCCGCCAGCTGTGCCGTGACGGCGCCGATTCGGTTCCTCACCTCGAGCAACGCCACCGCCGAGCGCCCCTGAAACCAGCGCGTCAGCACCAGTACCGGCGGCAGGATCACGAGTGCGACCAGCCCGAGACGCCAGTCGACGACGAACAGCGCGGCGACGGCCGTCGGCAGCAACACCACGTTCGCGACCAGCGTCGGCAGCCCCTGCGCCAGGACGTCCGAAAGCGCGTCCACGTCGCTCGTGAGCCGCGCGATGATCCACCCCGCGCGCTGCTCGGAGAAGTAGCGCAGCGAGAGCGACGTGAGATGGTCGAACAGGTCGCGCCGCAGCCCGAGCACGATGCCCTGACCAACGCCTGCGAGGCCGCGAATGAGGATCGCCATCAGGACCCAGCCCGCCGCCGCGACCGCGAGGTAGAGAGCGACCACCACGGCGAGGTAGCGCTCGTCGCCTCGCCTGATCCCATTGTCGATCGCTGCGCGGACGAGGAGCCAGCCGCCCGCCTGGGCGGCGGCCCCGCCGGTGGCGACGAGCAGCAGCACGGCGATGCGCGCCCAGCGGCCTTCGACGTACAGCCCGAGTCGGCTCAAGCCGGTGCGCTGACTGGGACTACGCGGCAAGGATCTCGTCTCCGAAGAGCGCGGCGAAGGAGCCGCCCGCGTCGAGCAGGTCGGCGGCGGCACCCTGCTCGACGATGCTGCCGTCCCGCAGCACGGCGGCGCGGCCGGCGAGCTCGATCGTCGACAGTCGCTGGGTCGCGACGAGGGCGGTCCGGCCGGCGAGCGCGGGGCGAAGCCGGTCCACCAGGTCGCGCTCGGTCTGGGTGTCCACCGCCGAGAGCGGGTCGTCCAGGACGATCACACGAGCGCGGGTCACCAGCGCGCGAGCGAGAGCGACCCGCTGGCGCTGGCCCCCGGAGAGATTGACTCCCCGCTCGCCGATCAGGGTGTTGTAGCCGTGCGGGAGATCGTCCACGAAAGCGGCGACCCCGGCAGCCTCGCACGCGGCGAGCACGTCGTCCCAGGGTGCATCCGGGCGGCCGCCGAGGAGGTTGTCCCGCAGCGGAACCGAGAAGAGAATGGGCTTCTGCGTGACGACTGCGACGGCGGAGCGGAGCTCTGCGAGGCTCACCTCGCGCACGTCGACACCGCCGATCAGGACGCGGCCGCCGGTCGGGTCGTAGAAGCGGGGGAGGAAATTCAGAAGAGTCGTCTTCCCCGACCCCGTGGCTCCGCAGACTGCGACGATCTCGCCGGGCTCGAGCTCGAGGTTCAGACCGCGCAGCACGTCCTCCTCGTCCCCGTAGGAGAAACGGACGCCCTCGAAGCGCACGCCCAGCGGCCCCCGGGCCAGCCGCTTCGGCCGAGGCGGCTCGGGGAGCCGCTCGATCCCCTCGAGCCACGCGAAGCTCCGCCCCGCCGACGCGAGAGCCCGCTGGGCCAGGTTGACGATCCAGCCGAGCGACTCGAGCGGCCATACGAGCTGCAGCAGGATCGTGTTGAAGAGGACGAACTCGCCGATCGTCAGATCGCCGTTGATGACGTCGCGGCCGCCGAAGAAGACGACGGCCCCGATCGAGAGCGCCGGCAGGAAGTAGAGTCCGGGCAGGTGGCGCGCCTCGACGCCGGCCTGCCGCAGCACCGTGTCGCGAACGCCCTCCGCTTTTGCTCCGAAGCGCGTGCGCACGTCGTCCTCGCGCCCGAATGCCTGCACCATCTCGATCCCGACCACCGCTTCGTCGGCGGCCTCGGTCACGTCCCCCTTGCGTTCCTGCACCTGCCGCGAGATCGGCATCACCCGGTGCGCGAAGAGCCAGGCGAGCAGGCCGATCAGCGGCATCGAGACACCGGTGTAGAGGGCGAGCACCGGATCGACGAGCACGAGCACGATTCCGGCGCCGACGATCATCATCGTGCTCTGCACCCCCTGCACCATGCCCCAGCCGGTGAAGTAGCGGATCGGATAGAGGTCGTTCGTCGCGCGCGACACGACCTGGCCCGTGGCGTGGCGGTCGTAGAACGCTCGCGGGAAGCGGAGGTATGACTCGTACAGGAGCTCCCGCATGCGTGCCTCGATTCGCACGCCGACGCGCGCCGTCGCGTAGCGCCTGCTGAAGTTGACGCCCAGACGAAGCGTTGCGAGCCCGAGGATCGCCAGCAGGTACGGCCAGAGCCGTCCGGGGTGGCGCGGGACGACCGCGTGGTCGATCGCGCGCTGGATCAGCGCCGGGATGGCGAGCGAGAGGGTCGTGTAGCCCGCGGCACAGAGGAGAGCAAGGCCGGCGAGCCGCCACTCCGCTCGCCACAGCCTGAGCAGCCGAGCGAATGTCGGCCAGACGGCGAGGTCGGGAGGATCGACTGACTTCACGGTAAGGCTCCCTCGGACGGCATGCCACGGCGCGGCGGGTCGGATCGCGCCTGACCACGCCGCCGCCGCCCAGCCTACTGAAAGTGGGGCAGGCGACTTCGGGCCGCCGCGAGTAGGCTCGGTCGAGCATGACGCGCTTCTGGCATCCGGTCGCCGATATGCACGCCGTCTCCGCGTCGGGTGAGCTGATCCTCGATCGAGGCGAGGGCGCGCACATCTGGGATGACGCCGGCCGGCGCTACCTCGACGCCACGGCGGCCCTCTGGTACTGCAACGTGGGCTACGGTCGGCAGGAGATCGTCGAGGCCGCCGCCGACCAGATGGGCCGGTTGCACGCGTACTCGCACTACGGCGATGTCTCCAGTCGTCCGGCGACCGAGCTGGCGGAGCGGATCGCCTCGATCGCGCCCATGGACGACGCGGCCGTCTTCTTCACGAGCGGCGGCGGCGAGTCGATCGAGACCGCCGTCAAGCTCGTGCGGCGCTACTGGAGCCTTCGCGGCCGGCCGGAGCGAACGGTCGTGATCTCGCGAGAGCGCGCCTACCACGGGCTGACGGGATACGCGACGAGCATCGTCGGGTCCGACATCTTCAAGGTCGGCGTCGGGCCGGTCGCCGGAGACACCCTGCGGGTCGCGTGGGACTCAGCCGAGGCGCTCGCCGCGGCGATCGAGGAGACCGGGCCGGGTCGCGTCGCCGCCTTCTTCTGCGAGCCGATCATCGGCGCGGGGGGTGTGTACGCCCCGCCCGAGGGCTATCTCGCGGAGACGCGGCGGATCTGCCGCGAGCACGGCGTCCTCTTCGTCGCCGACGAGGTGATCTGTGCCTACGGGCGCGTCGGGGACTGGTTCGCGAGCAGCCGCTTCGGGCTCGATCCCGACCTCGTCACGTTCGCGAAGGGGATCACCTCGGGCTACGTGCCGCTCGGCGGCGTGATCGCCGGCCGGGCGGTGCAGGAGCCTTTCTGGAAGACCGGCGACGCCGGAGTCTGGCGCCACGGGTACACGTACTCCGGGCATGCGACGGCGGCCGCAGCGGCCCACGCGAACCTCGACATCATGGAGCGCGAGAACCTCCCGGCCCGCGGGCTCGCGCTCGAGTCCGAGCTTGCGGATGCGCTCGCCCCTCTCGCCGACCACGAGCTCGTCGGCGAGGTGCGCTCGGGCCTCGGGGTGCTGGCGGCGGTGCAGATCGAGGCCGCGCTGCTCGCCGACGACGCCGGCTTGACCGATCGCGTGACGCTGAAGGCCCGTGAGCACGGGATCCTCACGCGCACGCTCGCCGGCGGCGGCCTGCAGATCTCCCCACCTCTGACGATCGGCCCGCCGGAGCTCGCCGAGCTCGCCTCTGGGCTCGCCGCCGCGCTCGACGACGTCGCTAACGCGGGTTGACCAGCACGGATCTGGCGTCCGGCGCGTACGTCCAGCCACGGTTCGGCCCTGCGATCGTGGCGCGGTACCGCTTGCCCACCCAGCTCGAGCGCAGAAGCAGGGCGTAGGTCCCTGACGGCGCGCGCGGCGCCACCGCTCGCATGAATCCCCAGCCGCCTGCGCTCGCGCTGCACGCGAAGCACTCGAGGAAGACGAAGGTGCGGATCTCCTTGTCGGGCAGGCCCTTGCCGGCCGGGCTGGGAAAGCTGCCGTAGACCGGCCGTCCTCCGAATTGAGCGCGGCCGGTCAGCGTCGGCAGCCCGTACCGACAGCAGACGGCGCGTAACGAGATCCCGGTCGGCGTTCCCCGCCAGCGGGAGAAGTGCAGCTCGACCGGCCCGCCCGCGTGCTTGCGCCACGCCTGAAGCGCCCAGAGAGCGCCGTCGGGAGTGTGGCGCACCACCAGCGCCATCGCCAGGCTGCTCGGGGCGACCCGAGCCGAGACGTCAACGCCGTGGAAGCGGTTGCTCGGGAGCGAGTACCCATGCGGGGGGATCACGATCGACCGGCGCGTGCCGCCGACCGTCGTCCAGCTGACGAGTGCGGAGCCTGCCGCGTCGACCTGGAGGCCTGGCGCGCGGGCATCCGTCGCGACGGACACCGACGCGGGTGCGCCGGGCGCGAGAGCGAGTGCGAGTGCGAGTGTCGAGAGGATGGCCGAACGAATCCGCACGGCAGAACTCTAGAGCTCTCTTCTTGCGAGCGGGACTGCTCTACACGGCGCGCTTCCACGTCACCGCGCACGCCGAGTTGCAGCACGCGACGCTCGTCCTCGATCCGGGCTGGTTCGAAGGAATGCAGGTCAACTCGCTCGTGCCGAGCCCGGTCAGCGAAGGGAGCCGGAACGGGCGGGTCCGTCTACGGGCTCGGCCAGATCCGAGCGGGCGAGGGTTTCATCCTCTTCGTCCAGTTCCAGGTCGACCCGACCAAGGTCGGCCACCGCTCCCAGAACGTGGAGCTCGACGACGGCTCGAGAGTCGTCGCGAAGATCAAGCGCACCGTCACGGTTTACCCCTAGTGTCCCGTTCCAGAAGTTCGGTGATGATCCGGCGCGCGAAAAGCAAGCCGGGCAAGGACGCAGGAAGCGTTCATATGGGTTACCGATAGTGATCGTTCAGGACGGCAAGGTGATCGAGCGGAACCTCAAACGGGAGCGGCTGACGCAGGAGGAGGTCGCCGCAGAGGCGCGTCTCCAGCAGATCGCCTCACTCGAGGACGTCCAATGGGCGCTGCTCGAGAAAGGCGGACAGATCAGCTTCATCGAGAAGAAGAGCTAGTACAGCCGGTCTCGTCAGTGCCGGATCTCGACGATCGTGGCCGTCCAGACGCCGCGGGGGGCGGGGACGTCGGCCCGGTCGCCGACCCGCTTCCCGAGCAGCGCGGCGCCGAGCGGGGAGGAGGCCGAGACGGTGTTCCCGCCGCCGAGGCCGGATAGCTCCACGTCGATCCGCGCGCCGGCCTCGTCCTCGACCACAACGCGCGAGCCCATCGAGACGATCCCGCCGTCACCGTCGTCCACGAGCGTCGCGTGGTCGAGCCGCTCCCGCAGGATCGCGATCCGCCGCTCGAGCAGCCCCTGCTCGTTCTTCGCGGCGTGGTACTCGAAGTTCTCCGAGAGATCGCCGTGCTCGCGCGCCTCTGCGATCGCCTCGACGATCTCGGCGCGCTTCGGCCCCTCGAGCTCTGCGAGCTCCGCGGCGAGTTGTCCTTGCTGCCCTCGCGTCATGTGCTCGCTCACGCCTTCACGGCTTCCGGACGAGGCGGACGCCGTTCCGGGTAACGGGGCAGGCCGTCGTCCGGGATCGGGTCCCACGGCGCGGCGTATGCGACGTACTGGCGGTAGCTCGGCCGGATTCCCGGGTCCGAGTCGATCGACCCCAGGCGGACGCTCACTACCTGCGAGTCGTCGGGGTGGGCGCTCCACAAGCTCGAGCCGCACGCCGAGCAGGAGACCTTGGCGAAGCCATCAGGCGGCCGGTAGACGAGCAGCTTGTCCTCGCCCGCCAGGATGCGGAGCGAGCCCGGGACGATGCGCGCCTGCGCCGACGCAGACGTCCCCGTCCGCTTCTGGCAGCGCGTGCAGTGACACCAGCCGGCCGTGACGAGCGGCTCGGCGATCTCGAAGCGGACGCTTCCACAGACACATCCTCCGCTGAGCGGCTCGCTCCCCATGGTCGTGACTCTACCCGGGGCCTCTGGGGTTGCTTCGACGAATTGACAGAATGCGAAGCGTGGCGCGCGAGCTTCGAGACGTGGCGCCCGGCCTTTGGCTCTGGCGGGTCGAGCATCCAGACTGGAAGCCAGGGCTCGGGTGGGATCGGTTCGTGACCTCGACCTGCGTCGAGTCCGGCGGCCAGGTCGCCCTGCTCGACCCGCTCGCGCCAGGAGACGATGCGGCCGAGGTCTGGGCTCGACTAGACGTCCACCCGCCGACTCTCGTCGCCGTCCTGAAACCGGATCACGTCCGCGACGTCGACGTCTTCGCACGCCGCTACCACGCCCGCGCGTTCGGCCCCTACCTCTTCTGGGGCGGAGAGGCGCCCGAGACCGAGCTCGAGGCGATCGAGCCCGGCAGCGAGCTGCCGGGCGGCCTCGTCGCCCTGTACGACGGGCGGGGCCGCAACGAGACACCGCTCTGGCTGCCCGAGCAGCGCGCTGTCGTCTTCGCGGACGCGCTGACCGCGCCGGACGGCGAGCTCAGGATCTGGTCGACGCCCTGGCACGAAGAGCGAGCGCTCCCTGCACTGCGGGCGCTGCTCGAGCTCCCGTTCGAGCGCGTGATCGTGTCCCACGGCGAGCCGGTACACGACCGGGCCGCGTACGAGCGAGCGCTCGAGCTCCCCCCCTGGGCCGGCTAGGCACCGCTTGCGGTGCCTAGATTCAGGCGGTGCGGGCTTGCCCGCACCGCCGTCTGAAATGACCGGTCGAGCCGATCGAAACAGACCCCCAGGCTCCTAGGCAACACGGGGCGCGACCTCGCGCCCGAGCAACGCCACCATCTCGTCGTCGTCGTGAGCGAGGTGCTGCAGCATGACACGGGTCACGCCGGCAGATTCGTACTCGCGGAGCCGCTCGCTGACGTCGTCGACCGTTCCCACGATCGTCGTGTTCGAATCGCTCGGGAAATGGTCGAGCCGCTCCGCGAGCCGCCGCCGGCGGCGCTCCACGTCTTCCCGGTCGGCGCCGACGAGACAGAACGTCATCAGTGAGAGCGGCAGCGTCGCCGGATCGCGCCCAGCGCGCTCGCACGCCTCGTCCAGGCGCCGGCGCCGCGCGCGGCATTCGTCCGGCGAGGCGCCGGTCGTGTTGTACTCGTCCGCGAAGCGGGCCGCTGGATCCGCCGTGCCGCGCTTCGCCGCGCCGCCGACGATGATCGGAAGCCTCCGCTGCACCGGCTTGGGTAGCGCACAGGAGCCCTCGAGCTTGTAGTGGCGGCCCTCGAAGTCGAAAGGCTCTTCCTCGTGCAGCTGCCGGTGGACGATCTCGAGCTGCTCGCGAAAGCGCTCCAGCCGCCAGCTCAGGTCATGGAACTCGAAGCCGTGCTCGCGGTGCTCGCGCGCATGCCAGCCCGCGCCGAGCCCGAGCTCGACGCGCCCGCCGGAGACGTGGTCGACGGTGACCGCGTTTCGAGCGAGCACCGAGGGGTGGCGGAACGTCCCCGGCGAGACGAGCGTCCCGAGCCGGATCCGCTCGGTTCGTGCGGCGAGAGCCGCAAGGGTTGCCCAGGCGTCGAGGCTGCCGCCGGCGCCCCCCTCGAGGCCGCTGTAGTGGTCCGAGCGGAAGAGGCCCTCGAGCCCGTTGTCCTCGCAGGCGCGCGCGAGCGCGAGCCACTGCGGCCACGTCACCCCTTCCTGCCCCTCGAGCATCAGGCAAACGCGCACCGCGGTAGCCTAGGTCGCCGGGCGCCGCGTCGGCGCCGGAGCTGTCGCCGCAGGAGGTCGAATGAGGATCAGGGCTGCTGTGCTCGAGGAGTTCGGGGCGCCGCTTGTCGTACAGGAGCTCGACCTCGCGGAGCCGAAGCAGGGCGAGGTGCTCGTCCGGCTCGAGGCCTGCGGCGTCTGTCACACGGACCTGTACACCGCCTCCGGAGCGGACCCCTCGGGCTACGCCCCGACGGTGCTCGGACACGAAGGCGCGGGCGTCGTCGAGCGCGTGGGCGGGGACGTGAGCTCGCTCGTGCCCGGAGATCACGTCGTGACGCTCTTCTCGCCCCAGTGCCGGGAGTGCATCCACTGCCGGAACCCGCGCACGAACCTCTGCCTGGCGATCCGCGAGCAGCAGAACGCCGGCTGGCTGCCGGACGGGACGGCGCGCCTCTCGCGAAACGGCGAGCCGGTCCGCCACTTCATGGGAACGTCCACCTTCGCCGACTACACCGTGATGCCGGAGATTGCGCTGGCGAAGATCTCACCGGAGGCCCCGCTCGACCGTGCGTGCCTGTTCGCGTGCGGCCTGTCGACGGGTCTCGGCGCTGCAATGAATACAGCCGGCGTCGCGGCCGGGTCGACGTGCGCTGTCTTCGGAGCCGGCATGGTCGGGCTCGGCGCGGTCGCCGGCTGCCGCCTTCAGGGCGCCGTGCGCATCGTCTGCGTCGACCTGGCGCAGGAGCGCCTCGAGCTCGCGCGGGGCCAGGGCGCGACCGATTTGGTCCTGGGCGGCCCGGACGCGGTCGATCGGATTCTCGAGCTGACGGGCGGCTTCGGCGCCGACTACACGTTCGAGGCGACCGGAAACGTGCAGGTGATGCGACAGGCGGTCGAGTCGGCACGCATGGGCTGGGGGCTCGCAACCATGTGCGGCGTGGCCGGCAAGGGCGAGACGCTCGACATCGTCCCGCGCTACCTGATCACCGGCCGTCGCGTCGCCGGCTCCTCCTTCGGTGGGGTCAAGGGCCGGGATCAGGTACCCGAGCTCGTGGATCGCTACCTGATCGGCGAGATCGACGTCGACGCGTTCGTCTCGCACCGACTCACGCTCGACGAGGTGAACCGCGGCTTCGAGCTGATGGAGGCGCAGGACGGAATCCGAAGCGTGGTCGAGCTCACATGATCGTCGACCGCGTCGAGCATCCCGGCTGGCTGTCGAACGCGTACCTGGTGGCCGACCGGCCTGGCGGCAGCGGCGTCCTGATCGACAGCAACGGTCTCGGGGAGCCGCTGGAGCGCCGGATCGAGGAAGACCGGATCACCGTGACACACGTCCTCTGCACGCACGGTCACGGCGACCACGTCGTCGAGATCGAGGATCTTGCGCGACGGCACGACGTGCCGCTCCTCGCGCATCCCGACGCCGGCGTGCGCGCGAGCCGGCGCCTGGGCGACGGAGAGCTGCTCCGAAGCGGCGCGCTCGCGATCAAGGCGATCTACACGCCCGGTCACTGCGCGGACCACGTCGCCTTCCTGATCGACGACACGCACTGCGTGACGGCGGACGTTCTCTTCAAGGGTACGGTCGGGGGGACGGCCGGCGCCGACGGCGACCTCGGCCAGCTCAAGCACTCGATCCTCGACATCCTGCTGGCCCTCGACCCCGGGACGGTCGTCCTCCCGGGCCACCGGGAGGAGACTACGATCCGGGCCGAGCGGGACGCCAACCCGTTCATCCGGGCTTGGCTCGACGGGGAGGGGCTCGGCGAGGCGCCTTGCCGTGTGAGCGGCGAGGATGCGACGCTGCTGCTCTGGGCGCCCGACTACGACGGCGGCCACAAGGCGCTCGTTCGCCTCGCCTCGGGCGCCGAGACGATCGTCGGAGGCTCCCGCGTGGAGCGCCTGTAGCTACGAGGCGCGTCTCGAACAGCCCGACGCCCTACGAGCGGCGGTCTCCCGGCGCCATCGACCTCGGGCGGTAGACGGGCACTCCGTCGACCTCGGCGACCAGACGGTACGTCCGTCGCAGGATCCGCGCGGTGTCGCCGGACGTGTCGAGCTGCCCGGGTCTCTGGACGAGGAGCACCAGGCTGGGACGCCGCAGCGCGAGGGCGAGCCGCACCTCGTCGAGAGCGCCCGGAATCGCCTCGATGTTCCGGTACCAGAGGTATCCGGTCGCGGGCGGTCGGTCGGCGAGGTAGTACAGGTCGGCGTCGGCCCACAGCGCGAGGATCCGGTCGCGCGGGCGGGTATGGGCCCGGACGTAGCGCGAGAGCGCGGCGTCGTGGCGCAGGTGCGCGTCGTGCGGCCAGATCGCCTTCGCCTGCCCCGTGGGCGAGGCCCAAGCGACCGGAAGGGCGAGAACGAGGGTCGCCGCCGTCGAGGCAGCGACGAGCACGAAGCCCGAGCGGCTTCTTCGGTGCCACAGCTCGCGCAGGCCGAGCGCGCCGAGCAGGGAGAGAGGCGGCACGAGCTGGACGTAGTAGTGCGGGTGAAAGTTTCCGCCTCCGAGGACTCCCACGACGCTCGCTCCGAGCCACAATCTGGCGAGCAGCGGCGCGCGTCTCCAACCGAGCGCAGCCAGCAGTGCGAGCAGGGCGAGTCCCTTCGCGAGTGCCGGAGCCGAGAGCAGGAGCTCGTGACCTCGGCCCGCCAGAGACCCGGTCAAGACCGAGTCGCCTTCGAAGCGGTAGCCGACGACGGCGTGCCACCAGTCTCCGAAGCGGGTCGCCGCAGCCGCGGCGAGGGCGACGGGCGCGAGCGCGGACCCGGTGAGGAGCACCGAGGCCCCGAGCCCCCCTCGTCGCTCGCGCCACAGCAGGTAGGCGACCGCCGCGAGGCCGCCGTCGAGCGCCGACTGCTTCACAAGCAGGGCGCATCCCGTCAGCACTCCGGCGAGCACGAGCCAGCGTGCGCGGCGTGAGCGCAGGTAGGCGCAGAACGCGAGCAGCGATAGAGCTGCCGGCAGTGAACCGAGCAACTCGCCCGAGAGGGTGAACGACTCGAGAAACGGCGACGCGCCGAAGGTTGCGGCGAGCAGGCCCGCGGCGGCGGCGGTTATCCTGCCGCCCGCGAGGCGGAGGGTGAGGAGCATCGTCGCCGAGGCGACGAGCGCCGCGACGACAGCTGCGGCAGCGCGCAGCGTTTCGACCGAGCCGTTGATCAGATGGAGACCGCGAAAAACCACTACGAGGCCCTGCGGGCGGTCGACCCAGACATCGCCGTAGAGGGTCGCCCCGCGGGCCCACAGCCGGGCGACCTCGGCGTAGCCCCCCTCGTCCGCGGTCAGAGGGGCGTTCCAGAACGGGACGCGTACGAGTACCGCCAGCCCGAGCGCGAGGAGCCCGAGAAGTGGGGCCCACCGCGCCAGAACCTCGACCGGCGAACGGCGCTGATCGCGGCCGGCGCGCTCGCCGCCACCCTCGGAACGGCGATCTGGCTGTTCGGGCTCGGGCTGACGCCCGACCGCTACGTGATCGTCTTGCTCGTACCCGCGCTTGTCCTGCGCCGGGCGCGGCGCTATCTGATCGATTTCATTCCCTTCGCCGTACTGCTCGTGCTCTATGCCGAGTCTCGCGGAATCGCTCACCTGGTGCACGCTCATGCCCACTATGCTCCGCAGCTCGAAGTTGACCGGTACCTGTTCGGCAGTGTGCCGTCGCAGGAGCTGCAGCACTGGCTCTGGACGGGAACCGTCCGCTGGTACGACCGGCTGACGATCACCGTGTGGCGGCTGCACTTCATCGTTCCGCCGCTCCTTGCGTTCGCTCTCTGGGTGAAGAGGCGCGCGCTCTTTTACCGCTTCGCCGGGACGTTGCTCGTGCTCTCGTTCGCAGGAGCGGCCACGTTCTACCTGTACCCCGCGGCGCCCCCGTGGGCGGCGGGCGAGGCCGGGTTGCTGCCGGGCGTGATCCGGATCCCGCACAATCCGGCCCCGAACCCCTCGGGCGCACACGGCTACCACTCCGTCTCGATCTCGCAATTGGTCCCCGCGAACCCGTATGCGGCTATCCCGTCGTTGCACGCCGGCTATGCGTTCCTCTGCTTCCTGTTCGTCGTGAGTCTCGCGTGGAGGACGCGCTGGCGCTGGATCGCGCTCTGCGGCGGCGCCGTCTATCCGCTCGCACAATCGTGGGCGGTCGTGTACACCGGCAATCACTACGTGATCGACCTGCTCGCCGGGTACGCCTACGCTACCGCCGCGTTCGTGGGCGTCGCTGCACTCTGGCGGCGGCGTAACTGGCCTGGCTGAGGCGTCGCTTGCGGCGCGGACAATTCAGGGGTGCGGGCGTCGCCCGCGCGTCCGTCGGAACCGACCGGTCGAGCGGCTTGGATATCCAGACACAGGCTCCTAGGGTCCTTCGCGAGACACGCGGGTCCAGGTGAAGACGGCGATCGCCGCAAGCGCGCCGAAGCGGAGGATGTCGAAGCCCGAGTCGTTCACGAGCAGCGAGACCGAGAGCGCGACGAGCAGGGCGTCGAGCGCCGCGGCGCGTGGCCGCAGGAGCGCGAGCACCGCGAGGGCGACGAGGGAGACGGCCGCGATCGCGACGTGGTCGGGCTTGTTCGTGACGCCGGCCCACGAGAGGCGGAGGCGATGTCCCAGATCGGACAGGAGCGCCCCCGGGCCGGCGCCGACGGCGTGGGTTACGTGGCTCGAGCCCCCGGTCAGCGCGTCCAGGCCCACCAGAGCGAGGCCAAATGCAAGTACCACGGCTCCAGCCATGATCACGCGAGCGGGCGTCAGGTGCGTCCTCGTGACTCGAAGCGCAAGAGCCGTGAAACCGGCCGCGAAGACGATCAGCCCGCCGCCGTCCGCGCCCATCCGGCTCCAGCCGAGTAGTAGGGCGCTCGCGAGCGCCACCGTGGCGAGCAGGGGGAGGGCCACGAGCGCGCCGAGCACGAGCGCCGGCGCGAGCAGGAGCGTCTCGACCTGATTCGTGACCCCGAAAAAGCGTCCACCGCCCTCGGGATGCGGTCCGAGCACCGCGAGCGAGACGGTCGCGGAGGACAGGAGGAGCGTGAGCGCGTAGGCGGTGAGCAGCACGGCCAGCGCCGCGGCCACCCGGCCCGGAGTGCGGGTGGCAAAGGCCAGTGGAATCGCCAGCACGAGCGCGATCAACCCGATCCAGAGCGGTAGCCGGTGCTCGACGTGAAGCGCCGAGGCAACCAAGGCGGCGTCGAGCATCGCCGGGATCGACAGGAGCGACGCACGGGCGGCGACTCCCAAACGGAAGGCCCATGCGATAGCCGCGAAGGCGAACACCAGGGCGATCAGAACCCGCGTAGCTCCCCGGCGCGCGAAGTGAGCTGCGTCGAGCCGCGCATTCAGATCGGCGAGCGCGCTCGCCGCGTCGGAGGAGGGCCGTGAGCTGAGTATCGGCTTCACGCCACGCTCGATCGCCTCGACCGTCGGCGCGACGTCGGCGATCGAGACGATTCCCGTGATGCGGGTTCCGCTCGAGTGCAGCAAGCCGTGGTACCCGTCGCCGACGATCGCGATCGGATAGCGGGCGAGGTTGTGCCGCTTGCCCTTCGGAGGCAGGGCCAGATAGATCGTCACTGGCGCAGGCGGGCCGCCGAGCCGGATCCGTGGCTTCCCCTTGGGCTTCCCCCCGAGGAGCGCGTTCTCGAGCTTGCCGCGAAGGAGCGACGCGCGCGCTGTCGCGCGGCTGACAGTCGAGCCCGAGGCGGGAACCATCGAGCCGACGGCTCCATGGTCGGCGTACCTGGCGAGGGGAAAGGATGGAACGACCCGAACTGCGACGGGTTGCCCCGTGCCCGCGGCGGCACCGGCCGGCGCCGCGAGTACCAGGCAGGCGGCCGCAACGCGAATGTATCCCGCAGGCGGCACGCCTAGGGCACGGGGTGTTTCAGGAGCTGCGAGCAGATCGTGTCGCCGAACCACTGCTCGTATTCCTCCGCCGTCCAGCCGCGCTCACCGACAAGCAACTGCCACAGGTCCGGGTGGTTGAGCGTCCACAGGATGTCGTTTGCGCGGGTGACGTCAAGGCCGGGCCGGAGCGCCTGCTTGCGGTGCAGGGCCTCGACAATCGGGCGCTGGATGCCATAGAAGTCGGACTGGATTCGGCTCCACAGGCCCCCGATGTCGGGGTCTGCGGGAGCCGCATTGCGGATCACTCCCATCAGCGCGCCGGCGCGCTGCTTGACGATGCGCGAGTTCCGCGCGGTCAGCCGCAGCTGGCGCGCGGGGTCGGGCTCGTCGACGACCTCGCGGTACCAGCGCCGCTCGTCCATCGGGACATCGTCCTGGTCGCCGCGCAGGAGCAGGTGCCAGAGAGCGAGCAGCACGCCGCTCTTGGTCTCGAAGGCCACGTACACGGTCTTGAGCGCGACGCCCGCCTCGGCCGCGATCGCCGCCATCGTGGTCGCCCCGTATCCCTGCTGCTCGAACAGGCGCTGGGCCGCTTCGAGGATCTCCCTCCGCGTTGCGGCCGCCTGCTCACGCCGGCGCGGCGAGTTGTAGCGCCGCTTGCTCTTGACACGCTCAGTCATTTCGGTATCTTACCGGTTATTTCATTACTCTTGACATGTTATCAATGTTGGGATCTACCAGCGGAGGTGCGGTATGGAAGCCAGAAGCATCGTCGAGCGGCCGGACAGGCACTCGAATCGAGAGAGCGGCGGTGGCGATGATCTGCGCGCGCATCTGCGTGGCATGTGGGCGGCCGTGGCCGGAGGGTGGGCCGAGCATGCCGACTACGTCGATGCGCGGGCTGGCGATCCTGACGGAGAAGATGCTCGCGCTGTCGATGCCGAAACCCGGCGAGCGCGTGCTCGAGCTCGCGTGCGGGGCGGGCGGGTTGGGGCTGGCGGCGGCGGAGCGGGTCGCTCCCGGGGGCGAGGTCGTTCTCTCCGATGTCGTCGCCGAGATGACGTCGATCGCGGCGTCGCGCGCCGACGCGCTGGGGCTGAGCAACGTCACCACCCGCGAGCTGGACCTCGAGCGGATCGAGGAGCCGGACGCCTCCTACGACGTCGTTCTCTGTCGCGAGGGACTCATGTTTGTGCCCGACCCCGGCCGTGCGGCCAGCGAGATCCGGAGAGTGCTGCGGCCCGGCGGACGGATCGCGATTGCGGTGTGGGGGCCACGCGAGAGCAACCCCTGGCTCGGACTTGTCTTCGACGCGGTCAGCGCACAGATCGGCAAGCCCGTGCCTCCCCCCGGCACCCCAGGTCCCTTCTCGCTGGCCGACTCCGACAAGCTGGCCCGCCTGCTCTCCGACGCCGAGCTGTCGAGCGTGGTCGTCAGCGAGCTACCGACGCCTCTGCGCGCCGGCTCCTTCGAGGAGTGGTGGGGGAGAACGTCGGCCCTGGCCGGCCCGCTCACGAAGGTGCTCGCGTCGCTGCCCGAGGGCGCCGCGCAGGCACTTCGCGCCCGCCTGCAGGAAGCGGTCCGCGCGTACGAAACGCCGAGCGGGCTGGAGTTCCCCGGGGTGACGCTGCTCGCCGCGGGCCGCAGGGCATAGCAGCGACCGGGACTGGGCGCGCTTCCCGTCAAACGAACGGGAAGCGCGCCCGGCAACCCGGCAAGCACTCTGAGCATCTCGCTCCGAGACTCAGCCGGCGAGCTTCGCGAGCCGTGCCAGACCCTCGCGCAGTCGCTGCTCGCTCGCGCTGGCGTACGAGAGCCGCAGGTACGGCGCCGGCGGCTCCGCGGGAAACCAGGGGCGGCCGGGAAACACGAGCACGCCGGCGGCAGCAGCCGCTTCCGCCAGCGCGGCCTCGTCGGTGTCGGCGGGCAGCTCGACCCAGAGGCAGAGCCCTCCTCGCGGCCGCCCGAAGGGGCGCCAGTCCGGTAGGTCGCGCGCGAGCAAAGCCAAGAGCACGTCGCGCCGATGGGCGAGCTCCCGTCTGAGCCCGCGCAGGTGGCGCAGCCAGGCGGTACTCGCGACGAGCTCGAGTGCGGTCTGCTGCAGGAGTCCGGACACGAAGAAGTCGTCGACGACGCGTGCACCTCTGAACCGCATGCCAGCCGGTCCTCGGGCGGCGACGCCGGCCACACGCAGGCTCGGCGCGGTCGACTTCGTGAGTGACCGGATGTACACGACGTGCCCGTGCGGATCGCGGCTGACGAGCGGGGCCGGTGGAGGCACGCCGTCAAGCCCGAGATCGCGTGCGTACTCGTCCTCGACGACGAATGCGCCGTGCGCGCGGGCGAGCTCGAGGACGTCGTCTCGGCGCCTCTCCGACAGGACCGAGCCGTGCGGGTTCGCGTAGGTCGGCTGGAGCATGATCAGCCGCGCCCCGGTCCGCGTCAGCGTCTCCTCGAGCAGATCCACTCGCACGCCGTCCCCGTCGACCGGCACGGGAACGGGCACGAGGCCGGCGCCGCGTGCCGCAGCGAGCGCGCCGATGTACGTGGGCGCTTCGACGAGGACGCTGTCGCCGCGGCGGCCGAGCGCGCGGAACACCGTGGCGAGAGCCGCCTGCGCGCCGGGAGTGATCACGACGTCGCTCGCCGTCAGGCCGCCGCCGGCGTCGCGGGCAAACCACGCACGCAGCTCGTTCACGCCTTCGAGCGGGACACGGGCCCACGACTCCGCTCGTCGTGCCGCCCGCGTGCTGGCCGCGGCCAGCGCTGCCATTGGCAGGAGGTCGGCCTCGACGAAGCCGCTCGAGAGCGAGATGACGTCGTCCGCGGGCATGGCGAGCAGCCGGTCGAGCCCGCCTGGATCGACACCGGCTGCGCCGAGGGCGACGGCCTGCCAGGAGAAGTCGGGCGCCTCGACGAGGGAGCGAACCGGCGAGCCGGCTACGAAAGTCCCTCGTCCGGGGCGCGCCACGACGAGGCCTTCGGCCGCCAACCGCGCGACAGCGCGCTGCACCGTGACCGGGCTCGCGCGATGCCGCCGAACGAGATCGCGAACGGACGGAAGGCGGCCCCCCGGGCTCAGCGCTGCTGCCTGGCCGCGCAGGTCGGAGAGAACGCGGTCGTCGGCCGTGGCGGGCATTCGCTGTTATCTTAAGAGATGAGCTGCCGCGGTAACGTTATCGGGCGCCGAGGGGTGACGTTTCTCGGCTCGAGACGGCTCGCCGGCCTGCTGCTGGGCGCGCTCGGCGTCATGATCTTCTCCTTTTCCTTCCCCGCGACGAAGCTGGCGCTTCGGGGCTTCGACCCCTGGTTCGTCGCATTTGGGAGAGCCGTCGTGGCGGGCGCACTGGGAGCCTGCGTGCTCTGGCTGCTGCGCGCGAGGCGGCCGACGACGACGCAGTGGGGTCGCCTGCTCATCGTGGCCGGCGGCGTCGTCGTCGGGTTCCCGGTTCTGTCGGCTTTGGCTCTCGAGACGAGCAGCTCGGCGCACGGCGCGGTGGTGATCGCGGTGCTGCCCGCGGCTACCGCGGTCGCCGCGGTGCTGCGCGCCGGTGAGAGGCCGGGAGTGCTCTTCTGGCTTTCGGCCGTGGCGGGGGCGGCCGTGGTAACGGGATTCGCCGCGCGGGCCGGCGGAGGCCTGAAGGCGAGCGATCTCTTCTTGCTCGGGGCGGTCGTCGTCTGCGGGCTCGGCTACGCGGAGGGGGGCGTGCTCGCGCGTGATCTCGGCGCTCCCCAGACGATCTGCTGGGCCTTGATCCTGAGCCTGCCGGTTACGTTGCCGGCGGCGCTGGCCACGGCGCCCGCCACGCGGGCTTCGGCGGCCGCTCTCTTCGGCTTCGCATACGTCAGCGTCGGCTCGATGTTCCTCGGCTTCTTCGCCTGGTACGGAGGGCTCGCCCGGGGCGGAGTAGCGCGCGTGGGGCAGCTACAGCTCTTTCAGACGCCGCTGACGCTCGGCTGGAGCGCGATCGTGCTCGGGGAGCGCATCGGGCCGCTCACGATCCTCGTGGCGGGAGCGGTGCTCGTAAGCGTGGCCGCCACGCAGCGCGCTCGCATCGGGTCGAAAAGCCTGCCGGCCAGTCGCACGACGGCAGCGGCTCGAAAGTGAAGAGCAGAGAGGAGCGGGCGCTACTCCCCAGTACGCGAGCTCACCGGTCGGCGAAGCGGTCGGTGGCGGCGACCAGGTGCGCGGTCATGTCCGGACCGCCGGAATGGCCGGTGCCGACAAGATGCAGCTCGGCATCTGGCCAGGACCGGGCAAGCTCCCACGGCGTCATGGCGGGGCTGCCGAGGTCGAGCCGGCCGTGCACGAGGACGCCGGGAATGCCCGCGAGCCGCCCGGCCTCGCGCAGCAGGATGCCGTCCTCGAGCCAGGCATGGTGGTGGAAGTAGTGGGTCACGATCCGGGCGAAGGCCATGCGAAACCGGGGGTCCTCGTAGCGAGGGCTGGGCTGGTGGCCCTCCTCCAATGAGTTGACGGCATCCTCCCAGTCGCACCAGTCGCGGGCCGCCCGCTCGCGAACCGAGGGATCGGAGTTGTTCAGAAGGCGGTGGTACGCGGCGACCAGGTCGCCGTCCCGCTCGGGTTCGGGCACTCCGGCACGGAACTTCGCCCATTGCTCGGGGAAGAACCGGCCGACGCCGTGGTAGAGCCAATGGATGTCGGCGGGGCGCGTCATGGTGACGGAGCCGAGCACGATCTCGCTGACCCGCCGCGGGTGCCGCTCGGCGTAGGCGAGCGCGAGCGTGGCCCCCCACGAAGCTCCCCACACCAGCCAGTGCGCGACGCCGAGGTGCTCGCGCAGGAGCTCGATGTCGGCGACCAGGTGGTGGGTCGTGTTGGCAGCCAGGGCGGTCCCGGGGTCGCCGGCGTGCGGGACGCTCCGACCTGCGCCGCGCTGGTCGAACAGCACGATTCGATAGGCGTCGGGATCGAAGTAGCGTCGAAAGGCGGGCGTGCAGCCGGAACCAGGGCCGCCGTGCAGGACGACCGCGGACTTGCCGCCCGGAGCGCCGCAGACCTCCCAGTACACCTGCTGACCCTCGCCCACGGCGAGCATGCCGCTCTCGTACGGTTCCAGCTCGGGGTAACGGCTCACCATGCGTGTGCCCCTCCAATCGGTGCGCGGCTCCCGTGCCGCCAGGGCGGATCGGCTCCCACCCTACGAAACCCCCGGCCAGGATCGCTTCCTGGGCGGCCGAGACGCGGCTCTTGCCCGTTTGCGACGAACCTCGAGCGCGGAATGCCGTGCGAGGTGTGTTTTGCCCAGCGCTTGCCAAGTGACTCTCGAGGCATACGAGGCGGGCTCTGTGGCGCGCGGCCGGAGCGGATCTTGCTACGAAGAGTGGATGAACAACGTCAAGATCTTCGGCCCGGTCGACGAGCGCAGCTTGAAGCAGCTGGAGCGCTGCATGGTGGCCGGCGACGCCGAGTGGGGCGTCCTCTGCGCCGATCACCACCCCGGCTACTCGCAGCCGATCGGCGGCGCCGTCGCCGTCAACCTGATGGCGGACGCCCAAGGCCACGTCTGGATCGGCGTTCATTTCGGCTCGCGCGGCTTCGGCCACAAGACTGCATCCGGCTTCCTCGCGCTCGCCCAAGGTCTGCCGTTCGACGCGAAGGCCCAAGAGGGAGGGCTTCGTCGGGGGCTCGATGGGGGACGAGTCGGTGATTCTCGAGGGGATTGCCGGAGCCGAGGCGGAACAGTCGCTCTTCTCGACGGTGCACGGCGCAGGTCGAGTGATGAGCCGCTCTCAGGCCGCCGGCCGCATTCGTCGCCGTAAGCGCTGGGTGTGCCGAGATCGGGACTGCAAGCGGGTCTTCGACTCGGCGAAGGCTCGCTGCCCGGATCATCCCGGCACGGCGTTGCAGAAGCACTCGGTCGTCGAGCGGGTAAAGCCGGGCCTCGTCGACTGGCCCGCGGTGCAGGCGCGCCTGCGCGAGCGGGGAATCGTGATCGTGGGCGGGGGCGCCGACGAGGCACCGGAGGTCTACAAGCGCCTGCCCGAGGTTCTCGCAGCGCACACGGGCTCGATCCGCGTGACGAGCACCTTGCGACCCCTCGGCGTCGCGATGGCCGGCCGCGACGCCTTCGATCCATACAAGGATTAGGGAACGTCTGCCCTGACGCGCGGATCAGCGGTGCTCGGGAGGGACGAGCCGTCGCGCGGCGAGCGCGACCGGCGAGGGTATGGTCGGCCGGTGCAGGAGAGCCGCCCCGCCGCTTCATCCGACACGCGGCTCGTCGAGGCGCTGAAGGCCCGCGACGAGGCCGCCTTTCGGGAGCTCGTCCGAGAGCACCACGAAGCTCTCCTGCGCGTCGCCACGATCTACGTCCGAAGCCGCGCGGTCGCCGAGGAGGTCGTTCAGGAGACATGGCTCGCCGTTCTGAACGGGATCGATCGCTTCGAGGGGCGCTCGTCGCTCAAGACCTGGATCTTCAGGATTCTCTCGAACATCGCGAAGACCCGGGCGGAGCGCGAAGGGCGCGTGATCCCGCTCTCGACGCTCGTCGACCCGGCCGCCGTCCCGGACCCCGCGGTTCCTCCCGAGCGCTTCCGGCCGGCGTACGACCCGAGCCGGCCGGGCTGGTGGGCGGCGCCCCCCGAAGAATGGGAACTTCCCGAGGACCAGCTTCTTCGCACCGAGCTGAGAGGTCGCCTGCAAGCGGCGATCGAGGAGCTGCCGCCGAGCCAGCGCGCGGTGATCACCCTGCGCGACGTCCTCGGCTGGCCGGCGGACGAGGTCTGTAATGCTCTCGCGCTCAGCGCGACTAACCAGAGGGTGCTTCTTCACCGCGCGCGGTCGAAGGTGCGTCGAGCTCTGGAGGACTACATGTCGGCAAGGGATGGCGCTCCATGATGACCGGCGAACTGCTTACCTGTCAGGAGCTGGTCGAGCTGGTCACGCTCTATCTCGAGGATGCTCTCCCGCAGCCGGGCAGGCAGCGCTTCGAAGAGCATCTCGCGGCGTGCAAGGGCTGCGCGGTGTACCTCGACCAGATGAGGACGACGATCGACCTCGTCGGCCGCCTCAGCCCGGAGTCGATCTCGTCCGAGGCCGAGGCGGAGCTCCTCGACGCGTTCCGCGGCTGGAAGTCGCGCTAGGCCCGGCTCGAGGCGGCCCAGAGGTCGACGCCGCCGTCGCCGGCGTAGCGATCGATCTGCGCCAGTTCCGTCTCGTCGAAGCTCAGACGCTCGAGGGCGCCCACGTTCGCCTCGAGCTGGGCGACGCTGCTCGCCCCGACGAGCGTCGAGGTCATGCGCGGGTCACGGAGCGTCCAGGCAAGCGCCATCTGCGCGAGCGTCTGGCCGCGCCCGGCCGCGATCTCGTTCAGGGCGCGGATTCTCGCGAGGTTCTCGTCGGAGAGGAGATCGGGCGAGAGCGACTCGTTCCGGCTCGCTCTCGACCCATCGGGTATGCCGTCGAGGTACCTGTCGGTGAGCATCCCCTGGGCGAGCGGCGAGAACCCGATGCAGCCGCTCCCCTCGGCGGCGAGCGTCTCCAGCAGCTCGTCCTCGATCCAGCGGTTCAGCAGCGAGTAGGAGGGCTGGTGGATCAGGAGAGGCGTGCCCAGCCGGCTCAGGATCGCAGCCGCCTCACGTGTCTTCTCCGCCGAGTAGGACGAGACGCCCGCGTAGAGCGCCTTACCCTGCCGTACGGCAGCGTCGAGGGCGCCCATCGTCTCCTCCAGCGGAGTGTCCGGGTCGAATCGATGGGAGTAGAAGATGTCGACGTAGGGCAGGCCGAGACGGCGGAGGCTCGCATCGAGGCTCGCCAGCAGGTACTTGCGGGATCCCCAGTCGCCGTAGGGGCCGGGCCACATGTCGTAGCCCGCCTTCGTCGAGACGATCAGCTCGTCGCGGTAGGGCGCGAGGTCCTCGCGCAGCAGGCGGCCGAAGGTCTCCTCGGCCGAGCCGTACGGCGGCCCGTAGTTGTTCGCGAGATCGAAATGTGTGATGCCGAGGTCGAACGCGCGCCGTACGATCGCGCGGCTCGTCTCGAGCGGCCGCACGGCGCCGAAGTTGTGCCAGAGGCCGAGCGATACCACGGGCAGGCGCAGGCCGCTGCGGCCGCAGCGCCTGTAGCGCATCTGCTCGTAGCGACCTTCGGCGGGGACGTAGGTCATTACCGGCGACGCAGCGAGGCCGAGGCGAGCGACGGGGGCGTGTACCCCGCATCGACGGGGTTGAAGCTCGTCCCCGGTTGGACGATCTCGTCGATGCGGTCGAGCGTGGCATCGTCGAGCTCGACGGACGGCGCACCGAGCTGTGACTCGAGTTGCTCCATCGTGCGAGGGCCGATGATCGCCGACGTAACGGCGGGATGTCGGAGCACGAAGGCGAGAGCGAGGTCGATGAGCGCCAACCCCACCTCGTCCGCAAGCTGAGCGAGGGCATCGGCGGCGTCGAGCTTCCGCTGGTTCTCGGGCAGGGACAGGTCGAAGCGGGCGGGAATCCGCTGAGCCCGGGTGCTGGTCGGCGCCTCGCGGCCCTTGCGGTACCTGCCCGACAGCCAGCCGCCGGCGAGCGGGCTCCATCCGATCACGCCGATCCCGTACCGCTCGCAGACGGGCAGCACGTCTGCCTCGACGCCGCGCACGAGCAGCGAGTAGGGCGGCTGCTCGCAGACGAACCGCTCCCGGCCTCGCCGCTCGGCTACCCACTGCGCTTCGACGATTGCGTGCGCCGGGAACGTCGAGCTGCCGAGGTAGCGGATCTTCCCCGAGCGAACGAGGTCCGTGAGAGCCCCGAGCGTCTCGTCGACGTCACAGTCCGGCTCGGGCCGGTGCACCTGGTAGAGGTCGATCCAGTCGGTGCCGAGCCGACGGAGACTTGCTTCGACCTCCTGCATGATCCAGCGGCGCGAGTTGCCCCGCTGGTTCGGGTCGTCGCCCATCGTGCCGTGGAACTTCGTCGCGAGCACAACGGTGTCTCGCCTCCCTCCCGCGAGCGCCTTGCCGACGATCTCCTCGGACTCGCCCCTCGCGTAGACGTCGGCGGTGTCGACGAAGTTGATCCCGGCGTCGAGGGCGCGGTGGATGATCCTGACCGACTCGTCGTGGTCGGGGTTGCCCCACGCCCCGAACATCATCGTGCCGAGGCACAGGGGGCTGACCTGGACACCCGTGCGCCCGAGAGTGCGGTACTCCACGGCGCGATGCTATCCGGCGACACGTCCAGGCTCGCCTTAGGGTCTCGCTGTAACGACGGGCCAGCCCCGAAGACAGGAGCCGCATGAAAGCGATAGCAGTACATCCGGGCAAGAAGAACTCGATGCACCTCCGGGACGTCCCGGAGCCGAAGGTCACCGACATTCCCGAGGGCCGCGGCGTGCTCGTCAAGGTGCTGCGCGTCGGCGTCGACGGGACGGACAAGGAGATCAACGCCGCCGAGTACGGTGCGGCACCTCCCGGCGACGACTTCCTCGTCACCGGCCACGAGAGCTTCGGCCGGGTGGTCGAGGTCGGGCCGAACGTCCCGACGACGATTCGGCCGGGCGTCTACGTCGTCGCGAGCGTCAGGCGGCCGGACACGGGCATCTACGGGAGGATCGGCCTCCAGGACTTTACGACCGACGACGTCTACTACGAGCGGGGGATCAACCTCCTGCACGGATACCTCACCGAGCTCTACGTCGAGGATGCGCAGTACGTCTTCCCGCTCTCCGACAACCTGCGCGAGGTGGGCGTGCTGCTCGAGCCGACCACCGTCGCCGAGAAGGGCGTCAACCAGGCATACGAGATCCAGCGCCGGTTGAAGGTCTGGCAACCGCAGCGTGCCTGCATCCTCGGGTCGGGCACGATCGGCCTTCTGACTGCGCTCGTGGCACGGCTGCGCGGACTCGAGCTGACCGTCCTCTCGCTGCCACGGAAGCCGTACCGGAACGCAGCCCTCGTCGAGCAGCTCGGCGGTGTCTACGCGTCGTCGCAAGACACGACGCTCGCAGACCTCAGCGCGGAGCGCGGGCCGTTCGACCTCATGTTCGACGCCACGGGATTCAGCCCGATCGTCTGGGAGGCGGCCGAGGTGCTGGGCAAGGACGGCGTCCTCGTCCTGTCCTCGATCACGGGCGGCGATCGCAAGACCGAGATCAACTCGGACCGGATCAACCAAAGCTTCGTGCTCGGCAACAAGGTGATGGTCGGCACGGTGAACGCCTCGCCGAACGACTTCCGGACCGGGGTGGACGACCTGATCAAGGCCGAAGCGCTCTACCCCGGGTGGCTGAAGCAGCTCCTGACGACGCCGATCCGCGGCCTCGCAGGCTACGAGGAGATGCTCCGCCAGCTGACCGAGAACCGCGAGGCGATCAAGGTCTACGTCGAGGTCGCCGAGAGCGGCGCCCCGTGAACGACCCGCCGACGCCGGGCGGTACGAGCGAGCGCCGGAAAATGCTCGCCGGCGAGCTCTACGACTCCTTCGCGCCCGAGCTCGCCGAGGAGCGAATCCGGGCGCGGCGCCTGCTCGCCGCTTTCAACGCCACGGACGCGGCCGACCGGGAGCAGCGCGCGCGAGTACTCGACCAGCTGATCGGCTCGCTCGGCGAAGAGGTCTGGGTCGAGCCGCCCTTCCTGTGCGATTACGGCGCCAACATCTCGCTCGGCGACGGCGCCTATCTCAACGCGAACTGCGTCGTACTCGACTGCGCCCTGGTCGAGATCGGCGCGGGCGCGCTGCTAGGCCCGAACGTCCAGATCTATGCGGCGGCGCACCCGATCTCGCGCGCCGCGCGCGCCGCGGGCAAGGAGTATGCGCTGCCGGTCACGATCGGCCCCGACACCTGGATCGGTGGTGCGGCCGTCATCCTGCCGGGCGTCAGCGTGGGCCAGGGGAGCGTTGTGGGAGCCGGCAGCGTCGTCACGCGCGACGTGCCCCCGGAAGTGCTGGCCGCCGGCAACCCGTGCCGCGTCATCCGCCAACTGGAGGAGGAACTCGATGAATGAGAATCCGTACCCGCCGATCTCCGACTACGCCCTCCTGTCCGACTGCCACAGCGCCGCGCTCGTCTCGAAGGACGGATCGATCGACTGGTGCTGCTTCCACCGCTTCGTCGCGAGCCCGGTATTCGGCCGCATCCTCGACTGGGGCAAGGGCGGGTACTTCCGCATCGCGCCCCGCACCGCCTACGGGGCAACCCGGCGCTACCTGCCCGAGACGAACATCCTCGAGACGACCTTCGAGACGGACGAGGGAACCCTGGTGCTCACCGACTGGATTCCCGTGCGGGCCGAGCCGGGCCACCCCGACCACCATCTCCTCCGCACCGTTCGGTGCACCGACGGCCAGGTCGCCGTAAAGGTGGAGTTCGAGCCGCGCTTCGACTACGGGCTGACCGAGCCGCGGCTCGAACGCCTCGAGCAGGACCTCGTCGTCGTCTACGGGGGCGCAGACGCGCTCGTGCTCCAGAGCGAGCTTCCGGTTCAGACCACAGACCTCTCGGCCTGCACCGCCGGGCGAACCTTGCGCGCCGGCGAGGAGGCATTCGTCGCGGTCACGTACTCGCTGCCGCACGAGCTGGAGCCCAGGCGGCTGAGCCGGGACGAGGTGACGGCAAAGCTTCGGGAGACGGAGGCGTACTGGCGCGAGTGGGCGGAGAGCTGCACCTACGACGGTCCCTACCGAGACGCGGTCGTCCGCAGCGCGCTCGTGCTGAAGGCGCTGACGAACGGGCCGACAGGGGCGATCGCCGCCGCGGCGACCACGTCGCTGCCGGAGGAGATCGGCGGCGAGCGGAACTGGGACTACCGCTACACGTGGCTGCGCGACTCCGCGCTGACGCTGAACGCCCTCTTCGCGCTCGGCTACACCGACGAGGCGCACGGCTACATGAACTGGCTGAAACGGACGACCGCCGGCCGCGCGAACGCGCTGCAGATCATGTACGGCGTCGGCGGCGAGCGGTTCCTGCCCGAGGTCGAGCTCGACCATCTCGAGGGCTACCGCGGCTCGCGGCCCGTGAGGATCGGCAACAGAGCCTACAGCCAGTTCCAGCTCGATACCTTCGGCGAGCTGCTCGACACGGTCTGGGTCTATCGCCGGCACGGCGGCGAGATCGACGACGTCTTCTGGGAGTTCCTCTGCGGTGTGGCCGAGGTCGTGATCGACAAGTGGGGTCAGCCCGACCAGGGAATCTGGGAGATCCGAGGCGAGCCGCGCCACTTCACCTATTCGAAGGTGATGGCCTGGGTCGCGCTCGACCGCGTCGTCCAGATCGCGGAGGGGGACGGACGCGACGGTGACCTCGGCCGGTGGCGGGAGGCGCGCGACGAGATCCGCGCGCTCGTCGAGGATCAGGGCGTCGACCCCGAGACGAGCTCGTTCACGCAGTCCTTCTCGGACGGGGGGAAGCTCGATGCCTCGAGCCTGATGATCCCGATCGTCGGCTTCGTCACGCACGACGACCCGCGAGCTCGCGCTACGTCCGAGCGGATCGCCTCCGAGCTGTCGGCGGACGGCTTCGTCTACCGCTACCTGACGGACGGCGTCGACGGGCTGTCGGGCGAGGAGGCGACGTTCGCGATCTGCTCGTTCTGGCTCGTCGAGTGCCTTGCGCGCGCGGGTGAGGGCGAGCGGGCGCGCGAGCTCTTCGAGCGGCTGACGGCGTTCACCAACGACGTCGGGCTGCTCGCGGAGGAGATCGACCCACACTCCGGGGCGCAGATCGGCAACTTCCCCCAGGCTTTCTCCCATGTCGGCCTGATCCAGGCCGCGATCGCGCTCGACCTGCCGGAGGTCTCGATGAGCGAGATCGCGTCCGTCGCTTCCGCGGCCAGGCCGTCGACCGAGGTCGGTCTCACGCGCCCGGCGATCGACAGGCTAGCCTGACTCCATGCGCAGCCCTTTCGCGCGCGTCCCCAAACCATGGCGAGTCGTCCTCGACTGGGTGTCGACGGTGACCCTTGCGATCGTGCTCGTGCTCGTGTTCGAGGCCGAGGTCGCGAAGCCGTTCCGCATCCCGTCGGCCTCGATGGAGCCCACGCTTCATTGCGCCCGGCCGGCCAACGGCTGTCACGCGCGCTTCTCCGACAGGGTGATCGCGCTTCGCCTCGTCTACCGGTTTCGCGAGCCGCGCCGGGGGGAGATCGTCGTCTTCAAGGCGCCGGCTGCCGCGGCGCTGGACTGCGGCGGGCAGGGAGGGGTCTTCGTCAAGCGGCTCGTGGGCTTGCCGGGCGACGTCGTCTCGGAACGGAGCGGCTGGATTTTCATCGACGGAAAGCGCCTACCCGAGCCGTACATCAAGCCGGGGTACCGGGACTCGACAACGTCGAGCTGGCCTCGGATCCCCCTCGGTCACTACTTCATGCTCGGCGACAACCGGCGGAACTCATGCGATTCGCGC
This sequence comes from Gaiellales bacterium, assembly GCA_038253945.1. Lineage (GTDB taxonomy): Bacteria > Actinomycetota > Thermoleophilia > Gaiellales > Gaiellaceae > JBBRYW01. The sequence goes on from JBBSGR010000002.1 coordinate 177,388, forward strand.
GTCTGGGGGACCGTGCCACGCGACGCGCTCGTCGGGCCGGCGATCCTGACCTACTGGCCACCCAGCAGGCTCGCTCCCCGGCTGCCGTAATCACCCGGCCGCCGGCTTCCGGCCCGGGTCGACAGAGGAATCCGGAACGCTCGCGGGAGCGTAGTCACGAGTGCCCCTAACGTAAGGAGACTCATGACGCGATCCATCCTCGCCGCCCTGATGGCGGCGGCCCTCTCGCTGACACTCGCGGCGACGGCGCTCGGTCGAGGCGACAAGGACCCCAAGCTGACCGGCTCGGTGGGCCCCGGCTTCACGATCAGTCTCAAGCAGAACGGCAAGAACGTGAAGTCGCTGAAGGCCGGTACCTACACGTTCGTCATCTCCGACAAGGCGTCGATCCACAGCTTCGTGCTGGAGCGGGAGAAGGGCGGGACGTTCGAGAAGCAGCTGACGTCCGTGCTGTTCAAGGGCACCAAGACTGCGACGATCAAGCTCGGGAAGGGCGAGTGGAAGTTCTACTGCAAGCCCCATGAGGCGGGGATGCACGGCGAGTTCAAGGTGAACTAGAGCTCCCGGACGCCGGCGACCGCCGAAAGCGCGCGGTCGTCAGCGTCCGAGTTGCGCGCGCATCGCGTGGAGCTCCTCCTCGAGTCGGGCGACTCGCTGCTCGAGCGCCCTCACGGGGTCGAGCGCGGGCTCCACCGCGGCCGATTCCACCGTCGCGTCATCGCTGCGGCCGAGCAGCTGCGCGTAGCGCTCCTCCTTCTGCCCCGGGCGGCGTCCGAGCCGGGTCGCGAGTGCGCCTTCGATCAACGCGTCGAGTGTCCGCTGGACGTCCTCGAGCGAGCCGAACTGGTGCAGCCGGTCGGCTCGCTGCTTCAGCTCGCCTGGCGTCTGGGCCCCCCGCAGCATCAGCACGCAGAGCACGGCCATCGCGTCGTCCCCGAGGCGCAACGACTCGCCGAGCAGGTGCCGGTACTTGGCGGCGCGGCTCCCCCGCCCGCTGGCGAGCCGAGTCCATCCCCGCCTGGACAGCCGCTCGAGGGCCGACCGGATCGTCGGCTCGTCGTAGAGCATGACGGGGTCGCGGTTCGTCGTCTGGTTGCACGCGGCGCGCAGCGCGTTCAGCGACAGCGGATAGACGTCCGGGGTCGTCCGCTGCTTCTCGATCAGGCACCCGAGCACCCGGAGCTCGACCGCGTCGGCATCCATTCGCGGCCGAAAGGGTACGCGCTCCACGAGCCCCCCGCCGGGAAGGCCATGCGGACTCTCTGACCGGCCGCCTCCGCGACCGGTCAGGGTGGCCCCCCGGACAGGCCCCTAGCTCGCCTGAATCAGGACTTCCCCGCGCTCGACCTGGGGCGTCGACTGCGTGATCTCCGATGCATGGTCCCGGATCCAGTCGGCCGCGAGCCGGGTCGACTCATCGGCGCCCGTCTGATCGTCGTAGACGGTGAAGGTTGCGCACCCTCCCTCGGTACGAACCAGGTAATAGCCGCGGAAGCCGGCCACGCCCGAGACCAGCCCCTTGACCTCGTCTGCGTGGGCGGCGAGCTGGTCCGCTATTTCCGCGTTGCCCTCGTAGGTTCGGATGACTGCGTACATGCTGCTCCCTTTCTTCGCCCGCCGCGGCCGGTTCCGGGCTGGAGGCTGAGCCGGCCGACCGACTCTAAGCGTTTCCCGGCGGGTTTTCTAGTCGAGCAGCTCGTAGGCCATCCCGGCCGCAGTCACGTAGACGAGGTGGTGGAACACGTCGATCGCGACCTCGGTCTTGCCCCACATCCAGAAGGGTGGAGCGACGCCGAGGCTCGGCAGCATCACCCCGGCACCGCCCCACACCGCAGCGAAATGGCCTGCGTTCGCGGCCTTCGGCGGCAGGCCCGTGAAGGCCAGCAGCCCGCGAACGGCTCCCCAGCCCGTTCCATAGCCCCAGTGCACCAGGTTCGAGAAGCGCGCCTTCGCCTCGTCGCTCGAGAACTCCTTGATCCCGAGCACCGTCGCGGCTGCTCGGGCAGGCGCATCGCTGGGCTCGCGACCGCGGAGCTTGGCTTCGAGCGTGCTGGAGATCGTCATGGCCGCCGTCCCGGCCAGGCCGGCGATCAACCCTTTGCCGATCGAGTCCGCCAAACTGTTGAGCTTCATACGAGCACCTCCTCATGCTTTGCGGCCCGCGGCTTCGCCCCGAGCCTGTCGTTTAGGTGGTCGCCGATGCTTGCCGAGCTTCGATGTTCACCCGAGTTGTCTAGTCCCGGGATCTGCCCGGGCATTACAGCTGTAACGCCAGGCGCCTCCGGGGGACTGAAGGACGCCGGACAGACGACCACGCCGTTCGGCCGTGCGAGCCACGATTCTCGGCCTTCAGCATGCGAGGCGGATCTCGCAGAGGCTCCTCAGGCTGCAGGACACGACGGCCGAGATCCGCGTCCGCGGCGCATTCCTCCTGCTCGCGCTCTCGTGGCGCTCGCGTCCAGGTTCGGGCTCGAGGCGATCCTCGGCTCGTTTCTCGCCGGCCCACGATCAAGCTCGTCGACCGCGGTCGGCTTCGGAGTCTTCATCCCGTCTGTGATCGTCTTCCCCGCTCGTCTCGCTGACGCTCCTCCGCGAGCGCCGGTAGCGGCCGCCGGGGGTGGAGTATGCTCCCGGTGCGATGAAGGTACTCCTGCGGGTGCGCGATCTCTGGCGCCGATCCAATGCACGAGCGAGCAGCGCCAAAGACGACGCTGCGGTCGAGCGAGCGTCCATCGAGGTCGAAGAGAAGGAGCGCGCGCGAGGCCGCGACCCGTCGCTCCCGGCCGCGCGGAGCAACGACAGCACGTACGTCAATCCGTTCTAGCGCGGGCTTCGCGCGACCGTAATCGCTCCGCCACAGGGCGCGCGTCTCTGACGAGCCCTGGCTCGCGCCGGCCGCCGGTCCGGTCGGATCTCGCGCGTAATCGCGCGCAGGTCCTGCCGAAGCTCTTCGTGCCAGGGACGGCCCCAGAACCAGTCTGGTGCGCCCGCCGCGCGCTACGCGTAACGAAGCCTGCCGCTGCAAGACGGAAGCGGATGCGATACGTCAACACCCGGCGCCGAAGATCACCCGAGTGATCTCAGCCGCGCGCGCCCGCCATGGTCACCACTTCGCCGCCCGCGAGCACCACTCCGTCCTCGCAGCGTGCCTCGACGAGCCCGCCAGCGAACTGGCGGCTGTAGAGATCCGCGTAGAGGCCGCGACGGGCGAGCAGCTCGGCGTGCGTGCCACGCTCGACGATCTGTCCGCCCTCGAGGACGAAGATCACGTCGGCGGCCATGATGGTCGAGAGGCGATGGGCGATCGCGATCGTCGTTCGACGCTCCATCAGCGGCTCGAGCGCCTCCTGGACGAGGCGCTCGCTCGTCGTATCGAGGGCCGAGGTCGCCTCGTCGAGGATCAAGACACGCGGGTCCTTCAGGATCACGCGTGCGATCGCGAGCCGCTGCTTCTCGCCGCCCGACATCCGGTAGCCGCGCTCGCCGACGAGCGTGTCGTAGCCTTCGGAGAGCTCGAGGATGCGGTCGTGGATCTGAGCTGCCCGCGCGGCGGCCTCCAGCTGATCCTGCGTCGCGTCGGGTCGTGCATACAGCAGGTTGTCACGGACGCTCGCGTGGAAGAGGTAGGTCTCTTGCGTGACCATGCCGACGGCCCCGGCGAGCGTCTCGAGGGTGAGCTCCCGCACGTCGTGGTCGTCGAGTGAAACGACGCCCCTCGTTGCGTCATAGAGGCGCGGAATCAGATAGGAGATCGTCGTCTTGCCTGCGCCCGACGGCCCGACGACGGCTGCGAGCTGCCCCGGGCGCACCTCGAGCGAGACCCCGGCAAGCGTCCAGGGGCGCGGGGTGCCGTCGACGCTCCCGGCCGATCCATTTCCGTCGACGGCAAGCTCCGCGACGGCTTCGGGCGGTTCCTCGTAGCGGAAGAAGACGTCGTCGAGAGCGACCCGGCCGCGGATCTCGTCGATCGGGAGCGAGCGAGCATGAGCGGAGTTGACGATGTCCTGCTTCAGGTCGAGATACTGGAAGATTCGCTCGAACAGCGCGAGCGAGCCCTGCACCTCGACGGCGGTCTGCAGCATCTGGCCGATCGGAAACAGCAGGCGGGTCTGCAGCGTCGTGAACGCCACTATCGTCCCCGAGCTGAGATGCGAATGCCCCGCGACCAGATAGACGAGTGCCGGCGCGACCGAGAAGAAGGTCTGGACCACCGCGAAGAACGACCGGCCCACCATCTGCTGCCGGATCTGCAGGCCGGCAAGCCGGCGATTCTCGTTGCGGTAGCGCTCGACTGCGTCGCGCCGCCGGTCGAAAGCCTTCGTCAGCAATACACCCGACACCGACAGCGTCTCCTCGGTCAGGGCTGATAGCTCGGCGAGTGACTCCTGCGTCTGCCCCGAGATCCGGCGGCGGATTCGCCCGACGCGCCAGGTCAGGAACACGAACACCGGCACGACACCGAGGGCGAGCAGCGTCAGTTGCCAGGAGAGGATCACCATCGCGACGACGGTGCTACCGACCGTGACGACGTTCGAGAGCACCGACGAGGCCGTGTTCGTGACGACACTCTGGACGCCGCCGACATCGTTCTGCAGCCTCGACTGGAGCTCGCCGGTTCGCGTCGCGGTGAAGAAGCGGAGGGACATCGACTGCAGGTGCTCGTAGAGGCGGTTCCGGAGGTCCTGCATCACCTGCTGGCCGACGGACGTGGCGAGGTAGGTCTGCAGGACGCCGAGTGCGGACGAGACGAGCGGGATCGCAACCATCACGCCGACGAGCACGTACAGCAGATGAAGGTCCGTCCCGCCGTGCGGCGGGAAGAGCGCTCGATCGAAGACGACCTTGGTGAGGAGCGGGTTGACGACGCCGAGGCCCGCGGTCACGAAGATCAGGATCAGGATCGCGGCAACGCTCAACCGGTAGGCCCGGAAGAGTGCGGCGACCCGGCGCAGCAGGCCGGTCGACCCCGTCACGGCCGGCACGGCTTGGTTCGCGGTTGGCAAGCGAGTGCTTCCCCCAATCGTCCGAGCAGGCGGGCGAGCTCGCGGCGGTCGCTGTCCGACCAGCCTTCGAGCAGCCGTTCGAGAAAGGCCAAGCGCCCGCCCTCGGCAAGCTCGACGACCTCCTTGCCGCGCGGAGTGACGTCGAGGGTCGCGGCTCTCCGGTCGTCCGAGTCCGGCTGCCGCGTCAGCAGGCCAGCCCCCTCCAGCTCCTGCACCTTGCGGCTGATCGTCGACGGATCGAGGCCGAGGCGTTCGGCGAGCTCCATCAGCCGGGTCGGCCGCTCGGCGACGCGGCTCAGAAGAAAGAGACCCGGCGGGTCGAGGGAGACGCCCGCTTCGCGGGCAGCCTCGACATGCGCGCGAGCGAGCCGCCGCCCCCGGACGATGTTCCGGAGGGCCCGATCGATCTCGAGGAGGGGGGGATCGGTCATGTCTTCCAGGTTACCAGTTGCTTGCATAAAGCAACTACCGCTCTTCGAGTCGGGGTCAGTGATACCCTCTCAGGGTATTTATGAAGGAGCTGGTCTATACCGTGCCGGGCATGAGTTGCGAGCACTGCATCGCGGCCGTGCGGGGGCAGCTCCAGGACATCGCGGGAGTCGAGACGATCGAGGCCGATCTCGCGACGAAGCGCGTCGTAATCCACGGCGAGGGGCTGCAGGACGCCGCCCTTCGTGCTGCGATCGACGAAGCGGGCTACGAGGCGGCTTAGGGGTGGTGACGGCGACGGGGACCGAGAAGGCAGAGCTGCAGCTCGAGCTCGACGGCATGACCTGCGCGTCGTGCGCCACCCGCATCGAGCGTAAGCTGAACAGGCTCGACGGAGTCGAGGCGACAGTCAACTACGCGACCGAGCGGGCGACCGTCCGACACGACCGGTCGGTCACTCTGGACGCGCTCGTCGGCGCGGTGGAGTCGGCCGGCTACCACGCCCGCGCGGCGGCCGCGGCGAACCGGCCCGAGAGGGGCGCGCCGCGGGCCCTCGGCCGGAAGCTGGCCGTCGCGGTCGTGCTCGGGATCCCGGTCGCCTTGCTCGCGATGATCCCGGCCCTGCAGCTCGGCGGCTGGCGCTGGGTCGCGTTCGCGCTTGCGACTCCAGTCGTCTTCTACAGCGGCATCGACATTCACCGCGCGACGTGGGTCAACGCGCGCCATCTGGCCGCCACCATGGACACGCTGATCACGATCGGCACGTTCGCCGCCTGGGCCTGGTCGACGGTCGTGCTGGTCGGAGGGCTGAGCGCCGACACCTATTTCGAGGCAGCCGCCGTCATCACCGCTCTCATCCTGCTCGGGCGCTATCTCGAAGCCCGCGCGAGAGGAAGATCGTCGGAGGCGGTCCGCGCGCTCGTCGAGCTAGGCGCGAAGGAGGCCCGCGTCATCCGCGGCGACCGGGAGCTCCTCATCCCTGCAGGGCAGCTTCGGGTGGAAGACATCTTCGTCGTTCGTCCAGGCGAGAAGGTGCCGACCGACGGCATCGTCGAGCAGGGCGAGTCGGCACTCGACCAGTCACTCCTGACGGGCGAGTCGGTCCCGGTCGAGGTCGTGCCGGGAGAGACCGTTGCCGGCGCGACCGTGAACACGTACGGCCGGCTCGTGGTGAGGGCGACGAGAGTGGGCGCGGACACGGCCCTCGCGCAGATCGCGCGGCTGGTCGAAGCCGCGCAGACCGGCAAGGCTCCGGTGCAACGCCTCGCCGATCGCGTCTCCGCCGTCTTCGTCCCGGTGGTGATCGGCCTCGCAGCCGCGACGCTCGGCGTGTGGCTCGCCACCGGCGCGAGCGCAGGAGCCGCCTTCACGGCCGCTGTCGCCGTGCTGATCATCGCATGCCCGTGCGCGCTCGGCCTCGCGACGCCGACCGCGCTGATGGTCGGCACGGGGCGCGGCGCGCAGCTCGGCATCCTGATCAAGGGGCCCGAAGTGCTCGAGGAAACGCGGCGGATCGACGCCGTGCTGCTCGACAAGACCGGCACGTTGACCGACGGGCGAATGACGCTGGTCGACGTCGTGACGCTGAATGGTGCCACGCGCTCTGACGTTCTGCGCCTGGCCGGGGCTGTGGAGGACGCGAGCGAGCACCCGGTGGCGCGGGCGGTGGCCGAGGCCGCCCGCGGCGAGCTCGGCGGCCCGCTTCCGGTGGTCGACGGCTTCCGGAACGTGCCGGGCGTGGGAGTGGTCGGTACCGTCGAGGGCCACGAGGTCTCGGTCGGACGCCGAGACGGGCAGACCATCGTGAGCTGGGACGGCGAGCCGCGCGCGAGCCTTGCCGTTCGCGACGCCGTGAAGCCGACGAGCCGCGAGGCCGTCGCGCAATTGCGGAAGCTCGGCCTGACGCCCGTGCTTCTGACCGGCGACGGCCGGGAGGCCGCGGAGCGGGTCGCGCGTGAGGTGGGCATCGAGCGCGTGCTCGCCGAGGTGCTTCCGGGCAACAAGGCAGCCGAGGTGAAGCGCCTCCAGGAGGAGGGGCGTGTCGTTGCGGTGGTGGGTGACGGCGTCAACGACGCGCCGGCTCTCGCACAGGCCGACCTGGGCCTCGCCCTCGGCTCTGGCGCCGACGTAGCGATCGAGGCCTCCGATCTGACGCTCGTCTCCGGCGACCTTCGCGCCGCCGCCGACGCGATCCGGCTGGCGCGCCGGACGCTCCGCACGATCAAGGGGAATCTCTTCTGGGCGTTCGCTTACAACGTCGCCGCGATCCCGCTTGCGATGGCGGGCGTTCTGAGCCCGATGGTCGCCGCGGCCGCCATGGCCTTCTCGTCGCTGTTCGTCGTGACGAACAGCCTCCGCCTCCGCCGCTTCAAGAGCCTGCGGGAGGAGGTGACTCCATGACCGAGACCAATCGAAGACACGGCTACGTCGGAGAGAAAGACGCGCTCGTGAAGCGCCTGCACCGGATCGAGGGGCAGGTGCGCGGGATCGAGCGGATGGTCGACGAGGAGCGCTACTGCATCGACATCCTGACGCAGATCGGAGCCGTCAACACCGCTCTCGAGAGCCTCGCTTTCAAGATCCTCGACGCGCACGTGCAGCACTGCGTCGCGGGCGCGCTCGCATCGGGCGATCACGGCGAGGCCGAAGCGAAGAGCCGGGAGCTGCTCGAAGCCGTCCACCGATTTGCGAGGACGCGTTGAGCCTGAACCGGCTCGCGTTCGCGGCTACCTGGCACTGCCTGTCAGGCTGCGCGATCGGCGAGATCCTCGGTCTCGTGCTGGCGAGCGCCTTCGGGCTCGGCAACCTCGCCTCGATCGCGATCGCCGTCGTGCTCGCGTTCTTCTTCGGCTACGCCCTGACGCTGCGCCCGCTCGTCAGCGGTGGGATGTCCCTGCGAGAGGCGGCGACCGTGGCATTCGCCGCGGACACGCTGTCGATCGCGGTGATGGAGACGGTCGACAACGCGATCGTCCTGGTCGTTCCCGGGGCAATGGCTGCCGGCCTCGTCGATGCGGTGTTCTGGTGGAGTCTCGGGCTCGGGCTCGCCCTCGCGTTCATTGCTGCATTCCCGGTGAACCGCGCTCTCATCGCGCGCGGGCGCGGGCACGCCGTCGCGCACGCTCACCATTAGCGTTCCCGACGAAGATAGCGCTCTTGATCCCTGGAAAGGCCCACGAGTGCAACGAGGTGCTGCCATTCGCCTGCGAAGACGATGCCTTCCTGCCGCTTGCCTGTTCGCTTTCCTGGCCGGACCGGGCGCGCTGACGACGACGGATGGGATGTCCTCAACCGTCGCGCGACCCACGATCCACGTCACTCCGGGCTCGGTCCACCGCGGGCACCTCGTTCGCGTCTACGGCGTCGTGCCGAACTGCCCGGGCCCGGTCACGCTCAGCTCACGCGCGTTCTCCCACGAGCGCGACTTCGCCGGCCTTCCCGCCGTCTTTGCCCGCGTACGCACGAGCGGGCACTACTCCGTGCGGACCCGGATCCCGGCCAAGCGCGCCCGGCGGCTACTCGATCACCGGCCGCTGCGGCGGCGGGAACCTCGGCGTCTCCGCCAGGCTCTCCGTGCGTTCCTAGAGAGCGGAACCTCTGCCGCCTTGCACGCCGCGCGCGGCCCACTCCTCGAGCAGGTAGAGCCAGAGCTCGTTGCGCGTCGGAAAAGCCGGGACGGCGTGCGCGAGGCGCTCGATCGGCACCTCCCCCACGACCGCGACGGTCGCCGCATGGATCATCTCGCCGACGCCCGGGCCGACGAACGTCGCGCCGATCGGGATGCCGCGGTCCGCATCGACGACCAGGCGACTCGTGCCAGCCGCCTCCCGGCCGAAGAAGCTGGCACCGGCGCTCGACTGCGTCGGGTAGTCGACGGCGACAGCGTGGATGCCGGCCGTCTCGGCAGAGCTCAGCGTGTGGCCGACTGCGGCCAGCTGCGGCTCCGTGAAGATCACACGGGGTGACAGCCCCGGACCGTTCTGCGGTGCTACCGCCGCGCTGCGGCCGAGGATGTTGTCGGCCGCAACTCGCGCCTGGTACTTGCCCATATGGGTGAAGGGCGTCCGGCCATTCACGTCTCCGATCGCGTACAGCCAGTCGCTGCCGTGCGCACGCATCGAGCCGTCGACGGCGACCGGCGCGCCCGGCTCGAGGCCGACTGTCTCGAGACCGAGATCAGCGGTGCGGGGCCGGCGGCCGAGCGCCACGAGCAGCTCGTCGGCGGCGAGCTCCGCCCCGCCGGAGAGCTCGAGCCTCAGACTTCCGTTCCGGCTCACGGAACGGAGCTCCGCGCCGGTCCGCACGTCGATACCCGATTCCTCGAGGCCCGCAGCGACCTGCTCGCTCGCGAAGGGTTCCTCTCGGACGAGGATGCGCCCGGAGCGCTCGACGAGCGTCACGGCCGACCCGAGCGACGCCCATGCCTGGGCGAGCTCGGTGCCGACCGGCCCGGCCCCGAGGACGGCGAGCCGTCCGGGAACCGCCTGAGCGGTCGTCCCTTCGCGGTTCGTCCACGGTTTCACGTCGGCGAGCCCTGGGATGGGCGGCAAGAACGCGTCCGAGCCGACCGAGACGACGATCGCGCGGTCGGCGACGAGCGTCTCGCCGGCGACCGCCAGGCGCCGCTCACCCGTTAGGCGCGCGTGCCCTCGGATGACGGTGACGTGCCGCTCGTCGAGCCACGGCAGCTGGCTCGAGTCGTCGAGCCCGTGGACGACCTCGTCGCGTCGGCGCAGGATGGCCGGGACGTCGAGCCCGCCCCTGACTGCCTCCTGGACGCCGGGGATGCGACGAGCCTCGGCGAGCAGCTCGAGCGGTCGGAGCAGCGCTTTAGAGGGCATGCAGGCGTAGTACGAGCACTCGCCGCCGATCAGGTGCTCCTCGACGAGCGCCACCGAAAGGCCCGCCTGTCCGAGCTTTCCGGCACACACCTCGCCCGCCGGCCCGCCGCCGAGCACGATCGCGTCGAACGTGCGCTCGCTCATACCGTCACCTCGCTTTCCGCGTCGCTATCGGTCGAGGCCGACTCTAGAACATGCCGACGGTCGCGCCGCCGCAGACGCGGAGCACCTGGCCGTTCACGAACGAGGAATCCGGGCCGAGCAGGAAGGCGACGACGCCGGCGACCTCCTCCGGCTGACCGAAGCGGCGCAGCGGCGACGACCGCTGAGCGCGCTCGCGGATCTTGTCGGGTATGCCCGAGGTGAGGCGCCCCTCGATGAACCACGGGGCGATCGCGTTGACCAGCACTCCCTCCCGGCCGAGCTCGAGCGCGAGCGTTCGCGTCAGCGAGACGAGGCCGCCCTTCGAAGCCGAGTAGGCGGCCTGGCCGACGTTGCCGAGCCACGAGGCCGACGAGATGTTCACGATTCGGCCGCTCTGCCGCCGCAAGTACGGGGCGGCTGCCTGGCAGCCGAGGAGAGCACCCTTCAGGTTGACGTCGAGCGTGCCTTCCCAGTCGTCCTCGCTGACTTCCTCGAACAGCGAGTCCCGGACGACGCCGGCAGCGTTGACCAGTGCGTCGAGGCGTCCGCTCCGCTGGACGACGGTCTCGACGGCGGAGGCCCAGGACTCCGGGCTCCGCACGTCGAGCTCGAGAGCCGTGGCCAGGTCGGCGGCGATCGCCGTTGCGCCCCGTTGGGAGCAGACCTCGATGATGGAGCGGCCGAGATCGCCGGCGCCACCGGTGACCAGAACGACCTTTCCCTCGAGTGGGCGCTGTCCGTTCTGCACTATCCCTCCTCCAGTCGCGAGCGGTAGCTTCGGAGGACGGTGAGCAGCGCGTCCTTCTGAGCCTCGGAGAGGCCGGGGTCGGAGCGAATCGCGGCCTCGGTCGCCTGCGGCGCGCGGGACTCGCCGCGGTCGCCCGCGAGGCCGGCTTCGGCGAGCAGGGCGTCAGCCGAGAGCCCGAGCGCCTCGGCGATGGAGCGAAGCACACGCACCGAGGGCTCGTGCAGGCCACGTTCGACCTGGCTCAGGTATGCGTTCGAGAGATCGGTCAGCGCTGCCATCTCCCGTAGGGAGAGATTGGCAAGCCTGCGCTGGGTGCGGATGAACTCGCCGAGCATTCTGACCTGTGCCTTCCAGTTGTCCTCGAGCGAGCTCATCCGCGGGCGCGCGACGATGTGCCGTCCGCTTAAGAAGCAGCGGCCGTCGCCTTGGTCGTCGCCTTCGTCTGGGCCTCGGCGAACTTCTCGACCTTGCGGACTGCCGGCGAGGCCGCCTGGATCAGGCTGCGCGTGAACTCGCGCTGGGCGCCGAGCAGCTTCTCGGCGAAGTCGAAGGCGTTCTCGACGACCTCGCCGGCGTTCGGCAGCCCGTCGGCCTTCGAGGCGGTCGGCACGGACGTGCCCTCGACGGTCTTCGCCCAGGCTCCGACGGCGTCTACGACGGCCTTTTGACTCTGGCGCACGGTCTCGAGAAACTGCTCCTGGCTCGTCTGCACGAGCTCGTTGATCGACGACATCTGGTCTCCTCTGGTTGCTTGCATCGTCGATAAGTATAGTACGCAAGCGCGTACTGCGCAACCGGCCAGGCGACGCTTGCGGCGCCGCCCTCAGGAAACCCGGGCTCCGCCCGCGTTCCGTCTGCAACGACCGGTCGAGCGCGTTGGATAGAGACCCACGGCTCTAGCCGCGGACGTACGTGCCGGGCGCGTCGCCGAGCGCGGGATGCTCGTCGGTTCCGAGCGGCGGCGGCTCCCGGCGCTTGCCGGCCCGGGTGTCCATCCACTCGGCCCAGTCCTCCCACCAGGAGCCGTGGTGCTCGGCAGCCTTGGCGAGCCACGCCTCGGCCTCTGCCGGAAGCTCGTCGCCCGTCCAGTAGCGGCGCTTGCCGCCCGGCGGATTGACGATGCCGGCGATGTGCCCCGACGAGGTGAGTACGAACCGAGTCTGCCCGCGAACGAGCTGCGTGGTCGCGTACGTCGACCGCCACGGCGCGATGTGGTCGACCTCCGCGCCCACGACGTAGAGGTCGGCGCCGATCTTCGACGGGTCGAGGCGGGTACCGTCCAGCTCGAGGTCGCCCCGTGCGAACGCATTCTCGAGGTAACACGACCGCAGGTACTGGGAGTGCATCGCAGCGGGCATGTTCGTCGAGTCCGCGTTCCAGGCGAGGATGTCGAACGCGGGCGGGTCCTCTCCCATCAGCCAGTTCGAGCCGACGTAGTTCCAGATCAGGTCGTTCGCACGGAGCAGGTTGAAGGTACGCGCCATCTCTGCGCCGTCGAGGTAGCCGCGCTCGTTCATCTTGCGCTCGAGGTCGGCGACCGAGCGCGGGTCGGTGAAGATCGCGAGCGGCCCGGGATCCGAGAAGTCGGTCAGCGTGTTCAGCACCGTCGCCGCGTTCACCCGCTGCTCCCCGTTCGCGGCGAGGAGCGCGAGCATCATCACGGTCAGCGTTCCGCCGAGGCACAGGCCGACGACGTTCGCCCTCGGCGCGCCGGCGATCTCGCGCACGACGTCCAGCGCGGCGAGCGGCCCTTCCAGCAGGTAGTCGTCGAGCGTGACGTCGCGGAGCGACTCGTCGGGGTTCCGGTAGCTGATCGCAAACACCGTGTGCCCGTGCCCGACGGCCCATTCGGCGAAGCTCTTTCCGGGCGCGAGGTCCATCACGTAGTACTTGTTGATCCAGGGCGGGCTCAGGAGCAGCGGCACCTCGAACACGTCAGCTGTCTGCGGCGCGTACTGGATCAGCTCGATCAGGCGGTTGCGAAAGACGACCCTGCCGGGGGTCGCCGCGAGGTTCTCGCCGAGGGTGAACGGAGAGGCGTCGACCTGACGCGGCATTCCATCGTTCGTCGCCACGTCCTCGAGGAAGTGCCAGACGCCCCGGGCAACGCTCGTGCCGCCCGTGTCGAACGCCTTCTTCAGCGCTGCGGGATTGCCGAGCAGGGTGTTGGTCGGCGCGGCCGCATCGGCGATCATGCCGAGGGCGAACCGCGCGCGCTCTGTCCCGCGCTCGTCCAGGCGCGCCGCGGCGACGAGGTCGTCGAGCAGACGGGTCCAGAGGAGGTAGCCCTGGCGCAGGCCGAAATAGGCGGGGTTGTGCTCCCACGCGGGATCGGCGAAGCGGCGGTCGCCGTCCGCCGAGACCGGCCCGCCGGTCGAGCTGCCGAGCACCCTCGCGAGCACCGCGGAGCCGCCCGCCAGGAGTCCCGTCGCGTAGCGGGTCGCGGCCGCGAGGGCGCCCTGCGGGTTGCCGGCGATTCCGAGCGCAGTCTCCGCCAACGTCTTGCCGAACGTGAGCGGGTCGAGACCTGCCAGCAGGCCGGCCTCCGGCTCGACCGCTCGCTCGGCCTCGGTGGCTGCCTTCAGTGATCCGGGCTCGGCAGGCACGTCACATGTTCAGGCCGCCGTTGACCGAGTACACCTGGCCGGTGATGTAGCTCGAAGCCGGCTCGACCAGGAACTCGACCACGCGTGCCACCTCGCTCGGCTCGCCCAGCCGGCCGACGGGGATCTGACCGACGATCCGCTGCAGGGCCTCCTCGGGCACCCCTGCGACCATGTCGGTCTTGATGAAGCCCGGGGCGACGCAGTTGACGGTGATGCCCTTGTTCGCGCACTCGAGCGCAACCGTCATGGTGAACCCGAACAGGCCGGACTTGGAGGCGGCGTAGTTAGCCTGGCCGATGCTGCCCGTCTCGCCGATTACGGAGCTGATGTTGACGATCCGGCCGTAGCCACGGTCGATCATGTGCTCGAGCGAGGCGCGGCACATGTAGAACGCGCCGTTCAGATTCACCTGGATCACGTGATCCCACTGCTCGGGCGACATCTTGCGGATCGTGCGATCGATCGTGATGCCGGCGTTGTTGACGAGGATGTCGAGCCGGCCGTGGCGGTCGAGCACCTCGCCGATCACCCGCTCGCAGTCCTCGACCCTGTCGATGTGCCCCTGGTGAATCGTCGCGCCCGTGTCGCTCAGCCGCTCGTGGAAGGCGCCCGCCGCCTCGGTGTTCCGCGAGTAGCCGGCGGCGATCCGTACCCCGCGGGCAGCGAGCCGCTCGGCAATCGCGAGCCCGATGCCGCGAACCCCGCCCGTGACCAGGGCAACCTGGCCGGTCAGCTCGCCGTTCGTCGAGGAATCGAGGCGCATGCCGGGAAGGGTACAAAGTACCTTTCGTGACCGTGATCGACCTCGGCGTGATCGGGTGCGGCGACGTGGCCTTCCGGACGTATCTCCCCGGTCTGGCTCCGCTTGGCGAGCGGGCCCGCGTCGTCGGCTGCTTCGACGCTCAGTCTGACCGCGCGGAGGCAGCCGCACGCCTCCTTCCAGAGGCGAGGGCGTTCGGCACGCTCGACGAATTGCTCGGAAGCACCGCGCTCGATGCGGTCGTAAACCTCACGCCGGCGCCGGTTCATGCCGAGGTCACCGCCCAAGCGCTTAGGGCCGGCTGCCACGTGTACTCGGAGAAGCCGCTCGCGGCGACCGTCTATGAGGCGGGCGAGCTGATCGAGCTGGCCGAAGCTCGAGGGAAGCTGCTCCTCTGCGCGCCGGCCGTGATGGCGACGACGCGGTTCCAGTGGATCCGCGAGCTGGTCTCGGCCGGTCGGATCGGCCGCCTTAGCCTTGCCGTCGGCCAGCTCGCGACCATGGGGCCGGCCGCGTGGCGTGAGTACACGGGCGACCCCACTGTCCACTATGGGTCCGGGGTTGGTCCCCTGCTCGACCTCGGCGTCTACGTCCTGCACGCGGTGACCGGTCTGCTGGGGCCGGCGCTCCGTGTCGAGGCGTTCGGCGCGATCGCGATCCCGCGCCGAGAGGTGTTGATCGAGCGCTTGGCCGGGCAGACGATCGACGTGGCGGCCGACGACCAGGTTCTCCTCCACCTCGACTTCGGGCACGGTGTCCTCGCGCAGGTAGCGGCCGGTTTCACAGTCGCCGCGACGCGCGCGCCCGTGCTGGAGCTCCACGGCACCGAGGGAACGATCAGCCTCTCCGTCAAGGGCTGGTACGACGAGTGTGGGCCGGTCGAGCTCTACGCCGACGGGCGGTGGCAGACGATCGCGCCGCCGAGCCCCTCGCGCTACGACCACCTGATCATGGCCGGGGTGCCGCACCTCGTCGCCTGCCTCGAAGGGGCGCAGGAGCCGGTTCTCACGGCAGCTCATGCTCGCCACGTCCTGGAGATCGTGGCAGCCGCCGAGCGATCCGCGCGGGAGGGCTGCGCCGTCGACCTCGACACGGCCTTCTGAGATGAACGCCGATCAGATCGCGCTCCAGCTCTACACGCTGCGCGAGCGGGCCGCCGCCGACTTCCTCGGCACGCTCGCCGAGGTGGCGCGGATCGGCTACCGGGCAGTCGAGGTGGCGGGCCTCCACGGCAGAGCGGCCGGGGAGGTGCGGGCTGCGCTGGATCAGCTTGGCCTGCGCGCGGTCGCCGCGCACGTTCCGCTCGAGGGCTTCGAGGCTCGGCCGGACGAGAGCGTGCACGAGCTGCGCGTGCTCGGGTGCTCGCACGCCGTCCTGCCGTCATTGCCCGAGGAGCGCAGAGCGATCGGTGACGCGGTGGCGACGCTGAACGAGCTCGGCCGCCGCTGTGCGGAGTCGGACCTGCGCTTCGCCTATCACAACCATGCGTTCGAGCTCGAGGCGCGCGGGCCTGGCGATGAGACGCTCCTGGACCGACTGGTCGCGGGGACCGACCCTGGCCTCGTCGCGTTCGAGCTCGACGTCTACTGGGCCGTCGTCGGGGGTGCCGATCCGGTCGAGCTGATCGAGCGCCACTCGGGTCGGATCGAGCTGCTCCATGTCAAGGACGTGGACCCCGGCGGAGGGGATGCTCCCGTGGGGGAGGGAACGGTCAAGTGGCCGCAGCTTCTTGCCGCCTCGCGTGCCGCCCGGATCGGCTGGTACGTCGTGGAGCAGGACGAGCCGGCCAATCCGCTCGCGGATGTCGAGACGAGCCTGCGAAATGCGCAGCGCATGTCGGAATCCTCCACTGCGGCGTAACGATCGAGCCCGGTCGGCAGACTGTTCGACGGAAACTCGAAAAGGAGCCAGATGCCAAAAGTTCAGAAGACAGAAGAGCAGTGGCGGGCGGAGTTGACGCCCGAGCAGTACCAGGTGCTCCGCCAGAAAGGAACCGAACGGCCGTTCACCGGTGAGTACGACCACGTATTCGAGCCGGGAACCTATCGCTGCGCAGGTTGCGGAGTCGAGCTCTTCACCTCCGACGCCAAGTACGACTCCGGGTGTGGGTGGCCAGCGTTCTCCGCTCCCGCCGCCGAGGATGCGATCGAGGAGGAGATCGACGCGGGGCTCGGCATGGTTCGCACCGAGGTCATGTGCTCGAGCTGCGGCGGCCACCTCGGCCATGTCTTCCCGGACGGCCCGGCACCGACCGGACAGCGGTACTGCATCAACTCTGCCGCACTGAAGCTGGAGGAGGAGTAATGACGAAGAGGGCAACGTTCGGCGCCGGCTGCTTCTGGGGGGTCGAGGCGGCGTTCCGGCAGATCGACGGTGTCACGGAGACAGCCGTCGGCTACGAGGGCGGCACGCTAGAAAACCCGACGTACGAGGACGTCTGCTCGCACAAGACCGGCCATGCGGAGGTCGTGCAGGTCACGTACGACCCCGAGCGCGTCTCCTACGACGATCTGCTCGAGGTCTTCTGGCAGAAGCACAACCCGACTCAGCTGAACCGCCAGGGCTGGGACGTCGGCGACCAGTACCGCTCGGTGATCCTCTTCGAGGACGAGGAGCAGCAGGAGAGCGCTCTCCGCTCGAAGGCAGCCGAGCAGGCGCGATCTGCGGCTCCCGTCGTGACCCAGGTGGAACCGGCGCAGACGTTCTACGTCGCTGAGGACTACCACCAGCAGTACCTCGAGAAGCGCGGCCGCACTACGTGCACGCCCGCCCTTCGTCAGGCCGTCGCCGGCTGACGCTCCGTCCTGCAGCCGGCGCTCGGGATGCTCGAGGACTGCGAGCCCGAGCGCCGGCCGTGTGTGTAACGCCAGAGGTTTGAACCCTCTTGCTTTCGATTGACAAATCAATCAAGAACGACTTCGAGAATTTCATTGACGTGCCGCGAGATCGTGTATCTTCTCGCGCCGATAAACGCGCAGCATTGGCGATCGCGCGGAACACGTTCAGAAAGCGGCATTTCTCGGATTCATTGGAAAAGGAAGAAGGAGGGTTCAATGAGAGTCATACGATTCGCGCTCGTCTTCGCTCTCGCCGCGGTCGGCCTGACCTTCGCGGCCACCGCGACGGCAGGGAAGCCGCCGGGATCGCCGGCCTTCTCGAACTTCGGCCTCGCGGCCACGCCGCCCTCGCCGCCCGGCACGGTCTGCCCGGGCTCCGCCCTCTGCTGGAACGGCGCAGCAGAGCCGGCGATCCGCTCGACGCCCGACGGCGCCTTCTGGGGCGCCTCCGAGAACGGACTCTCTGCCGGCACGCTCGCTTGGAAGTCGACGGACAACGGCCTGCACTACGGGACTCTCTTCTCGCCCAACAACCTCTCCGTCGGCGGTGTCGACACGGGCGCGGAGGCGGGGATCGAGCCCGGCGGCGGGGACGTCGACGTGGCGACCGCGACGGCGCGGAATGCCTCGGGCTTCTACAACACGTACGTCGCTTCGCTGACGCTGGCGAACATCGACGTCTCGACCTCGCGGGACGGCGGCGCGACCTGGTCGCTCAATCCTGCCACGGCGCTCCCGCTCGACGACCGTGAGTGGGCCGCCGCGACCGGAGCCGAGAAGGTCTGCATCTCATACCTGACGGCTCCTGGGATCCTCCTCCCGGAGGCCGGCCTCCACATCCAGTGCTCGAGCGACGGCGGCGCGACCTTTCCGCAGCTCGCGGACGGCTACGACAGCTCGCCTGCAGGCCTCGGCTGCAAGCTCGGCAGCCGGGTGGGCAACCTCGCGTTCGATCCCTCGAACGGCAACAATCTCTATGCGATCGCCGCCTGCGGCACGAGCGCCGATGCGACGAATCCGAACCCGACGGGGTCGCACGTGGTGGTCGTCGCCGCCTCCTCCGACGGTGGCCGAACCTTCACCGATCATGTCGTCTACAACGACCCGGTCGTCACCAGGAGCTTCGACCACAACTTCCCGAACATCACGGTCGACCGCGCCGGCAACGTCTACGCCACCGCCTCCGACAACCACAACGTCTACTACAGCTTCTCGACCGACCACGGCCAGACCTGGTTCGGCCCCTACAGGGTCTCGAAGGCCGGAACGAACATCTTCCCGTGGGCGACGGCCGGCGATGCCGGCAAGCTCGACGTCGTCTACTACAAGACCCCGTTCTACGACGGCGTGACGCCGCCGGACACCTATCCGGTATCGGCTCAGTGGACGGTCGGGTTCGCCCAGAACCTGAGCGCCACGACTCCTGGCACGAGCTTCAGCGAGACGACCGCATCGCCTGTCGTGCACCTGGGCGGCGTTTGCGAGGGCGGCGTCGCCTGCACAGGTGACAGCACCCACAACCGCGACCTCTACGACGATTTCGGCGTCGCGGCCTCTCCGACGACAGGGCTCGCCTCGATCATCCACTCGGACGATCAGTACACGAGCGACGCGAGCAACCCGCCGGAGCCGGGCTGCACGGCCGCCGTGAACAACACGGGCAAGTGCGACCACACGGCGATCGCGACGCAGATCGCGGGGCCGGGCATCTACGCCGTGCCCAAGAAGTAGAGGCCCCCGGGCACCATTCGAGAGTTGCGAGAGGCTCGCCCGGGCGGCGGGCCTCTCGCAGCGCCGCTACTCAGTCGGGTCGCTACACGCTTTGCGCGCTCGGGTCTATGGACTACCAATCCTTCGCCGCCTACAGATCGGCGATGATTCGGATGTGAGCCGTCCCAGCAGGCGGGAGGTCGAGACGATGTCGTCCGACGAACGGTCTGCGCTCCAGGGAGGGCGGCTCGCGGGCCTCGTGGCCCGCTTGGCGACGGCGGACTCACCGTACTGGCGAGACAAGCTCTCCGATCGCGTACGTTCCGACGTTCGCACGTTGGACGATCTCGCGTCCCTACCGTTCACGACGAAGAGCGAGTTTCGGGAGACGTATCCCTTCGGGATGCTCGCCGTCCCACGCGGTGCCACGATTCGAGTCCACGGCTCATCGGGGACAGGTGGCAAGCCGACGATCGTGGCCTACACGCGGAGGGACATCGACGTCTTCGCCGAGGTGAACGCACGGGCGATCGCCTGTGCGGGCGGCAGGCCAGAGGACGTGCTCCACGTCGCCTACGGCTACGGGCTCTTCACCGGCGGCCTCGGTCTCCACTACGGCGGCGAGCGGCTCGGCGCGACTGTCGTCCCGGCCTCGGGCGGGAACGCCGCATTCCAGGTGCAGCTCCTGGCCGACCTCGGAGCGACGGGGCTGGCCTGCACACCGTCGTTCGGACTCCTGCTTGCCGAGCGCGCTGCCGAGCACCGGCTCGCCGACCGGATCCGCCTTCGCTTCGGGGTCTTCGGTGCGGAGCCCTGGTCGGAGGCCTTCCGCGGCAAGCTCGAGGTGGCCTGGGGCGGGATCGACGCCTGTGACATCTACGGGCTGTCGGAGGTGATGGGGCCGGGTGTGGCCGCCGAGTGCCGCGAGGCCAAGGGTGCGCTCCACGTCTTCGACGACCACTTCCTGCCCGAGGTGATCACACCGGGCACGGATGCTCCCGCCGCCCCGGGAGAGCTCGGCGAGCTCGTGCTGACCACATTGACCAAGGAGGCGCTTCCGGTCGTCCGCTACCGCACCGGCGACCTCACCCGCTTCGTGGCCGGGTCGTGCGCCTGCGGCCGGAGTTACACCCGGATCGCAAGAATCACCGGCCGGACCGACGACATGCTGGTCGTCCGCGGCGTCAACGTGTTTCCGAGCGAGATCGAAGCTGTCCTGCTTGGCGACCCGGCTCTCGGCGGCCAGTACGCGATCGTCGTCGATCGGCGTCGAGCCATGCCGGAGCTCGAGGTGTACGCCGAGCTGACCTCCGCCGGCGCTCACGAGGAAGCCGCGTCCAGGCTCTGCAGGCGCCTCGAGGAAGTGCTTCGCCTTCGTGTGAGCGTCTCGGTCGGCGAGCCCGGTTCGCTTCCTCGCCAGGAAGTGGGGAAGGCGCGCCGGGTCTTCGAGCGAACCGACGAGGACGAGCCGTTCCCCGCCGGGCCGGTGGCCTCTGCCCGCGCCGCCTCGTAAGCGACGGCGCGGGCAGCGACTGTCAGAAGATCAGCCTAGAACCGGCCCCGGGCGAAAAAGCCCAGGAGAGCCAGAACCAGGATGATGATGATTATGATCAGGATAATGGAGAGCGGGGGCCTCCCTTCGTTGCCGGTCGACCTTCGGACACTCCGCATCTAGCCATCCGGGACAGACTCCAAACCTCCGGGGCGCAACATTCGTAGCGTGGCGGACGCCCCCTCTCTGGAGCTTCCGGGTACGACGAAGCCGCGGCGATTCCGCCCGCAGTTCCACTACGAGCTCCTCGTCTGCGGTCTCCGCGGACACGAGCTGATCGGACTGGACGCAGCCCGGATCCGCCCACGGGACGGCCTGGTCGTCCGCGAAGCCGACGGCCTACGCTGGCATCGCTGCGTGCGCTGCGACAGCTGGCTGCCGTTTCAGCCGCCGAGCGACGCGGCGCGTCAGTTTCCGCCCAACCGCGCCGAGATCGAGCTACCGCTCCGCGGCAAGGCTCTCCGCGACAAGGTCGTGCTTCGCCTGATCGCGATCAATCGCGCGTTTCACTTCCTCGTGCTCGCGCTCGTCAGCCTGGCTCTCTTTCTGTTCGCCTCGCACGCGATCCGGCTCCGTCACGTCTTCTTCCGCCTCGTCAATGCAGTTCAGGGAACGGCAGGGGGCCCGGCGACGACGCCTGCTCACGGCTTCCTGCACGAGCTCGGACGCCTCGTTGAGCTCCGCTCGAGCACGCTCTACGTGATTGCCGCCGCTGCAGCCGCATACGCTGCACTCGAGGGCGCAGAGGCCGTGGGGCTCTGGTTCCAGCGGCGCTGGGCCGAGTATCTGACCTTCGTCGCGACGTCGCTCCTCCTGCCCGTCGAGGTCTACGAGCTGACGCGCAGCGTCTCGCCTTTCAAGCTGATCGCGCTCGTCGTGAACCTCGCGATCGTTGCGTACCTCCTGCTCGCAAAGCGCCTGTTCGGGCTGCGGGGTGGGGCGGCGGCCGACCGGGAGGAGCGCGGGCGCGACTCGGGCTGGCAGGCGCTCGAGCGCCTCAGCCCGGAGGCGATTCAGCCGCCAGACCCGGACGGCCGGAGCGAGCTCGTGCCTCCCGCCGCCCGGCGTTAGGCCCTTAGGCCGTCCGACGACGAAGCGTGCCCGCGCCGAGGCCGAGCGCGAGCAAGATCGCCCCGCCGATGACGGCGAGGTCGAGCCACACGCGGCCGTCGAGCCGACCGATCGTGGTGGCCCGCGCCAGCGCGTCGTAGGCATACGTCAACGGCAAGGCGTCCGAGACGAGCTCGAGGGCGCGCGCCATGCGGTCTCTCGGCACGAGTAGCCCGCCGAGCAGGATCTGCGGCAGCACGAAGGCCGGCATGAACTGCACTGCCTGGAACTCGCTCGTCGCGAACGCGCTGAGAAAGAGACCGAGCGCCATGCCGAGAACCGCGTTCGCCACGTCGTCGGGATCGAGCCGCTCGCGTCGTTCGAGGCCGAGGAGCTCGCGGCGGCGATCGCCCCGAACCTGCAGCGCTACCTGACGGGGAGGCTCTCCTGACCGCAGGGGGCGAGCGTAAGCTCGTGGCAAGATGCGCGCGAGCATCCGAGACGGCACGCTCCTCGGCCGGATGCTCCACGGCGCAGGCATGACTAGATTCAAGGGGGATTGAGATGCGACCGCGAGCGGCGATCGGTGAGTCGCGCGGGCGCGCGGGCGAGCACTCCCGCCGGCCCTCGCTGCCCGCCCCGCTCGAGCGCCCGCCGCGCCTCTTTCTGCGTTTCGCGTTCGCGACGGCTCTCGCGCTGGCCGTCGCCGGCGCGGTCGTTCTCTGGGTAGTGCGGCAGGAGCTAACCGTGCAGGCGGAGCGCAACGCCGCATTCGACACGCTGGCCACGGTTCGGACCGGTGTGCCACAGGTGGCCAAGCGCTCCGACTTCGAGGGGCCGGTGACGAGGGACAGGAGTGCCCAGCTCGATCGCTGGTTCCGTCGCTACGTCGCCCCTCAGGGGGTTGTGCTCGCGAACTTCTACAGCCGCAGCGGAAGGATCACGTACTCGACCGACCCGTCGCTGATCGGCCGGATGCCGCGCGACCTCGGCGAGCTGCGAAGGGGTCTCGCTCCGAGCGGTCATCACGATGTCGGGCGCCTGTTCGCGGATTTCCGGGACGGAGGGCCGAAGGTGCTCGAGAGCTATGCCCCCGCGTACGTCGGCGGCAGCGGGCAGCCCTCCGGGGTCGTTGCGTTCTACGAGAGCTACGAGCCGGTGGCCGACGAGATCCAAACTGCGAGCGAACGAATCGCGGCGGTGCTCGTCCTCATGCTGGTGGGTCTCTTCATGGCGCTCTTTCCCTTCCTGCGCCGGGCGACGAGCCGCTACGAGGCCCACAATCGCGAGGTTCAAGCGCAGGCAGAGGTGCTCGGAAGAGCGCAGGCAGAGAATGCAGCCGTCGTCGAGGCCATACCCGACGCGATGTTCAGGGTGCGCCACGACGGAACGATCCTCGACTACAAGGCGGCGGCCTTCGATCCGGTCCTTCCGCCGAAGGAGTTCCTGGGCCGGCGCGTGTCCGAGATCCTGCCGCCCTCGGTGGCCGATCGCATCATGCAGGCGATCGAAGTCGTCGCCCGAACAGGTCGTCCGCAGCAGTTCGAGTACGAGCTCGCGTGGAACGGGGCCGACGGCCACTTCGAGGCCCGCGTCGTGTGGCTCTCGGAGGGGCAGGTCATCGCGCTGATCCGTGACATCACCGAGCGCCAGGACGCACTGGCTGCAGTCGAGCGGCAGAGAAGACGCTTCGAGGCCATCTTCGAGAACGCCCTCGACGCGATTGTCGTCACCGACGACGAGCGGCGCTTCGTCGATGCCAACGATGCTGCGTGTGAGCTCCTGGGCCTGCGCCGCGCTGCCCTGACCAATCGCCGAATCGACGACTTCGTCGACGCGCAGTCGCGCGGGCAGATGCAGCGAGACTGGCCGGCCTTCCTGCGCGAGGGCAGCCAGGCGGGCGTCCTTCGGATCATCCGCCCCGACGGCGGTACGCGCGAGGCCGAGTTCAGCTCCAGGGCGCATGTCTTTCCCGGCAGCCACTTGTCGATCATGAGGGACGTGACGCAACGGAAAAGCTTGGAGGAACAGCTCCGCCAATCGCAGAAGATGGAGACCGTCGGTCGTTTGGCGGGCGGGATCGCGCACGACTTCAACAACCTGCTGATGGCGATCCGGGGCTATACCGAGCTGGCGATCGCGAACGTGCGATCGAGCACGACCACGGACACGGACGCCGGAATCGTCTCTGACCTGGAAGAGATTCGAGGCGCCGCCGCGCGGGCGACCTCCCTGACCGCGCAGCTCCTCGCCTTCAGCCGCCGCCAGATCATGCAGCCGCGGGTCGTTGACTTGAACGGGCTCCTCGCTCGGCTCGAGAATCTCCTCCTCCGCCTCGTCGGGGAGCAGGTGGCGCTCGAGCTGGATCTGGACCAGCACGCGAGCCACGTCCTGGCTGACCCCGGGCAGCTGGAGCAGGTGGTGATGAACCTGGCGGTGAACGCTCGCGACGCCATGCCGGAGGGGGGCAATTTGACCCATCCGGACGCAGACCGTGACAGTGGGCGGTGCCGAGGCGGCGCGAGCCGGCCTCCCGAGCGGACGCTACGTGGAGCTCTCGGTGAGCGACACGGGTATCGGCATGGACGCCGAGACCCTCGAGCACGTCTTCGAGCCGTTCTTCACGGCCAAGAAGGGCGCCAATACCGGTCTCGGCCTCTCGACCGTCTACGGGATCGTCACGCAGAGCGACGGCCACGTGTCGGTGGAGAGCGAGCCGAGGGTCGGCTCGACGTTCAACGTCCTCCTTCCGCGCGTACACGCGCCGCAGCCGGTGGCCTCCGGCCCCGAGCCCGAGCCCGAGCTGGCGAGCGGGACCGAGACGATCCTCGTCGTCGAGGACGAGCACGAGGTTCGGCGACTCGTGGAGCGAGTGCTCGAAAGGGCCGGCTACGACGTGCTTTCTGCGGCCGGCTCGCGAGAGGCGCTTGGGCTTTGCGATACCCATCCGGGGCGCATCCACCTGGTTCTCAGCGATGTCGTCATGCCTGATCTGACCGGGCCTGAGCTCGTGGATCGCATTGCCGCCGTGCGCGGGGACATCAAGGTCCTCTACATGTCCGGCTACTCCCACGACGCCGTCGCCGGGCACGGTGTGGCGAACCCCCAGACCGCGCTGATCCAGAAGCCGTTCGCTTTGGCGGACCTGACGGCGAAGGTTCGCGAGGTGCTCGACTTCCAGGTCGCGGACGTCGTCTGATCGCCGCAGCTTCTCCGTCACGAACATCGAGACGGTGTCTGGCTACGCGGGCCTCTAGGCCGGCCAGAAGTCATCGACCAGCTCGCCCTCCGCCCCGGGGTCGTCGACCTTCACGGAGACGATCACGAGCTCGGCATCCTCGGCCTCGTCGTTCCAGACCGAGCGCGCGACCTCCGGTGCGACCCGCACCGCGGTGCCCGCCCCGACGTCTACCACGTCGTCCTCCAGCTTGAACTGGAGGCGGCCCGAGATGACGTAGTAGATCTCCTCCTGCGTCCGGTGCCGGTGCCCGTAGCCGCCCTTGCCGCCGGTGTGCTGCGGCATCCGCCGGTACGTGAACGCAAGCTGCTCCGAGCCGAGCTTCCCCGTCAGGAACCGCATCTCCCCGGGGTAGTCGCCGAGGACGTTCTCGGCCTCGCTGCATGCTGTGATCGTGTAGTTCGCCATCAGCTCTCCTTCGGGTTGCACGTGTCTCTTGCGAAGATCATGACCGATGCCGGGGTCGCTGCCGAACATCCGCTTCCTCTCGGCCGAGGACGTCGAGCAGCTCGCCCTGACCCCGCAGGACGTGCTCGCGGCCGTCGAGGACGTGCTGCGCGCGCAGGGGAACGGCGAGGTCGTACTCGAGCCGCGGGTCCACCTCGTCCCGGACGACTCGGGGCGAGGTCACTGGAATGTCCTACGCGCTGTCGTGAGACCGCTCGGCTTCGCCGGGATCAAGGTCGTCAGCGACTTCGTCGACAACTACCGCCGTGGGCTGCCATCCGAGCTTGCACTACTCACTCTGCACGACCTCGAGACGGGCGCGCCGGTGGCGCTCGT
The DNA here is from genome assembly GCA_038253945.1 of Gaiellales bacterium. Classification (GTDB taxonomy): domain Bacteria; phylum Actinomycetota; class Thermoleophilia; order Gaiellales; family Gaiellaceae; genus JBBRYW01. The sequence continues at coordinate 203,089 of JBBSGR010000002.1, forward strand.
CGACGCGACTGAGCTCACGGAGCGGCGGACCGGCGCGGTGACAGCGCTCGGCGCGAAGCATCTCGCGCGCCCCGGCTCGCGCGTCCTCGGCCACGTCGGCGCGCGCGGCACGGCCTTCTCGAACGTGACGATGCTCGACACGCTGTTCGACTTCGAGGAGATCCGCGTCACGAGCGCACGCTCCGAGTCGCGCGAGGCCTTCGGCCGGAGGCTCGAGCGCGCGCTCGGCAAGCCGGTCCGTGTCGTCGACACGATCCGCGAGACGGTGGAGGGCGCCGACGTCGTCGTCGAGGCGACGCGGCTCGTGGCGCCGGAGCCGATCCTGCGCACGGCCTGGCTCGAAGCCGCCAGCTTCGTCGTCCCCTACGGCACGATGAGCGCCGTCGAGCTCGACCTGCTGACGATCATCGACAAGACCGTCGTCGACGACTGGGGGCAGTGCAAGCCGGGCGGGCTGTTCGGCGCCTTGCGGCGCCACGTCGACGACGGCTTGCTGACCCGCGAGACGCTCCACGCGGAGCTCGGCGAGGTCGTCGCCGGCCATCGCCCGGGCCGCGAGCGCGACGAAGAACGGATCCTGCTCTGGCACCGGGGGCTCGCGACGACCGACGTCGCCCTGGGAGCGCTGCTCGTCCGGCGCGCGGAGGAGAGCGGCGTCGGCACCCTCATCCGTTACCGCTGACGACGAAGCTGAAGCCCTCGGCGCCCCGGCGACGAGGTCAGGAGCCTGCTCCCGGAGGTCGGCGAGATCGTCCTCGCGCGGACGTCTAGGCTCCGCTCGTGACGGTCGTCCTCTCCCGGCGCTCGGAGATCGAGCTCCAGGCGGTGCGCCGCGTCGCCTGGGAAGGCGAGGACGTCCGGCTCGCGCCGGACGCGCTGGAGCGGATCGCCGCCGCCCGTCGCAGTTTCGTCGCGCTGCTCGACAGCGATGAGGAGCTCGTCGTCTACGGCGTCACGAGCGGCTATGGCGAGGGGGCGAAGACGCGGCTCGACCCGTTAGCGCGCAAGGCGCACGCGGTGGGACGGCCGCACGTCGACGCGTCCTTCGGAGAGCCGCTGCCCGAGCGGCTGACGCGGGCGATCGTGCTCGCCCGACTGGCGAACTTCCTCGAGGGCCATGCCGCCGTGAGGCCAGAGCTGGCCGCGGCGGTGGCGGCGATGCTCGACGGCGGGCCGCTGCCTCCGGTTCCGCTGCGCGGCAACGGCGGCGCAGGCGAGATCGTTGCGCTCGCGCATCTCTTTCGCGGCGTCGCCGACGTCGTCGGGCTCGAGGAGAAGGAGGGGCTCGCGCTCGTCAACGGCTCCCCATGCGCCTCCGGCCTGCTCGCCGACGCGGCGCTCGGGGGGAGGCGGCGGCTCGACCTCGCGCACCTCGTCTTCGCGCTCTCCGTCGAGGGGATCGCGGCGCCGCTCGATGCTTACGCGCCCGACTTCGACGAGCTCTGGGAGGACGAGCACGAGGCGGAGGCGCTGCGCACGATGCGCGGTCTCCTCGCCGGAACCGCCGGAGCGCGGCGCGCCTACCAAGCGCCCGTGAGCTACCGGATCCTGCCGCGCGTACTGGGCGAGGCGCATCGCGCGGTCGACGAAGCCGAGCGCGCCGCCGCGAGCTCGCTGCGCGCCGTCTCCGACAACCCCGTCTACCTGCCGCCCGACGACGCGCACGCGCATGGGCGCGTCTACTCGAACGGCGGCTACCACAACGGGAAGGCGGCGCCCGTGCTCGACCGGCTAGCCTCGACGTGGGCGAACCTCGCTCAGCTCGCCGAGCGCCACGCCGAGCGGCTGATCGACGAGGGCCACGTCGTCCCGCCGAGCGGGCAGGCGTACGTCGGGATCCTCCTGATGGTCGTCGTCGGCTACGCGGAGGAGGCGAAGCAGGCGGCGCAGACGACGGTGCTCCCGCGCGGCGGCTTCGACCAGAACGACGTCGTCGCGCCGGCGTTCCTCGCCTGGGAGAAGGAGCGAACGGCGGCCGCCCGCTTCGTTGACTGCCTGGCCGTGCTGTCGGCGCTCGCCTCGCAGGCGCTGCTCGCCAAGCGCCGCGAGCCCGCGCCGGCCCTCACGCCGTTTCTGGCAGAGGTGCGGGAGGCGTTCCCGCCGGTCGACGAGAGCCGCTCCCTCGGCCCCGACGGCGAGCGGCTGCGCGACCTCCTCACCGCGCGCGTTCTGTCCGTCTAGGGGCGCGGGTCTCTCTCCGTTTGGCTCGACCGGTCGTTGGAAACGGAACGCGGGCGGAGCCCGTGTTCCTGAACTTCGATGAGCCGCAGCGAGCCGCGCTCGTATCATCGTGGTGTGCCCGAGGCGCAGAGACGCTTTTCGTTCCGCCGCACCGCCGAGGCGGTGCCGCCGGACTCCGATCCGAGTGAGTCCGGCGCCCGCGCGGAGGAGAGAGCCCGCGCGGCGGCCGCGGAGATCGCGGCGCTCAGGGAAGAGCTCCGGCGGACGGCCCAGCGCCTTGCCGAGCGCGAACGCCTGCCCGGCGATTCGGCGGCGAGGCTCGAGCAGCTAAAGCAGGATCTGCGCGGCCGCGCCGAGCGGATCGCCGAGCGCGAGCGCCAGCTCGAGGCCGCCGCGCGGGACCTCGAGCGGGAGCGGCGACGCATCGCCAAGGCGGCCGAGCGGGGCGACGGGCGAGGCTTACTCGGGGGCTTGCGCAAGCGGGTGGGCGAAAGCGAGACGCCACACGAGGCGTGGTCTGAGCGGACCGCGGAGCGTGTCGGGCAGGAGGATAAGCGGGAGCAGGAGATCGTCCGGCGGGTCGCGGCACTCGCTGCTGGAGAGCAGGAGGCTTCCGCCCGCGAGCAGGGGCTTTCCGCCCGCGAGGAGGAGCTTGGACGCCGTCAGCGGGCGCTGGACGACCGCGATCGAGCCACCGCGAGCGAGACGGCAGAGGCTCGACAGCGGCTCGCCGCGGAACGGCAGGCGCTCGAGGCCGACTTCAAAGCCTTCGAGGCGGAGAAGGAGCAGGCGCGAGAGGCGGCTCCATCGGTGCCCGAGCCGAGCGATCCCAGTCCTGAGGCTTTGTTGCGGCTCGAGGCTCAGGAGGAGGAGCTGGCCCTTCGCACGGCGGCGGCCACGGCGCGCGAGCACGAGCTCGAGGATCGCCAGGATCAGCTCGCGGTCCGCGAGCGCGAGCTCGCCGACCTCCGGCTCGAGGCCGATCAGCAAGTTGAATTTACTCGTCGTCAGCTGGTCGCCGAGAAGGAAGCCGTCGAGTCGCACAGGCACGCTCTCGAGGCGGAGGCGCAGCGAGCCAGGGAGGAGGCCCGTGCGCTCCTCGAGCACGAACGGGAGGTGCTCACCGCACGGAGCCAGGGCCTGGCCGGTCGCCAAGCCGAGCTCGAGGCGAGGGAGCGCAACCTGTCGGAGCAGGAAGATCGCGGTGCGGAGGCGCAGGTGCGCCTTGGACGCGAGGCGGCCGAGCTCGAGTCGCGCGCGGCCGACCTCGGCGACCGGGAGCGCGACCTCGCCCAGGCGAGCGCGGAGCTCGACCGACGGGCAAGGGAAGCTGCGGGTCGTGCGAGACAGCTCGAGGCGCGTGAGGCCGAGCTCGCGGAACGCGAGCGACTCGCCTCGATCGCCTCTCAGCCCGCGCCGGCCCCGGACCGCGAGGACGAGCTCCTCGCCCGCGAGCGTGAGCTGGACGAGCGCGCGCGGGAGCTCGAGCGCCGTGAGCAGAAGCTCGCGCGCGCCAGGCGCGGCGCCCGCTCGCGTACGCCCGCATCCGCATTGCCCCCGAGCTTCGAGGAAGGCTTCCGCGAGCTCGTCGTCCAACGCACCGGGGCACCTCCGCCGCGCTGACGGATCAGCCGCGGCCGCCGGGGGGCCGCAGAACGGCGAACTGGTCCGTGATCTCGAGCTGCCGGCTGACGAACCGAAAGCATGCGGCAGGCCGACCTCCTCCTCGACCCGGCTCGCGCCGGGTCCCCGTCTGCTCGAGCACGTGACGACGAAGGAGCACCCGCTTGAGATTCGTCGCGGAAACGTCGTGACCGATGGCGGCCGCGTAGATCTCCCGCAGCTCGGACATCGTGAACGACCCGGGCGCCAGTGCGAAGCCGAGGTTCGTGTACGAGAGCTTCGCCCGCAGCCGCTCGCGACCCGTGAAGGTGATCGCGCGGTGGTCGAACGCCATGGAGGGGAGGGCGTCGACGGGATGCCAGGCCGTGTCGGACGGCACGGCCGGATCCGCGACCGACGGGACCAGGCCGAGGTAGGCGGTCGCCAGTTGCCACTCCAGCGGGTGACGGCCGGGCTCGCTGCGTGTCTCCAGCTGCTCGAGATGGGCGAGCTCTCGCACGTCGACCTTCGTCTCCAGGTGGCGGCGGATCGACGACTCGAGAGTCTCTCTCGGCTCGAGATAGCCGCCCGGCAACGCCCAGGCGGCGAGGTGCGGCTGCCTCGCACGCTGCCACAGCAACACTTGGAGGCAGCCGGCCCGGACCTGCAGGACGACGGCCAGCGTGGTCTGCGTTGGTCGCTCGCCGGCTGTTTTCGCCTTGGAGGCTGAAACTCTGGTAGACTCCGCCACTAGTTTTAGACTATCAGGCGAAAACTTGGAGGCAGGATGAAGCGCGTCATGGTCGGTCTCGCTGTCCTCGGCACCGTCGTGCTCGCGGCGGGCTGCGGGGGCGGAGAGAAGAAGGAGGCCAGCCGGACCGGGGGCGGCCGCATCCTGAAGGTCGGCCTCGTCACGGACATCGGCCAGCTCCACGACCATGGCTTCAACCAGCTCGCCTATGCCGGACTGAAGCGCGCTGAGCGGACGCTCGGGGTACAGGGGCGCGTAGCCGAGTCGAGCTCCGCAGCGGACTACGTCCCGAATCTCGGGGCGTTCGCCCGCGAGGGCTACGACCTCGTCATCAGCGTGGGGTTCGCGCAGGGCGACGCCGTAGACCGGGTGGCGACCAACTGGCCGAAGACGCGCTTCGCGATCATCGACGTCGATCAGCGGTCGCTTCCACACAGGCCGAAGAACGTCGTCGGCCTCGTCTTTCGCGAGCAGGAGGTCGGCTATCTCGCGGGCTACCTGTCAGCACTCGTCGATGCGAAGCGGCCCGGGGCGCACGTGATCGGCTCGGTCGGCGGGATGAAGGAGCCGCCCGTGGATCGCTTCATCGCCGGATACCAGGCGGGCGCGCGCAGGGCGGTGCCTCGAATCAAGCTGCTGAACGGGTACTCGCAGAGCTGGACCGACGAGGCGAGGTGCAAGGAGCTGGCACTGGATCAGATCGCCCACGGCGCCGGCGTCGTCTTTCAGGTTGCGGGTGCTTGCGGGCTCGGTGCGCTCGACGCGGCGAAGGAGGAGCACGCCTGGGGGGTCGGCGTCGACGCGGACCAGTCCTTCCTCGGCCCACACGTGCTGACAAGCGCTCAGAAGAAGGTGGATCAGGCCGTGTTTCTCACGGTCACGTCCGTCAAGGACGGCAAGTGGCGGGGCGGGCGAAACGTCGTCTTCGGCCTCCGGCAGGGCGGCGTCGGGCTCGGCAAGGTCAGCCCGCGGGCGCCGAAGGGCGAGCTCGCAGCGCTGCACGCCGTGGAACGCGAGATCGCCGCCGGGAAGATCCGGATCCCGACGACGATTCGGTGACCCGGAACAGCGGCCCGCGGCCGCTCGTTGACACCGGAGACACTCGATTTTGGAGGGCAAGGCACATGGCCGCATTGACTGACGAGCAGGCGAGGCTCGTGACCGAGCCGAACTTCGCCCATGTCGCAACGATCCGGCGCGACGGGTCGCCGCAGGTAACGGTCGTCTGGGTCGACTGGGACGGCGAGAGTATCCGCTTCAACACGACGCTCGAGCGCGCGAAGACACGGCATTTGAGGCGCGATCCCCGTGTCGCGCTCGACGTCGTGGACCGCGAAAGCTCCTATCGCTACGTCGCGGTCACCGGTACGGTCGAGCTCGTCGAGGAGGGGGCGGTCGAGCACATCAACGAGCTGTCCCGAAAGTACACGGGGCGGGATTTCGACCTTCAACCCGGCCAGACGCGCGTGATCGTCAAGGTGCGGCCCGAGCAGGTCTTTCCGTACGGGCTGGACGAGTAGGGAGCAGCGCGCACCCGCTCTGGCACTTACTGCCTTTCGTGGCTGATCGATTGGTCGGGCGCGCCGCCTACGAGATCGCTCAGCCGAAGGCGCAGGCGCTCGAGTGAGGAGTGATCCGGGTCGAATCGCGCCCTCGCCCTCAGCAGCTTCGCGGGGTCTCCGCGATAGAAGAGCTGGGCCCACAGCGATCCGGGCCGAGCGAGCCGAATGGCGGCCGCAAGCCCTACGGGCGGGAGAAACACGCTCAGGAGACCAAGCGTCAACTTCCCCTTGAGGCACGTGACGACGGCGAGGACGATGTTGACCGTGACGATCGCGAAGCCGGCGATGCGCGGAACCTCGCTGCTGTCGTGAATTCCGAAGGGGGAGATGCCGACGAGGAGCAGCAAGCCGAGCAATCCCCACATGATGCTCACTTCGACCGAGTGTCTTCCTTCCGGCGTCCAGTACACGTCGCGTAGGTGGAGAGACAGGGCGAACTCGTCGAGGATGAATGCCGCCCCGACGCCGAACGCGAGCGCGAGGAGCTCACGGGAAGGCCCGCCAGGTCGCAGCGACAGGTCGAGCATGCCGCTCAGCAGGACGAGGACGGTGCCGACGACCATGTGGTGGAAGTGCACGTCTCCAACTCGTCCGCTGCGCCAGCCGTGAGTACGAGCCAGCCGCGTGTACAGGCGAGTGAAGCTGAACGTCAGGAGCGAGGCCGCGAGCAGAAGAAGCAGCGACTCGCGACCGGCCAGCCCGAAGCGGTGGATCTCGACGGGATCCATGGATCTCTCTTATCAGGGGCGGCGGATCCACTGCACGCGGAACGGCACGCGTTCGACCCGAAAGGCAGGCGAGACAGTCCGGAATCGCCCCCGCGCTCCTTCGCTTCGGCCGGATAGCCTGGGAGCGTGAGCGCAGGCGTGATCCTCTGCGACGTCGGGGCTCGAGACGGTCTGCAGAACGAGCCCGATGTGCTGCCGCCCTCGGTCCGTGCGGCGCTCGTCAACCGCCTCGCCGCCACCGGACTACGCCGCGTCGAGGCCGCGAGCTTCGTCAATCCGGACCGCGTGCCGCAGATGGCTGATGCTGAGGAGGTCGTCGCGAGGGTCGAGCGCCGGGACGACGTCGTCTACGCAGGGCTCGTTTTGAACGAGCGCGGCTACGACCGCCTGGCCGCCGCAGGCCTTCAAGAGGTGCACCTGGCCTTCGGCGCCACCGAGAGCTTCAACCGGCGGAACGCCAACGCTTCGGTCGAGGAGGGGGCGCGCACTGCCGAGGTACTCGTTCGTCGCGCGCACGAGGACGGTCTGCGCGCGAGCGTCACGATCAGCGTTGCGTTCGGCTGCCCGTTCGAGGGGCGTGTCGATCCCGCGCGCGTGGCGGAGCTTGGCGAGCGGGTCGTGGTCGCGGGCGCAGACGAGCTGATGCTCGCCGACACGATCGGCGTTGCCGTGCCGACGCAGGTGCGGCGGCTCGTGGAGCGGGTCGGCATTCTCGGCGCGCCCGTGGGAATCCATCTGCACGACACGCGCAACGCCGGGCTCGCCAATGCCGCAGCAGCGCTCGAAGGAGGCGCGACCCTCCTGGACAGCTCGGTGGGCGGGATCGGAGGCTGTCCGTACGCGCCCGGCGCGACAGGGAACGTCGCGACAGAGGATCTCGTCTACCTGCTCGACGGTGAGGGAGTCGAGACCGGCGTCGACCTCGATGCGCTGATCGGAGTCGCACGGTGGCTCGAGGGCGTGCTCGGCCGGCCGCTGCCGGGCGGCGTCTATCGCGCGGGCCGGTTCCCCGCCGCAGTGGCCTAGCCTGCGCCTGCGAGCCGCAGAGGTGCAAGCATTCGCGCTTGCCGAGGCCCCTTCGAGATAGTGGCGCAGAAAAAACTGATGGAACCGGGCGTCGTAGCGGCCGTCGAGCGGGCGTGCCGGAACGATCCCGAAGCGCTCGAGCTCGTGGCGCGGCTCGCTCTCCGGCTGGCCCTGCGCACCTCGGCAGCGATGCTCGGCTCGCGCCAGGATGCCGTGGACATTGCACAAGACGTCGCGATCGATGTCCTGCACGGACTCCGCGGACTGCGTGACCCGTCTCGGTTCGACGCCTGGGTGCACCGGATCGCGGCGCGACGCACGCTTCGCTATCTCCGATCCCGCCGCGGCCGTGCACGGGCGGAGCGGACCCTGGAAGAGCTCGAGGAGCAGGAGCATCCTGCGACGAGCCTCGGCGAGGACGCGCTGAGTGAGCAGTGGTCGGCAGCGCCCGCGATCCGGCAGGCCCTTGCCGAGCTGCCGCCGCGACAGAGTCTGGCGCTCGCCCTTCGTTATGTCGCCGGACTCACCGACTCGGAGATCGCGGAGGTGCTCAGCTGCCGCCGGGGCACGGCATGCTCGCTGCTCTCGCGCGGCCGGTCGGCTTTGCGGGCGAATCCCCTGCTGGTCGAGCTCCGCTCGAGTCTGCAAGGAGATTTGTCGAGATGATCCCGCAGACCTCGAACCCTGAGCTTCGGCGCTTCTACGAGGAGGCGCGCGCGCTCGAGCCGAGCGAGGGCGAGGTTGCACACGTCTTGCGCCGCGCCGGCGAGCTCCGCCGGACGGGAAGGCGCCGCGAGCTACTTGTGGTCGCGCTGGTCGTAACCGCACTTGCCACGGCGTTCGTCTTTCCCGCTTCTCGGGATGCACTCGACAGCTTCTTCGCAGGCGGCTCGGTGCCCGGCACACGAGCCGAGCCTGGCAGCCTCCCGACGTGGCTCGAGCACGCGGGCAAGCTCCCAGTCGCAGGCGCCCCTCGGAGCGTACGGCTCCTTGCCGAGCAGGACGGCCAGCGGCTCTTCGCGTACCGCGCCGCCAGCAGCGGGTGGGCGTGCCTGGCCTTCGGCAACGACTCCGACACCTGCTCGGACAGCGCTCAGTGGGAGCGGCTCTTCGACGGGCACGCACTCCTCAAGCTCGCGAGCGGGGTCGGACCTACAGCCGACGGCAGGGTCGCGGTCTTCGGGCTGGCCCGCTCGTCCGTCGTGCGGGTCGAGCTGCGCGACGCGCGGACGGTCGTTGCCAGCGCGCCCGTCACGAACGGCGGCTGGGTGATCGTCGCCGAGCAGGGCGCACACGACTCCCTGGTCGGGCTCGACCGGAACGGGCACAGCGTCGAGGCACTGGACGCCCGCGACTGGACGTGGACGTTCTGCACCCGCGAGTCCGGCTGCGGCTAGCGCGAGCGCGCCCGCGCAGAAACCTCCAAGATGCTCCGATCAAGCCGGAGACTTCGCAGACGTGGCTCGACAAAGCCTATTGCCAGAACGACCGATGAACCGCCTGGCACGAGAGACGAGCCCGTACCTGCTCCAGCACGCCTCCAATCCGGTCGACTGGTATCCCTGGGGCGAGGAGGCGCTCGGGCGCGCCCGCTCCGAGGACCGGCCGATCCTGCTCTCGATCGGCTACGCCGCCTGCCACTGGTGCCATGTGATGGAGCACGAGTCGTTCGAGGACGAGGCGACCGCAGCCCTGATGAACGAGCGCTTCGTCTGCATCAAGGTCGACCGCGAGGAGCGCCCCGACCTGGACTCGATCTATATGGACGCGGTCGTGACCCTGAGCGGCCAGGGCGGCTGGCCGATGACGGTGTTCCTCACTCCGGAGGGCGAGCCGTTCTTCGGCGGAACCTACTACCCGCCCGAGCCGCGGCACGGCATGCCGAGCTTCCGCCAGGTGCTCGTCGCGCTCGGCGATGCCTACCGGGAGCGGCGCGGCGACGTGACCAGGCAGGCCGCCGCGCTCGTCGACGCCGTCCGCCGTTCGAGCGAGCTCACCCCGTCGCGGGACCCGCTCACCGAGTCGCTGCTCTCCGAGGCGGTTCGCGGACTGCGTTCGCACTTCGATCCGGAGCTCGGCGGCTTCGGGCGAGCGCCCAAGTTCCCGCCCGCCTCCGTGCTCGAGTTTCTCCTTCGCCGCGGTGAGCTCGACATGGTGACGACGACGCTCGACGCGATGGCCGCCGGAGGCATGTACGACCTCGTCGGAGGCGGCTTCCACCGCTACTCCGTCGACGAGCGCTGGGTGGTGCCGCACTTCGAGAAGATGCTCTACGACAACGCGCTGCTCGCCCCCGTCTACTTGCACGCCTGGCTCGTCACGGGGAACGCGCGTTACCGGGAGGTCGCCGAGGAGACGCTCGCCTACCTGCTGCGGGAGCTGCGCCTGGTCGACGGAGGCTTCGCCTCGGCGCAGGACGCCGACACGGAGGGCGTCGAGGGACTGACCTTCACGTGGACGCCGGAGGAGGTGGACGCGGTGGTCGGCGAGCCGCACCGGGAGTGGCTCGAGCCCTTCGAGCATGGCCGGTACGTCCTTCGGGGCGAGATCCCGGCCGCCGAGCGAGGCCGGCTCTTCGAGGCGAGAGAGCGACGACCGAAGCCGCTCCGCGACGACAAGGCGATCGCGTCCTGGAACGGGCTCGCCCTCGCGGCGCTGGCCGAGGCGGCCCGTCGCCTCGAGCGTGACGACCTGCGCACGGCCGCGGTCGATCTCGCCTCCTTTCTCCTCGGGCCTGCATCCACGGACGACGGACGCTTGCATCGGACCTACCGGAATGGGCGCGCGAAGGGAACGGGGTACCTCTCCGACTACGCGGACGTCGCGGGCGGGCTGCTCGAGCTGCACGTGGCGACCGGCGAGCGGCGCTGGCTCGACGAGTCGAGCCGCCTCGCGCGACTTGCGCTCGAGCTGTTCGCCGACGAGCGGAACGGCGGTTTCTTCGAGACGCCCGCGGACGGCGAGCGGCTAATCGTCCGCAAGAAGAGCTTCGACGACCACCCGGCGCCGTCCGGCAACGCGATGCTCGCCTCCGTCCTGTTGCGGCTGGCGCGCATCTACGGCGACGACGAGCTGGAGCGTCGCGCCGTCTCGGTCTTCCGCCTCGTCCAGCCGACCCTGGCGCGCGCCCCCCAGGCGTTCGGTCACGCGCTCTCCGCCCTCGAATTCCACTTCTCGCCGCCTCGCGAGCTCGCCGTCATCGGCCCGGTGGACAGTCCGGTCGCACGGGCCGCGCTCGCGCGTTTCGACCCGAATGCCGTCGTCGCCGTCGGTCCGGCGGAGGGGGTGCCGCTGCTCGAGGGTAAAGCCCTCGTCGACGGGCGACCGGCGGTGTACGTCTGCGAGCGGTTCGCTTGCCGTGCGCCCGAGACCGACCCCGACGTCTTCACTGCGGCGAGGGCCGGCGCCTGACCAGAAGGACATCGCAGGGCGGTGGGTTCGCCTCGGCAAGCTCGTCGGGGCCCCCGCGGGTAGAACGTAGAGTGCCGCCAATGCAGGGACGGAACGGAAAGCCGACTCCGGCGGAGGAGGCTTTTACCCTCGTCGGCGTGCGCTGGCAGGAGCTCGCCGAAGTTGCTCGGGACCTCCGCACCCGCGGTAAGGGGGCGCTCGTCACCTATTCGCCCAAGGTCTTCATTCCGCTCACGAAGCTGTGCCGCGACGTCTGCCACTACTGCACGTTCGCGCGGCCGCTGCGCCGTGGCGAGCGGGCGTACCTGCGTGCCGACGAGGTGCTCGAGATCGCGCGCGCCGGGGCTGCGGCCGGTTGTCACGAGGCGCTGTTCACGCTGGGCGACAAGCCGGAGCTGCGCTACGGGGCGGCCCGCGAGGAGCTCGCGGGGCTGGGCTGCGACACGACGCTCGAATACCTCGCACAGACCGCGAAGCTCGTCCTCGACGAGACCGGGCTCCTCCCGCACTTGAACCCCGGCGTGATGACGGCCGCGGAAGTGGCCGAGCTCCGCAAGGTGAGCGTCTCGCAGGGAATGATGCTCGAGACAGCGGCCGAGCGGCTCTCGCAGCGAGGCGGGCCGCACTTCGGCTCCCCGGACAAGCTGCCGGCGCGTCGGCTCGCGACGATCGAGGCGGCCGGCGAGCAGCGCGTTCCGTTCACGACCGGGATCCTGATCGGGATCGGCGAGACGCGCGCCGAGAGGATCGAGGCCCTCCTGGCCATTCGTGAGCTCGGCGATCGCTACGGCCACGTGCAGGAGGTGATCGTCCAGAACTTCCGCGCCAAGCCCGAAACGCGCATGGCGACCGCACCAGAGCCGTCGCTCGACGAGCTCCTGTGGACGGTCGCCGCGGCGCGCATCGTGCTCGGAGCAGAGTGGAACATCCAGGCACCGCCGAACCTGAGCTTCGACGAGTTCCCCCGCCTTCTCGACGCCGGCATCAACGACTGGGGCGGCGTCTCGCCCGTGACGATCGACCACGTGAACCCGGAGGCGCCCTGGCCGGAGGTCGAGCTGCTTCGGGATGCGGCCGAGGAGCGCGGTCTTGCGACCTCGCCCAGGCTCGCCGTCTACCCCGAGTACGTCGCCGAGCTCGAGTGCTGGTGCGACGACGTGGTCTCGACGGCGGTTCGCCGGCGCAGCGACGCGCTCGGACTGGCGCGGGAGGGCGCATGGGCGCCGGGCGAGACAGGACCGCTTCCGCCTGCGAATGGCGGGCCGTCCCGCCGCGCGGCGAGCGACCCCGAAGTGCGGCGTGCCCTCGCGAAGCGCGAGCTCGGTGAGGACGACATCGCCACGCTCTTTCGCGCGCGCGGCGCGGACCGTCAGGCGGTCCTGGCCGCCGCGGACGAGCTCCGGCGGGAGGTGGCCGGCGACACGGTCACGTACGTCGTGACGCGGAACATCCAGTACACGAACGTCTGCTACTTCCGCTGCGGCTTCTGCGCCTTCTCGAAGGGAAAGCTGGCGGCGAACCTCCGCGGTGCGCCGTATCTCGTCCCGCTGGACGAGATCGTTCGCCGCTCGCGCGAGGCGTGGGAGCGGGGCGCGACCGAGGTCTGCCTCCAGGGCGGCATCCACCCGGCCTTTACGGGCGAGTACTACCTCGGGGTCGTGCGCGCCATCAAGCAGGCCGTCCCCGGTCTGCACGTCCACGCCTTCTCGGCGCTCGAGATCTGGCAGGGAGCGGCGACGCTCGGGCTGCCGCTCGCTCAGTACCTCGGAGCACTGCGCGAAACCGGCCTCGGCAGCCTGCCCGGGACGGCGGCAGAGATTCTCGACGACGAGGTCCGCCGCGTGATCTGTCCTGACAAGGTGACGACGGCGCAATGGCTCAACGTCCATCGGGCGGCGCACGGCGTGGGGCTGCGGTCGAACGCGACGATCATGTTCGGCCACGTCGACGGCCCCCGAAACTGGGCGCGGCACCTGCTCGCGGTGCGCGCGCTGCAGCGCGAGACGGGCGGGTTGACCGAGTTCGTTCCGCTCCCGTTCGTGCACATGGAGGCACCGATTGCGCTCAAGGGCCGCTCCCGCCTCGGTCCGACGTGGGATGAGGTCGCCCTCATGCACGCGGTCGCGCGTCTGGCGCTCCACCCCTCGATTCCGAACATCCAGGTCTCGTGGGTGAAGCTCGGCGCGGAAGGCGTGAGGCGCGTGCTGGACGCGGGGGTCAACGACCTCGGCGGTACGCTGATGAACGAGTCGATCTCGCGCGCCGCGGGCGCCGAGCACGGGCAGGAGCTGCCGCCCGAGCGGATGGAGGAGTTGATCCGCACCTGCGGGCGGCTCCCGCGGCAGCGAACCACGCTGTACGGCGACCCGGACCCCGAGCAGGTGCTCCGCTCGTTCGGGGCGCCACCCCTGTCCGAGCCGCTGAACCCGAGCGTGAGCGACGCTCCCCTGAAGGCCCCGTCCCGGCTGGTACGGCCCGGGCTGCTCCGACCGTGAAGGAGCTCTTCGAGCTCCTCGGCGACCTCGTCCGCATCGACTCCGTCAACCCGGAGCTCGTGCCCGGCGGCGCCGGCGAAGCCGAGATCGCGCACTTCGTCGCGGGCTGGCTCGCGCGGGCCGGACTCGAGGTCGAGCTGTATGAGGTCGCACCGGGCCGGCCGAACGTGATCGGCACCGCGCGAGGCTCCGGCGGCGGCCGCTCGCTCCTGCTGAACGCTCACACGGATACCGTCGGCGTCGAGGGAATGGAGCGTCCGCACGAGCCCGTCGTCTCGGACGGGCGGCTCTACGGCCGCGGGGCCTACGACATGAAGGCCGGACTCGCCGCCGCGATGTGGGCCGGCGCTGCGGCAGCGAGGGAGGCGACGCTGAACGGCGACGTGATCGTGACCGCGGTGGTGGACGAGGAGCTCGCGAGCATCGGCACCGAGTCGGTTGCGGAGCGCGTTCGCGCGGACGCCGCGATCGTGACCGAGCCGACTGAGCTGTGCGTCGCGGTCGCCCACAAGGGCTTCGTCGGCTTCGAGCTCGAGACGCGCGGAAGGGCGGCGCACGGCTCGCGGCCCGACCTCGGCATCGATGCGATCGCCCGGATGGGGCACGCCCTCGTCGGGATCGAGGCGCTCGACCGCTCGCTCCGCGGCCGACCCGGCCACGAGCTGCTCGGCACCGGCTCCATCCACGCCTCGCTGATCGAGGGCGGCCAGGAGTTCTCGAGCTACCCCGGCCGCTGCCTGCTCACGGGCGAGCGGCGAACTCTGCCGGGGGAGACGCCCACGCTCGTGGCGGGCGAGCTGCGCGAGCTTGCCGGGGAGGCCGAAGCGCGAGTCGGGATCCACCGCGACGCGTTCGAGATCGATCCCGGCGAGCCCATCGTCGAGCTCGTTCGCCGGCACGCGGGAGAAGCGAAGATCGTCGGAATGCCGTTCTGGGCCGACTCGGGGCTGCTCGGGGCGGCCGGCATACCGACGGTGCTGTTCGGTCCGGGCGGCGAGGGAGCGCACGCCGTCGTGGAGTGGGTCGACCTCGATCAGGTCGGGCGCTGCGCGGAGGTGCTCCTGGCGGTCGCGCGCGAGTTCTGCGCCTGAGGCACGTCGTACACTCGAGTCCGATGATCGTCTGCCCGCAGTGCGGCGCCGAGAACCCGGTCGGATTTCGGCTCTGCGGGATGTGCGGCGCGGCGCTGGCCGCCCTCGAGCTTCCGCGCGAGCAGCGCAAGACGGTGACGATCGTCTTCTCGGACCTGTCCGGCTCGACCGAGATGGGCGAGCGGCTCGACCCGGAATCCGTTCGCCGCGTGATGGATCGCTACTTCGCCGAGATGCGCGCGGTCCTGGAGCACCATGGCGGCACCGTCGAGAAGTTCATCGGCGACGCCGTGATGGCGGCTTTCGGCATCCCGGAGTTGCACGAGGACGACGCGCTCCGCGCCGTCAAAGCCGCCTGGGCGATGCGATCGGCCCAGGCGCGCCTGAACGACGACCTCGAGCGCGAGTTCGGCGTCCGCCTGGCCGTGCGCACCGGCGTCAACACCGGAGAGGTGATCGCCGGCGATCCCGCCCGGGGCGAGGCCTTCGCGACCGGCGACCCCGTCAACGTCGCGGCGCGCCTCGAGCAGGCGGCGCCGCCCGGCGAGATCCTGCTCGGGCGCGAGACGCACCGCCTCGTGCGCGACGCGGTCCGCGTCGAGGAGGTCGAGCCGCTCTCGCTCAAGGGCAAGGCGGAGCCCGTGCCGGCGTGCCGGCTCGTGGACGTGCTCGACGACGCCCCGGCGTTCACCCGCCGCGTCGACGCGCCCTTCGTGGGGCGCGGGCGCGAGCTCGCGGAGCTCCGCGCGGCCCTCGAGCGCGCGATCGAGACCCGAACCTGCCAGCTCGCGACCGTCGTCGGGTCCGCGGGGATCGGCAAGTCGCGGCTCGTGCGCGAGCTCGTCACGGGGGCGAGCGACGCCGCAGACGTCGTCGTCGGCCGCTGCCTGCCGTACGGCGAGGGGATCACCTACTGGCCGCTGGCCGAGGTCGTGCGGCAGCTCGCGGGCGACGATCCCGAGCCGCGTCTCTGCGAGCTGCTCGCCGGCGACGAGCACGCCGAGCTCGCCGCGAGCCGCATCGCCGGCGCTATCGGGGCAGGCGGCACGCAGGGGCAGGCGGAGGAGACCTTCTGGGCGGTTCGCCGCCTCTTCGAGTCGGTCGCCCGGCGGCGGCCCCTGATCGCGGTGTTCGACGACCTCCACTGGGCCGAGGGAACGCTGCTCGACCTGCTCGAGTATCTCGCGGCGTTCTCGGCCGACGCGCCGATCGTGCTCCTGTGCGTCGCGAGGCCGGAGCTGTTCGAGCTCCGCCCTTCCTGGACGGCGCCGCGCACCAGCTCGCTCGTCCTCGCCCTCGAGCCACTCGCGGGAGAGGAGTCCGACGCGCTCGTCGAGAGGTTGCTCGAGGGCAGAGAGCTGCCCGGGCCGACCCGGGAGCGCATTCTCGCTGCGGCCGAGGGCAACCCGCTCTTCGTCGAGCAGATGCTCGCCCTCGCCGCCGAGGGCGAGTCGGGCGCCGAGCTCGTCGTCCCGCCCACGATCCAGGCGCTGCTCGCCACGCGGATCGACCGCCTCGAGCGCGAGGAGCGAGTCGTGGTCGAGCGGGGCTCGGTCGAAGGCCGGACGTTCCACCGGGGCGCCGTCGCCGAGCTCCTGCCTCCGCCGGACCGGCCGGCGATCGGAGCCCGGCTGATGAGCCTCGTCCGCAGGGAGCTGATCCGGCCCGATCGTGCCATGTTCCCCGGTGACGACGGCTTCCGCTTCGGGCACATCCTGATCCGCGACGCGGCGTACGAGGCGATGCCGAAGGCCCTACGGGCCGAGCTGCACGAGCGCTACGCCGACTGGCTCGCGGCGAGAGCCGGCCACCGGGTCGCCGAGTACGAGCCGATCCTGGGACACCACTTCGAGCAGGCGTACCGGTACCGCTCGGAGCTCGGGCCGGTGGACGAGTCGGCGAGACGTCTCGCGCGGCGGGCGGCCGAGCTGCTGGCGTCGGCGGGGCGACGCGCCGTCGCCCGCAGCGACGCGCCGGCCGCCGTCACGCTGCTCGAGCGCTCGCTCGCTCTCCGTCCCCCGGACGACCCGGACCGGCCGGAGCTCGAGGGGGAGTGCGGCAGACAGCTCGCGTACGTCGGCGAGCTCACCCAAGCCGACGAGGTGCTCGGCGATGCGATCCGAAACGCGACGGACGCCGGCGCTCGCTCGGTCGAGCTCCGGGCGCGAATCGAGCGCGCGAACCTGCACACGCTCACCGACCCGGAGGGAGCGACCGAGGCTCTACGCGAGCTGGCGGAAGCGGCGCTACCCGTTTTCGAGGGTCTCGGCGACCAGGCTGGGCTCGCGCGTGCGTGGGCAGCGCTCGCGTGGGTGCACAAGCAGGCCGGGAGCTCGCGAGCCGCGATGGCCGCCGCTGAGCGCGCCATCGGGCACGCTGAGCGGGCCGGCGACCTGCGAACGGCGAACCTGATTGCCATGATGACGAGCGCGGATTTCCTCTTCGGCCACGTGTCCGTCGAGGAGGGAATCCGCCGTTGCGAGGAGTTCCTCGTCGATCCGGCCGATCGCCCCGTCGAGGCGGCGTACTCGATCACCCTCGGCGGCCTCCTCGGGATGCGCGGCGACTTCGAGCCAGCACGGAGCCTGATCGACCGGGGCCGCTCGATCTTTGTCGAGCTCGGGGTGATGATCGGCCAGGGCTACGCAGACGCGGTGGAGACGATGGTCGAGCTGCTCGCGGGCGACGCGGCCGCAGCCGAGCGGGCGGCAGCGCACTCGTGCGCGGATGTCGAGCGGCGCGGCGAGAAGAGCCTGCTCTCGACCGCGGTTGCCGAGCTCGCCGAGGCGCTCCTCGCGCAGGGGCGGTACGCGGAAGCCGGGCGGCTGAGCGAGAGAAGCGAGGAGCTCGGCGCGAGCGACGACGTCGCGACGCAGTCGCTCTGGCGCCGGGTCCGGGCCAAGGTGCTTGCCCGGCGGCGCGAGACCGAGCAGGCGATACGACTTGCGCGCGAAGCGGTTGAGATCATGCCGCGCGACCAGCTCAACTTCGCCGCGGACGCCCGGATCGATCTCGCGGACGTTCTCGCCTTGGGAGGGAATCGTGAGGAGGCCGCGCGCGCGGTCGGGGAGGCGCTCACGCTGTACGAGGAGAAGGGGAACATCGTCTCGGCGCGGCGGGCGCGCGAGCGACTGGCCGAGCTGAGCGGTCAGCCCTCCTCGTAGCGCAGGAGGTCGTCGACCGTCTCCCGCCGGCGGATCAGGCGCGCCTCGCCCTCGTTCACCAGCACCGCCGCGGGCCGCGTCACGCCGTTGTAGTTCGAGCTCATCCCGAGCGTGTATGCGCCCGTGACCGGGACGGCCAGCAGATCGCCGCGCCGCGGCTCCGGCAGCGCGACGCGCTCGATCAGGACGTCGCCAGACTCGCAGTGCTTGCCGCAGACCGTGTAGAAGCCGGTCGGTTTCTCGCCGGCCCGGTTCGCGAGCAGGGCCCGGTAGTGCGCGCCGTAGAGCTGCGGCCGCGGGTTGTCCGACATGCCGCCGTCGATCGCGACGTACGTCGTCGACTCGCTCGCGCGCTTGACGACGCCGATCCGGTAGAGCGTGACCGCCCCGTCGCCGACGAGCGAGCGGCCCGGCTCGAGGATCACACCCGGAGTCGGCAGATCGTGCAGCTCCCACGCCGTCCGGAGGCGCGCAAGGAGCGTCCCCGCGAACTCGGAGATGGAGGCGGGCTGTTCCTCCTCGACGTGGCGCACCCCGAGGCCGCCGCCCAGATCGACGAGGTCCGGCGTCCAGCCGAGGCGGGAGCGGCACTCCGCGGCAAAGCCGGCCGCCCAGTCGACGGTCATTCGTGCCGCGCCGGTGTCGAGCAGCTGGGAGCCGATGTGGACGTGGATGCCGCGGACGTCGAGGCCCGCGGCACGCGCACGGCCGATTGCCTCGAGCGCGTCCTCGGGCGGCAGGCCGAACTTCGAGCCGTAGTGGGCCGTCCGGATCGCGTCGTGCGTGTCGGCGTCGATTCCCGGCGTGACGCGGACGAGCGCGTGCCGGGCCTCCGCCGCGACGGCCCGTTCGACGTCGTCCGCCGCGTCGATCACCACCAGGGCGCCCGCCTCGGCGGCCCCCGCGAGCTCCCCGTCGTCCTTGTTGTTGCCGTGCACGACGATTCGCTCGCCGGCGATCCCCGCTCGGAGCGCGTAGGCGAGCTCACCGCCCGTCGACACGTCGGCGCCCAATCCCTCCTCTGCGAACAGCCGAAGCAGCGCGAGGCTCGGGAAGGCCTTGACGCTGTAGGCGACGAGCGCATCCGGGGCCGCCAGCCGGTACTCACGAGCGCGTGACCGCAGCGTCGCCTCGCAGTAGACGACCAGCGGCGTTCCGAGCTCCTCAGCGAGCGCGGAGGCTGTGACGCCTCCCAGGCCGAGCTCGCCGGAGCCGAGCTCGGCGGAGTCGGGGAAGAGGTCGAGGATGCTCATGACAGGAAGACGGGCGGGTGGTACATTTTCTAGAATGGGAGAGCTTCTCGCGTAGTGCAGGGAGCGAACGCGGCGCCGCCGCGCGAGCTTCCCACGGCCTCTCGACGGAGAGGCTTTTTTATTCCCGAAATCGGTGACTGAGATGGATCGGTACGACGCACAGCGAATCGAGCAGAAATGGCAGCGCGTCTGGGAGGACGAGCGTGCCTTCTACGTGCCGAACCCCGAAGGGCCGGCTCATCTCGACGAGAGCAAGTTCTACATGCTGGAGATGCTCCCGTACCCGTCGGGCGACCTCCACATGGGGCATGTCCTCAACTACACGCTGGGTGACGTCGTGACGCACTTTCGCCGGCGGAACGGCGACACGGTGCTGCGCCCGATGGGCTACGACTCGTTCGGCCTGCCGGCCGAGAACGCCGCGATCAGAGAGGGCGGTCACCCGCGCGAGATCACCGAGCGGAGCATCGCGAACATCGGGCGGCAGATGCGCCGCCTCGGCTGGGCAATCGACTGGGATCGCGAGGTCTCGGCGCACCAGCCCGAGTACTACCGCTGGACGCAGTGGCTCTTCCTCAAGTTCCTCGAGGCCGGCCTCGCCTACCGGAAGGAGGCGCCGGTCAACTGGTGCCCCAACGACCAGACCGTGCTCGCGAACGAGCAGGTGGTGGACGGCCGCTGCGAGCGCTGCGGCGCCGAGGTCGAGGCGCGCCGGCTCGAGCAGTGGTTCTTCCGCATCACGGCGTACGCGGACGCGTTGCTCGACGACCACCAGCTGCTCGACTGGCCCGAGCGGACGATCACGATCCAGCGCAACTGGATCGGCCGCTCGGAGGGTGCGGAGTTTCTCTTTCGCGTCGAGGAGCTGGACCTCGACATTCCCGCGTTCACGACCCGGCCCGACACGCTTTTCGGCGCGACCTTCTTCGTGCTCTCGCCCGAGCACCCGCTCGTCGAGAGGCTCGTGGAGGGCACGCCGGGGGAGGCCACGGCGAACGAGTACGTCCGTCGCACCGCGCACCTGACGATCGGGGAGCGCGCGGACCCCGAGCGCGCCAAGACCGGGGTCTTCACAGGCCGCTTCGTGCGGAATCCGGCGAACGACGCGCGCATCCCGGTCTGGGTCGCGGACTACGTGCTGATGGACTACGGCACCGGCGCGATCGTGGCCGTCCCCGCCCACGACGAGCGCGACTACGCGTTCGCGCAGCGCTACGACCTTCCGGTGCAAGAGGTCGTCGAGCCGGCTGACGGCGAGGGCGACGGCGGGCAAGCAGGAGCTTTCGTGGCGCACTCGGAGGGCGAGCGCCTCGTCAACTCGGCCCAGTTCTCGGGGCTGCCTGCGCCCGAGGGCGCGAAGGCGATCGTGGAGTGGCTCGCGAGCCGCGGGCGCGGGCGGCCTGCGGTCAGCTTCCGCCTGCGCGACTGGGGCTTCTCGCGTCAGCGCTACTGGGGCTGTCCGATCCCGGTCGTCTACTGCGGGCGGTGCGGCATCGTCCCGGTGCCCGAGGAAGACCTGCCCGTCGTCCTCCCCGAGGTCGACGACTACCGCCCGCGCGGCAAGCCGCCGCTCGCGTCGAACGAGGAGTGGATGGAGGTCGCCTGCCCTCGCTGCGGCGGCGAAGCGCGGCGCGAGTCCGAGACGATGGACACGTTCGTCGACTCCTCCTGGTACTTCCTGCGCTACTGCGACCCGCACGACGACTCGGTGCCGTTCGAGCGCGAGCTCGTCGATTACTGGATGCCCGTCGACCAGTACGTGGGCGGGATCGACCACGCGATCAAGCACCTGCTCTACGCCCGCTTCTTCGTGAAGGTCCTGAACGAGCTCGGCTACGTCGGCTTCCGCGAGCCCTTCCAGCGCCTCTTCCACCAGGGCTGGGTGCGCCAGGGAGGGTCCAAGATGTCGAAGTCGCGCGGGAACGTCACCGCTCCGGACGAGCTGGCCGACCGGTACGGCGCCGACGCCGTGCGGCTCTACATCCTCTTCAGGGGGCCGGCCGACCAGGACATCGAGTGGAACGCGGACGACATCGAGGGCACGGCGCGCTTCCTCCGGCGCCTCTGGCGGGTCGTCGGAGGAGTCGCCGAGCGGGCGCCGGGGGGCGTGGCACAGCCCGCCGGCCCGCTGACGCAGAAGGCGCACGAGACGATCGCCCGCGTCACCGACGACATCGGCCGCCGCTTCCAGTTCAACACGCCGATCGCGGCCGTGATGGAGCTCGTCAACGATCTGGCGCGCGCGCCGGAGGCGCCCGATGCGCGCTTCGCCGCGGAGACGGCGGTCAGCCTCATCCAGCCGTATGCCCCGCACATCGCCGAGGAGCTGTGGCAGCGGCTCGGGCACGCGCGGCTGTGGGAGCAGTCCTGGCCGGCCGTCGATCCTGCTCGCCTCGAGCGCGACACGTTCGAGCTCGTCGTCCAGGTGAACGGCCGGGTGCGTGACCGGATCGAGGTCGCGGCGAAGCTGGGAGAGGCGGAGCTCGTGGAGCGAGCGAAGGCGTCGCCCCGGGTACAGGCTCAGCTGGATGGCAAGGAGATCCGGCGAGCCGTCGTCGTCCCGCGCAAGCTCGTCAACCTCGTCGTCGCCTGAGGGCCCGCGGGGCTCGGCCCGTCAGCGGATGCCCGTGTCGACGAAGAAGTTGACGCGAGCGAAGTGGTGGGCCGGAACGGTCACCTGAGGCGGGCTCACTCCGCGCCCGATCAGCGTCGGCTGTGCCGTCCGGACGCTGTAGCGGCCGGCCGCGAGTGCGACCCGGTAGCGCCCGTCGCCGTCTGTTCGCGCCCGCGCCGCGACGGCGCCTCGCCGGACGAAGAGGAGTGCCAGGCCGGCGGCAGGCTCGTCGCAAGGTACGCCTTCTCGGCAGACCGGCATGATCGGGCCGCGATGGACGGTTCCCAGCAGGCCGGTCCGGTGGCTCGGTTGCGTGGTGCCGAGCGCGGCGGCCGGGACGAGGAGGCAGGCGCCGACTGCGGCGGCGAGGCCGGAACGGCTACGTAGGACGCGGGTCCACATTTCCAGCCTCAGTGTGCCAGCCCGATGTGGGCGATTTGGCACGGATTTGTGAGAGATTCGTGAATCCTGAGCGGCCGCTCCGTTGCCATAATTGACGACATGCCAGCGATCCCGCTTTCCCGCCGCCAGCTCCTCGTCGCGGCCGGCGCCGTCCTCGCCGTCCTCGTCGTGCTCGGCCGGCTGCTCGGGCAGCATGGAGCGGCGCCCTCAATTCCGGCTCCGGTGACGCCGCGGCGCACGGCCGCCGCCGCTGTGGCACCGAGGCTGATCGTGCAGGTCGTGGGCGCCGTCCGCCGACCCGGCCTCTACCGGCTCCGCCAGGGAGCCCGCGTGGCCAGCGCTGTCGCGCGGGCCGGGGGGCCTACGCGCAAGGCCGACGTCACGCTTGTCAATCTCGCCGCGCCTCTCTCCGACGGGACGCAGGTGGTCGTGCCGGTGCGGATACGTGGGGCGTCGCCGGGGGTTCCGGCCGCGACCGGCGCGGCGGGGGTCGGCGCCGCGTCGGGGCCCGTGCATCTGAACACTGCGACGCTCGAGCAGCTCGATACTCTGCCCGGCGTCGGCCCGGTGACGGCGCAGAAGATCCTCGATTATCGCCAGGAGCACGGCACGTTCCGTTCCGTCGATGACCTGGACGCGGTTTCCGGGATCGGGCCAGCGCGGCTCGACCAGCTGCGCGACCTCGTGGCTCCTTGAGCACGCTACGCGTCCGGGATCGCCGAAGCGGCGGCCACAGTGATCAGTCGTCTGCTCCGTGTGAGCTTCAAAGAGTTGGCACATGAGAGTCGAGCGCCTCTCGCGGTTGTACCCGCATTGCCTTCCTGCAGCTCTCTGCGCCGGTCTTGTCCTGGCCGATCTGATCCGGCTGACGCGGGGCCCCGCTCTTTGCGTGGCGGCAGGCGGTCTCGCGGTTGCGCTCGCCGGCCGCGGGACCGGCACGCTCCTTACGGGCGCGTTGCTGCTTGTCGTCGCAGGCGGGTGGTGGTGGGGCTCGACGCGACTCGACGCGCTCGACTCCAGCGTCCTCACAGGCTACGTGCAGCGAGCCGACAGGATGCGAGTCGTCATCACCGGCCCGCCGCGGCACGGGCAGTTCGAGGTGCGGGCACCTGCACGGGCGGAGCGCTTCGGCGAGCTTCGGCTGAACGAGCCGATTCTGCTCGAGCTTCCGCTGGGGCGCTCGCCTCCCCAGGGGGCGCGGATCAGTCTCGTCGGTGAGGTGAAGCTTCCGCATGGCCCGGAAAAGGGCTTCGACGAGCGCACCTGGCTGCGCCGGCAAGGTATCCAGGTAGTCGTTCGAGGCGGGCCGTGGCGCGTGGTCGGCCGCCGCGGCGGCATCGGCGGTGTGTCGGATCGGCTACGTGCGTGGCTTGTAGGCTCGAGCACACCGGGACTCGAAGGCGAGCGGCGGGCCGTTCTCGTCGGCGTCGTGCTCGGTGCAGACGAAGGGTTGTCTCAGAGCCTCCGGCAGAGCTTTCGCGCGTCCGGGCTCTATCACCTGCTCGCCGTCTCCGGTCAGAACGTGGCATTTCTCGCTGCAGGGGTTCTCATGTTCGCGTGGCTCGTCGGCATTCCACGCTGGCTGGGGGAGGTCGGCGTCCTTGCCGTCATCGCCGGCTACACGCTCGCGGTCGGGTGGCAGCCCTCGGTCGTGCGCGCGGCGGTCGCGGGCTCACTCGCTTCGCTCGCCTGGCTCGCGGCCCGCCCTCGAGACCGCTGGTACTTCCTGCTACTGGGCGCGGCGGTGCTACTCGCCTGGAACCCGTACAGCTTTCTCGAGCCCGGCTTCCAGCTCTCGTTCGCCGCGGTGGTTGCCACCTTCGTTCTCGTCCCTCGGCTCGAGCAGTGGCTCGCGGGATATCCCGTGCCGCGCCCGCTCGCCACCGCGCTCGCGGTATCGACGGCATGCGGCGTCTTGACCGCTCCTGTGCTGTTGCTTCAGTTCGGCAAGGTGCCGCTCTACTCGGTCGTGAGCAACGCGCTCGTGACGCCGGTGGTGGCGCCGCTGCTCGGCCTGGGGCTCGTCGCGGCTCTGCTCAACCCGGTGCTGCCGAGCGCCGCCGCGGCGCTCGCGTGGGTCAACGGCTGGTGCGCCGCCTACCTGATCGCGTGCGCGCGTGTGGTCGCAGCGTTGCCCTACGCGCAGGTGGGGTCGTTGACCGCCGCCGCCTGGCTCACGCTCGCGGGCTCGGTCGCCTGGCTCCTCGTGAGGCTGCGTCGCGATCCGTAGCGCGCGAGATAGCTCGAGTGGCCCGGAGACGCCGGCTCCGACGGTCTATCCTGCCTTCCGTGCCTGCCGACCTGAAGCCGGTCTACCTTCTGGCCGGGAGCGATCGGCCGAAGGTCGAGCGCGCGCTCAGACGGCTCCGCGCCCGCGTCGGCGAGGACGCGGTGCAGCAGCTATCGGCGCGCGAAGCGAGTGGGGAGGACGCAGTCGCCGCCTGCAACGCGCTGGGTTTGTTCGCCGACGGCGGCCGGCTCGTCCTGGTCGACGCTGTCGAGTCCTGGAAGGCTGCGGACGCGAAGGCGCTCGTGTCATACCTGAAGGATCCAGCGCCGACGACGGTGCTTGCGCTCGTCGCAGCCGAGATCAAGCGGGACGGGACGCTGGCCAAGGCATGTGCCGCCGCGGGAGAGTTGCTCATTTACGAAGTCTCGAAGCGCGCCCTTCCGGGTTGGGTCGCCTCGCAGTTCGAGCGGCTCGGCGCCTCCGCCGACACACCGGCGTGCCGGCTGCTCGTGGAGCTCGTGGGCGACGACGTGGTCGCGCTCGCGAGCGAGATCGAGAAGCTGGGTGCCTGGGCCGGCGACGAGAGAATCGGCGAGCGAGAGGTCGAGCAACTCGTCGTTGCGATGGCCGAGACGCCCGCCTGGGCGCTCACGGACGCGTGGGGAAGGCGCGACCGCGCAGGCCTGCTGAACGCCGCCGAGACGATGCTCGAGCGAGGCGGTGGCTCGCGGCGCGATGAGGTGCCGCGGCTTGCCGGCACGCTCACGGCTCACGTCGGTCGGCTGCGCGAGTGTCAGGTGTATGCCGAGGAGGGCGTTCGCCCGCGCGAGGCGGCCGGCCGGCTTAGGCGCTCACCCTACTACGTGCAGAAGTTGTTCCAGCAGGCCGAGTCATTCACGGCGATCGAGCTGCAAGACGCAGCTCTCCGGCTCGCAGAGCTCGACCTTGCCCTGAAGGGCGGAAGCCGGGTCTCGGGCGAGCTCGAGCTGGATCGCGCGATCGTGTCGATGACCGAAGCGCCTGCGCGAGGCGCCTCGTCTACCGGCTAACCGCCGGCGGCGAGTCGAGCGGCCTGCGACTTCTTGCGGGCGGCTGTGTTCCGGTGGAGAGCTCCGCTCGAGGATGCTTTGTCGAGCCAGCGCACGAGCTCTCGGTGCTCCGCGGCGACTCTGGCCTCGTCGCCCTCGGTCACGGCGGCCTGCAGCCGCTTCGTCAACGTCTTGACAGTCGAGCGGTAGCGCAGGTTCTGCAACCGCTCGCGGGCGGCGGTGCGGACGCGCTTTTCCTGCTGTCTGATGTTCGGCATAGCGTGAAAACGCCCGCGCAGCGGGCCCTGCGATCGTAGCAGAGAGACGTTTTCGGCTCGTGGGCCGAAACACTCTTTTCCCCGCGCGTCGAGGCCTCCCAACCTCCTCCCCAATGCTGATGCTATCGGGCAGACTCATGTGCGTGGTGCACGAAAGCGTGCCCGGCGTGTAGCAAGCGAGCGCGGTCGCCAAACGTAGGCGCCCGGCTCGCGCCCGAGCATCGCCGGCGGACCCGCCTCCTATGCTCCCATCCGTGCCGGACCGCGGGAAGCAGAGACGTCGCCTTGCCTGGTCGACGGCGATCTTCTCGCTCGCCACCGGCCTTTCGCGCGTGCTCGGCCTCCTGCGCGAGATCCTCGCGGCCTACTACTTCGGCTCGAAGGGGCGCATCAACGCGTTCACCGTCGCGTTCCAGGTGCCGAACCTCGTCCGCGCCCTCGTCGCCGACGCCGCGCTGTCCGCCGCGTTCGTCCCCGTCTTCAGCGAGCTGCTCGAGAAGGAAGGACGAAAGCGAGCGTGGCGGGTCGCTTCGAGCCTCCTCTGGCTGATGTTGCTCGGGCTCGGCGCGCTCACGGCACTCCTGATCGTGCTGGCGCCCTGGGTCATCGCCCCGTTCGGAAACGTGGGCGGCGACCCCCGTCTCGCCGTCGGCCTGTCTCGCGTGCTCTTCCCAATCGTGGTCCTGCTCGGGCTCACGGGCATCGTCGTCGGGATCCTCAACACCTACGAGGAGTTCTCGGTTCCCGCGCTCACCCCGGTCTTCTGGAACCTCGCCATCATCGCAGGGCTCGTCCTCGGCGTACCGCGGGCCCACACGATCGACGCGAAGCTCTACGTCTACGCCGTCTCGATCGTCGTCGGCACCCTCGTTCAACTGCTGCTGCCGCTGCCGTGGCTCAGAGGGTTGGGCGGTCGCTTGGAGCTCGTCCTCGACTGGCGCGATCCGGCCGTCCGACGGGTCTTCGCGCTGATGATCCCGGTGGCGCTCGGCCTGGGCCTGATCAACTTCAACGCCGTCGTCGACTCGGTCTTCGCCTCCCGCCTGATCGACCCGAATCTCGCGCCCAAGGCGATCGACTACGCATTTCGCATCTACATGCTGCCCCAGGGCATCTTCTCGGTCGCGATCACGACCGTCCTCTTCCCTTCCCTCGCCCGTCTCGCCGCGCGCGGCGACGACGAGGGCTTTCGCCATACCGTCGCGCTCGGGCTTCGCCAGATGGCCTTTCTCCTCATTCCGGCGAGCGTTGCCTCGGCCGTGCTCGCCGAGCCGATCGTCCGCCTGATCTACGAGCGCGGACGCTTCACGCCGGATCAGACGATCGTCGTGGCGGGAGCGCTCGCCGCCTTCTCCGCAGGACTCCTCTTCAACGGGGCGATGTTGATGCTGAACCGCACCTTCTTCAGCCTGCAGTCGAACTGGATCCCGACGTCGGTCGCGCTCGGCAACCTCGGGCTGAACGCCGTGCTCGATGCCCTGTTCTATCGACTCGGCGTCTGGGGCATCCCTCTGGCAACGGCGCTCGTCAACGTTGCCGGAACGATCGCGCTCGTCTGGCTGCTGCGCCGCCGGCTAGGACGGATCGAGCTCGGTCAGACGATCGGGGCAATGCTCAGGATCGTCTCGGCCGCAGGTGGCCTCGCCGCGGCGAGCTACGTCGTCTGGCGGTCGCTGGATCAGCTGCTCGGACGCTCGTTCGGCGGGCAGGCCGCCTCGCTCGGGACGGCGCTCGTCGTCGGAGCCGCGGTCTACCTTCTTTCCTGCCGTATCCTGCATGTTCGGGAGCTCGGCGCACTGCTTTCCTTGCGAGCTCGCTTCCGCAGAAGCTGACCTTCGTATGCCTCAGGACCGGATCCGTAACTTCTCGATCGTCGCGCACATCGACCACGGCAAGTCGACGCTCGCCGATCGCATCCTCGAGCTGACCGACACGGTGTCGGAGCGCGACATGCGCGCGCAGGTGCTCGACTCGATGGATCTGGAGCGCGAGCGCGGGATCACGATCAAGGCACAGGCCGTCCGGGTCAGCTGGAAGGGTCATCAGCTGAACCTGATCGACACTCCCGGGCACGTCGACTTCACCTACGAGGTCTCGCGCTCGCTGCAGGCCTGCGAGGGCGCGCTCCTGCTCGTGGACGCCGCTCAGGGGGTTGAGGCGCAGACGGTCGCAAACGCGTACCTCGCGATCGAGAACAACCTGGAGATCGTCCCGGTAGCGAACAAGATCGACCTGCCGCAGGCCGATCCCGACGGCGCCGCCTCCGAGATCGCCGAGCTCATCGGCGAGGATCCGGACCGGGTCGTCCGGATCTCGGCGAAGACGGGCGCCGGCGTGGAGGCGGTGCTCGACGCCGTCGTCGAGCGAGTGCCGCCGCCGACCGGCGATCGGGAGGCGCCCGCACGCGCCCTCGTCTTCGACTCGTCCTACGACCAGTACCGAGGCGTCGTTGCCTTCGTCCGCGTCGTCGACGGCTCCTTCTCGCCGCGCGAGCCGCTCCGCGCGATGGTGCAGGGGACGCGGTTCGAGGCGGAGGAGATCGGCTTCTTCTCACCGGGTCGCTGTCCGGCCGACGCACTTGCCGCCGGCGAGGTCGGCTACGTCATCACCGGCCTGAAGGATGTGAGCAAGCTGCGGGTGGGCGACACGATCACGTCCGAGCGCCGGCCGGCCTCCGACCCGCTCCCGGGCTACAAGGACGTAAAGCCCATGGTGTTCGCCGGGCTCTTTCCAACCGACTCCGACGAGTACACCGAGCTCCGCGAGGCGCTCGAGCGGCTGAAGCTGAACGACGCGGCCCTCGTCTACGAGCCGGAGACCTCGCAGGCGCTCGGCTTCGGCTTCCGCTGTGGGTTCCTCGGCCTCTTGCACATGGAGATCGTCCGCGAGCGGCTCGAGCGCGAGTTCGACCTCGACCTGCTCGTGACCGCGCCAACCGTCGCCTATCGAGTTGTCACGCCGACCGGTGAGGAGCTCGAGGTGCACAACCCGTCCGAGATGCCCGGCGAGATCGAGCGCGTCGAGGAGCCCTACATTAGGGCGTCGACCATCGTCCCGAAGGGCTACGTCGGCACGATCATGGAGCTGAACACGGAGCGCCGCGGCCGCTTCGATCACATGGAGTACCTCTCCGAGGAGCGGGTCCTGATCGTGTACGAGCTGCCGCTCCAGGAGATCGTGCTCGACTACTACGACCAGCTGAAGTCGCGGACGCGCGGCTACGCGAGCCTCGATTACGAGCTCGTCGGCTTTCGTGAGGGTAGCCTCGTTCGGGTCGACGTGCTCCTCGCCGGAGAGCCGGTCGACGCTCTCTCGATGATCGTGCACCGCGACGGGGCCTACGCGCGTGGCAAAGCGCTCGTCGAGAGGCTGCGCGAGGAGATCCCACGTCAGATGTTCGACGTCGCCGTGCAGGCGGCGATCGGCTCGCGTGTGATCGCGCGCGAGACGATCAAGGCGAAGCGGAAGGACGTGCTCGCGAAGTGCTACGGCGGCGATATCTCGCGCAAGCGGAAGCTGCTCGAGCGCCAGAAGGCAGGCAAGAAGCGGATGAAGCAGGTCGGGGCGGTCGAGGTGCCTCAGGAGGCCTTCCTCGCCGTGCTCGATCTCGACGGGAGCCGACGCTGATGCCTTTCGGCCAGGTCGGTCACGCTACGGGCTCGGTCTTGCCGCACGAGCGCCTACCCGGCCCCGAGCCATCCCCGCCCGAGCTGCGCTCGGCGAACGTCCGCCACCTCTACCTGCACCTGCCCTTCTGCGCGCACCGCTGCGGCTACTGCGACTTCGTCACGGTGGTTGGCCGTGCGGGCCAGCACGCCGCGTACGTCGACGCCCTGCTCACCGAGCTCGAGCTCGAGCGCGCGCGTCTCTCCGACCCACTCGAGACCGTCTTCCTCGGCGGGGGGACGCCGACCTTCACCGCCGGCGATGCGCTCGCCCGCCTACTCGCGGCGTTGCCACCCGCCAGCGAGGTCACCGTGGAGGCGAACCCGGAGACGGTTACTCCGGAGCTTGCGAGAATCCTTCGCGGGGCCGGCGTGACGCGGATCTCGCTCGGAGCTCAGAGCTTCGACCCGCGGCTGCTCGAGGTGCTCGAGCGGCGCGCGAGCCCCGATGTCGTCCGGCGGGCCTTCTACGATTTTCGTGATGCCAGCTTTGACAACATCTCGCTCGACCTCCTCTACGGGATCCCGGGTCAGAGCCCCGCCCAGCTCGACCGCGACCTGAGCGAGGCAGTCGCTCTCGAGCCGGAGCACCTTTCCTGCTACGAGCTCGAGGCGAAGCCGGGAACGCGGTTCACGCACCGCTACGCCGGCGAGCTCTCGCGCCAGGCTGACGCCATGGAGGATTACCTCGAGCGGGTCGTCGAGCGGCTGACCACCGCCGGGTACCGCTGGTACGAGACAGCGAACTTCTGCCGCCCTCGTTCGAAGGCGGAAGAGCGAGACTTGCGCGCGCATCACAATCTCGCCTACTGGCGCGGGCGCGACTACCTCGGCCTTGGCGTCGGCGCCGTCTCGACCGTCGGCTCGGAGCGCTGGCGCAACACCTCTCGCCTCTCGCTCTACCTCCGCGCGCTCGGCTCCGAGCAGCGTCCCTTGCGCGACGTCGAGCCTCTCGACGGCGACATTCGGCAACGCGAGCGAGTGATGCTCGGCCTGCGGCTCGACGAGGCACTCGTCCTCTCGCAGACCGATCGCTCGATCGACCGCGCGGCGCTTGCCCGGCTCGAGCGGCTCGGCCTGACGCGGCTCGAGGCGGCCGGCCACCCGGGCGGGAGCGAGAGCATTCGCCTGACGCGACGAGGCCGTTTCCTCGGCGGTGGCGTCACGGCCGAACTGCTGACGTAGACCGGGAGGAAGCCCCCGCAGCGGCCGAGCTCCGCAGCGCACCGTAAAGTTCCTGCAGAGCCGAGTGAACGACTTCGAGCTATCCACCCGCCAGAGCGAGATCCTGCGGCTCGTCGTGGAGGAATACGTTGCCACGGGTCAGCCGGTCGGCTCCAGGCACCTCGTGGAGCATTCGGGTCTCGGAATCTCTCCCTCGACCGTGCGGCACGAGCTCGCCGAGCTCGAGCGTCTTTGCCTGCTCACACACCCGCACACCTCGGCGGGACGGGTGCCGACCGAGCGCGGTTACCGGCTGTACGTCAACGGCCTCCTCGCGCACCTCGAGCCGCGACCAGCGGCGTTTCCGCTCGACCTGACGAGCGTGCGAAGCGAGGTCGAGTCCACGCTCCGGGCGACGACCGAGATGCTGTCGCAGGTCACGCATCAGCTTGCGCTCGTGTCGGCGCCGCCGCTCGAGACGGCGGCGGTGCGCCACGTCGAGGTGTTGCCCCTGCAGCCGCAGGTGGTCGTTGTCGTCGTGATCACCTCGACGGGTGGGGTGACGAAGCGCGTCATCACCTTCTCGGACGCGGTCGACGCGGGTCTCGCCAACTGGGCGGCCGAGTACCTGAACGAGCGCGTCGCGGGGCTGCAGCTGGGGACGCACATGCTTCGGCAGCGCCTCGAGGACCCGGGCCTCTCCGCGTCGGAGCGGGCGTTCCTGCAGCTGCTCCGGCCCGCGTTCACGGAGGCCCTCGGGGAAGAGCGGCTCTACGTCGGCGGGGCCGCCTCGCTCCTCGATGAGGCGCGAACGGAGGATCTCGGCGCTTACCGCCGACTGCTCGAGTCGCTCGAGCAGCGCGCCGTCCTGCTGCAGTTGCTTCAGCGAGCGCTCGGGCCGGGCCGGCCGTTCGTCCGCGTGGGGGACGAGCTCGCCCACCCCGGCCTGGAGGCGGTCGCGCTCGTCGGCGCCCCGTACGGGCCGGCCCACCGCCCCCTCGGAGCAGTCAGCCTCCTCGGGCCCGTTCGCATGGACTACGACAAGGCGATCCGATCGGTGTGCTCGGCGGCACACGAGCTCTCCCGCTTCGTCGCCGAGGTCTACGAAGACAACTGACGGACGGACGGTCCACCGGCGACGCGCGTCCCGGCAACGGCTACAGGCGGGATTGGAGCAGCGCGTGATCGCGGGATCGGCACGAATCAGCGCCGCGACACGCTCGAGCGACTCGGCCGCCGCGAGCTCGATCTGTCCGCCCGCGCCGTCGAGCTTCCTCACGGTCACGACCCGATTGATGGTAGAGCCACCTCTCGGGCTACCCTTGAATCCGATGGCGACGACGCAGCGCGACTACTACGAGGTGCTCGGCGTGGAGCGCACTGCCCCCGAGCGGGAAATCAAGAAGTCGTTCCGGCGGCTCGCGCGCGAGCTGCACCCTGACGTCTCGGACGCACCGGATGCAGAGACGCGCTTCCGCGAGGCGGCCGAGGCCTACGAGGTCCTCTCCAAGCCCGAGACTCGAGAGCTCTACGACCGCTACGGGCACGCCGGCCTGCGCAGCGGAGGGTTCCAACCCGGCCATTTCGACGTCGGCAACCTGTCCGACCTCTTGTCCGCCTTCTTCGGCGACGACATCTTCGGCGCTGCGACGGGTGGCAGGCGGGGCCGCGGTGCGGACGTCGCCGCCGAGTTGGAGCTCGATCTGCGGGAGGCAGCTCGCGGCGTCAAGCGGGATGTCCGCTACTCCGCGTCGGCCGCCTGCACGCGCTGCTCGGGCAGCGGGGTCGAGCCCGGAAGCAGCGCCGTCACGTGCCCGACCTGCGACGGCGCTGGCCGCCTCCAGCAGGTTTCCCGGAGCATCTTCGGCGACCTCGTTCGGGCACAGCTGTGCCCGCGCTGCTCCGGCCGCGGGCAGGTCGTGGAGCATCCCTGCTCGACCTGCCGGGGTGAGGGACGGGTGCCGGAGGAGCACGTGCTCGAGGTCGACGTCCCACCCGGCATTCACGACGGTCAGCGGATCAGGATCTCGGGCGAGGGCCACGCGGGTCAGCTCGGCGGGCGTTCGGGTGACGTCTATGTGCTGATCCGGGTTCGCTCGGAAGAGCAGCTGCTGCGCGACGGTAACGACCTCGTTTCCACCGTCGAGCTGACGATCACCCAGGCGGCGCTCGGCGCGCGCGTCCCTGTCGAGACGCTCGAAGGCGAGGCCGAGCTCGAATTCGAGCCGGGCACCCAGCCTGGCGAGGTGCGCGTTCTACGCGGGCGGGGGATGCCGGTGCTGCAGGGGTTCAGCCGCGGAGATCACCGCGTGCTCGTCAACGTCGCAGTTCCGAGGCGCCTGACGCAGGAGCAGCGCGATCTGCTCGAGCAGTTCGAGGCGAGCGCCCACGAGGGGAACTACCGTCCCGACGAGGGCTTCTTCGACAGGCTGAAGAGCGCCTTCCGCTGACCCTTCGGCGAGTGTCCACGGTCGTGCCGCTCGAGCAGGCCGAGCCCGCCCGCGCAACGATGCTCGAGCTCTTCCCCGAGGGCTTCGAGGAGCTTGCCAAGTCCGATCGGGTCGAGCTGGCGGCATACACCGACGGAGCGGGGGCCGCACGCATGTGGCGTGCCTTCGGCGAGTACTCCTGGCGCGAGGTACCCGAGGACTGGGTCGAGCGCTGGCGCCTCTTTCACAAGCCGGTCCAGATCGGCCGGCTCTGGATCGGACCGCCGTGGGAGGAGCCCGCCCTAGAAGCGCTCGCCGTCGTGATCGATCCCGGCCGGGCATTCGGGACGGGCGCGCACGAGACGACCCGTTTGTGCCTCGAGCTGCTGCTCGAGCTCGAGCCGGGCTCGCTGCTCGATGTGGGGTGCGGCTCAGGCGTCCTGTCGATTGCGGCCGCACGCCTCGGGTTCTCGCCGATCGTGGCCGTCGACCACGACGCCGCCGCGGTCGAGACGGCCCGCGAGAACGCTGCCCTGAACGGCGTGGAGCTCGACGTGAGACTCGCCGACGGGATCCACGACGTGCTGCCGTGCACGGACGTTGTGGTGGCCAACATCTCGGCGCTCGCCGTCGGGGACGTCGCCGCGCGACTGACGGCGCCCAGGCTGATCAGCGCCGGCTACCTCGAGTCCGATCGCGTCGCGCTCCCCGGCTACCGGCAATGCGAGCGCCGCACGAGGAACGGCTGGGCGGCAGATCTGCTCGAACGCGCATGAGTAGAGTTCTCGCCCCGTGGCGACGTTCACCGCCCGTTTTCTCGGCTGCAAGGTGTCCTCGAGCGACGCGCACGCCATTCGCGAGGAGCTCGTTCGCCACGGGCACGTGGAGCGTTCGGGCGACGCGGACGTCGCCGTCGTGAACACCTGCTGCGTGACGAACGAGGCAGTTCGAAAGTCGCGCCAGGCGGTGCGGCGTGCGACGCGGCGCCACGAGCGCGTGTACGTGACGGGCTGTGCCGCGAATCTCGCGAACGCCTTCGCCGGGTTCCCCGAGAACGTCGTCGTCGTCGCGAGACGCAGCGAGGAGGCGCCGGGCTTCGTCGCCGGGGACGTCGGAGGCCTCGGCTGTGTCCAGGCGGACGCCCGGCTCGAGCGTGTCCGCGCCTTCGTCAAGATTCAGGACGGCTGCTCGTTCTCGTGCGACTTCTGCGTCATTCCGCTCGTTCGGGGCGGCACGCGGAGCCGGCGCGCGGCGGCCGTTCTCGGCGAGATCCGCAAGCGAGTCGGCCAGGGGCACCGCGAGGTCGTTCTGACCGGCGTCAACCTCGGCTGCTTCCGCGACCGCGAGGCAGGCTACGCGCTGCCGCGCCTGATCCGGGAGGCCGGCTCGATTCCGGGGCTCGCACGCCTGCGGCTCTCCTCGATCGAGGTGAATCACCTGACCGGCGAGCTGCTGGGGGCGATGAACGAGACACCGGCTGTCTCGCGGCACCTCCACGTGCCGCTCCAGTCGGGCGACGATGATGTCCTGCGCGCGATGGGGAGGCGCTACAGCGTCGCGACATTCCTCGCCCGCGTCGCGAAGGCCGAGGGGTTCAATCTCACGAGCGACGTGATCGTGGGCTTCCCGGGCGAGGACGAGCGCGCCTTCGAACGGACGCTCGCCGCCGTGGCCGAGGCTCGGATCACGAAGGTGCACGTCTTTCCATACTCACCGAGGCCGGGAACGAGGACGGCCGGAGAAGACACGGTGCCGCCCGCCGTCAAGAGAGAGCGAAGCGCGCGCCTGCGGGCGGTCTCGCAGGAGGCCTGCCTCGAGCACTGGCGCTCGAAGCTCGGATACGAGGACACGGTGCTCGTCGACCGCCCCGGGCGCGGGTACGGAGACGACTACTCTCCGTGGCTCGTCCGTGGGCGCGTGGGGGAGCTCACGCGGGTTCGTGGAGCGTCCGTGACGGAGGAGGGGATCCTCGCTGCCTGAGGACTGCCTTTTCTGCCGCCTCGTTCGCGACGGGGAGCATGTCCGAGCAGCGGCGGGCTTCGTCGCCGTCCGAGACGTCAACCCGCGCGCCGAGACGCACCTGCTCGTCCTGCCGGAGCGGCATGTCCCGACGTTTCGAGAGATTGGCGAGTTCCCGGCCGAGGAGGCGCAGCGGATGCTCGAGTTCGTCGCCGAGACGGCTCGGGAGGCCGGCCTCGAGGACTACCGCCTCGTCGTCAATGTCGGCGAGGGCGGCGGCCAGACGGTCTTCCACCTGCACTGGCACGTTCTCGGCGGGCGCCTGCATGGGATGCCGGGATGAGCCTCGTCGGTCGGATCGAGGACGAGCTGACGGAGGCCATGCGCGCCGGCGAGACCGAGCGACGGGACGCTCTGCGACTCATCCTCGCCGCGTTTCGCTCGGCCGAGAAGGAGCTGCAACGGCCGCTGCACGACGACGAGGAGCTGCAGGTGCTGCAGCGCGAGCGCAAACAGCGGCTCGAGTCGATCGAGGCCTTCCGGAGCGGAGGGCGGCCCGAGCAGGCGGACGAGCAGGATCGCGGGCTGCAAGTGCTCCAGGAGTTCATGCCCGACCCGCTCTCGGCGGACGAGCTCGACGAGATCGTCGACAGCGTCATCGCCGAGGTCGGTGCAACGAGCATGCGGGACCTCGGCCGCGTCATGGCCGACGTGATGCCGCAGGTTGCCGGGCGCGCGGACGGCTCAGCCGTCAGCCAGCTCGTGCGTGAGAAGCTCGCGTAGAGGCGGTGTCGAATTCCCGCTCGGGCTCGCGGCCTACACTGACCACCGCGTGCAGGAAGTCCTCTCCGTCTCGAACGACGTCGCGGCCGAGCTGGCGGGCGTTGGCGACGGCGTGCTCGACGCGCTCCGCGACCGCCTTCGCTGCACGATTCTTCTGCGCGGCAACCGCCTGACCATTCAGGGAGAGGGGGAGCGGGTCGCCGAGGCACGCGCGGTCGTCGACGAGCTGGTCGAGCTGGTCGAGGGCGGACACGAGATCGGCCCGGGCACCGTCGATGCGGTCGTGCGCGCGATCGATCAGGCCGAGGACATCCGCGAGGCACTCGAGGATGTCGTTTGGCGGCACCGGGGCAAGAGGATCTCGCCGAAGACCGTGACGCAGAAGCGCTACGTCGATGCGATGCGGGAGCATACGATCACGTTCGCGATCGGGCCCGCCGGGACCGGCAAGACGTACCTCGCCATGGCGCTCGCCGTTTCCGCGCTGTCCGAGCGCCAGGTCGGGCGGATCATTCTCACCCGGCCTGCGGTCGAGGCAGGAGAACGGCTCGGTTTCCTGCCCGGAGACATGCTGGCGAAGGTCGATCCGTACCTCCGCCCGCTCTACGACGCGCTGCACGACATGTTCGAGGCCGACAGGCTCGCCTCCTACATGGAGAAGGGGACGATCGAGGTGGCGCCTCTCGCCTTCATGCGCGGGCGGACGCTCAACGACTCGTTCATCATCCTGGACGAGGCGCAGAACACGAGCCCGGAGCAGATGCAGATGTTCCTGACGAGACTCGGCTTCGGCTCGAGGGTGGTCGTGACGGGCGACGTGACCCAGATCGACTTGCCTCGTGAGCAGGCCTCGGGCCTGATCCAGGTGCAGGACATCCTCGGGTCGATCGACGGCATCGCGTTCATCCGCTTCGGGCACGAGGACGTCGTTCGCCACAAGCTCGTCCAGCGGATCGTCGAGGCGTACAAGCTGCACGCCGAGGAGACCGGCACGCAGCGACGGCGGTAGGGGCGATGGTCGCAGTTGAGATCGAGAATCGGAGCGGAATGGAGATCGACGGGGAGGCCGCGGCCGAGCTCGCACGGCGCGTTCTCGCTGCCGAAGGCATCGCCGACGGTGAGCTTGGCCTCGCGTTCGTCGGACCCGACGAGATCCGGAGGCTCAAGCGCGAGCACCTCGGAATCGACGAGCCGACGGACATCCTCTCGTTTCCCATCGATGGACGCGAGGAGGTGCTCGCCGGAGTCCCGCGGCAGCTCGGTGACGCAGTCATTTGTCCCCAGGTGGTCGGCGCCGCCTGGCGCGACCCCCTCGTCCACGGCCTGCTGCATCTGCTCGGCTACGACCACGGTGACGAGATGGAGCGCCGCGAGAGCGAGCACCGGTCGGAGCCATGAGGACGCTGCGCGTCAAGTTGCTCCGGTCACGGAGAGCTTCGTGACTGCGAACCCCCGAGGGCCCTCGCTGATCGACAGCTTCAACTGGGCGTTCGAGGGGATCATCCACGTCCTTCGCACGCAGCGGAACATGCGGCTTCACTTCGCCGTTGCTGTGGCCGTGCTCGTCGCGGCCATCGCCATCGGCGTCTCCCGGATCGAGCTGATCGTGCTGCTGCTCTCGATCGCGTTCGTCCTGGTCGCTGAGATGATCAATACCGCCGTCGAGGCCGCGATCGACGTCACGACCACCGCGTTCGACCCGCTCGCGAAGCTGGCGAAGGACATCGCCGCGGGGGCGGTGCTGATCGCCACGATCAACGCGGTCGGCGTCGGGTACCTCGTGTTCTCGGCCCAGGTCGGCGTGCGCAGCTCCCGGCTGCTGCAGCGCCTGACGGACGCCCCGGCCGAGCTGACGCTGATCGCCCTGGTCCTGACCGTGATCGCCGTGATCGCCACGAAGGCGCTGACCGGGAGGGGAACGCCGCTCCGTGGCGGTCTCCCGTCGGGGCACGCGGCTGTCGCATTCGCGGGTTGGATGGCCGCGACACTGGTGCTGCACAACTCTCGGCACCAGTTCCTCATCTCGTCGCTGACGCTCATCATGGCGCTGCTCGTTGCGCAAACCCGCGTCGAGTCGGGTGTTCACTCGGCGCTCGAGGTCGCCTACGGCGGGACGCTGGGTGCTCTGCTCACACTCGTCCTCTTCCAGCTCGTGCCATGAGCACCCTACGCATCTGGGATCGCCGGAGTGACGCCCACGGTCGGCAGTCGCCCGCTCCGCATGAGCCTCGAGAGGCTGGCCGATGAGCGTGGCCGCCGATCGCGAGCTGTACGAGCAGGCGGCCGCGGCAGCGCAGCGAGCGTATGCGCCGTACTCGGACTATCTGGTCGGGGCGGCGGTCAGGGCACGTGACGGACGCGTCTTCGAGGGCGTCAACGTCGAGAACGCTGCGTATCCGCTCGGGATCTGCGCGGAGCGGACCGCGATCGCCATCGCGGTCGTGGGCGGCTGTCGGCCGGGCGACCTCGAGGCGATCGGAATCACTGCCTCGCCGTGCGGCGGCTGCCGCCAGTGGCTGCACGAGTTCCGGGTCGAGCGGGTGACGTACCGCACCGGCTCGGGGGAAGTCGTGACCCGGACCCCGGCGGAGCTGCTGCCGGACAGCTGGGAGCTCGAGTCGTGAAGAGCCGGCACCGAATCGACACGTTTCCGTCACAGTTGCCGTGGTAGGTTCGGGCTCGTGGGTCCCCCCACCCGAGGGTGGGGGATCGGACTCGATCAGAAGCGGCTTCATCGCGGTCGCGGGTCGCCCGAACGTCGGAAAGTCGACGCTCGTGAACGCGCTCTGCGGCGGCAAGATCGCGATCGTGTCCGACAAGCCGCAGACGACCCGGCGCCGTATCCTCGGGATCGCAAACGGCGACGACTACCAGCTGATTCTCGCCGACCTGCCCGGGTTTCAGCGGCCTCGCGATGCGCTGACCGAGCATATGCAGCGAACGGTCGACGCATCCTTCGAGGAGGTAGAAGGCATCCTCCTGGTCGTCAGCGCGCGAGAGCGAATCGGCGCCGGAGATCGCTTTATCGCGCAACGGGTCTTCGCACTCACCGCGCCGGTCGTGATCGTGGTCAACAAGGTCGACCGCCTCAAGCCCGGCCACATCGCGACGCAGATGGACGCCGCGTCGAGACTCGGGGACTTCCACGCGCTCCATCCCGTCAGCGCCAAGACAGGCGACGGGATCGGACCTCTGCGAGAGGAGCTCGTCGATCTTCTGCCCCAGGGCCCTCTGTTCTTTCCCCGCGAGCAGCGCACCGACCTGCCGCTCGAGGCGCAGGTCGCCGAGCTCGTGCGCGAGAAGGCGCTTCACCTGACCCGGGAGGAAGTGCCGCACTCGATCACCGTGGAGCTCGACGAGCTCACCGACCGGGTCGCGCGTGCGAACATCCTCGTCGAGACGGAGTCCCAGAAGCAGATCGTCGTCGGAAAGGGCGGGCGCATCGTCAAGGAGATCGGGGTGCGCGCCCGTCCGGAGATCGAGCTCCTTGTCGGGCATCCGCTCTTCCTCGACCTGCAGGTCAAGGTCAGGCCCCGCTGGCGTCGCGACGAGGCGATGCTCGAGCGGCTCGGACTCTGAGCAGCCGCCGCGTGACGAAGCCCACCACGGCCGCCAGATAGCCGCCTCCTGCCGCGGTGAGAGCGAGCTGCCAGCCAGTGCCGAGGTGGGTCCAGAAAGGCACGGTCACGAGTGCCGCGACGAAGAGCCAACCCTTGCGGCGGGCGAAGAAGGAGGAGTCACGCCCCCACGGCTGCCGGGCGAGGTACTGCAGGCCGAAGAAGGCACCGAAGCCGCCCGCCGCTGCGGCGATCGCGACGAGCCAGGCGGTCGCGGTCACGTCACCCGCGAGCCGCGTGGCGACGAAGCTCAGCCCGACCAGGCCGATCGCCGCGATCGCGACGGCGAGCACGGTGCGGCCGACGACGTTCACGGGCGGCGAAGCACGACGAGATCCTGGTGCGGATTTCCGAGCGCTCCCTCCGGCACGTGCTCCTCGAGTGAGAAGCCTTCCGCCAGGTGACGGCGCAGGTAGGCCGGGGGATGGAAGGCCGTGCAGAGGTTCGTGCCGGCCACCTCCGCCCAGCGAACGACCAGTTCGCCGGCCTCGAACCGAAGCCGCTCCGGCGACGTCAGCCGCTCGAGGTAGCACTCCCCATGAGTCGAGGCGACGAGCAGGCCCCCAGGCCGGAGCACGCGGTGGAGCTCGTCGCGCCACAGGCCCTGGAGCGCGTCGGGCAAGTGCGTGAAGACCGACAGCGCGTAGACGAGGTCGAACGAGGTCTCTGCGTAGGAGAGTGGAGGGGCGAGCCCGTTTCGGGTGAAGCGCGCGAACCGGAGGTTCTCGCGGCACCAGGACACGAGTCGCTCGTTCGCATCCGACCCGTGAAGCTCCCCAGGAAGACTCGCGAGGTGTCGGATCACACGCCCGCAGCCGCAGCCGAAGTCGAGGATCGACCCGAGCTCGTCGAGTCGCTGTCCCCGACGCGCAAGCGCATCCGTGAGTGCGTCGGTCGCAGCGTGCCCGCTCTCGAGAAACCAGCGCGCATCCGGAGTCCCCGCGACCTGTACGCGCAAGCGGGCGGGAGGCAGCGGCAGGTCGTTCCACGGCTGCGCCCGGCCTCGACCGGCCAGGCTTCGGACCGCCTCGTAGCCGCTGTAGGCGGTGCCGAGAAGGCCCGCGCGCGCGAGCAGGCGCAGGAAGGCCGCCTTCATGCCGGGCACCCGGCCGAGGCTACACTCAGAGCGTGGCCAAGGCGCCTGCGCTGCCGGCCGGCTTCGAGCTTCCGCTCGAGCCGCGTCTTCCCCGCATCGGGTCGATCGACCAGGTTGCTGTCGAGGAGCGGGCGGCCACCCTGGCGCGCCGCTCGATCAAGCGCGAGGCGAAGCTCTGGGCGCTCGAGCTCGCCGTCCGGATGATGGATCTGACGACGCTCGAGGGCGCGGACACGCCGGGTAAGGTCGCCGCGCTCGCCTCGAAGGGAGTGCGTCCCGATCCGGCCGACCCGAGCGTGCCCTCGGTTGCCGCTATTTGCGTCTATCCGAACCTCGTTCCGCCAGCAGTCGAGCGGACCCGCGGCACGGGCGTCAAGGTTGCGTCGGTCGCGACCGGCTTTCCGTCGGGCCAGACGTCGACGCACCTGAAGGTGGCCGAGACTCGCGAGGTGATCGAGCTGGGCGCCGACGAGGTCGACATGGTGATCGACCGGGGCGCGTTCCTGTCGGGCCGCTACGCAAAGGTCTACGACGAGATCGTCCAGGTCAAGGAGGCCTGCGGAGACGCTCACCTCAAGGTGATCCTCGAGGTCGGGGAGCTCGGCACCTACGACAACGTGCGCCGCGCCTCGCTGCTCGCGATGGCAGCGGGCGCCGACTTCATCAAGACCTCGACCGGAAAGCTCTCCGCCGCGGCGACGCTCCCGGTGACGCTCGTGATGCTCGAGGCGATCCGCGACGTCTACCACGAGACGGGCCGGCGCGTCGGCATGAAGCCGGCGGGCGGGATCCGCGTCTCGAAGCAGGCCGTTCAGTACCTCGTGCAGCTCTACGAGACGCTGGGCACCGAGTGGATGACGCCGGATCTCTACCGGCTCGGCGCCTCGTCGCTCTTGAACGACGTGCTGATGCAGCTGCGGACGCAGAAGACCGGCCGCTACCAGAGCCCGGACTACTTCACGCTTGACTGAGATCGAATCGAATCCCTGGTCGGGCCACGAGACGCCCGACGCCGACCCGAAGCCCCCGGAGAAAGCGCGCGGGGCGGCGCCCATCCCCGCCGGGTGGACGTACGCTCCCGCCCCCGAGTCGCGCGACATCGTCACGCTCGAGGAGCGCTACGGCCTCTTCGTCGGAGGCGAGCTGGTCGAGCCGCTGTCGGGCGAGTACTTCGCCACGATCGACCCCTCGACCGAGGAGCCGCTCGCGCACGTGGCGCAGGCCGGCGCAGAGGACGTCGATCTCGCCGTCGGCGCGGCGCGCGACGCGTTCGAGAACGGCTGGTCGGAGGTCTCTCCGTCGGAGCGCGCGAAGTACCTCTTCCGGATCGCCCGCATCCTGCAGGAGCGCTCGCGCGAGTTCGCCGTGCTCGAGTCGCTGAACGGCGGCAAGCCGATCCGGGAGTCGCGCGATGTCGACCTCCCGCTCGCGGCGGCGCACTTCTTCTACTACGCGGGCTGGGCCGACAAGCTCGAGTACGCCTTCCCGAACCGAAGGCCCCGGCCGATCGGCGTCGCCGCCCAGATCATCCCGTGGAACTTCCCGCTCCTGATGCTGGCGTGGAAGATCGCGCCGGCGCTCGCCGCAGGAAACACCGTCGTGCTCAAGCCGGCCGAGACGACGCCGCTCTCGGCGCTTCTCTTCTGCGACGTCGTGCAGCAGGCGGAGCTGCCGCCGGGCGTCGTCAACATCGTGACCGGAGACGGTCGCACGGGCGTCGAGCTCGTCAAGCATCCCGGCGTAGACAAGATCGCCTTCACCGGCTCGACCGAGGTCGGCAAGGCGATCCAGCGCGAGCTCGCCGGCACGGACAAGCGGCTGACGCTCGAGCTCGGCGGCAAGGCCGCGAACATCGTCTTCGACGACGCCGCGCTCGACCAGGCGATCGAGGGGATCGTGAACGGGATCTACTTCAACCAGGGACACGTGTGCTGCGCCGGCTCGCGTCTGCTCGTGCAGGAGTCGATCTACGAAGAGCTGATCGGGAAGCTGAAGCGGCGGCTTACGACCCTCCGCGTCGGCGATCCGCTCGACAAGAACACCGACGTGGGCGCGATCAACTCGAAGCAGCAGCTCGAGAAGATTCGCGAGCTCGTCGCCTCCGGCGAGGAGGAGGGGGCGGAGATCTATCAGCCCCCGTGCCGCCTGCCCGAGCGCGGCTACTGGTTCGTCCCCACGGTCTTCACCAACGTCGCCCAGAGCCACCGCGTGGCGCAGGAGGAGATCTTCGGCCCGGTCCTCGCGGTCCTGACGTTCAGGACGCCGGACGAGGCGGTCGAGAAGGCGAACAACACTCCGTACGGGCTCTCCGCGGGCGTCTGGACGGAGAAAGGGTCGCGCATCCTCTCGATGGCCCAGCGGCTCCGAGCCGGCGTGATCTGGGCGAACACGTTCAATCGGTTCGATCCAGCCTCCCCCTTCGGCGGGTACAAGGAGTCCGGCTTCGGGCGCGAGGGCGGCCTGCACGGGCTCGAGCCGTACCTCGAGTTCGAATGAGCCGGCTCCCGGTGCGCAAGACGCACAAGCTGTTCGTCGGCGGGACGTTCCCGCGCTCCGAGTCGGGCCGTACCTATCTCGTGGACGGGCAGAACGTTGCCCGGGCGTCGCGCAAGGACCTTCGCGACGCAGTTCGTGCGGCCCGGTCGGCGCAGCCGAAGTGGGGCGCGATGACGGCGTACAACCGAGGCCAGGTGCTCTACCGGGTCGCCGAGATGATGGAAGCGCGCCGTGGCGAGTTCGCGGCCCTCTGCACCGGCGAGGTGGAGGTCGACCGGGCGATCGACCGCTGGGTCTGGTACGCCGGCTGGGCCGACAAGTTCGCGCAGGTGATCGGCTCGTCGAACCCCGTGGCGGCCCCGTACTTCAACTTCACCCTGCCGGAGCCGACCGGGGTCGTCGGGATCGTCGCGCCCGACGAGCCGCCGCTCGCCGGCATCGTCTCGCGTCTCGCGCCCGCGATCGTCAGTGGCAACTCCGCGGTCGTGATCGCATCAGCCGATGCTCCTCTCGTGGCCGTCGAGCTGGCGGAGGTGGTCGCGACCTCGGACGTGCCCGGCGGCGTGGTCAACATCCTGACCGGGTATCGGGACGAGCTGTCGCCGTGGCTCGCCGGCCACATGGACGTGAACGCGCTCGATCTCTCCGGCGCCGACGACGGAGCCGCCGAGCTCGAGCGCCTCGCCGCTGAGAACGTCAAGCGCGTCGTCAGAGGCGCGACCGACGACCAGAGCCCGTGGGAGATCGGTCGCTTCGTCGAGCTCAAGACGGTCTGGCATCCGGTCGGGGTGTAGGCAGAGCTCGAAAAGAGTCAGCGTGCCCGGCTGGCGAAGATCGCCTGGCGGAGGCGGCCGTCCACGGGCGCCGATGCCAGCGCGAAGACAGAGATCGCGTGGCCGCCTGCGAAGGAGGTGGAGACGTAGTCGCCGAGCATGCGACCCGCGGATGTGTCGGGGATCCAGCCGAGCTGCATCGGCCGTGCCGTCAGCCGCACGGACGCGCTCCAGGTCTTCCCAGCGTCCGACGAGGTGACCCGGCGCGCGTCCACGACTCCGCACGGGACGAACCGGCAACTCTCGGACCGCAGCGAGTAATAGGTGATCGCGAGCCGAACGCGACCGGCGGGGCTGGACGGGGCGGCCGCGATCGCCGGGGTGAACGCGTTGAAATCGCTCGCCGGTACCTGGTGCGAGGCTCGGGTCGGCGCGGACCAAGAGACTCCGTCCCGAGACCGGGCGAGAACGACGTCGTTGGCCGTGCAGCCCGTGCGAAAGCGGCAGTCGTGCCAGGTCGCGTAGAGATTTCCGGCCCGATCGACGGCGACCGACGGGAGAGCCTCGGCGCGGACCCCCGGGAGCTCGGTCGAGCGGATTTGCGCGACCTGCACGGGTGGGCCGAAGGTGACGCCACCGTCGCCGGAACGGGTGGCCGCGAGATCTTCCGGGTCCGAGACGTAGGCAATCACGAGGGATCCGTCCGGACGGGGAGCGGGGATGGCGCCGACCACGGATCGCAGCGAGCCGTCGGCCGGGATCCGCGGGGTGCCGCCAAGGCTCCAGGCCAGGCCGCCGTCCGTGGTGAGCTCGACTCCCAGCTGCCGCTCTTCCTCGTCGGTGTAGGCGAGATAGCAGCGGCCCCGCAACGGGCTTGCCTGCCAGTTGTCGCACGCGATCCATTCCTTGTCGTACGCCAGTGAGTCGCCCGAGGTACCCGCGACGACGACCGGGAGGCTCCACGTCAGGCCGTCCTCGGAGCGGCTGACGAGCAGTGCCGTCGACGTGGGCGAGACGGCGAGGGAGGCGATCAGCCAGACGCTGTGCCGCGCGTCGTAGGCAACCGTGG
This sequence comes from Gaiellales bacterium, assembly GCA_038253945.1. Classification (GTDB taxonomy): domain Bacteria; phylum Actinomycetota; class Thermoleophilia; order Gaiellales; family Gaiellaceae; genus JBBRYW01. The sequence continues at coordinate 247,956 of JBBSGR010000002.1, forward strand.
GATCGCTGGCGCGATCGGCGGTGCCGCCCGGCGTGGAGAAGACGGTCAGTCCCGGGAGAAAGCCGGAGCTCCACGAGCGGCCGCCGTCCGTCGAGGTGGCGAAGCCGATGTTGGCCGCGCCGCCGCTGAAATCCCGGCCCGCCTGGAACGCGGTCACGATCGTCGAGCCGAAGGAGGAGCTGCCGGGCTCGACCTGCGTGGCGTGCTGGCTGTCGGCGTTCGTGTACACGTCCCGCGAAAGCTGGCGGCTGACCGTCTCGCAGTCAGCCGCGACGCGATCGGCGAGCTCGGCGCTCGCGACGTCCTGGCCGGTGCCGCACGAGACGACGTCGACAAAGCCGTCCTCCTCGGCGACGACGCTGTCGTTGCCCCCGTCGGCGGCGATCGTGTCGCGGCCCGGGCCTCCGACGAGCAGGTCGGCACCTGCCCGGCCGCTGATCCGGTCGTCTCCGCTGCGACCGTAGATCGCGTCTGCACGAATCGTTCCGTGCAAGAGGTCGGGCCCGTTCGTCCCCCGGATCGTCACCGCCTGTGCGCTCGGCGGCTGGACGGCAAGCGCGCCGATAAGGCAAAGGAGCACGATTACTCGCAACACCCGTCTACCGTACCGCGAGTCGACGAGGTGCACCGCGGCGATAGCATCTCTCGACCCATGCGAGCCTCACGCCGCCTGAGCCAGGCGATCTCCGAGGGCGACGGCATCTCTGTCCTCGTCCCGGTCCGCGACCTGCAAGCGGCTCGCTCGGCCGAGGCGGACGGCGCCGAAGGTGTCGTGCTTCTGGGGCAGGTGAGCGGGGTCCGGGAGGCGCTCGCGGTTCCGATCGTCTGGGGCCTCGACGGCGCCCCCGAGGATGCGCGCGCGGGCGACGCGGACGCATATGTGCTCGTCGTGGAGGAGGTCGGCGATGACCACGGCCGGCTCGCGCAGCGCCACGCCGCCGCGCACGAGCTCGGACTCGAGTGCGTGATCGAGGTTCGAGACGAGGAGGAGCTCGAGCTCGCTCTCGAACGGCTGGACCCGGAGATCTTCCTCCTGTCCGGCCGGGGTGCCGAGGGCGATCAACCGCCGCTCGAGCGCGTGCTCGATCTGCTGCCCGACGTTCCGGCCGGCAAGCTCGCGATCGCGGACGTCCCCGTCTCGAGGCGCGACGAGGTGCTCGCCCTCGAGCGAGCCGGCGTCGACGCTGTGATCGTCGGCCCGGGCAACGTGGCCGAGCTCGTCGGTGGCGCGCCCGTCGACGTCTGAACAGCCGGCGGCGACCGTCCTTCGCGAAAGCCGGTGGGGCGGCCCGAAGGCGGCGCTTCTCGCCCTGCTGCTCCTCGGTGCCGCCTTGCGTTTGGTGGGAGTCCGGTACGGGCTGCCGCTGCCCGTCCTGAACCCCGACGAGGAGAGCATCGTGCCGCGTGCCTGGAAGATGGCGCACGGCGGCGGGCTCGACCCGCACTGGTTCGACTACCCGACGCTTCTGATGTATCTCCTCGCCCCGTTTCAGGCGTGGCAGGCCCACCCGTCGTACCTGGCTGCCCGGCTGATCGTCGCCGGGCTCGGCGTGGGGGGGATCGGCGCGTCCTGGTGGCTCGGGCGGCGCGCGTACGGGCTGGTCGCGGGCAGCGTGGCGGCGGCGTGCGTCGCGGTGGAGACGACCCACGTTCTCTATTCGCACATGGCGGTCACCGATGTGCCGCTGACGCTCGGCGTCGCGGCGGCGCTCGCGCTCATGGTGTCGGATCGGGTCGAGCTCGCCGGGCTCGCCGCCGGCGTCGCGATGGGCGTGAAGTACCCCGCCCTACTGCTCGTCGCCCCGCTCGTCGTCGCCTCGTGGCGCCGCTGGTGGCGGCTCGCCGCCTCGCTCGTGCTGGTGGTTGCGGGGTTCGCCGTCACGAGCCCCTTCGTTTTCCTACATCCCGGTCAGGCAGCCGGTGACGCTCTGCGTGTGCAGCGCCGCGCTCACGAGGGCTGGCTCGGGTTCGAGCACGACCACATCGCCCCCGTCGCCTTCGTCGACCGCCTCTGGCACGGCCTCGGGCCGGCGCTCGTCGTCGCTGCCGCCGGGCTTGCGGTCGCTCTTGTGCGCCGGACGGCGGCGGACAGGATTCTCCTCGCGTTCGTCGTCGTCTACTTCCTCGACCTGATCACGATCGGCGCCCACTTCGACCGCTACGTCCTCCCACTCCTCCCGGCATTGGGCGCGCTGGCCGGCCGGCTCCGCGCCATCGTGCCGGCGACGCTCCTCCTGCTCGTGGTGCCGCTGACGTGGTCGATCCGCCAGGACGAGCGGTTGACGCGAACCGATACCCGCCTCGGCGCTCTCGCCTGGATGGAGCGGAAGCTTCCGCCGTTCGCCGACGTGGCCGTCGATCCGTCGGCGCCGCGTCCGCCCGCTTTCCGGATCGTCGCTCTCGACCTCCCGGGGCCGGGGCGGCCGTTCGACGAGAGGCGGAACCTGCGCCGGCTGCGCGACGACGGAGTCACCTACGTCGTCGTCACGGGCTCGGTGACCGATCGCGTCCGCGCGGCGCGTGACCGCTACCCGCGCGAGGTCGCCTTCTACCGCGACCTCGACCGGAACGCTCTGCGGGCGTACTACGCGGCCCCCGGGAACGGGCGAAGCGGCCCCTGGGTTGCCGTGTACGAGCTGGGGAGGATTCCCTAGCCGAAGAAGGCCCGCGCCACCTCGTACCAGTCCTCGGGCACCGTCTTCAGCTCGGCGGTCGCCTCGGCGAGCGAGACGTCGACGATCGTGTCGCCGTGGAGGGCGGCCATCCGGCCGAACCGGCCCTCGTGCACGAGATCGGCTGCCTTGAGCCCGTAGCGCGTCGCGAGCACCCGGTCGCGAGGAGTGGGCGAGCCGCCCCGCTGGACGTGGCCGAGCACGGTGACGCGCGTCTCGTAGCCGGTCCGCTCCTCGATGTCGCGGGCGAGCACGTCTCCCACGCCGCCGAGTCGAACGTGGCCGAAGGCGTCCTCCTCCGCGCGGGCGACCGTCTGGCTGTCGCCCGACTCGTACGTCAGCTCGTAGCCCTCGCTCACCACGACGATCGAGAAGTCCTTCCCGCGCGCATGGCGGTGGCGAATCTCCTCGCAGGCGCGCTCGACGGTGATCGGTTGCTCCGGGATCAGGATCACGTCAGCTCCGCCCGCAATGCCGCTCATCACTGCGATCCAGCCGGTGTGGCGACCCATTACCTCGACCACCATCACCCTGTTGTGGGACTCCGCGGTGGTGTGCAGGCGGTCGATCGCCTCCGTAGCGATCCAGACGGCCGTATCGAAGCCGAACGTGTAGTCCGTTGCCGAGAGGTCGTTGTCGATCGTCTTCGGGACGCCGACCACCGGTAGGTCGTGCTCGGCGTGCAGCCGCGACGCGACCCCGAGCGTGTCCTCGCCGCCGATCGCGACGAGCGCGTCGAGCCCTTGGCTCGCGAAGTTCGCGAGCACGCGCTCGACGCCGCCGTCGACGCGGTACGGGTTCGTCCTCGAAGTGCCGATGATCGTCCCGCCGCGGGGGAGGAGGCCGGAGGTCTCGCGCGGGCCGAGCGCCTCGAAGCGCCCCTCCACGAGGCCCCGCCAGCCCGCCTTGATCCCGATCACCTCGTAGCCGCGATCCAGCGAGCGGCGAGCGACGGCGCGGATGACCGCGTTCAGGCCCGGGCAGTCGCCGCCGCCCGTCAAGAGGCCGATCTGCTTCGACATCGCATCGGACTCTAAACGGCTTTGGGAAACAGCCGGCGGGGCTACTCTTCAGGGCATGCGCGCTCGCCGGCTGGCTGCTTTCGGCCTCATCCTGATCGCGGCGATCGGGGCGACCGCCGGCTACGCCTGGAGAGGAAGCGCGAGAACGGAGGCGAAGCCCGCATCGTGCCCGAAGGCCTGGCGTTCGGGTTGGCAGAAGCTCGCGGACAGAATCGGCGCGCCGGTCTACTGCCCGACGTGGCTCCCGGACCCGTTGACCGGCCAGATCCGCGGGCCCTCGAACTCGATCGACTCCGTCGATCGGCGCGACGGCAGCTACCTGATCGGCTTCCTCGACCAGGAGCGGGACGAGGAGGTGCACGTCAATTTGCGCGGCTATCCGCACAGGAAGGCCGTGCCGATGTGCGTCGACACCTACACCGTGGCCGGCAAGACGCGCCGCCGGCCGATTGCGTGCTTCAGCGATCCGCAAGCAAGTCGCCGCGTCGGCGGGCTGGACGTGACCGTGTACCTGGTCAACCGGGACGCCGACGAGTGGCACGTTCTGTATGCCTGGCGCAGGGGCGGGACGCTCTACGCGGTGAGCGAGCACGTGGCGCCTCCCTTCAGCGCGACGCAGGTGAAGCAGAACCTCGACCGTATGGTTCGCGGCCTCGCCCTCGTGAAGCCTCGGGCTTCGTGAGGTGCGGCTTACACGACGAGACGTCGTAGTCGGCGGCGCGGCCGCCGCGCTCGGCGCCGCCGGCGTCTACGAGCTCGTCGACCGCTTCGCCATCTCCCCTCATCGCACCCCGGCGCCGACTCAGCGGCCCGAGCAGCACCTGCTCGAGGGGCTTCGCGTCGTGCGGGACAACGGGGTCGAGGTCGTGATCCCTCCGCTGCATCATCAGGTCGTGACCGGCAAGGTGCGCGTGGGCCAGGCCAGGACGTCGCTTCGTGCGGCCCAGCGCGAGCTCGAGGAGGCGATCGCGCGCGTGCAGTCCAGCTTCGAGCCTCCGCCGGCCGGTGTCGCGCTCACGGTCGCCTGGGGACTGCCGTACTTTCGCCGCTACGTACCAGCGCTCGCCGCGACGCATCTTCCGATCGACCGACGCGCGTCGAGATCGAAGGGGAAGCCGGTGCAGGCGCTGCTCGACTCGATTCGGTTCCCGAGCGATCCGGACGACACCGTGTTCGAGGACAACGACGTCGCAGTCGTACTCTCCAGCGACAAGCACGACAGCGTCGCGTCCGCGGCCCGCACGCTCTTTCATGAGCTCGACGTCTTCGAGCCGACGAGTGTTCGCAAGGGCTTCGTGGGCGGAGGCTTCGGTGGGGGCAAGAGCCTGCCGAAGCAGATGGCGCTGGCAGCGGGGGTTCGCGGCGCTGACCTGATTCCGGACGGGGCCGAGCTCTTCCTCGGCTTCACCAGCACCCAGAAGACCGCTCTCGGACCCTCTAGGATCGCGAATTTCGAGACGCTCGGGTACACCGATCTCGGGCCGGCCGGCTACTTCCGCCACGGCTCGCACATGCACTTGTCGCACCTGCTCGAGGATCTCGAGGCCTGGTACCTGCTGTTCGATTTCCAGGACCGAGTGGACACGATGTTTCGACCCGGGATCCGTGTCGTCGAGGGAACCCAGACGATTCGCGAGGCGGCTCAGGACGTCCAGACCGCCGACGAGGTGGTGCGCGGATTTCACCGGTCGGGCCGTATCGGCCACAGCGGCGCCGTCCAGCCGGCATCCCGCCTCCAGCACGATGTGGTCGGCAGCGACGGGGAGCTCTACCCCAGGGGAACGGCCGTCCCGCAGCGAATCGACTTCAACACCGTCGACAACCCGTTCTTCTGGACGTCCCGCCCGGAGCGGGATCGCTACTCCGACCAGCCGGCGGCCGGTCTTCACTTCGCCGTCTTCAATCCCACGAGCGACGACTTTCATCGCACACGGCTCGCGCTGGACGGCGTCATGCCAGACGGACGGAAGCTCCCGCTCGACCGGACGTCGAAGGGCCAGGGGTTCAACTCCGTGCTGCAGACGACCCACCGGCAGAACTTCCTCGTCCCGCCGCGGCGGCATCGCTCGTTTCCGCTCGTAGAGCTGATCCGCTAGCGCCAGGCGCCACGCGTCAACGACTCGCCCCCGAAGGCGGGCTTGCCCGCCGAGGGGCCCACCGCGGCCGGGATCGCCGCAGCGGCAACAGTGCCCTGCGCTCTGACCGGAAGTGCCAGGTCCGAGGGACTGTCCCCGGACCGGACCCTGAGGGCGGCGTGTGGGCAAGCTTTGACGAAGTTGTTGCGACTCGCCGGCGAAGCCCGGCGAGAGCCACCCCCCGCCAATGAGCTGCGGCCGAGGAGGGGGCTCACGGGGGAACCGTGGGTTCACCCGTGCACGACCCGTGACCAAGCGCCACGCGCAACGACTCGCCGCCGAAGCCGGGCTCTGCCCGGCGAGAGGCTCGCTGCGGCATGAACCGACACTGCGGCGAAGGAGGGGGCTCACGGGGGAACCATGGGTTCACCCGTGCACGAAGGAGGGGGCTCACGGGGGAAACCCGGTTTCCCCGGTGCCGAGTGCCGAAGGTGGGAATCGAACCCACACGCCCCGAGGGGCACTGGATTTTGAGTCCAGCGCGTCTGCCAGTTCCGCCACTTCGGCCTGCCCGAAGATGGTACGCCTCGGGAGCTAGCCAGGGCACTTCCCGGTTCCGCAAAGGCCTCTTCCATGGGCCGCTTCGCGGACGGGCCGCTTCGCGGCCGCGCTCGATTCCCACCTTCGGCATCCCGGCCCCGGCAATCCACTCGGCCTCTTTTTCGTCTAACCCTTCAGGACGGAAGCGAATCCGCCATACTTCGCGGATCATTTGGGCTTTGTCAGGGGAAGCGAGAAGGAGGAGAAGGAATTGAGAAAGCGTCTACTCATAGGAGTCGTCGCGGCCGTTGCGGGCACGCTGGCTCTCGTCGCCGGAAGCTACGCGAGCGGCGAGAAGAGCGCGCGTCCGAGCGCCCGAGGCGTTCTCCCGGCAGGCTCGTGCGCGCCGGTCTACTACGGCCCCAGGTACGGACAGGGTAGGGGGGGCCCCAAGTACATCATCGCGTCCGATCTGCCGATGCAGGGCGCGAACCGCCCGCAGACGACCCAGATGGTCGCCGCGATCAAGTACATCCTGGCGGGTCGCAAGTTCAAGGCCGGCAAGTACACGATCGGCTACCAGGCCTGCGACGACTCGACTGCGGAGACCGGCAAGTGGAACTCCGCCAAGTGCACCGACAACGGGAGAAGCTACGCGGACGACCGCTCGGTGATCGGCGTCATCGGCACCTTCAACTCGGGCTGCGCCAAGCTGATCATCCCGATCCTCAACCGTGCCCCGGGGGGCGCAGTCGGCATGGTGAGCCCCTCGAACACCGGTGTCGGCCTGACCGTCTCCGGGCTCGGAGCCAACCCGGGTGAGCCGGACATTTATTACCCGACCCACAAGCGGAACTACATCCGCGTCGTCACCCGCGACGACATCCAAGGGCCGGCGGGGGCGCTGCTCGCGAAGTCGCTGAAGATCAAGAAGGTCTTCATCCTCGAGGACAAGGAGGTCTACGGCCACGGCGTGTCGACGACCTTCGAGACCGCGGCCAAGAAGCTCGGCCTGACGGTGACCGGCCGGGAGGCCTGGGATCCCAAGGCGTCGAGCTACGAGCCGCTGGCGACTCGGATCAAGCAGGCCGGGGCGAACGGCGTCTACCTCGGCGGGATCATCTGCAACAACGGCACGAAGCTCGTCAAGGACCTCCGCTCGGTGCTCGGCACGGGCGTCAAGATCATCGGGCCCGACGGCTGGACGCCGTTCTCGAGCCTGATCTCGGGCGCCGGCTCGGCGGCCCAGGGCATGTACGTCACGGTCCCGGGCGCGCCGCCCGAGAGCCTGAAAGGCGCGGGGGCGAAGTTCGTCAAGGCGTTCAAGAAGACCCAGGGCGGCAAGAGCCTCGCCTCCTACGTCGCCTATGCGGCGCAGTCGGCAGTCGTCTTGCTCGACGCGATCAAGCGCTCGAACGGCTCCCGCAGCTCGGTGACCGCGCAGCTGTTCAAGACGAACGTCAAGAACGGCATCGTGGGCAGCTTCAAGATCGACAAGAACGGCGACACCAACCTCGCTGGCATCACCGCGTACATCATCAAGGGCAACGACGGCAAGGCGATCAAGGCGTTCTATCCGACCAAGAAGCTGACGGGCCGCTAGACCGCAGGAACTGAACCGTTGTAGGCTGGGGAGGACTCGAGTCCTCCCCAGCCTCTTTGGTCTCGCCTTGGTCGCCGAAGCACGCCGCCCACCGTTCACCTGGCTCTCGGGTCGCTCGCTTCCGAGCGTCGTCCCGCTCATCGGCCTGCTCCTCGTGCTGCTGGTGCTCGTCTGGCTCGGGATCAACCTCTACAAGACGCCGGCCGACTTCTTCACCGTCCTCCTGTTCGGGCTGACGAACGGCGCGGTCTACGGCTTGATCGCGCTTGGCTACACGCTCGTGTACGGCATCCTCGAGCTGATCAACTTCGCCCACGGCGACGTCTTCATGATGGGCGGCATGATCACGGCGACCTTCGTCACCTCGGTCTTCAGCCTCCACGACTACCCGTCGGCTACATCCCTTTGGCCCGCCGTCCTCGTCACGCTGGCGGTCGCGATGGCCGGTTGTGCCCTCCTGAACGCGACGGTCGAGCGCATCGCCTACCGACCCCTTCGGCACGCGCCGCGCCTGGCGCCGCTGCTGACCGCGATCGCCATGTCGTTCATCATCCAGAACATCGGCCTGGCGTGGAAAGGGCCGGCGTACGTCTCGACGCCTCCGGTCCTGTCACGCGGCACCATCTTCTCGCTGGGCGGCGTCACCTACACGTGGAACAAGTTGATCGTCCTGCTGATCACGGTCCCTGTCCTGCTCGGGCTCGTCTGGCTCGTGCAGCGCACGCGCCAGGGAAAGGCGATGCGGGCGGCGGCCCAGGATCGAGACGCCGCCGCGATGATGGGCATCAACGTCAACCGGACGATCTCGTTCACGTTCCTGATCGCGGGTGCGCTCGCCGGCGCCGCCGGACTGCTCTACGTCCTGTACTTCACCAACATCCGCTTCGACTCGGGGTTCCAGATCGGGCTGATCGCCTTCACGGCAGCCGTGCTCGGCGGTATCGGCAACCTGACGGGAGCCGTCCTCGGCGCAGTCTTGATCGGACTGATCCAGGCGTTCAACGAGGGGCTTTCCTGGCACGCGCCGGGTAGCAGCTGGACGCAGTCGATCGTCTTCAGCATCCTGATCCTGATTCTCGTCTTCCGTCCCGAGGGGCTGCTCGGGGAGCAGACTCCCGAGGGAGCGTGACCCGGATGCCGGCCTCCGCAGGAAGCCGAAAGCGGGGTCGCCTGCGGAGCAAGCTCGGCGTCCCGGATCCACTGAGGCGGCGCTGGCGCGCCGTGCCGGCCCCTCTTCGCCGCCCGGTTCTGCCGGTGCTGGTTCTCGTCCTCGCGGTCCTGTACCCCTACTACCGGGGCCATCTCTTCAAGATCCCGGTGCTGGGCACGTTTCCAGCGATGAACACCGCGGTGATCATGACGGTCTTCGCGATGATGGCCGTCGGCCTCAACATTGTGGTCGGCTACGCGGGCCTGCTCGACCTCGGCTACGTCGCCTTCTACGCCATGGGCGCCTATACCGCCGCCTGGTTCGCGTCGCCGCAGTTCGCCGCCCACAATTTCACGTTCGGCGCGGTCGGCGTCTCCCCCGGAGTCCCGGGGTTTCACGTCTCGATCTGGCTGCTGCTGATCCTGGCCGGCGTCTTCACGGCGTTCGTCGGCGTGCTGATCGGGCTACCGACGCTCCGCCTGCGCGGTGACTACCTCGCGATCGTCACCCTCGGCTTCGGGGAGATCATGCCGCAGATCGCCAAGAACGGCGACAACCTGTTCGGCACGGGCTTCAACCTGACCGGGGGGCCGCAGGGAATCACGCCGATCGACCCACCGGGCTTCGGCTCGTGGATCCACCGGCACGTGAACGCGCTCCCGGACAACTACATCGCCGCCACGAATTTCGACAAGCTGTTCTTCTGGACGGGGCTCGGCCTGCTCCTGATCACCGTCTTCTGCGCCGTGCGTCTGCGCGATTCCCGCCTGGGCCGAGCCTGGGTGGCGATCCGGGAGGATGAGATCGCGGCCGCGGCGATGGGGGTGCCGCTGATGCGGACGAAGACCTGGGCGTACGCGACGGGCGCGTTTTTCGGCGGCGTCGCGGGCTGCTTCTACGCCAGCTACAAGACGGCCACGTTCCCGGACGACTTCTTCTTCAACATCTCGGTCTTCATCCTCTGCATGGTGATCCTCGGGGGGATGGGCAACGTCTGGGGCGTCATCGTCGGTGCCTGCTTCCTCGCCTACCTCGACACGGAGGGGATCGGCAACATCGGCGGCTGGATCAACGAGCATTTCAGCGGCGACTCGCCCAAGTGGGCCCACGTCTGGGCCAGTCCGATCGACATCGCGAAGTACTCGTTCGGCATCTACGGGATGATCATCCTGATCGTGATGCTGTTCCGGCCGCAGGGCCTCATTCCGAGTGCACGCAGGCAGCGCGAGTTCGAGGAAGGCGTCCACGACGAGCCGCTCTACGACGCGTCGGCCTGATGGCGTCGGCCGCGCCAGCTCCCGAAGCTTCGGCTCCTGCGGGCGACGGCGCTCTGCTGATCGCGGACCGGCTGCGCAAGGAGTTCGGCGGGCTGGTCGCCGTCTCGGACATCGAGTTCATCGTCCCGCGCCGCTCGATCGTCAGCCTGATCGGGCCGAACGGCGCGGGGAAGACGACATTCTTCAACATGCTGACCGGCGTCTACAAGCCCACCTCGGGCAGGATCCTGCTCGACGGCGACGACCTGACCGGCAAGCCGCCGCATGCCTTTACACACCGGGGGATTGGCCGCACCTTCCAGAACATTCGCCTTTTCCCGCTCATGACCGCCAGCGAGAACGTGATGGTCGGGATGCACGGACGCTTGACCGGCGGAATCGTCCGGAGCGTGCTGCGGACGCCCGGCATCCGGCGGGAGGAGCGCGAGGCGCGCGAGCGCGCGCACGAGCTGCTCGTCTACTCGGGCCTGCGCGGCCGCGACGACGAGTACGCCCGCAGCCTGCCGTACGGCGACCAACGGCGCCTCGAGGTCGCACGCGCTCTCGCGACCGAGCCGAAGCTGCTGCTCCTCGACGAGCCGACGGCCGGGATGAACCCGCAGGAGACGGTCGCGTTCACCGACTTCGTCGCCAAGCTTCGCGCTGAACGGGAGTTGACGATCCTCCTGATCGAGCACGACATGCGCGTGGTCATGGGCATCTCCGAGCGGGTGACCGTCCTCGACTACGGGGAGAAGATCGCGGAGGGCACGCCGAAGGAGATCCAGCGCGACGAGCGCGTGATCGAGGCGTACCTCGGCTCCGGGGCGGCGACGGCCGGATGACGCAACCCGATCGAGACGATCTGATCCTCGACCTCAAGGGCGTGCACACGTACTACGGGGCGATTCACGCCTTGAAGGGCATCGATCTCGAGGTGCACGGGAGCGAGATCGTGACGCTGATCGGGGCGAACGGCGCCGGCAAGTCGACGACGCTGCGGTCGATCAACGGGCTCAACCATCCGCGCGAAGGGCGGATCCGCTTCCAGGACACGGACATCACGAACGAGGCTCCCCACAACGTGGTGAGGATGGGCATCTCGCAGTCGCCCGAGGGTCGCAAGCTCTTTCCGCGGATGACCGTGAGCGAGAACCTCGAGATGGGCGCCTTTCAACGCAAGGACCGAGGCAACTTCGGCGATGACGTCGATCGCGTCTACTCGCTCTTTCCGCGGCTCGCGGAGCGGAAGAGCCAGAAGGCGGGGACTCTCTCCGGCGGCGAGCAGCAGATGTGCGCGATCGGGCGCGCACTGATGGCCCGGCCGAAGCTGCTGCTGCTCGACGAGCCGTCGATGGGGCTCGCCCCGATCTTCGTCGAGAAGATCTTCGAGATCGTGCGCGAGATCAACCAGCAGGGCACTCCCATCCTGCTCGTGGAGCAGAACGCGCTGATGGCGCTCGACACCGCGGACCGCGGCTACGTGCTGGAGACGGGGCGCATCGTCCTTGCCGACGACGCGAAGGCGCTGCGGACGAACGAGCAGGTGCGGAAGACCTACCTCGGCGAGATCGAGTGAAGCGCGATAAGCTTGGCGGCAGATGAGGCGCTCGCTCGCTCCTCTGCTTCTCGCGGCTATGGTGCTCGTCGCCGCCGGCTGCGGCGGCAGCAAGAAGGCCACGACCACCACGCAGCAGCCCGCCGCGTCGACGGCGAGCGGAACGACCGAAGGCGGCGCGATCGCCGCGCCGAGCGCGATCAAGAGCGCGGGCAAGCTCGTCTTCTGCAGCGACATCACCTACCCGCCCGAGGAGTCGTACAAGGGCACGAAGCCGATCGGCTCGGACATCGACATCGGCACCGAGATCGCGAAGCGGATGGGCGTGAAGGCCCGCTTCGACAACACAGGTTTCGACGGCATCATCGCCGCCCTGCTCTCCAAGAAGTGCGATCTGATCATCAGCGGCATGAACGACACGCCGCCGCGGCGTAAGCAAGTCGACTTCGTCGACTACATCTCGGTCGGCCAGTCGTTCATGGTCAAGAAGGGCAACCCCGAGAAGATCGGGGGAGTGCCGAGCCTCGCGGGCAAGAGCGCTTCCGTCGAGACCGGGACGACGAACAAGGACTTTCTCGACCAGCAGAGCAAGAAGCTCAAGAGCCAGGGGAAGAAGGCGATCGACGTCGTCACGTTCCCGAAGGACACGGACGCCGCCAGCGCGCTCAAGACGGGCAAGGTCGACGCGTACTTCGGCGACTCGCCGGTAGTCGCCTACTACATCTCGAAGAACCCTTCCGCGTTCCAGATCACGACGGCTCCCACCGTGGTCAACCCGATCCCCGTCGGCATGGCCGTGCGCAAGAGCGATACGGAGCTCAAGGCCGCCGTCCAGAAGGCCGTCGACGCCATGTACGCCGACGGCACGATGAAGAAGATCCTGGGCAGATGGCAGATGGCCGACTTCACCCTCAAGCACAAGTAACGCGTCGCGCCGATGCTCGCCGCTTTCGAGTGGCACATCTTCTGGCAGCGGATCCTGCACCCTGATCACGCCTTTGCGCGCGCCCTGTGGACGACGATCTACATCGCCGTCGCCGCCCAGCTTCTCGGTGTCGTGCTCGGCCTCGTCTCGGCGCTCATGCGCCTCGCCAAGGTGTGGCCCGTGAGGCTGGTCTCCTACGTCTACGTGCTCCTCTTTCGCGGGACGCCGATCATCGTGCAGATCTTCTTCGTCTACTTCGGCGCCAACCTCTTTCTCGGCTTCGACCTCTTTCCCCGCTCGGTCGACTTCGGGCTCTTCCAGATGAACGGTGCCGCGCTCGCGGGCATCGTGGCGCTCGGGGTCAACGAGGGGTCGTACATGAGCGAGATCATCCGCGCCGGCATCGACGCGGTCGACAAGGGGCAGATGGAGGCGGCGAAGTCGGTCGGCATGACCTCCCGGCTCGCGATGCGCCGCATCGTCCTGCCGCAGGCGGCGCGGGTGATCGTGCCGCCGCTCGGGAACGAGTTCAACAACATGCTGAAGACGACGTCGCTGCTCGCCTTCATCGGCGTCTACGAGCTGTTCGAGGACGCCGACATCCATTATTCGACGACCTTCAAGCCATCCGAGTACTTCCTCGCCGTTGCGTTTTGGTACCTGGTGCTGACGACGGTCTGGAGCGTGATCCAGGCTCACATTGAGCGCAAGCTCGCGGTCAGCGACCGCGCCGACGCGCGCTCGTTCTGGGAGCGCGTGCTCGAGGCGTGGGCACCCGTTGCGGCGTGGCGCACGGGCGGGTCACGGTGAGCACCCTACGGGTCTGGGAACGCCGAAGGGACACCCACGGTACTTCGGTGCGCGTTCCGCATGAGCTCCAAGAGGCTGGCCCATGAGCGCCTCGACGGCCGTCGTGCACGCGGTCGACGTGGAGAAGCGCTTCGGCAAGCTGCTCGTTCTGAAGGGCATCTCGCTCGACGTCCATCGCGGCGAGGTGGTCTGCATCATCGGCCCCTCGGGCTCGGGCAAGACGACGTTCGCGCGCTGCCTGAATCACCTCGAGAAGATCGACGGCGGCCGGATCGAGGTGAACGGTCACCTGATCGGATATCGGGAGCGAAACGGAAAGCTCGTCGAGGACTCGGAGCGGAACATCGCGCGCCAGCGGGCCGAGATCGGCATGGTCTTCCAGCGCTTCAACCTCTTCCCGCACAAGACGGCGCTCGAGAACGTGATCGAGGCGCCGGTCCGCGTGCGCGGCACGCCCGCGAAGCAGGCGATCCCAGCCGGCGAGAGCCTCCTCGCCCGGGTCGGTCTCGCCGAGAAGCGCGACACCTATCCGGCGAAGCTCTCGGGCGGACAGCAACAGCGTGTCGCGATCGCGCGGGCGCTCGCGATGAACCCGGCTCTGATGCTGTTCGACGAGCCGACGAGCGCTCTCGATCCCGAGACGATCGGCGAGGTGCTCGAGGTGATGAAGGCGCTCGCTCGAGAGGGAACGACGATGATCGTCGTCACCCACGAGATGGGTTTCGCGCGCGAGGTCGGCGACCGCGTCGTAATGATGGACGACGGCCGCGTGATCGAGGAGGGATCCCCCGAGCACTTCTTCACCGCGCCCACCCACGAGCGCACCAAGCAGTTTCTCTCGAAGATTCTCTAGCGTGTTTGCACGTTTGCCGGATGGGGATCGTCCCGCTCGGCCGCCGAAGGCGGGCTTCGCCCGCCGAGAGGCTCAGCAAACGGCTGTGTCGCCGCTGCGCTGAAGGAGGGGGCTCACGGGGGAACCATGGGTTCACCCGTGCTGACCTTGAGCGGGAAGTAAGGAGGCGAGAGTAGAAAGCCGATACGTGCGCCCCGGCCCGCCCGGCCGCGCACCAGCTCGAGTGCCGCGCCGAGCCCGTGCGTCGGCACGAAGCCGAGCTGGCGGGCTGCCGCGGAGTCCCGGCAGCCGGCGATGAAGACGTCTCCCAGCCGCGTCAGCGCCGGCCGGCACGCGTCCCAGTCGGAGAAGGGGAGGAGGGGATGACACGTTCGGCCTTCGCGGTAGGCGGCAAGCGCCCGCTCGTCGGTGGCCGCCGCTCGCTCGGTCTCCGCCAGCTGCTCCGCGCTCGGTCGGGCTCTGGAGGACGGGAAGAGCAGCCGGTACGGCTGCTGTGTCGGATGGGTGAAGTGCCGGTCGAACGGATGTACGAGGATCGCGGTGCCTCCCTCGACCACCGGGAAGGCGTCCCGCCAGAGCCGAAGCGCGAGCGCCAGGCCGAGGTACGCCGCGAGAATCGGATTGGGTCGCTCCCGCGGCAGATGAGGCGTTGCGGGCGGAATCCCGATGCACAACGCGTCGAGCCGGCCCGCGAGCGTCGTCGAGCGCGCTTCGACACCCCGTAGGAGAGCCTCGGCGTGAGCGACGGAGGGCGGCCCCGCGTACACGGCCGCGACTGACAGCTCGAGGGGCAGCGAGCGCAGCACGCGCCCGCGGACGCGAGCGGGAAGCAGCGAAAAGAGCGGACGGAGCGGCGAGCGGCTGACCCGATCGACGGCCTGAGGCTCGTACGGAAAGCCGCGGAAGGCGCCCGACATGCGCGGGTGCGTCAGCGACAGCGAGACGCCGATCAAAGGTGTGCGGGGGGCGAGGGACTGCTCGAGCGCGAGCCCGAGCTTCCAGCCGGCTGACGCGCTCGTCTCGAGGAGCGACTCCGCCGTAGCGGCACGCAACGCCTGCGGCGACCCGGCGCGGAGGAGCGCGGCAGGCCCGCCGTGAAGAACCGTCTCCGCGGCACTCACGGTGACGACGAGGTCGGTCTCGACCAGTGTCGGGTGCAGTGCCAGCCGGATGCCCTGCGAGTGACCAACCTCGACGAGGGCCGAGCTCGTCGCGTCGTGCACCTCGACAGTCCCGCTGAAGCGTCGTGCGAAGTCGGGGGGCACGAGCGCCTCGAGGTCGTGCCGCCCCGAGCGGCGGGCGAGCCCTCCGGCGACGAGGATCGTCTGACGCTCGGTGGGCACGCCGGCGTGAACGAGCTCCTCGCACGTCGCGCTGATCGCCAGCCGTCGTGGATCGGCTGCCGCGCCGGGAAGCGGAAGCGCTGGCGGCTCTACGACGATCGTCGCTCGACCGCCCGGCGTCGCGAGCACCTCGAGCGGCTCGCCGGCGAGTGGAAAGCGGAGCGCGTCGCGCACGCCTGCCTCGATATCGGCGATCCCCTGCGCGGGCGGAGGAGGGAAGAGGATGACCGCATCGTCGCCCGCCTCCACCACGGCAAGCCGGCTGCCCGCGAGCAGCGGGACTCGCGTCAAGATACGAGCCGATGGAGCCGTAGGAACGTCGGCCGGAACTCCCGGCGCGGCCAGAACCTGGACGAGAGCAGGTTCGTCACGCGCCAATCGGTGACCATTGCCGCGTAGCCCCGGTCGCGTGCCCAGGCGAAGCAGGCCTGCGTCAGGGCCAGCCCCGTACCGCTCCCGCGCACCTCGGAAAGCGTGGCGGCCCAGGCGAGGTACGAGACGTCTTCGGGCCGCGTGAGGCCGGAGTGCATCGAGGACACCTCGAGCGGGACGACGACGAAGTTGCCGACGATCCGCCCGTCGCGTTCGGCGACGAGATTTCCGGCTGTCGGCGAGGCGAGATCCTCCTCGATCTCCCGGCGGAGCTCGTCCTCGTCCTCGTCGGGCGCGCGCCGGGAGAACACCGGCGACAGCATCTGGTGGCTGGCGAGCAGAGGCGCGAGCTGGACGAGCTCGTCCACATCGCGCGGCTCGGCTTCGCGTACCCCTTCCGGCCATGCTTGCTCGGACAGCTCGCGGATCTCGAACGCGTGCTGCTGTCCGAAGCCGACGCGAAACCAGGCGTCCACGAGGTCCGGGTCGGCTGCCGGGACGACGGCGTAGTGCGCCCCTCGCCCGCCTTCGACCCAGAGCGCCGCCGCGTCCGCGTAGAGATCACGCGCGTCCTCCGCGTGCTCGACGGCGTGGCCGGCCGGGTCGACCCAGACGTTCGGGCCCCAGATGACGTCGCTCTTCCGCATGCCGATGACGTAGCCGACGACTCGTCCGTCACGCAGCGCGACGGCGCCGGGAGTGTCGTCGGCGCGCCAGAGCGCCTCCACTTCAGCGCGCGCGCCCGCTGGATCCTCGTAGCGCGCCGGCAGGAGCGGCTCTGCGCTCCGGTGGCGGCGGTGGCGCGCGGCCAGCAGCTCCCCGGCAGGGTCGAGGTGCTCGTCGCTGAAGGGGAGGATCGTCAGCACCGAGGCTGGACGATAGACGCGCCGCGGCTCGATGGGCGCCGAGGCGCTCGTCCGGCTGGTCGAGGGCCTTTTACGCCAGGCCGTCAGGCAGCCGCATGCGAACGCCCAGCTTCCGCAGGGCCGAATGGAGATCGCGGAAGTGCTCACGCTGGGCCACTGACGCGGCCGACGCGTCATCCACCCGAGACGCGATCATACGTTCGTGGTACTTCGCATACCAGGCCGCTCCTTCGGAGAGGGCTCGCACCTCCTCTTCGGAGAGCGAGTCCGTGGCGGCGAGCACTGGAGCTGGGGTCGACATGCCGGCGATCTTACTCGCCTCCTCGGCTGTCATTGTCACGCCGCCGAGCCGACTTCGTTGAGAGACTGAGGACATGGCGAGCTCATCCGTCGTCAATCCTCTGGACGCGCTACGCGGATGCCTCGACGCGCAAGCTGGGAGGTACGCGGAGCTTCGCGGCGCGCGAACGTTTCGCGACTACATCCGTGCTCGGAGTGACCGGGCAGACGAGGAGCTCCTGACGGAACCGGTCCTCGCCTCGATCATCGAGCGGGTGCTTCAGTTCCCGACCGACGCGTACTTCCCGCAGCTCGGCAAGGCGGGTCAAAAGCCTGACTTCACGCCGATCGATCTGGTGGCCCACCCGTTCGTCCTCGACGCCAAGAGCTCCGGGGAGGATCTCGACCGGCATGAAGACCAGATCCGGCGGGCCTGTACCAGTCGTAGTTGTTGTCGGAGCCGTAGAGCCACCGGTATCGCTCTGCGCCTTCCTTGAACGCCTCCCGGAGAACTTCGCGCACGCTCCGGGAGAGACGCTCGTAGGCATCGCCGAAGCCGCCGTCGTAGAGGTAGCTCGTCACGAACTGGACGTCCTCCCAGGCGCGGTACAGAAGAATCCGCGTCAGTGACAGGTAGGCCACCCGGAGCAGGTACTGGCGCCAGACCCGCTGAGGAAGGCCGCTGGCGTTCCTCCAGGTAGCGACCGTGTCCGGTAGACCAGCCAGATCTGTGCCCGGAGCGATGTCGAGCGCCAGCATCTGCAGCTCTTCGAGTAGGCGACGCTCGCGACCAGGCTGAAAGCTCAGGTGCCGCTCGCAACTACGTCCACTACGTCCGCCTCGAAGCGCGTAATTCGCCTCCGCAGGCGGTGCTCGATGAGCTCGAGCCCTGGAAGGCGCTTCTCGAGACGAGAGCGGAAATCGCCAGGAACGCGCGACGGGCGTGGTGGGAAACCGCCTGGCCGCGCAATGCGGCAGACTTGTCCGCCGCAAAGGTCATCGCGCTGTACCGAACGGATCGCGGCCGCTTTGCTCTCGATGAGGAGGCGAAGTGGCAGCCGGGCAAGAAAGCGACGGTCATGGTTGGGCGCTCGCCGGACGCTCCAGTCGCGTACCTCTGCGGTCTCCTGAACAGCGAGTTGCTCGACCTCTGGTACGCGGTCCGGGGCAAATCTCCGCGCGACATCTGGCGCAACTACGAGCCGAAGCGGATGAACGAGATTCCGTACCGCCCACCCGAGGCCGACCCGCGAGCCGAGCAAATCGCCAACCTCGTGCGCGAGATCGCGGCGAACCGGCGCGCGCTCCTCCCTCATCGTCCGTTCGTCCGCGACCTGACGCGGATCGTCAAGGATCCGTGGCGCGACGGCCCGGTCGTCGTCGACCCGGCGGCGCTCGCGCGCGAGCTGCCCGACGACGAGAAGATCTCCGTCCGCCTCGATCCCGCACTCGAGACAACCATCGAGGGCCGACCGGGGAGACCGCGGCGTGAGTCGCCGAGCGTGCTGGCCTTCGGCCGAGCGAGCGTCACCGGTGACGGCGGACGGCTCGATCTGCTCGAAGGCATGCTCGACGGGAGGGCGCCCGACGATCTGCCGGCCGTTCTCCTGCCGCGCCACGCCCAAGCATTCGAGCTGCTTGTCCGCGAGCGCGAGACGATCGTCCGCGAGCTTCTCGCCGAAGGGCGGCGCCTCGTCGAGGAGGTCGAGCGCCTCGTCTGCGCGCTGTACGACGTGCCCGAAGACCTCGCGGACGAGGTCGTCGCTCACGCGGTCCGCCGGGCCGAAGCCGCGGCGTAGAGTGAATCCGTGAGCCCGAAGACGATGACCGGAGCCGAGCTGCAGGTCGACGACGCCCCCGCGCGGGCCTCCGAGCTCTTCCTCGTCGATGGCAACAACCTCGCCTACCGCGCCTTCTTCGCCCTCCCCGAGGAGCTCGCGACGAGCGAAGGCTTCTCGACGAACGCCCTGCTCGGCTTTACGAACATGCTCTTCAAGCTGCTGTCGGACTACCGGCCGAAGGGGGTCGCGGTCGCCTGGGACACGCGGCCGGTACACCGTGCTGCCCTCTCGAAGGACTACAAGTCGGAGCGGCGGCCGATGCCGGATCTCCTGCGCGAGCAGTTCCCGTACTTTCGCCCGATCGTCGAGGCCTTCGGGTACGTGAATCTCGAGTACGAGGGCTGGGAGGCGGACGACGTCATCGCCACGCTCGCCTCCCGCGGCGACGACGCCGGTGTCAAGACCTGCGTCGTCTCGACCGACCGCGACGCCTTCCAGCTCTGCTCCGAGAATGTGTGTCTGATGATGACGCCGCGCGGCGTCGCCGACGTCCACGTGTACACGCCGGAGCGCGTCGAGGCCCGCTACGGCGTGCGGCCGGATCAGGTGCCGGACTTCATCGGCCTGAAGGGCGACACCTCGGACAACATCCCGGGGATCCCGGGGATCGGCGACAAGACGGCCGGGCAGCTCGTGGCCCAGTACGGCTCGCTCGAGGGCGTGCTCGACCACGCCGACGAGCTCTCGCCCGCGCGCGCCAAGAACGTCCGCGAGCACGCCGAGCAGGCACGGAGCTCGAAGCAGCTTGCGACGATGCGGCGCGACCTCGAGCTCGACTGCGACCCGACGCAGCTCGTCGTTGCTCCTCCCGACCGCTCGCAGCTCCAAGAGATGTTCCGTCGTTTCGAGTTCCGCAACCTGCTGAACCGGGTCGACGAGCTCGACGCTGCTCTGCCTGCGGCAGACCAGCGTCTAGACCGGGAAACCGTCGACTGGTTGGAAGGCGACTTCGGAAACGTCACGGGCCGCATCGGGCTCGCAATCGAGGCAGACAGAATGGCCGTCGCGCGCGTGGGGGAGCCGGTGGTCGTGTCGCCACTGCGCCCTAACACTTTGCGCGAAGCGCAAATTGCCTGCCACGACTTCAAGTCGCTTCCCCGGCTGACGATGCAGCCGGCGGACGACACGATGATCGCGGCCTACCTGATCGAGCCCGGCCGGCCGCTCTACGACCTGGACGACCTCGCAGCCGAGTACGGGCTCGAGGTGGTCCCGGCTCCCGAGGCCGACGAGGAGACCGCACGCCTCGTGCGCCACGCCGCGACCACACTGCGGCTCGCCGAGCCCCTGCTCGCTCGGCTCGAGGACCGCGGCAGCGTCGACCTCTACCGGACGATCGAGTTGCCGCTGACGGCGGTGCTCGCAGCGATGGAGGACGCGGGGGTCAAGATCGACACCTACCGCATGGGGGAGATCACGGCGCGGCTCGCCGACCGGGTCGAGGAGCTCGAGGCCCGCGCACACGAGCTGGCAGGCGAGCCATTCGTGATCGGCTCGACCCAGCAGGTCGCACGCGTCCTCTTCGACCAGCTCCGCCTCACGCCCGGCCGGAAGGGAAAGACGGGCTACTCCACGGATACGCGGGTGCTCCGGTCCATTCGCTCCGAGCACGAGCTGGTACCTGTGATCGAGGAATGGCGGGAGTACTCGAAGCTTTTGAATACCTACCTCGGGCCACTGCCAGAGCTGATCTCGGACATCGACGGCCGCCTTCACACGACCTTCAACCAGACGGTCGCGTCGACCGGGAGGCTCTCCACGACGAGCCCGAACCTGCAGGCGATTCCGATCCGGACGAAACTCGGCCGGGAGATTCGCTCCGCCTTCGTCGCCGAGCCGGGCTCGCGCCTCTTGTCGGCCGACTACTCGCAGATCGAGCTTCGCATCCTCGCGCACGTCTCGGGTGAGCCGAAGCTTCGCGAGGCGTTCGCTCGTGGCGACGACATTCATGCGGCGACCGCGGCGGAGGTGCTCGGCAAGGATCGCGCCACCCTGAGGAAGGACGAGCGCGCGATCGCGAAGATGATCAACTTCGGGATCATCTACGGGATCTCGGCCTTCGGCCTCTCGGAGAACCTCGAGATTCCGCGCGAGCAGGCCCAGGAGTACATCGACGCCTACCTCGCGCGCTTCCCCTACGTCCAGGACTTCATCCAGAGGACAATCGAGCAGGCCGAGCGAGACGGCTACGTGACCTCGCTGCTCGGCCGCCGCCGGCCGGTTCCCGAGATCCGGACTCGGAACCGGCAAACTCGCGCGCTCGGCGAGCGGCTCGCGGTCAACTTCGTCATGCAGGGCTCGAACGCGGACATCATCAAGGTTGCGATGATCCGCATCCATCGCCGCCTACGCGCCGAAGGGCGCGCCGGGCGGCTCGTCCTGCAGGTTCACGACGAGTTGCTGCTCGAGGTGCCCCAGGCGGAGGTCTCTGCCGTCCGTGACCTCGTACGCGAGGAGATGATCGGCGCGTTCGCGCTCGATCCTCCGCTTGCGGTCGACGTCGGCGTCGGGGAGGACTGGAGCGAGGCGAAGAGCTGAGCTCGGGAGCTGTTTCCCGCCCGAAGTCTCGAACGTCGCAAACTGCGAGCCGCAAGGCGCGTCTATACTAACCGGCCGCTCGATGACGAACGAGATCGTGGACAGAGAAGAAGAACAGCTCGAGGAGGGTGTCTGGACGCGTGGTCCCGACGGGGAGCTGATCCCGGACTACGACTCCACCTTTCCCGACATCAACGAGGGACAGGTCGTCCACGGCAAGGTCGTCCGCGTCGACAAGGACGAGGTCCTCGTTGACATCGGCTACAAGTCCGAGGGAGTGATCCCGGTTGGAGAGCTGTCGATTCGACGGTCCGTCAATCCGGCGGACGAAGTGTCGCTCGACGAGGAGATCGACGCTCTCGTGCTCACGAAGGAAGACCCTGACGGCCGGCTGATCCTCTCGAAGAAGCGCGCGCGGTTCGAGCTCGCCTGGAAGAAGATCGAGGGCGCCGCCGAAAGCGGCGAGCCCGTCGACGGCAGGGTGATCGAAGTCGTGAAGGGCGGGTTGATCATCGATCTGGGGATCCGCGGCTTCCTGCCCGCGTCGCTCGTCGACATCCGGCGCGTCCAGGACCTGGACGACTTCATGGGCAAGGAGCTGCGCTGCAAGGTGATCGAGCTGAACCGGGCTCGCAACAACGTCGTGCTCTCGCGGCGCGCGGTGCTCGAGGACGAGCGCAAGGAGACACGGCAGGCCATTCTCGACCGCCTGTCGCCGGGCGACGTCGTCGAGGGCCAGATCTCGAACATCGTCGACTTCGGCGCGTTTGTCGACCTCGACGGGATGGACGGCCTGATTCACATCTCGGAGCTCTCCTGGAGCCACGTCAACCATCCATCCGAGGTGCTCTCGATCGGCCAGGACGTACGCGTCAAGGTGCTCGATATCGACCGCGACCGGCAGCGGATCTCGCTCGGTCTCAAGCAGACGCAGTCCGATCCGTGGCAGCAGGTGGTCGAGAGGTACGGGCAGGGTGACGTCGTCGAGGGCAAGGTGACGAAGGTCGTGACCTTCGGTGCCTTCGTCGAGATCCTCCCCGGGGTGGAGGGGCTCGTGCACATCTCCGAGCTCGCTGCACAGCACGTCGAGAACCCGCGCGAGATCGTCTCGCAGGGCCAGACGGTCAGCGTGCGCATCCTCGAGGTCGACGCCGACCGGCGGCGTCTGTCGCTGTCGATGAAGCGTGTCGACGATGCTGCGCCGGTCAGCCGCCCCGCCGAGGCCGGAGACGCCTCCGTGCCGATGAGCCCGCAGCTCGATCTCTCGGAGGAGGTCTTCAAGGAGGAGCCCGCTGCGGAGGAGGAAGCTCCGGCAGCCGAGGTTTCCGCAGCCGAGGAAGACCCCGGCGCCGCCGCTGAGGCGATGGCCGTCGATACGAGCATCGACGTCGACCAGCCGTCGCCCCAGGAAGATGCCGGCGCGGCCGCTGAGGCGATGGTCGTCGACGCGAGCATGGACGCCGATCAGGCGTCGCCCGAGGAGCCCGGCCCGGGCGATTCCGAGGGTGGCGCCCCCGCATCCCCAGACGACGCGTAGGCCGCTAGCGGTCGCCATCACGGGCGGCATCGGGGCCGGCAAGAGCGAAGCCCTGGCCGCGTTCGCGCGGCACGGAGCCGCGACCGTGTCGAGCGACGAGATCGTGCACCGGCTGCTGCGCGAGGACGAGGCGGTGCAGGGCGCGCTCGTGGCGCGGTTCGGCCCCGCGATTCTCGACGACGCGGGCCAGATCGACCGGCAGGCGGTGGCCGAGATCGTCTTCGGCGATCGCGCCGCGCTCAGCTGGCTGGAAGCGCTGCTCCATCCGCTCGTAGCGGTCGAGTATCTCGAATGGCGCGAGGCGCTCGCCGGTCTCGCCCGGCCGCCGATCATCTGCGTCACGGAGGTGCCGCTTCTCTACGAGGTGGGCGGTGAGACGCGTTTCGACGCCGTGGTCGTCATCACGGCGCCGCCGGAAGTCCGGTCGGGAAGAAAGGAGATCTCGTTCGAGGCCCGCGAGCGGCGCCTCCTCCCTGACCGGGAGAAGGTGCGCCGGGCCGACTTCTCCTACGTGAACGACGGCACGCTTGCCGATCTCGACGCCTTCGTGGGCGGCGTCGTGACCACGCTGTCAGACTCAACGTCGCGTGAGGTCCAAATAGACGCTTGACAAGCATCATTTGTGATGTCATAGTGACGTCATGCAAGCATCACGGTTTGTCGAGACACTCAAGTCCGAGCTCATCGCCCTCGCGGAGCTCGGAGACGAGAACGCAGCCGCCGCTGCGAGGCGCATCGCCGTCTCGCTTCAGGGCTCGCTCAGCCTCACGTTGCTGAGCGCGCTCGGGGAGGCGGCTCGCGAGCTGAGCCCGCAGATCCCGGAAGGCCGTGTCGAGGTTCGGCTCGTCGGCCAGGATCCCGAGCTGATCTTCATCCGGGAGGAAGCCGAGACTGCTCCGGCCGTCTCTGACGAGGCCTTCACCGCCCGGATCAGCCTCCGGCTGCCCGACGCTCTCAAGCGGAGCGTCGAGGATGCGGCCGAGAGCGAGGGAGTTTCTGCCAACACGTGGATCGTGCGGGTGATCTCGCAGAGCGTCCACGGGCGAGGCCGACGCTCGGGCAAGCGCCTGACCGGCTTCGCCGAGAGTTGAGAGGAGTAAGCATGCCCTTCTACCACCTGCCGTTCGGACACGCGGAATGGCATACCGACCCGCGCGACCCCCGCGCCCTGCGGGCGCCTCGCGACACGCATGGTCCCCGCCGCGCGAGCGTTCGGAGGCCGCGGTGAGACGCGAATCCTTCACGACGCCGGGGCCGGTCGAGCTTCTGCTCCAGGTGCCCGCAGGTCGGATCGAGCTCGAGACGCTCGAGACGGCCGAGACGGTCGTCGAGCTCGAGCCGCTCCGGGAGGACGAGGCGAGCGTGGCCGCCGTCGAGTCCGCCCGCGTCGAGATGCGCGAGCGCGCTGCCGGAGGGCAGCAGGTGACGGTCAGCGTGGACGAGGCGGCTGCCGGAATCGGCTTCAGCTTCGGGCGCGGCGCCTCGGACGAGCAGAGCCGCCGCTTCCGCTTCGGCTTCTGGCGAACGCCCGAAGTGCTCGTCCGCGTCCGCTGTCCGCAAGGCGCGAGCGTGGAGGCACAGGGCGGCTCGTCCGACGTGGAGGGGCGAGGCAGCTTCGGCTCGGTCGAGGTGACGAGCGGCTCCGGAGACATCTCGTTCCACCAGGTCGGGGGAGCGGCCCAGATCAACGGGGCAAGCGGCGACGTAGAGCTCGGCCACGTGGAGCAGGAAGCTCGGATCAACACGGCCTCCGGCGATATCGAGATTCGCCATGCGCAAGGCGGAGGCACGATCCGCACGGCATCGGGCGACGTCGAGGTGAGGCAGACAGGCTCGCCGCTCACCGTGCAAACCGCCTCGGGCGACGTCATCGTCCATCGAGCGGAGGCTTCGCTGGACATCGCGACCGCATCCGGCGACCAGCGCGTCGACAGCGTCGGCGGGGGAGACGTCTCGATGAAATCGGCTTCTGGCGACATCTACGTCGCGGTTCGGCGCGGGACGAAGTTGTGGATGGACGCGCGCTCGCGAAGCGGCGATGCGAGCTCGGATCTCGACGTCGGCGACGATCCGCCGCCGGAGGGCGCGCCGGTGCTCGAGCTTCGTGCCACGTCGGTGAGCGGAGACGTCCGCATCGCGCGGGCCTCCTCGACAGCGGAGCTCGCCGAGTAGCCGATCGGCATCGAGTAGAGCGCGCGCCGGCCCGACCCCCCGCGCCGCCGATCACAACCGAAGGAGGAATCGTGGTGGACAACCGGATCCAGGCGTACGCACGCCTGCTGGTCGAGGACTGCATCGATGTTCAGCCCGGCTGGCAGGTCCTCGTCGCGGCATCCGCGCTTGCGCGGCCGCTCGCAAAGGAGGTGATGTGCCAGGTGGCAGCAAGGCGCGCCTACGCGATCCCGCGAGTCAGCTTCTCAGGCGTGAGCGCAATCGTCGAGCTGCCGTGGCTGCAGGAGGCACCGCTCGAGCTGCGGCGTATGCAGCGATACGCCGACCGGATCGACGCGGCCGACGGGATTCGCATCCTCGCCGAGGACACCGCCGACGGCGCCCTCGTGCAGCGGAACGGGAAATGGCTGGTCTGACGAACACGTCGCTGCTGCGGCAGCGGCCGGTCGCGGCGCTGCTCGCCGCCGAGGTCGTCTCGACGACGGGGTCCCAGATGACGTGGCTCGCCCTGCCCTGGTTCGTTCTCGTGACGACTGGCTCGGCGAGCCGGATGACCTTCGTGGTGGCCGCGGAGCTGCTCGGCCTCGCGGCTTTCGGACTGCCCGGCGGCAAGCTGCTCGCCCGGCTCGGGGCGAGAAGGACGATGCTGCTCTGCGACGGCGCCCGCGCGCCGCTGATGGCGCTGATCCCGATCCTGCACTGGAGCGGGGCGCTCTCGTTCGCAGGCCTACTCGCCGCGACGTTCGCGCTTGGCGGGCTGACGACTCCCTACTTCGCGGCGCAGAAGGTGATCGTCCCCGAGTTGCTCGGCGAGGAGGAATCGATCGTCAGCCGGGCGAGCGCCCTCTTCCAGGCGGCACAGCGGGTGACGTTCCTGCTGGGGCCCGTGCTCGGCGGCGTGCTGATCGGCGTCATGAGCGCCCCGGCCGTGCTGCTGGTCGATGCGGCCACGTACGCGGTAGCGGTGGTGCTGGTCCGGCTGTTCGTCCCCCGGCGCCCCGCCCGCGAGGCCGAGGACGAGCAGCCGAGCGTCGCTGCCGGACTGCGCTTCCTCGCGCGGGAGCCGCTTCTCCGCGTGTGGATGCCGCTGTTCGCGATCGGAGACACTGCCTGGACCGCCTTCTTCGTCAGCGTGCCCGTGCTCGTCGTTGCGCGCTTCGGCGCCGATGCGCGAGTCGCCGGCTTGCTGATCGCGTCCTTCGGGGTGGGGGCGGTGATCGGGAACGGGATCGCCTACCGCTTCCTGCTCGATCGCGTTCGCGGTCTGAGCGTCGTCGCCGCGTGCGTGCTCGGCCAGGCGCTTCCGCTCTGGTTGCTGACACCGCGGCTTCCGGCCGCCGTCTATTCCCTGGCGCTCGTCCTGTCTGGCGTGGCGAACGGACTGGTCAACCCGAGCATCCACGCGTTGATGACGCTGCGCATCCCGCCGGCTCTGCGTCCGACCACGATGACGTCGATGGCGATGCTGTACGGCGTGCTGAACCCGATCGGAATCTTCGCTGCGGGGCCCGTCCTCGACTCCTTCGGGCCCCGCCCGGTCTTCGTCGCATTCGCCGCAATTCAGACTGTGTGCATGCTGGGCGTGGCCTTGTCGAGCCTCCGCGTCCGGGACGCACGGGTCCCCAACGTCGCGGTAGGCGGCGAGACGTGACCGAGACGATCATCGTGCCGCCGCTTCGCCGGCAACCCGAGTTCCTCAAGCTCTGGGCCGGGCAGACGGTCTCCGTCTTCGGCGACCAGGTCAGCGCCCTCGCCCTCCCCCTGGCGGCCGCTCTGACGCTCCACGCGTCGGCATTCCAGATGGGCTTGCTGACTGCAGCCGGCTGGGCGCCTCACCTGGCATTCTCGTTGCTCGCGGGCGCGTGGGTCGACCGGCGCTCGCGGCGGCGTAGCCTGCTGGTGGCGATGGACCTAGCCCGCGCCGCCGCGCTCGCAACCGTTCCGCTCGCCTACGCACTCCACGCGTTGACGCTCGAGCAGCTGTACGCCGTTGCCTTCGCGGTCGGTTCTTTGACCGTGGTCTTCGACGTCGCGAACAGCGCTTTCTTCCTGCTCGTCGTGCCGCGAGAGCGCATCATGGACGCGCAGAGCCGGCTCAGCGTCAGCCGCTCGGGCTCCTACATCGGCGGGCCGGCTCTCGCTGGCTTTCTCGTGCAGGCCCTTCGCGCCCCGGTCGCGATCCTTGCGGACGCGCTCTCCTTCGTCGGCTCAGCGCTCCTGGTCTCCCGGATCGACGTCGTGGAGCCGGAGGTGGAGCCGGAGGGGGACGCCCTTACGCTGAGGGAGCGGCTCTCGACCGGCTTCCGCTTCCTGCTCGACCAGCCTGTCCTTCGCGCCGGCGTCGCCTGTACCGCGACGATCAACTTCTTCAACCTGGCGTTCAACGCGATCGTGATCCTGTTCATGGCGCGCGAGCTTCGGCTCTCGCCGGGAACGATCGGCGTGGTCCTCGCTGCCGGCGCGGTTGGCGCGCTCCTCGGCGCGCTCGTTGCGGCGAAGGTCGGACGCTGGCTCGGAATCGGGCCGGCAATCGTGCTGGGCTCCGTTCTCTTTCCCGCCCCCCTCCTGGCCTTCCCGCTCGCCCAAGGCCCCGAGTGGGTCGTCGTCTCGCTGCTCCTGAGCAGCGAGTTCCTCGCGAGCCTGGGGGTGATGATCTTCGACGTGAACCAGAACGGCCTGTGGGCGCTGCTTACTCCCTACCGCCTCCGGGCGAGAGTGACGGGGAGCAGCCGGACGCTGACGTACGGCGTGCGACCCGTGGGCGCGCTGGCAGGCGGGGCGCTCGGCAGCCTGATCGGGCTAAGGCCGGCCCTGTGGGTCGCTGCCGCGGGAGCCCTCCTGGGGGTCGTCTGGCTGGCGTTCTCGCCCGTGCCGCGCCTGCGCGAGGCACCGGCGGAGGCGGCGTGATGCTGCGGAACCGCTCGCTCGCCACCCTGCTAACGGCCGAGCTCGTCTCGGGTCTCGGCTCCAACATGACCTTTCTCGCGCTGCCCTGGTTCGTCCTCGTCACCACCGGCTCGCCGACGCGGATGGGCGTCGTGCTCGCGGCGGAGCTGATCCCGATCGCCGTGCTCGGCATTCCGAGCGGCTCGGTGGTGACGAGGCTCGGCGCCCGCACGACGATGCTCTGGAGCGACCTGGCCCGAGCGCCGGTGATCGCGGCGATCCCGGTCCTGCATGCGGCAGGACTGCTCAGCTTTCCGCTCTTGCTCGGCCTCGTCGCGCTGACGGGCGTCTTCAGCGGGCCGTACTTCTCGGCTCAGCGCCTGATCCTGCCGGAGCTGATCGGCGAGGAGGAGCGGGTCGTCGCCAAGGCGAACAGCGTCGTCGAGGGCACTCAGCGGTTGAACCTGTTCATCGGCCCCGCCGTCGCGGGCATCCTGATCGGCACCGTCGGCGCTGCGAACGTCCTCTACTTCGACGCGGCGACGTTCCTCGCTTCGTTCCTGCTCGTCGGTCTCTTCGTGCCTGCACGAGAGCGGGCTGCCGTCGCCGGCGAGAGCGGAGGCGTGCTCGCGGGCCTCCGCTTCGTCGTGCGGGACCCGCTGCTCGGGCCGACGATGGTGACCGTCGTCATCTCCAACATGCTCGGCCAGGCGTACTTTGCCGGGCTGCCCGTGCTCGCGTACGAAGAGTTCGGCCGTAGCTCGCGTGTCGCGGGCCTCTTCTACGCCGCCTCCGGCGTCGGCTCCGTCCTCGGGAGCGTCGTCGCCTTCAGGCTCGTCACGCGCTACCGCCCGCTGCGCCTCGCCGCGGCGGGAACGTTCGTCGGCGCGATCCCGCGCTGGCTGCTCGTGCTGCCGCTGCCGGCTCCGGGCGTCGCGGGGACGGTTGCGGCCGCCGCTTTCTGGAACCCGATCACCAACTCGCCGATGATCAGCGTGATCACGGTGCGGACCCCGCCCGCGCTGCGCGCAAAGGTGATGACCGCGGTCGTCACCTTCGCGACGGTCGCCGGGCCGCTCGGTCTGGTGGCGGTGGGGCCCCTGCTCGGTGTGCTGGGCGCGCGGACCGTCTTCGGACTGATCGCCGCCGGCATAACGGCCAGCGCGCTCTTCTTCGTCGGCGTGGCTCTGCGTGCCGACCAACACGAGCCGAGCTCGGTTGACCCCGAGCTTGCGAAAGGATAACTTCCGAAATGCACACTTCCGAAAGGAACCTTTCGTTGCCCCGAACCGCACCGGACTACCTCGAGTTGAAGGATCCACGTGCGATCCGTGCCCTCGCGCACCCGGTCAGGCTCGCGATTCTCGAGCTGCTCCGGCTCGAGCGCTCCGCGAACGCGACGGAATGCTCGCGGTCGACAGGGGAGAGCCCCCAATCGTGCAGCTACCACCTGCGCACGCTCGCAAGATGGGGTTTCGTGCGCCGCCTCGAGAGCTCCGACGGCCGGGAGACCCGCTGGGAGGCTGCGGCTCGCGGCTTCCGCTTCCAGGGAGGCGACGAGGTATCGCCCGCCCTCGACGCCGCGTCCACTCTGCTCACGAACCGCGTGCTCGAGCGCGACGAGCAGGTGCTGAAGGCCTTCATGCAGCGTGCCGAGGAGCTCGAGCCCGAGTGGCGGGACTCGGCTCAGCTCGTCTCGGCCAGCGTGCACGTCACGACCGAGGAGCTGCGGGAGATCGATCGCGCCGTCGGCGATCTCGTCGAGAGGTTTCGCCGAGGAAAAGGCGAGCGGCCGCCCGGCTCCCGGCGCGTCCACCTGGTCTTTCGAGCCGTTCCGCACGTCGCCCAACCCCGAAAGCAAAGGAGTGAGTCATGAACGATCCGCGTGTAGAGCAGTACGCCCGTCTCCTGGTCGAGCGCTGCGTCGACGTCCAGCCCCGGGAGACCGTCGGACTCTTCGGCAGCTTCCTGTCCAGGCCGCTGTTCGAGGAGGTGTCGCGCGCGATCGCCCGGCGCGGGGCCTGGGTGCACGGTCGCGTCGGTTTCAGCGGCATCGGCAACCTCGCGTGGGCGCGGGAGGCGCCGGAGGAGCTCCTCGGCGAGCCGTCGCCGCTGGCCGCCCACGAGTTCGAGGCGCTCGAGGTCATGATCGCGATCGAGGCGCCCGAGAACACGCGCGAGATCTCCGACCTCGACCCCGCCCGGCTGCAGCTGACCCAAAAGGCGGGCCTGCGCATGATCGAGCGGCTGACGAGGGGTGAGATCCGCTGGGTCGGCTGCCAATACCCGACCCCCGCGCTCGCGCAGGACGCAGGCATGAGCCTGCGCGCGTTCGCCGACTTCCTCTACGGCGCCTGCCTGCTCGACTGGGACCAAGAGCGCGAGAAGATGCGGCGAAACCTCGACCGCTTCAACGCGGCGAGCGAGGTGCGCATCGTCGGGGACGGCACCGACCTGACGCTGTCGATCGACGGGCGCGAGGGGGAGATCGACGACGGCCACAAGAACATGCCGGGCGGCGAGTTCTTCTTCTCGCCGATCGAGGACTCCGCCGAGGGGGTCGTCGTCTTCTCGGAGTTCCCGGCCGTCTACCTCGGCCGCGAGCTGACGGGGATTCGCCTTCGCTTCGAGGGCGGCCGCGTCGTGGACGCCTCGGCCGCGACGGGCGAGGACTTCCTCCACGAGGTGCTCGACACGGACGAGGGCTCACGCCGGGTGGGCGAGATCGGGATCGGCTGCAACCCGGGCATCACCCGTCACATGAAGAACACGCTCTTCGACGAGAAGATCGACGGCACCGTCCACCTCGCGCTCGGCCGCTCGATCGAGGAGGTGGGCGGGCTCAACCAGAGCAACGTCCACTGGGACATCGTCAAGGATCTGCGGACCGGAGGCGAGCTCTACGCCGACGGTGAGCTGGTGCAGGCGGGCGGGGAGTGGAGGCTGTAGCAGAGGGTGCCGCCCGCGGCGCGCGCGAGACTCGGGCCGGCCCGTACCAGTTTCGCGTTCGTCGATCGCCGGGTGCCGCGGAACGCTCGGGCGAGCTACTGGCTCCAGGTCGTCAACCTTACGACCCCGCGTCGGGGGCCGCGATCAGGCTTTCAGTTCACCCGCGCGCGCTTCGCGCTCACCTGCAACCCACTGCGCTTCCCCGGCGGGCCGACGCTCCACATCTGATGTCGATTTCGGTATCATCGCGCATCATGGCCCGCACCACGCTCGACCTCGATCCGTCCGTACTCCAAGAACTGCGCCGTCAGAGCGCCCGCGACGGCAAGAGCATGGGCGTGCTCGCCTCCGAATTGCTCGGGGGCGCGCTCGCCGACCCCCGTGCCCGCGCCGCGTCGCCGGCGCCGTTTCATTGGACCAGCCGAGACCTCGGGCTTCCGCATGTCGATCTCGAGGACAAAGAAGCCTTGCGGGCGCTTCTCGACGAACCTTCATGAGCGCCACAGTCGACGCGAACGTCCTGATCTACGCCTCCAACGAGGCCGATCCGGCGCACCGCCCCGCGCGAGCGCTCGTGGAGCGGCTCGCTGCCGGCCCGTCCCTCGTGTATCTCTTCTGGCCGACGCTGATGGGCTACCTGCGGATCGTCACACACCCCGCCGTCCTGCCGCGTCCTCTGACCTTCGCCGCAGCGCGCGAGAACGTGACAGCCTTGCTCGAGCGTCCTCACGTGCGGACACCCGGAGAAGGCGACGGGTTCTGGAGCCTCTACCGGGCGACCGCCGATGACAACACGCGCGGCAACCATGTTCCCGACGCACACATCGCCACGCTGATGCGGCAGTACGGCGTCCGCACCCTCTATACGCGTGACCGCGATTTCCGTCGGTACGACGACATCGACGTCCGCGACCCGTTCGCCTGAGCCGCCAGTACACCGTCCGGCGCCTCGCAGTCGCGCGGCGATGGTCCCTGCGTCACGCGCGAGGTCGGGCCGGCCCGTACCAGTTTCGCGAGCCGCCGGCCGGGACTACGAACGGCTCCGTCGTGCAGGGCGTCGTGAATTGCGGGTCGTCGCCTCCGCCGCGAATGGCGCGCCGAGGGCGAACAGAACCATGAGACCGGCAAGGCAGATCAGACGGCGCTTGTGCATTGCAAACTCCTTTGGCAGGCGCTGGCGCAGAGCCGGAGTCCCGCACCGGGGAAGCGTCGGGTCAGGGCCCCTCGCCGCCTACCTGTTGCGCGCTTCGAGCTCGTTCCCCTTCGCCGCCAGCGCTGCGAACCCGGCCTGCAGGTAGTCGTTCAGCCCCGCCGCGCCGAGCGACCAGGTGACGAGGCGGCCGAAGTGGGGGGCGAGCACCTGCGTCGTCGCGAGCCCCGCGGCCACCCAGGCGCCGATGCAGCGGCTGCACGTCACGAGCTCCCCGATCGCCTGTTGCATGCCGCCGCTCGCCGGCTTCTCGCCCTCGCCCGAGTGCGCTTCGCCCTCGACGAACGGGGCCCGGACGAAGCTCGTCACCTCCTCGCGCGCGATCGTCCGCGACGCCTTGAAGCTCGCGAACGCGAGCGTCGCGAGGTCGAGCGACGTGTAGTCCTCGGGGTCCCGTCCGAGCAGACGGGCGAGGGCGCCCGCAGTTGCCAGGCCGCCCGCGAACGTGGCCATGATCGCGGCGTACGAGCCGTACGGAGGGCGAGCGGTGTGGTCAGACACCGGAGGTAGCCTTCTCTCGGATGCCTGCTTTCAAAACATCGGACATCTACCGGCCGACCGGCGACCAGCCGAGCGCGATCGCGACCCTCTCGGAGGGGCTTCTCGCCGGCGAGCGCTACCAGACGATGCTCGGCGCCACCGGAACGGGCAAGACCGCGACGATGGCGTGGATCATCGAGCAGGTCGGCAAGCCGGCTCTGGTGATCGCGCACAACAAGACGCTCGCGGCGCAACTCTGCAACGAGTTCCGCGAGTTCTTCCCATCCAACGCAGTCGAGTACTTCGTCTCCTACTACGACTACTACCAGCCCGAGGCTTACGTCCCGCAGGCCGATCTGTACATCGAGAAGGACTCCTCGCAGAACGACGACATCGCACGGCTCCGCCTCGCGGCCACGTCCTCGCTGTTCACGCGGCGGGACGTGATCGTCGTCGCCTCCGTCTCGTGCATCTACGGCCTCGGCTCGCCCGAGGAGTGGCGCGAGCGCGTCCTGATCCTGACGATCGGCGAGGAGCACGACAGAGACGCCGTGCTGCGCAAGCTGATCGAGAGCCAGTACGTGCGAAACGACACCGTCCTGGGGCGCGGCCGCTTCCGCGTCAAGGGCGACGTGATGGAGATCCAGCCCGCGAACGCGGAGACCGCCTACCGCGTCTCGTTCTTCGGCGACGAGGTGGAGCAGATCACGCATTTCGATCCGCTGACGGGCGAGATCTTCGCCCGCCTGGAGAACCTCACCATCTGGCCCGCGACCGAGTACGTCACCTCCAAGCCCACTGTCGAGCGAGCGGTCGAGGAGATCAAGCACGAGCTCCAGGGGCGGGTCAGGGAGCTGGAGACGGGCGGCCGCATGCTCGAGGCGCACCGCCTCCGCCAGCGAACCGAGTACGACCTCGAGCTGATGCAGGAGCTCGGCTTCTGCAACGGGATCGAGAACTACTCGCGGATCCTCGAGGGCCGCCCGCCCGGCTCGCATCCCTTCACGCTGCTCGACTACTTCCCATCCGGCGAGTTCGTGTGCTTCGTCGATGAGTCGCACCAGACTGTGCCGCAGATCGGCGGCATGTACGAGGGCGACCGATCCCGCAAGCAGACGCTCGTCGACTACGGCTTCCGGCTGCCGTCCGCCCTCGACAACCGGCCGCTCCGCTTCGACGAGTTCCTGGAGAAGGTGCCGCAGCTCGTCTTCGTCTCTGCGACGCCGAGCGCGTTCGAGCTGCGTCACTCCACCCGCATCGCCGAGCAGCTCATCCGCCCGACCGG
The DNA here is from genome assembly GCA_038253945.1 of Gaiellales bacterium. GTDB lineage: Bacteria > Actinomycetota > Thermoleophilia > Gaiellales > Gaiellaceae > JBBRYW01. The sequence continues at coordinate 282,178 of JBBSGR010000002.1, forward strand.
CATCGTCGATCCCGAGGTCGAGCTGCGCGCGACGAAGAACCAGATCGACGATCTCCTGAACGAGATCCGCCGGCGCGAGGAAGCGGGCGAGCGCGTCCTCGTGACGACGCTGACGAAGAAGATGGCCGAGGACCTGACCGACTACCTGCTCGAGTCCGGCGTCAAGGCGCGCTACCTGCATTCCGAGATCGACACGCTCGAGCGAATCCAGATCATCCGCGAGCTCCGCCTCGGCGACTACGACGTGCTCGTCGGCGTGAATCTGCTGCGGGAAGGCCTCGACCTACCGGAGGTCTCGCTCGTCGCGATCCTCGACGCGGACAAGGAGGGCTTTCTGCGCGGCAAGACGGCGCTGATCCAGACGATCGGCCGCGCGGCACGGAACGTGAACGGCAAGGTGCTCCTGTACGCCGACAAGCTGACCGAGGCGATCAAGGGCGCGCTCGACGAGACGAACCGCCGGCGCGCCGTGCAGGTCGCCTACAACGAGGAGCACGGGATCACGCCGGAGTCGATCAGGAAGGGGGTCTCGGACATCGCCGAGTTCCTCTCGCTCGAGCAGCCGCACGTGCCGACGCGCCGGCGCGGCGGGCGCAAGGTGGAGGGGATGGACCGCGGCGAGCTGGAGCGGCTCGTGATCGATCTCGAGCAGGAGATGTTCGTGGCCGCCGAGGAGCTCCGCTTCGAGTACGCCGCGAAGCTGCGCGACGAGATCAAGGATCTGCGGCGAGAGCTGAATGCGCTCGCCGCAACGGCCGCCTGAGCTCGCAGGCTCCTCGACGAGCTGGTGGGGCCCTCGGAGCGGTATCCAACGCGAGCCGCGGCTGTAAGGGTTGCGATCGACCGCTTGCTCGCCGATGAGCGACAGCTGCTGATCGACCGCGCGATCGTCGAGGGCTACACGCGCATGCCGCCGACGCGCGAGGAAGACGCGTATTCACGAGCGGCCGCTCTCCGCTCCGTCGGCGAGGAGCCCTGGTGAGGAGGGGGAAGTCTGGACCCGACGTCATGGCTCGCGTCTGCGGTTCATTTGGGTACGCGACCGGTTGCGAACGCTGAGATCCGGTCCTCGGGCGACGCGCTTGCGGAGCGCCTTCGATCGCAGTGGCCGCCGCGAAAAACGGGCGGTTAGGCTTGGCGCGTGGGTCTGGCCTTCATCGTCGGGGTTCTCCTCTTCGGCTTCGTGATCGGAATGGCCGCGCGCTTTGCCGTGCCCGGCCCCGACCCGATGCCGATCTGGCTGACCACGGGAATTGGCGTGCTCGGCTCCGTCGCGGGCGGCCTCCTAGCGCAGCTCTTCACCGACTCGGCCGGAAGCCTGCTCTTCGCCTTCGGCGGGGCAGTCGGGCTCGATCGCCTACCGCCGGTTGGTTCAGGGTCGCGGCATCACGGGTCCGCAGGCGAAGAATCCACCCACTCGCGGCTGGGGTCTGGGCCGCCGAAAGCCGGCGAATCGGCACCTCCACATGCTGGGTGAGCTTCGCGACGCCGGCATCGTGACGCCGGAGGAGTACGACGCGAAACGGGCGCTGCTGGACGAGCGCGCGCGGGTTTGAGGGCGCTCCAGGACGGGGATTCGACCCCTATACGACAGTGATCAAGGAGGGGTTGATGGGAATCATCGCATTCATCGTGCTCGGCTTGCTGGCCGGTGTGATCGCCAAGGCGATCCTGCCGGGCGACGATCCCGGGGGCATCATCGTCACGACGTTGATCGGAATCGCCGGAGCGATCCTCGGCGGCTTTCTCGCCGCCGCTCTCTTCGGCGCTCACCCGCTCGACGACTTCTTCGACATCAGTACCTGGCTGACGGCCATCGCGGGCTCCATCCTGCTGCTCCTGATCTACCGGATGGTGACCGGACGGCGCGGCAGGCTAGCCCACTAGCGGCGTGGCGGCGTGGGTTTGTATGTCATTGCGCTCGACCGGTCGATTCAGACGGAACGCGGGAGCACGCATTCCTGAGGTCGGCGCCGCAAGCGGCGCCTAGGCCGGCTCCGAGGAGAGGGTCTCGCGGCCGCGAGCGAAGTTGCGGACGGCCGTGAGACCCCATTCGCTGTCGCGCCAGACGAACGTCCTCACGGTCAGCGAGTCCGGCTCGACGTCGTAGACGTGGAGGCCGCGCGCCTCACCGTGGCGATCGGGGCGCGGTTGGCCAAGCCCGGGGGCAATCGAGACCACGACGCCCTCCTCGCCGCCGCGAGATACCTCGAATTCACGTCGCTCGCTGACTGCTCCCTGGTGGATGTGCCCCGCCAGAATGAGCTCCGCACGCGCCTCGACGAGCGCTCCGAGAACCTCGCTCCGCGCGGCCACGGGCTTCTTGCTGGACCGCCACGGCGCGCCGAGCAGGTGGTGGTGCAGTACGGCGACGCGCAGCGCCGCTCCATCGGAGCCTTGCAGGAGCGAAGCCGCGCGCCCGAGCTGATGCTCGCTCAGGCCGCCCGACTGGTGGCGCCACGGGCGGACGGAGTTCAGCCCGACGACGAAGAACTCATCTGACCGGTAGATCGGCTCTGTCGTCTCCCAGTGGCGCTCGAACTCGGCAAATGGTCGCGAGAAGCGAGCTGGAACGGTGTACGGGATGTCGTGGTTGCCCGGGATCGCGACGACGGGGCGGCCGAACCCGCGGAGAAAGGCTGCCGCTCGGTCGTGCTGTGAACGCAGGCCCCGGTGAGTGAGGTCGCCGCTCGCCACGATCAACTCGGGGTTCAGCCGCTCGACGAGAGCGGCGATCGCCGGCTCCAGCGCAGCGTCCTCCGGCGTGCCGATATGCAGATCGGAGACGTGGAGGAGCCGGGCGGGCACGACCGGGGCAGGCTATAGACTCCATTGCGTGACAGACGAGGCCACGGAGACCTTCGATGATCTCTACCTCGGCCTGCGCGCTGGCGGCGCGATGCGTAAGAAGCGCCGCGGCGAGTCGCTGACGCAGGAGGAGGCGGAGGCGCTCGGCCGCTGGCAGCGCCTCTCGGCCTGGCGCAAGGCCATGGCGATCGGCGGCTTCGCGGTTGGGACGTTCGGCCTCGGCTTCACGCTCGGCGGACTCGTCTTCGGGCGCTGGCGCAAAGCCTAGTAGCGCCCCGTCCACTCACCCCTCGACGTCCTTCGCCGCGAAGAGAACGGTCGGAACCTCCTCCGCGGCCGGGTCCTTGTTCAGGACGATGACGTTCACGAGCGTCGCCACCACGGCCGCAAGCGGAATCGCGAGCAGGACGGCGAATCCGCCGAAGAGGATGGCCGTGGCCGAGACCGAGATCAGCACGAGCAGCGGCGAGAGGCCCACTGCCTCCCCGAGGACGCGGGGGATCACGATGTAGTCCTCGAGTAGGCGAACGGTCAGGACCACGACGCCTGCAGCCACCCCGAGGCCGAGCGAGTGGGTCAGGCCGACGGCAACGGCGACTCCGCCCGCTGCGAGCGGTCCGACGACCGGGATGAGCTCGACGAGGCCCGCGAAGACGCCGACGAGCAGCCAGAAGGGCAGTCCGATCAGCCAGAATGCCAGCGAGAGAACGGTGGCGACGAGGGTGACGAGCAAGCCCTGCCCGCGGACGTACGCGCCGAGCTTGGCGTCGATCAGGTCCCAGGTGTCGCGCACGACCTTGCGCCGGGGTCGTGGCAAGACCGAGGTGACGAGGGTGACGGCGCGATCGCGCTCGAAGATCCAGTAGGCGGCGCTCGCGAAGACGAAGAAGATGGCGATCAGCACCTCGAACGCGCGGACGCCGATCTGCACGGCCGGATGCACGATCTTGCCGGCCGACGGGAGGCGGTTGATCCGCTTCTGGACGGCGACGAGAACGTCGTGCTTGATCCCGGTCGAGTTGTGAGTCGCGGTCTTCAGCTCGGCGCTCGACGTCGGGACCGCAGCCGAGAGCTGATCGCGGGCGGTCGGGACGACGAACCACAGGAGGAGCGCGATGGCTCCCGCGAGAACGGCGTAGTGGAGCAGTACGCCGACGCCTCGAGGAATGCGCCTGCGAGCCAGCGCCTCGACGCTCGGACGCATCGCGGCGGCAATGATCACCGCCAGGAAGAGGAGCGAGATCACCAGCTTGAGCTTCCACAGCGCAAGGGCACCGACGATGACCGATCCGATGACGAGCGCCGCGATGAACGCTGTACGGGCAGTGTCGCGCATCCAGTGAGTGTCTCCGTGGACGGCTCGCGACAAACGGCCCGCGTCTCCGACTGCAACGACCGGCGCGCGGCCTGGATGACCCACGCTTCGTAGGAAAGGCTCGCCGGACGCCGAAGGCGGCCTCGTGCCGGTCGAGCCTCGCCGATCCTCTCGCTTCAGTTTCCGGCAGCACGGGATCGTCCTCGCGCGTCCGTTCGCGAAAGCGCTGCTGCTTGCCGCTGCCGGAGGAGTGCTCGTGCGGGTCGGCTGGCCGCTACTCCTCGCGGGGGCCCTTCTCCTCGCCCTCTCGGCGCTCGTCGCGACCCGGGCCGCGTGGCGCTGGGAGCGCACGCTCGTCGTCGTGACCGGCGAGGAGCTCAAGCTCGTGCACGGGACTCTGAGGCGGCGCTCGAGGGCGGTTCCGCTCCGCTCGGTGGGCGCCGTGGTGGTCGAGCAGACGCTGCTCGGGAGGCTGCTCGGCTACGGCACCCTGATCGTAGGCGGCCTCGAGATCGGGTACGTCAGTCGGCCCGCCGAGCTCGCCCGCGTGCTGTCCTAGCGAACGCTTGTTCGCGTCCGAGCCCGGCGCTAGACTGGCCTTGCATGAGCGGCAGCACCCAGGAGCTCGTCGTTCACGGCGCCCGCGAGCACAACCTCAAGGACATCACAGTCCGCCTGCCGCGGCACGCGCTCGTCTGCATCACGGGGCTCTCGGGCTCGGGCAAATCGTCGCTTGCCTTCGACACGATCTATGCGGAAGGCCAGCGCCGCTACGTCGAGTCGCTCTCCGCCTACGCGCGTCAGTTCCTGCAGATGATGGAGAAGCCGGACGTCGACTCGATCGACGGGCTGTCGCCTGCGATCTCGATCGACCAGAAGACGACCTCTCGCAACCCGCGCTCGACTGTCGGGACCGTGACCGAGATCTACGACTACCTGCGGCTGCTGTACGCGCGCATCGGCCATCCGCACTGCCCGATCTGCGGCCGTCCGATCGCCGGCCAGAGCCTGGAAGGCATTGTCGACCAGGTGCTCCAGCTTCCGGAGGGCACGCGGTTCACCGTCAACGCGCCGGTCGTCCGCGACCGGAAAGGCGAGTACAAGGACGTGTTCGAGGAACTCCGCGCCGATGGCTTCACCCGTGTGAAGGTGGACGGCGAGCAGCGGCTGCTCGAGGAGCCGATCGAGCTCGACAAGAAGTTCAAGCACACGATCGAGGTCGTGGTCGACCGGCTGGTGATGAAGCCCGACCTGCGCACCCGGCTCGCGCAATCGATCGAGACGGCGGCGGCGCTCGCGGACGGCCTCGTCGTGATCGACCGGCTTGATCGTGTGGGCGGCTCGGAGTCGTCGATCACCTTCAGCGAGAAGTTCGCCTGCCCGGCGCACGGCGTCGGGCTGCCCGAGCTGCAGCCCCGCGTCTTCTCCTTCAACTCGCCGCACGGCGCCTGCCCGCGCTGTACCGGGCTCGGGTCGCAGCAGGAGATCGACCCCGATCTGCTCGTGCCCGACCCGACCGTCTCGATCGCGGAGGGCGCCCTCGTGCCGTGGTCGGTTGGAGGCTCGACGTTCTACGAAGCTGTCATCCAGGCGATCGCCGACCGCTACGAGATCGACCTCGACGCACCGTGGCAGGATCTGAGCGAGGAGCAGCAGAATCTCTTCCTGTACGGAACGGACGGCGAGCGCGTCTACGTGCAGTACCGCAACCGGATGGGCCGGCGTCGCTCGTACATGCTCGCGTTCGAGGGCATCGTGCCGAGCCTCCAGCGCCGCTACCGCGAGACCGACTCGGCCCAACAGCGCGAGCGGATCGAGGAGTACATGAGCTTCCGGCCCTGCCCGGTGTGCAAAGGCGCGCGGCTCAAGCCCGAGGTGCTCGCGGTGACGGTCGGCGAGCTCAACATCCACGAGTTCACCCGCATGTCGGTCACGCGGTCGATCGAGTTCCTCGGCGGGCTCGAGCTGACTCCTACCGAGCAGCTGATCGGCGCGCGGATCATCAAGGAGATCCACGAGCGGCTCACCTTCCTGGACAACGTGGGCGTCGGCTACCTGCAGCTCGACCGCGCAGCCGGCACGCTGTCGGGTGGGGAGGCGCAGCGCCTTCGACTGGCGACGCAGATCGGCTCGCAACTCGTGGGCGTGCTGTACATCCTCGACGAGCCGTCGATCGGCCTGCACCAGCGCGACAACGGCAAGCTGATCGAGACACTCGAGCGCCTCCGCGACCTCGGCAACACGGTGCTCGTCGTCGAGCACGACGAGCAGATGATGCGGGCGGCCGACCATCTCGTCGACATGGGGCCGGGGGCGGGCGAGCACGGCGGACACGTCGTCGCGCAGGGGCCGGCCGCGCTCGTGGAGCGAAACCCGGATTCCGTCACCGGCACGTTCTTGTCGGGCCAGCGCCGCATCGTCGTCCCCGAGCGGCGAGACGAGGACAACGGCTCGTTCTGGGTGCGCGGCGCGTCGATGCACAATCTGAAGGGGATCGACGTCGAGTTCCCGGTGGGTAAGTTCGTCTGCGTCACCGGCGTGTCGGGCTCGGGGAAGTCGACGCTCGTGAACGAGATCGTCTACAAGGCGCTCGCCAACCGGCTGCATCGGATGCGCGTGAAGCCCGGCGATCACGCCAGCTGCGAGGGAATCGAGTGCTACGACAAGGTGATCGACATCGACCAGTCGCCGATCGGACGAACGCCGCGATCGAACCCGGCGACGTACACGAAGCTCTTCGACCACATTCGCGAGCTCTACTCGCTCACCCCCGAGGCGAAGGTGCGCGGCTACAAGCCGGGGCGTTTCTCGTTCAACGTCCGCGGCGGCCGCTGTGAGACCTGCAAGGGCGACGGCACGATCAAGATCGAGATGCACTTCCTGCCCGACGTCTACGTCCCCTGCGAGACGTGCCACGGGCGCCGCTACAACCGCGAGACCCTGGAGGTTCGCTTCAAGGGAAAGTCGATCGCCGACGTGCTCGAGATGTCGATCGAGGAGGCGCTCGCCTTCTTCGCCAAGATACCGAAGCTGCGGCGCCGGTTCCAGACGCTGAACGACGTCGGGCTGGAGTACGTCAAGCTCGGCCAGCCCGCGACGACGCTTTCCGGCGGCGAGGCACAACGAGTCAAGCTTGCCGCGGAGCTCTCGAAGATCGCGACGGGGCGAACGCTCTACATCCTGGACGAGCCGACGACGGGCCTTCACTTCGCCGACATCGAGAAGCTGCTGCACGTCCTGCAGCGGCTCGTCGACGCGGGCAACACAGTCCTCGTGATCGAGCACAACCTCGACGTGATCAAGCAGGCGGACTGGCTCGTCGACCTCGGCCCCGAGGGCGGCGAGGGCGGGGGCGAGCTGATCGCGACCGGAACGCCCGAGGACGTCGCCGAGGTCCACGACTCGTTCACGGGCCGATACCTGCGCGAGCTCCTGCCCGCTCGCGCCGCGGCTGCGGCCGCGTAGCCGAGGCTCAGGCGTCCGCGGGCAGGATGGTGAACGGGCGACCAGCGGGTGTCCGGAGTGCCCGGAAATGCCGCTCGTCGAGCGTAAGGACTCGATCGGTCCCGTATCTCTCAGCGAGAACGACGATCGACGCGTCGGCGAGTCCGATCCGGTGCTCGCGATAGCGAGCGGCAACCTCTCGCGCGCTATGGACGTCGGCGGGCTGGAACAACGCCAGCTCGTATGCCCCTGCGGCAACGTCGTGGAGCAAGGCAAGCTCCGCGTCGACCCCGGCGTACTTCACGAGGAGGTAATCGACCTCCGCGAGAACGTATGGTGAGAGGGCTCGGGGCCCGCTGTCCGTCTCGAGCACGCGGCGAGCCGCGGCGTGATGGGGTTGGGTGTCGCTCAGCGCGGTGTACAGGCCGCTCGCGTCGACCAGGATCAATCCTGGCCGAATCCACGCATTGCCTCGTCCCAGTCCGTGATCGGCTCGATCCCACGAACGAGAGGAAGCGTCGGCCGCGGCCGCTCACGGGCTGCGGTGAACTCGTCGAGCGCGGCGCGGATGATGTCCGCCTCCGAGCGGCCCTCGCGCCGGGCGAGGCCCTCGATCTGCTCTTTCAGGCGTTCCGGCAGATACACCGTCGTCTTGACCATTGGGCGAGCGTACCATACGTATGCCATACTCAGGCGGTCGGGAGTAGGGTGCGGGTATGACCGTCGCAGCCGAGCCGGCGCGCACCAGCGAGCGCGACTGGTGGCTGCGGGCCCTGCTCGTCCTGCAGAGCCCCCGGCCGGTGTTCGCGGCGCTTCGCAACGACTCGCGGGAGGCGGTGGAGGCTCGCCAGGAGCCGATCACGGCGCTGGTCCTCCTGGGCGGGATGGCGGCCTTTCTGCTCGAGCCGAACACCCGCCACCTGACCGACCAGACCAGCGTCGACGGTCTCTCGATCGCCGTGCTCGTGTTTCTGGCCGGAGGCCTCTCGGGCCTGATCAGCTACTGGCTCGGCGGCGCGGCGATCTATGCGGGGGCGAAGGGCGCCGGTGCGGAGGCGAGCTATCGCCGCGCGAGGCACGTGCTCGCGTTCGCAGTCGTTCCTCTCATCCTCTCGCTTCTGCTCGTGTGGCCGCTCGCGCTCTCGCTCTACGGAGCTGATCTCTTCCATCGGGGCGGCTCGGACACGGGTGTCGCCGGCGACCTGCTCACGCTGGCCGAGCTCGCCTGCGCGGCGTGGTCACTCGGCCTCGTCGCCGTCGGCTTTCGCGTTACCTACCGGCTGAGCTGGACGCGGAGCGCGCTCGCCCTGCTGCTCACCTCTGCGGCGTTCGTCGCGCTGCTGGTCGTCTCGTACGCCGTTTTCCACGGGGCCGGAGGCGGCGGGTAGATCACCGGCCGGTTCAGGGATCGCTGCAAAGCTCGTTCGCGAACAGTGAAAGCTCCTCCTCGGGCATCGCGTAGGTGTGCTCGGCCGCCGGAAAGACTCCGCTCCGCACCTCGGCCGCGTAGCGCTCGAGTGCGACCTGAATCTGAGCTCCGAGCTCGGCGTAGCGCTTGACGAAGCGCGGCGAGGAGCCGCCGTAGAGCCCGAGCAGATCGTGCCAGACGAGCACCTGGCCGTCGCAGTCCGGGCCTGCGCCGATTCCGATCGTAGGGATCTCGAGCGCGCGCGTGATCCGAGCTCCGAGCGGCGCCGGCACGGCCTCGAGCACCAGCGAGCAGCAGCCCGCCTCCTGCAGCGCCTGAGCCTCGTCGAGAATGCGGCGGGCCTTTGCGGCCGTCCGGCCCTGCGCCTTGAACCCGCCGAGCGCGGTCGCCGACTGGGGCGTCAGCCCGACGTGGCCCATCACCGGGATGCCTGCGCCGACGATCGCGCGAGCCCGCGAGATCGAGGAGCCGGCTCCCTCGAGCTTCACGACGTCTGCTCCCGCCTCCTTGACGAAGCGAACCGCGTTTCGGACCGCGAGCTCGTCCGACACCTGGTACGAGCCAAACGGCAGGTCACCGACCACGATCGGGCGGCGTGCTCCGCGCGTGACCCAGCGGGTCAAGGTGATCATCTCGTCCACCGTGACGGGGACGGTCGAGTCGTGGCCCATCACGACCATCGCTGCCGAATCGCCGACGAGGATGAGATCGACGCCTGCGGCATCGGCGAGCCTTCCGCCCGGCGCGTCGTACGCGGTCACCATCACGATCTTCTCGCCTCGACGCTTCATCTCGCCGAGCTCCGGCACGCTCAGCTTGCCCGGCGCCGGGGTTGCAGGCCCGGGATTTCGAGGGCGCGAGCTCACGGCTTGCCTCCTTTCGTTTCGAGCACGACGTTGTCGATCAGGCGGGTTTCGCCGATCCGCACGGCTGCGGCCAGAACGAGCTGACCGTCGAAGCGAGCGATCTCCAGGTAGTCGGTCGGGAGGCCGTTCAGCAACACTCGAGCAGCCGCGAAAGGATCAGACCCCCGCCGAAACGCAGCGCGGCCCGCCTCGAGGGCGCGCGGCAGCACGAGCGCCTGCGCCCGCTCGGTTTCCGAGAGCCGTGTGTTGCGCGACGAGAGAGCGAGCCCGTCCGCGCTCCGCACGGTGGGCAGGACCCGGACCGCGAGGTCGAGGTGGAGGTCCCGGACCATCTGCTTGACGACCGCCGCTTGCTGAGCGTCCTTCTGACCGAAGTACGCGCGCTGCGGGCGGACGATGTTGAAGAGCTTGAGGCAGACGGTGGCGACGGCGCGAAAGTGACCGGGGCGGAAGGCGCCCTCGAGCGCCTGTCCCGTGGCGCCGACGTCGACCCAGGTCTCGTAGCCGGGCGGGTATAGCTCGTCGCCGGCGGGCGCGAACAGGACGTCGACGCCCGCGTCCGCGGCCAACCGCGCGTCGCGCGCCTCGTCGCGCGGGTAGGCGGCGAGATCGGCCGCGTCGGCGAACTGAGCCGGATTCACGAAGAGGCTCGCCACGACGACGTCAGACTCGGCGCGCGCCAAGGCGAAGAGGGCCAGGTGGCCGTCATGGTAGGCACCCATCGTCGGGACAAGGGCCACCGTCCCGACGGAGCGCAACGGCCGTAGCGCGGCCCGCACCGCCTCGATCGTCCTCGCCGTCCTCATCGGAGCGCGAGCGTCTGCGTCGCGTCCGCGAGCGCCCGATACATCGGCTCGAGCTGCGGCCGCCGCGCACGGATCGCCCGAACGTGGGCTTCGACCGTCTCGACGTCGCCGCGTTCGAGCGGGCCGGTGAGCTCGAAGCCGTTCTCGATCGTCCGCAGCATCAGCGGCTCCAGCGCCTCGCGCGGCGCTCCCGCCGCCTCGAGCAGATCGGAAGCCGCTCGGTGGAGGGTCACGAGGTAGTTGGCCGCGACGACGGCGCCAGCGTGGTAAAGCGGCCGGTCGGCGTCGTCCAGCACGAACGGCTCGAGCCCGAGCAGCCCCGCGAGCGCCAGGCCGACATCGCGAGCCTCGGCGGTCTCACCGCTCACCGCGGCGAACGCGCCGTCCAGCTGCTCCGCCCCGCGCTCGACCGTGAACGTTTGAAGCGGATGGAGGCTGAAGCGACGGATGTGCGGCTCGAGGGCCGACAGCCGTGTCGCCCCGCTCGTGTGGCCGATCCACGGGCCTGGCTCGATGGACGCCGCCACGTCGGCGATCGCCCGGTCCGGCACGCAGATGAGAACCAGGCCGGCTCCCTCGGCGCTCGGCTCGACGCCGCGCTCCGCGAGCCGTGCGGCGACAGCCGATCCGACCCGGCCTCTCCCGATGACGTCGACACTCGTAAGCATCCCATCGCTCCAGTTCCGTTCGGATACCGGGCATCCGCGAGTGTACCCGGCGCATGGGGCACGCGGCCGCGGCCGGCGCTACGCTCTGAGTGGAATGAGCCGTGCGCACCTGCCGGTCGTCGTCGCCGCTGCGCTCGCTCTCGTCTTTCTTGCCGCCGGCAGCGCCGCGACGAAGATCTACTCGAGCGGTGCCCTTCGCATCCCGATCCGCGACGGGGAGACGATCGAGCAGCCGATCAACGTCCGCGAGGCGGGCCCCGTCTGGCACCTGTCGGTCTCGGTCCGCCTCGATCATCCCCGTGACTCCGATCTCGCTCTCGCGCTCGTCGCTCCCGACGGCTCTACCGTGGCCCTTGCCTCCCACCAGGGCGGGGCGGGAGGTAATTTCGGTTCCGGCTCCCGCAACTGCACCGGGACGCTCACCGAGTTCGACGACGGCGGAGACGTGCGCGTCTCAGCCTCGACGCCTCCGTTCGAAGGCATTCTCCGTCCGGAGGAGCGGCTCGCACACCTCTACGGCAAGCAGGCTCGTGGGCGTTGGGCTCTCAGGATCACCGACGATGTGCCCGGAAAGGCCGGCACCCTGTTCTGCTGGCAGCTCGACTTGAGTCGAAACGTCCTCGAGATCAAGCGCGCCGGGGGCGGCAAGACACGCGCCGAGCTTTCCTACCGTGAGCGCAATCTCGACTACCGCGACGTGCGCTTGCGCATCCTTCGCAGAGGCAGGCCGATCTTCGACGGCCCGTTGCCGAAGGCCGGCTGCGGCGGCGTCTGCCCCTACTGGCGCCCGGCGCTCGACTTCGGCAGGCCAATCATGGTGCGCGACCTCGACCGGGACGGCGAGCCGGAGGTCATTGTCGACGCGTTCAGCGGCGGCGCCCATTGCTGCTTCTACTCGGAGATCTTCCGGTATGTGCCGGCCTCCCACAGCTACTCGCGCACCGCTCGATACTGGGGCAACGCCTTCTACAAGCTGGTCGATCTCGACCGCGACGGATCGCCGGAGCTCGTCAGTGCCGACGATCGGTTCGCGTACGCGTTCACCTCCTTTGCCGCCTCCTTCGACCCGGTTCAGGTCAGCCGCTTCCGTCGCGGGAGGCTGATCGACGTGACGAGGTCGTTTCCGGCGCGCGTGAGAAGGAGTGCCAAGGAGCTCTGGGCCCAGTACAAGGTGATTCGGAAAAGCCAGTTCCCGGATGTCCGGGGCGTGCTGGCCGCGTACATGGCCGACAAGTACCTGCTCGGCGAGCAAAAGGAGGGCTGGAATCAGCTCGACGGGGCTTTCCGGCGGGGCGAGCTCGGCCGTTCGTCCACGCAGGACGGCTACCCGGCGGGCAGAGCCTATCTGAGACGGCTGAGGATCTTTCTCCGCCAGACCGGCTACACAGGCTGAACGAGTGCGGGTCGCCGCGCTCTACGACATCCACGGGAATCTGCCTGCGTTGGAGGCGGCCCTCGCCGACGTCGAGCGGCTCGGCGTCGACGCGATCGTCGTCGGCGGAGATGTCGCCTTGGGGCCGATGCCGCAAGAGACGGTGGAGCGACTGCTCGCGCTCGGTGGAGCGGTTCGGTGGGTCCGCGGCAACGCCGACCGCGAGCTCGTCTCGCCGGCTGCGAACGGCGACGGTGTCTGGCGGCTTCGCTCCGCTTGGGCCGCAGGCCAGCTGACATCGGCGCACCGAGACCTCCTCAAGGGGCTTCCGACGACGCTGACGGTCGAGATCGAAGGCCTCGGCCCCACGCTGTTCTGCCACGGCTCGCCCCGTAGCGACGAGGAGATCATCACGTCGGCCAGCCCGGACGAGCGACTGCTGCCCATGCTTGCGAGCGTCACCGAGCGAGTCGTCGTCTGTGGCCACACGCACGTCCAGTTCGACCGAGTCGCAAAGCACACGCGGATCGTGAATGCCGGCAGCGTCGGCATGCCGTACGAAGGCTCGCCCGGGGCGTACTGGGCGCTGCTCGGCCCCGGCGTCTCGTTGCGCCGAACCAGCTACGACGTCGAAGCCGCGGCCGAGCGGATCCGGTCGACTGCGTACCCGGAGCCGGACGAGCTGCTCTCCGACCTCTTCGAAAGCCCGGTGCCCGCCGCCGAGGCAACGGAAGCCTTCGAGCGCATGGCGGCGGACCGCGAGCGAGTAGACTGACGTGGCGATGCCCATCTACGAGTACGCGTGCATGTCTTGCGAGTCGCACTTCGAGGAGCTCGTCCGCGGCGACGCCACCGTCTCGTGCCCCGAGTGCGGAGGCTCGAACGCACGGAAGCAGCTTTCCACGTTCGCCGTCCACGGCGGGGGGACCGCGGAGCCGAGTTTCCGGCCGACGCCGCACGGCGGCGGTGGCGGCGGGTGCTGCGGCGGCAGCTGCGGCAGCTGCTAGCCCTTCGAGCGATGAATCGCTCGAAGGTCTAACTCGGCCCGTCCGCACCGCCTCGTAGACTGCCCCCGCATGAGCCCCCTTCCCGAGCTCGCCGCCTACGCGCAGCTCGCCTCGGAGTGCACCCGCTGTCGCCTCGCCGAGACGCGGACGCAGGTCGTCTTCGGAGTGGGGAGCCCCGACGCCGAGCTGATGCTCGTGGGCGAGGCACCCGGCTTCCACGAGGACAAGCAGGGCTTCCCGTTCGTCGGCCAGGCGGGGAAGCTGCTCGACCGCCTACTCGGTGGAATCGGGCTCGAGCGCGGCGACGTCTACATCGCGAACGTGATCAAGTGCCGCCCTCCGGGCAACCGCGACCCGATGCCCGACGAGATCGAGGCATGCGAGACTCACCTGTTTCGCCAGGTGGAGCTGATCCGGCCCACCATGATCGCCACGCTCGGCAACTTTGCGACGAAGCTGCTTTCGGGCAAGCAGGCGGGTATCACGCGCGTGCACGGAGTCGAGCAGCCCACCGTTATCGCGGGCCGCCCGGTCATCCTCTATCCGATCTATCACCCCGCCGCGGCGCTGTATACACCGGCCATGCTGCAGGTGCTGGAGCAAGATTTCCGCCGCATCCCGGAACTGCTCGGCCGGAAGGCTTCCGAGCCGCTGGAAGAGCCGGTTCTCGTCGCGGCCGCCGCACCGCAAGCAGCGGTCCAGCTCGGCCTTTTCTAGGCTCTCGTGCGGGTCACGAGCTCCTCCGCAGAGGAGACGGAGTGCTTGGGCGGCGTGGTCGCGGGCGGCCTCGAGATCGGTGACGTAATCACTGTGTCCGGCGAGCTCGGCGCGGGCAAGACGACGTTCGTGCGTGGGGCGTGCCGTGCGCTCGGTGTCGCCGGCCGCGTCTCGAGCCCGACCTACACGATCGGGCACCGGTACGTCGGGCGGGTGCCCGTGTCCCACCTCGACCTGTACCGCTTCGCCGGCGTGTCGGGTGAGGAGTGGGGGGATCTGGAGCCCTACCTCGAGGGCGCCGTCGTCTTCGTCGAATGGCCGGAAGCGGCCGGAAGCGCACTGCCGCTGCCGCGCCTATCTGTACGGTTACAGCACATCGACGAGCGCACGCGAGCCGTGATGCTCGAGACGGCTGACACGAGCCTTTTGGAGAGGATTCGGCGCGGTGGTCATCCTTGCGTTTGACACGGCAACCGCTCGTGCGACGAGTGCGCTCGCCAGCAACGGCCGGGTGCTCGGCGAACGTACCTCGACCGCCGTCAGCATCCTTGCCGACGTCGACCGCCTGCTGCGGGGGGCCGGTCTCCGGGCGGCTGCGATCGACGCGCTCGTGGTGGGCACCGGGCCGGGCAGCTTCACCGGCCTGCGCATCGGACTTGCTTCCGCACGCGCTCTCGCGTTCGCGCTCGACATCCCGGTTGCCGGGGTCTCGACGCTGGCCGCGCTCGCGGCCGGTGCGCCGGGCGCGCTGCCCGTCGTCGACGCGCGCCGGCGCGAGATCTTCACGCTTGCGGGAGGTGAGGTGCGTTGCCTCAAGCCCGGCGAGCTCGGACTCGAGCCGGGCACGCTCTGCGTCGGCGACGGCGCCGTGCGGTACCGGCAGCCGCTCGAGGCCGCGGGAGCGAGGATTCCGCCTGACGAAAGCGACCTGCATCTGCCGCGGGCGAGCCTTCATATCTCCCTCGCGGGCCGCTTCGGCCCGGCCGAGCTGGTCGAGCCTCTCTACGTACGCCTGCCCGATGCCCGGGAGAGGTCGGCATGATCGAGCTTCGTCGGCTCAAGCTCCGCGATCTGGGCAGCGTGGAGCGGATCGAGCGTCGTTCCTACGGCTCGCCGTGGTCGTGCTCGATGTTCGCCGGAGAGTTGGCCAAGCCGTCGTCACTCTGTCTCGGCGCGTTCGATTTCGCCGACAAGGCACTCGTCGGCTTTCTGATCATCTCCCGCTACGTGGACGCCTGGCACGTGATGAACGTCGCAGTCGACCCGGATCATCGTCGGCGCGGCATCGCGACAATGCTGCTCGAGCGCCTCTTCGAGGCCACCGCGGAGGACGCGGAGCGCGGCTACACGCTCGAGGTGCGCGTATCCAACGTGGGGGCGATCCGGCTCTACGAGCAGCTCGGCTTCCGGCGCCGCGGTGTGCGTCCGGGCTACTACACCGACAATCGAGAAGACGCGCTGGTGATGTGGAAGGATCCCGTCCCCGCGCAGCAGAGCGAGCGTGAACACGGGCACCGGTAGAGGCGAAGACGTGATCCTCGGCATCGAGACGTCCTGCGACGAGACGGCCGCGGCTCTCGTGACCGGTGACGGGCGCATCCTGTCCAACGTCGTCTCGTCCCAGGCCAAGCTTCACGCGCGTTACGGCGGGGTCGTCCCGGAGATCGCGTCTCGACGTCACCTGGAGCTGGTGCTGCCCGTCGTGCGAGAAGCGCTCGCTGACGCCGGCGCATCGCTCGGGAACGTGGACGCGATCGCGGTCACCAGGGGCCCGGGGCTCGTGGGTGCGCTGCTGGTCGGGCTCGCGGCCGCCAAGGCGCTGGCGTGGGCGCGCGGCTTGCCGCTGATTCCCGTCGACCACCTGCACGGCCACGTCGCTTCTCTCTTCCTCGAGCCCGAGCCCCTCGAACCTCCGTTTCTCTGCCTCCTCGCAAGCGGCGGTCACACGATGCTGGTGGACGTCGGAGACCGGTCCGGCTTCGACGTGCTCGGAACGACGATCGACGACGCCGCCGGGGAAGCCTTCGACAAGGGCGCGAGGCTCCTCGGGCTCCCGTACCCCGGAGGGGCGGCGCTCGACCGCCTCGCGCAGAAGGGGGATCCACAGGCATTCTCGTTTCCCGTCGCACGTGTGCCGGGGCTCGATTTCTCGTTCTCGGGCGTGAAGACCGCGTTGCTGTACGCGGTTCGCAAGCTCTCGTCCAAAGAGGTCGCCGAGCGGCGCGCGGACCTCGCAGCGAGTTACCAGCGCGCCGTGGTGCGCGCGCTCGTCGAGCGGACCCTGGCGGCGGCCGAGCAGTATGGATTCGACCGGCTGGCGGTCGCCGGCGGGGTCGCGGCAAACTCCGAGCTGCGGGCGTCACTCGGCACCGCCGTCGCCGCGCCGCTCTCCCTCTGCACGGACAATGCCGCGATGGTGGCGTCGGCCGGCCGCTACCGCGAGGCGATGTCCCATCCCAGCTACCTTGCGCTCGATGCCTACGCTTCGGGAGCTGCCTGAGCCCTGCCAGATCGGGCCGCTCGCCGTCGTCGCGCTTGCGGCGACGATTCTGCTCGTGGCCACCGGCGGTGAATCGGCTGGAGCGCCGCGGCGCACCGAGCGCGCGCCGACGTGGCGCGGGCTCGTGGGCGGCCGTCTGGCCCAGGTGCCGGTCGGACAGCGGCAGATCGTTTTGCTCAGGGAACCGTCGCTGGCCGATCGCGTCGCTCGGTCGGGTGGGCGCGCGAGCGAGGTGGACGAGCGGCGCTGGAACGAGGAAGCGCTCGCGAAGCAGAAGGCGCTCCTCTCGCGGCTCTCGCTCCAGGAGGGGCTGACGATCCAGCCGGAGTTCACGTACACGCGTGTCGTGAACGGATTCTCCGCCGCCCTCGACCCACGCGCGGTGGCCGCGCTCGAGCGTTCCCCCGAGGTCGACGGAATCTATCCGGTGCGAGTGGGGTATCCCGCGACCGTGCCTCGCGCAAGGGGTCGCCTGCCCGGTGCGGACGGCGCCCGACTCGCCACTCCGCCTGGCTTCAACGGTCGCGGGATCACGATCGCGCTGCTGGACACCGGCGTCGATCGCACGCACCGTTACCTCGCGGGCAGGGTGCGTTCCGGCTTCGACGTGGTGGGGGGAGACGAGACCGCGGCGGCGGACGCAAGCCCGCAGGATCCGTCGCGGCTGGAGCGCCATGGAACCGAGCTGGCCGGCCTGCTCGTGGGCCGCGGTGATTCCAGCCGGCCGGCGGGTGCCGCGCCGGGTGCGTCCGTGCTGCCGATTCGGGTCGCGGGCTGGCAGGACGACGGTCACGCGGGCTGGGCGGTCTACGGCCGGACCGACCAGGTGATCGCCGGGCTCGAGCGCGCCGTCGATCCGAACGGCGACGGGGACGCGCACGACGGCGCGCGCGTGACTCTCATCGGGATCGTGGAGCCCTGGGCGGCCTTTGCGGACGGCCCGGCCGCGAGAGCGGTGCGAGGCGCGCTCGCTCTCGACGACCTGGTCGTGACGCCCGCGGGGAACCTCGGTCCGGCGGGTCCCGCTTTCGGCAGCATCACGGGCCCGGGCGGTGCGCCGGCCGCGCTCACTGTCGGCGCGGCAGACGTCCGACGACAAACGCCTGACGTTCGCGTCGTGATGCGAGCGGGGCTCCAGGTGCGCTTCGACGGCGATCTGCCACTCGCTGGGTCGATCGTGCCGCGCGGCGTGCTCACCCTGAGCGTCGGCCTGCCGCGCAACCATCCCTCGACCGGGCAGATAGACGAGTCGCCGCCGCCACCACTGGCCGATTTCTTCACGCCTGACGGGCGCAGCCTGGTTGCCGGCAAGGCGGCCCTCGTGAATGCAGGCAGCGATCCTCAGGCGGCCGTCGAGAACGCGGCGCGCGCGGGCGCCTTTGCCATTCTGCTGTATGGAGAGAGGTTCCCGGCCGGTGCTCTCGGCCTCGACGAGGACGTCACGTCACCTGTGATCGGTGTGCCCTCGGCCTCCGCCCGCGAGCTCGCAGGGGCGCTCAGGACGGGGGAGAGCGTGGCCGTGTCGATCGGAGCTCCCGGCTCTCGGGTCAACTCTGCCGAGGGCAGCATCTCCGGCTTCTCCTCGCGCGGCCTCGCCTATGACGGCGGCCTGAAGCCCGATCTCGCCGCCCCGGGCGTGGCGCTTACGACCTCGGAGCCGGGGGTGAACGACGACGGCACACCCCGCTTTGGCGTGGTGAACGGCTCGAGCGTCGCGGCCGCCGCGGTCGCCGGAGCGGCGGCGGTTCTCGCCCAAGCGCGCCGGGGCGTCGACGCGCCGGGTCTGAAAGCCTTGCTCGTCGGGTCTGCTCGGCCTCTTCCCGCCGAGCCTGTAACCGCTCAGGGTGCCGGTCTCGTCGACGTTGGGGCGGCAGCGGCCTCAGAGCTCGCCGCCGAGCCCGTCTCGCTCTCGTTCGCGTCCGCTTCGCAGAGGCGGGTCTTCCACCTGCGCAATCTCTCGATGCGGGCTCTCCGGGTGACGCTCGTCGTCGCAGTGAAGGGCCCGGGTGGTCAGCCGCTCTCGATCTCTCCCGCCCGGATCAAGCTCCCGAAGGGCGGCGAGGCGGCCGTGACGGTCTCGGCCCGAACCGGCTTCCCGCGGCAAGGGGTGATCCGCGTCGCACCCCTCGGTGGCGAGCAGATTCGCGTGCCCTGGGCAATCGCGCGGCCCCCGCGCACGCGAAACCTGCTTCGGGACGTCAGGCTGAGGCGGGTGACGGCTTCTTCAGCCGTTCTCACGGTCACTGCCGGCGACGTGGTCGGGGCCCAGGTACAAGCTTTCTCGCGCCTCGAGCTGCATCTCTGGAACAGGGAGGGCAGAGACCTCGGCCTCCTGGCCAGGCTTCGAGACGGCTTGCCCGGGTCATATCTGTTCCAGTTGACCGGACGCGGCCCGGCCGGGCAGGTGCTCTCTCGCGGCCGCTACCGGATCCGCGTCGCTGCGTTCCCGACTGACGGGGGGCCGCCCGGCCGACGTGCCGTCGACTTCGTCGTCGGGCGCCGGTCGCCACGGCCATAGCTGGTGCGGTGCCGACCTCGGGAACCGTGGGCTGCGCCCCCTTTCCGGCTGCATCGACCCGGTCGAGCGCAAGGACTGCGATCCACGCTCCCGAGCGCGCCGACGGCGTATACTCACCGCGCGTTTTCCAGGGAAAAGGAGCCAAAGTAAGCACGCCACGCATCCAGCCCGCCCTGCGTCCGAGGAGGATCGATGACACGCTACGCGTCCGGGGTCGCCGGAGGGAAGCCTCCGGTCGTCGGTCGCCCGCTCCGCCTGAGCCTCGAGAGGTTGGTCTATGACAGTTGAAGCACCCTCGCACTTGCGAGAGAACCCCTTCGATGTCGCGCGGCAGCAGCTGCGGAAGGTGGGCGCCGCCTTCGATATCGACTCGAACCTGCTCGACGTCCTCGGCCAGTGCAAGAAGGCGGTCTCCGTCTCGATCCCGACGCGCATGGACGACGGGTCGGTGACCGTTTTCGAGGGCCATCGCGTCACGCACAACATTGCGCGCGGCCCGTCGAAGGGCGGTATTCGCTACCACGCGGACGTGACGCTCGACGAGGTAAAGGCGCTCGCGATGTGGATGACTTGGAAATGCGCGCTGATGGGAATCCCGTTCGGCGGTGCCAAGGGAGGCGTCGTCTGCAACCCCAAGCGACTGTCTCGCCCCGAACTCGAACGCATGACGCGTCGCTTCACGAGCGAGATCATCAACGAGATTGGGCCCGAGCGCGACATCCCGGCTCCGGACGTCGGAACCGACGCGAACGTCATGGCCTGGATCTTCGACACCTACTCGATGAACAAGGGTCACTCCGTCCTCGGCGTCGTCACGGGGAAGCCTCTCACGATCGGCGGCTCACTCGGCAGGGAGGAGGCGACGGCCCGAGGCGGCCTGTACTGCCTTCAGCAGGCACTTCGCATGCAACACCGTCGCTTCGACGAGTTGACCGTTGCGGTGCAGGGCTTCGGCAACGTGGGCAGCTACCTGGCGAGATTCCTGGCCGAGAGCGGTGCAACGGTGGTCGCGGTGTCCGACTCGACCGCCGCGCTGCACAACCCGAAGGGAATCGACGTCCAGGCGGCCCTCGTCCACAAGCGGCAGACGGGGTCGCTGGAGGGGCTGCGGGGCGCGGAAGCAATCTCGCACGAGGAACTTGTTCTGCTCGACTGCGACGTGCTTGCGCCGTGCGCGCTGGAACAGGTCGTCACCAGCGAGAACGCGGATCGCGTGCGGGCCAAGATCGTCGTCGAGGGTGCGAACGGCCCGCTGACGCCGGATGCGGACGAGATCCTCGAGGAACGCGGCGTCTTGATCCTCCCAGACGTCCTGGCCAACGCCGGCGGCGTCGTCGTGTCGTACTTCGAATGGGTGCAGGGCCTGCAGGAGTACTTCTGGAAGGAGGACGAGGTGAACGCGAAGCTGAACGACATCGTGACGCGGGCGTTCCACGAAACCGTTCAGCTGTCCGAGCGGCGAAGCGTGAGCATGCGGCTCGCCGCCTACGGCCTGGCTGTCCAACGTGTGGGGGAGGCCACGACCACGCGTGGCCTGTATCCATGACCTGCTCACGGGATCAACAGGCGTAGACCGCCGCGCAGCACGCTCAGACGTGCGGAACGTCGTCATCTACCATGCTCACGACTGTCACCTGTGCGAGCGGGCGCTCTCAGCTGTCCGCTCGCTTCGCAGCGAGCTCGAGTTCTCTCTCTCCGAGGTCGACATCACGGGGGACGAGGAGCTCGAGCGACGGTACCGCGAGCTGATTCCGGTCGTCGAGATCGACGGGGCCCAGGCGTTCACGTACTACGTGCACCCCGAGGCATTCCGGCGCCGCCTGCATGCACAAACTGGCAGGTAAGCGGCGACTTTGTAACAACCTCTCCCGTCATGCCATGCCGACTGGCAGAATCTATGTAGGTGTTACAAACATCAGACCAGGGAGCGGGTGTCGCAGATCGACTTACGGTCGGGGTGGCGGCGCGTCTCAGCCGCTACCTCCAGGTGCTGACTCAGGCACGAAAGATGGGCAAGGAGCGGATCTCCTCGCAGGAGATCTCGGACTACACGAACATCAACGCGACCCAGATTCGGCGAGACCTCTCCGGCTTCGGCAAGTTCGGGAAGCGGGGAGTCGGTTACAACATCGAGAGCCTGCTCGGCGAGATCCGACGGATTCTGCGGACGCAGGGCCAACACAACATCGCCCTCGTCGGTGCGGGACGCCTCGGCGAGGCGATCGCCAGCTCGGCGATCTTCGCCGAGCACGGGATCAACATCGCGGCGATCTTCGATACCGACCCGGAGAAGGTCGGCCGCACCGTCGGCCGCGTGCCCGTTAGCAGCTACGGCACGCTGAGCGACACCGTCCGCGAGAAGAACATCATCGTGGGAGTCCTCGCGGTTCCGGCCGAAGGCGCGCAGCAAGCCGCAACCGATCTCGTCGACGCCGGCGTGAAGATCCTCTTCAGCTACTCCGAGGCGCTGCTGGACGTTCCACATGACGTCCAGGTGCATACGTCGAATCCCGCGGTCGAGCTGCTCTACGCGCTCTACTTTCATCTGACCTAGGCCCCCGCGATAGGGCGGGCCGGAGGGGGCGTTCCGAGGACGAACCCCCCCTCCGATTGAACCACGCTCGAAACCAAGGCGACAGACGGGGTTGAGTTCTGTCGCCGGACGAGCACGGACCCGCCGTGGCCCTAGTATGCGCTCGTGCGCGGCAAAGGTCAACCGGGAATCGAAACTCCTGACCGGGACGGAGACGGCCTAGGCGGCTTCGCCGATCGCCTCGATCTCGCGGTGCATGGCCAGCCGCGAGAGCGCCCCTTTCTCCAGCTGTCGAACGCGCTCGCGCGTGATGCCGAGCCGACCGCCGATCTCCTGGAGCGACATGGGATCGCCTCCGGCGAGGCCGTAGCGTAGCGTGAGGATCTCCTGCTCGCGCTCGGGCAAGTCGGCGAGCGCTCGGCGGACGACCTCCTGTCGCAGGCTCACGTCGAGCTCCTCGACCGGGCCGCGCTCACCCGCCGCGACGAGCTCGCCGAGTGAGCCGTCGCCGTCGTCGCCGAGCGGCCGGTCGAGGCTGGTGACCGTCCGGGGAGCCTCTCTCACCTCACGAACCTGCTTGAGCGGCAGCTTCGCCGTTTCCGCGACCTCGTCGTCGGTGGGGGGCCGCCCAAGCCTGCCGACCAGCTCGCGCTCGGCGCGGGCGATCCGCTGCTCCCGCTCGATGATGTGAACCGGGATCCGGATCGTCCGTGCCTTGTTCGCTACGCCGCGCTGTACGGCCTGGCGGATCCACCACGTCGCGTACGTCGAGAACTTGTAGCCGCGGCGCCAGTCAAACTTCTCCGCCGCACGGATCAGGCCAATCGTCCCTTCCTGAATCAGATCCAACAGGGAGACACCATGGCCCTGATACTTCTTGGCGATCGAGACCACGAGGCGGAGGTTCGAGTTGATCATCCGGTCTTTCGCCCCTTTGCTGCCGCGCTCGATCTGCTTCGACAGCTTCACCTCCTCACGCGCGCTCAGCAGGGGATAACGAGCCGCTTCGTTCAAGAAGAGCTGGAGCGCGTCCATGGTGGCGCCTGCGAGCTCGTCGTTAGCGTACGCGCTGAGATCGCGCTCCTGGCCGCAGTCGTCCTTCACGTCGACGCTTCGCCTGTCGAGCTCGGCGTAGAATGCGTCGACCTCGTCGTCGGCGAGATCGAGCTCGTCCAGGGTCTCGGTGATCTTCGAGAGGTCGAGGTAGCTCTGCTCCTCGCCCTCCTCGACGAGGACCCTGAGCTCGTCGCGTAAACCGGCCGCCGGCACACAACAATTATGCCCTCTAGTCCGGCTTGTCTAAACGACCAGGGAAATGTTTCCGGCACTGCCTCGCGGGTAGGCGGGGCTTGTGGGACGAGCGCGCAAGTTGTTCCTGGTCGCCGGGATAGGTGCCGGACTGCTCGGCTGGCGGCGGACTCTTCGTCGGCGCGGCGAGCACGAAGTGACGTTCGACTGGGACGTTCCCCCGCCTCCGAAGCAGGTGCCAGCTGACAACCAAGCCAACGTGTCCGACCACGCGGTGGCGCCGGAGCCACCCGGGGGCGGCGTTGCGGTCGACATCCTCGCGACCGAGGAGACGGCCACCGACTCGGGGCGGGGCGAACGCGAGGAGGAGAGTCGCCGCGCCGATGACACCAAGTTCGGCGAGACGGTCGAACGGGAGAGTCAGGAACGAAGCGAGCTCGCGGAAAGCCTGCGCGAGGATCCGCTCACCGAGCGGCCGGAGGGCAGCGCCGGCTGACGACAGCCCAAGAGGAGGCAGAAACCATCGAGAGACGCAGTGCAGGAAACGACGCGATCTTCCGACAGGCCAACGAGAACATTCGGGTGGTTGCCGAGGGTTATGCCGCAGAGGGGCTCGTGCCGTTCATCTGCGAGTGTCCCGACGTCCGCTGCCGCCAGCTCGCTCGCCTCACACTCGAGGAGTACCGTGCCGTGCGCGCGAACCCCGGTCATTTTCTCAACCTGCCCGGGCACGAGTCCGCGTCCGGCCGCATCAGCCGCGTCGTCGAGCGAGACGATCGATTCGTCGTCGTCGAGCGAGCAGTGCCGGTCCCGGAAGCGAGGCAGCGGGAGCCTGCAAGCGATTCCAGAATCACGTAGGTTTGATCGGCTATGGACGAGCGGGAGCGGCGAATCGGGGAGAATGAAGCCCTCTTTCGCCAGGTGAACGAGCAGGTGGAGTCGCTCAACGAGACGTTCTCGACCCTGACGGACCGTATGGTGATCGTCTGCGAGTGCGGCGACGAGAGCTGCCTGGAGCAGATCGAGATCTCGCTCGAGGAGTACGAGGCTCTTCGCTCCGATCCTGCCCTGTTCGCGATCAGGCCCGGGCACGAGATCCCCGACGTGGAGGACGTCGTCTCGAGGAACGACCGTTACTGGGTGGTCGCCAAGCATGCGGGGGCTCTGACGATGCTCGCCGAGCGCTTGGATCCCCGGCGGCCCTGACTCGGCCAGCCGGCTCAGCGTAGCCAGGGCGAGAGGAAGCTCTCGATCTCCCTGCAGCCGCGCGGGGACTCGAGTCGCGCACGAACCTGCCGACCCTCCACCACCACCAGGGTCGGAAGTGTGTCGACCGCGAAGTGCTTGACGAGATCGGGCCGATCCGTTTGCTCGACGCGGTACAGCGAGAACGTGCCGTGGTTTCGGCGTTGCTGCAACACCTGGGCGAGGAAGCCCTCGACGCGCCGGCAGCGACCCGACTGGCCCGAGTAGAAAAAGACGAGCTTCGGTCTTGCCGGCTTCACGGACGCCTGCACGGTGGTCGGCGTCCTGCGCGCGCGTGTGCCGTCTGCGCGGGAGCAATTCGTTCCGTCTCGCGCCTGCTCGGCCTGGGCGTTCGCGCTCATTATCCCCTCCTCGAAACGCGGGTTTTCGATCTCTTCCTCGGCGAGGGTACGCGGCGGGTTGTGAGCGACGTTCGAGCGTTCCGTCGGGGTTTGCTCACACGGCGACGAGCTTGTAGCCGACGCCGCGAATGGTCACGATCCGCTCAGGCCGCAGGGGGTCGCGCTCGATCTTGGCTCGAAGGTTGGAGACGTGCGTGTCGCAGGCCCGCTGATCACCCACGTAGTCGCTGTCCCACAGGTGGCGCATGATCTGCTTGCGCTCGAACACGCGCTCCGGCTCGCGGCTCAAGAGCTCGAGCAGCCTGAACTCCGACGGAGTCATCCGCACGAGCTCACCGTCGACCCCGACGACATGGCGGACGAGATCGAGGTGCACACCGCCGACGCGCCGCAGGGCCGGCGGCTCGTCGAGATCCAGCTCGCGCCTGCGCAGGAGAGCGCGCACACGAGCGATCAGCTCCACCATCGAGAAGGGCTTGGTGACGTAGTCGTCCGCCCCGATCTCGAGGCCAAGCACGGTATCTACCTCCGAGCTCCTCGCCGTCAGCATCAGGATTGGAACGGCGCTGCTCTTGCGGACGCGGCGGCAGACCTCGGTGCCGGAAAGCCTCGGCAGCATCAGGTCGAGGACGACGAGATCGTAGTCGTCTGCGAGGAGCGCCTCGAGCGCTTGCTCGCCGTCGGCTGCCTCCGACGCCGCGAAGCCCTCTCTCTCGAGCGCGTACGTCACGGACTCCCTAATCGCGGGCTCGTCCTCGACGACCAGAATCCGTGCGGTCACTCGAGAGCTCCGGGCATGACCACACGCACGACCGTGCCGCGGCCGTGTCGTGACTCGAGCTCGATCGTACCGCTGAGCGCCGTCACGATCTGGCGCACGATCGCCAGTCCGAGCCCAAAGCCTTCTCGCCCGTGGCCGTCGGCGCGGTAGAAGTGGTCGAAGACGCGGTCGGTTGCGAATGGGGGTATTCCGGGGCCCGCGTCGACGACCTCGATCGCAACGTTGCCATCGGCAAGCTTGCGACCGGCGATCAGGACCGCTTCGCCCGAGGCATGCTTGAGCGCATTCGCCAGGAGCTCGGACACCGCCTGCTCGAGCAGGTCACGGTTGGCAGCAACGAGAAGCGGGCGGGGACAGTCGATCTCGAGGTCGACACCGCCACGCGCGGGAAGTCCATCGGATACGTCTCGGAGGAGGTCCGCGAGCTCGAGCGTCTCGAGACGAAGCTGCTGCTCGAGCCCCTGTGCTCTGGCGAGCATGAGCAGGGCGCGCGTCAGCCGGGCGAGCCGGGCCGTCTCGCGCTCGATGTGGGACAGGAAGCGGTCACGCTGGGCCGGCACTTCCTTTGCGCCTGCCTGAAGAACCTCGACGGCGCTCGCGATCGCCGTGAGCGGCGTCTGCAGCTCGTGCGCCGCGTTCGTGACGAAGTCACGCTGCGCCTGCTCGCGGCGCTCCCGCTCGGATACATCGGTGAGGATGAGAACGGCTGAAGCCGATTCGCCGGCGGGAATCCCAGCCAGCGAGTACTTCGCCCCGGCGGCGCCGGCGGGGTGGACCTGTGTAACTGCGTCGCTCCCCTTCAGGAGAGAGGCGGCGAGGTCCCGGAGCGGAAAATCCTGCCACCAGCGTGGCAACTCCTGCCCCTTCGCGAGGCTGCCAAGCTCGAGCAGGCTCCGCGCGGCGCGATTTGCGAACTCGATTCTGAGCTCCCGATCGACGTAGACCACGCCCTGCTGCAGCCGGTCGAGGAGCTCTGCCAGGGGGGGCGTATCGCAAGCTGCCGCCGGGCCGAGGCCCATGGGAACCTGCTCGCTCCGGGCGATCGGTCGGCCCTTCGCCCTCGGTCCCGCCTTCGCCACCCCAGCCTCCTTCGGCTGACCCGGAGGGCCGAGAGCCCGGCCCTGCCCGTGAATCCTATGACTTGCTGTGCGCCTCAGCTGCGCTGCCTTGCTTTCCGCACTTCGCCGTCCTGCCGTTTTACGCAGCGTCGAGGGGGAAGACCTGCTCCAGCCAATGAACGTTCTGGGAATCACCCCTGCTGCGCCCGGTCGCGCCTCGGCGCCGACATCCGACGCGGCACCGCGGGTCCGCCCGGAAGCGGTGCTCCTCGATCGCGACGGAACCCTTGTCGTGGACGTGCCGTACAACGGCGATCCCGCGCGTGTCGAGCCCATGCCGGGCGCGAGGCAGGCGCTCGACCGCCTGCGCGCGGCAGGCGTGCCGACAGCGGTGATCTCGAACCAGAGCGCGATCGGCCGCGGGCTTGCGACCCGCGAGGACGTCGACGCGGTCAACCGGCGGGTCGAGGAGCTGCTCGGGCCGCTCGGGCCGTGGGCGCTTTGCCCGCACCGTCCGGACGAAGGTTGCGGCTGCCGCAAGCCGGCGCCGGGCCTGATCGTCGAGGCCGCTCGCGCGCTTGGCGTCAGGCCGGAGCGGTGCGCAGTCGTCGGCGACGCGGCCTCGGATGTCGCAGCCGCGCTCGCAGTCGGCGCGCGTCCGGTGCTCGTTCCGACGCCGCGGACACTCCCGGCGGACATCGAGGCTGCCCCCGAGGTGACGAGCGACCTTCCAGCGGCTGTGGAGCTCCTGCTCGGAGTTTCGGCGTGAGCCGCGTCCTCCCGGAGTGGGGACGCGTGAGCCGCGTGGAAGTGAGCGAGGCCTCCGCGTGACGGACAGGCTGCCTTCGAGCGGCGAGCACCTGACGGCTCTGGCGGTGCCCCTCGCCGCTCTGGCAGACGACGTCCAGCGGATCGAGCGCTGGGGACGGCATCTCGCCGGCAGCCTCGCTCGAGGCGGTCGTCTGCTCGCGGCGGGCAACGGCGGGAGCGCCGCCGAGGCGCAGCACCTGACGGGGGAGCTCGTCGGCCGCTACCTGACACGGCGCCGTCCGCTTTCTGCACTTGCGCTCCACGCCGACACCTCCAGCCTCACCGCAATCGGCAACGACTTCGGGTCGGACGAGACTTTCGCGCGCCAGGTGCGCGCGCACGGACGGGCGGGGGACGTGCTCCTGGCGCTGAGCACGTCCGGCCGAAGCGCGAACGTCCTCGCCGCCCTCGAGGCGGCGGCCGAGGGGGGGCTGACGAGCTGGGCGTTGACTGGCCCGGCGCCCAATCCGGCGCAGGAGCTCGCCGACGACGCGCTCTGCGTCGATGCGGGCAGCGTCGCCACGATCCAGGAAATTCACCTCGTGGCCATTCATCTGCTCTGCCTCGCCGTCGACTCGGTGCTCGACGAGCCGCTCACACCGGAGGCGCCTGGGCTTGCAGCACCCTCGGAAGAGTCGTCGTGGCCATGAGCCCCGCGAGCCGGCTGGAGGCCGCCCAGACGCAGCTCCTGCCTCCGCTGCCGCGCGAGATCCAGCTCGAGGTCACAGGATCCTGCAACCTCGCCTGCAAGATGTGCCTCGTCCGCTACCGACCGAAGCTCGGCAAGCGCGAGGGTGCGATGTGCTTCCACACCTTCAAGCGGATCGTCGACGATCTGCCCCACCTCGAGCAGATCACGCTGCAGGACCTCGGCGAGCCTCTGCTGGCGCCCGATCTCTTTCAGATGATCGAGCACGCCTCGACACGGGGGATTCGAATGGGCTTCAACACGAATGGGACCTTGCTCACCAGTGAGCGCGCGAGGAAGCTCGTCGCGGCGGGCCTCGAGTGGCTTCACGTCTCCCTCGACGGAGCCACGGCCGAGACGTACGAGGGGATCCGATCTGGCTCGAGCTTCGAGAGGGTCTCGGCGAACGTCGAGGGCCTGGTCGAGGTGATGCGCGAGCTCGGCGCCGAGCGCCCCCGCCTGTTGCTCGTCTTCGTCGCGATGCGGAGAAATCTCCACGAGCTGCCGGCGCTGATCCGGCTAGCCTCGGACTGGGGAATCTGCCGGGTCTGGGTTCAGAACCTGTCGCACTCCTTCAGCGACACGGAGCCCGCCGGTGCGTACGCAGAGATCCGGGAGTTCGCCTCTGTCGAGGCGCTCTGGGCCGACGGGGACGACGGTCATCGGGAGGCGTTCGCCGCCGCAGCCGAGCTTGCCGACCAGCTGGGCGTCGAGCTGCGGCTGCCGCGGCTCGAGGAGCCGGGCGTCGAGAGGTTCCCGGGAACGCCGGGCTGCAGCTGGCCGTTCGAGTCGGCCTACGTCACGCATGACGCGAAGGTTCAGCCCTGCTGCATGGTGATGGGCGCCGATCGCGCGGTGCTGGGCGACGCGGAGCGTCAGGGCTTCGACGTGGTTTGGCGCGGCCCGGAGTACCGTCGTTTTCGCGCGGCGCTGCTGACGGACGAGCCGCCGGCCGTCTGCGTCGGCTGCTCGCTCTATCGGCGGCTTTTCTAGTGCCAGGTCGAGCCAGCCGGCGGGCGTCGGCTGGAGATGGAGGTGCCACGAGGCGGTGACGAGCGCGCGCAACGCCCCGGCCGGGATGGGAACGACCCGCGCCGAGACAACTCGCGCCAGCTCCTCGGCGTCGAGTACGGGATCGGCCGCGATGTTGAAGGGCCCGCGCACAGCTGAGGTCGCCGCCAGTCGGTAGGCCTCGGCCACGTCGTCGGAGTGAACGCCTTGAAAGCTGAGCCCCCTCACGCTCGGGACGAAGGGGATCAGGGAGCGTCGCAGCAACGGGTTCGGCAGAAATGGCCCGGCGAAGAGGCGCCGGATTCCCGTCGCCGCCTCTCGCTTGAACGTGAGCCCGGGGCAGGCGGCATACTCGCACGGCGGGATGCCGCTGCTCGAAGCGGTCGAGGCGGCGCTCGACGTAATACGGTCTTGGCAAAGAGCGCCTTCGGCAGCCGGCGGGCGAGACCGAGCACCGATCCCACGTCCGGGTCGGCGCCGAGCGCGGCGAGCACGCTCGTTCCGACGTTGCCTGTCGCTCCGACTACAACTATTCGCATTGCTACGGCCTTGCCCGACAGCTGTGGCGTAAAACGCTGGACTGCCCGCACCCAACGGCGCCGTCCGGCTGAGAGCGATGGGGTCCTTGCTCGGCGGCTCCGTGGTCAGGGTTTTCCGCGCTGCGCCACTGGAGATGATCGAGGCGTGGACGAACGGGCAACCGGAAGCCCCGGCCTCGAATTTCGGGACCCCACTGGCTGGCTCCGCGTCTTCGGTGAGGTCGTTGAGCTTGGTCAGGCCGGCCGCCCCTAGGCTCGCGCTCGTCGCCGGGGGTGCTCTCACCCTGGCGGGCTGCGGCTCGAGTCAGTCCACGCTCGAGCCCGCGAGCCCGGCGTCCAAGGACATCGCGCACCTCTGGTGGGTGATGTTCATCGGAGCGACGATCGTCTTCGCGGTCGTCGTCGTGCTCTTACTCGCGGCCATCCTCCGGCGCGGCTCCCGGGCCGATGCCCCCGTGCGCGAGGAGAGCCGGTTCGGCCGTACCCTCGTCTTCACGGGTGGTGCGCTCGTGCCGCTCGTCGTCCTCGTCGGCCTATTCGTGCTGATCCTGCAGACGCTCCCGTCCACCTCGCAGGCACGCGGCCGGGCAGCGCTCACGGTCGACGTCGTGGGCCGCCAGTGGTTCTGGGACGTCCGCTACGAGGGTCGCAAGCTCGTGACCGCGAACGAGATTCACATCCCGGTCGGCGCGGCGGTGCAGGCACGGGTCACGAGTGAGGACGTGATCCACAGCCTCTGGATCCCGGCGCTGAACCGGAAGATCGACACGATTCCGGGCAAGACGAGCGCGATCACGCTCCGCGCGAGCCACGCGGGGACGTTCCGCGGCCAGTGCGCCGAGTTCTGCGGCCTCCAGCACGCGAACATGGCGCTGCTCGTCGTGGCCGAGCCGCCGGCCGCATTCCGGGCCTGGCTCGCGCGGGAGACGAGACCTGTCGCAGCGCCCGCCTCGGCCCTCGCGAGGCGGGGCCAGGCCGTCTTCCTCGGCTCCGGTTGCTCGGGCTGCCATACCGTCTCGGGCACGGGCGCGAACGGCAAGGTCGGCCCCGACCTGACCCATTTCGGCAGCCGCCGGACGATCGGCGCCGTGACCGAGACGAACACGAGGGATCTCCTCGGCGGCTGGATCCTCGACCCGCAACACGTGAAGCCCGGGAACAGGATGCCCGGCTTTCGCCTCTCCGGACCGGAGCTGCGCGGCCTGACCGCCTATCTGGAGAGCCTGAAGTAGATGGCGACCACCGTCGAGCGGGTCGAGCGGCTGGAACGGCTCTGGGAGGAGCCCACCGGGATCCGCACGGCGCTCCTGACTGTCGACCACAAGAAGATCGGCGTCCGCTACCTGATCACGGCGTCGCTCTTCTTCGTCGCCGCCGGCCTCGAGGCGCTGGCCCTGCGGACGCAGCTCGCCTCACCACGCAACGACCTGCTCGGGCCAAAGACGTTCAACGCCCTGTTCAGCATGCACGGAGTGACGATGATCTTCCTCTTCGTCACGCCCATGCTCTCGGGCTTCGGCAACTACTTCGTGCCGCTGCTGATCGGGTCGAGGGACATGGCCTTCCCGCGGCTGAACGCGTTCAGCTACTGGGTCTACCTCTCCTCTGGCCTCTTTCTGTACTCGAGCTTCCTGTTCGGGGTCGCGCCGAACGACGGTTGGTTCAACTACGTTCCTCTCTCCGAGCACAGGTTCACGCCGGGCCGGAACATCGACTTCTACGCGCTCGGCCTGACCTTCCTGGCCATCTCGTCGACGGCGGGTGCCATCAATTTCATCGTCACGATCTTCCGGCTGCGTGCGCCCGGGATGTCGATCAACCGGATGCCGCTCTTCTGCTGGGCCGTGCTGGGAACGTCCTTCTCGCTCATCTTCGCGCTCCCGGCGCTCACGGCGGCGAACGTGTTCCTGGAGTTGGAGCGGAAATTCGGCTTCCACTTCTTCCAGCCCGCGAAGGGGGGAGACCCGCTGCTGTGGCAGCATCTGTTCTGGATCTTCGGCCACCCCGACGTCTACATCATCTTCCTGCCGGCCGTCGGGATCGTCTCCTCGATCGTCCCCGTCTTCTCGCGGCGGGAGATGGTCGCCTACGCGTGGGTCGCGCTGGCGACCATCGCGACCGCCTTCATCGGCTTCGGCGTCTGGGTGCACCACATGTTCGCCACCGGGCTGCCGCAGATCTCCATGATCTTCTTCTCGGCCGCGAGCCTGATCATCACCATCCCGAGCGGGGTGCAGATCTTCGCCTGGAGTGCGACCGCCCTGCGGGGTAGGCCGGTGCTGAAGACGCCGTTCCTCTTCGTGCTCGGCTTCATCACCGTGTTCGTGGTCGGAGGCTTGACCGGCGTCATGTTCGCCGCCATCCCGTTCGACCAGCAGGTCACCGACTCGTACTTCGTCGTGGCCCACTTCCACTACGTCCTCTTCGGCGGCGCCGTCTTCCCGATCCTCGCCGCGGTGTACTACTGGGTGCCGAAGATCACCGGTCGTCTCCTCGACGAGCGGCTCGGACAGGCGAGCTTCTGGCTGATCTTCGTGGGGTTCAACCTCACCTTCTTTCCGATGCACATCTCGGGCCTGCTCGGCATGCCGAGGCGCGTCTACACGTACCCGGACGGTATGGGGTGGGGGATCTACAACCTGCTCTCGACGATCGGCTCGTTCACGCTTGCGCTGGGAATCCTCGCTGTGATCGTGAACGTCGTCTGGAGCCGACGCTCGGGCGAGCCGGCCGGATCCGACCCCTGGGGCGGAAACACGCTCGAGTGGGCCACGACGTCGCCCCCGCCGCACTACAACTTTCCCGTCATCCCGATCGTAACGAGCGCGAACCCCAACTGGGACGTCGTCGACCGGCTGGCAGACACGACGCGGCTGAACCGGGGCGAGCTCGTGCTCGACGACGGGCACGAGACGCTCGCGACCACGCTGCTGGACGCGGACTCCGACGAGGTGCTCGAGATGCCGAGCGAGTCGCCCTGGCCGCTCCTGGTGGCGCTCGCGCTCTCGGTCGTCTTCGTCTTCCTGCTCGTCGACCACTACGTCGTCGCCGCGATCGGCGGTCTGCTCACCGCTGCTGCCGTCGCGGGCTGGCACAGCGAGAAGCCGAGGATCTCGTGACCTCGCCGGCGGCCCGGCTTCAGCTGGCGCTCGCGCCGGGACGCGTGCGTCCCTCGCGCTCGAACGGTTGGTGGGGCATGCTCCTGCTCGTCGCGACGGAGGCCGCACTGTTCGGCGTGCTGATCGCGTCCTACTTCTACGTGCGCTTCAAGACGGTGGACTGGCCGCCCGACGGCATTCCCGATCCGAACGTCTTGAAGGCCCTCGGTCTGACCGCTCTCGTCGTCGCCACGACCGTTCCCATCTTCCTGGCGGAGCGCGGGATCCGGCGGGGCAGCCAGTCGCTGCTTCGCCTCGGCCTGCTCGCCGCGACGCTGATCGCCGGCCTCTACACGGTGCTCCAGGCCTACCAGCTCAACGAGGACTGGAAGTCGTTCACCGCCCGGACCGATACCTACGGCTCGCTCTACTTCACGATCACCGGCGCCCACCTCCTCCACGTCGGGGCGGGGGTCCTGCTCCTCGGCTGGGTGACTGTCCGTGCCTGGCTACGCGCCTACGCGATCGACCGAAACGCCGCGGTCCAGGTGACGGCCCTCTACTGGTACTTCGTCAACGCGCTCGCCGCCGTCGTCTTCCTCGCCGTCTACCTGTCGCCTTTGCTGTGAGCGGCACGCGGGCCGCGCTGCTCTGGTTCGGGCTCCTCGGGGCTCCTGCCGCATGGGTGTTGCACCTGGTGCTCGGCTATGGCCTGCAGGAGGCGGATTGCTCGGCGGGCGCGTCACACTGGGGGCTCTCTTCGCATCCACTCGAGATCGCCGTGACGGCTGTAGCAGCCGCAATCGGCCTCGCCGCCGCGTGTGCGGCCGGGTGGAGCTGGCGGCAGGTCGACCGTGGGAGCGCCGACCCGAAAGGCCGCGTTGGCTTCATGGCGTTCGGCGGCATCATCGTCTCCCTGCTCTTTCTCGCCATCATCGGCGTGGGCGGCGTAGGTGCTGTCTACCTCCACCCGTGCACGCCCGGCTGATGCGGTCGCTCGCCGTAGCCGTTTTCCTGCTGGTGCTCCTGCCGGGCGCCGCCGGCGCGCAGGCGTCGATCGAGCGTGGCCGTGCGCTCTATGCGCAGGGCTGCATCAGCTGCCACGGCGCCCAGGCCGAGGGTGTCCGGCGGAGTAGCGTGCCGTCCGGTGCGGGCGGACTCGAGGGGGCCGGTCCCTCGCTGCACGGGGTGGGCGCGCTGGCAGCCCACTTCTACCTCTCGACGGGCTACATGCCGCTTCGGCGCCCTGCTCAGGAGCCGAAGCACCGCGCGCCCTCCTACTCCGGGCGCGAGATCGACGCGCTCGTCGCCTACATCGCGTCGTTCGGCGGGCCGGGGATTCCGGCACCGCGACCGGAGCGCGGCAGCGAGGCCGAGGGTTTCCGCCTCTTCACCGAGAACTGCGCCGGCTGCCACCAGATAGCCGCGCGCGGCGGGCTCGTGACCGGCGCGGTCGCACCTCCGCTGGACAGGGCAACGCCGACGCAGATCGCCGAGGCCATCCGCATCGGGCCGTATGTGATGCCGCGGTTCTCGCGGCGTCAGCTGGGCGACCGTCAGGTCGACTCGATCGTCCGCTACGTTCAGCGCACGGACGATCCCGTCGACCGCGGGGGCTGGAGCATCGGGCATCTCGGCCCGATTCCCGAAGGGCTCGTCGCCTGGCTGCTCGCGGGAGCGGCGCTCGTGGCCGTCGCGCGCATGATCGGACGCCGCGCGGAATGATGTTCTGGCGCTTGATCGTGGCCGGCCTGACGCTGCTGCTCGGCCGCGGCCGGCGCCGTGCGGCGCTTTCGCCCGGCCGCCCCCGACCCCGGATCGTGCCCCCCGGGCCGCCGAGCCCGCACGCCGAGACGCTCGTCCTCTCCTGCCTTCTGCTCGCGACGGTCGCGGCGATCGGCTTCATCGCGGTCTTTGCGCTCGATCGGCTCCCGGCTCAGACGCAGCTGCTCGGAATCGCCCTCGGCCTCGCGTTCGCCTTTCTCGCCGTCGCCACCGTCGTGACCGGCAAGCGTCTGGTCGCAAACGACGAGATCTCCGAGCCTTACCCCGAGCCAGCAAACGAGGAGGCCCGCGAGGAGATCGAGCAGATCGTCTCGGAGAGCACCGACCGCTTCACCCGCAAGCGGCTGCTCGTCGTAGCCGCAGGCGGTGCGGGGACGGCTCTCGGCGCTGCGCTCGTCGTCCCTGCGGTCTCGCTCGGGCCGCTGCTCGACACCCGGGCCCTCAAGCGCTCGCCCTGGCAGGCCGGCGTTCGCCTGGTGGACAGCCTCGGCAGACCGCTGCTCGCGGACGAGATCGAGCCCGAGAGCCTCTACACCGCCTTTCCGGCCGGGGCGGAGCAAAACCAGGTCGGCTCGCCGCTCGTCGTCGTCCGGCTCGAGCCGTCGCGCCTCGACTTGCCGCCCGAGCGACACGGGTGGGCCCCGGGCGGGATCGTGGCGTACTCCAAGATCTGCACGCACGCCGGCTGCGCAGTCTCGCTCTACCGCGCTCCGCTCTACGACCCGACCTCCCCGCGCCCGGCGCTCGTCTGCCCCTGCCACTACTCGACGTTCGACCCCGCCACGGGGGGCGGCGTGCTCTTCGGCCCCGCAGGCCGGCCGCTGCCCCAGCTGCCGGTGCGGGTAGACGCACACGGCCGCCTCGTCGCCGGGGGCGGCTTCTCGGGGTCGGTCGGACCTTCCTGGGCGGGGGTGCGGACGAGGTGAGCACCCTACGGGTCCGGGATCGCCGGACTGGCCCCGGCAAAGACCTCTCGCCTGCCCCGCGTGAGCCTCAAGGAGTTGGCCCATGAGCACGCTACGCGTCCGGGATCGCCGGAGTGACGCCTACGGGCGTCGGTCGCTCGCTCCGCATGAGCCTCGAGAGGTTGGCCTGTGAGTATCACTCGGCGAGCCGTTCGTTTCCTCGACGAGCGCAGTGGCACCGCGCCGCTCGTGCGCAAGGCGCTGCGCTACGTCTTTCCCGATCACTGGTCGTTCCTCCTCGGCGAGATCGCGCTGTACTGCTTCGTCACCCTGGTCGCGACGGGCGTCTATCTGACGCTCTTCTTCCAGCCGAGCCTCGCCGACACGGTCTACCACGGGCAGTACGCGCCACTGCAGGGCGCCCGCATGTCCGAGGCGTACAAATCGGTTGTCGTCATGTCGTTCCAGGTCAAGGCGGGTCTTCTGATGCGGCAGACGCACCACTGGGCGGCCGACGTCTTCGTCGTCTCGATCGTGCTTCACCTCCTGCGCGTGTTCTTCACCGGCGCGTTTCGCAAGCCGCGCGATCTCGTCTACTACGTCGGCGTCGGAATGCTGATGCTCGCGCTGCTCGAGGGGTTCCTCGGCTACTCGCTCGTCGACGACCTGCTCTCCGGAATGGGCCTTGCGATCGCCTATTCGGTGGCGCTCTCCCTGCCCGTGATCGGCGGCAACCTCGGACTGATGCTCTGGGGCGGGCCCTTTCCCGGCGCGCCCGAGTTCGAGTCCCGCATGTACATCGCCCACGTCCTGATCTTTCCGCTGGCGATCGGCCTGCTATTGACGGTCCACCTGCTCCTGATCGCCGCGCGTCACCACACGCAGTTCCGCGGGCCCGGCAAGAGCGAGCGGCGGGTGGTCGGACTGCCGAACACCCCCGCGTATGCGCCGCGCTCGATCGGGCTGGCGCTCGCCGTCTCGGCTGTGCTGTTCCTGCTCGGCGGGCTCGTCCAGGTCAACCCGGTCTGGCAGTGGGGGCCGTTCGAGACGGCGCTGGCGACGAACGGCGCCCAGCCGGACTGGTACCTCGGCTGGCTGATCGGCGGGCTCCGGTTGATGCCCGGGTTCGACGTCACGATCGGGCACTACACCCTCGTGCCGAACCCTTTCTGGGGCGGTGCGCTGTTCCCGATGATCGTCTTCGGGATCCTCTTTGCGTGGCCGGCGCTCGAACGGCGTCTCACCGGAGATCATGGTTTCCACAACCTGCTCGACCGTCCTCGCGACGTCCCGTGGCGCACCGGCGTGGGCGCGGCGCTCTTTACGTGGGTCTCGCTCGTATTTCTGGCGGGAGCGTCGGATCGCGTGTTCGTCAGCTTCGGGGTCTCGTATCCGGCGCAGATCTGGTTCTTCCGGGCAGCGGTCTTCGTGCTGCCGGTGGTCGTCTTCCTCCTCGTCAAGCGGTACTGCGAGGAACTGCGTGAGGAGGAGGCGAAGCCGCCGCTGCCTCAGGCGACGCGGGTCGCGGCCGAGTAGACGGTCAGCCTCCCGTCGCGTACGAATCCGCAGAGGGTCATGCGCTGCTCTGAGGCCAGGTCGACGGCCAGGCTGGACGGTGCCCCCACCGCGACGAGGATCGGGCAGCCTGCCACGGCAGCCTTCTGGACGAGCTCGAACGACAGGCGGCCGCTGACACAGAGCATCGCGCGCGAGAGCGGCAGGCGCCCTTCCCCGTGCGCCCAGCCGATCACCTTGTCCATCGCGTTGTGCCGCCCGACGTCCTCGCGGGCGCAGAGCAGGTCTCCGTGCTCGTCGAAGAGACCGGTCGCATGGAGGCCGCCGGTCGCCTCGAACGCCGACTGGGCGGACCGGAGCCGGCCCGGGAGCCCGCTGAGGAGCCCCGCCTGGACGACCAAGTCGCTCTCGACCGGCGGCGCCTCGACCCGCACCGCCTCGAGCGCGCCCTTGCCGCAGACGCCGCAGGAGGAGGTCGTGTAGAAGCTTCGCTTGAGGGCAGCGGGATCGAAGCCGGAGATCTCGGCGTCGACCGTGTTGGCGGCAAGGTCGGGGGGAAGCTGAGCTCTCTCGGCGAGAATTCCCTCGGAGAGCAGGAAGCCGAGCGCAAGCTCCTCGTCGTGCCCGGGCGTCCGCATCGTGACGGCGACGGGCTCGCCGTTCACCCGGATCTCGAGCGGCTCCTCGACGGCGACGCGGTCTCGCTCGCGTCGCCGCTCGGGCAAGCGAAGCACCTCGAGCGGTGCGGTCGTGTAGGCCGCAGGCTTCAAGCCATCCGGCGCACGGCGGCAGCAAGCCCGTCGAGGTCGCCGCCTCCCTGCGCCCGCCCGAGCAGGTAGCAGAGCAGGGGCGCGTTCGTCCGGTCGCCGCTCTCGTGGGCCGCGACGCGGGCTACGTCCAGGAGGGTGGCGACGTCGTCGTCGTCGAGCGAGAGCTCGCGAGGCGGGATGCCGGCCGCGCCCGCAACGGCGTCGCGTGCCTGGGTGAGCCAGCTATCCATCGCGGGCATCGTAGGCCGCGCGGAGATCGTCGGTTGTGTTCACGTTGGCGAGCAGCGCCGGATCGAGGTTCACGGTCACGATCTGGAGCTCGGTCAGGGCGTCCTTCAGCGCCAATTGGCCCGCGGCGAGCCGCCGCTCGAGGACGGGCAGCGCCGTCTTCCGATACGCGCCGGGTAGGGGGCCGGTCTGGGAGACGGCCACGTCGAGGCAGGCCTCCGCGAGCTCGACGAGGGCGGTCGCTGTAAGGCGAGGCACATCGACCGGAACGACGAGGCAGACGTCGTTCGAGGCGAGCCGGAGCCCCGCGACCACACCCGCGATCGGTGCACGAACGGCCGCGCCGTCGTCATGGACCTCGAAAGGAAGCGGGAGGCGATCGAACCCCTTGCCGACGGCGATCCGCTCCTCACAGGCCTCGCCGAGCACGCGCCACGCACGTTCCGCAAGAGTCTCTCCGGCCAGGAGTGCGAGCGCCTTCGGCGAGCCGAAGCGCCGACTTGCCCCGCCGATCAGCAGGACGCCGGTCGCCCGCGCGAGCATCTAGTTCGCGGCCTCCTCGTTCTCGGGTGTGAGCGGCGTGGCAGCGCGAAGCGACGGCTCGTCGACGAGGTTCAGCACGCGCATGCCGTGGACGAAGACCACCGATCCGCCGAGCCAGCCGCCCAGCGTCAGCGCAACGAATCCGATCAGGGTCAGGACGAGCGGGCCGGCAGTGACGTTGCCGTCGACGTAGCAGCTGTGCCCAAAGATGGCGGCAAGACCGAAGAAGACGGTCGCCGTCAGCATCGCGATCATGTGCGACGTGGCGGTTCGCCAGAGCGGCGTGCCGGATGTCATAGTGAGCCAGTCGGCGAGGCCCGTCAAGGCCGTCGGACCGGTGATCACGAGCCCGACGACCAGGGTCAGCCACCAGCCCTTGGCCATGCTCGCCTCGGCAACGCCGAGCGCGCCCAGGACACCGAGGATGGTCGCGACCGTATAGGTCCCGATCGTGGCGTCCGTCAGCGGCGGGTGCAGCGGGTGGCCGGGAAACCCCTTCACGAGGTAGCTGGCCTTCATGCGGGGGGTATCGGCAGCACGCCCTCCGTTCATGATCTGAGACATGCGAATCTCCTTTCAGGTCGCGGAGGAATCCGTGGTTTCACCGCGGGCCCCTCCTTCACTTCCGTCCGACTCCGGGGCTTTGATAAGGGTGATGCGGATCCTCCTTTGGCATGGCTACCTGCTTTCCGGGACAGGGTCGAACATCTACACGCAGGCGCTCGTTCGAGAGTGGGCCCGGGCCGGACACGAGGTGGTCGTCTTCTCGCAGGAACCGCAGCCGCAAGCGTTCGACCTCGCTGGCGCCGAGGTCGTGCGTCCGGAGATCGAGGGCATCCTGCCCGTGTTCGTGCTCGATCGGTACGCGGGTCTTACCCCGCGACTTCTCCAGGACACGACCGTCCCCGAGAGGGGGCGTTACGTGGAGCTGAACGCCGCCGCGGTGCGGGAGCACCTTCCGGCGGATCTCGTCTTCTGTAATCACGTGCTGCTCGGAGGACCGGTCGGGGCCGCCACCGGCGCGCGCTTCGCCGTGAAGGCGCACGGATCGGAGCTCGAGTACTCGATGCGCGGCAACGACGAGCTGGCAGCCTGGGGTCGCGAGTCGCTCGAGCAGGCAGAGGCGACCTTCGTGGGATCGACCCACATCCGCGCCGTGCTCGAAGATGTCGTCGGCCAGGTCGAGCGGGTCTACGAGGTCCCCCCGGGAGTCGACGTGGAGGAGTTCAGACCCCGCGCACGCGACGACGCACTCGCCGGGCTGCTCGAGCAGGCGCGGCGCGATCCACCAAACCCGGGCAATGCCAGCGAGCGGCTTCCGGACGAAGGGAACGCAGAAACACTCGAGCGCTTCTTCGCCCAGGAGAGCTCGGTCGTCGTGTACTTCGGGAAGCTTCTGCTGAACAAGGGGGTGCACCTGCTGCTCGAGGCGCTGCGCGGGCTCGACGCGCGCGCTCTCATCGTCGGTTTCGGCGACTACCGCGAGCAGCTGGAGGCGATGGCCCCGCCGAACGCAGTCTTCACCGGCCCCCTCGAGCACCGTCATCTGATCCAGCTGCTGCCCCTCGCCGACGTCTGCCTCGTTCCGTCCATCTTCCCGGAGGCCTTCGGCATGGTCGCAGCCGAGGCGGCGGCGGCCGGCTGCCCGCCGCTCGTCGCGCGCCACTCCGGGCTCGCGCAGGTGGCCGCTGGAATCGAGTCCGAGTATCCGCCGGAGCGGCGACATCTCGTGAGCTTCTCGACGGGTGACGTGGATGACCTTCGCGTCAAGCTCGAGGAGCTGCTCGCACTGCCTGCTTCCGAGCGGCGTGAGCTCGGCCTCGCCGCGCGTCGGGCGGTCGTCGAGCGCTGGTCGTGGCGGAGCGTCGGCGAAAGACTGCTCGAGCCGTTTGGATGATGGCGCGGCGGCCGGGCGACATCGTCGTCCTGCGCGAGCTCACCGGCGGCCGGATCTGCGTCAACCTCGAGCGCCCGCCGGAGCCCACGCCGCTCGGCTTCGACTACGTCGACCACGAGTTCGACGTCTTCGTCCACGCGGACGGCACCTGGGAATACGAGGACGAGGACGAATTCGAGGAGGCTCGGCGAATCGGGTTGCTGACGCCCGACGAGGCAGATCGTGCAGGCGGAGGCACGGCGCGTCGTGGAGCGGATCGAGCCCTGGGCGCCACCCTTTTCCGACGGCTGGGAACGTTGGCGGCCGAATCCCTCCTGGCCGGCCCCCGAGCTTCCCCCGGGGTGGGACGCCGTGGATTAACGTAGTCGCCCCATGGGCGACACGCAGCGCCTCTCTCCCGACGAGCAGATCCGCGTCGCCCGCGATGCGTTCGAGTCCGGCCGGGACTTCACGCTCGCCGTCGAGGAGGAGTTCGCGATCCTCGATCCGGAGACCCTGTCGCTCGACAATCGGTTCGAAGAGATGCAAGCGGCCGCGGACGGAACGGAGCTGGAGGAGCACATCGTCGGTGAGCTGATCGCGTCCGAGGTGGAGGTGCGGACGGGCCGGTGTGAAAGCTTCGCCGAGGCTGCGGGCAAGATGGCGCTTCGCCGCGAGCAACTGAGCGATCTCGCGGACCAGCTCGGGATCGTGCTTGCCGCCACCGGAACGCATCCCTGGAGCCCATGGCAGGAGCAGCGGATCATCGACACGCCGCACTACCGGCGAAACGACGAGATGCTCCGCTACGTCGTCTGGCGCAACAACAGCTTCGGGTTTCACGTCCACGTCGGGATCCGGGGCGCGGATCGCGCAGTCCGGGTCTGCAACGCGCTGCGAGCCGTCCTACCCGAGCTGCTCGCGCTGTCGGCCAGCTCACCGTTCGTCGAGGGGGTCTACACGCACCTGCATTCGGCGCGGACGCAGATCTTCACGCGGATGTTTCCCCGCTGCGGCGTGCCTGACTCGTTCGCCGGCTGGGACGACTGGGAGCGCTACGTTCGCCTGCTCTACGAGACCGGGTCGATCACGGAGCACACGCAGCTCTGGTGGAGCGTTCGCCCACACCTCGCGTTTCCGACCGTCGAGATTCGGATCTGCGACGCTCAGCCCGATCTTGCAGAGTCCCGCACGCTCGCAGCTCTCGCCTACGCGGTGACCGCGCGGATCGCGCGCGCGCTCGACGAGGGCGAGCCGCTGCCCGACCATCCGCACCGGCTGATCGAGGAGAACTTCTGGCGAGCGATTCGCTACGGGCTCTCCGGCGAGATGA
This sequence comes from Gaiellales bacterium, assembly GCA_038253945.1. GTDB lineage: Bacteria > Actinomycetota > Thermoleophilia > Gaiellales > Gaiellaceae > JBBRYW01. The sequence continues at coordinate 323,956 of JBBSGR010000002.1, forward strand.
TCGATCTCGCGCGCGGCGGCGTCCGCTCGACGCGAGCCGCGATCGAGGAGTTGATCGAGTGGTCACTGCCGGCGGCCGAGGAGCTGGGCGCCGCGCCGTACCTGTTCGTACCGGAGGCGAATGCCGCCGAGCGGCAGATCGCGAGACACGAGGGCGGTGCGACGATCGAGGAGGTCTACGCGGAGCAGGTGCGGCCGAAGGAGGAGTTCGTCCGTGGCTGAGGGCGGCGGGATCTGGACACCCGGCGGCGAGTACCGCCCGCAGCGCGAGGAGGACCCCAGCCCGCCGGAGTCGGCGCGTGAGATAACGCCCGAGGAGCTGACGGAGATGATGCGGCAGCTCAAGGTCGCCGAGTTCCTGCTCTCGAACATGTCGACGCTCGCCCAGCTCGCCTACGCGAAGCTCGATCGCTCGAGCCGCGACCTGGGCGACGCGAGGCTAGCGATCGACGCCCTGCGCGCGCAGTTGCCGGTGCTGGAGGGCACAGTGCCGGAGCAAGTTCTCCGCGACTTCGGCCAGGTCGTTACGAACCTCCAGCTTGCGTTCGTCGGCGCGGTCGACGAAGAGGATCCCAACCACGTGCCTGAACCCGAGCCCGAAGGGCCTGATCTCGAACCAGGTGCCGCCGAGGAGCCGGATGCCGGAAGCTGAGATCGGGATCTTCGGCGGCTCGGGGTTCTACTCGTTCTTGGAGGACGTCGAGGAGGTGGACGTCGAGACCCCGTTCGGCAGCCCGTCGGCGCCGGTCGTCATCGGCGACGTCGGAGGCAAGCGGGTTGCGTTTCTGCCGCGTCACGGGCCGAATCACGAGCTGCCGCCGCACATGATTCCGTACCGGGCCAACGTGTGGGCGATGCACGAGCTCGGCGTGCGGCGGATCATCGGGCCGAACGCATCGGGCGCCCTCAAGGCCGACCTCCAGCTCGGCGAGTTCGTCGTCTGCGACCAGTTCGTGGATCGGACGAGCGGCCGCGCCGACACCTTCTACGACGGCCCCGAGACCACCCACGTCTCGGCGGCCGATCCGTACTGTCCCGACTTGCGCCGGCTCCTGCTCGAGACGGCCGCCGAGCTCGGCATCCCCGCGCGTGACGGGGGAACGGTGGTGACGATCCAGGGGCCGCGCTTCTCGACGCGAGCCGAGTCGAGGTGGTTCGCCGCCGCGGGGTGGGACGTGATCAACATGACGGCGTACCCGGAGGGCTACCTCGCGCGTGAGCTCGAGCTCTGCTACGCCAACATCTCGATGGTCACGGATCACGACGTCGGCGTCGAAGGACAGGAGCCCGTCTCGCACGAGACCGTGGTCACCGTCTTCAACGAGAACAACGAGAAGCTCCGGCAGCTGCTCTTCGCGGCGATCCCGAAGATCGGGCGCCAGCCGGAAGACGCGTGCGCGACCGCGCTCGCGGGCGCGCGCATCTAGGCGCGGCGCCCCCAGCGGCCACTGAGCCGCCAGAGCCGCGCACACTTCACGCCCGGGGATTGTGATACAAAACACCCCGCGCCGAAGCCGTTCGGCGCAAACTTTGTAACAACCGCTTGCGATGAGCTTCTTCAAGGATCATCCCGTCCTCTTCGCGCTCGTGTGCGCCGGCGTCGCCGTCGCGTACGGCATCGGCCTGACCATCTGGCTGCTCGGGCGACCCGCAGGCAGCGAGCGCATGCAGGAGATCGCACGTGCCATCCAGGAGGGCGCGGCCGCGTACCTCAGACGTCAGTACACGACGATCGCGATCGTCGCAGTCGTCCCCTTCCTGATCCTGGGCCTCTACCACAAGCTCGGCTGGGGAACCGCATTCGGCTTCCTCGTCGGCGCAGTGCTCTCCTCGGCGGCGGGCTTCATCGGCATGAACGTCGCCGTCCGGTCGAACGTCCGCACCGCCGAGGCGGCGAAGCACGGTCTCAAGCCCGCGCTGAACGTCGCCTTCCGCGCCGGCTCCGTGACGGGCCTCCTCGTCGTCGGCCTCGGGTTGCTCGGCGTGGCGGGCTACTACTGGGTGCTGACGGGCTGGCTCGGGAACTCGCGCGACTCCGCGATCGACGACCTGATCGGACTGGCCTTCGGCGGCTCGCTGATCTCGGTTTTCGCGCGCCTCGGCGGCGGCATCTACACGAAGGCAGCGGACGTCGGCGCCGACCTCGTCGGAAAGATCGAGGCCGGGATTCCCGAGGACGATCCGCGCAACCCGGCCGTAATCGCCGACAACGTCGGTGACAACGTCGGCGACTGCGCGGGGATGGCGGCGGACCTGTTCGAGACCTACGCGGTCACCGCCGTCGCCGTGATGCTGCTGGGAACGACCTTCCCCTCGAGCGACCTCGCCCTCTACCCGCTCGCTCTCGGCGGAATCTCGATCCTCGCCTCCGTGATCGGCACCTTCTTCGCGCGGGTCGGCCGGGGCGGCTCGATCATGAACGCCCTCTACAAGTCCGTCCTCGTTGCGGTCATCCTGTCCGCGATCGGGTTCATCCCTGTCACGATGGCGTTCGACGGATCGACGTTCAGCTTCTCCGACCTGTACCTCTCGGCCCTAGTCGGGCTGGTGGTGACGTTCCTGCTCGTTGGCATCACCGAGTACTACACGGGTACGCGCTGGAACCCTGTCAAGGCGATTTCGGGAGCTTCGCGGACCGGCCATGCGACGAACGTCATCGAGGGGCTCGCCGTCGGCATGCAGGCGACCGCGCTCCCGGTGATCGTGATCGCCACCGGGATTCTCGTGGCGCACCACTTCGCCGGGCTGTACGGGATCGGCGTGGCCGTCATGGCGCAGCTGTCGATGACCGGCCTGATCGTCGCGCTCGATGCCTACGGGCCCGTCACCGACAACGCGGGGGGCATCGCGGAGATGGCCGACCTGGACGAGTCCGTGCGGGCGATCACCGATCCGCTCGACGCGGTCGGGAATACGACGAAGGCGGTGACCAAGGGCTACGCGATCGGCTCGGCCGCACTGGCTGCCCTCGTCCTGTTCGACAGCTACACGACCGGCCTTACGAACGCGGGGCTGTCCTCCACCTTCAGCCTCAGTGACGCCTGGGTGATTGCCGGCCTCTTCATCGGCGGCCTGATGCCGTTCCTCTTCGCGTCGCTGGCCATGCAGGCCGTTGGTCGCGTCGGCGGCCAGGTCGTGACGGAGGTGCGCCGCCAGTTCCGCGAGAATCCGGGGATCATGGAAGGAACGTCGCGGCCCGAGTACGGGCGCACGATCGACATCGTCACGGGGTCCGCGATCAAGAGCATGCTCGCGCCGGCGTTGATTCCCATCGCCTTCCCGATCATCGTCGGGATCATCAACGCGCGCATGCTGGGCGGCCTGCTGATCGGCACGATCGTGACGGGGCTCTTTCTCGCCATCGCGATGACCTCTGGCGGTGGCGCCTGGGACAATGCGAAGAAGCTGATCGAGGACGGGGCTCACGGCGGGAAGGGCTCCGAGGCCCATGCAGCGGCTATCACCGGCGACACCGTGGGCGATCCCTACAAGGACACCGCCGGCCCCGCGATCAACCCGATGATCAAGATCGCGAACGTCGTCGCCATCCTGATCATCCCGCTCATCGTCTCGATTCACGGCTAGAACCGCACGGGTGAACCCGTGGTTCCCCCGTGTGCCCCCTCCTTCGCCGCAGCGGCGAGTCATGCCGTCGTGAGCCTCTCGCCGGGCAGAGCCCGGCTTCGGCGGCGGGGCGGAGCGATCCATGAACGCGTACCCTCTACGCGCTGGCGCCTCGGCGTTCGGAGCGCTCAGCTCATTGTTTACGCTCGCGCATGAATCCCCGCTCTTCCGCGTCCACTAGCCGCTCCGCTCCGCCGCCGAGGCGGGCTCTGCCCGGCGACAGGCCGACCGCTGGGTTCCCCCGCGCCCAGCGCCACGCGCAACGAGCCGCCGCCGAAGGCGGGCTTTGCCCGCCGAGAGGCCCACTGCGGCCGGGATCGCCGCGGCGGCAAAAGGAGGGGGCCCGCGGGCGAACCATGGGTTCACCCGCGAGAGAGGGGGCCCGCGGGGGAACCGTGGGTTCACCCGTGCGCACGCCACGCGCAACGAGCCGCCGCCGAAGGCGGGCTTTGCCCGCCGAGAGGCCCACTGCGGCCGGGATCGCCGCGGCGGCAAAAGGAGGGGGCCCGCGGGCGAACCATGGGTTCACCCGCGATTAGTGCCTCGCCGCAGGCGGCAGCAGCAGGGTCTCGAGCGCGTTCTTGGCACGCCGGCGCTCTTCGCCACGGCGTACGGAAACGTCGGTTCCTCGATCTACTACGCGCTCGGCGTCACCGCGGCGATCGCCCTCGGCCTTACGCCGATCGTCTTCCTGATCTCGGGCCTCATCTTCGCGGCGACTGCGGCCACATATGCAGAGGGGACAGTCCGGTTCCCCGAGGCCGGCGGCTCGGCGAGCTTCGCGCGGCACGCGTTCAACGAGCTCGTCTCGTTCGGAGCGGCGTGGGCGCAGATGCTGAACTACATCATCACGATCGCCATCTCGGCGTTCTTCGTACCGCACTACCTCTCGATCTTCTGGGAGCCGCTCCGGTCGAATCCGTGGGACATCATCGGCGGCGCCACGGTCATCGTCTGTCTCGTCGCGCTCAACATCATCGGGATCCAGGAGGCTGCGAAGCTCAACATCCTCCTCGCGGTCATCGACTTCGCGACGCAGCTCCTGCTCGTGCTGCTGGGCGCGTTCCTCATTCTCAGCCCGAGCACGCTCGTCGACAACATCCACCTCGGCGTCGCTCCCTCGTGGGGTCAGTTCCTGCTCGCGATCCCGATTGCGATGATCGCCTACACGGGAATCGAGACGGTCTCGAACCTCGCCGAGGAGGCGCGCGACCCGCCCCGGGACATCCCGCGCTCGATCAGCTGGGTCGCGGTCGCCGTCTTCGCGATCTACTTCACGCTCCCGTGGGTCGCACTCTCGGCGCTGCCCGTCCACCGCCAGGCGGGCGGCCACTTTGTGACCAAGCTCGGGCTCACGCCGGAGAAGGGCGGCTTCCAGAACGACCCGGTGCTCGGCCTCGTCGAGAACCTCGGCCTGCATGGGACGCTCCTGGGCACGGCGAAGATCTACGTCGGCGTCCTGGCGGCCACGATCCTCTTCATCGCGACGAACGCCGGCGTGATCGGGGCCTCGCGCATCACCTATTCGATGTCGAGCTACCGGCAGCTGCCCGACGTCTTCCGGCGCCTGCACCCGCGCTACAAGACGCCCTGGCTCTCGCTCGTCGTCTTTGCCGGCTTTGCCTCGATCCTGTTCCTGCTGCCGGGAAACGTGACCTTCATCGGGCGCATGTACGCGTTCGGCGCAATGCTCTCGTTCACGGTCGCGCACGTCGCCGTGATCGCGCTCCGCTTTCGGCGGCGCCACGAGGAGCTCGTGTTTCGCGCCCGCCCGAATCTCCGCCTAGGCGACGTCGAGTGGCCGCTCTTCGCGATCTTCGGCGGCCTCGGCACCGGGATCGCATGGCTCGTCGTGGTCGTCCAGGACGCTCCGACGCGCTACGCGGGTCTCGGCTGGCTCAGTGCCGGCTTCGCCTTCTACACGCTCTACCGAAAACGTTTCGTGCACGTGGCGCTCGAGCGGACGCTGCGGGCTCCGGCCCTCGTGCTCGGACCCTCGCTGGAGATCGAGTACCGGACGATCGTCGTCCCCGTGCTGCGCAGCGCGGAGTCCGAGGAGGCGCTCGTGGCGGCCGGCCGGCTGGCCGCGGAGCGCGGAGCAACGATCGCGATCGTGTACGTCGTCGAGGTCCCGCTCAGCCTGCCGCTCGACGCCCCGATGCCGGAGCTCGAGGACGAGGCAGCGGAGGTGCTCGACGAGGCACAGGCTCTGCTGGAGCGCTACGAGGTTCGCGCCGTCACGAGGCTCGTGCGGGCGCGGCGGGCAGGCCCCGCGATTGTCGAGGAGGCCGAGCGGCGAAGCGCGGAGCTCGTCGTGGTCGGCGCGCCGCGCCGAACCGGCCGAGCGGGTAGGCCGGTCTTCGGCTCGACCGCGGACTACGTGCTGAGATCCAGTCCCTCGCGCGTGCTGATTGCGGCCGGCAAGAAGGCCGCGTGAGGCGGCGTGCGACCGCGGCGTTCTCGTGCCTGATCGCCGCGATCGGCCTCGTGTTGATCGTCGAGACCGCGGTGGTCGGCGGCAGTGTCGGCTTCCCGATCGGCGCGCTCTTTCTACTGGCCGGCGGCCTGCGCCTCTACCTTTCACTGCGGTGATCTGAACGATGGCTCGCAAGCTCGCCGGTCTAGAACGCGTTCTCGACACTCCTTCGCTTGCAGCGGTTGCCTACGGCGAGATCGCAAGCTCGCTCTACCTTGCGCTCGGGGTGATCGCCCTCGAGGCGCTCGGCTTGACGCCGTGGATCCTCCTGGTCGTCGGCCTTCTCTTCGGCCTGGTCGCGCTCTCGTATGCGGAAGGAACGAGCGCGTTTCCCGAGACGGGCGGAGCGGCGACGTTCGTTCGTCGCGCGTTCAACGACTTCGCCGGGTTCATCACGGGCTGGGCTCTGTTTCTCGACTACCTGATCGTGATCGCGCTCGCCGCCCTTTTCCTCCCGCACTACCTGGGGCACGCGGTGGGGTGGGTGGCGATCGCGCATCGCCCCTGGGACGCCGTCGTCGCCGTCGGCGTCATCGGCGGCGTCGCGCTCGTTCGCCTCGTTCGCCGCCCAAGTCTCTACCGCGTGGCCATTGTCATCGCGGGCCTGGCCTTCGTCTCGCACGTCCTCTTGATCGTGCTCGGCTTCGCCTTCCTCTTCTCGCTGCACTCGCTCGGCCAGGGCGCTCACCTCGGGGTCGAGCCGAGCTGGCGCGCGATCGCGTTCGCGCTGCCGCTGTCCATGCTCGCGTTCACCGGGCTCGAGACCGTTGCGAACCTTGCCGCGGAGACGCGTGAGCCTGGCCGGACGCTGCCGCGGAGCCTGTTCCTCGGGATCGGGGCAGCCGTGGTCATCTCGGTGCTGATCGCCGTCGTCGGCATCTCGGGCGCGCCCGCGCACGCCGACCCGCGCGGCCCGGACGGATACGCCAGTGACCTCGGCACGGTCTGGCTGCGCGCGCCGCTCCTCGGCATCGTGGCCGCGTTCCACGGGTCGTTGCCGAACGTCGTCGTCGACGGCGTCCGCGTCTTCATCGGCCTGACTGGAAGCCTGATCCTGGTCGGCGCGATTACGACGTCGATGTCTGGCGCCGGACGTCTCGCCTATTCGATGGGTCGCCACGCGATGCTGCCGCACGCCTTCGGCTTGCTGAATCGCCGGACGCTGATCGCGCCGGTCTCGCTCTTCAGCTCGGCCGCCATCTCTGCTGCGATCGTGGTCACGGCGGCCTCGGTTCACCGGGAGGTGCGCTTTCTTGCGAGCCTCTACAGCTTCGGTGTCCTGCTCGCCTTCACGGCGGCACAGATCGCGGTCGTCCGCCTCCGTTTCCGGAACCCGACGCTCTACCGGCCGTTCCGGGTTCCGGGGAACGTGCGCATACGCGGCACGCCCGTCCCCGTCGCGGCGCTGATCGGAGCGCCGCTCACCTTCGCGATCTGGATCGCGGCGCTCGCGACGCACGGCGCCGCGCGGGCCGCCGGCTCCGCGTGGCTCCTGGCCGGCGCAATCGTCTACGTCCTCGTCCGGCGCTCCGAGCACGAGGGGCTGCTCGAGAGGGTGCATGCGCCGGTGGGCGACCTCCATCCGGCCGAGGAAGGGGCCTACTGCCGCATCCTCGTGCCGCTGAAGATCGGCGCGATCGGCGAGGAGGTGCTGGCGACGGCACTCAAGCTGGCCGACGAGGAAAAGGGCCAGGTCAACGTGCTGCACGTGATCCGGGTGCCGCTCGACCGCGAGCTCGACGTGGCGCTTGCCGAGCAGGAAGAGCGGGCGTGGGCCTCGCTCGAGGATGCCAAGGAGCTTGCGAGCGAGCACGGGGTGGAGGTCGCGGGGGAGATCGTCCGCGCCCGTGCGCTCGGCGAGGCGATCGTCAGGAAGGCCGGCGAGGACGGCACCGATCTGATCGTGCTCGGCTCTGCTCCCCGCTGGCGACGGCAGTCGCGCTTCTTCAGCCCTACGGTCGACTATGTGCTGCGAAAGGCGCCGTGCGAGGTAATGGTCGTCGCCTACCCGCAGGGCGTGCTCGACGAAGACGGCGTAGGCGGGTGAGGACCGGGCGGCGCGGGCCCGACTCGCTCAGCGGTCGAGGAAGTCCTGCACGAGCTGGGTGAAGGCCCCCTCGTTGTCGAGGTTCGCGACGTGACCTGCGCCCGGAATGGTGCGCAGCTCCGCGTCCGGGACGAGGTCCGCGAGGGCGCGCGACAGGCGCATGTTGAGCCGGTCACGCTCTCCGCAGAGCACGAGCACCGGGAGCGCTAGCGACCGGGCGGCCTCGCGGAGGTCGATGCGCGCCGCACCGCGCATTGCGTGCGCCGCATCCCGTCCGTTCAGAGCTCGGATCTCTTCACGCGCGACCGTTCGATGCGGCTCGGGAACTCCCTCGGTGAGCCTTGCGGCGACCGAACGGGACGGCAGCGCGCGAAACGCCGCGGCCAGCAGGATCTGGAGAGCGCGCAGAGCGGGTGGCAGCCGCGCAAGCCCTGCCGCGACGACGAGGCGCCGCACCCGACGTGGATTCTCTGATGCATAGAGCAGCGCCACGATCCCCCCGAACGAGAGCCCGCAGAGGTCGACCGGCTCGCCGGCGAAACGGTCGACCTCGTCCGCGACTCGAGCGAGCGCGCCGCGGAGTTCGGGCGGGAGCTGCGGCGCCACCGTGGTCCGATCGCGGCCGAGGACGGTGCGCTGCGGCTCCCAGGCTCCCGGGCCCGTCCCGAGGCCGTGCAGCAACACCAGCGGCGTCCTCTCGGCCGTCCGGCTCACGGCATGCATCGTAGGGTCGCGCGAAGCCGGGAGGGTCGGCTACGCTCACCTCATGAAGGCGATCGTGATCGGCTGCGGTCGCGTCGGCTCGAACGTCGCCCTCCGACTTGCGGGTGAGGGCTGGCAGGTGACGGCGATCGACGAGAAGGAGGAGGCTCTCGGCCGCTTGGGCGAGAACTGGGCGGGCAGCTTCCTCGTCGGTCACGGGATGGACACGGATCTGCTGCGTCAGGCGGGGATCGAGGATGCCGACGGCGTCGTTGTGGCGACGAATGGCGACAACACCAACATCGTCATCGCCCAGGTCGCACAGAAGCGGTTCGACGTCCAGTGCGTAGTCGTGCGTATTCTCGACCCGGCGCGTGCCGAGCTCTACGCCAGGCGTGGGCTGCGAACAGTCTGTCCCACGTCGACGGCGATCGACTTCCTCACGGAGGCTGTTCGCAGCTGCGAGGTGCGACCGCACGAGTCCGTCGAAGGCTGATCGCCGGTGTACGTCCTGATCGCAGGCGGAGGGAAGGCGGGAACGAACGTCGCGCGCTCCCTGCTTCGGACCGGCCACGAGGTGACGCTGATCGAGCAGCGCCGGGATCGCTACGAGCGGCTCGAGGATGAATTCGGGCATCAGGTCCAGCACGGCGACGCGACTGAGCTCTACGTCCTGGAGCGGGCGGGGGTCGGCCGTCCCCCCGACGTGGTCCTCGCTCTGACCGGTGATGACGAGGACAACATCGTCATCTCGCAGATCGCGCAGGAGACATACGGAGTCGACAAGGTGATCGCGCGCGTGAACGACCCGCGCAACCAGCCGCACTTCGAGCTGCTCGGCATCTCGCCCACGGTCAGCGCGACCGCCACGATCCTCGCGCTCGTCGAGCACGAGATGCCCCACGAGCTCGTTCACCTGCTCGAGCTGCGGAAGGAGAATCTCGAGATCGTGGAGGTGCAGATCGACGAGAGCTCGCCGTCGGCCGGCAAGCGCGTCGAGCGTCTGGCACTCCCGGACGGAGTGCGGCTCATCTCCGTGACGAGGAACGGCGAGGCCGAGATCGCCGTGGGCGCGACCGAGCTCAGGCCGGGAGACCAGGTGCTGGCGATTCTGCGTCCCGGACGGGAGGACGAGCTCCGCCGGGTGCTGCTGAAGAGCTGATCGACGCGTGACCGACGCCGCGCTCGCTACCGTGGCGGGCGTGAGTCTTCTGGGGTTGCTCCACGCGGCATGTGCGGCAGTTTCTCTCTGCTCGGCGGCGCCTCTGCATGCTCCGGCGGTGAGCTTGCAGCCCTTCGTGACGGGACTCTCCTCGCCCCTCTACGTGACGGCTCCGCGGAACCAGCGGGACCGCATCTACGTCGTCGAGCAGGGTGGCCGAATCCGTGTGGTCGTGCAGGGCAAGCTGCGCGCCCAGCCCTTCCTCGACATCAGCGGTCTCGTCTCGAGCGGCAGCGAGCGGGGGCTCCTCTCGCTCGCTTTCCATCCGGCCTACGCGAAGAACCACCGGCTCTACGTCGACTACACCGACCGGCAGGGGGACACCCGCGTGGTCGAGTACCGCTCGTCCACCGCGTTCGACCGAGTGCTGCCCGCCACGGCGCGCGAGCTGCTCTTCGTCCACCAGCCGTACGCGAACCACAACGGCGGGCAGCTGCAGTTCGGACCCGACGGTCAGCTCTACGTGGGGATGGGCGACGGCGGCTCCGGCGGTGACCCTCAGAACAACGCCCAGAACCTCGGCAGCATGCTCGGCAAGCTCCTGCGCCTCAACGTAAATGCCAGCGGGGCTCACGCGCAAATCGCCGTGTACGGCCTCCGGAATCCGTGGCGCTTCTCATTCGACCGGAAGACGGGCGACCTCTACGTGGGCGATGTCGGACAGAACCAGTTCGAGGAGGTCGACTACGTCAAGCATGCCACCAAGGGCCTGCTCAACTTCGGCTGGCGCGTCTACGAGGGGGACTCGCGCTTCCGAGCCGATCAGGCGCCGACGCCGCAAGGCCGGCTCGTCTTTCCGATCGCCACCTACAGCCACGCGGAGGGCGCCTGCAGCGTGACGGGCGGTTACGTCTACCGCGGCACGTCGGTGCCTGCGATCCGCGGCCGGTACTTCTACGGCGACTATTGCAACGGCCGCGTCTGGAGCCTGCACGTCTCCGGCGGTAAGGCGACAGGCAAGCGGCAGGAGCGCTTCAACGTCCCGGAGCTCTCGTCGTTCGGGGAGGACGCGCGCGGCGAGCTCTATGCGACCTCGCTCAACGGCACCGTCTACCGCTTCCGCAAGTAGCTACCCGGTGCGCCGGCGCCGCACCTGCGGCCCGCTCTGTCCGAGCGCCGCGTAGGCGAGCGCCTGCAGCGAGTCGTTCAGCGAGCGAAGCTCGTGGGCGATCCGGGCAAGGCTCTCGGCCGAGTCGAGTCGCCGGTTCATCACGTGCATCTCGGCGGCCAGGCGATCGAGCCGCTCGAGCAGCGCGTCCAGCTGCCGGTCTGTGACGTCCTTGTGCTCCATCCCGACCATCTTAGGCGGCGAGGCGGGCGAGGTCGCCCGGTGTGCGGGCGACGACGGTGCCTGCACCCAGGCGCCGAAGCAGGCGCTCGAGCGCACCTGCGCCCGTCTCGAGAGCTGCGACGCGCCTGCTCGCTCCCAACTGAGCGAGCGCAACGCGCGCGAGCGGCTCCGGAGCGTCCGTGAAGACTCCGATGCGCACGCCCGAAATTTGCAGGCGACGCAGCCCCGCGCTCGCAGCCGCGCGTGGCCTGAGGTAGACCGGCGCATGATCCTCGGCGAAGCGCTCGAGCGCCGTACGCCAGTCGCCAACACCTTGCTCGGCCCAGCGGTCGAGCTCGGCGGCTGCTTCGGCGCGGTTCTCGGGCAGCCCGTCGACCGCCAGCGGCGCGATCGAGTCGTAGCGCCGCGCGGCCTGCTCGAGCCAGTCGGCCCACAGCGTCCGCGTGTCGCCGAGGACCGCGTCGAGGTCGATGGCTACGGCGCGAGTCGTGCTCTCGTCCGTTCTCGCGCCGATTTGAAGAGGACGATGCCGATGACGAGCCCGATCGCGTCGATGCCGACGTCGAGCGGCCGCCCTGCGCGGCCGGGCACGAAATGCTGGTGGATCTCGTCCGTTGCGGCGTAGGCGAGCCCGGCGAGGAGCGCCGGCAGCTCCCTGCTGACCGCTCGCAGCAGGAGAGCGCCGAGGACGGCGTACTCCGTGATGTGGGCGCCTTTGCGCAGGACAAGGTCCCACGTGCCGAGGCCCGTGGAGAGGCTGGGGATCGAGGACAGACCGAAGATCACGCTCGCCCACAGGAGGACGGGAAGCCACATCGAGACGCGCCGCGAAGTCAGCATCCTTCGATGATAGGCTCAGCGAAACGGGCGAGCGGAGAGGGAACCCGGTGCAAGTCCGGGACGGTCCCGCCGCTGTGAGGGGAGACGCTCACCGCCACCACGCCACTGGCCCTCGGGGCCGGGAAGGCGGCGGGGAGGGAGCCCCGAGTCAGAAGACCTGCCGTTCGCCTCCTTGACCGAACCCCTCGCGGAAGGAGGATTCGTGCCCAAGCGCTCCCTCGCTCTCCTGATCTCCCTCGCCTGTGCGGCCGTCGCCGTGCCGGGAGCCCTCGCTGTACGCGTGCACGTGCGCGTCGAAGGCAAGACCCAGACGATCTACGGTGCAACCGAGCCTCGACTCGAGACCACCGCGTCGGCGCTCGACGCGCTCGAGACGGCGAGCGCGGCCGGTGAGTTCTTCTACCATGTGACCTCGACGAGCTTCGGCCCCTACGTCGACCAGGTCGGCCGCTACAAAGCGGGCGGCGAGAGTGGCTGGGTCTACAAGGTGAATGGCAAGGATCCAGGGGTCGGCGCGGACAAGGTCGAACTGAAAGACGGCGACCGCGTGCTCTTCTACTGGGCTCAGTTCGGGATCGCCCCTGGTGGGCCGCCGACACTGGCGCTCTCGCGCGCCCCTCGGGGTTGTTACAGGGTGGTCGAGCAGGACGATAACGGCAACACGACGGCGGCGAAGGGCGCCGTCCTCCACGTCGACGGCCGGGCCGTCAAGACCCGGGGGACGACACCGGCTGCGGTCGGCTGCCCGGGACGCCACCGCGGCCTCGTGCGGGCGACGCTCGCCGGAGCAATTCGCTCGAACGCGCTGCAGTGAGGCTGCCTGCGGCGATGGCGCTCCTCGTCGCCACGCTCTCGCTGACGGGCTGCGGCGCCAAGGAAGGAGGGAAGGCGACGCTCTGGGTGACCCGGGATCGAGGCGGGCAGGTGCTTCTCGTCCGAAGCGTTCCCGCCGGACTGACCGCGATGCAGGCGCTCGACCGCGTGGCGGAGATCAAGACGAGCTACGGCGGCCGGTACGTGCAGTCGCTCGAGGGCGTGTCGGGCTCGGCGACATCGCAGCGCGACTGGTTCTACTTCGTCAACGGCGTCGAGGCCGACCGCGGCGCAGCCGAGTATCGCCTGCATCCCGGTGACGTCGAATGGTGGGACTACCGCGCCTGGCTTCGAGAGCCGCACGTCCCCGTCGTCGTCGGGGCCTTTCCCGAGCCCTTCCTCCACGGCTACGCCGGCAAGCACCGCTCGACGGCGGTTCGCTATCGGCCGGCCGCGGCGCGGCATGCGGCCGAGCGCATCGGCCGGCTGGTCGGCGCCGTCTCGGTCCGCCCGGCGGGGCGCTCCGTTGCCGCTGGCTCCAACACGTTCGAGATCGTCCCTGGCCGGCGCACCTTCCGCGCGTGGGGGGAGGCGCGCGGCCCCTGGCACTTCGAGATCGGCGCAGCCGGCGCGCGCCGGCTGGCCGCGAACCCAGGGCTCGCGCGGTACCGTTTCCGGGGGCTGCGGTGAGCCCGGGCCCGGCCACCGCGCTGCTTGCCGGCCTCGCCGCCGTCGCGCTCCTGGCCGACCGGCCCGCGGCGGTCGGCGCCGTCGCGGCCGTCTTGCTCGCGGTCGTCCTGCGGGCGCCGCGCCGCCGGGCACTCGTGTACCTCTCGGGGACGGCCTTCTCGGCGCTCTCCGTGCTCGTCATCTCGCCGCTCGCGCAGACTCGTGGCTCACATCTGATCTGGAGCGGTCCGATCGTCCCCGTGTTGGGATCGCTCGACGTCACCCGCGAGGAGCTCGGGCTGGCCGCGCTCTACGCTCTTCGCTTTACCGCACTCGGGCTCGCCGGTGCTGTCTACGCGCTCGCGCTCGACCATGACAGACTCGTTCAGAGCGCTGGTTGGGCTCGCCGATCCGTCCTGGCCGTCGCGCTCGCGACCCGCCTTCTGCCGACGCTCGAGCGGGACGCCGCCGGCTATGTCGAGGCGCTCCGGGGTCGCGGCCTCGAGGTGCGCGGCCTGCGCGGGCGGGCGCGCCTCGTCTCGCCGCTCATGGCCGGCTCCCTGGAGCGGGGGCTGAACCTGGCCGAGGCGATGGAGGCTCGGGGCTTCGGCCGGCCCGGTCGGACGCGCCTGCCTGCGCCGGGCTGGAGCCGCCTCGACCGCGCCGCGCTCGTCCTGGCGCCGCTGCTCGCCGTCTCGGGGGTCGCGTGGCTCTAGCCCGCGCCGACCACGTCACGTTCTCGTATCCCGGGCAGGCGCTCCCGGCTCTCGCTGATGCATCTCTGACGCTCGAGCCAGGGGAGATCGTCGCCGTCTTCGGGCCTTCCGGCTCGGGCAAGTCGACCCTTCTGCGCATTTTCGCCGGGCTCGTGCCGCATTTCCACGGCGGCGGTTTCGCCGGACGGGTCGAGGTGGGCGGGCTCGATACGAGACTCGTGCGGCCGGCCGACCTGGCGGGAACCGTCGCGATGGTCTTCCAGGACCCGGAGGATCAGGTGATCATGGACGGCGTCGAGAACGAGGTCGCCTTCGGCCTCGAGAACCTCGGGACGCCACCGGCGCAGATCCGCGCGAGGGTCGCGTCGGCGCTCGGCGACGTCGGCGCCGGGCTCCTTGGCGCGAGGAGCGTGACCCACCTCTCGAGCGGCCAGTTGCAACGCGTCTGCCTTGCAGCCGCGCACGCGTTGGAGCCGCGCCTGCTCCTGCTCGACGAGCCCACGTCCCAGCTCGACCCCGGGGCCGCCGACCGCCTGATCGAGCTCGCGGCCCGGCTGGCCCGGGACCGCGGCCTGGCCGTTCTCATCTCCGAGCAGCGACCGGCGCGACCGCTCGAGGTAGCCGACCGTGTCCTCTTTCTCGAGGGCGGGCGGATCGTCCTCGACGCGTGGCGCGACGACGCCCTGCGCTGGCTCGCCCGGAACCGGCCGGCCTACGTCGAGGAGGCGCCCGGGCCGCTCGCCGCCTCGACCTCGGGCGCGCCGCTCTGCCGGCTCGAGAACGTCTCGTTCCGCTACGGCGGCGACCCACTCGTGCTGGACGGCGCGAGTCTCGAGCTCGGTCGCGGCGAGATCGTGGCCCTGACCGGCCCGAACGGGAGCGGCAAGACGACACTCGCGAAGATAGCCGCCGGTCTGCTCGAGGCGCAGTCGGGTCGTGTCGCGCGCCAGGGCCGTGCCGCCTATCTCTCGCAGGATCCGGGGCGCTACCTCGTCCGCGAGCGGGCTGACGCGGAGGTCGCGCTCGGCGTACGCGGTGACGTCGGCCGTGCCCGCCGTGCGCTCGCGCGCGTGGGGCTGGCGGGCTTCGAGGCGCGGCATCCCCGTGACCTGTCGAGCGGCGAGCGGGAGCGGCTCGCGCTTGCCGCGGTGATCGTCACCGAGCCGGACGTGCTGATCCTCGACGAGCCGACCCGAGGCATGGATCCAGACCGCAAGCGCGAGCTGGCGCGCCTTCTGCGTGAGGATGCCGGCGGCCGCACCACGCTCGTCGTCACGCACGATCTGCCGTTCGCGGCATCTATCTCCGACCGCCGGGTCTCGCTGGGTGCGACGCGGGAGCTCGCCCTTGCCTAGATGGATCGCGCTCGGCGCGCCCGCGGCCATCGCCGCATGCGCGCTCTGGCTGGCCGAGCGTCCGGCCGACTCGTCGCTCGCGCTGCTCGTCGTCGCAGGCGCGCTCCTGCTGGCCGGCGCCGCGTGGTTCGAGACCGGCCCGGACTCCGCGAAGGAGCTGGCGGGAATCGCGACGCTGGCGGCGGTGGCGGCCGGCGGGCGCGTTCTCTTCGCCGGCATCCCGGGCGTCCAGCCGCTCACCGTGATCGCGGTGGCCGCGGGCGTGGGGCTGGGCGTTCGCGCAGGCTTCTCGGTCGGCGCCGTGGCGGCCTTCGTCTCCAACCTCTTCCTCCCCGAAGGGCCGTGGACGCTCTGGCAGATGCTGCTGTGGGGCGGGTGCGGAGTGATCGGCGCGCTCGCGGCGCCCCTGCTCCGGCGCCGGATCCCGTTCGCGCTCCTTTGTTGCGCCCTCGGCCTCGCTTTCAGCGCCCTCATGGATGTTTGGGAGTGGTGGGCGTTCTATCCGCACACGTGGCAGGCGTTCGTCGCGCGCCACGCCGCGGGCTTTGCCTTCGACGTCGCACACGGAGTCGGCAACCTGGTGATCGCGCTCGTGGCCGGCCCGGAGCTACGGCGGCTGCTCGAGCGATACGGCCGGCGGGTTCACACCGAGGTCGTATGGGCCTGAAGCTCCTCGCCACCGTCGCAGCCGCCGCGCTCGTCGGCGCGCCCGCAGTCGATCGGCCGGCCGGGTACCTCGCCGGTCACCAGGCGCCTGACGGCGGGTTCGTGGAGCAGGGGGGGCGCTCGGACCCGGCTCTGACTGCCTGGGCCGTGCTCGGGCTCGACGCGGCCGGCCATCTCTCCGGTCCGGCGGGAGCGGCAGCCGCCGGGTACCTGGTCGGGCAGCCGTCGCCGCAGCCGACGGATCTCGCTCTTCGAATATTGGCTCTCCGGTCGCTCGACCAACCCGTCTCGGGCCTCGTCGAGCGGCTGGTGAGGCTCCGCCGGCCCGACGGGCGCGTCGGGCCGCTGGTCAACTCGACGATCTGGGCCGTGCTCGCGCTGCGTTCGGCACGAACGCCCCCGGGGGCGAAGGCCGTCGCCTACCTGCTCCGGCAGCAGAGCCGGAGCGGCGGCTGGTCGTGGGCGCCGGGTGGCGCGCCCGACTCGAACGACACCGCGGCCGCGATCGAGGCGCTGCGCTCGACAAGCGTGTCGGGCCGTCCGATCGTCCGGGGAATTGCGTACCTACGGGGCCTGGAGAACCGAGACGGCGGCTTTCCACTGGCGCGCGGCCGGCCGTCCGACAGCCAGTCCACGGCCTGGGCCGTCCAGGCGTTCTTCGCTGCCGGGAGGAAGCCACCGGGCGGAGCGTTCCGCTTTCTGGCACGCATGCTGCGTCCGGACGGCAGCTACCGCTACTCGACGCGATATGTGACAACGCCCGTGTGGGTCACGGCCCAGGTGCTGCCCGCGCTGGCGGGGAAGGCGTTCCCGCTTCGCCGACCGGCCGTCTCCAGTCCTCGCGCACGAAGCGGAGCTCGTAGCCGAGCCGCTGGTTGATCGCCAGCATGCCGATGTTCTCCGTGTCGTTGTCGGTGCGGATCGACTCGATTCCGTTCTCGGCCGCCCAGCGGATCGTCGCGAGCTTGACGAGCGTCGCAAGCCCGCGGCGACGGTACGGGCGGGCGGTTCCGGTGGCCTCGTTGGCAGCGCTGCGCCCCTCGCGGTCGACGCGGAGGTACGCGAGAGCGACCGGACGGTGGCCTTCCAGGACGACGTGACTCGCGTCGCGATCGACCTCCGGATCGAGCCAGAGGTCGCATCGCCAATCCTCGAGCGAGAACGTGATCTCCTCGTCGGCCGGGATGTCTCGCGATGCCGCGAGATCGAGGTCGTAGAGCTCACGCTCGAGGCCAGCCGCCGCCGCAAGGGAAGCGAGGCGAAAGCCGTGGTCTCCGGCCGAGCGCTCGAGCCGAGGCAGAGGTGATAAATCGACCGTGCGGGGATCGAGCGCAGAGACTCGCTCCCTTCTTCCTCGCTCGTAGCCACGCCGGCTGATGAACGCGCGCCCGTCGTCGAGCACGACCTCGCAGCGCAGGCGCGTCGCGCCGATCGCTCGGGCCCGCTCCTCGGCGAGATCGAGCAGGCGAGACCCGATTCCTAGGAGCCTGGGTCTGTTTCAATCGGCTCGACCGGTCACTTCAGACGGCGGTGCGGACAAGCCCGCACCGCCTGAATCTAGGCACCGCAAGCGGTGCCTAGACGGCGCCAGCTCGCAGCGACGCCGGCCCAGACGAGCGCCGCGTCGGCCGACCGGGTCCACCAGACCGTCACTGCCGTGGCTGCTCCCACCAGCTCGTCTCCTGCGAGCGCGACCCACCAGCGCCGTCGCTCCCGGGCCGTGAGCGCAGTGAGCCGGTAGCGAAACCCGGTCTCCGTGTAGAGGCGGTCGGGCCGGAGCTCTCGCAGCAGCCGGACGTGCGTTCGCAGGTCCGACGGCTCGTAGGGCCGGATCAGGACGGGAGGCTGACCCACCCCGGCTCGGGTCGTGAGAGTCGGCCCTCCGCCGTGAGGCGTTCGACGAGATCGTCCTCGATCCGCCAGGGCCACGAGAACCAGCGCGTCAGCTCGCGCTCGGAGGCGACGACGGCCGCCCGTACGCCGGCAACGATCAGCTCCTCGAGCCCGCCAGCATCGGCCGGCTCCGGGTGCACCTGATCCCAGCGAGAGAGCTCGGCCGAGTGCGCATGCCTCTCGCCGGCCGCATAGACGAGCGATCGAGCGACCACGGCGCCGCAGCGCTCCAGCGGGTACCGGATCGCCTTCAGCTCCTTCGGCTTCAGTCCGAGCTCGGTCTGCAGATCCTCCAGCGTCGACGGCCCGGCCGCCGCGAGGTGCCGCAGGACGAGCGCCCAGTCCTCCGCTTCGGCCTCCATCCGGCTCAGCTCCCCACGGCAGATCGGGTCGAGCAGGCGTGCGACCTCCTCGGTGACGATCAGGCTCTTGCCGCGGTGCACCTTCAGGACCCGATAGCCCCTCTCGCCCAGCTCGCCGAACCAGGGAAACTTCGTCGCGGGCCACTGACCGAAGCCGCGACTGCCCGGCGCATAGGGGGCCTCGTGGCAGGCCCCGAACAGGCTCGGCAGCGACGAGTCCGCGGTTCGCGTCAGCAGGCCCCGGTCGAGCAGGAAGGCCTCTGCCTCGTCGAGTGTCTCGAGCGCCCGATCGGGTGTCAGCCTGCAGACGAAGGCCCGTTCTGACCGCAGCTCCGCGAGAGACCGAACACCCATCAGCCGCCGAAGGCGCGCCGCCGTTCGAGGTCGCGCTCCGGATCGACGAGGTGGCCGTCGCGCTCGACGTAGCCGTCCTTGCCGCCGACGACGAGGAGGACGAGATCGTCCTCGCCCCCGTTCGACACCCTGCGCGGCGTGGTCGCCTCGACGTGGACCAGGCCGCCCGGCCCGAGCTCTCGCACCTCGCCACCGACTTCGACGCGCGCGCGGCCGCTGTGAACGAAGTAGAGCTCGTCCTGGATCTCGTGGAAGTGGAGGAACCCCTCCATCCCGGGCGGCATGACGAGCGCGTTCACGCCGAAGGCCTCGATCCCGAGCGCTCTACGGATCTTGCGGAAGCCGGGCCCGTGACCGAGCTCGTCGAGAGATCCAAACGCGTAGCCCACGAACCGATCACGTTAACAGGCGTCGGTACGATCGAGCGGTGCCCGTACTCTCGCCGGAGAGCTACCTGACCGTCCTCAACGAGGCGCAGCGCGAGGCCGTGCTCCAGACCGAGGGGCCGCTCCTCGTCATTGCCGGCGCCGGCTCCGGGAAGACGCGCGTCCTTACCTACCGGGTGGCGCATCTCGTGACCGCGTGCGGGGTGAAGCCGGAGGAGATCCTCGGGATCACCTTCACGAACAAGGCAGCGGGTGAGATGCGCTCTCGGCTCGACGACCTGCTCGAGGGCCTCGCGCGACCGATCTGGATTCTGACCTTCCACGCCGCCTGCGGGCGCATCCTCCGCCGCGAGGCCGCGCGGCTGGGCTACAAATCGAACTTCACGATCTACGACGGGGCCGATCAGGTCCGGCTGACGAAGGCCTGCCTCGAGGAGCTGGAGCGGGACCCGAAGCGCTTCGTCCCACGCGGGATCCACGCGCAGATCTCGAACGCGAAGAACCAGCTCGTCAGCCCCGAGGAGTACCGGGCCCGCGTCGCCTCCTTCTACGACCAGACCGTCGCCGACGTGTACGACCTCTACCAGCGGCGCCTCTTTGCCTCGAACGCGGTCGACTTCGACGACATGTTGATGCTGACCGTGAACGTCCTCGAGCGCTTTCCCGAGGCGCGCGAGCGCTGGCAGGACGCGTTCCGCTACATCCTCGTCGACGAGTATCAGGACACGAATCACGCGCAGTACCGGTTGCTCCAGCTGCTCGCCGCCAAGCACCGCAACATCTGCGCCGTCGGCGACCCGGACCAGGCGATCTTCGGCTTCAGGGGAGCGGACATTCGCAACATCCTCGGCTTCGAGCGCGACTTCGGCGAGACCCGAACCGTTGCGCTCGAGCAGAACTACCGCTCGACGAATCACATCCTGAAGGCGGCCAACGCGGTCATTCAGCACAACCGCGAGCGCAAGCCGAAGGAGCTCTGGTCGGAGCTGGGGGACGGGGACCCAGTCCGGGTCGTGGAGGTCGAGGACGAGCACGCCGAGGCCCGCTTCGTCGCGGCGGAGATCACGTCGCTCGTGGAAGAGGGCTGCAACGGGCGCGAGATCGCGGTCTTCTACCGGATGAACGCGCAGTCGCGCGTGCTCGAGGACGTGCTCGTTCGCCAACAGGTTCCCTATCAGGTGATCGGCGGCCCGCGCTTCTACGATCGCGCCGAGATCAAGGACCTGATCGCCTACCTCAAGGTGATCGACAACTCGTTCGACGCGGTCTCGTTGCAGCGGGTCGCCAACCGGCCCCGCCGCGGAATCGGCGAGGCGTCGCTCGCGCGTCTGCAGGCATACGCTTACGCGCAGGGCATCAGTTTCTGGGAGGCGTTCGCCTTCGCCGAGGAGGCGGGTCTGACCGGGGCGCCGCTCAGGGCGGTGCGCTCCTTTCACTCCATGCTGGAGTTGCTGGGGGCGGGCGCGCTCGAGTTGTCCGTGGCCGACCTCGTCGAGCGCGTCCTCGAGCGAAGCGGCTACCTCGATGCGCTCGAGGCCGAGCGGACGATCGAGGCCCAGGGTCGGGCCGAGAACCTGCAGGAGCTCGCCGGCGTCGCGCAGGAGTATCAGGCGACCGCCGCCGAGCCGAGCCTGTCGCATTTCCTGCAGGAGCTCTCCCTGCTCTCGGACCAGGACACGATTCGCGAGGAGGAGAGCCTGGTCACGCTGATGACGATCCACAACGCGAAGGGGCTCGAGTTCCGGGCTGTCTTCGTGATCGGGATGGAGGAGGGGATCTTTCCGCACTCGCGCTCGATCGAGGAGCAGGGGATCGAGGAGGAGCGGCGGCTCTGCTACGTCAGCATGACCCGCGCGCAGGAGCGGCTCGTCCTGACGCACGCCTCCTCGCGGACGCTCTACGGCGGCCGCAGCTACAACCTGCCGTCGCGGTTCGTCGACGAGTTGCCGAACGAGGGCGTCGAGCGAGAGACGCTCCGGCCTGCCTCGTGGGGCGGCTACCGCTCGCCGGCCCCAGTCGCGCCGCGCGAGCAGGTTCCACAGCTCGCCACCGGCGACACGGTTCGGCACGGCACGCTCGGCGAGGGCATCGTCACGCGGATGGAACCCGGTGGGGTCGCCACGGTTCGGTTCGCCGACGACGGCAGCGAGCGGCGTCTGATGCTCGACTACGCGCCGCTCGAACGAGTCGGCTAGTGGGAATCAGGATCGAGAGCGTGGGGCGCGAGCGCGCCGCGGAGGTGCTGGCTCCGGTCTCGACCGCGATGGGCTTCGAGTTGCCGCCGGATGCCCTCGAGGAATTTGCGCAACTTCCCGAGTACGACGTGCGGCTGGCGGCGCTCGACGACGGCGCCGTGATCGGGGGCCTCGGCTCGTTCACCTTCGGGCTGACGACGCCGGGAGGCTCCGTCGAGCTGGCGGGCCTGACCGGAGTGGGTGTGTCCTGCCGACCCATCGCCGGCGTGGAGTCCTTCGCGAGCTGATGCGCTCCTACCTCGACGGGGTGCGGGCGCGCGGCCAGTCCGTCTCGGCGCTCTGGGCGACGGAAGCCCCGATCTACGGTCGCTTCGGATACGGGATGGCCTCGCTTCAGGGCGAGGCCGAGCTGAGCCTCGAGCGCGCCGCCTTCGTCTCGGGTCCGCACCCGGCCGCTCGCGCACGCCTCGTGGACGAGGCCGACGCGCTCGAGGCGTTTCCGGCGATCTTCGACGCCATTCGGACGGAGACGCCCGGTATGCTCACGCGCTCGCGCCGCTGGTGGCAGCTGCGGCGACTCAGCGATCCCGAGTTTGCGAGGCGCGGCCGAGGGCCGCTGCGGCGTGTGCTGCTGGAGCTCGAGGGCGCGCCGGTCGCCTACGCGCTCTACCGCCAGACGCATGAGTGGCAGAACGCGGTCCCGGGCGGGTCGGTACACGTGATCGAAGCTCTCGGCACTACACCGGCCGCGACGCGCGCGATCTGGCGCTACCTCTGCGATCTCGATCTGATGGACAAGCTCACCGGCTTCATGCTCCCGAGCGACCACCCCTTGCTCCTGCTCGTCGCCGAGCCTCGCCGCCTCGGACTGAGGCTCGCGGATGCGCTGTGGGTGCGCCTCGTGGAGGTGGGCGCGGCGCTGTCGGCTCGCTCCTTCGGCGAGGGCTCCCCGATCACGATCGAGATTCGCGACTCGTTCTGCCCCTGGAACGAAGGCCGCTGGAGCGTGGGGGCGGGAGTGGTCGAGCGCACGGACGAGCGGGCAGATCTCGCGCTCGACGCGGCCGCGCTCGGATCCGTCTACCTGGGCGGCTTCACGTTCGGCCAGCTCGCGCGCGCGGGCCTCGTGGAAGAATTCGTCGAAGCCGCCGTCGAACGTGCTGATGCACTGTTCGTCCGCGATCGGGCACCCTGGTGTCCGGAGATCTTCTAGCTTCTAGCATCGGCTGCCTACTGGCTCGGGGGCGGCTTGATCAGGGCCGACACGTAGGCCAGAACGTCGCTCTCGTCGCGACCAGAGACGAGGCCCGGCGGCATGATCCCCTTCCCGTTCGCGATCCGGCTCTGGACGAGGCTCAGCGGGATTCGGTCGCCGTCGAGCTTCGGCCCGATGCCGCCCGAGCCGCCCATCCCGTGACAGCTCGCGCACTTCGTCGAGAAGATCGTCTCGCCTCGGTAGACGTCACCGAGCACGATCGCCCCGGCCTTCGGGGTCGACGGCCTCGCGAGATGGAGCTTCGCCAGGCCGAAGATCCCGGCCGAGAGCCCGGCGATGAGGATGAGCGGCGGGCCGACGTTTCGCGCGCGGGAGCGCCGGCGCCAGGCGTCGTAGTCGGGCACGACGCGATCGTAACGAGTTAGGCTCGCCGTTTCCGTGAGCCTGCTGCTCGACGTCTCCTCGGCGTACACCGACGCCGTCACGAATGTGTTCTCGACGACGATCGCGGCGAAAGCCTGGTTCGCAAGCGCGGCGATCGCGTTCGCGCTGGTCCAGATCGTTACGGCATTTCGCATCTACGGGAAGCTCGTGCACGTGATCCGGATCCCCTACCCTCCGATCGGGCGAATTCACCGCTGGTCGGGGCGGCTCGCGTTCCTCTCCACGCTGCCGGTCGCCTTCCACTGCATCTTCATCCTCGGCTTCCAGACGACCGACGCGCGGGTGATCGTGCACTCGATCGCGGGCTCGTTCATGTATGGAGTCTTCGCGGCGAAAATCTTCATCCTCAAGGATCACGGCTACCCGCGGTGGCTGCTCCCGGTCGCCGGAGGAGCCCTCTTCTCGGTACTGGCGACGCTCTGGCTGACGTCCAGTGTCTGGTACTTCACGAACGTTCGCTTCGGCTTTTGACCCAGGCGAGCAGACGTTCCCGGTTTCGGGCGCCGACAGCACTGCGAGCCGATTCGCGCTTCGCGGAAAGCCGGGACGGCGAGCGCCGCCGCCGCTCGCCAGGAGGATGACAGCTCCGGTAAGCGCGGCGTGAGGAGCCGACTCGTACGTCGCTACACTCTGAGCTGCCGGGGCGGTTAGCTCAGTTGGGAGAGCACCAGCTCGACAAGCTGGGGGTCACTGGTTCGAGCCCAGTACCGCCCACCTCGGAGAAGAGCCGAATATCCTGCTAATCGAGGACTTTTGGCTCTTTCTCGTTAGGGTAAGGTGTCCGCCTTAGAACGCTCAAAACCGCCCGTTTCGGTGTAAGACTTCCCCACAGACTTCCCCACACGCTCGGTCGATGTGGAGTACATGAGCGTTCCGCGTTTCGATCCGGCGAACCGCCAAAGGCTCGACGAGCGGCGTGCTGCGGGCAGGCGAGAGGACACTCGCCCAAGCGAGCGTCACGCGGCTGGCAGTTGGCGATCCCCGTGGAAGACCGCTTCGACGTTGTTCCCGTCCGGGTCAATGACCAACGCTGCGTAATACCCGGCGTGGTAATGCGGGCGAAGACCCGGCGTGCCGTTGTCGCGGCCGCCAGCTTCGACAGCGGCGCGGTGGAACTTGTCAACGGTGGCTCGGTCGGCCGCGGCGAAGGCCACATGAACGGGAGCGGCCGGGGGTTCGCCTTCCTCGATCCAGAAATCTCCACCGCCCTCGATGGCGAACCCAGGCCCCCGCGAGCTCTCCACTACCGTCACTCCGAACGGCTTGAGGGCCTGCTCGTAGAAGGTGCGGCTGCGTGTCATGTCACGTACTCGCAGGGCCAAGTGGTCGATCAGGGGAAGCGTCACGGGCAGCGACACGCCCTCTATCTTAGAGCGCGATCTCCGAGGAACATTCCGCATCACTGGCGCAGCCGACGCTTCGGTGGCCACGATCAGTGCGCTGGCTGTGTAGCCGGTACGCGTCGCCTTTGGCGGTCCGTTACCGCGGACGGTAGACGTGGATTGCGATGCCCGTCGGATACGTCGTCGTCTCGGCGAGCTCGAGTTGCAGCGGAGTGGGAAGACCCTTGAAGAGCGCCAACCCTGCGCCGAGTGCAGCCGGCTGGATCATGAGCCGGTATTCATCAACGAGCCCCAGTCGTGAAAGCGCCTGGTCGAAGGTGGCGCCCCCGTACGCGATCAGGTCGCCACCCGGTTCGCGCTTGAGCCGGTCGATCTCTTCACCAAGGTCGCCCCGGGCGATCCTGGTCTCGGGCCAGTCGGCATGGCGCAAGGTCTTCGAGAAGACGACCTTGGGAATCTCGTTCATAGGCCGCGCGTAGTCGCTCGTCGACGTCGGCCAGACGGATGCCATTTCCTCGTAGGTGACCCGCCCCATCAGGTGAGCACCCGCGGCTGACACCGATTCGAGGATCCAGCGCTTGACTCCGTCGTCCTCCCTGTCGTCGACACCCCATGGGTGCGACCCGTCCAGTGCGGCGACGTATCCGTCGATCGA
>JBBSGR010000003.1:0-289333 GCA_038253945.1 Gaiellales bacterium
CGTGGAAATCCATCTGGCTCAAAAACCACCGACGAAAAAGCCCGCTCCGCCCCTGGGGTTGGGGGGGGGGTCGTGGTTTGCGCGCCCCCTCGCCGCGGGTGGCGGCGCCTACACCCGGGCGGGGGGGGCCCCCCCCCCACGTCCGTCTGAACCGACCGGTCGAGCGCACGGGATTGAGGCCCGCGCTCCTACGCGTGCGGGCCCGGTGTCTCCGGCAGGTTCTTGATCCCCTCCTGGGTCTGCCACTTCGACCAGGAGTCCTGCATGGCCCCGAGCAGCTCCTGCATGAAGAGCGTCGACATGTTGACGCGGGACACGACGACACCCGGCATGTCGCCCTCCTCGACCTCGTGGTCGATGCGGGCGAACGTGATGGTGAACTCGTAGGGGGAAAAGGTGATGTTCGCGAAGTTCGCGTAGACGCCGGCCAGGTGGTCCGGGTCCAGGTGGATGTTCAGCTGCCGGCTCTGCGCCTCGTCTTCCATGCTCCTACGATATACGGGTGAGCGAGAACGCGGTTACACGACTTGCCGCCGAGCTCGGCCGCTTCGCGGGCGTGCCGGTCGAGCTCGAGCGGCCGACTGACCCCGCGCACGGGGACTACGCGACGAACGCCGCGCTTCGTCTGGCGCCGCGCGAGCGCCGGCCGCCGCGGGAGCTCGCGGGCGAGCTGGCCGAAGCCGCCCGAGCCCTTCCGGCGGTGGAGCGGGCCGAGATCGCCGGGCCCGGGTTCGTCAACCTCTGGCTCGGCCCCGCCTGGTACGGCGACGCCCTGGGCGACATCCTCATCGCGGGCGGCCGCTACGGCGGCGGCTCCGCCGAGACCCCGGAACGCATCCTGGTCGAGCTGGTCTCGGCGAACCCGACGGGGCCGATCACAGTGGCATCCGCGCGAAACGGCGCCTTCGGCGACGCGGTCGCGCGCATGCTGGAGTTCGCGGGCCACGACGTCGCACGTGAGTTCTACGTCAACGACATCGGCACTCAGATCGATCGCTTCAGGGCATCGGTGGACGCTTTGCGGCGAGGCGAGCCGCCGCCCGCCGACGGCTACTCGGGCTCATACATGCAGGAGGTGGCAAAACATCCGGATCCTGTCCAGTTCCTGCTGGACAGTATCCGCTCGACTCTCGCTCGCTTTCGGATCGAGTTCGACGCATGGGTGAGGCAGTCGTCGCTGGAGGGCGAGCTACAAGCGGCGATCGAGGCGCTCGAGACCTACGAGCGCGATGGAGCAGTCTGGGTGCGATCCTCGGCCTACGGAGACGAGAAGGATCGCGTGATCGTTCGCTCGGAGGAGCGCGGCGGCCAGCCGGCCTACGTGGCCTGGGACGCCGCGTACCTGCGCCATAAGCTCGAGCGCGGGTTCGATCGTCTGATTTACGTGTTGGGCGCCGACCACCACGGGTACGTCGGACGTTTGAAGGGCCTCGCGGGCGCTCTCGGCTATAACCCCGGGCGCCTCGAGATCCTGCTCTACCAGCTCGTCCAGCTCGTCGAAGGCGGTCAGGCGCGGAGAATGGCGAAGCGGAGCGGCGACGTCGTCTTCCTCGACGAGTTGATGGACGAGGTCGGAGTCGACGCCGCCCGCTGGTACCTCGTCGACCGCGGGCCGGACCAGCCGATCGAGATCGACGTCGACCTTGCGGGCGAGCGCACGCGGAAGAACCCCGTCTATTACGTTCAGTACGCGCATGCCCGGATCGCAGGGGTTCTGCGGAACGCGGCTGGCGCGGAGGTCTCCGCCGATCCGCCCGCTGAGCCGGCCAGGGAGGAGCGCGACCTCGTCAAACGGCTGGCGGACTTTCCGTCGGTCGTGGCCGAGGCGACCGAGCGGCGAGCGCCGCAGGCGATCCCGACATACGCGATCCGCGTGGCCGACGAGTTCCACCGCTTCTACCACGAGCATCGGGTGATCGACAGCGACGCCCAGGCCTTCCGGCTGGCTCTCTGCCGCGCGACGCAGGTCGTCCTCGCCCGCTGCCTCGACCTCGTGGGGGTGGAGGCGCCCGAGCGTATGTGAGCTCACGCTTGCGCGCTGGGTAGAAAGCGTGGCCGAAGCGCGTTAAGATCCGCGCGTGAGCGAGGCGACGCCGCTGATTCCAGACCGGAACCTCGCGCTCGATCTTGTTCGAGTCACCGAGGCGGCCGCGATCGCAGCCGCCCGGTGGGTTGGGCGCGGCGAGAAGGAGAGCGCCGATCAGGCGGCCGTGGACGCGATGCGGGTGATGCTCGACACAGTCATGATGGCCGGGGTCGTCGTCATCGGCGAGGGTGAGAAGGACAAGGCTCCGATGCTCTACAACGGCGAGGAGATCGGCAGCGGGCAGGGGCCGGAGGTCGATGTCGCGGTCGATCCACTCGAGGGAACGAACCTGACTGCGATGGGGCGCCCGAACGCGATTGCCGTCATCGCCGTCGCCGAGCGGGGCACGATGTTCTTTCCGGGCGCCGCCTTCTACATGAACAAGATCGCGTGCGGGCCCGAGGCCGCGGACGTGATCGACATCGAGGCGCCGCCCGGCGAGAACGTCCGGCGGGTCGCGCGTGCAAAGGGCGTGGAGCCAACTGACATCACCGTGGTCGTCCTCGACCGCGACCGCCACCTCGAGCTGATCCGGAGCATCCGCGCGGTGGGCGCGAGGGTGAGTCTGATCACCGACGGCGATGTCGCTCCGTCGATGGCGGCGGCGCGCGGCGAGAGCGGCGTCGATCTGCTGATGGGCATCGGCGGAACGCCCGAGGGTGTCATCTCCGCCGCCGCGCTCAAGTGCCTTGGCGGCGGCCTCCAGGGAAAGCTCTGGCCGCGTGACGACGCCGAGCGGAGACAGCTCGTCGATGCCGGAATCGAGGCCGACCGGGTGCTCACCGCGGACGACCTCGTCTCGGGGCAAGACGTGCTCGTAGCCGCTTCGGGCGTGACGACCGGGGCGCTCCTGAGCGGAGTCCGGCGAACGCCCGACGGCGCGACTACCGACTCGATCGTGATGCGTTCGCGCTCGGGCACAGTACGCCGTGTCGCGGCGCAGCACCGGCTCCAGAAGCTGGAGCAGTTCTCGGGCGCGACCTAGCTCTCTCTGGCGCTCTACGTCGCCGCGGCTGTCTCCATCTCCGGCGCATAGGCTCCCGATCGCGCCGCTCCGTTGAACGTCGCCCGCCTGAGGAACGCCTTCTGCGCCGCGTCGACGTTCCCCGGGTTCCCCGCCCAGGTCTTCAGCGCGGGCGCCTGCAAGGCTCGGCCGTATGAGAACGAGAGCTCCCAGGGCTGCGGGCCGCGCTCGTTGATCGCGTTCAGATTCTCCGTCGCGTCCTCGTCACTCTGCCCGCCGGAAAGGAAGACGATGCCTGGAACCGCGGCCGGAACGTGCCGCCGGAAGCAGCGGAGCGTCATCTCGGCGACCTCGTCGCGATCAGCCTGCGCGTCGGCCTCGTAGCCGGAGAGCACCATGTTCGGCTTCAGCAGCATTCCCTCTAGCTGAACTCGCTGGTCGCGGAGCTCCGTGAAGACGGCATGCAGGGTGCGCGAAGTCACGTCGAAGCTCTGCTCGATCGTGTGGTCGCCGTCCATCAGAACCTCGGGCTCGACGATCGGAACGACGCCGGCCTCCTGGCTCAGTGCCGCGTACCGCGCGAGCGCGTGGGCGTTTGTCCAGATGCAGTACTCGCTCGGGATGCCACTGCCGATCGAGATCACAGCGCGCCACTTCGCGAACCGGGCGCCCAGGTCGCGGTACTCGGCGAAGCGCTCGCGCAGGCCGTCAAGCCCTTCCGTGACCGTCTCGCCCGGCGCCCCCGCGAGCGGCTTTGCGCCCGTGTCGACCTTGATGCCCGGGATAATGCCATGGGCGTCGAGCAGCTTCGGGAACGGCGTCCCGTCCGACGCCGACTGTCGGATCGTCTCGTCGTAGAGAATCACGCCGCTGATGTGCTCCTCGGCGCCGGGCGCGGTCAGGAGCAGATCGCGGTAGGCGCGTCGGCTCTCCTCGGTCGACTCGACCCCGATCGAGTCGAAGCGCTTTCCGATCGTGCTGTTGCTCTCGTCGGCGGCGAGGATGCCCTTGCCCTCGGCAACGAGCGCGTGGGCGGTCGCTTCCAGATCTGGCTGCATACGTCTTCCTCCATTTGCTAGCGCGCCATCTTTGCGGAATTATCTCATGTCGCGGGCGGTTTCAGTCCTCGTGACGGAAAAGTCGAGGCTGGTCGGGATCAACCACGTCGCGCTCGAGGTCGGCGACATCGAGGCGGCGCTTGCGTTCTACGGGCGCGTCTTTGCGTTCGAGCTGCGCGGACGCGGGTCCCGGATGGCGTTCATCGACATGGGAGACCAGTTCATCGCGCTCTCGGCGAGCCGGACCCAATCGCCGGACGGCGCCCGCCACCTCGGCCTCGTCGCCGACGACAAGGAGGCGGCCCGGCAGGCCCTTCACGAGGCCGGAGTCGAGGTGTCGCGCGGCCCCGGGCTCGACTTCCTCGATCCATGGGGAAATCACGTGCAGGTCGTCGAGTATTCGGAGATCCAGTTCACGAAAGCGCCTGACGTGCTCGAGGGCATGGGCCTCGCGAAGCTCGAAAGTCGCCGGAGGCGCTCGAGGAGCTCAGACACAAGGGCCTCGCAACCGGCCCATAGCCGCTCCCCTCTACGGTATTCTGAGCGCTCCAGCGGACGTAGCTCAGTTGGTAGAGCATCAGCTTCCCAAGCTGAGGGTCGCCGGTTCGAACCCGGTCGTCCGCTTCGGGAAAGCCCTGCGCACGTGGGCTTTCGTTGTCGGTGGTGAAGGCGGGGCTGCTCGCGCTCGCCGGGAAACCGGGGAGCGGCCGGCACGTTCAGCGCGCGCTCGACCTCTACGAGGCGGGGGGCAAGCATCTTGGCCTCACGAGCCGGGCCCCGCTCGCCGCGCTTGCTCGACCACCCGGCCGACGAGCCCTTGTCATCGTCGGGTGGTTACCCCCGGATGCAGAGCGCCGCGAGGTCGGCGCTCCCGGTCTGAGGCGAGTACACCTGGCAGCCGACCCGGGCTGAGTAGAAGTCCTGTTGGACGACGCTGCTCAGGCCGACCATGGGCGCCGCGTGCCGGGCGAGGTCGGCGTCGAGCTGCGCGTAGGCACGGTAGCGCGCTGCGCCCGTCAGCTTCAACGCGGCCTCGAGCCTCCGGTTGTACGCCGGAACGTTGAAGTAGGAGAGGTTGTTGTTGCCCGTCGCCCGGATCGAGCGTCCGTCGAGCAGCAGGTTGAGATAGTCGGCGGGATCGAAGTAGTCCCAACTCCAGCCGGTGTCCACGATGTCGAACGGCGCGCCTTTCGTCGAGGCCTGCGCCCCGGCCGTGCCGCGCGGAAATGTCTTGACCTTGACGTCGATCCCGATCGCGCTCAGGTTGTCCTTGATGATCTCGGCGCGATTCTGAGCGAAGAGGTTGTCGTCTGTGTAGAGAACCGCGGTGCGATGACGGCCGCCCGCGAGCCGTCGCGCCCGCGCGAGGTCCGGGACGAGCGGGTAGATGTGGACGTCTCTGAACCCGGGCAGGGCGGGCGGGATGTACTGGTCGGTCGGCTCGCCCGAGATCGGGAAGAGCTGCGAGAGCGCTCGGCGATCGATCGCGTAGTTGACCGCCCGGCGCAGCCTCACCTGGGCAAAGAGCGGCCGGCTCGTATTCAGGTTGAGGTACGACTCAATAGCGACGGCCCCCTCGAAGTACCGCTGCCGGCCGGCCTTCGCCGCTTTGCTGCCCGGGCCGTAGCGCGCTCGCAGGCGCTTGGCCTGATCGGGCGGCGGACTGCTGAGTGAGTAGTCGGCTCGGCCGGCCTCGATCTCGGCGACCGCTTGGGCCCTCGGGACGCCGGGCGTGAAGTCGATCTCCTGCAGATGGTGCGGCCGCCCTCCCCTGTAGTTCGGGTTCCGCTTCAGCACGAGGCCCTGGCCGGGAATGTAGGAGGAGACGTAGTAGGGCCCCGCCGAGGAGATCGACCTCACGCCGCCCGGGTCGATTGGCGTGCCGGACGGAACCGCGGCGAAAAACCCCGACGCAATCCAGGCCAGGAAGTCGCCTTTGGCCTCGGTCAGCCGGACCGTGAGCCTGTTACCGCGCACCGTGATCCCGCTGATGTGCTGCGCCTTCCCGGCCAGGTAGGCCTTCTCACCGACGATGTAGGTCACGAAGTCGGCTGCGAATGACCGCATCCTCGGGCTCAGCGTGCGCTCGATCGAGTCCTTGAAGGTCTGCGCCGTGACCGCTGCGTTCGAGGGCGGCGAGAAGCGGAAGCCCTTCCGGATCGTGAAGGTGAAGGTCTTCCCGTCCGCCGAGCGCCTCGGCAGGGCCGCCGCCACCTCCGGGACGAAGAACTGGCCACCCGCAGGCGGCGTCTTGTCCGGGTAGTTGAGGAGCTTGGCACAGATCGCCTGCTCAAACGGATAGAAGCTGCCAAAGGCGAGCGCCGGGTCGATGAAGGCGACATCGCCTTGGGTGACGACGCGCAGCGTGCCGCCCTCCTTGACTCGCCAGACCGCCGCGAGCGGCCGCGCCCTCACCCGAACCCCCGCCGTGAAGGCGATGTCCTGTGGGCTTCCGCCCACGCTGATCGACTCGACGACCGCGTCCGTCGTCCGCCCAGAGGCCGAGCGCGCGCTGAACGTGCTGCCGCCCGCCTTGAGCGCCTTGCCGGGCGCGAGCGTCTGCTGCACGCTCACCCAGACCCGCCCCGCCGCGACGACGATGCCCTGTGGGCTTCCGCCCACGCTGAACGTCTTGACGACCGTGTCCGTCGTCGGGTCGATGCGCGAGACGCTGCCGCCGCGGGTGGTAACCCACACCGCGCCGTCGCCGACGGCGATGCCCCAGGGAGTAGCACCCAGCGGGATCGTCCTGCTGACCGCGTTCGTCGCCGGGTCGATCCGCACGACCGCGTCGTCGAAGCGGTCGGTGACCCAGACCGCGCCCGCACCGACCGCGATCGCGGTCGGGGCATGACCGACCGTGATCGTCGCTGCCATCAGGTTCGTCGCCGGGTCGACCCGGACGACCTTGTTCGCGTGGACGTCGGCGACCCAGACGCCGCCCTCGCCGACGGCGATGCTCGTCGGGGCGCTACCGGTCTCGATCGTCCTGGCCCGGTTCGTGCCCGGATCGATGCGCATCAGCCGCGCGCCCGGCGGTCCAAGCCAGAGGACGCCCTTGCCGACCGCCACGGCAGGAGGGCCTGGGTCTGCATACGTGTACCCGGTCTGGAGCCTCCTCCGGCTCGTGATCGCGTCGAACCGGGGGTCGATCTTCGTGGCCGTGACCGTGGGCGAGCCATTCAGCGTATGCGCAGCGGTCATGGTCATCGCCCAGATCGCACCCGGCCCGGCGGCGAGGCCGCCCGAGAGCCGGGCGACCGGGATGGTCCGAGCCACGCTGCTCGTCGCCGGGTCGATCCGGGAGACCGTCTGGTCGTCGAGGTTCGCGACCCAGACCGAGCCGGAGCCGTAGGCGATCGCGGCCGGCCGCGCTCCGACCGTGACGTCGGCGCTCACCCTGTTCGTCTTCGAGTTGATGACGGCGACCGAGTTGGGTACGACCCTGACCCCGCTTGAGCCGGAGGACCCCTGTCCGAGCGCGAAGATGGGGATGGCGACGGCGGCCGCGGCGGCCCCGATCAGGGCGGCGCCGGCGTACAGACGGCGGCGCTTGCGCTTGAGCTCGACGTCAAGTGTCCGAAGCGTCGCGAACTGGCTCGGCAGGCCCTCGATCACGAGCTGGTAGAGACGCTGGCGCTGGTCGAGGTCCTTGAGGCGGCGCTCGCCCAGGTCGCGAATCGCGACCCCGGGCGGCAGATCCTCCTCGGCCAGCTCCTTCGTCGTCGAGGAGAGCAGCACCTGGCCGCCGTGGCCGGCAGCGCCGATCCTCGCCGCCCGGTGCACGCCGATGCCGACGTAGCGCTCGCCGCCCAGCTTCGGCTCCCCCGTGTGCAGGCCCATCCGCACCCGCACCTGCGCGCCCTCCGGCCAGGGATGCGCCTCGAGATCGCGCTGCGCGTCGACCGCGGCCTCGACCGCGTCCTTCGCCGTCCGGAAGGCGACGAAGAACGAGTCGCCCTGCGAGTCCACCTGCCGCCCACCGTGGGCGGCGAACGCGGCCCGCAGGATCCGCTGCTGCTCGTCCAGCACCTCCGAGTAGCCGCCGCCGAGCGCTTTGAGCAGCCGCGTCGACCCCTCGATGTCCGTGAACAGGAAGGTGACAGTGCCGCCGTGAAGCTCAGGCTGGGCCACCTTCCAGTCAAGCTGACAGATCAGGGGAGGAGTGTCAAGCTCGCGAAGGCGGGACGGTGCCGGTTCCCCTCCACCCAGCCCGTCGGGCGAAGAGAGAAAATGTCCGTTCTCATGCCTGAGCTCGACGCGCCATTGCCCCTTCTGCAGCCTCAGCACCGCGGCGACGTCCTCGAGGAGCGCGCAGGCATCGACCGGGACCTCGTGCACGCCGTCGCTGTCTCAACCTCGCGGGGTGGCGCGAAAGTTCGGATTCGCGGCAGGAAACGAAAGCAGACCGAAATGGCCGGCAATGGTCGGGAAGTGCCGGAACATGCGCCCAAGCTGGGGGTCGCCGGTTCGACCCGGTCGTCCGCTTCGGTCGTCCGCTTCGGGAAAGCCTCATGAGATTCCTCGCCCTTTCGCTCGTCGTCTTCGCTGTCGCCGCACCGAGCGCAGGGGCGCAGCCGGCGGCAGCTGATGCAGGCCCGTCTCTTCGCACCTACTTGATCAGGATGGGCGTTCAGATGAGGGCCTACCATGCGTCCCTCGCCCGGGCGGATCATGCGTTCGAGAAACTCCCCGAGAGCGTCGCGACCGCCCGCTTCCATGCGCGGAGCGGCGAGTTCAAGCGCCTCGCCGCAAGGATCAAGCTCGTCCGCGCGCCGCGCGGCCTCGGAGCCCAGCACCGGAGGCTCGTCAATGCGATCCAGACGGTCTCGTCGGCCTTCACGGCGTTCGCCGCCGCTCGTGAGCAGTACCGGAAGGACTCCGATCAGGTGACGCTGATCCGGGCGAACACCGCCCAGCGTGCCCGCCTGCACGCTGCCGAGAGCCTCCAGCTCGCGTGGGCAAGAGCGGTACGGACGCGAACGATCAACGCCGGGCTGATCGTCCCGGGCTGGTTGCACGACTTCTTCACCTAGAGGTCGATCATCTCGACTCGGGCCAGGCGTCCGTCAGCTTCCGCCGCGTCTCCGTCAGGTGCTCCGGTAGCACCTTGACGTCCGCGAGCACCGGCATGAAGTTCGTGTCGCCGGCCCAGCGCGGAACGACGTGCAGATGGACGTGGTCGACGACGCCTGCCCCCGCGATCCGGCCGAGGTTCCAGCCCAGGTTGTAGCCCTGGGGGGCGAAGACCTCTGCGAGCGCGGAGATCCCGCGCGACGCGAGCCGATGAAGCTCGAGTGCCTCGTCGTCGTCGAGCTCGCCGAAGTCGCCGACGTGCCGCGCGGGAGCCACCATCAGGTGGCCCGAGGCGTACGGAAACTTGTTCAGCAGCGCGAACGCGCGCTCCCCTCGGTGAAGAACGAGCAGCTCCTCGTCGCTCTCGCCGGCCAATGCACGGCAGAAGAGGCAGCCGCGCTGCTCGTCGGCCTGCTGCATGTACTCCAGTCGCCAGGGGGCCCAGAGCGGCTTCGTCACGGATTCAGCCTAACCACGAGCGGCGGTGCGACCTTCGCCTACCCTTGCTCCTCGGTGTCGACCATTCGCACGGGCGCCGTCGCCCTCAGCGCCTGCCTCGTCGTAGTCTCGGGCGCCCTCGGGGCCGCCCGCCCGCCCCCGAATCTCGTCTCCGACGGCGGCATCGAGCGTGGAACGGCCCAGTGGAACGTCGCCGAGGGCGCCAGCGTGAGACGAGCAAGCGGGGCGCGAACCGGGCATTTCGCGCTCCTGGTCACGAGCCACCGAGACGGGGGCTTCGGAGCGTCGATCGCGGTTCCGGCGCAGCGCCTCCGCGACCGCCGCTTTCTGAGCCTCGTCACGGGCGCGCTCCGCGGCAGGTTCAAGCTGTCGGTCTGGGTCCGGGCTGGACGCAGAACCGTCGGGAAGATCCTGCACGTTCAGCTGAACGAGTATGGTGGCGGGACGCGCGAGAGCACGCTTCGTCACGGGGCGCGAACCGTCCGGCTCGGGCCCCGTTGGCGACGGGTGGTCGTCCGAGGGGTTCCGCAACGGCCCGACCGCATCGGGCTTCTGGTCTTCCTGGCGGTCGACGAAGGCAGAGCGGGCGACCGGTTCTACGTCGACGATCTGCGCCTCGGCGGCGATCCGCTCGGTCAGGTCTCGATCTCGCGACGCGGCCGGTGGCGCTGGTGGAACTACGCGCTCGTTTGGATCGCCGTGCTCGGAAGCGGCGCCCTCTGGTTGGTTGCGCGGAGGGGGCGGCTGCAAAACCGCTTGGTGGATCGCCGCGTAGTGTCGGATGTACGATCGCGCCGCGCTTCGTCGAGAGAACAGGAGGGAAAAGCGAGATGAGAGGATTTGGCCGGTCGGCCCTCGCCGTGATCGGAGGGGCAGTACTGCTCGCGGCCGCCCTAGCCGTTGTGGCGGTCACCAGAGCGAACGCCGACACGGCGGCGACCTTCGCTGCCACGCTCACGGGTGCACAGGAGACACCGCCGAACTCGTCGCCCGCGATGGGAATCGCGCTCGTCCAGATCGAGGGCACGCGCATCACGTATCAAGTGAACGTCAGCAACACGGCGAACATCGTCGCCGCGCACATCCACCTGGGAAAGCCCGGCGTGGCCGGGCCGATCGTGCTGACGCTGCAGACGCCGACGCCGATCAAGGGCTCCTTCACCGGGACGCTTGCGTTCGCGACCCTGGTCAATCCGCCGCTCGAAGGCCCGCTGGCGGGACAGCCGTTCTCGGCCCTGCTCGATCAGATCGCAGCCGGAAACGCGTACATCAACGTCCACACGAACGATGCGATACCGCCGGGGAACACAGGACCGGGAGACTTCCCCGGAGGGGAGATTCGCGGACAACTCGGACCGGCGGCTCCCGGAACGTCTCCGCCGACGGGAGGCCCGATTCCTCCAACAGTTGACGCGAGCGTGGGTCGCGGTCGCGGTCGCGGACGCGGTCGGTAGGGACGACGGGACGCGGCGCGGGCGGAGGAGCTTCGCCCGCGCCGCCCGCGGAGCCGCCGGCGCGCTCGAACATGATCTCGCGTTACGGCGCCCATCCGAGCCAGCTCGGGGAGCTGCACGTCCCGTCGGCCGAGCCTCGTGGAGTCGCGATCGTTCTGCACGGCGGCTTCTGGCGCGCCCCGTATGGCTGCGATCTCATGCACTCCCTGTGCCGCGATCTCACCGCCCGTGGCTGGGCCGCGTGGAACGTCGAGTACCGCCGGCTCGGGGAAGGCGGCGGCTGGCCTGGCACCTTCGAGGACGTGCGCGCGGCCATCGACCTGCTCGCGACGTTCGATCTTCCCGAGCAGCCGGTCGTGACGATCGGTCACTCGGCCGGGGGTCAGCTCGCGCTCTGGGCCGCGACGCATCCGAGAGTGACTCACGCCGTGTCCCAGGCGGGGGTGGTCGATCTCGAAGCAGCGGCTGCACTCGGGCTCTCACGCGGTGTCGTCCGCGAGCTCGTCGGCGCGCGCGAGCAGCTCTACGGAGAGCTCTCCCCGCGCGCGCTCGTGCCCTTGCCCGTTCCACAGCTGCTCGTCCACGGAGAGGCGGACGACGTCGTTCCGGTCATCCTCAGCCGAGGATACGCCGAGGCGGCCCTGGCAGCGGGCGGCGACGTCGAGCTCGTGACGTTGCCCGGTTGCGGTCACTACGAGCATCTCGACCCGAGCTCGGCGGCCTGGGCAGCGGTGGTCGCGTGGCTCGCTAACCGGTTCGGAGACGCCGACCCGATTTTGTTTACGCGATCCTGCCGCGCCGAGCAGCCCTCACCGACCCCGCAAAGGGACCCCCGGTTCCTCGAGCCCGAGGGCGAGGACGACACAGGCGAAGACCTGAGCGTGGGGCCTGAGTCCCCGTCGACGGAGCAGTCCGGCGGCACCTCAGAAGAGGCGAAGAGATTTCCGAGTCATGCCGAGGCCACCCCGCCGATCAGCGACGACGGGCGCCACGACCAGACCGGCCGCCCCGCGCCCGACGACGATGTGGGAGTCCCTGCCTCGCCAGGCTCGGGCACTGAGCGGGACTAGCGCGAGCCCGCTGGCCCGGGGCGGTGACCTACAGCCAGCGCTTGAGCCGGAAGAACGCCAGCATGCTCACGAGCGTCGCGACGATCGTTGCCATGATGACCCAGAACGCGGCGATCGTCTCGAAGCCCGGGAAGTGGACGTTCATCCCGAAGATGCCGGTGATCAGCGTCAAGGGCAGCATGGTCACACTGATGATCGTGAGCACCCGGAGGACATCGTTCTGACGGTGGGAGATGGCTGACTCGTTCGTCGCCTCGAGCGCCTCGACGACCTCCTTGTAGTTGTCGAGCAAATCCCAGATCCGTTCGGACGCGTCGACGACGTCGTCGAAGTAGAGCTCCAGGTCGTCGGGCAGGAACCGCTCGACGTGCCGCTCGAGTAGCCGCAGCGCCGGACGCTGCGGCTTGATGATCTTGCGGTAGGAGATGATCTCCTGCTTCGCCCTCGAGATGTCCCGGACGACTTCGTCGAACTGCGCGTCCTCAATGTCGTCCTCGATCGTGTCGAGCTTGTGGCCGATCTTGTCGAGAATCGGAAAGCAGTAGTCGAACAGGTCGTCGAGCACCTCGTAGAGCAGCCGGCCCGATCCCTTGCCGAACAGGTCCCCGCGCATGCGCTCGTCGTCGCTGCAGCGCTGGAAGAGACGAGTCACCGGGAGGAGCTCGACCGTCGGCAGCGTGACGATGTAGTCGGGTGCCAGGAACACGTCCAGCTCGGCAGCGTTCAATCGCTGCACCGCCTTGTCGTAGACCGGGAAGTGGAGCACGATGAAGAGGTACTCCGGGTATTCGTCGATCTTCGGCCGCTGTCGCTTGGAGAGAACATCTTCGAGGTCGAGCGGGTGCCAGCCGAAGCGCTTGCCGAGCAACGACGCCTCGTCGCCTCTGGGCGACGTGAGATGAACCCAGGTGAGGCCCTCCGACGAGAGCTCGGCGAATCTAGGCTCGGTGCGTCGGACGGCCTCCGCTGTCGCGGTACCGGGCCGTGGACGCCTGATGCGGGGCAGGCTGGGCATTGGTACTGAGCGGGTCGTCCATTCGCGTCGTCACCTTCGTGATTGTAGCTCGCAGGCCTGCAGGCACCGCAAGCGGCGCCTAGTCCGCCGGGAGCGGCTCGGCCAGCCCGGCCGGAGCCAGCGAGTCGGCGCCTCGCGGAATCCGCCGCAGTCGAGGCGGGACGAAGCGCTCGAGCGCCAAGGCGCCTACGGCGGCAACGCCGCAGACCGAGGCCGCGAGCGGCCAGAGCGCGAACGGCGCGCCCGCGAGAATGAAACCTCCGAGAGCCGGCCCGACCGTGCCGGCAAGCCCCCACGACAGGCTGTGAACGGCGAAGTATCGGCCGCGGAGGTGGGGCGGACCGATCTCGGACACGAGAGCCTGGTGCGCCGGCCCGTGCAAGCACTCACCGAGGCCCAGGACGCCGGCTGCAAGGGCGAAGGCGACGAATGCCGGCGTAGCGTCGAGCCGGGCGCCGGTCGCCTCGACGAGCAACCAGGCCACGCCCCACAGTGCCGGCATCAGCGCCAGCGCGCGCATTCGCCGGCGCCCCTCGAGCCACCGGGCGAGCGGCAGCTGCATGACGACGATCACGACCGTGTTGACGAAGAAGATCGCTCCGATCTCGCGCTCCGACACGCCCGAGTGGTCGCGCGCGAACGGCGGCAGCAAGTTGAGCATCGAGTACCCCGCGACGACGAAGAGGAAGTTGAGCGTCCAGAGGCCGAGAAACGTCTTGTGGCGCAGGACGCTTCGGTAGGTCGCGGGTGCGTCGCCCCGATCCTCAGGCGTTACCCCGGGGTCGCGGACGAGCCCGAGCACTCCGAGGTAGGCGAGGAACGTAAGGGCGTCCGCAATGAACAAAGCAGTGAACGATGACGGACGCCCGACAGACGCGATCAGCCCCCCGGAGAGTCCTCCGAGTCCGATACCGAGGTTCATCGTGACGCGCTGCTGCGCGAAGGCGGCATGACGGCGGGCCGACGGCGTCAGCCT
The DNA here is from genome assembly GCA_038253945.1 of Gaiellales bacterium. Lineage (GTDB taxonomy): Bacteria > Actinomycetota > Thermoleophilia > Gaiellales > Gaiellaceae > JBBRYW01. Next base: position 14,159 of record JBBSGR010000003.1, read on the forward strand.
CGAGAGCAACGTCGACTGGCTGGGCCAGAAGCCCGCACTGCCGGAGCCTTCGATCGCGAGGAGAGCGAACGCCTCCCACGGATGCCTGACGAGCGGCAAGAGCCCGAAGCCGACGGCCTGCAGCACGAGCCCGCAGCCCAGCGTTCGCCTGGCCCCGAAGCGGTCGATGATCGGGCCTGCCGCAACGCCGGCGGCGAGTTGCCCCGCCGACGAGACCGCGACGGCCAGGCCGGCGATGCCCAAGGAGAATCCGCGTACATCGTGCAGGTAGATGACGAGGAATGGAAACACCACGCCGTTTCCGTACGAGTTGACGACTCCGCCGCACTGGAGCAGCCAGACGGGCCGTGGCAGCTGGGGGTTCAGGCTGCGTAGGTAGCCGGCGGGCGAGCGCATCGAGCGACGCTATCGATCAGCGGTCTACGTCAGGCTGCATGCGAGGGGCTCTGCGCGACAACGCCTGCCGCTCCCTCACCGCTCGTGGCGCGCCCGCCGTCCGCGAGCTCGACGAGCTCACGCAGGGCATGGTAGGCGGTCGCGTGCGCCTCCTGGATCCGCGGGATGTGCTCCGAGCGGGCGACGACCACGTGGTCGGCGAGCCGCTCCTCGGCGACCCGGCCGCCGTCGTAGCCCACCATCGCGATTGTGTGCAGGCCCCTCCGCCGCGCCTCCGCGAGCGCCTCCACGATGTTGGCGGAGTTACCGCTCGTCGAGAGTGCCAGGACCGCATCGCCCACCCTGCCGTAAGCGATGATCTGGCGCGCGAAGAGAACGTTCGGCCCGATGTCGTTCGCGAGCGCCGTCAGAATGGCCGAGTCCTCGGTGAGGTCGAGGGCGCGCCGGTGCGGAAAGCCCTGGGGCGCTGCACGGAAGTCCGCGACCGCATCCATCGCGTCCGTGGCCGACCCTCCGTTCCCGAGGGCGAGCACCGTGCCGCCCGATTCGAACACGGATCGAAGCAGCTCGGCGCCCGAGACAAGCTCCGACGCCGCCTCGGAGACCGTCTGAGCCCGCAGGCCCGCGGTCTCCTGGGCCTTCATCAGCACCGAGGCGCGCACGTCGGCGACGACGCCTTCCAGATCTCGATCCTGCTCGGCGAGGAAGGGGTAGAGGAAGCTCGAGCCCCCCGCGTCGTGCAGGGAGCCAGCCTCCCGGCCTGCGAGCAGCCCGCGGTGGTCGAAGAAGACGTGCACGAGCTCCCAGAGCACGTGGTAGAGAGTCTCCGAGAGCTCCTGGCGGACGAAGGGGTCATCGGTCGGCGGCTCGAGCTCCCATTCGGCCCCCGACGGCTCGAAGGCGATCGTGAGACAGCCCCGGCGGCGAGCCTCGCCGATCGCCTCGGCGGTCTCCTCGGCGCCGTCGCACGCGATCACCATGTCCTCGGCCTCCGCCACCAGCGCGAGCTGCGACGGCAGCGCACCGCCCTCCCGCGTGATCCCCATCGCCGGCAGCGCTCGCTTGCCGACGATGACAGGGTGCACGAACTCCACTGCCACGTGACGAGCGTCGGAGCGACCCTGTCCCGTGGCCCCGACCGCGAGGAGCCGTGCGCCGCGCGCGAAGCGCTCGGCCATGAGGTGGCAGAGCCGGGCGATCCGATCGGCCTCGAGCGTAAAGAAGCGCTCGTTCGCCTCGGTTCGCTCCTCGACGAGCCCGGCGAGGTGTTCCTCCAGACGCCCGCGCGAGCGCGTTTCCGTCACACGTGAACCTCCGCGCGCGAGGCCGCCTCGACCAGCCAGTCTCGCCAGGCCTCGAGGCCCTCGCCGGTGCGAGCGCTCAGGAGCATGCGGGGCACCCCGGGATTGACCGCATCGAGGTGGTAGAGGAAGAGATCGAGGTCGAAGTCGAGGTGGGGGAGAAGGTCGATCTTGTTCACGAGCACCAGCTCGCAGGCCCGGAACATGAGCGGGTACTTGAGCGGCTTGTCCTCACCTTCGGTGACCGAGGAGACCATCACGCGCGAGTCCTCGCCGACCTTGAACTCCGCAGGACAGACGAGGTTCCCGACGTTCTCGATCACGAGCAGGTCGATGTCGGCCAGCGGGATGGACGGAAGGGCCGAGCGGACCATGTTCGCATCGAGATGACACTCGCCGCCGAACCCCGGGTCGGTGTTGATCTGCGTGACCGGGACGTGCAGGCTCGCGATCCGTGTCGCGTCGAGGCTGCCCTGGACGTCGCCCTCGAGCACCCCTGCACGCACCCCGTCGAGCTCCTGTAGCACGCGCTCGAGGAGCGACGTCTTGCCGGCGCCCGGAGCGCTCATCAGGTTGACGACGGTGACGCCCTCGCGGTCGAAGTCGGCGCGGTTCGCACGCGCGATCGTATTGTTTGCATCGAGCGCGTCCTCGACGATCCTGACCTTGGTTCGGTGCATACGATTCGGACCTCCCTCGGCGGTTACATCCCCTTGAGCTTCAGGTAGCGCTTGAGCGAAGGCAGCTCCTTCGCCACGAGCGCACCGACCCCGGCGAGCAGGCCGATTGCCAGCAATTTACCCATTTCCATCACCACCTTCCTCCGCATCGGGCGTCGGCCGAGCAAGGTCGAGCGCCAGCTCCTCGACGAGCGTCACGGCTTTGTCCACGGCAGCAAGCACCGGGCCGCTTAGCTCGCCCACCAGATCTTCGTCGTGTTGGCCCGTCACGACCGTCTGCGGCTCGCACGCGACGATCAGCGTCCGCTTCGGCGCGCGACCGAGCTCCTTTGCGAGGCGGAGCACCTTGACCGGGTCCATTCCGTGCGTATCGAGCACGACGTCGCCGTCGTCCGTATCCGGCTCGATCACCGAGAGCGTCCCCGGCGCTTCTCCGCGGGGGGCGATGTCCACGAAGATGGCAGCGTCGTAGCCGTCCTGCAGCGAGTACGCGAGATCCATACCGCGGATCCCGAAGTCTCCCACCTCGATGCCCGGAGGCAACTCGCGCGCGGCCAGTCGGCGTGCCACCTCGACGCCGAACCCGTCGTCGCCGAGGAAGATGTTGCCAATGCCGGCTACGAGGACGCGCTTGCCGCCTGGAACCGCAGGCGCGTCGTCGAGCGGCACCACCTCGTCGAGCGAGAAGAAGAAGCGGTGGCTGGGCTGCCTCGCCTCGCCGAGGTCGCGGCCGGGATCGTCCTCGATGGTCACGGAGACGTGAATCTGTCCCTCGTCGTCCTCGTCGAGTCCCTCCACGAATGCGATCCGGCCGGCCAGCGCGTCGTCCAGGATGTCGCCTCCCGCCCGCGGGTGCAGGAGAACGCGGCTGCCCCGCCTGATCTCCACGCCGCGCACGTCGACTGCGTTCGGCCCCGGCCGGCCCATCTCTTCCCAGAAGCCGTCGGCGTCGGTCATGAGGGGCGGACGGCTCGCAGCTCCCGCACGGTTCCGTGCAGCTTCATCATCTGCTCCGGCGTCAAGGCTGCCGTCCGGTCGAGGATCTCTCGCGCCCTCGGGTCGGAGGCGCGCATCTCCCGCTTCTCCGCGTCGCTCAGGCCGAGGATGTTGAGCGTCAGCATCTCGTCGATCTCCGTTCCGTCGAACAGGTCGCCCGGGCTGTCGTCGGAGATCTGGGGGTAGTCCGGGAGAATGATCGGCGAGGACAGGAGCGTGTGACGGTCGCCCTCCTCGCCGACCAGGACGGGCCAGGTCCCGATGTTCTCGCATCCCTCGGCAACGTCTCGCACCTCGGCAGGCGGGTCGGTGAGCGAGACGAACGATCCCGCCTCGGCCTGCAGGACCGTGTGCGTCGAGACGAACGTCTGCCGCAGCGCGTCGTCACGGCTCCCGCCCTGCCAGGGGCTCGTGTTGCGGGTCTGCACAGTCAAGCGGAAGACGCCGTCGCGCACGTGCTCTGCGCGGATCTCGACGACACCCTCGAGAGGCCCCCAGCGTCGAACGAGCGTGGCGACCTGCTCGCCCGTAGGTGCTGCGAGCGGCTCCTCTCCGGTTCCGGCCGCCACCGAGACGTCGATCCGGTGGGGCTGCTCGACGAGACCTGCCGGTGAGAGCCCCGCTGCACCGACCTCGCGTTCCGCGGCCTCGTCCCAGGCGAGGTAGCGCTCGTCGCCCACATCCAGCGCGTCGACGTATTCCGTCTCGCCTGCAGCCGTCGCCCGAGCGATCTTCCGCTCCACCACGTGCAGGAAGCGAACGCGCACGTCGAGCCGCGTCTCCGAGTCGCCCTCGAGCAGGCACTGCGTCTGCTGCAGCGACGGATCGTCGACTCGCCCTGCGCTGTGTCCCTCGGGGTAGACACCGCCGAAGGTCCAACGCCTCTGGTTCTTGGTCGCCGAGCGGCGGTACGGCCAGAGAATGTAGCCCTCGTACAGAACTGCATCAGCGATCCGGCTGATCGGGTCCATCAGTCCTTGCCCTCGAGAAGCTGGTCCAAGGCTTCCTCCCAGGTGGGTAGGGAGCGACGGGCCTTGTAGGCGTAGAGCCGGTCGAAGGTGTCGCGGCGGATGCGGAGCCACGCAGCCCCCGGGAAATGATTCTCGATCGCCTCCTTCCAGACCGCGATCGGGAGCCGGAACGCTGCCTCGTGCTCCCACGGGACCTGCGCAGTCTGCAGAGCGCCGCTTTCGCTGGTGTAGAAGACGGTGCCGCTGAACAGGAGCTCGAGCGGCACGTCTCCGTCGTCCAGCGCGTGGAAGTACTTCGCGGCGGCGATGTCGAAGTCGTAGGTGCACGCCACCAGCAACTCGACGACCGTCCCGCCACTGAACGGCGGGACGACGAGCGTCGCGTGCGTCCAGAGCAGGCTGCGCAGGGTCTGACCCCAGCGGCTCGGCTCCCCGAACAACTCCACGAGACGCTCTTGCGACACGGGGTCGTAGGAGCGGCGGGTGACGGCGATCCGGATCTGGGTGCTGAGCGTGAGCGAGCGGACCGGCGTGTCGCTGCCGATCTGCAGGCGAAACGCGATCGTCGGTACCGCCGAGTAGCGCACGGCCTCGGCGCTCTCGACCGCGAAGGCGAGCTCGGGCAGCGAGCTCGCCTGAGGGAGAGGGATGCGGGGGACGCTCAACCGCCGGCTTCCTTACGGCGGCGAAAGATTCGGCATTCCCGGATCGATCGCGTTCGCGTGCTTCGCGTTCACTCCCGTCGAGCGCTCCGACGTGGAGCGTCCGTTGCTGAGATGGCCTGCCTGCTTGTCGTGCCGTCCACTGTTTCCCTGAGCCACGCCAGGTGTATGCGCCGACGTATCGTGTTTTACGTCGGCCTTGCCCGTCTTGATCCTCGCCATGTCTACTCCTTTCCTTGCTGGACTGGCCGGTCGACCTTGACGCGGGCGCCGGCCTTCGTGAACGCCTTGCCGCTCCGTCGCAGGTCTGCGAAGAAGCGGTCGATCTCCTCCCACACGTCCTTACCTCCGTTGAACCCCTTCCAGCGCGTCCGGATCAGTCCGACGAGGGCATACGCGCGGTCGACCGGCACCAGCCAGTGCTCCCGCGCGCCGTTCGCCCGGTGCACGAGGAGTGCCTCCACGTCCGCCTCCAGCTCCTGGAGAATTGGGTTCCGCGCCTCGAGCTCGTCCCAGGAGGCCAGCTCGAGCAGCGACTCCGTCGCGCCGAGCGGGCTGGGGTAGAAGGCGACGATTCGCCCGGCCTGGGTGCTGTGAAAGAAGAACGCGATGTCGACCGGGAGGCGCAGGTTGCTCCAGAGCAGCTCGTCGAGGTCGAAGTCGACGACGTTGCGGCTGCGGTCCGGAATCAGCCGATAGTGTCCGCCGCCGGCCGCATTGCTGTCCATCAGCACGGTGCAGGCCCGGCAGGCGCACAGCAACCGCTGCTTCTGGAGATCGAGCATGTGACGGTGCTCGTCCGGGACCGCCTCGCCGCAGAGCTCGCAGACCTCCTCGGTGGCCGCGGCAGGCGCTGCGGCGGGAGCTGCACGGGCGAGTTGGCGCAGCCGCGAGAGCGCGGGCGGGTGCTCTGAGATCTCGGTCATGCCACGGCCGCCGGTAGCGCCACCTTGACCAGGCCCGACTCGGCTGTCAGCAGCGGAACGGGATCGAGGAAGAGCTGAGGCTCGTCGAGGCACCGGCCGGCCCGCCGGACGTCGTAGCGGTGGCCGCACGCCGGGCAGACGAGCTCACCGTCTCGCAGCGCTCCTCCGGCGAGCGGGTCCGAGCAGCCGGCACATCGGTCGCGGTACGCGTAATCCGTGTCGTCGAGTCGCACGAACAGCAGTGACTCGCCGGCGACTTCCTTCGCGAGCGTGCCGCCTCCGGCGAGCTGCGGCAGCGCCCCGACCATGGTCCACTCGGGACCGCCGCCGCCGTTCGATTCTTCCCGCCGGAGCGAGCCGATCTGAAGCAGCGCCGGCTTGGGCTCGGCGACGCCCTCGGCCTCGACCCTCTCGATATCTGGTGCGGCTTTGCGGATCGCGTCCTCGATCGCGAGCCTCAGCGTTGCCGCCGACGACGGGCAGCCGTCACAGCTTCCGGCGAGCCGGAGCCGCACGACTCCCTCCTGGACGCCGAGCAGCTCGACGTTCCCGCCGTGCGATCCGAGGTAGGGCCGCACCTCGTCGAGCGCCTGCTGGACGCGTGTCTCGAGGCCGACGGGGTGAAGGTCGTGAACGAGCAGCAGGTGCGAGATCAGCTCGTCACCGGCAAGGCTCTCCCCGACCGCTCCGAGCTCGACGAGCCGCCGGAGCCCCTCGCCATACAGCTCGAGAAGCGCCTGCACAGTCTCCATGGCGAGCGAGCGCGCCGGCTCGTCGAGGCCCTCCAGCTCAGCGAGGAGGGCCTCGATCCGGCCGACGCGCTCGCGTGCGTCCAGGTCGTCCACTAACGCACCGCTTCGGAGCTGATCGCCGCCACCGCCCTACGTGCTCCCGCCGGCACCGAGCATGGGCGAGTGCACGCGCTCGAGCGTCTTGCCGTTGCCGAGGTACATGTGCACGCCGCACGGCAGACATGGGTCGAAGCTCCGCACCGTCCGCATGATGTCGATCCCGCGGAAGTTCGCCTGGTCGTTCTCCTCGTGGATCTTGAGGCCCTGCACGGCGTCCTCGTAGGGGCCGGGCGTGCCGAAGTGGTCGCGTGGGCTCGCGTTCCACGGCGTCGGGGGGTACGGGTGGTAGTTGGCGATCTTGCCGTCGCGGATTACGAGGTGGTGGGACAACACTCCCCGCACCGCCTCGTGGAAGCCGCACCCGATCGCCTCGTCGGGCACCTCGAAGTTCTCGAACGTCTTCGTATTGCCCTGCCGCACCTCGCCGAGCGCCTTCTCGCAGAACATGAGCGCCATCGCCGCCGCATAGCCGACGAAGTAGACTCGCGCGCGGTCGCGCTCGATCGTGTTCGACCACTGCGGGATCTTCCACTCGAACGTCATCTCGGGCAGCTGAGCCGAGCGGGGGAGGTTGATCTGCACGCTCGAGCCGGTCGACTTGACGTAGGGGGTGTCGACGAGCCCGGCGAGCGACGTCGCCCACAGGCGTGCAAGCGCGCCGCCGCCCGTGTCGAGAGCGAGATGATCGCCCGTCCGCTTGTCGAACCAGCGGGGACTCATGACCCAGCTGTAGTTGCCGCCTTCGAGGTCTCGCTTCTGCGGCTTCGGCAGGGTCGTCTGATTCCACGGGTGAGTCCTGTCGACCGGGTTGCCGAGCGGATCGTTCGGCACGAACATCTCCTCGTTCGACCAGTCCTGGTAGTACGAGCTGCCGAGCAGGATGCGAATGCCGAGATTGATGTCGAGGAGGCTCGTCGTGATGAGCTCGCCGTCCACGATGATGCCGGGCGTCACGTACTGCCGCCGGCCCCAGTCCTCCATCGTCCGGTAGCGGTAGTCGCAGTAGTCCGGGTCCTGGAACGCTCCCCAGCAGTTGAGCAGGATCCGTCGGTTACCGACCTGCTCGTAGCCCGGCAGCGCCTCGTAGAAGAAGTTGAAGACATCGTCGTTCAGCGGCATGGCGCGCTTGACGAAGTCCATCACGCGCATCAGCCGAACGAGGTAGTCGGTGAAGAGCTGAGGCGTCGCCACCGTTCCCGTTCCGCCCGGATACACCGTCGACGGATGGACGTGCCGCCCCTCCATGAGGCAGAACATCTCCCGCGTCACCCGGCTGAACTCGAGCGCCTCCTTGTAGATGTCGCCCTCGAACGGGTTGAAGGCGCGCATGATGTCCGCGATCGTCTTGTAGCCATGGATCTCGGCGTTCGGCGCCGATGTCTTCTCGGCCTTCGCGAGCAGGCCCGGATTCGTCGTCTTCACCATCTGCTCGCAGAAGTCGACGAAGATCAGGTTGTCCTGGAAGAGGGTGTGGTCGAACATGTACTCGGCTGCCTCGCCGAGGTTGTAGATCCACTCGGCGAGGGGAGGCGGCTTGACGCCGTAGGCCATGTTCTGGGCGTAGATCGAGCAGACAGCGTGGTTGTCGCCGCAGATGCCGCAGATGCGGCTCGTGATGAAGTGCGCGTCGCGGGGGTCCTTCCCCTTCATGAAGACGCTGTAGCCGCGGAAGATCGAGGACGTGCTCTTGCACTCGATCACCTCGCGGTTGTCGAAGTCGATCTTGGTGTAGATGCCGAGGTTCCCGACGATTCGCGTCATCGGATCCCAGGACATGTCGACGATGTTCCTGGTCTCGGGCCGAACCTTCTCTCTCGTGGCCACCGTTCGCCCCCTCTCTAGGCCCGAGGCCAGCGCGGCTGGTAGCCGCTCGTCAGCTCGGGCTTGTTATGACGCCACTTGGGCTCTTTGTTGACCGTGCTGTTCGTAATGCCGCGCATCTTCCTGATGAACGGGCCGTAGGTTCCGATCATCGTGCTGGACATCGTCGCTCCCGGCGGCTCGTCCATGAACGGCATGAACTTGTCGGGGAAGCCGGGCATCGTGCACCCGATGCAGATGCCGCCCACGTTCGGGCAGCCGCCGACTCCGTCCATCCAGCCGCGCTTCGTCACGTTGCAGTTGACGACCGGGCCCCAGCAGCCGATCTTGACCTGGCACTTGGGCGAGTTGTAGTCCTTCGCGAAGTCCCCCTGCTCGTAGTAGCCGGCCCGGTCACAGCCCTCGTGAACGGTCTTGCCGAACAGCCAGGTCGGTCGCAGCGCCTCGTCGAGCGGGATCGTCGGAGCAAGCCCGGCAGCCTGGTAGAGCAGCCAGGTCAGCGTCTCCATGAAGTTGTCCGGCTGGACGGGGCAGCCGGGGATGTTGACGATCGGCAGCCCGCCGGCCGAGCGGAAGTCCCAGCCGAGGTAGTCGGCGAGGCCCATCGCACCGGTCGGGTTGCCCGCCATCGCGTGGATGCCGCCGTAGGTCGCGCACGTGCCGACCGCGACGACTCCCCAGGCGCCGGGCGCTAGTCGGTCGATCCACTCGTTGACGGTGATCGGCTCGCCCGTGACCGGGTCGTTGCCCATCGACGTCCAGTAGCCGTCGCCGTTGATCCGCTCGTTCGGGATCGAGCCCTCGACGACGAGGACGTAGGGCGCGCCGAGCTCGCCGCGCTCGGCGGCGCGAAACGGGGCCAGGAACTCTTCTCCGCCGAGGCTCGGATCGAGAACCTTGTTGTGGATGTGTACCTTGGGCAGACCCGGGATCAGCCCGAGCACCACCTCCTCGAGCGCAGGCAGTCTCGCGGCCGTGATCGAGACCGTGTCCCCGTCGCAGCTCAGCCCTTCCGACGTCCAGAGGATGTGCACCTCTTCGACGCCGCTCGGCGCAGGTGTCTTCGGTGTTTCCGTAACCGTCATACGCCTTGCCTCCCTTTCCCGGCTCCTACCAAGCTCGCCGTCTCGGAATCGTCGTCGAGCTCGAGCGAGTCGACGAGCATCTCTTCACCTCTCACCACGTCCACGTGCAGGTTCCCGCACCCGCCGCACGCAAGCGGAAAACTTTGCGACCGCGTCGTCTGCCCGCACCTCCGGCAGAGAACGTCGACCGGAACTTCCTCGATCTCGAGCTCCGCACCTTCGACCACCGTTCCCGTCGCGACCAGCTCGAAACTGAACGCGAGGGCGGAGGGGACGACCTGACGGAGATGGCCGATCTTTACCTCGACCTTCGTCACACGTCGTGAGCCCGCATGGTTGCACGCAATCCGCACGATCGAATCTGCGATCGACAGCTCGTGCACTAGCAGATCCTCGGGAGAGGATCGCCGACCAGGAGATCCATCACGCGCCGGCCGCCGAAAGCGGTCTCGACCAGCACCATCCCCGGCGGCTCGGTCCTCACCTCTCCGATCTCCGCCGCGTCCTCGCACCCCGGCACGGACTGAAGCGCCGCAAGCGCCTCCGCCGCGTCCTCCGGAGCGACGATGGCGACGAGCTTCCCCTCGTTCGCGATGTACATGGGGTCGATGCCGAGAATGTCGCAGGCGCCCAGCACCGCGGGCCGGACCGGGACCGACGCTTCCCGAACGATGACGGCCACACCCGAGGCGCGGGCAAGCTCGTTGACCACGGTCGCGACGCCGCCACGGGTTGCGTCGCGGAGGCACCGGAGCGAAGGACCGACGGCGTCGAGCAACGCATCCACGGCCGGCCACAGCGATCTCGTATCGGACTCGACCGGCGCGTCCAGCTCGAAGTCGCCGCGCGCCAGCATGACTGCCGTGCCGTGATCCCCGATCGCTCCCGACACGAGGATCCGGTCGCCGGGTCGCAGCGACGTGGGGGAGAGCACCGCACGATCGTCCACCCGCCCGATCCCCGTCGTCGTGACGTACATCCCGTCGGCATGCCCCCGCTCGACGACCTTCGTGTCGCCGGCGACGATCTCCACGCCGGCCGCGGACGCAGCTCGCGCGATCGCGTCCACCTCCGCGCGAAGCTCGTCGGCGGGAAGACCCTCCTCCAGAACCAGCGAGAGCGTGAGGACGAGCGGCTTCGCACCCGAGACGGCGAGATCGTTCACCGTCCCGTTCACGGCCAGCTCGCCGATCGAGCCGCCGGCGAAGCGGAGCGGCTTGACGACGAAGCTGTCGGTCGTCATGGCCAGGCCGACCCCGTCGATCGAGAACGTCCCAGCGTCGTCGAGCCGACGAAGGGCTTCGGAGTCGAAGGCCGGCGCAAACAGTCCCTCGACGAGCGTCGCGGTCGCTTTCCCGCCGGCGCCGTGCGCCATCGTGATCCGTTTCTCCTTGAAGCGCGGAGGCTTCGACCTCACGCGCTCGATCAGCGCGAGCGCCTCGCGCTCGCGGTCCTGGGTCACCTCACCGGGGGCCACTAGACGACCTGCCGCTCTCGTGCGAAGCGCCCGTAGTTGTAGTAGGCGGCGCACGCGCCCTCCGACGAGACCATGCACGTGCCGATCGGCCGCTCGGGCGTGCAGGCCGTGCCGAACACCTTGCACTCCCAGGGCTTGATCACCCCTTTCAGTACCTCGCCGCACTGGCACGCCTTCGGGTCGGCGACCCTGACACCGGGCACCGAGTAGCGCAGCTCCGCGTCGAAGTCGCGATACGCGTCCGAGAGCTTCAGGCCGCTGTGCGAGATGAAGCCGAGCCCGCGCCACTCGAAATGCGGTCGCAGCTCGAAGACCTCGGCCAAGACCTTGAGCGCCTGCGGATTCCCGTCGTAGGGGACTACCCGCTTGTACTGGTTCTCGACCTCGCAGCGGCCGTCGGACAACTGCCGCAGCACCATGTACACGGCCTGCAGCAGGTCGAGCGGCTCGAAGCCGGAGATCACGATCGGCTTGCCGTAGTCGGCCGGAATGAACTCGAACGGACGCGCCCCCACCACTGTCGAGACGTGACCCGGCCCGATGAAGCCGTCGAGCCGGAGGTCCGGCGACTCGAGCAGCGCGCGGAGCGGCGGCACGATCGTGACGTGATTGCAGAAGCAGAAGAAGTTCGCGATGCCCTCGGCCTTCGCCCGCATCAGGGTCAACGCTGTCGAGGGTGCTGTCGTCTCGAAGCCGATCGCGAAGAAGACGACGTCGCGGTCGGGGTTCTGCCTCGCGATCCGCAGCGCGTCGAGCGGGGAGTAGACCATGCGCACGTCGGCGCCGCCCGCTTTCGCGTCGAGCAGCGTCTCCTCGCCGCCGGGCACACGCATCATGTCGCCGAAGCAGGTGAAGATGACCCCCTCCTCCTTCGCGACCGCGATCGCGTCGTCGACGCGCCCCATCGGGATCACGCAGACAGGGCACCCAGGCCCGTGCACGAGCTCCACGTTCTCGGGCAGAAGGTCGTCGACTCCGTACTTGTAGATCGTGTGCGTGTGGCCGCCGCAGACCTCCATCACCTTGTAGTGGCGGCCCGGCTCGACGGTGGCAACGATCTCGCCCGCAAGGACGCGGCCGAGCTGGGCGTCGCGAAACTCGTCGACGAACTTCACGCGGGCACCTCCGGCTCGAGCAGGGTGAGAGCAACTCCAGCGTGCACGAGGACGGCGGCGCCCGGCTCCACGGCGCCGACGAGATCCATCAGCACCTCACTCCGCGCGCCCTCGGAGTCCGCGCACACTGCGATGCCGTCGAGCTGGGCCTCGAGAACGCGCATGGGAACGCCCTCGTCCGAGCAGGTGATGCAGTGATCGGAGCCGCAGTCGGTCGCGGTGCTCATTCGATCGCGCTCGTACTTAGATCCTCGAGCTCCTGCTCATAGGCGTCGCCCATCTGCTCCAGCAGTGCGAGGGTGGCGTGTGCCTCAGTCTCGTCGATCTTCGACATCGCGAAGCCGACGTGGATGAGGACCCAGTCGCCTGCCCCGGCGCCACCTCCGCCATTGTCCAGGAGCCCGATGTTGACGTTCCGCGCGACGCCGGCGATCTCGACCTTCGCCAAGCGGCGCTCGGTGTCCACAACCTCGATCACCTGCCCTGGAATCGCAAGGCACACGAGCGGATCTCCCTTCCTCGGCGGGCCGCGAGGCGGGGATCGTAGGCATTCGCGTCCAGAGCCGTCAAGAAAGTAACAGAGGCGTCACAAACTGCGCCGGTCCGGAGCTCTGACTCGGGCCGATTCGAGGCTCGGTGGGCGCCGCTTCGGCAACAATGCCCGCGTGGTGGAAAAGGCCGAGCAAGCAGGCGAGCGAAGGCGGCTGAGGGTCGGCGGCGTCGTGCAAGGCGTCGGCTTCCGGCCGTTCGTCTACGGGTTGGCGAGGCGCCACCGCCTCACGGGGTTCGTCTTGAACGACGGCGGCGGGGTCGTGATCGAAGCCGAAGGCGACGCGGGCGCCCTGGACCGGTTCGCCGCCGAGCTCCGTGAAGAGGCTCCCTCGCTCGCGCGCGTCGAGTCGATCACGACGCAGGCGGTCCCGGTTCTCGGCGATCCCCGATTCACGATCGCCGCCAGCCAGGCGGGCAGCCGGACGGCGCTGATTCCCCCCGACGTGGCGACCTGCGACGACTGCCTGCGCGAGCTCTTCGCTCCGGGCGACCGGCGGTACCGCTATCCGTTCATCAACTGCACCCAGTGCGGACCGCGGTTCACGATCGTGCGCAGCGTCCCCTACGACCGGCCGCTGACGACCATGGCCGAGTTCGCCATGTGCGACGACTGTCGACGCGAGTACGAGGATCCTCGAGACCGGCGCTTCCACGCGGAGCCGATCGCGTGCCCGGTCTGCGGGCCACAGCTTTCGATGCCCATCGAGGAGGCCGTCGTCCTGCTCGAGAACGGGGCGATCCTGGCTGTCAAGGGGCTCGGCGGCTACCACCTCGCCTGCGACGCGGCGAACGAGCAGACCGTTGCCCGTCTCCGAGCCCGCAAGCACCGGGAGGAGAAGCCCTTCGCGCTGATGGCGTCCAGCCCGTCGGAGCTGTGCCACCTCGGCGAGAGCGAGCGTGAGCTGCTCGAGTCGGCCGCGCGGCCGATCGTCTTGCTGGGACGCCGAGCCGACGCTCCTCTCGCTCCTTCGGTTGCTCCGGAGACATCGTGGCTCGGGATCATGCTGCCGTACACCCCGCTGCACCATCTGCTGGCCGCCGACTTCGGCGCGCCGCTCGTGATGACGAGCGGAAATTGCTCGGACGAGCCGATCGCCTACGAGGACGATGACGCGCGCCACCGTCTGACAGGCATCGCCGACGCGTTTCTCGCCCATGACCGCGCGATCCACCGCCGCTGCGAGGACTCGGTCGTCCGCGCCGCCTTCCCTCTGCGCCGCTCGCGCGGCTACGTTCCGAGCGCCCTGCCGCTTCCCGTCGGTGCCGCCCGTCCAATCATCGCCGCCGGAGCGCAGCTGAAGAGCACGTTCTGCCTCGCACGTGCGCGTGAAGCGTTCCTCTCGCCCCATCTCGGGGATCTCGACTCCGAGCTCGCCCTCCGCTCGTTCCGAGCCGATCTCACCCTGCTGCTCGGGATGCTCGGGGTCGTACCCGAGACCGTCGCCTGCGACCTGCACCCCGAGTACTTGGCGACGAAGTGGGCGCACGAGCAGGAGGCCGAGCTGGTCGAGGTGCAACACCACCATGCGCATGCGGCGGCGTGCCTCGCCGAGCACGGCGAGGAGGGGCCGGCGCTCGCGCTCGTCTTCGACGGAACGGGTCTGGGCACTGACGGCACGCTGTGGGGAGGCGAGTTGCTGCGTTGCGATCTCGGCTCGTTCGAGCGAGTGGCCCACCTCGAGCCCGTTCCGCTCCCCGGTGGAGAGGCGGCGATCCGGGAGCCGTGGCGAATGGGCGCGATGTACCTGGAGCTGGCGGGCCGGCCGGTTCCGTTCGAGCGCTGGCCGCTCGTGCGACAGGGCCTGAAGGTGAACGCGCCGCTCTCCACGGGAATGGGACGCCTCTTCGACGCCGTCGCGGCGATCCTCGGCGTTCGCGAGCGGGTGACGTACGAGGGCCAGGCCGCGATCGAGCTCGAGCAGCTCGCGGAGGGAGTCGAGGTCGTCGAGCCGTACGCTTGGCGCTTCGGTGAGGGTGCCACACTGGTGGCCGCGGTTCACGACGACCTGGCCGCGGGGCGCGAGCGGGCCGCAGTCGCCGCCGCCTTCCACGAGTCGATCGCGGCCGCTGCGGCGGAGGCGTGCGCGGAAGCGGCTGACCCGCGCCTCGTCGCCCTTTCCGGCGGGACGTTCCAGAACATGCGGCTGCTGTCGGCCACGACCCGCCGCCTGGAAGCGCTCGGCTGCCGCGTCCTGAGCCACCGTCTCGTGCCGCCGAACGACGGCGGCATCAGCTACGGGCAGGCCGCAGTCGCCGCGGCGCGGCTGTCGGTCCCGTAGCGCGGGGCAGTGCCACAGCGTGAGTGTGTTCACCTCCGCGTTGTCGACCTCGCCACGCTTGCGCTTGCGCAAGCTCGAAGGGGGGTTGGATGTCTGCTCGCCCGCCGGATCGACCTTCCCGGATCGAAGTCGTGGGGCTCGATCCGGAGCGTCGCGAGAGCCTCGTTGGCCTCGGCGAGCGCAGTCGAGTTCGGCGGCAGGGAGCCGGCGAAGGCCCAGAGGACGAACCGTTTCCCGCTCGCGACAAAGGAGCCGCCCGTGAGCGCCGGGACCCGCTCGCGCGTGCCGGGCCTGGGCGGAGCGAACTCAGTCGGCGTGAGCTCGAGCGGGAGTTTCGCCGTGACGAAGGGCGCGTCGCTTCCGCCGTGCTCCACGAGCCTGATCGCGACGTCGTTTCGACCCACGGAGAGTCGACCGCTCATGCCTGCGGCTTGTGAGAGGTGAAAGCTCGCCGCCTCTACAACGCCGTCGGAGACCCGGCCGTCCCACCCGCGGGGAAGGGACACGTTGATCCCGTAGCCGGCGAGGTGCGCGCCTCCCCGTGGGGGTGTCTGCGGCTTGGATTGGTACGGCTCGAGCGAGAGCGTTGATAGCACCGCGTCCATCCCGGCGAGCGCGGTGGCCGAAGGTGGCTCGTCCGAACCTGAGGTGCTGATCGTCTCCCGCGCGATCTCGCCTTGGTCTGGGCCTGGGGCGATCGTTTGCGTGCTTTCCTCACGTGGTCGACGCACGCCTGCTGTCTCGTTGGAGGTAGTGCGCACCAGGGCCGATCTTGCCCGCCTCGTCGTCGGGGTTGAGCAGTCCGCAGGCGTCGATCGAGAGGCAGCCGCAGCCGATGCAGGTCGTGAGCCGGTTACGAAGCGCTTGCAGGGTGGCGATCTGGCGGTCGAGGTCGTCGCGCCAGCGACGGGAGAGCCGCTCCCAGTCGCGGCGCGTGGGAGTGCGGTGGGAGGGAAGCGTCTCGAGCGCGGCGCGGATTCGCTCGAGTGGGATTCCAGCGGCGCGGCCGGCCTGGATGAAGGCGATCCGCCGAAGAATCGCGCGCTCGTAGCGGCGTTGGTTTCCGCTCGTGCGGCGCGCGGCAATCAGCCCTTGGGTCTCGTAGAAGCGGAGTGCCGAGGGGGCGACGCCGCTGCGGGCGGCGAGCTCGCCGATCGTCAGCTCGCTGGCCATTTGACTTCAATATTACTTGAGGTTCTAGGGTGTACGCATGGCGTTGCTCCTTCAGTCCTGTGTCGCCGACGTCGAGGCGGGAGAGATCTGGTGAGCGGGCGTTGCTTTCTCGTCTACGCGCTCGCGCCCGAGGGGACGAGGGCGCGGGAGGCGAACGATCAGCTCAACGAGTACGTGGCCGATTCCCCGCGTGGGTTGTCGGTCTGGCACGACCACTTCATCGGCGCGCACGGCGGTGCCGTCGTGCTCGACGTCCGCTCGGAGGAGGAGCGGGCACTGCTCGACGTTCCCGGGCCGCTCGCCGGCTGGCAGGTCTCGGCTCATCCGCTCACGTTCTCGCTCTCGGCGGTCGGCTTCGCCGCGCAGGCCCCGCTCACGCTCGAGAGCTATCGCGGCGTCAGCCTCGACGATCTCGCCGCCGCCGAAGCCGATGATCCCCGCTTCTGGTGGAGAAGGAGGAGCAGATGACTGCCGTTGGCTCCGAACGTCTCGCCCGCGCTGCATCGCTTGGGGAGCTGCGGGCAGCGGGACGGCTCGTCGTCCAGCTCGACCGGCACACGCTCTGCCTGTTCGCTGACGGCGAAGAGGTGTACGCGGTCGACAACCGTTGCCCGCACATGGGCTTTCCGCTCCATCGCGGCACCGTTTGCGACGGGATCCTGACCTGCCACTGGCACCACGCCCGCTTCGACCTCTCGACCGGCGGTACCTTCGACCAGTTCGCGGACGAGCTGCGCCGCTTCCCGGTCGCACTCGAGGGCGACGACGTCCTTGTCGACCTCAGCGCTCCAGACGATCCGGTCGCCCACCAGCGCAAGCGGCTGCGCGACGGGCTCGAGCGCGAGATCCCGCTCGTGCTCGCGAAGGCGACGATCGCGCTCCTCGAGGCCGACCCGAGCGGCGTCGACGTCTTCCGCGCCGGCCTCGACTTCGGCGTCGCCCGCCGCGGCGGCGGCTGGTTCCGCGGCTTGACGACGCTGACCTGTCTCATGAACCTGGCGCCGCGGCTCGACCCAGGCGAGCCGGCGGCGGCGCTCTACCACGGGCTGTCCGACGTCGCCGCGGACTCGGCGCTGCAGCCACCGCGCTTCCGGCTCCAGCCGCTTCCCGGCAGGCCGCCGGATCCGGGGCGGCTGGCGGTCTGGTTCCGCGGCTTCATCGAGGTGCGCGACGCCGAGGGTGGCGAGCGCGCCCTCGTCTCCGCCGTCCGCAGCGGCGCCTCGCCGCGCGAGCTCGCGGACATGCTCTTTGCCGCGGCCACCGACCACCGCTACCTCGACGGCGGCCACACGCTCGACTTCGTCAACAAGGCGCTCGAAGCGCTCGACCTGGCCGGCTGGGACCGCGCCGAGGCCGTGCTCGCCTCGCTGCCGGCGCAGCTGGCCGGCGCCGAGCGGATGGAGGAAGCGAACGCCTGGCGCAACCCCGTCGACCTCGTCGCCCTGCTCCAGAGCGCCTTCGCCGAGCTTCCTGAGGCGCTCGCCGCAGGCGCAGGCAAGCGCGGCGGCTGGGACGGGCGTGCGGCGCTCGTCGAGACGATCGTCAGCGGCGAGGCGGCGTCGATCCTCGCTGCGCTCCTCGAGGCCCTGCACGAGGGCTCGGGTGAGGCCGAGCTTGCCTCGGCCGTCTCGCTCGCGGCCGCGACCCGGATCGCCCGCTTCCCGACAAGCAACGAGTTCGGCGACTGGGACACCGCCCTGCACACGTTCACGTTCGCAAACGCAGTCGAGCAGGGACTGCGCCGGTCGCCGTCAGCGGAACTGCTGCGCGGCGTGCTCGACGCCGCGGTCAGCGTCCACCTCGACCGCTTCCTCAACGTGCCGGCCACGCGGCTGCCGACACCTGACCCGGCCGCCGACCCAGCCGCGCTGCTGGAGGAGCTGCCGCGCCTGCTCGACCGCCAGCAGCAAGTCGACGAAGCCGGACGGCTGGTCGCCTCGTTCCTCGCCGCCGGCGGCAACCCGGCCAGGCTCGTCGCCGCACTCGGCGCTGCGCTCGTCCGCGAAAACCGCAACTTCCACACCATCCAGTGCGTCGAGGCGGCCGTTCGCCAGCATGAGCTACTCGCCGGCACGGGCGATGCCGCACTCCCGCTGGGTGCCGCCGCGCGCTACCTCGCCGCGCACGCGACGACGACTCGCTCCCAGCGTCAAACCTTCGAGATCGCGCGTCGCCTCCATCGCGGGGCCAGGCTCTACGAGGACGAACCGGCTTCGCCTCCGCTGATGGAGAGCGTGTGAGACTGAGCCAAAGCTAGAGCGCACGCCTTCGAGTCCATGGCCTGAGGCGATCGAGCGTGTGGGGTGCAGTGGGCGGTGCGGGTGGCAGAGGTTACGGCCGGTCGAGCAGTCGCTCTACGCGTCGAGCGAAGGGTCGGACGGGCGGCGGAGCCCGAAGCCGGGCCTGGTCCAGCGGCCGAGGAGGCGGAGACCGTGCAGGATCGCAGAGCGCGTGATGGCGTCTCGGTCTGTCTCGAGCGGAGTGTGACGTCGCGCTGCTGCGCCGTCGGCTTCGGCACGAGCTCGGAGGCGACCCGCTCGACGAGTGTCGAGCAGTGCCTGGCGGCCGGGTTGCCCGGGCTCGTGTGCAGCCCGGCCCAGGCGAAGCCTGATCGGACGTCGAGGGCGCTGTACTGCCAGACCGTGCCCGTGGTGCCGGAGATTCGGCCGACGTAGGGCTGGCCCGAGGGGATATTAGGCCGTCTCCGCCAGCTCCTCGTCGTCGTAGCCGTACTGCGGCGGCGCCTCGCCCCGGCTCTCGAGGATCGGCGGACAGGGACCGGCACTAGCTGGCTCACGCCCTCGCCGACGAGAAGCTGCACTGACGCGCCGGCGGGCTTATCGGCGGCGGGACCTGTAGGCGACTGCGCGGTGCCGGATCGCTCGAACGACGACACGTGAGGAACCGGCGCTCTCTTCGATCGTGTACAGCACTCGGTAATTGCCGACTGCCGCCGACCAGCGACCGCGTAAGCGACCCGGGAGCGGCTTCCCCACGCTCGCTGGGTCAGAGGTCAGAGCGGTGATCGACTCTGCAACGGCCTCTCGTAGACCCGGCGGCAGAGCGTCGAGATTCTCTCGGGCCTCGCGCGTGAGGACAACCTCAGGCAAGCCCGAGCTCGCGCTTCACCTCACTCCAGTTCGACACGCGGCCGACGGCTACGTCCTCGTCACTTCGGAGAAGCGCCTTCATCGTCTCCTCGTCATCGAGGATCTCGAGAGTCTCGTGGAGCGCCTCGTACTCCTCGGTCGCCAGGACGACAACGGCCGGCCGGCCGTTGCGGGTGATCACGACGTGCTCGTGCTTCTGCTCCACCTCATCCAGGAGGGCAGTCAGTCGCGCCCGCGCCTCGCTGAAGGGAATAGTCTTTGCCATCGCGCAAAGTGTACAGAATCTTGCGCTTTCGGGTCACCATCCTCACCTAACCCGAACCACGCGGCGGAATGGGCTGGGCCTGCCTCGAGCTCAGCGGATTGTCTGCACCTGGACGCCGAGATCCAGCTTGAGCCATCTCGTTCCGCGGTGAGGGCGGGAAGCCCAAGGCGCCGCGAGAGCGCGAGACAGGCTCGGTCGCCGAGCGACAACCCGAGCTGCCGCGTGGGGCTCCACAGCTCTGCCGCGTGCTCGGCGTCTTCGGCCGTGAGCGGCACGATCTCGAGCCCGAGCGTCTCTACGTCGGCGCGCAGGCCAGCGACATCGACCGCGCGCGCGGTCCAGCGCTGGTAGACCTCGGACCAGGTCACAGCACGTCACTCCTGGAAGAGGACGCTGATGCTCTCGCGTCGGTGGATCCGCCCGATTGCCTCCGCGAAGAGCGGCGCAACCGAGACGACCGTCACCTTTGCTGAAAGCTCGACGGGCTGCGTCTCGATCGAGTCCGTGATGATCAAACGCTCGATCGGGCTGCGGTCGAGGCGCTCCATCGATCCCTCTGCGAAGACGCCGTGGGTGACGACAGCGGTGACGGAACGTGCGCCGCGCGCTCTGAGCTGCTCGGCCGCCTCCACCAGCGTGCCGGCGCTGATCGTGAAGTCGTCCACGACGACGGCGTCGCGATCGGCTACCTCGCCGATGATCTCCACGAGCTCGGCGGTCTCACCGTGACCCTCACGGACCTTGTCGGCGATTGCGGCGCATCGAGCCGACGCGCGAATCTGCGAGCACGTTTGGCGAACCCAGAATCCGGCGAGACGACCACGGGATCTCGCAGGCGCGCTCGCTCGCTCGATCGCGGAGCAGAGGTAGGGCATGGCGTAGAGGCCGTCCACGGGTACTCGGAAGAAGCCCTGGATCTGCGGCGCGTGCAGGTCGAGCGTCACTACGCGGCCCGCGCCCGCTGCCTCGATTGCATCGGCACAGACACGTGCGCGTATCGAGACCCTCGGCTCGTCCTTCTTGTCACCCTTGGCGTAACTGAAGTACGGAACGACTACCGTGACGGAATCTGCGCTCGCGCGCGAGAACGCGTCGATCCAGAACAGCAAGTCCATAAAGTTCGCATTGGTCGGAAAGACCGTCGACTGCACCACGTAAACGCTTCGGCCGCGCACGTTCTCGAGCACGCGCACGAACAGCGTTCCCTCCGAGAAGCGGATGACCTCGCTTGCGCTGATCTCGACCCCCAGCTCCCTGCAAATTGCCGCCGTCAGGCGAGCGGGCGGCGGAGGACGCTCATCCCGACCGCGAGGTCTAACACACGACGGGCTCCAGTCCCGCGGTGCCACGACCTACGCGGACGAGATCCACCCGTTCCTCGCTTGGCCGCGGTTCGACCGCCAGACGGGTCAGTGCGCCTGGCAGGAATCGAACCTGCGACCTCGCGCTCCGGAGGCGCGCGCTCTATCCCCTGAGCTACAGGCGCTAGCCGGGCTCAGTGTACCGCCGTCACTCGCGCGCCGGAACTCGCACCGGCCTCCGGGCGCGGCGACTCCGTGCGTGGAATCACGTGGCCCAGCAACTAGGGTTGATGGTCAGTGGACGTAACGGCTCGCATCGCGACGCTCAGGCTTGCGGAGACGTTCGTCATCTCCCGCGAGTCCCAGGACGAGGCGAGCGTCGTCCAGGTCGAGATCGAGCACGATGGCGTCTCGGGCTACGGCGAGGCGGCGCCGATCGAGCGCTACGACGAATCGGCGGAGAGCGCGCGCTCATTTCTCGAGGAGAACGCCGGCCTGGTCGGCGACGACCCGTTCGCGCTGGAGGAGATCGGTGGTCGACTCGCCGCGTGCTCCGGTGAGCAGGCGGCCAAGGCGGCGCTCGACGCGGCGCTGCACGACCTGTGCGGCAAGCTCGCCGGCCTGCCGGTGTGGCGCCTGCTGGGATTGCCCCGCCGGGGTCCGCCCACCTCGTGGACGATCTGGCTTGGCACCCCCGACGACATGTCGCGGCGAGCGGAGCGGGCGGCCGGCCGCCACCGGCGGCTGAAGCTCAAGCTGGGCGGCGGCGACGGCCTCGACGTCGAGCGCGTGCGGGCGGTGCGCGGGGCGACCGAGCTGCCGCTGCAAGTGGACGTGAACGAGTACTGGTCGTTGGACGAGGCGCTGGACGCGCTCCCGCAGCTTGCCGGGCTCGGGGTCGAGTACTGCGAGCAGCCCCTGCCCGAGGGAGACACGGGCGGCCCCGAGCTCAAGCGGCGCTCACCGCTGCCGATCTACGTCGACGAGGACTGCCACTCCCTCGCCGACGTGGCCGCGTGCGCCGAGCGCGCGCACGGGATCAACATCAAGCTGGCCAAATCGGGCGGAATTCGCGAGGCGATCCGCATGGCGCACGCCGCCCGCGCGCTTGGACTCGGCGTGATGCTCGGCTGCATGATCGAGTCGGGCCTCGGGATCTCGGCGGCGTGCCAGCTCGCGAGCCTCTGCGACCACGTCGACCTCGACGGCAACCTCCTGCTGACGGAGGACCCGTGGCCGGGCGTGGACTTCGTCGACGGCGTCCAGCTACCCTCGGAGGCACCGGGCCTTGGAGTCAGAGAAGCGGTACCTCGTCCTCGCTGAGGGCATGTCGCAGGACCCCCACTACGGGAAGACAGCGCGCGGGGTGATCCATTACGGAGCGGATCCCGTCGTCGCGATCCTCGACTCGGAGCATGCGGGGGAGACGTACCGCAAGATCCCCGTCGTCGGTTCGGTGAACGACGCGCTCTGCTTCAACCCGACGACGGCGCTCGTCGGCGTCGCCACACAGGGTGGACGCTTCCCGCCTGCGTGGCGCGAGCTCTTGAAAAATTGCATCGCCAAGGGTCTCGATCTCGAGAACGGGCTGCACGAGTTTCTGACGGGCGACGACGAGCTCGTCGCCCTCGCCGCGCGCCACGGCGTCGAGCTCCGCGACTTGCGGAAGCCGCCTCCGCATCTCAACGTGCCGACGGGCGAGAACCTGCGCCTGCCCGCGCTCGTCGTGCTGACGGTCGGCTCGGACTGCGCGATCGGAAAGATGACGATCGCGCTCGAGCTCGACCGCGAGGCGAAGCGCCGCGATCTTCGCTCGGTGTTCGTCCCGACCGGGCAGACCGGGATCGCGATCGCGGGCTGGGGCATCTCGGTCGACGCGGTCGTGTCGGACTTCCTCGCAGGCGCGGCCGAGCGCCTCGTGAGCGAAGGCGTCGAGCGCGGGGGAGAACTGCTCTGGGTCGAGGGCCAGGGCTCGCTGATCCACCCGCAGTACTCGGGCGTAACACTCGGCCTGCTGCACGGGAGCGCGCCGCACGGCCTCGTTCTCTGCCACCAGGCCGGCCAGCTCTTCGTCGACGGGGATCCCGCCTTTCCGATTCCCACGCTCGGCGAGCTCGTCGAGCTGCACGAGCGGGCCTCGCTGATCGCGCGGCCGGCCCGGGTGGCGGCAATCGCGCTGAACACGCGCGAGCTCGACGAGGCCGGGGCCCGAGCCGCGGTCCGCGCCGCCGAGCAGGAGACGGGACTTGTGGCCGACGATCCCGTTCGCTTCGGCGCCGCGAAGCTCCTCGACGCCGTGCTCGCGCGCTTGCCCGAGCCGGTGGCGTCGGCGTGAACGTCGCCGTCATCTCCGACACCCATCTGCCGCGGGGCATGCGTCGTCTGCCGGCTCGCTGCCTCGATCAGCTCTCGCGTGCCGACCTCATCCTCCACGCCGGCGACTTCGTCGCGTCGAGCGTGCTTGCCGAGCTCGGCGAGCTCGCCCCTGTCGAGGCCGTCTACGGAAACATGGACGAGGCGGCGCTGAAGGCGGCCTTGCCCGAGCAGCGCGTGGTCGAGGTCGGCGGCGCGCGGATCGGCATGGTGCACATCCCCGGGCGGCGGCTGGGCCGCGCCGAGCGGCTGGTGGCCGTGTTCCCCGGCTGCGACGCTGTCGTCTACGGGCATACGCACGAGCCCGAGGCGACGCGGTTCGACGGCGTTTGGATCTTGAACCCCGGTAGTCCGACGGAGCGGCGGCGCGCACCGAGCCGGGCGATGCTCGTGCTCGCCGTCGCGGAAGGGTCGGTGGAACCGCGGTTGCTCGACCTGACTTGACACGAACACGCGTTCGCTCTATCGTGGGAACACATGTTCGCCCGCGTCACTCTCGTTCTCGTCACTCTCGCCGTCGCTTGGGCGGTGTTCGCGCGCGGCACGGGGGCCTCCGCTCCGGAGCACACATACACGGTCAAGCCGGCGGACACCCTGTGGTCGATCGCCGCCTCCGAGTACAGCGGCGATCCGCGGGCCGGCGTGTGGAAGATCAGGGAGCGCAACCACCTGCTCGGCACGATGCTCAGGCCGGGCCAGCGGCTCCGCCTGCCCTAGAGCGAAGGTCGGCGCAGCCGGCCCTCCGGGCTGCGCCCCTGCAATCATCCCGGGATGGATCTCGACGTCGTCTTCCTCGGGACATCCGGCTCCATGCCGACTGCGAAGCGTGCTCCCACGGCGATTCTCGTCCGCCGCGGCGGCGACAAGTTCCTGTTCGACTGCGCGGAGGGGACGCAGCGGCAGCTGCTCCGCTCCGCGGTGGGGCTCGTCGACCTGCGAGAGATCTTCCTGACGCACTATCACGCTGACCACTATCTCGGCCTGCCCGGGATGCTGAAGACCTTCTCGCTGCGCGGGCGTGAGATCCCGCTCGCCCTCTACGGGCCGCCCGGACTGAACGAGATCTGGGCCAGCCTACGGCGCATCTTCGGCAAGCTGAGCTACCGGGTCGAGCTCGGTGAGCTGCGGCCGGGCGACGTGGTCGAACGCGACGATTTTCGCCTGGAGCCGTTCGCGGTCGCCCACGGCGTCTCCGCGATCGGCTACGCGCTCGTGGAAGAGGAGCGCCCGGGCCGATTCGACGTCGCGGCCGCCGATGCGCTCGGCGTCCCGGTCGGGCCGGAGCGGCGCCTGCTTCAGCTAGGCCAGGCGGTCGTCATGCCGGGGGGCCGGACTGTCCGCCCGGAAGACGTGCTGGGAACGCCCCGCCCCGGCCGCAAGCTCGTGATCAGCTCGGACACTGCGCCGTCGGCGACCGTGCTCGAGGCCGCTGCGGGCGCCGACCTGTTGATCCACGAGGCAACGTTCGCCGAAGAGGAGAAGGAGCGCGCTCGGGAGACCGCCCACTCGACGGCCCTCGAGGCCGCACAGCTTGCGCGGGCCGCCGAGGTGCGCTTCCTCGCCCTGACCCATCTCTCGAGCCGCTACTTCGGACCGGAGCTCGCCCGCGAGGCGAGAGCGGTCTTTGCGAGTACGGTCGTGCCGAGGGACTTCGATACGATCGAAGTGCCCTTCGCGGACCGCGGCGAGCCGCAGCTCGTGAGGGCCGGAGCGCTTCGCGAGCGGCCCGAGGCGGCGACGGAACGTCGTTCGGTCCCGGCGGTGGAAGAGAGGCCAGCATGACCCAGATGGTTCAGGTCGCGGTAACCGGCGACATCACGGAGGCGGAGGAGCTGCGGGACATCCTCAGCGCAGCGGGAATCGACTCGGTGGTCGAGCCGGCCGTCGAGCAGCATGGGAGCGCGACGGGGGATGCGCCGCAGAAGATCCTGGTGCCGGAGAGGTCGCTCCAGGCGGCCCAGGACGCGATCGAGTCGCTGACGGAGTCGGACGAGCTCGTCTCCGACGTCTGACCGCGTCTCAGACGAAGAGCCTCAGCCGCTGCGCGAACGCGAACCGGGTCGCGTACACGAGATTGCTCGTGAGCACCTCGAACGTGCAGGTCGAGCGCCTCGGAGCGCCGGACGGCCTCGCAGGCACGGGTCAGGCACACGAGCGGCATCTTCGACCACGACAAGATCCGCGGATCCTGTGGTGGCGCCCATATCCCCTACAGTGGGCGCTTCCGCCGTCCTTGCATCGATTGATGCTCGCGACCCAGAAGCTCGGCTACTCGCCTGAAGGAGATTCGTCATGATGCACGCCTGGGGTCGCCTCTACGGCTTGAGCGTCGTGCTGGGGGCGCGGGCGCTGCTACGCCGCGGGCCTTCTCGCGAGGCGGCGATCCGAATCTTGATCCCCCTCGACCCGAGCCGGTACCTCGAGCTGCCATGGGCGCAGCGGCTGCTGCGTGCGCGGCCGGGCGAGCGCGTCCTCGACCTTGCGAGTCCGAAGCTGCTCGCCGTCGCGCTGGCGCGGGCCGGTGTCGAGGTGGCCTCGGTCGACGCGCTGCCTTCGGAGGTCGAGCTGTGGCGGCGGCTCGCGCCCGAGGCCCACTTCGAGGTCGCCGACGGGCGCGCGCTTCCGTTCGCCGACGCGAGCTTCCAACGCGCCTACTCGATCTCGGTCGTCGAGCATATCCCGGACGACGGCGACGAGCGCGCCCTCCGCGAGTTGGCGCGGGTCGTCGAGCCAGGCGGGCGTATCCTCCTGACCGTGCCGTACGCAGAGACGTACTGGGAGGACTGGCGCGACCGGCCCGTCTACGCCTCGGCCGGCGCCGCGACGCGCTACTTCTTCGAGCGCTGGTACGACGGCGCGCGCCTCGACCGGCTCTTGGCGGCCGCACCCGTCCATGAACTCTCGCGCGAGCTCGTACGTCTGGAGCCGAACTGGAACCGTCTCTACAACCGGCACTTCCCGAAGCTTCTGCCGCTCGGGCCGTTCTTCGGTCTGCTCGGGCGCGAGGTCGCCGGCCGCGGCGGCGACGTCGCCCGGCTCGTCCTGGTGCGCTCAAGATGAACAGAGGGGCCCGACACCGGCAGAAGCGGCGACGAGGATCGCCGCTCGCCGACTTCGGCCGCGCCGCGGGCAGGTGCGCACGGTCATCGATTTCGTTATGGGAAGGGCGGACTGTCGTTCTCTAGCGGCGCGCGAACTCGAACCGGGTCGCGTACATGAGATTGCTCGTGAGCACCTCGAACGTGCAGGTCGAGCGCCTCGGAGCGCCGGACGGCCTTGCCGGAACCGATCCGGACCACGCCTGACCGGGCCGCAGCCGGACGAACTTGTACGGGGGCCGGTTGATGATCGAGAGCAGGCGTCCGTTTCGGTGCAGCTCGAACCGAAGCGGCTCGACCGCAACGACGGTGACATGGAAGGTCCCCCTCGAGCAGCCGTAGACGACGAGCCTCCCGTCCTGCCGGATCTCGCCGTTCGGCCTGATCCCCGATTGGGCGGTCGACATGCGAAAGGGCGGGCGGAGGCGCCAGAGCAGCAGGCCAGCCTGCTCAGTCCCGGGGGTCGCGATCGACCAGATCGGCCTGCCGACGAAGTGGAAAGTCGCCGAGGCAACGACGTAGCGCTCCGGCGCCGCCCGTCCGTCCCGGAGGACGACCCGTCCATCGCCCCGCACGCCGATCGTGGACTGGGGAAGCGGGCCGGGGACGTGCTTCCCCGGGAGGTCGTAGACGGAGCGGACCGCGCGGTTCCAGAACACCGTCTCCCAGACCTCGTTCCAGAAGAAGTCGCCGTCGTAGAGGTAGGCGGTGGGCCGGCCGACCACCGCCGGGTCGATCCACCGCCGGATCGGCCCCACCAGCTGCGTCCGCTGACGCGTGGCCTGCTCCGCGACATAGCGGCCGGCCGCGTACGAGGTTGCGGCAAGCGCGGCGAGGAGCGCGACCGGCAAGATGACGACGAAGCGCGGGGGAAGCAGCACGAACAGCGCCGCAACGAGCGTTGCGCCGCCGAAGACGATCACCTCGATGTTCGCCCCCGGGTCGCGCTCGAGCAGGCGGAAGAACGGCACCAGCGAGAACGCATCCGGAAGGGCGCCCTCGTTGATCAGGTTCTTCACCGGCAGGCTGAGCACCGGGATCGCGGCCGCTACGGCTACGACCGACGTGCGGAGATGCGGACGAGCCGCGCCCCTGTCGAGAAAGAGGCCGAGCGCGAGGAACAGCAGCGGGGCCGCGGGAAGCAGGTTTCGCTCGGCCAGGCGATCCACGTGCCGCGAGGCGAACGTTCCGACCTGGACGAGAAGCCAGATGGTGCTGGAGATCGAGACGGCGAGAAAGGCGCGCGCCGGCTCCGAGCCCTCCCGCCCGAGCGCGGCGTCGATCGCGACCAGAGCGAGCGCGCACGCCGGGAAGAGCCCGGTCATCAGGAGCAGGTCGCCGGCGTGATAGGCGATGTACTCGAGCGCGTCCGTAATGCCGTAGCTCGAGTTTCCGGCGGCGGCGTACGCGCCGAGCACCTGGTTCCAGGGCCCGCCCTGCGCGAGGCGCCATGCGGTCCAGGCGAAGCTCACCAGCCCAAGGCCTGCGAACGTAGGCCAGAGGAGGATCGTCCCGGCGAGCCGGCGGTCGAAAGCGGCTTTCAGGACCACAGCGGTGGCGAGGATCGGGAGAAGCACAACCGCCTGCAGACGCGTGGCCGCCGCAAGCGTGAACGCAAGCACGAACACCGTCTGGCTCCCGAGCGTCGGACGCGAGAGCGCACGCGCCAGCGCCCAGAACGCCAGTACGGAAACCGGGTAGAAAGCGACCTCGCTCATGACGAGGCCGGAGTAGGCGAGCCCGGGGATGGCGAGCGTCAGAGCCGTTGCGAGCAGAGCCCAGGGGTGGGACATGAGGGAGCGCCCCCAGAGGTACACGGGGACCGCGGCCAGGGACATGACGAGCGCTTGGAGGCCCTTCAGGAGCGCATAGCCTCGCTCGAGGTCGTCGAGACCCAATAGCGAGCCGGTCAGCGCCGGGTAGACGAGGCTGTAGAACGCCGTCGGGCCGTCCAGGATCGCGAGCCGGCCGGCTCGGTAGAGGTTCTGGCCGAGCATCCCGTAGATCATCTCGTCGGGCGCGATCCAGGGAACGGGAATGCCTCGCGAGGCCCAGAATCGCAGCGCAGTCGAGAGCCCGACCAGCAGCGTCAGGAGCGCCCAGGCCGGGACTCGCACGAGCGCGCTTGCGACCGCGCCGACGAGCGACCCGACTGGTGGGCCGAAGCGGGCAGACCGCGTGCGGAGCTCCTGCACGGCCTGGATCATGGCAAAGCCGTCCGCCGTGCCCTCGCTCTGCCGGATCGGACGACCCGCCGTAACCAGAGCAGGCCTGCCCGAAGGGGCATGCCGTCCGAAGCATTTCGTACGCTCCTCCTCCGATGCACCCTGACGAGACTCGATCCACGAATGGGAGACTTCGCTCGGCAGAGGGCTAGCTCGATAGAGTTGATTCACGTCGTCCTTTAACTCGGTCCAGTGAGGCCGGAAAGGAACGGAAATGAAGCACGACCCCATCAGGCGGCCGGCGGGGCCGGCGCAGTGAGCTCGGCACGAGCTGCCGAGCGCACGATCGTGCTCGACGAGGAAGCGATCGCTCGTGCCGTGTCGCGCATCGCCCACGAGATCGCCGAGCGGAACGACGACCTCGCCACGGTCGCGCTAGTCGGCATCCAGACCCGCGGCGTGCCGCTCGCGCAGCGACTCCGCCGCACGCTCGCGAGGCTCTCGGGCACCGAGCCCGAGCTGGGAGCCCTCGACATCACCTTCTACCGCGACGACGTCCACGTCTCGGGTGGCGACCCGCCGAGACACCCACAGCCGCTCATCCGGGCGACCCGTCTCGACTTCGGGCTCGAGGGCAGGACCTGCGTCCTCGTCGACGACGTGCTCTACACGGGCCGAACGGCGCGCGCTGCGATCGAGGCGCTCTTCGCCC
Organism: Gaiellales bacterium; assembly: GCA_038253945.1. Lineage (GTDB taxonomy): Bacteria > Actinomycetota > Thermoleophilia > Gaiellales > Gaiellaceae > JBBRYW01. Next base: position 43,468 of record JBBSGR010000003.1, read on the forward strand.
ACGGGCGCCCAGGTCGGGTCCAGCTGGCAGTGCTCGTCGACCGCGGCCACCGCGAGCTGCCGATCCGGCCCGACTTCGTCGGCAAGAACCTGCCCACGGCCCCGGGTGAGCTCGTCGAGGTCGAGCTGGTCGAAGTCGACGAGATCGACCGCGTCTCACTCGTGCCGGCCGAGGCCGGAGCGTCCAGATGAGCACCCTACGGGTCTGGGATCGCCGGAGTGACGCCAACGGTCTTCAGTCGCTCGCTCCGCATGAGCCTCAAGAGGTTGCTCCATGAACGGGCTCCGCGTCGTCGAGGAGACCCTCCCGCCGGAGCGCAACCCACGGCGGCATCTGCTCGCCGTCTCGGATCTCTCTCGAGAGGACGTCGACCGGTTGCTCGCGGCCGCACGCGACTTCGCTGGCTCGCTCGAGCGCGACGTCAAGAAGCTGCCGACGTTGCGCGGCCGAACCGTCGTCAACCTCTTCTACGAGTCCTCGACGCGCACGTCGGCGAGCTTCGAGCTGGCGGCGAAGCGCCTCTCCGCCGACACGCTCTCGGTCAAGGCCACTGGCTCGGCCGTCGACAAGGGCGAGTCGCTGAAGGACACGGCTCTCACGCTGTCCGCCTACGAGCCGGACGTGATCGTGATCCGCCATCCCCAGATCGGCGCGCCCCACCTCGTAGCGCGGGTCACCGACGCTCACGTCGTCAACGCCGGCGACGGCAAGCACCAGCATCCGACGCAGGCGCTGCTCGACGTCTACACCATGCTGGAAGCCGTGGGTGATCCGGCCTCGCTCCACGTCGCGATCGTGGGCGACGTCCTGCATTCCCGCGTCGCGCGGTCGCTCGTGCAGCTCCTACGCCTGCTCGGCGCGCGCGTGGCGCTGGTCGGGCCCCCCACGCTGATGCCGCGAGGGGTCGAGGCGATGGGTTGCTCGGTCTCGACGCAGATCGAAACGATCCAGTCGGCCGACGTCGTCTACGTGCTTCGCATGCAGCGCGAGCGGATGGAGGGGGGGACGAGCTTCGTCCCGAGCCTGCGCGAGTACAGCGCCCGCTGGGGCGTGACAGCCGAGCGGCTGCGGTCCGGCCAGCGCGTCATGCACCCCGGGCCGATGAACCGGGGGGTCGAGATCGACGCGCGCGTCGCCGACGCCGCCGGCTCGCTGATCGGGGCGCAGGTGCGGGCCGGCCTCGTCGTGCGGATGGCGGTCCTGTACGACCTGCTCACGCACGCGCCGGCGGGCGTGCCGGCCGCCTCGCTCCAGGTGGTGGCATGACTGCGCCCACGCTCGTCTCGAGATCGGTGCCGGGGGCGGACCTGGTGATTCGCGGCGCCCGCCTGGTCGACCCGGCCGGCGGTCTCGACGCAGCCCTCGACGTCGTCGTCGACGGCGGACGGATCTCGGCGCTCCACGCTCCGGGCGCTCCGATCCGGGTGAACGGCCACCGCGTGATCGAGGCGGCGGGCCTCCTGCTGGCGCCGGCCTTCGTCGACCCTCACGTGCACCTGCGCTCTCCCGGCCGCGAGGACGAGGAGACGATCGCATCTGGCACGGCCGCGGCGGCCGCGGGCGGCTACTGCGCCATCCTCGCGATGCCGAATACTGAGCCCGTGACCGACAACGCCGGGGCGCTCGGAGCGGCCCGCGAGCGGGCACAGGCAGAGGCGGAGATGCCGGTCGGGTTTCTCGCCGCCGTGACGAAGGGCCAGACCGGGGAGGAGCTGACCGAGATGGCCGAGCTCGCCGACTGCGGCGCAGCGGGTTTCACCGACGACGGACGCCCGGTCGTCGACGCCGGTCTGATGCGGCGCGCCCTTCAGTACGGGTCGATCACGGGCCGCCGGGTCGCGCAGCACTGCGAGGAGCCGTCGCTCTCCGGGGCGGGTCAGATGCACGAGGGCCGCGTATCGGCCGAGCTCGGCTTCGCCGGCTACCCGGCCGTCGCCGAGTCGACGATGGTCGCCCGCGACCTTGCGCTCGCCGGCTACGAGGGCCGGCCGCTGCACCTTCTGCACCTGTCGGCGCGGGAGTCCGTCGAGGCGCTCTCCGCGGCCCGGGCGGCTGGAGTCGACGCGACGGCGGAGGTCACGCCCCACCACCTCTGCCTGACGGATGAGGCGGTTCGCACGCTCGACCCGAACCTGAAGATGAACCCGCCCCTTCGGTCGGCAGAGGACCGCCGCGCGCTGGTCGACGCGCTCCGCGTCGGGACGATCAGCTCGGTCGCCACGGATCACGCTCCGCACGCTCGACACGAGAAGGACGCGCCCTTCGAGGCGGCGCCCTTCGGTGTCACCGGTCTCGAGACGGCGTTCGCGGCGCTGCACACGCACCTGGTCGTGCCCGGGCTGATCTCGCTGGCGACGCTGCTCGAGCGCATGTCCACCGGGCCTGCGCGCGCCTGGGATCTCGAGCCGCCCCGGCTCGCCGTCGACGCTGTGGCGAATCTCGTCCTGGTCGACCTCCGGGCGAGCTGGCGTGTCTCCGCCGGGCGGTTTCGGTCGCTGTCGGCGAACTCATGGCTCCTGGGAGAGAGCCTGACCGGAGAAGTAAGGCTGACGGTCGCTGCAGGCCGCGTCGTGCACGAGGCATGAAGTCGTTCCTGCTTCTCGAGGATGGCACCGTTTTCCGCGGGCAGTCCGTCGGTGCTCTCGGCCTCGCACTCGGCGAGGCGGTCTTCACGACCGCAATGACGGGCTACCAGGAGATCGTCACGGATCCCAGCTACACCGAGCAGATCGTGTCGTTTACCGCTCCGATGGTGGGCAACTACGGCGTCGCCGAATCCCGCTCGGAGTCGGGTCGGGTCGCCGCGAAGGCGGTCGTGATGCGGGAGGGCCGCGGACCGGCGTGGACGGCCTGGCTCGAAGCAAACGGCGTCCCCGCACTGACCGGCGTCGACACACGCTCGTTGGTCGTCCGGCTGCGGGAGCGCGGCGCGATGCGCGCCGCCCTCGTCTCGGGCGAGCACTCCGTGGCCGAGGCGCGAGGCCTGCTCCGCGACGCCCCGCCGATGAACGGGCGCGCGCTCGTCCACGACGTCTCGACCCCTGAGCCGTACGTTGCGGCCGAGGGCATTGGCCCGAGCATCGCGCTCGTCGACTACGGCTGCAAGCGGTCGATCGTGCGGAGGCTCGCCGCGGCAGGCGCAGCGGTCACCGTGTTCCCGCACGAGGTCGACGCGGGTGAGCTCCTGAGCTTCGACGGAATCGTGCTCTCGAACGGACCGGGCGATCCGGCCCCGCTCCAGCGAGAGGTTGCCGTCGTGCGCGAGTTGCTCGGACGGGTTCCGATCCTCGGGATCTGCCTCGGTCACCAGCTGCTCGCGCTCGCCGCCGGCCACCGGACGTTCAAGCTCCGCTTCGGCCACCGGGGCGCGAACCACCCCGTCGTCGAGCGCCGCGGCGGGCGCGTGCTCGTCACGAGCCAGAACCATGGCTTCGCCGTCGCTCCGACCGAGGCGCGCGAGGCGACGCACGTCTCGCTCTACGACGGCACGGTCGAGGGCCTGTCGTTTCCTCGCCTGCGGGCGCGCTCCGTGCAGTTCCACCCGGAGGCCGGCCCCGGCCCGCACGATTCCTGGCCGCTGATCGCCGGGTGGCTGAGCGACCTGGAGCACCGTGCCGCGGCGGCGTGACCTTCACTCGATCTGCTTGATCGGCGCGGGGCCGATCGTGATCGGACAGGCGTGCGAGTTCGACTACGCGGGCTCGCAGGCGCTCAAGGTGCTGCGGGAGGAGGGCTTCCGCACGATCGTCGTCAACTCGAACCCGGCGACGATCATGACCGACCCCGGCTTCGCCGACCGGACGTACATCGAGCCGCTCGACCTGGAGGCCGTCGCCGGCGTGCTAGCGCGCGAGCGCCCGGACGCGCTGCTGCCGACGATGGGTGGTCAGACGGCTCTCAACCTGGCAGTCGAGCTGGTGGAAGCAGGTGTCCTCGAGGAGCTGGGCGTGGAGTTGATCGGAGCCGGGATCGAGGCGATCAGGCGCGCCGAGGATCGCGAGCTCTTCCGCGAGTCGGTGCGGAGCGTCGGACTGCACGTGCCGGGCTCGCGCGTCGTCACGTCCGCAGGTGCGCTGGACAACATCGCCCTGCCGGCGGTCGTCCGCCCCGCATTCACTCTCGGCGGCCTCGGCGGCGGCCTCGCACAGACGCCGGTCGAGCTACGGCGGCTGGTCGAGACGGGGCTCGCGGAGAGCCGGATCGGCCAGGTGCTCGTCGAGGAGTCGGTCCGGGGCTGGGACGAGTTCGAGCTCGAAGTCGTCCGCGACCGGCTCGACAACGTCGTCGTCGTCTGCTCGATCGAGAATCTCGATCCGATGGGCGTGCACACCGGCGACTCCGTGACGGTCGCCCCACAGATGACTCTCTCCGACGAGGCCTACCAGGAGCTGCGCGACGCCGCGCTCGCCGTCATCCGTGTAGTCGGCGTCGAGACCGGCGGCTCGAACATCCAGTTCGCACGTGACCGCGCGACCGGCGACCTGCGCGTGATCGAGATGAACCCACGCGTCTCCCGCTCGTCCGCGCTCGCGTCGAAGGCGACGGGCTACCCGATCGCGAAGGTCGCCGCAAAGCTCGCGGTCGGCTACACGCTCGACGAGATCCCGAACGACCTGACGCGCACGACACCGGCGAGCTTCGAGCCGACGCTGGACTACGTGGTCGTCAAATTCCCTCGCTTCGCATTCGAGAAGTTCCCGGGCGCCGACTCGACCCTCGGCACACAGATGAAGTCGGTCGGGGAGGCGATGGGGATCGGGCGCACCTTCGCCGAGGCGTTCGGAAAGGCGATGCGAAGCAGAGAAGGCGAGCCCGGCGAGGCTTTCCCCTGGGGCGATCTCGAGCGTATTCCCGAGGACGTGCACCCGTGGTTTCACGCGGAGCTCGATCGTGTGCGCGCCGCCCTCGCGCGTGTGTCCTCGCTCGACGATCTCGGCGCGGACGACTGGATTAGCCTCAAGCGACTCGGGCTCTCCGACACCGATCTCGCCGCCCGCTCCGGCGCGCCGGAAGCGGATGCGCGCTCGAAGCGACGCTCGAGGGGCGTCCTGCCAGTGTTTCGCCGCGTCGATTCGTGCGGGGGTGAGGTGGAGGCTGCTTCCAACTACTTCTACTCGACGTGGGGCGAAGCCGACGAGGCGTCTCCTGAGTCGGGCCGCAGCGTGGTCATCCTGGGCGCGGGCCCGAACAGGATCGGGCAGGGGATCGAGTTCGACTACTGCTGCGTCCACGCGGCGCGGAGTTTCCGGGCTCTCGGCTACGAGGCCGTTCTCGTCAATTGCAACCCCGAGACGGTGTCAACCGACTACGACACCTCCGAGCGGCTCTACTTCGAGCCGCTCCGCGTCGAGGAGGTGCTCGCGGTGTGCGAGCGCGAGCAACCGGCCGGCGTCGCGATTCAGTTCGGCGGCCAGACGCCGCTCAAGCTGGCCGGCGCGATCGAGCAAGCCGGGTTCCGGATTCTCGGCACCCCGTTCGAGGCGATCGACCTGGCGGAGGATCGCGACCGTTTCGCCGCGCTGCTCGAGCGCCTGGGCATCCGGTGCCCGAAGTGGGGAACGGCGACGGGCCCGGCCCAGGCCGTGGCGCACGCCGAGCGGATCGGCTACCCGGTGCTCGTCCGTCCGTCGTACGTGCTCGGAGGGCGCTCGATGCGTGTCTGCTACAGCGGCTCCGAGGTGGAGGCCGCCGCGGCGGCTGCTCGCAGTCCCGTTCTCGTGGATCGCTTTCTCGAGAACGCGATCGAGATCGACGTGGACGCGCTCTCCGACGGTCGCGACACGTACGTCGCCGCCGTCATGCAGCACGTCGAGGAGGCCGGTGTCCACTCGGGCGACTCCTCCTGCGTCATCCCCGCACCGTCGCTCGATGCCGCCGAGGGGCGCGAGATCGTCGACACCGTCAGCCGGATCGCGCGCGGCCTCGGTGTCGCTGGCCTGCTGAACGTCCAGCTCGCGCTCGTCGACGGCAGGCTGTACGTCCTGGAGGCCAACCCGCGCGCGTCGCGTACCGTCCCGTTCGCGAGCAAGGCGATCGGGCTCAATCTCGTCGCCGCGGCGTGCCGGCTGGCGGCCGGCGCCGACCTGGCCTCGCTGGGGCTGCCTCGAGACCTGGTGCCAAGACATGTCTCGGTGAAGGCCGCCGTGTTGCCGTTCTCGCGCTTTCCGGGAGCGGATCCGGTCCTCGGCCCCGAGATGCGGTCGACGGGAGAGGTGATGGCAAGCGCGGCCGATCTCCCGACGGCGTTCGCGAAGGCCGAGCGCGCGGCCGGCCGGCCGCTGCCGACGTCGGGCACCGCGTTTCTGTCCGTCCGCGACGCCGACAAGGAAGCGCTCGTGCCCGTCGCCAGGGCGCTGTCCGGGCTCGGCTTCCGGTTGGTCGCGACAGCGGGAACCGCACGCGCGCTCGCCCCGGCCGGCCTTGCTGTCACCCGTGTGCGCAAGGTCACGGAGGCCGGCGACGGCCCGACCGTCGTCGACCTCGTCCGTCGCCGCCGCTGCGACCTCGTGGTCAACACGCCCCAGGGCTCCGGGGCTCGCTCCGACGGCTACGCGATTCGAGAGGCCGCGCTCGCGGCCCGCGTGCCGTGTATCACGACGCTGTCGGGCGCAGCCGCCGCAGTCGAGGCAATCGCCGGCGCTCGCATGGAGCCACCGCTCAGTCTCCAGGAGCGCGCGGAAACCCAAGCTTCGAGCCTGGCCTCCCGCCGGGCAGCGCTCGGCTTCGCCGACGAGCCCCCGTTGCGCTGGGGCAGCGAGCGGTTGGCGTGAGGCTGGAGTCGGCGCGGGTGGTCGGCTGCGACGCGGTCGGGCCGTACACGCTCCTACGGGTGCGACGGGGCCGCCTCGATCCCGGCTCGCCCGGCCAATTCTTCATGCTCGAGGCCCCGGGTCACCCGCTGCCGAGACCGATGAGCCTCTGCCTCGCGCCGCGGGGCGAGCTTGCCTTCCTGATCGATGCGGTCGGACCGGGCACTCGAGCGCTCGCCGCCACGAGCAGCGGCGAGCGAATCCGGATCCTGGGTCCGCTCGGAACTGGATTCCGGCTCGATCCCCAGGAGCCGCTGCTCGTCGGCGGCGGGATCGGAGTGGCGCCGCTTCCTCTCCTTTCGCGGGCCCTCGGCTCGCCACCCGCGCTCCTCGGGTTCCGGACGCGCGCGCACGCGGAAGCGGCCGTGCTCGTGCCGCGATCGGAGGTCGTAGTCGAGCCGCACTACGTGACTGACCTCGTGCCAGAGGGGCGCGAGCTTCTCGCGTGCGGCCCCGAGCCGATGCTCGAGGCCCTCCGGGCCCGCTTCCCAACCGCGCAACTCGCCTGGGAGGCGCCGATGGCTTGCGGCTACGGAGCCTGCTACGGGTGTGCGGTCGAGATCGCCGGAGAGCTCAGACGTCTGTGCGTCGAAGGGCCGGTGCTGCAGGCGGCGTGACGGCGATCCTGAATGCTTCCGGCTGCCTCGACGCGCTAACCGCACCCGAGATCGCGCGCTCGCTCGACGCGTACGTGACGAAGACGGTCACTCCTCTTCCGCGCGAAGGGAATGCGCCGATCCGGATCGCGGAGGCCGAAGGAGGCCTCCTTAACTCGATCGGCCTCGCGAATCCCGGAATCGACCGGTTCCTGGACGAGAGCCTGCCCGCACTCCTCGGAATCGGGGTGCCGCTCTGGGTCTCCGTCGGCGGCTTCTGTGCCGAGGACTACGCGCTCGTCTGCTCCGCTCTCGACGAGTACGAGGGAGTCGCCGTGCTCGAGCTCAATCTTTCCTGCCCCAATGTCGAAGCTGCCTCAGAGAGCGTCTCGGAGCTCGTGGAGTCGGCGAGAGAAGTGACTGGGAAGCCGCTCTACGCAAAGCTCTCGCCGTCGGTGCCGGACATCGCCTCGACAGCTCGCGCCGCTCGAGCTGCGGGAGCCGACGGCCTGTCTCTCGTCAACACCGTGCGCGGCCTGGTGCTCGACCCGCAGACGCTTCGGCCCCGCCTTGCGACGGCGACGGGCGGCCTCTCCGGCTCGCTGCTCCGGCCGATTGCCCTCGCGGCGGTGTACGAGTCTCACCGAGCCTGCGGACTTCCGATTGTCGGCATGGGCGGCGTCTCGTGTGGCCGCGACGCACTCGAGCTGCTCGCGGCGGGCGCGTCGGCGGTGGCGGTCGGCACCATTCTCTTCGCTGATCCGGGCGCGCCGGCTCGGATCAGAGGGGAGCTGACCGCCGCCCTCGCAGCGCTCGGCGTTGACAGTGCAGACGACATTTGCGCCCTCGCACATGGCGATGCCGTGCTCTCACCCTCGACCCTCAATGGGAGGTCGATGGTTTAGCATACCCGGTCTTGGTGTGAAATACCCTGCAAAAGCGCGATTTTTTTCACCCTTGACCGCACCGCCCAAGGTGGTACTATCCCGCCCCATGGTAATGAAGGCGCAGGCCCAAGCGCCCGAGCGATCGTTCGATCAGAGGATGGAGGCGCTCAGGCGTGCGAATGACATTCGCGTCCGCCGTGCGCGACTCAAGAAGGACTTGAAGGACGGGAGCGTCGAGATCGAGAGAATTCTTTCGAATCCGCCGGAGTATGTCTCCACCGCCAAGGTGTTCGACATCCTCATGGCCGTCCCCAAGTTCGGCCGGGTGAAGGCGAGCCGATTCTTGAATCAGTGCCGGATCAGCCAGGCGAAGACCGTGGGCGGCCTCTCCGATCGGCAGCGTGCTGAGCTCGTAGGGCTCTTCCACCGGTAGCTCCCCGCACGGTGCGGGGCGGGCCTGTCTTCGTCGTCACCGGAACGTCCGGTGCGGGCAAGGGCACGCTCGAGCGGATCGTCCTCGGGCGCGTACCCGGGCTCGCACTCGCAGTCTCCGCGACCACACGCAGGCAGCGGCCCACGGAGCAAGATGGCCGCGAGTACTGGTTCCTGGACGAGGAGACATTCGTGCGGCGGCTCGAGGACGGCGACTTCGTCGAGGACGTCGAGTTTCCATGGGGCCAACGCGTCGGCACGCTTCGTTCGGAGATCGACCGGATCCGAGCGCTCGGCAGCGCGCCTCTGCTCGATCTCGAGACGAAGGGTGCGCTCTTCGTCCGTAGGACAGTTCCGGAGGCCGTGACGATCTTCGTAGACGCACCGACGTTCGAGGAGCTCGAGCGTCGGCTGCGCGCCCGAGCCACCGAGAGCGAAGGAGAGATCGAGCAGAGGCTCGAGCTGGCGCGGGAGCAGCAGAGGCAGCGGGGCGAGTTCGACTTCGTGATCGTCAACGACGACGTGGACCGGGCAGCAGAGGAGTTGCACGGAATCGTCACGCGCGCCCTCCAGACGACCGCTACCATGTCCCGACCGTGATCCATCCTCGCATCGATGAGCTGCTCGAGAACGTCGATTCCCGCTACGCGCTCGTGATCATCGCCGCCAAGCGCGCGCGACAGATCAACAACTATCACCACCAGCTTGGCGAGGGCACCTTCGATGACTTCCCGCCCCCCCTGATCGAGTCACGCTCGAAGAACTACCTGACCATGGCGCTCGAGGAAGTGGCCGGAGGCAAGATCCGGTACGAGTACAGACGGTAGTTAGCGCGAGGGGAGCCCATGGCTTCCCCGCAAGCGCCCTCCTTCCTCGCGGCGCTCCGGATGGCGTGAAGTAAAGGCTGCACCTGGCAGACGTGGCTCCGCCGGCGGCCTCGGACCCGCGGTTACCGCTACCGGCCTCGAGCGGGCAGAATGGCCGCATGGCCAAGGTCTTGCTCGGCGTTTCCGGCGGGATTGCCGCCTACAAGGCTTGCGAGCTGACGCGCCTGCTCGTGAAGGCCGGGCATGACGTCGTTCCGCTCGTGACGCGCGGCGCCGAGCGCTTCGTCCGGGCCGAGACCTTCGTAGCGCTCGCGCGCCGGCCCCCGGGCGAGGATCCGTACCCCCACCTCGAGCGCGCCGACCTGCTCGTCGTCGCCCCACTCACGGCCAATACGCTCGCGAAGCTGGCCCACGGGCTCGCCGACAACGTCCTAACGGATGCGGCGCTCGCGCACGAGGGTCCGGTGCTCGCCGCCCCGGCCATGAACGCCCGCATGTGGGCTCACCCCGCGACGCGGGCGAACGCCGAGCTTCTTCGGCTCCGGGGGGTTGAGTTGATCGGCCCCGAGAGCGGCGAGCTCGCGGAGGGTGAGACCGGGCCGGGCAGGATGAGCGAGCCGGAGACGATCGCGCGCCGCTGCGAGGAGCTGCTGGCCCCGCCCTCGAGCAGCGCACTCGCCGGCCGCCGCGTCCTTGTTACCGCGGGAGGTACCCGCGAGCCGATCGACTCCGTGCGGTTCGTCGGCAACCGCTCGTCCGGGCGTATGGGCGTCGCGCTCGCCGCCGAGGCGAAGCGTCGCGGTGCAGACGTCACCCTCGTCGCCTCGAACCTCACAGTGGCCCCGCCCGTCGGCGTGTCCATCGTCGAGGCGCCGACCGCCGCCGACGTCGCGCGCGCGGTGCTCGCCCGGCGAGACGCGGGCGTCATCGTGATGGCGGCGGCCGTCGCGGACTACCGCCCCGTCTCGGCGAGAGACGACAAGCGGCAGAAGGAGGATCGCGCGTGGAGCGTCGAGCTGGAGCCGACCCTCGACGTCGCCCGGGCGCTCGGGGAGCACCGAGAGTACGGGCAGGTCGTCGTCGCGTTCGGCGCCGACCACGGCGACGCTGGACTCGCGCGCAAGCGCGGGATGCTCGAGAGCAAGAACGTCGACCTGGTGGTATTCAACGATATCGGCCGGGACGACATCGGGTTCGACGCCTCCCACAACGAGGTCGTCCTGGTCTCGGGCAGCTCGGAACGCCACGTTCCGCGCGCCCCGAAGGAGACCGTGGCAGCGGCCATCCTCGACGAGGTCGAGCGGCTGCTCGCATGATGGACGAGCCCGCAGTCGGTCACGAGGGCGGTTTCGAGCAGGCGGCGGCCGCCGTCGGCGCGATCACGCAAAACCTCGCCCGTGTCATCCACGCACCGGAGGAGGCACTTCGGCTCTGCGTTCTCTGCCTCGTCGCCGAAGGGCACCTGATCGTCGAGGATTACCCTGGCGTCGGCAAGACGATGCTCGCGAAGGCGCTCGCGCGCTCGCTCGACTGCTCGTTCTCTCGCCTCCAGTTCACTCCCGACCTGCTGCCGTCGGACGTGACGGGCGTCAGCGTCTTCGACCAGCGCTCGAACGAGTTCGAGTTCCGGCCCGGCCCGGTCTTCGCGAACCTGCTCCTGGTCGACGAGATCAACCGGGCGTCGCCCAAGACGCAGGCCGCCCTCCTCGAGTGCATGCAGGAGAGCCAGGTGACCGTGGACGGAGCGACGTTCGAGCTCGGGCGCCCGTTTCTCGTGATGGCGACTCAGAACCCGATCGAGTACGAGGGCACCTACCCGCTGCCCGAAGCTCAGCTCGACCGTTTCGCCGTGCGGCTCGCGCTCGGCTACCCGCCGCTCGCCGACGAGGCCAAGATGTTGAGCGAGCAGACGGGGGAGCCGCCGCTCGATCGGCTGCGGGCGGTCATGGACGCGGCCGGCGCGAATGCGCTCGCCGACCAGGCCCGGGCCGTCTTCGTCGAGGAGAGCCTGAACCGCTACGTCGTCGCCCTGCTGCGACATACGCGCACCGACGAGCGCCTCCAACTCGGTGCGAGCCCCCGCGCCGGCATCGCGCTCTTGCGTCTCGCGAAGGCGCGAGCGCTCTCGGAAGCACGCGACTTCCTCCTGCCGGACGACGTCAAGGCCGTCGCCGTGGCGGTGCTCGCGCACCGGCTCATTCTGGCGCCCGAGTCTCGCGCTGCCGGAGTGACGAGCGCCGAGGTGGTAACCGACGCGCTGGCGAGAACCCCAGTGCCGGTCTAGTGTCCCGTTCCAGAAGTTCGGTGATGATCCGGCGCGCGAAAGGCAAGCCGGGCATGGACGCAGGGAGCGTTCATATCGGTTATCTGGGCGCGACCGAGGACGCCGCCCGGAGCCGCTTTGCGGCCGCCGGGGCGCGCCGCACTTCTGGAACGGGGCACTGGTGTCCGGATTCCCGCTGACCCGGCGCGGCCGCCTCGTCGCGGTCCTCGGGGTCGCCGCGTACGTGTCCGGGTGGGCTTTCGGGTCGAGACCCCTCGGGACGGTCGGCGTCGGCCTCCTCGTCTCGGTGGGACTCGCCTGGGCATCTCTCGGGCTTGCGCGGCCGGTACGGCTGCGCCGACAGCTGCCCGAGGGACGGCTGATCGAGGGCGATGACGTCTCCGTTTCGCTGGAGGTCGAATTGCCGGGTCGCATCCCGGCAGCTTCGGTCTCGCTCATCGAGCGAGTCGCCGGCGAGCAGCGCGAGACCCAGCTGACTCGACGGAATGGCCGGTACTCCGGCCGCTACGTTCAGCGGGCGGTCGCCCGCGGTCGCCACCGGGTGGAGCACGTGCAGCTGGTCCTGGAGGACGCGTTCGAGCTGGCGCGCCGCCAGAGGTCGGTTCCCGAGGAAGCGACGCTCGTCGTGTATCCGCGCCTGACGGAGCTCGCTGGACTGTTCTCCGAGAGCGGCCTTCGCTGGTGGGACGGACGCCGGCTGCTCCTGCGTCGAGCCGCCGGCTTCGAGCTGCACGGCGTGCGCGAGTACGAGCGCGGCGATTCGCTGCGAGCTGTTCACTGGCCGTCGACGGCCAGGCGCGGCGACTTGATGGTCAAGGACCTGGAGGACGCGCCGCGAGCCGAGGTGGCGGTCGTTCTCGACGGCCACGGGGTTCCGGTGTTCGGCCGCCCGCCGGAGACACCCTTCGACGCGCAGGTGCGCGCGGCCGGCTCGATCGTGCTCGCTCATGTCAGGCGCGGCGGCACGGCTCAGCTCGTCGTGAACTGCTCGCCGCAGGTGACGGTTCAGGTCTCCTCTCGGCGGGGCTTGGACGAGGCGCTCGAGCAGTTGGCGACTGCTCGACCGAACGGCCTGCGTGGCGTCGAGACTCTGCTGGCCGGTCCGCGGAGACTCGAGGTAGCGGGCATAACGGTCGTGACCACGAATCTGTCGAACCTGCTCACCGACGCCCTCGCGCGGCGGGCCGCTGCGCGGCAGGGCGCCGCGCTCGTCTACGTCGACGCCGCGAGCTACGCGGATGGGCGCCGTTCCCGGCACCCGAGCTTGACTCGCCTGCAGACCGCCGGCGTCTCAGTCTCGATCGTTCACCGGGGAGGCGACCTCCGCGCCGCGCTCGAGGGAGCGCCCAGAGCTGAGGCAGCCAGTGCGTAGGCACCGCTTGCGGCGCCGATCTCAGGAGATGCGGGCTCCGCCCGCGTCTCCGTCTGAACTGACCGGTCGAGCGCACTGGATACAGACCCGCGGTCCTAGAACGGTGCTCTTGTACGTGCCGGCGGCCGCGCTGCTCGCCGCCAACTGGCTGCGCTTGGAGCAGCCGCGCGCCGGTGCCTGGAGCGTCCTCGCTCTCGCCGGGCTCGCGCTTACGGTCGCGCTCGGCCGGCCTGCGTGGCTGCGAGCGCCGATACTCGTTGCCGCCGCGCTGGCGGCCACCAACATCGCATTCGCCGGGGCCAGCCTCACGTCCGCCTCGGTTCCGAACGCGCCCTGGCTCCCGACGGGTCTTCCCTCTGCTGTCACGGAGGGCCTGCTCTCGTTCTACGACGTCACGCTGCCGCTCGACCCGCGTCTCCACCCCTTCATGCACGGCGTTCTCCTGCTCGCGGTCTTCGGGTTCTGCCTGGCAGTCGGCCTCTTGATCGCCGCGCGCCGGCCGCTCGGTGCTGCACTCGTTGTCCTCGTCGGCACCGGCTGGCCGGCCACGCTGGAGCCGGGCGGGGGCGACGTGGCTCGCGGACTCCTTGCGCTCCTCGTGGTCCTCCTGCTGTTGGTCGGATGCACTCGCAGCGCCCCGTCGAGACTCTCGCACGCGCTCGTCGCGAGCTCGGCGGCCTGCATGATGGCTCTCGCGGCCGCGGCCTCGCCCGCCGTCGCCCGGAGCGGGCTGCTCGACTGGCAGCGCTGGGACCTCTACACGAAGCCCGACAGGGCGGTCAGCGTCGCATACGTCTGGCATTCGACGTACGACGGCCTCCACTTCCCACGCCACTCGACCATCGTCTTCACCGTGAAAGCACCCGAGCGGCCGCTCTACTGGCGCGCGACGACGCTCGATGTCTTCGACGGCCGCGGCTGGGAGGAGGCACCGTTGCCGACCGCCGCGGAGAGGATCGCTGGTCGCGACGTCGTTCCCGACGACCCGCCGATCCCCAGCCTGCGCGGAGAGCGCCTCGTCAGGCAGAAGGTGACCATGCGTGCCCTCCGCGACACCCACCTCGTTGCGGCGAGCATCCCGGTCGCCTACCGGACAGACGACCTGGGTCTCGTGAACTACGCGGCCGGAGGGATCGCGCTCACACCGTCCGGGGTCGCCCGCGGCGCAAGCTACTCGGCGTGGAGCCTCGTCGCGCAGCCGACCCCGAAGCGTCTCCAACGCTCGTCCACGCACTACCCGGAGTCGATCCGGGCACGCTTTCTCACGGTCGCTCCCGGTGTCCACGTCCCTGCGTTCGGCACGCCGAAGCGACGCGCGATCCTGCGTTCGGTCCTGCGTCGCCGCTCCGCGGACGGGCGCGTCGCGCCGTACGCGGCTCTCGCTCGCCAGGCGACTCGAGTTGTCGGCGGCGCACGCAGCCCGTACGCCGCCGCCCTCGCACTCGAGGCCTGGTTCCGTCTCAGCGGGGTCTTTCGCTACGACCAGCAGCCGCCGGCCTCCCAGGGAGCGCCACCGCTCGTCGACTTCGTTCTGCGGACGCACCGGGGGTACTGCCAGCACTACGCGGGCGCGATGGCGCTGATGCTGCGTTACCTCGGCATTCCCGCGCGAGTCGCTGCCGGCTTCACGAGCGGCTCGTACGACTCCGCCGACGGCACGTGGACGGTGACCGACCACGAAGCGCACACGTGGGTGGAGGTTTGGTTCAACGGCGTCGGCTGGCTCCCGTTCGACCCGACCCCCACCCGCGGCGGCCTCGGCGGCTCGTACAGCGCAGCCTCGCCGCGCTTCGACGCTACAGGGGCGCTGGCCGCACTCGGAGGCGCCGCTCTGGGGCTTCAGGCCCTGAGGGACCGCCTGGGCGCAGGCGACCTGAAGCCCCCTCGCCTCAGCCTGCGGGCTTCCCGAGAGAGCGGGAAAACCGGCGGCCATGTGCTCAGCGGGGCGCGAGTTCTCGGGGGCGCAGGCTTGGGTGTCGTCGTCGCCGCGCTGCTGCTCTTGCTCGCGAAATCGGTCAGGCGAGGGCGGCGCGTGAGAGGGCGCGGAACACGCCTGCTCGCGAGCGCCTGCCGCGCCGAGCTCGTGGCCTTTCTCGCCGACCAGGGAATCGACGTTCCCCTGACGGCCACCTCCCGCGACCTCGGCGAGCTCGTGGAGGACCGTCTGGGTGTCGATGCCCGAACCTTCACCCGCGCGCTCGATCGCGCCCGGTTCGCGCCGGCCGAGCGAGCCGAGGCCGACGCGGCGCGCTGCCACGTCGAGCTGCGAAGGCTGCTCGCAAGCCTCCGAGCTCGCCTGACGCCGCTCGAGCGGGCGCGCGGGTTCGTGTCGCTGCGGTCGTTCGGAGTCGCGTAGAGGTGGACGCGATCGTCATGGCGGCCGGCGAGGGCAACCGGCTCCGTCCCCTGACCCAGCGGTGGCCCAAGCCGATCTTGCCGATCGACGGCAGACCGGTGATCTCGACGCTGCTCCGCGACCTCCGGGCTGCCGGCGCCGAGCGCGTGACGGTGACGGTCGGACATCTGGCGGAGCAGATCGAGAGTCTCATCGATGCGGGCCAAGGCTTTGGCCTCGACGTGCGCTACGCGCGGCAGCCGAGAGCGGACGGCTCGGCCGACGCCGTTGCACGCGCGCTCGCGGCGGGCGCGGCACCCGCATGCGTGATCTCCGCCGCCGACACCGTCTACGGCCGCGGCGACCTCGCCGCGTTCGTCGAGCTCTTCGCCCGACGCGGCGCCGCAGGCGCGATCGGCGTGCGGAGGGGGCTCGTGCCGAGTCCGGGTAAGCCTGGTGTCGTGCTGGAGGGCGAGCTCGTGCGCCGGGTGTACGACCTCGATCCAGAAAATCCGCGCACCTCGGCGCCGCTCTGGGGCCTGCGCCAGGAGCTGACGCCGTTCCTCGAGGATCTCCCCGGGCCGCCCTACGAGCTGAAGGATGCCTATCAGCGCGCGATCGACGCTGGTCTCGAGATCCTCGCCATCGACGTCGGCCGCACGCGGGATTTGACGCATCCGGTTGACTTGGTGCGAGAGAATTTTCACTACCTGAAGGCGTTCGAATGACCGACACGTACACCCTGTTTCAGCAGGGTCGCGCACACCTGAGAAAGGGCATGGCGGCTCAGGCGACCGTCCCTCTCGAGAAGGCGAAGAAGCGCGAGCCGGACAAGGCCTCGATCCGGGAGGCGCTTGGGATCGCCTACTTCCGAATCAAGCGGTGGGAGGAGGCCGAGTCCGAGTTCCGGGCGATGCTCGAGCTGTCCCCGGCCGACGACTACGCGCACTACGCCCTCGGCCGCTGCCTCGAGCAGCAGGGCCGGACGGCAGAGGCGAACGGGCACTACAAGCTCGCGAGCTCGCTCCGGCCGGCCAGCGAGCACTATGCGGCACGGATCAGAGACCTCGATCGAGATGCTTGATCGGAGCTCGAGCAGCGCCGGATGACGGGCCCGCCGCCGCGGCGAGTCGGCCCTGGGCGGCATTCGAAGCTCGCTTCCACCAGCTGAGACGAGAGGTGCGGGCCGTCTGTCAGCGCGTGGCGCGCGCGAGCGTCGAGGCCGATGGCGAGGTGCGAGCGCAGATCGGGCCAGGCCTTTGCATCCTGCTCGGAGTGGCCCGGTCGGACGATGAGGCGAGCGCGACGGGCCTGGCCGGCAAGATCGCGCGCCTTCGGGTCTTCGAGAACGAGGCGGGCAAGCTCGATCGCAGCCTGCTCGACACCGCCGGGGCGGCCCTCGTCGTCAGCCAGTTCACGCTGATCGCCGATAGCAAGGAGCAGAGAGGAAATCGACCCGACTTCTCTCACGCCGCCGGCCGCGAGGCCGCCGAAGTGCTGTATGAGCGCTTCTGCGAGGAGCTTCGCTCCCTCGGCGCACCGGTGCGGACCGGTGTCTTCGGAGCGCGGATGCGGCTCGAACTCGTGAACGACGGCCCCGTAACGGTCATCGTCGACGCGTAGCCCAGAACAGGCGAGGGCCTCTCGCCGCCCCTGGGGCCGTATGGCAGTCTTGCGATCGGTGGTTACGGAGTCGCAGCTCGTGTCGACTAGGCATGGACTTGTCCCGAAGGGGCAGGGCTGGTTTGTTCTCAACGCGCGCGAGGCGCAGTGGTGGGCTCGCGAGGGTCGCGGATTCCTCTGCGAGTTCGAGGGCGCGGGCTTCGAGGGCGCGGCCGATTTCTTGCAGCTCGGGATCAACGTCACCGTTCTCGCGCCGGGCGAGCCGATGGCGATGTACCACTGGGAGGCAGATCAGGAGGACTTCCTCGTGCTCTCCGGGGAGGCGCTGGCCATCGTCGAAGGTGAGGAGCGTCCACTACGTCAGTGGGATTTCCTGCACTGCCCGCCCGGGACGAACCATGTGATCATCGGCTCCGGAGAAGCGCCGTGCCTGGTTCTCGCCGTCGGCGCCCGCCACCGCTCGAGAGGCCCGGACTGGGGCGCCTACACCGTGGATGAAGCAGCGCAACGCCACGGCGCCGGCGTCGAGCGGGTGACGACCGACCCAGGGGAGGCGTATGCCCGATTCGCCAAGGGCGGGCTAACCGGATACCGCGAGGGCTGGCTTCCCGAAGAGACGCCCAACGCTGATCCGGGTCTTCGAACCTGATTGAAGGGACCCGCTCTCTGACGCTGAAGGCCAGTCGGCATCCGCTGGCAGCTGCCGCGCGAGCTCGGGGTCGGCTCGGGCGTGACCCGCTGGGGGCGCCTGGACGAGTGGCAGCGACAGCCTGACCGCCGACCGCGGCTACGACGATGACAAGTACCGGCGGCTAGTCCGGCAACGTGGCGTCAAGCCATTGATCGGCGCTCGCCGGCAGGTCGGCGATTCACGACGGTCGCCCGCGCACGAGCGGCGCGACGATCTCCGCGACTCGGCGGTGCCCGTCAGCCTCGAGGTGGATCGGATCATCCCGCGAGTAGGAGACCATGCCCTCGAGATCGAGGAGCTCAGCGCCGGCTGCCCGCGCCTCCTCCTCGAAGCGCCGTCCGATCTCCCGCGATCTGGCGGCCATGCCCTCGTACTCGGCGGCGTCCGGCCCGGTCGCGCGGATCGACGGAGGGCAGACGAGCAGCACCCGTGGGTCGGCGCCCTCCCGGCCGCAGTGGGCGGCGCGGACGACGGAGACCAGCGAGGCACACGCCCCCGCGACGTCGGCGCCCGAGAGGTTGTAGCGGTCTGCGAGATCGTTCGTCCCGAGGTACACGATCACGAGGTCGAGCGGCGCGTGCGAGCGGCAGCACGGCAGGAGGTACGGCTTACCGCTGCGACCCTCGACGAAGGGATGCTCGAGCGTGGCCGTCCGCCCGTTCAGCCCCTCCTCGATCACGCGATAGCCAGCGCCGAGCAAAGCCTGGAGCACGCCGGGCCAGCGCACGTCGCGCGGGAGCCGGTCGCCCCCGCCGGGCGTGACGCCCCACGTGTTGGAGTCGCCGAAACAGAGAACGGTCTGCTCGTCCAGGAAACCGGGAGGATATACAGCTGACGGAGCGCGGGCCGGTCCCGGTTCGAGCTGCCGTACTAGGGCTCGAAAGCTCGTGGTGCTATGATTTACGCACCACATTTCACCGTTTTGGGAAATGGGCGCGCGGCGCCCATTTTTCGTAAGAGGAGGCGATTTGCCAGACGTCCACGACAAGGAGCGAACGCTGCAGCGAGAGGTCGAGCAGCGCGTCGAGGGCGCCCTTCCGGGCGTCGAGGTACTCGCGCTCGAGCTCCTGTCTCCGACCCGCTTCTGCGTGTACGTGGACTATCCGGCCGGAGTCGACCACGCGCTCTGCGAGCGTGTCACGAACGTGCTTCGCGGGTACCTCGACCAGTTCTCGGTCGACGTCTCCTCGCCCGGCCTCGATCGTCCCCTGCGCAAGCCGGCCCACTTCGCGAGTGTCGTCGGCCGTACGGTCTCGCTCCGCACGGGTGACGTCTTCGAGGGGCGAAAGCGCTTTCGTGGGGAGCTCGTCGAGGCCGACGAGCGCACGATCAGGGTCGCGACCGGTGACAACCGAGCGGTGGACATCCCGTACGAGGCGATCGTGCGGGGCAACCTCGTAGACGAAGGGTAATGAGATGAGTCGAGAGATCATTGAGGCAGTACGAGCGATCGAGAGGGAAAAGGGCATCGAGGGCGATACCCTCATCCAGGCCCTCGAGGACGCCCTCCTTGCCGCCTACAAGAAGACGCCCGACGCGGCCAGGCACGCGGCGGTCGAGCTCGACACGGATGAGGGCGACTTCCGGGTCTTCTCGATCGAGCTGCCGGCGGACATCGAGGAGCGACTGATCGACGAGGCGCGCGAGCGCGCGCTCGTGGAGCTCGAGCGGCTCGAGGTCGAGAACGGCGAGCGCTCCCACACGCTGGTTGTGGACGACGAGCTCGACATCGACTGGTCGGACGTCCCCGACGAGCAGGTGAAGCGCAGCGACGTGACGCCGGAGGACTTCGGCCGGATCGCCGCGCAGACGGCAAAGCAGGTGATCCTGCAGCGGATCCGGGAGGCCGAGCGCGAGATGATGTACGAGGAGTACGTCGACCGGGTCGGAGAGGTCGTGACCGGCATCGTCCAGCAGGCGGGCGATCGGAACAACGTGCTCGTGGATCTCGGCAAGGTCGAGTCGCTGCTGCCTCGCTCCGAGCAGGTGGACGGCGAGCGCTACGAGCAGGGCAGCCGGATCAAGGCCGTGATCACCGAGGTGCGGTCGGGCACGAAGGGCCCGCAGGTCATACTCTCGCGCCGCGATCCCGAGCTGATCCGCACGCTGTTCGAGCTGGAGGTGCCGGAGATCGCCGACGGGCTCGTCGAGATCCGCGCGGTCGCGCGCGAGCCGGGCTATCGCTCGAAGATCGCCGTCGAGTCGCATGCCTCCGGGGTCGATCCGGTCGGCGCCTGCGTGGGACCGCGTGGTTCCCGCGTGCGCATGGTCGTGTCCGAGCTCCGCGGCGAGAAGATCGACATCATCCCCTGGAACAACGAGCCGGCCCGCTTCATCGCCAAGGCGCTCTCGCCGGCCCGGGTCCGCGAGGTGCTCCTGGATGACGAGATCCGCGAGGCGACCGTCATCACCCCGGACGACCAGCTCGCGCTCGCGATCGGCAAGGAGGGCCTGAACGCCCGCCTGGCGCACCGCCTGACGGGCTGGAAGATCGACATCCAGTCCGACTCGGAGTTTGCGCACGCCGAGGCCGAGGCCGCGTATGCGGGGGCCGAGGACGGCGATTTCACCGGCCGCTGCGCGGCCATCCTCTCGAACGGCAAGCGCTGCCCCAACGCGGCGCTGCCGAGCACGCGCTTCTGCGGCATCCCGGCTCACCGGGAGCTCGCCGCGAAGGAGGCCGAGACCGGCATGCCGGCGGAAGGGACGGTTCTTCCAGCGAGCGCGGCCGCCGAGGACGAAGGCGAGGATGACCCGGGGGTCGAGGCGAACGGCTCGGGGGAGAGCCGCGAGGCCGACGTCGCTGCGGTGTCGGACGCCGGAGGAGCCAACCCATCCGCATGAGCACGCTACGCGTCTGGGATCGCCGGAGTGGCGCCTGCGGTCGTCAGTCCCTCGCTCCGCATGAGCCTCCAAAGGTTGCTCTTTGAGCGGGGCTCCGATTCGCACCTGCGCCGGCTGCGGCCGCAAGGCGCCACAGGCGGAGCTCGTGCGCTTCGTGGCGAGGGCGGGCGCGCTCGCGCCGGGGCAGGGCGAGCCGGGGCGGGGCGTGTACACGTGCCGCCGCCGCCTCTGCTTCGAGCGGGCGCTCCATCGCCGTGCCTTCAGCAGGACGCTGCGAAGCACCGTTCGCGTCGATCCGGCGCTCGCGAACTACACTGAAGGTCTCTGATGGCTGGGCGTCCCAACAGACCCATGCGCCCCCGCGGCCCCGGCGGCCCGGGACGGCGGCGCCGCGTCGTGATCGACACGGGCGCCGCTCGCGCACGGCCCGATTCCCGCCAGGCCCGCGAGCGGCCCGAGGCGCGGACGAAGACGCCGCACGAGCACGTTCAGCCGACGGGGCCGGTGACGGTGCCCTCCGGCGTGACCGTCAAGGACCTCTCCGCTGCCCTCGGGAAGACCGTCGTGGACATCATCAAGGTCATGATGGGCCTCGGAAAGATGGTCACGATCACCCAGTCGCTCACCGACGAGGAAGTCGAGCTGATCGCAACCGAGCTCGTGCCCGAGCGGACGCTGATCATCAAGCACGCCGCGGACGAGGAGGCCGAGCTCGAGGACTTTCACGACAGCGGAGAGGACCTCGTGGCGCGGCCGCCGGTCGTGACGATCATGGGCCACGTCGACCACGGAAAGACGACGCTGCTCGACGCCATCCGCGAGTCGGCCGTCGTCGAGACAGAGGCCGGTGGGATCACTCAGCACATCGGCGCCTACCAGGTCGACCACCGCGGCCGCTCGATCACGTTCCTGGATACGCCGGGGCACGAGGCCTTCACCGCCATGCGCGCCCGCGGCGCGAAGGTGACGGACATCGCGGTCCTCGTCGTCGCAGCCGACGACGGCGTCATGCCCCAGACGCGCGAGTCGATCTCCCACGCTCGCGCGGCCAAGGTGCCGATCGTCGTCGCGGTAAACAAGGTCGATTTGCCGGACGCCAATCCGGACCGCGTTCGGAGCGAGCTCGCGGCCGATGGGCTGCAGCCAGAGGAGTGGGGAGGGACGACGCAGTTCTCCGAGGTCTCGGCGCGGACGAAGGAGAACATCGACGACCTGCTCGAGCGCGTCCTGCTCGTCGCCGACGCCGAGCTCGAGCTGACTGCGAACCCGAACGCGCCCGCCTCGGGGCCGATCATCGAGTCACGGCTCGACATGGGGCGCGGTACCGTCGCCACGCTCCTCGTCCAGCGCGGAACGCTGCGGGTTGGCGACGCCATCGTCGCGGGCGACGCCTGGGGCAAGGTGCGGGCGCTCTACAACTACCGGGGCGAGAAGCTGCACGAGGCAAAGCCGGGGGAACCCGTCGAGGTCCTCGGCTTCGACAAGCCGCCGACAGCCGGCGAGCTCGGTCACGTGGTGGAGAACGAGCGTTCCGCCCGCCAGCGCGCCCAGGCCAGAGGGCAACGGCTCCGCGTCGAGCAGTTCGCTCAGCGGACGTCCGGCGGCGTCTCGCTCGAGAACCTCTTTACGCAGATGCAGCAGGGCGCGGTGCAGGACCTGAACCTCGTCCTGAAAGGCGACGTTGCCGGCTCGGTCGAGGCCGCCGTTTCCGAGGTCTCCAAGATTCAGCACCCCGAGGTGCGCGTGAGCGTGATCCACCAAGGCGTAGGCGGCATCACGGAGGGCGACATCATGCTCGCCTCCGCCTCGAACGCGCTCGTCGTCGGCTTCAACGTGCGACCGAACGCCGAGGCAAGAGCGCTGGCCGAGCGAGAGGGCGTCGAGATCCGCACCTACCGCGTGATCTACGAGCTGACCCAGCACATCGAGCAGGCGCTCGTCGGCATGCTGTCCCCGGTCGAGACGGAGGAGACGCTCGGGGAAGCCCAGGTCCGGCAGCTCTTCCGGGTCTCGCGACTCGGGACGATCGCGGGCTGCATGGTCACGAGCGGCCTCGTTCGCCGTAACGCAAGGGTTCGGGTCGTACGCGACGGAACGGTCGTCTACGAGACGCGTATCTCGCAGCTCAAGCGGTTCAAGGACGACGTGCGCGAAGCGCAGGAGGGCTTCGAGTGCGGCATCCTCCTGGAGGGCTTCAACGACGTGAAGGAAGGCGACGTGCTGGAGGTCTACGAGGTGCGCCAGGTCGAGCGCACGGACCTTTCGGACCCGGGCTCGACCACACCGGCGAGCTAAGGCGTCGCTCGCCGCCACCGGCGGGATTCTCTCAACAGAATCTTCACAAACAGCTATAGTTGCCCGCTCCGTGCGTCACCTCAGTCGAGAGCGGGCTGAGGGCGCCTGGTCTTCGTTCGTTCGTTTCTATCTAGGGGGACAGCTTGATGCGAAGGACACTTCTGCTCGGGGCGCTCCTTGCCGCCGTCTGGGCGGCTCTAGCGCTTCCGGCGAGCAGCTTTGCGGCGGTTACCCAGCCGCAGCTCGGCGAGACTCGGAACTGGCTCGGTCTCGACAACATTCTCGGCGGCTACTACCGGAAGCCGTACGTGCTGCGCGGCCTCGGGCCGCATATCGAAGTGTGGGTCGCGACCGGGTTCTCGAACCCCGGCGGACGCGGCGGCTCATACGGGCTCGAGTTTCCGGGGAACACCCGCGGCCGCGGCCGCGGCTTCGACTGCCGGAACGCTTACACCGAGGTGACCGACCAGCAGGTGCAGTACCTGATCGACCAGTACGAGAGCAACATCCTGCCGAAGGAGGCCGCCGCGTTCGCAACGTTGCCGCCCCGCGACGGCACGAAGCCGGCCAAGAGCATCGCCAGAGACCCCCGCTTCCAGCCGCAGGGCCCGGCGGACCACCTCGTCGTGCTGATCGACAACGTTCGCGACGATAATTTCTACAGCTTCGACAACGCCGCGCGGCTGAGCTACATCCAGGGATTCTTCTCGACCACCTTGAACACGCTCTTCGATCGCAACTTCCTGACCCTCGACCCGCTCGACCTCGCCTACATTCTCGGTCCGAATCCGCAGAGCGGAGGATTCACGGGGCCTCTGCCGCCGATCGGCACTCTCACCAGGATGTGCATCGCTCCGACGGCCGGGCAGCGGTTCGAGTTCGAGGGCGCGTTCGCGCACGAGTACCAGCACCTGCTCGAGTCGTACTCGGACCCGAACGAGGTGTCGTGGGTGAACGAGGGGTTGTCGATGTTCGCCGAGTCGTTGACGGGCTACTCGAACCCGCTCGTGGCTCCGCCCGATCCGAACGCACAGGGCCACACGTGGGGGTTCCTCGGCTTCCGCAACCTGTTCCCCGGCGGCGCCGATGACCCGCTCTCGAGCGGCGGCCCCGAGAACTCCCTCACGCTGTGGGGCGATCAGAACGACCAGCGGAACGAGATTCTGTCCGACTACGGAGCCGCGTACACCTTCATGTTGCTCCTGAACGACCGGTACGGCCTGCCGTTCATGTCGGCGCTGCACACGGACCCGGGCGTCGGCCTCGAAGGGCTGCAGAACGTGCTGACGAAGTTCAACGTCCCCGAGAAGGCCCAAGACGTCTTCCACGACTGGGCCGCGATGGTCGCTCTCGACCAGCCGCTCGACCAGGGGCGAACGCTGAGCGGCGGAGACGCCGCGCAGTACACGACGAAGTCGCTGAACGCGACGATCAACTGGGACAACTCGGAGGCCTACTCGCACGCGGGAGCCCCGCCGAACGGGTCGGACTACGTCCGGCTGCGCGACGCGGGCGGCAAGTACCTGAGCGCGGGCCAGGTCAACTCCGTCTCCTTCAAGGGGGACACGACGTACCCGGCGCACTGGCGGATCGATTCGAACCCGCCCGGTCACTCGGGGAACGCCGCCATCTACTCCGGAACCGGCAACAGCCTCGACGAGGCGGTCTCGCGGCAGGTCACCGTCCCGGCCGGCAGCCCGGCGCTCACGTTCGCGAGCCGCTGGAACATCGAGCAGGGTTGGGACTTCGGCTTCGTGCAGGTCGTCGGCGCGGACAGCACGAAGAAGAGCCTCGCCTGCACCGACACCACGTCGACCCAAGACCCGGACGCGGCCGACCTCGCCGACGCCGGCCAGGAGCCGTGGAAGACGATCAAGGACAGCCTGCCGGGCTTCACCGGCGACTCGGGCGGCTGGAAGACCGAGACCTGCAGCCTGGCGGCCTACGCCGGGCAGACGGTCACGCTCTACTTCCGCTACATCACCGACCCCGCGTCGGCGGGAACGAACCCCGACGTCACGCCCGGCTGGTGGATCGACGACATCTCGGTCGCTGGAACGTCGATCTCCGACGGATCCTCGCTGAGCGGGTTCAACGTCTCGCCGCGAAAGGTGGCGAACTGGCTCGTCCGCCTCGTCGGCTGGAACACCACGGACAAGAGCGTCCCCGCCTTCATCGGCTCGATCAAGCTCGACGCGAGCTTCGCGGGCACGCTGACCGGTGCGGATCTCCGTGCGATCATCGGCGACAAGGCCGACCTCGTCGCGGCGATCGTCACGCTCGACGACCCAACCGAGGCCGCCGTCGATCCGGCGAACTACTCGCTGACCGTGAACGGCGTTGCGCAACCCGGCGGAAGCTAGGCTGCGCGAGCCTCTTCCACGAGAGACCCAAGACGACGAAGGGCCCGGTTCGCCGGGCCCTTCGTCGTCAATGATTCGTGCCGGCGTGAATCAGCTCAGCTGCGGTCGAGCCGCAGGATCCAGAGCCCGCTCATCATGTCCGAGACGAGCACGAGCTTCCCGCTCGTCGCGACACCCCACACCATCGTGCAGGGCTCGCCGCAGACCCGCCCGCCGTCGGGATCTGGCGCGGGTGGGGGCACGAACCGCGTCAGGTAACGAGGCTTGGCCGGACGGCTCACGTCGGCGACGACTACGCCGCGCCGGTACCAGGAGAAGAGCGCGAGGCTGCCGCTCACCTTCGGATCGTGCACTCCGGTCGTGTAGTAGGCGCTGCCTTTCACCGCCACGGGCGGCGGGCCCGGATCTGCGAAGTCGGCCAGGCGGCGCGGCCGCGAGGGATGCGAGATGTCGTAGATGCTGGGGCGGCTGTCGCCGTGCTCGTGGGTCTCGATCAGGACCCTTCCACCCGCAGCGAGGGCAGCAGAATGAGCGTCCCCCTCCGGATCTCCGATCGCGTCCGTGCGCCCCAGGTAGCGCGGTGACGCCGGCTTCGTGATATCGAGAATGACGGTGCCCAGGTCCCAGTAGGACAGGTAGGCGCGCGTCGCTCCTGCGTTCGTGATCACCGAGTGGACGTAGTTGAAGTTGTAGCCGCCGCGCCCTCGCCGGGGGTCGATTCCGAGCTTCTTCCAGGCACCCCACTGGCCGACCTCGACGGGATGTGCCGGCCTCGAGACGTCGAAGATGCGGAAGTCGGCATGCCCCGGGATGGTGGCGGTGCCCTTCTGCGGGTCGTAGTCCGGCGACGAGCGAAGCTCGGAGAACGGGATCGCCGTGTAGACATACGCGTGAGCGCCGCGCGCGGCCAGCCAGATCTCGTGCGAGCCGAGCGGCTCTGTACGTACGAGAGCGAGCTCTCTCGGCGCCGAGGGGTCGCGAAGGTCGTAGAGGCCGAAGCCCTGGAAGGCGCCGGGCCGGCAGGCCTGGAAGCTCGTGACGGCGAGATCGCCCTTGAACGCGCGCGTGTTGACGCGCTTGACGATCGTCTTCTCCGTCCAGCTCCCCGCCACGGCCGGATCGCTCGCGCCGTCTGCGAAGGTCGAGGTGAGCCGCGGCGCGCTCGGATTCCGGAGGTCGTAGACGCGCACGCCCTGCGCTGGACAGGAGCCTCCGTGCCAGCTTCCGAGGTACGCGAAGCCGTGCCAGGCGTAGACGTCGCCGGTCAGGCCGCCACCGGGATCGGCGTTGGCAAGCAGCTGAAGATGCGCTCGCCGAGGCTGGCTCGCGCGGCCGGGCGCTGCGCTTCCGGCGGCCGCGGCCAGCGTTCCGGCGGCAGCCGCGCAGAGCACGGCCGCGGCAGCACGACCCGGGCGCACTAACCGGTTGCTTTCCGCAGACGGAGAATCCAGAGGCCGGAGTTCATGTCCGACGCGAGCAGGTAGCTCTTCTCCGGGTACACGCCCCACACCCGGGGGCTCGGGCTGGTGAGGAACTGCGTCAGCAGGCGCGGCTTCCTGGGCGTCGAGATGTCTGCCACGATCACGCCCTGGCCATACCAGGAGAAGAAGGCCCGGTTGCCCTGCACCTTCGGGTCGTGCACGCCGCCGAACACCGTCTGATCGGTGGCCGGGATGCTCGCGGGGAGGCGAAAGTCAGCGAGATGGCGTGGACGGCGCGCGTTCGAGATATCGTAGATCGCCGGGAAGTTCGCCCGCGGGCTCTCATGCGTCTCGATCAGGATCTTCCCGTTCTTCGCGAGCGCAGCGGAATGGGCGTCGCCCTCAGTCTGGGTTGCGCCGAAGGTCGTCCGCCCCAGGAAGCGCGGCCTGGCCGGGTTGCTGATATCGAGGATCACCGTGGCGGCATCCCAGTACGACACGTAGGCCCGGGTCGCCGCCGGATTCGTGATCACCGAGTGGGCGAAAGTCGACTTCCCGATCCCGATCCCGGACCTCGGATAGAGGCCCAACGCTTTCCAGGCGCCCCATTCGCCCACCTTGACGGGTCGTCGCGGGTTCGAGACGTCGTAGATGCGGAAGTCGGGCTCACCCGGCGTCGTCGCGTCGTGCGTCTTCGCGTCGAGGTCGGGTGCGGTCAGGAGCTCGGAGAACGGAATGGCGGCGTAGACGTAGGCCCGCCTGCCCCTCATCTGCAACCAGAGCTCGTGCAAGCCGGCCGGCTCCGTTCGGAAGAGGGCGAGCTTCTTCGGCTGCGCCGGGTTCGTCACGTCGTAGATCCCGAAGCCCTGAAAGACGCCGCTCCGGCAGGCCTGGATTCCCGTCACCGCGAGGTCGCCGTTGAAGCCGGGCGTGTCGACGCTCTTCACGATCGTCTTCTCGGTGTCGGTGCCGACGAGCAACGGGTCGGACTCCTTGTCTGCGAACGTCGACACCAGCCTCGGGGTACGCGGGTTGCGGACGTCGTACACGCGCACGCCCTGCGCCGGACATCCGGAGCCCCTGTAGCTCGAGAGGTATGCGAACCCGCGGTGACCAGAGACGTCCGCGCTCGAGCCGCCGCCGGGATCCACATGGGCCAGGACCTGGAGCTGGTACCGCGGAGCCGCCGGCGGGGCGCCCCGGGCCGCACCCTGAGAGGCGGAGACGCTCGTGACGACGAGAAGCACTGAAGCTACGAGCGCGCCGGTGGTGCGGAAGCGGGTCATGTCGCCGGTCTTCTCCCTCGCTCGGTGAGACGTGTGTTCAATACGACGCATGGGGGGTGGTTACGTTGGGATTCTGTCGGTCGAGCTCCACTTTCCGGGGACAGGATCGCTGAAAGGCAAGCGATCGGAGCTCCTATCGGTCAAGGCGCAGCTGCAACGGCGGTTCGGCGCCTCGGTCGCCGAGGTCGACTACCACGAGCTGTGGCAGCGCACGCGTCTGACCGTTTCCTGTGTCGGCCGGCGATACCGCGACGTCGAAAAGCTGCTGGACGGCGCGGAGCGCTATCTCGCGGGTCAGCCGTTCGAGCTCGGCCTTCGCTCGCGTGAGATCGTGAGCCCCGATGTCTGAGCGGATGCGACGGGTCAACGGAGCGCTCCGGCAGGTGCTCTCCGAAGCGATCGGCGAGCTCAAGGACCCGCGGATCGGCTTCGTCACCATCACCGGCGTCGACACCTCCTCCGACCTGCGGCATGCGCGCGTCTTCGTAAGCGTGCTCGGCTCGGAGCGCAAGCGGCAGCTGAGCCTGGCGCGCCTCGAGGCGGCGCACGGTGTCCTTCAGGCTCACCTGGCGCGCGAGCTCCGGCTGAAGCGCACTCCTCAGCTCAGCTTTCACTACGATCCGTCGGTCGAACGCGGCGTCCGGATGTCGCACCTGATCGATGAGCTCGCGCCAGACGACGCCTGAACTCGCTGCCGCCGCCCAGCTGATCTCCAGCCGGGAGCAGTTCCTCCTGACGACCCACGAGAACCCGGACGGCGACGCGCTCGGCTCGCTGCTCGCGACGAAGCTGTCCCTCGATCGGCTCGGCAAGGACGCGCGCATGTACCTCTACGGCTCGACGCCCCTGCCGCGCGAGTACGCCTTCATGCAGCTCGGCGGGCTCCGACGTGAGCTGCCCGCGGATGCCGAGGCGCGTGTGCTCGTCGCCGTGGACTGCGCGAGCGAGCTGCGGCTCGGGCCCGACCGGACGACCCTCGAGCGAGCCCGGCTCGTGGTCAACATCGACCATCACCACGACAACACGCGCTTCGGCGACGTGAACCTGATCGTCCCGGATGCCTCGTCGACCGGGGAGATCATCCGCGACGTCCTGCGCGAGCTCGACGTCGAGCTGACACCCGAGATCGCCGAGTGCCTCTACATCGCCGTCGTCACCGACACCGGGCGCTTCCAGTACACGAACACCACACCGAGAGCACTCCGGCTCGCCGCAGAGCTCGTGGAGGCCGGGGCAGACGTCCACCGCGTGTTCCAGGGCGTCTACGAGTCCGTGCAGTTCGCAAAGCTGAAGCTCCTCGCTCGAGCGCTCGAGCATGCCCAGGTGTACGAGGGCGGACGGCTGATCATCTCGTACCTCGGGCGCGACGACTTTCGCCGTGCGGGCGCCGCTGAGCCGTATTCCGAAGGCATCATCGACTTCCTCCGCGCCGTTGAGGGCGCCCAGATGGCAGTGCTCATCCGCGAGCCTCCGCCGCGTCCGGGCTCCCCGGCGCGAAAGGTGAGCCTCCGCTCGAGCGCGGAGGCGATCGACGTGTCGGCGATCGCCCGCAAGTCCGGCGGCGGCGGCCACAAGCAGGCCGCCGGCTTCTCGAGCGACGGCACCGTCGAGGAAATCACAGACTTCATCCAGCGCGAGTTCGCCGACGTCGAGCATGGCGTGGGAAGGGGACCACCCCGAACCACCACCCGGTCTGAGCCTAGCGAGGAAAACCGCACCGATGTGGACGAGGGCGTGCCGGAGGCGTGACGGCGACCAGCCGGCCGTGAGCGAGTGCCGCCGCGCAGCCTTCATCCGTGCGGGCTGGTACTCGTCGACAAGCCGCCCAGCCCTTCCTCCTTCGCGCTCGTCAGGGAGCTTCGCAACCGAACGGGCGCCCGCGCCGGGCATGCCGGCACCCTCGACCCGTTCGCAAGCGGGCTCCTGCTGGTCCTGCTCGGCGGAGCGACGCGGCTCGCCCGCTACCTCGTCGGGCTGGACAAGCGGTACCTGACCGAGATCGATCTGACCGGCCGTACCTCGACGGGAGATCTCGAGGGGGATGTGATCGAGGAGACGACGGCTCCCGACCGGGAGGAGCTCGGCGATCGCCTGGCGAGGCTGCGAGGTGAGATCGAGCTGAAGGTGCCCGCCGCCTCCGCCGTCAAGATCGGGGGCGAACGTGCCTACCGACTCGCGCGCCGGGGCGTGGCCGTCCGAATGCCGGTGCGCCGCTCGACGGTTCACGTCCTCGAGCTCCTCGCCTACGACGGCGTGGGTGCTCGCATCGACCTGAGCGTCAGCTCGGGCACGTATGTGCGAGCGATCGCAGACGCGCTCGGCGGGCACTGCCGATCCCTGCGGCGGCTCGAGGTCGGCCCCTTCGCCGTGGCGGACGCCGACGACAGCCGGCTGCTTCCCGCGAGCGCGGCCCTGCCGTTCCTGCCCGCCGTCCAGCTACAGCCAGACGAGGCCTCTGCGATCCGCGCCGGCCGCTGCATCGAGGCCTCCGGCGAGGGGCCGCTCCGGCTGCTCTCCGACGGGCAGCTGGTGGCGGTCGGCCGGGGCGAGAGCGGGATCGTCCGTCCCGAGACGGTGATGCCGGCGTGAGGATTGCGCGTTCGATCGCCGAGCTCGGGCCAGGGAAGCGCGCGGTCGCGATCGGCACGTTCGACGGCGTCCACCTCGGCCACCGCCGCGTGATCCAGGCCACGGTCGACTCGGGCCTCACGTCGACAGTGGTCACATTCGACCCGCACCCCCGGGTTGTGCTCGGTACACACGTCGAGCTGCTCACGTCCACGACGCGCCGCCTCGAGCTGGTCGACGGGCTCGGTGCGACCGAGGCGCTCATCCTCCCTTTCACCCTGGAACTGGCTCGGGCAACCCCGGAGGAGTTCGCGGACTGGGTGCTGCGCCCGCTCGGCGCGCGGGTGATCGTGGCGGGCTCGAACTTCCGCTTCGGCTGCGGTCGAAGCGGCGACCTTGGCTCGCTTCGAGCGATGGGGTTCGACGTTCGCCCGGTGCCGCTCCTCGAGGAGGTCTCGTCGTCGATCATCCGCCAGCTGCTGCGGGCGGGCGAGGTCGTCTCTTCGGCACGCCTGCTCGGCCGCCCGCCCGAGCTCGACGGCATGGTGGTCGCAGGCTGGGCGCGAGGCGGGACGCTGGGCTTTCCGACGGCGAATGTCCAGGTCAAGCCAGAGCTGCTCGTCCCCGCCCACGGCATCTACGCCGGAGCCGTCGGTGAGCATCGAGCCGCCGTCTCGATCGGGACGAATCCGCACTACGGGGGCGAGGAACGCACGATCGAGGCGTTCTTGCTCGACTTCGAAGGCGACCTCTACGGCAGGCGGCTCGTCCTCGAGCTGTGGCGGCGGCTTCGTGACGAGCGCGCATTCGAGAGCGAGCAAGAGTTGGTGGACCAGATTGCTGCCGACGTCGAGCAGACGCGTCTCGCGGTGCCCCCGGTCTCAGCCCAGTAGAAGGGCAGCGCCGCTTCGCCGCGGGTCGCCGGCCGCGCCGGCGCGCGCGACGACGCTCACGCCGCCGAAGTAGTGGTGGCGCTCGCGCCACTCCGCGACTTGCCAGCCGGCTCGCGCGAGGGCATCGCGCACCGGTTGTCCGAAGCCCGGCTCGAGGTGCACGATCGATCCAGCCGGGTGGAGACGCGGCCGGTCGACCGCCTCTGTGGGCCCGAGCCCCTCGTCGAGGATCGCCGACACAACCTGGACGAGCGCGCTGCGGAGCCGCGTGCCGCCGGCCGCTCCGGCGGCGAGCGCCAGGCCGGCCGAATCGAACGCGAGCAGCGGAGCCATCATGCTCCGCATGCGGCGCCCCGGCTCGAGCTCGCCCACGAGCAGGTCGGCCTCGCCGAGCATGCTGTTCAGGTGGAGGTCGTAGCCCGACAGCCAGTCGCCCGACCCGAGGCCGAGGCTCGTCGTCAGCACGCAGGCGCTGCCGTCCCGGTCGACGACCGTCAGGTTGGTCGTGTGGCCCCCGCCGGAGGGACCGCCCGGGACCAGCGCCTCGAGCAGCTCCAGCGCGCGCGCTGCCTGATCGTCGTCCGGCACGGTGCGGAGTCTCGCGAGAGCGGCCGGCACCCCCGAGAGGTCCGAGCGCGTCCGCACATCCCATGCGCCGTGGCTCGCTTGCACCGGCTCGTCCCAGACGGCGCGGTAGGCAAGCAGATCGGCTCGGCTGACGCGACCGCCGCGCTCGTCCATCAACGCGACGAAGGCGTCCGCGAGGGATCCGGTGTACGCCGTCTCGGGCCCTTCCTCGGCAAGAGCCTCGAGCGCGAGTACGAGACCCGGCTGGTCGAGTCGCTCGCCACCGCCGAGCAATCGCCCGGCGGGAGCGTAGATGCGGGCGCCCTCGCTCATGGTCATGACGGGCGCGAGCATCACGAGGCACGAGGCATGCGCAGGGGGCATCCGCACGCCCTCCCGCGCAAGCCGGAGCGCCGGCTCACACAGCCGGCTCCACGGCAGGCTGCCGTGGCGGCGCCAGAGCTCGCCGAGTCCTGCGGGCACGCCGGGAACCGCACAGGACGCAACTCCGACGGCATAGTGCACGAGCTCCTCTCCGAAGGGAACTCGCAGCTCGACGAGCGGCGCCGCCTCGCGCTTCTCACCGAGGCCCGGGACCGCCACGAAGCAGTCCAGATTCGCCGTCGCGCCGCTTCCGGCGTCGAAGTGGATCGCGTGACCTCCGCCGAGTAGGCCGGTCATCACCGTCTCCGCGACGCAGGATGCGAGGCAGGCCCCGACTGCGGCGTCGGCCGCGGAGCCGCCGTCGGCGAGGATCTCGGCCCCGGCCTGGGCGGTGGCGGGGTGACCCGCAGCGACGGCCGCCTTCATGGCCGAGACAGTACGCGGCCCGCTGGTACTCTAGGAGTGACCGCAGCCTCGGTCGCTCGCGTCCTTCCTTGCGCGGCGCTCTGGGACTACGGCGTCACCTACAAGGAGGTCTCGTGACACTCACCAAGGAAGGGAAGCTGGAGGTCGTCGGCAAGCACGGCCAGCACGACAGCGATACGGGCTCGTCGCAGGTGCAGATCGCGCTGATGACCCGCCGGATCAATGAGCTGACCGATCACCTGCGCACGCACACGAAGGATCACTTCGCCCGGCGCGGGCTGCTCAAGCTCGTCGGCCGCCGTCGACGCCTGCTGAACTATCTCTCCAGACACGACCTCGAGGGCTACCGCGCCCTCATCAAGGAGCTGGGGCTGCGCCGGTAGGCGCGTTCCGGCGAAAGAACTCGAGGGTGGAAGTTTGAGCGAACCCCGCGCCGAGCTCGGGGCTGACCCAAACCTCCACCTTCCCGAAAGATGGAGGAAGACAGAGTGAGTATTTCGACCGCACGCCACACGGGCGTCTCGGTAACAGTGGGCGATCAGGAAATCACGTTCGAGAGCGGCAAGTTGGCCAAGCAGGCCGACGGCGCCGTGGTCGTCCGCTCGGGCGACACGATGGTGCTCGCAACGGCGCAGGGCCGGATGGAGGCGCGCGAAGGCGCGGACTTCTTCCCGCTGACCGTGGACGTCGAGGAGCGCATGTACGCCGCCGGGAAGATTCCGGGCGGGTTCTTCAAGCGGGAGGGTCGGCCCACCGAGAAGGCGATCCTCACCGCCCGAATGATCGACCGGCCGATCCGGCCGCTCTGGCCGAAGGGCTTTCGCAACGAGGTGCAGGTCATCTGCACAGTGCTCTCAGCCGACATGATCACACCCCACGACCTGCTCTGCATCAACGGCGCCTCGGCCGCGCTCATGATCTCGCCCCTGCCGTTCGCCGGGCCAGTCGGGGCCGTCCGGGTCGGACTGATCGACGACGAGCTCGTCCTCAACCCGACGCTGACCGCGACGGAGGAGGAGAGCAGTCTCGATCTTCTCGTCGTCGGCACGAAGGAAGGCCTGACGATGGTGGAGGCGGGCGCCGACGAGATCCCGGAGGAGACGCTGCTCGAAGCGCTCGAGCTCGCTCATGCGGAGATCATCAAGCTGTGCGAGGCACAGGAGGAGCTCGCGAGCCGCGTCGGCAAGGCCAAGTGGGTCGACCTCGACCTCGTCTCCGAGCTGGAGGCCTCCCACAGCGCACGCATCGCCGAGCGCATCTCGAGCGGGGGGCTCCGCGAGGCCGGCGCCGCGGTCGAGGAGCTCACCGACGAGCTTGCTCCGCCGCTGACGATGGACTCGACCGAGGGCGACATCGTCCGCCAGGTTCAGGTCCGCTCGGCTCTCAATCTGATCGCCGATCGCCAGCGCCTGGCGGCTGTCGAGCGGCCGGTGCGCGAGCAGTTCGAGAGCGATCTCCGATCGCTGACGGATGCCGAGCAGGACTCCAAGGAGCTCAAGTCCGCCAAGCGACACCTCCTCTTCGACCGGATCGTCGAGACGGTCGAGCTGCCCTTCCCCGTGGGACCCGCCATGGCCGAGGGCGAGGCGACGCTCGTCAAGGATTCGCCGACCAAGGCCTGGGTCAAGCGAGCGACCGAGGCGGTCTACAAGGATCTCGTCCGCAAGAAGATCGCCGTCGACAAGCGCCGTCCGGACGGGCGCGGGGCGGAAGAGATCCGCGCGATCGAATGCGAGGTCTCGGTGTCGCCGCGCACCCACGGCTCCGGGCTCTTCACCCGCGGTCAGACGCAGATCATGACGCTGCTGACCCTGGGAACCGCCAAGGAGGGTCAGCGCATCGACGATCTCTCACTCGAGGCGGATCGCCGCTACATGCACCACTACAACTTCCCGCCCTACTCGGTGGGCGAGACCGGCTTCATGCGAGGCCCGAAGCGGCGCGACATCGGACACGGTGCTCTCGCCCAGCGGGCGCTCGAGGCGATGATCCCGAGCACGGACGAGTTTCCGTACACGATCCGCCTCGTCTCCGAGACGCTCGAGTCGAACGGCTCCTCCTCGATGGGATCCGTCTGCGGCTCGACGCTCGCCTTGATGGACGCCGGCGTTCCGATCAAGGCGCCCGTCAGCGGGATCGCGATGGGGCTCGTGAAGGAGGGCGACGACTACGTGATCCTCACGGATATCCAGGGCGCCGAGGATCACCTCGGGGACATGGATTTCAAGGTGGCCGGGTCGCGGAACGGGATCACCGCTCTCCAGATGGACATCAAGATCACGGGCGTCACGCAAGAGATCATGCGCTCGGCGCTCGAGCAGGCGAAACGGGCGCGGGAGCTCATCCTCGAGAAGATGGCCGAGGCCCTCCCTGAGTCGCGCACCGAGCTCGCCGAGCATGCCCCGCGCATCTCGACGGTGAAGATCGACCCCGAGAAGATCGGCATGGTCATCGGCAAGGGCGGCGAGACGATCCGCTCGATCGAGGCCGACCACGACGTCCAGGTGGACATCGAGGAGGACGGCACGATCCTGATCTACGCGAACGAGGGTACGAAGGCGCAGGGCGCGATCTCGATGATCGAGTCGATCACGAAGGAGCCGGAGGTGGGGGATACCTACACCGGCAAGGTCGTGAAGACGACGGACTTCGGCGCCTTCGTCGAGCTCAAGAAGGGCACCGACGGCCTGCTCCACGTCTCGAACGTCGGGCCGGGCCGGGTTGCCCACATCGAGGACGTCATCTCCCGCGGCGACGTCCTCGACGTCGTCGTGCAGGAGGTCGACGCGGCCCGCGGACGGATCGGCCTCAAGCTCGTCGCGAAGCACGAGAACGGCGGTCTCGTTCAGCCGGCCGAGCTGATCGAGCGCGCCAAGGATGCCCCGCCTCGCGAGCCTCGAGAGCCTCGCGACCGAGGCCGGGACGGCGGTCGCGGCGGCCGTGGGCGCGAGCGCGAAGGCTCCCGACGCTAGCCCCGTAAGCGGGAACGAGCCGGGGCAGCAGGCGCCGCCCCGGCTCGTCCGCGCGCTTCATCATCCACTCGTCCTCGCCCCCGTCAGGCTGACGCTCTCCGCACTGGTTCTCGGCTTGGCGTTCGTCGCCGGCGCCCGCGCTTACCCGGTTCTGCTGGCTTGGGCGCTGGGGGCGTTCCTCGGGTTCTTCGTCCTGAGCGTCGATCGACGGTTCCTCTTGCTCGAGCGGCACGAGCCGGCGCGCGTGCCGGCGGGCGCCTCGATCGAGCCCTGGTGGCGGGTTCTCGCCACGGACATCTTCCCGAGCACCGCTGGCCTCACCGCGCTCGCTGCGGTCGCACTCTCGACCAAGCCCGTACTGGCCGCCGTCCTCGCCGGAATCCTGAGTGGGATGGGCATCGCGAGCGTGCTCGGCTACGGTCGGGTCACCGCCTCCGAGCAGAGGGCCGGGGCTCGGCTCTACTACGAGCGCCGCAGCGGGCGGCCTTTCTACGAGGCGCCTGAGCAACCTGGCCGTGGTTTCTAGCGACGCCGCCTGCGCACGTGGGTCCTCGTCGCGGCGGTGGCGACGGGCGCAGCCGTGCTCTAGTAGCGGCCCAGCTCCCGCAGCCGCTCGTCGCTGATGCCAAAGTGGTGCGCCACCTCGTGCAGGACGACGTGGCGCACCGCGGCGCGCAGGCGCTCCGAGTCGAGGCCGAACTGCCGCTCCAACGGCCCGCGGTAGATCGTGATCTTGTCCGGCGGGACCGCGCCGTACGAGCTCGTGCGCCGCGTCAGCGGTACGCCCTGGTAGAGGCCGAGCAGCGGCAACCCGGCAGGCGGCTCCTCGTCGATCACGACCTCGACGTTCGACACGGCCGCGGCCAGGTCGCCCGGCAACGACTCGAGCGCCACCCGCACGAAGTCTTCGAACGCCTCCGCCGAAAGGGGCTCCGACATCGACCTGAGGCTAGCGGCGCACGAGCCGCCCAGTACGCTTCGCACGTGCAGAAGTACGTCCTCTCGGAGCTCGATTCGGGCGAGCGCGTCGTCAGCGAGCGCGTCGCCGGCGTGCGGTCGGTGGCGATTGGCTTCTGGGTCGGGACGGGCTCCCGCGACGAGCCCGACTCGAAGGCCGGGCTCTCACACTTCATCGAGCATCTCCTCTTCAAGGGCTCGGCCTCCTACAGCGCCCAGAGGATCGCCGAGATCTTCGACACCTTCGGGGGCGAGCTGAACGCAGCCACGTCGCGGGAGCACACGGTCGTCTATGCGCGGGTCGCCGATCACCACCTCGAGCCTGCGCTCGACGTGATCACCGACATGCTGTTCGCTCCGGGCTTCGCCGACCTCGACGCAGAGCGCGAGGTCGTGCTCGAGGAGATCGCGATGTACGAGGACACGCCGCAGGACCTGGTCCACGACCTGCTCTCGTTGGCGAGCTTCGGCAGCCATCCGCTGGGCCGCCCTGTCATCGGCACGGCCGCCGTGATCTCGTCGGTGACTCGGCGGGCGGTCACCGCATACCACGCGGGGCGCTACATCCCCGCCAACGTCGTCGTGGCGGCCGCCGGAAACGTCGACCACGACCACCTCGTCTCACTGCTCGACGGCGCCGCCGGCAAGCGGCCGGCCCCGGCACGGTCACGGCCCTCGCTGCGCCGCCCTCTCGTAAAGACGCCGCCGCCGGGTCTCCGCTTCCAGCGCAAGGACACCGAGCAGTACCACGTCTGCCTCGGCGCGCCGGGCATCTCGCGCTCTGATCGCCGGCGCTTCGCGGCGTCGCTGCTGGACGGCATTCTCGGCGGCTCCGCATCGTCCCGCCTGTTCCAGGAGATTCGCGAGAAGCGCGGGATGGCGTACTCGGTCTACAGCTTCGGCTCCCAGTACAGCGACTCCGGCCAGATCGGTCTCTACGTCGGTACGCGCGAGGAGAATCTGGCTCCGTGCCTCGAGATCGCAGCGGCGGAGATCGCCGATCTCGCCGGCGGCAACGTCGGTGCGGGCGAGCTGCTGCGCGCGAAGGAGAACCTGAAGGGGCGCATCCTGCTCGCGATGGAATCGACCGCGAGCCGGATGATGCGGCTCGGCAAGTCCGTGATCACCGACACGGAGGTCCTCTCGCTCGAGCGCCTGATCGCCGAGATCGACGCGGTCGAGGCCGAAGCGGTCGCGGAGCTAGCCGGTGCGCTGCTTGCGCCCGACTCCCTCTCGGCGGCAGGAATCGGGCCGCGCGAGGAGCCGTTCGTCGAAGCGGTCGAGCGAGTCAACCCACAGCTCGTGGCGGCACTCGCCGCGTGAGGGTCGCGCTCTTCGGCGCCTCGGGCAAGGTCGGCCGCGTGCTCGGGCCGGCGCTCGAGGCAGCCGGGCACGACGTCACCGGCATCGGGCGCGGCGCAGTGCTCGACCTGACGGGCATCGACGCCGCCGTTGACTTCACGCAACCTGACGCAGTGATCGCGAACCTGCGCACCTGCCTGGAGCGGCGCGTGCCCTGCGTCGTCGGGACGTCTGGCGCCGACCTCGAAGCGTTCGACCAGGAGGCGCGGGAGCGGGGGGTACCGGTCTTCTACGCGCCGAACTTCGCGATCGGAGCCGCGCTCATGATGCGCTTCGCCGCCGAGGCAGCCGAGTACCTGCCGCGGGCGGAGATCGTCGAGCTGCACCACGAGACGAAGCTCGACGCTCCCTCGGGCACCGCGAAGGCGACGGCCGGGCTGCTCGGGGCGGCCGTGCCGATCCATTCGGTCCGACTCCCCGGCCTCGTGGCGCACCAGGAGGTGCTCCTCGGCGGCCCCGGCCAGCTGCTGACCATCCGCCACGACACCTTCTCGCGGGAAGCCTTCGTGCCCGGCGTCCTCCTGACGCTCGATCGGCTGCTCGAGCTGCCCCCGGGCCTCACGGTCGGGCTCGACGCGCTGCTCTGGCCGGCTCGAAGGCCCTAGCGAGCGAGCGCGTCGCAGCCCGCGACGCACGGAGGTGCCCGCCGCGCCGAGTAGAATCGCTCCCTCATGCTCGGAGAAGTCCTCACCGCGATCGTGACGCCGTTCGGCCCGGACGGCTCGGTCGACCTCGAGCGGTTTCGGTCGCTCGCCTCCCACCTCGTCGCCCACGGGTCCGACGGGATCGTGGTCGCCGGGACGACCGGCGAGTCGCCGACGCTGTCCGACTCGGAGCGGCTCGAGCTCTTCGCCGCCGCGGTGGACGAGGTCGGCGGACGGGCGACGGTCGTCGCGGGCACCGGCACGTATTCGACCGCTCACTCGGTTCACCTGACCGAGAGAGCGCACGAGCTCGGCGTCGACGCCTTCCTCGTCGTCACGCCGTATTACAACAAGCCGCCGCAGCGGGGAATCGTCGCGCATTTCAAGGCGATCGCAGCGGCAAGCGACCGGCCGATCGTCGTCTACAACATCCCGGGTCGGGTGGTCGTGAACATCGAGCCCGAGACGATCGAGGAGCTCGCCGGGATCCCGACCGTCAAGGCCGTCAAGCAGGCGAACGACGATCTCGGGCAGGCGCGCCGCATCCCCGCTCTCGGGCTCGACCTCTACGCCGGTGACGACCCGCTGATCCTGCCGTTCCTGCGCCTCGGTGGGGTGGGCGGTGTCTGCGTCCACACCCACGTCGTGGGGTCGCAGGTGAAGGAGATGGTCACACGCTTCGGGGCGGGAGACATCGCGGGCGCAGCGCGGATCGACGACGAGCTGCGGCCGGCCCTCGACATCCTCAAGGTGGTCGTGAACCCGATCGCGATCAAGGCCGCCCTCAATCTGCTCGGCCACGAGGTCGGCGGGCTGCGGCTTCCGCTCGTCGAGGCGAGCGCCGACGAGGTCGCCTCGATCAGATCGAGCCTCCAGTGGCTGGGCCTCCTCACGCCGGTCGCGGCGTAGAACGTGGCGGGCAACTCGGTCCGAATCATCCCGCTCGGCGGAGTCGGGGAGATCGGCAAGAACATGACCGTCTTCGAGACGGACGACGACATCCTCGTCATCGACGCGGGCCTCGCGTTTCCGCGCGACGAGCACCTGGGAGTCGATCTCGTCCTGCCGGACTTCGGCTACCTGGCGGAGCGAGTCGCCAAGATCCGGGCGATCGTGCTGACACACGGGCACGAGGATCACGTTGGCGCCTTGCCGTACGTCCTGCGAGAGGTCCGCGTGCCCGAGGTCTGGGCGACGCGGCTGACGCTCGGGCTCGTCCAGTCGAAGCTCGACGAGCACGGCCTCCTCCGCGCCACGAACCTGCGCGAGATCGATCCCGAGGGCGGCTCGATCCGGATCGGCTCGTTCGGCCTGGAGTTCGTGCGCATGGCCCACTCGATCCCGGACGCAGTTGCCGTCGTCCTCGAGACTCCGGGCGGCCGCATCGTGGTCACGGGCGACTACAAGATCGACCACACGCCGGTGGACGGCATCCGAACGGACGTGGGCCGGCTGGCAGAGCTCGGGAACCGCGGCGTCGATCTCATGCTCGGCGACTCGACGAACGCCGAGCGGCCGGGCGTCACTCCGTCGGAGCGGGTCGTGGGGGAGGCCTTCAGGCAGATCATCCCCCAGCGGGAAGGCCGGATCCTCGTGTCGTCGTTCGCCTCGAACATCCACCGCATGCAGCAGGCGATCGACGTGGCTGCCCAGGTCGGACGCAGGGTCTGCGTCGTCGGGCGCTCGATGCGCAAGAACCTGAACATCACGCGCTCGATCGGCTACATGCGCGTCCCCGACGACATCCTCGTGCGTCCGGCCCAGCTCTCCGACCTCGCTCCGCACGAGGTCCTCGTGCTCTGCGCCGGCAGCCAGGGGGAGCCCCTCTCGGCGCTCACGCGCATCGCCTTCAACGACCACCCGACGGTGAAGGTGGACCGCGGCGACACGGTGATCATCTCCGCCA
The DNA here is from genome assembly GCA_038253945.1 of Gaiellales bacterium. GTDB lineage: Bacteria > Actinomycetota > Thermoleophilia > Gaiellales > Gaiellaceae > JBBRYW01. The sequence continues at coordinate 84,212 of JBBSGR010000003.1, forward strand.
GGCCGATTCCCGGCAACGAGCTTCGCATCCACGACACGATCAACAACTTCGCCAAGCTCGGCGCCGAGGTGCTGCACGAGGAGAACTCGCTCGTGCATGCCTCGGGCCACGGCAATGCCGACGAGCTCCGAACCATCCTCTCCCTGCTGCGGCCGAAAGCCGTCATGCCCGTGCACGGCGAGTACCGGATGCTCGCCGCCCACGCTCGACTCGCACAGGAGTCGGGAGTCCCAGCGAGATCGATTCTCCTGACCGAGAACGGATCGGTTGTCGAGCTCGGGCCGGCGGGCGCACGCGTGGTCGACCACGTCGAGACGGGCGTCACGTTCGTCGACGGCCTTGCCGTGGGGGATGTCCGTGACGTAGCGCTGCGGGACCGGCGCCACCTGTCCGAGGACGGCGTCCTCATCATCGTCGCGACGCTCGGCGGCTCGAACAGCGCCGTGAGCAGCGCTCCCGAGCTGATCTCGCGCGGTTTCTCCGAGCCGGGGCCGCTGCTCGACGAGATGCGGGCGGAAGCCAAGCGCGTACTCGACGACTGCCTCGCGGACAAGATCGGCGAGATCAAGCTCCTGCAGGAGCACCTGCACGACGGCGTCGGTCAGCTCGTGTACGACCGCACCGGGCGCCGGCCGATGATTCTGCCCGTGGTGATCGAGGTATGACCCGGACGGTTCGGGCGCCGGGTTGGGACGAGGTCTTGTTCGAGCGCGGGCCAGAGGACGCAACGGCCAGACGATTGATCACGCAGCTCCGGGCCTGCGAGGTGGCCGCGCTCTCGTTCTGCCGTCTGCTCGAGCGATGGGCGCGCGGCGAGCCGGAGCCGCCGACTGCCGGTCGCCGGCAGGCGGCGCTCCGACGGGCGGCGGAGCGCGCCGAGACCGCGCTCGCCGGCCTGGAGCGCCCGCTGGAGCGATATCTCCTCGAGCTCGAGCCGGAGCGCGCCGAGGGCCGCTCCTGGTACGGCGGGCCGGGTGCCGCGGAGCTAGTCGACTGGGAGCCGGTGCTGACGCGAGCGGGAGTTCGCGTGCCGGCCTTCCGCGTCGCGGAGGCTTACCTCGAGCTCGCGGTGCTCGTGCGAGCCCTCGAAGGCCTCGCGTCGGGTGCACGCTTCCAGTCGGAGCCCGACACGGGATCGCTCTGGGCAGGCTTGTTCGACCTGCGCGAGAACCTCCTGGGCCGGGCGACCGAGAACCTGCGGGCGCTGGCGGCTTGAGCTCCCGGATGATGGCGTAGCCGCGGCCGGGCACGTCGCGAGCGGTGGCGGGGAGCACGTGGCACCGAGCTTGACCGTCGTGGGCAGCATCAACTACGACCTCACAGCCCGCGTCGAGCGCTTCCCTCGACCCGGCGAGACCGTTACCGGGGCCGAATCGACAGGCGGGCCAGGGGGGAAGGGCGCGAACCAGGCTGTGGCCGCGGCACTGCTCGGCGCGAGCGTCCGGATGGTTGGCAAGCTCGGCAGTGACGTCTTCACCGAACGCTCGCTCGAGGGTCTGAAGGCCGCAGGCGTCACGACGGACGGCATCACATTCGACGACGGCGACAGTGGCCTCGCCCTCGTCCTCGTGGACGCCTCGGGCGAGAACCAGATCGTCGTCACCCCCGGAGCGAACTGGAGGCTGGAGCCCGACGACGTCGACGTAGGCCGGCCGGACGGCATCCTCTGCCAGCTCGAGATTCGCGCGGACGTGGTGCAGGCGCTCGCGACGCGGGCCGATGGCTTCTTCTGCCTGAACGCCGCGCCCGCTCGACCCGTCCCGACCTCGGTCGTCGAGCGCGCCGACCTCGTTGTCGTCAACCGCTACGAGCTCGAGGCGCTGGGCAGCGAGCCCCGGCTCACAGCCCTGACGCTCGGCGCGGAGGGCGCCGTGCTGCTGGAGAGCGGGGAGGAGGTCGCGCGCGCCGGGGCGCCGAAGGTAACCGCCGTGGACGGCACCGCGGCCGGCGACGCCTTCACAGCCTGCCTGGTCGTCTCCCTGCTCGAAGGACGTGACCGAGACGAGGCTCTGCGCCGCGCCTGCGCGGCAGGCGCGATCGCGGCCTCGCGACGAGGCGCCCAACCGTCGCTCCCGACCGCGCCCGAGGTCGACGAGCTGCTTGCACGGTGACGATCCCGATCGTCATCGACTGCGACCCGGGGCACGACGACGCGATCGCCCTCCTGCTCGCGCTTGCGAGCCCCGAGGTGGAGCTCCTCGGCGTGACGACCGTCTCAGGGAACCAGACCGTCGCGAAGACCACGGCGAACGCGATCCGCGTGCTCGAGCACGCCGGTCGCGGCGAGATCCCGGTCTCGGCCGGGGCGGACCGCCCGCTCGTCCGCGAGCGGTTCGTGGCGGCCTATGTCCACGGCGAGTCAGGCCTGGACGGCCCCAAGTTGCCGCCGGCCGCGGGCGCTCCGACGGGCATGCACGCGGTCGAATGGCTGGCGCGGGAGCTACGCGGTGCCGCCGAGCGGGTCACGCTCGTGCCCGTCGGGCCCCTGACGAACATCGCGCTTCTGCTCGCGGTCCACCCGGAGCTCGCCGACCGAGTCGAGCGGGTCGTCCTGATGGGGGGTGCGATCGGCGAGGGCAACGTGACTCCGGCGGCCGAGTTCAACATGTGGGCCGACCCCGAGGCAGCGGCTCGCGTCTTCGAGAGCGGACTGGATTTGACCATGATCGGCCTGGACGTCACCCACAAGGCGCTGATGACGCGCGCCCACGCGGAGCGTCTGCGCAAGGCCGGCCGGGTCGGGCGCACCGTCGCGGAGCTGTGGGACTTCTTCTCGATCTACCATCGCGAGACGTACGGCAACGAGGATTCGCCCATCCACGACGCGGTCGCCGTCGCCCACGTCGTGCGGACAGGACTCGTGGAGACCGTGCAGCGCCGGGTGGACGTCGATTGCGCGTCCGAGCTCTGCCGTGGCCGCACGCTCGTGGACCTCTGGCGGCGCTCGGGAGCGGAGCCGAACGCTCACGTCGGAGTCGACGTCGACTCGGCCGCGTTCATGGAGCTTCTGATCGCGCGCGTCGGTTCCCTGTGAAGTTCGGCGTCATCGCGCTGCCGAACGCGCCCTGGGACGAGCTCGTGCGGCGCTGGCGAGCGCTCGACGGGCTGGACTTCGAGACGATCTGGACGGCGGATCACCTGATCGGCGTCGCGCGCGGCCGGCCGTGGCTCGAGGGGTGGGCCTGTCTCGCGGGCATGGCGCACGCGACCACTCGGACGCGGATCGGCACACTCGTCTCGCCGATCACGTTCCACAACCCGGCTCGTCTTGCGAAGGCCTCCGTGACGGTGGATCACATGAGCGGCGGACGCCTCGAGCTCGGCGTCGGGGCCGGCGGCTCGCCGCTCGACCACGAGCTGGCGCAGGTGGAGAACTGGCCCAAGGTCGAGCGGGCTCGTCGGCTGCGCGCCTTTGTCGAGCGCCTGAACGAGGTGCTCTCCGACGAGGCGCTGCAGCCGCCGCCCGTGCAGGCGCGAATCCCACTCACGATCGGTGGGATGGCGAAGGGGACGCTGAGGCTCGCGGCCGAGACGGCGACGCGCTGGTCGAGCTTCGGAGGCGAGCTCGGCACGGATCCGCGCCGAGCCGCGGAGACCGCCCATGGGCAGGCGGAGCTGCTCGATCGGTTCTGCCGGGAGGCCGGGCGCGAGCCGGGGGAGGTCACCCGATCGATCCTGATCGCGCATCCGTTCATCTCGGAGACGCCCTGGCGCTCAGAGGAGTGCTTCCGGTCGATGATCGCGCGCTGGGAAGGCGCCGGCATGAACGAGATCGTCGTGTATTACCCACCGGGAACCGGCATGCCCGCCGACTCGGTCGAGCCCGGCCTCTTCGAGCGGCTGTTCGCAAAGGGTTAGGCCCCGTCGCGTCGAAACGCGGGGTCATGGCGCATCAGAAGCGCACCGTCAAGCTGCGCTCCCGTCGGCCCTTGCGGGCCAGGAAGAAGAGGCGGCCCGGGCGAGCAAGCCACCAGCACGCCGAGCTGCTCGGTCTCGGGCTCCTCGCGCTGGGATTATTCCTCGCTTCTGTCCTCCTCCTCGATTGGAACGGCGGCTACGTCGGGGCCTGGATCGCAGACGGCCTGCGTGAGCTCGTCGGAGCCGCCGCCTACGCGGTGCCGCCCGCCTGCATCGTGATCGGCAGCCTGACGGTGGCGAAGAGCTCTCTGGTCGACGTCCGACCGTTCCGGACGGGCCTTGCCGTCTCGGCGGGAGGCTTGCTCCTCGGCCTCGGCCACAAGCACGGCGGATACGCGGGTCGCGGGCTCGAGGGCGGCTTCGGGCGGCTGCTCGGGCACACCGGCGCGACGCTGCTCGGCCTTACCGCCCTGCTCGTGGGCGTCCTCCTCGTGACCGGTGCCTCGGTGGGCGCCATCCTGCGCCGGTCCGGCCACGCCGTCAAGCACGTCGGCGGCATCGCGCGGCGCAGCCTCGAGCGCGGGACGCCCGAGCCGGCGGTGCGCCAGGACACCGCGCTTGCCGCCAAGCCGGCGACCCCGCCGGTCGACGCTGTGCACGACTTCCCCGACGTCGTCACCTCAGGCGAGCCGCCGCGACTCCTGCCGGACGAGGAGGACACGTCCCGGGACCTCGTCCCAGAGCACCAGGAGAGCCTGTTCGAGGCCCGGCCCGAGGCCGGCGACTATCAGCTCCCGGATCGAGGAGCGCTCCGCAAATCGTCGCCCGCCCCGGCGGGCTCGGCCGAGACGAGCTCCCGCACGGCCGAGGCGCTCGTCCAGACGCTTGCCCACTTCGGAGTGCAGGCGACCGTGATCGGCCAGATCTCCGGTCCGCGCGTCACCCGCTACGAGCTCCAGCTCGCACCCGGGACGAAGGTCTCGAAGGTCGCCGCGCTCAAAGACGACCTCTCCTACGCGCTCGCGACGACCGAGATCCGAATCCTCGCTCCGATCCCCGGCAAGCAGGCCGTCGGCGTCGAGCTGCCGAACTTGACCCCGAACCTCGTCACGCTCGGGGACATCTTCGACGACCTGCCCGCCACGGCGAGCCCGGTCTCGGTCTGGCTCGGCAAGGACATCTCGGGAAGCGCTGTCTGGACCGACCTGGCGAGGATGCCCCACATCCTGATCGCCGGCACCACCGGGTCGGGGAAGTCGGGCTGTATCAACACGATGCTGACGTCGATCCTGCTGCGAGCGACGCCCGACGAAGTCCGCTTCATCTTGATCGATCCCAAGCGAATCGAGCTCGGCTACTACGAGTCGATCCCGCATCTCCTGACGCCCGTCGTCTCGAGCCCGAAGGAGGCCTCCGCCGTTCTCGCCAACGTCGTCAGCGAGATGGAGCGCCGCTACGAGCGCTTGAGCGCCCTCCGGGCTCGCAGCCTCCCAGAGGCGAACCGCGCCTTCCGGGCACGGGGCGAGGATCCACTCCCGTACCTCCTCGTCGTGATCGACGAGCTCGCCGATCTGATGATGATCTCGCCGCAGGCGGTCGAGGACGCCGTGATCCGCCTCGCGCAGAAGTCGCGCGCCGTCGGCATCCACCTCGTGCTCGCGACGCAGCGGCCCTCGGTCGACGTGATCACCGGGATGATCAAGGCGAACGTCCCCTCGCGGATCGCGTTCGCCGTCTCGAGTCAGACGGACTCGCGCGTGATCCTGGACGGTGCGGGCGCCGAGAGCCTGCTCGGCCAGGGCGACATGCTGTTCAAGCCGCTCGGCACCTCTCGCCTGCAGCGCCTCCAGGGCGCCTACGTGACCGAGGAGGAGATCGCGCTGATCGTCGAGCAGGCCCGGCACCAGCGGGGTCAGGAGCTCGACGAGTCGTTGCTCGAGGCGCCGGACGTGTTCGACGACTCCAGCGCGGACGCGGACGAGGAGTTCGACCCCGACGAGGACCCGCTGCTCGAGCGGGCGATCGACATCGTCGTCCAGACGCAGACGGCCTCTGTCTCGCTCCTGCAACGCCGGTTGCGAGTCGGGTACACGCGTTCGGGCCGCCTGGTCGACATGCTCGAGCGACGCGGCATCATCTCGGGCTACGAGGGATCGAAGCCGAGAAGAGTGCTCGTCGACGCAGAAAGTCTCGAGCGGATGCGGCTGAGCGAAGCGTCCTCGAGCTAACCGAGCGGGCGGACCGAGCGTCTCAATGGAGTAGGATCGTCCTGCTCTTGGGCAGGATTCGGGGACACTGAAAGAGGAGGACCTGTGAAAGCACGACATTGCATTCCCTGGCTCGCCGCTGCGCTCGTCGCGGCACTCGCGGTGGCTGGGGCAAGTTACGGCGGCGCGGCGGCGCCGAAGAAGACCGTGCCCGTCAAAGTGGCCGTCATCACCGACATCGGCGGGCTGGACGACCACGGCTTCAACCACCTGGCGAACGTGGGGCGCTTGCGAGCCGACAAGCTACCGGGCGTGCAGACGCGGGTCTTCACGTCGAAGTCGGGCTCGGACTACATCCCGAACCTGCTGGCGGCAGCGCAGAACTACGACCTGGTGATCGGCGTCGGCTTCCTGATGACCAAGGACGTCGGAACGGTCTCCAAGCAGTATCCGAAGGTGAAGTTCGCGGGCGTCGACGAGGCGGTCGCCGATATCGAGGGCGGCCCGAACGTGCGCGGTCTGCAGTTCAAGGAGCAGGAGGCCGGCTGCCTCGTCGGCGACCTCGCCGCGCGCGTGATCAAGGCCAAGGGCGGCAAGCAGGCGATCAGCGCCGTCGGCGGGCAGCAGGTTCCGGCCGTCGACAGGTACATAGCGGGCTACGACTTCTGCGCCAAGAAGGCGAACCCGAAGATCAAGACGTCGTTCGGCTACGCGCAGAGCTTCACCGATACGGCGAAGTGCAAGGAGCTGGCGCTGAACCAGATTGCGGCTGGATCGCAGGCCGTGTTCGCGGTCGCCGGGGGGTGTGGGATCGGCTCGCTCGACGCGGCCAAGGAGAAGAAGAAGTGGGGGATCGGCGTCGACGCCGACCAGCTCTACCTCGGCCCCCACATGCTGACGAGCGCCCTCAAGCGCGTGGACAACGCGGTCTACAAGACCGTCCAGCTCGTCCGGAACGGCAAGTTCAAGGGCGGAGTCGATCAGACCTTCACGGCCAAGAACGGCGGCGTGGGCCTCGGCAAGATCAGCCCTAAGGTGCCGAAGAAGATCGTGGCCCAGACGCAGGCGGTGCTGAAGAAGCTCGCGTCGGGCAAGTTGAAGCCGCCAACCGCGCCGTAGCAGCGGTAAGGCGAAGACTCGACTGGGGCGGGGACTCATCCCCGCCCCAGTCGTTCCCGAGCAGCCCCGTAACGCCGCGCCGTAGAATCCGGGCCGATGAACGCTGAGCCGCCGCTCCTCGAGCTCCGCGGGATCACGAAGCGGTTCCCCGGCGTGCTGGCAAACGACCGCGTCGACCTCGACCTGCACCGCGGCGAGGTGCACGCGCTGCTCGGCGAGAACGGTGCCGGCAAGTCGACGCTGATGAACATCCTCTACGGGCTCTATCACCCAGACGAGGGCGAGATCCTGATCCGCGGCGAGCGCGTCGCGATCGGCTCGCCGAAGGAGGCGATCGAGCACGGCATCGGGATGGTGCACCAGCACTTCATGCTGATCCCGGTGATGACGGTCGCGGAGAACATCATCCTCGCGACCGAGCCCACGCGAGGCGGCGTGCTCCTGGACTACGCCGCTGCTGCCGAGCGCGTCGAGGAGGTCTCCCGAACCTTCCACTTCGCGATCGACCCGAATGCCCGAGTCCAGAACATCACCGTCGGCCAGCAGCAGCGCGTCGAGATCATGAAGGCGCTCTACCGCGGCGCGGACATCCTCATCCTCGACGAGCCCACCGCCGTCCTCACCCCACAGGAGGCCGGCGAGCTGTTCGAGATCCTGGGCGCGCTCACCCAAAAGGGGATGTCGATCATCTTCATCAGCCACAAGCTGAACGAGGTGCTCGAGATCGCGGATCGCATCTCCGTGCTGCGGCGCGGCAAGAAGATCGAGACGCTGCCGGGCGAAGGGGCGAGCGAGCAGCAGCTCGCACGCCTCATGGTCGGGCGCGAGGTCCTGCTCCGGGTGGAAAAGCGCCCGGCGACGCCCGGAGAGCCGCTGCTCGTCGTCGACGGCCTCCAGGTCTCGGACGACCGCGGTCTGGAAGCCGTTCGGGACGTGTCGCTCACCGTCAGGGAGGGTGAGATCGTCGGGATCGCGGGCGTCGACGGAAACGGGCAGAGCGAGCTGATCGACGCGCTCAGCGGCCTGCGCCACTCGGCCGGCGGAACGATCAGCGTCGGGGGTCGTGCGATGGAGCGTGCGAGCACGCGCGAGATCCTCGACCAGGGCATCGGCCACATCCCGGAGGACCGCCACCTCCGCGGGCTCGTGCTCGACTTCTCGCTCGCGGAGAACCTCGCCCTGCACGACTATCGCAAGGAGCCCGATTCCCGCTTCGGATGGCTGTTTCCCGGCCGACTCGTCGCGACGGCCCGCAAGCTCCTGAAGGAGTACGACGTCCGCGGCGGGCAGCCGCAGACGCGCGCCTCCTCGCTGTCGGGCGGCAACCAGCAGAAGGTCGTGATCGCCCGCGAGGTCTCACGCGACCCGCGCGTGCTGATCGCCGCCCAGCCGACGCGTGGGCTCGACGTCGGCGCGATCGAGTTCGTGCACCGGCGGCTCATCGAGCAGCGCGACGCGGGCAAGGGGATTCTCCTCGTGTCGCTCGAGCTCGAGGAGATCCTCTCCCTCTCGGACCGCATCCTCGTCCTCTACGAGGGGCGGATCGTCGGGGAGTACGGACCGGACGCCGGCGAGGAGGAGCTCGGCATCGCCATGACCGGCGGGGGCCGGAAGGAAGAGGGGGTGGCGGCATGACCCATCGCGCCTCCGCTCCGCGCCGGAGCTCGCTGCCATGAGTGAGCCGGCGGTCCCGCGCGGCGAGACTCCTGCGGGCGGAGGCCCGCCCACCGAAGGGGGCCAGATTCCGAGCGTCGCCGCGCGGCTCGCCTTCTACCAGCGCGCCGGCGGGATCGTGACGCCGCTGCTCACAGCGGTCCTCGCCTTCTTCGTGGGAGGGCTCGTCGTGCTGGTCACGACGGGCAAGAACCCGCTCACGACCTACAAGGCGATCTTCGACGGCACGGGGCTCAACTGGCTCTTTCCCTGGCAGACGTGCTCGGATCCCTGCGGTCCCGCGCTCAACCTGCAGCAGACGCTGCTGCTCGTCGCGCCGCTGATCCTCACCGGGCTCTCGGTCGCCTTCGCCTTCCGCTGCGGCCTCTTCAACATCGGCGGGCAGGGGCAGTACATCGTCGGGACGGTGATCGCCGTGTGGGTGGGCTCCTCGTTCGCCGGCATGGGCCGGCTGCCGCACATCGTTCTGGCCCTCCTCCTCGCCTCGCTCGGCGGCGCGGTCTGGGCGGGCATCGCGGGCCTGCTGAAGGCGACGGTGGGCGCGCACGAGGTGATCTCGACGATCATGCTGAACTGGATCGCGGTCTGGGTCGGCTCGTACCTGTTCGGGCTGGGCGGCCCGCTGCAGAATCCGCAGGCGCTGGACGTGCCCGTCTCGCGCGACGTGGCGAGCTCGGCGAAGCTGCCGGTGTTCTGGGGCAACCCGCTGCTGCAGGGGCTGCACATCGGCTTGTTCGTCGCCCTCGTCGCCCTCGTCGTCTACTGGATCGTGCTCAACCGCACCACTCTCGGCTACGAGGTGCGCGCGGTCGGGTTCAGCCCCGAGGCCGCGCGCTACGGCGGGATCAGCGTGGCGCGGAGCTACTTCCTCGCGATGGCGATCGCCGGTCTCTTCGCGGGCCTCGCCGGCGCGATCGACATCCTCGGCTGGCAGTTCCGCCTCAACGTGCTCGACATCCAGGTCTCGCAGGTCGGCTTCATCGGGATCGCCGTCGCGCTCCTCGGCCGGAACACGGCCGTCGGGGTCTTCTTCTCCGCGATCCTCTTCGGAGCGCTGTTGAACGGGACCTCGACCCGCCATCTCGACCCGAGCGTGTTCCGGCCGGAGCTCGCCGGCAACCTGACGAGCATCATCCAGGGCCTGGTCGTCCTCTTCGTGGGCGCGGATCTCCTGATCATCTACCTGTGGCAAGCGCGCAAGAAGCTCGGCCTCGGTAGGCGGCGGGAGGCGGGCCAGACGTGAGCGCGCGGGCGGAGGGCCTCCGGCGCCAGGTCGCCTGGGATCGGCTGTCAGGGCCGAGAGGCGTCGGCGTGCTCGGGATCGGCCTCGGCCTGGCGGCCTTCTGGCTCGCACTCCCGCCTGTGGAGGCGCGAACGCCGATCGCCTCGATCCTGGTCGGCCTGCTGGCGATGGCGGCCGGGCTCTGGGCGGCGACGCGAGGGGAGCGCCGGGTGGGGTGGGGCGCGGTCGGGAGCGGGCTCCTCGGTATCGCCGGCGCGGTGCTCGCGACACGCTCGAGCGTCACCCACCTCGACTCCGTCGTCGCGTGGTCGGCTCTCGCCGCCGCGACGCTCCGCTACGCAACGCCGCTCACCTTCGCGGCTCTCGGCGGGCTCTTCTCGGAGCGAAGCGGTGTCGTCAACATCGGCCTCGAGGGCATGATGCTGATGGGCGCGTTCTTCGGGATCTGGGGGGCGGCGAAGACGGGCTCCTGGGTGGCGGGGCTTCTGATCGGCATGGCCGCGGGCGGACTGCTCGCGCTCGTTCATGCGTTCTTCTCGATCCACCTGCGCGCCGATCAAATCGTCAGCGGTACCGCGATCAACTTCCTCGCGCTCGGGATCACGGGCTACATGTTCATCGACATCTACGGCGACCAGGGCACCCCCACCGACGTCGCCCAGATCCCCGACGTCCACCTCGCGTTCCTCGACAACGTCTACTTCCTCGGACCGGTCTTCGGGCAGCTCAACCTGATGATCTGGCTCAGCTTCGTGCTGCTCGTCGCCACCTACGTCGTCATGTTCAAGACCCCGATCGGGCTGCGGATCCGCTCGGTCGGCGAGCATCCCCGCGCGGCTGACACGGTGGGGATCTCGGTCTACCGCACCCGCTACGGGGCCGTGACGCTCTCCGGGATGCTGGCGGCGCTCGGCGGCGCGTACCTGTCGATCGGCTTCGTCCACAGCTTCGCCGAGAACATGACCGCGGGCCGGGGGTTCATCGCGCTCGCCGCCCTGATCTTCGGGAACTGGAGACCTTTCGGCGCGTTCGGAGCCGCTCTGCTCTTCGGCTTCTCCAGTGCACTTGCGCAGCGACTGCCTGAATACTCGGGCTCGGCCGCCACCCTCTTCACGGCGCTCCCGTACGTTCTCACCCTGATCGCCGTCGCCGGTGTGATCGGCCGCTCGGTGCCGCCAAAGGCCATTGGACGTCCCTACGAGAAGCAGTAGTAGGCCGCTCGCGAACGGCCGCGCCTGGGCATCCGTCGTCGTCGGCGTGGCCGCTCTCGCTGCGCTTCCCACCGGTGTCGTCATCGCGCAGCGGCTCCAGGGCGTGAGGCTGCTGGACGCGGCTTTCTCGGTGCCGGTCGCAGCGCTGCTCGGGGTGATCGCGCTCGGGCTCGGCGGCAACGCCCGCCGGGAGGTTCAGCTGACGCTCGGTCGTGTGGGCGGGGATGCCCTCGCGCGCACCGGCCGTTTGCTCGGCGGACTCGCGCTCTACCTCGCGCTGACCGCAGCGCTCGCTCTCGGCGTCTACGGGCTGCTTTCGTTCTTCGCGGCCTGAGCGCGCGGTGAGCTCAACAACCCGGGCGACGCCGGGCGAGGGCCCCCGAAACGTCCTACAATCGAGAGCATGTTCGAGATCGGCAACAGCTTGCGGGAGGCCCGCGTCCGCCAAGGCGTCGGCCTGCCCGAGGCCGAGCAGGCGACAAAAGTGCGCGGCAAGTACCTTCGTGCGCTCGAGGACGAGCGCTTCGATCTGCTCCCGGGACACACGTACATCAAGGGCTTTCTGCGCGCGTACGCCGAGTACCTCGGCCTCGACGGTCAGCTCTATGTCGACGAGTACAACTCACGCTACGTCGCCGGCGAAGAGGAGACGCCGATCCGCGCACGCCGCACGGCGCAGGCCGATCCCGGGGTGCTCGTCTCGCGAACCGTCGTGGTGGTGCTCGCGGCGATCGCGCTGATCACGGCGCTGTCGTTTGCGGCCTTCCAGTTCGGCGGGGACTCGGGCTCGAGCCCGCAGGCGGGCAAGAATCCGCGAACGGCCGGTACGTCCAAGCAGCACCGCCGCCGCCGCCCGCACGTGAGCAAGCGGCACTCCCACACGCGGCCGACCGCCGCGCGCGTCGTCCTGACCGGCATCCACGGAGGCAGTTGGATCCGGGTGCACGACCGCACGGCCGGCGGCCGGTCGAACCAGCTCTTCGTGGGCACGCTCGAGACGGGGAAGAGCCTCAACTTCCGGGGCAAGCGGCTCTTGCTCGAGATCGGGCATCCGCGCAACGTCCGCGTCAAGCTCAACGGCCGGTTGAGCTCGTTGCCGGGCGGCAACGCGCGCGAGACGCTCGTCATCACGCCGTCCCGAATCGCCCGAGCCTCAGCGGCCGCTTGACCCGCCCTCGCTGCGTCGTTCTCGCCACGGGGAGCGAGCTCGTTCGCGGTGGCCGGAGCGACTTGAACGGCCCGTTCATCGCCCGCGAGGTACTGCGGCTGGGCCTCGAGCCCACGCGGATCTCGATCGTGGGGGACCGAGAGGACGAGCTCGAGGAGGCCGTTCGGGAAGGCCTGCGCGCGGAGCTCTGCGTCCTCTCGGGCGGCCTCGGGCCCACCCACGACGATCGCACCGTCTCGGTTCTGGCCCGCGCCGCCGGCCGGCGGCTGGTGCTCGACGACGCCCTGTACGAGGAGATCGGCGCGATCTCGCGAAAGTTCGCGGAGCGCCTCGGCCGCCCTGCGCCGGACTTCGAGCCGGGCGCGCGCAAGCAGGCCACGCTTCCCGAGGGCGCGCTCTCGCTCGGTCTCGCCGGCACAGCGCCGGGGATCGTGCTCGAGGTCGACGGCTGTATCGTCGTTGCGCTCCCCGGGCCGCCGGGGGAGCTGCAGCGCCTCTGGCCCCACGCGCTCGAGACGAAGCCGGTGCGCCGCCTGCTGGCCAGGACACACCCGCCCGAGCATCGCGTCCTTCGCTTCTACGGCGTCGGGGAGTCGATGGTGGCGAACGCCCTCGCTGCCGCGGGGGGAGAAGGCGACGGCGTCGAGGTGACGATCTGCGCGCGCGACCTCGAAGTGCACGTCGACCTCTTCGCCGACCCGAGCGGAGCAACCCGCGCCAGGGCCATCTCCGAGGCGCTCGAGAACCGGCTCTCGCCGAACCTCTTCGCCTGCGACGAGCGGCCGGTCGCGGAGCTCGTTCTCTCGCTCTGCCGCGCGCGCGGGCTCACGCTCGGCGTCGCCGAATCCTGCACGGGCGGGCTCGTCGGGGGGCTCCTGACGTCGGTAGCCGGCTCGAGCGACGTCTTCCTGGGAGGAATCATCGCGTACGCCGACGGCGTGAAGCGCGGCGAGCTCGGTGTGCCCGCGGACGCGCTCGAGCGGCACGGCGCGGTGTCTGCGGAAACCGCCATGGCCATGGCCCGCGGAGCCAGAGCCCGCCTGGGAGTGGACGTGGCCGTCTCGGTCACCGGAGTGGCGGGGCCGGAGGGTGGTACGGCGGAGAAGCCGGTCGGGCTCGTCCACCTGTACGCCGAGGGGCCGGACGACGGAGAGGCCGCGATGCTGAACCTCCACGGCGACCGCGACACCGTTCGCCGCCGCGCGGCGGTCGCCGCGTTGCATCTCCTGCGGCGCCTCTTGACTCGGACCTGACACACAGGCGCGTGAGCCGCCCATCTAAGCTCGAAGGCCTTGAGCTACGCCTCTTTTGCGCCCTTCGCCTTTCGGGTCCCGTGCTCGACCGTCTCTCCGAATGGCAGCTTGCCGAGCTCGGCGGTGCCTCCGGGCGAGTCGTCCCCCGCGGGAGCGTCCACATCACGCTCGCCTTTCTGGGCCGGCGTCCGCCAACCGACGCGCCGGCGATCGCTCGCCAGCTCCAGGAGGCCGCCGCGCCGGCGCGACTGCCCTTGCTCGAGGTGCGGGCCTATTGCGAGACCCGCAGCGTCGGGATGCTCGTGCTCGCCGACGAGGAGGGGCGGGCTGCGGCGCTCGCCACAGACCTGCACGAGCGGCTCGAGCGGCTCGGGATCTACAGGCGCGAGGCTCGGCCCTGGCTTCCTCACCTCACCGTGCTCCGCTTCCGCGAAAGCCCGCGGCTTCGCCCGGAGGTGCCCGATCTCGGCCGGTTCAGTCCGTCCGATGCCGCTCTCTACACTTCAGTGCTGCGACCGGGCGGGGCGCAGTACGAGGTCTTGACATCGGTAGCCCTGGGAGGTTGATGAACGTGGATCGCGAGCAAGCTCTGGACGTTGCCCTCGGCCAGATCGAGCGGCAGTTCGGCAAAGGATCGGTCATGAAGATGAGCGACCGCGCACAGGTCTCCGTGGGAGCCGTCTCGACCGGCTCGCTGGCGCTCGATCTCGCGCTCGGAATCGGCGGCCTTCCACGCGGCCGGATCGTCGAGATCTTCGGACCCGAGTCGTCAGGCAAGACGACGCTCGTGTACCACGTGATCGCGGAGGCGCAGCGCCGGGGCGGAATCTGCGCCTTCATCGACGCCGAGCACTCGATGGATCCTCAGTACGCTCGGCACATTGGCGTCAATATCGAGGACCTGCTCGTGTCGCAGCCCGATACGGGGGAGCAGGGACTCGAGATCTCCGAGCTTCTCGTGCGAAGCGGAGCTCTCGACGTCGTCGCCGTCGACTCGGTCGCCGCGCTCACGCCGAAGGCGGAGATCGAGGGGGAGATGGGTGACACCCACGTGGGCCTGCAGGCGCGGCTGATGAGCCAGGCGTTGCGGAAGCTCGCCGGCACGCTGAACCGCACCGACACGATCTGCATCTTCACGAACCAGCTTCGCGAGAAGATCGGAGTCATGTTCGGCAACCCCGAGACGACCCCCGGCGGCCGGGCGTTGAAGTTCTACTCGTCCGTGCGTCTCGACATCCGTCGGATCGAGACGCTGAAGGACGGCGTGGAGGCCTTCGGCAACCGCGTCCGCGTGAAGGTGGTCAAGAACAAGGTCGCGCCGCCGTTCAAGCAGGCGGAGTTCGACATCATCTACGGCTCGGGGATCTCGTGGGAGGGAAGCGTTCTCGACGCGGCACTCGAGCGGAAGCTCGTTCAGAAGTCGGGCTCGTACTTCAGCTTCGCGGACGAGCGACTCGGCCAGGGTCGCCACAACGCCACCGCGTTCCTTCGCGAGCACCCGGATGTCGGCCAGCAGATTTTGGCGCGTATCCAGACGGACGTCGGACCCGACCAGATCGTGTCCGCCCGCTTGCTGCCGAGCGCGGCTGCCGAGCCGACCGCACCGTCTCCGGCCGCCGAGGAGGTCGCGGTCACAGGCTGAGGCGGTCGATCAAGAGGTGAGCGTGGCGAAGATCACCGGTCTCGAGGAGGTACGGCCCGGCAGTGTCGAGGTCGAGGTCGACGGCGCCTGCTGGCGGAGAGTGACAACGGATGTCGTGCTCCGAACCGGGCTGGCAGTCGGAACCGTTCTGAACCGTCCGCAGCTGCGCGTTCTACGACGCGAGCTCAGGCGCAGCGAGGCGCTTGCGACGGCAACGAAGGCGCTCCGAGCGCGCAGACTCTCGGTCGGCGCGCTCGACGAGCGTCTTCGAGCAGCGGGCGCATCGAGCGAGGACCGGCGCGAGGCGCTCGAGACCCTCTCGCGGGCCGGCTTCCTCGACGACGCGAGCCTGGCGGCGAGCCGTGCGGAGTCGCTCGGAGCCCGGAACTTCGGCGACGATGCAATCCGCGCCGACCTCGTCCGCCGCGGCATCGAGCCAGAGCTTGCCGAGGAGGCGCTCGGCCTGATCGTGCCCGAGAGCGAGCGCGCCCGCTGCATCGTCGGCCAGCGCGGCCGGACGGCCGCGACCGCCCGCCAGCTCGCGCGCAAGGGATTCTCGGCAGACGCCGTCGAATCGGTCTTTGCAGCGGAAATTGCGCGGGAGGCATAGGCGCCGGTAGAATCTCTCCCCTCATCCAATGTTTTGCCTGCAAATAGGAAGTTCCGCGAATTCGTAACGCTTGCCTGAAACTCTTGCCCTCACCGAGATCATCCTGTTCCCGCACGACCCTGGTGAACCGATAGACCGCTCCTAAGACGAGCCGACTCGGCTCGCTTCGCGATTTCCGGAAGGCCTTTTGCGGGCCGAATGACGGATCGATACCCGCGGCCACTCGCCGTGGACAACCAACGTCTTTCCGGGCCGCCCGGCCCATCCCAGGCGGGAGTGAGCAATGCTCATCGTGATTGGAATTTTGATCGGCCTCGTCCTTGGAGGGGTGGTGGGCGCGTTCGTGATGCGAACGGTCGCCGCTTCGCGGGCCGAGGCTTCTCGAAGAGACCGAGAGGCCCTGCTCGCGCAGGCGAAGCGCGAGGCGGAAGCACTACGACGCGAAGCGCAGATCGACGCCCGCGAGCAGGCCGTTCGACTCCGTGCCGAAGCAGAGCAAGAAGCGCAGGGTCGCAGGGGCCAGATTGCGAGATCCGAGGAGCGCGTTCACACGCAGGAGGAGGATCTTGATCGCAGGCTGACCGACGTGGTCCGGCGCGAGCAGAGCGTGAGCGACCGCGAGACGCACGTGCGTGAGCTGCAGGAGCAGCTGAAACAGGCGAAGGACGCCGAGCTCAAGGAGCTCGAGCGAATCTCCGGGATGACCGTCGACCAGGCGAAGAGCCACATGCTGGCGCGCTCGGAGGAACTCGTCCGCCACGAGCTTGCTCGCAGCGTGCGGCAACTCGAGGAGGAGGCCAGGAACGAGGCCAAGCGCCGGGCGAGAAACCTCGTGGCCGATGCGCTTCAGCGCGTCGCGGCAAGCCATGCCGCCGAGACGACCGTCTCCCTGGTGGAGTTGCCCTCGGACGATATGAAGGGGCGGATCATCGGCCGGGAGGGCCGCAACATCCGGGCGCTCGAGAGCCTCACGGGCGTCGACGTGATCATCGACGACACGCCGAACGCGGTCGTCCTGTCCTCGTTCGACGGAGTGCGCAGAGAGGTCGCGAAGATGACGCTCGGGAAGCTGATCGAGGATGGCCGGATCCACCCGGCCCGCATCGAGGAGATGTACTACCAGTCGAAGGCCGAGCTCGAGGAGCACATCGTCCAGGCGGGCGAGCAGGCCGTCTTCGAGGCAAACTGCGGCGACTTCCACGAGGAGCTCGTCAAGATCCTCGGCCGCCTCCGGTACCGGACGAGCTACGGGCAGAACGTCCTCAAGCACACGCTCGAGGTCGTCCATCTGGCCGGGATCATGGCGACCGAGCTCGAGGCCGGGATCAAGACCGTGAAGCGTGCGGCCGTGCTCCACGACCTCGGCAAGGCGATGACCCATGAGGTGGAAGGCTCACACGCGCTGATCTCCGCGCAGTGGGCGAAGCGCTACGGCGAGTCGCAGGCAGTCGCGCACGCCATCGAGGCACACCACTACGAAGTGCAGCCGCAGACCGTCGAGGCGGTGCTCCTGATCGCCGCGGACGCCATCTCCGCCTCCCGCCCCGGAGCACGCGGGGAGAGCCTCGAGAACTACATCAAGCGCCTCGAGGCGCTCGAGGAGATCGCCTCGCAGAAGCCGGGTGTCGAACGCGTCTACGCTCTCCAGGCCGGTCGCGAGATCCGTGTGATGGTGAAGCCGGCGGAGATCGACGACGACGCTGCCGTCCTCCTCTCGCACGAGATCGCACGCGAGATCGAGGATCAGCTCGAGTACCCCGGGCAGGTCAAGGTGACGGTGATCCGCGAGAGCCGGGCGGTCGAGGTGGCGAAGTAGTGGAGTGCGACCTCTGCAAGTCCACGCTGCAGACACCGATTCTCCGCGAGACTAAGTATTGGCGGACGGCGCTCAATAGCAACCAGGATCTTTTCGGCAAGACAATCATCGTCCTGCGCCGCCATGCGATCCAAGCCACTACCGCGTCCCTGGGCGCGAGAACATTCTCGACACTCAGGGGCTCGGGGCGATCGAGGGGGCGATGGCCGAAGAGCCCCGCCGCGGAAAATGCGTAGCATTTTCAGCAGTCCATGAAGCGCTACCACGTCACGACGTTCGGCTGCCAGATGAACGCTCACGACTCCGAGCGGATCAAGGGCATGCTGGAGGAGCTCGGGCTCGGCGAGGCGACCGCGCAGACCGAGGCGGACGTGATCGTGTTCAACACGTGCACGATCCGGGAGAAGCCCGACCAGCGCTTCGCCGCACACCTCGCACAGGCCGCGGCGCTGAAGCAACGCGACCCCGAGAAGGTGATCGCGGTCGGCGGCTGCTACGCGGAGGCACAGCGCGAGCGCCTGTTCGACCTCTACCCCTACGTCGACGTGGCGTTCGGCCCCGGCTCGATTCCCCATCTGGGCGAGTGGGTAGGCGCAGGCGGCCATGCGCCGCGCGGTCGCTTCGCCGAGTGGCGAGATTTCGCCGGCCACCTGCCGGCCAAACGCGAGCGCGCCTTCCAGGCCTGGGTGCAGATCTCGATGGGCTGCAACTCGAAGTGCGCCTACTGCATCGTGCCGGCGGTCCGCGGCCGGGAGCAGAGCCGACGGCCCGGAGACATCGTCGCGGAGGTGAGCGCGCTCGCCGCCGACGGCGTCCGTGAAGTGACGCTGCTCGGGCAGAACGTCAACTCGTGGGGCCGCGACCTTCGGCCCGAGCTCACGACCGAGTTCGGCGAGCTCCTGCGCGCGATCGACGCCGTCCGGGGAATCGAGCGGATCCGGTTCACGAGCCCCCACCCCAAGGACTTCCGGGAGCCCGTCATCCGGGCGATGGCCGAATGTACGGCGGTCTGCGAGTCGACGCACCTCCCGCTGCAGTCGGGCTCGAGCGCCGTGCTGAAGCGCATGCGCCGTACCTACGATCGAGATCGCTACCTGGGCCTGGCCGAGCGGATGCGGGCGGCCATTCCGGACTTGGCGCTGACGACGGATCTGATCGTCGGCTTCCCGGGCGAGACCGACTCCGATTTCGACCAGACACTCGCGGCGGTCGAGCAAATCCGCTTCGACGGCGCATACACGTTCATCTTCAGTCCCCGGCAGGGAACGGAGGCGGCGGCGATGGCAGACCAGGTTGCCGAAGATCTGAAGCACGAGCGCCTCGAGCGCCTCGTCGACGTCGTCCAGCGCATCGCCCGCGAGCGAAACGCGGAGCGCGTGGGCGGCATCGAGCAGGTCCTCGTCGAGGGTGCCAGCCGCACCGATGCGGCTGTACTCCGCGGGCGCACCCGGCGAAATACGACCGTCAACTTCACCGGCGGCGCCCGCCCCGGAGATCTGGTGGACGTGCTCATCGCGGGCGCAACATCCACGACTCTGCGAGGCGTGCAGACCGCCGCCCTCGCGGCCTAGTGTCCGTGCGTGAGCGCACGCTCGCCTGGGACGGCTGCCTGAACGTGCGCGACCTCGGCGGACACGCGACGGAGGACGGCGCCGAGACCCTGTTCGGGTCGGTTGTTCGCGCGGACAGCGTGCGCGCGCTGAGCGACGAGGGCTGGGCCGCGGCCGTCGCCTACGGCGCGCGGACGATCGTAGACCTCCGAACCGATCGCGAGGTCGCCGACGATCCGCCTTCCGAGCTGCCGCTCGAAGTCGTCCATGTGCAGACACTCGAGGAGCGCGACGAGGTCTCGGCAGAGGCCGAGGCTGCGGGCGAGGCTGCTCCGGAGCCCGCCACCGCGACGCGAGACGTGTACCTCATCTTTCTCGAGCGTTTTCGAGCCAACTTCGCTCGCGCCATCATGGAGGTCGCACGGGCGCCGCGCGGCGGAGTCGTCATTCACTGCGCGGGCGGAAAGGATAGGACCGGCCTCGTGGCTGCGATGCTCCTACGTCTGGCGCAGGTCAGCCGCGATGAGATCGGCGCAGACTACGAGCTCAGTGAGGAGCGGCTGCGCTCACGACACGAGGCTTGGCTCGCCGAGGCGGGCACGGAGGCAGAGCGCGAGCGCATCCGGCGCATCAGCGCTACACCGGCTGCTGCGATGGTCGGCGTGCTCGAGGAGATCGAGCGACGTTACGGGAGTGTTGGCGGCTATCTGCGCGCCGGAGGCGCGACAGATGAGGATCTCGAGCGGGCCTGCGCGCGGCTCCGTGGCTGAGCTCCGGCGCCGCGTTCTCGACTGGGACGGGTGCGTCAACGTCCGCGATCTCGGCGGCCACCCGACCGAGGACGGCGCAAAGACACGTTTCGGCGGAATCGTTCGCGCCGACAGCGTCAGGCAGCTGAGTGACGAGGGCTGGGCTGCGGCGGTCGAGTACGGGATTCGCACGGTCGTCGACCTGCGCTTCCACAGCGAGCTCGAGGCGGATCCGCTCGCAGAGTTGCCCGTCGATGTCGTGCACGTCTCGCTCCTCGGCGACGAAGACCCTCAGCACTGGCGGCACATCGACGCGATCAATGAAGCTGCCGAGAACGAGGTCGCATCGAAGCGAGCGGTGTACCTCGAGTGGCTCGAGCTCTTCCAGCCTGAGTTCGGACGCGCGCTCGCCGCCGTCGCCGAGGCACCGGATGGCGGCATCCTGGTCCATTGCCTGGCCGGCAAGGACCGGACGGGCCTCGTCGTTGCTCTGCTGCTCCGCCTGGCGAGCGTCGGCTACGACGAGATCGGGTGCGACTTCACCGCAAGCGAGCAGAACCTGCGCGCGGCCACCGAGCGCTGGATCGCGGAAGCGCCTGACGAGCGGGAGCGAGCGCGCAGGCGACGTAGCGGCTCGGCGCCCAAGGAGGCGATGGTCGAGGTACTGATCGAGCTCGAGCGTCGCTGCGGGAGCGTTCGAGGGTACCTGGTCGGAGCGGGGCTGACCTCGGAGCAGCTGCACCTTCTCGCCGCGCGGCTCCGTGGCTGAGCCCGGCGTCCTCGCGCTCTTCGGCCCGACTGCCTCGGGCAAGAGCGGCGTCGCCGAGGCGATCGCCGAGCGCATTCCCGCCGAGGTGGTCTCGGCGGACGCGATGCAGGTCTACCGGGGCCTGCCGATCCTGACCAACCAGTCGGCGCACCCAAGCCACTTGGTCGGAGTCTGGCCGCTCGACCACGAGGGATCGGTCGGGGAGTACCAGACGCTCGCGCACGAGGCGATCGACGCGGCATTGGAGCGAGGACGGACGCCGATCGTCGTCGGCGGCACGGGCCTCTATCTGAGGGCGGCCCTTGCCGATCTGGCTCTTCCGCCCGCGCCCACCGCAGACGTTCGCGAGCGCTGGGAGCGCGTCTACGACGGCGAAGGAGCCGACCGAGCTCACGCTCTGCTCTCCGAGCGGGACCCAGAGGCCGGCGCGGCCCTTGACCCAAACGACCGGCGCCGCGTCATACGGGCGCTCGAGCTGGCCGAGGTTGGCCGGTCGCTCCGGCCGGCTACCGACCGCCTCTGGAGCGGCGGGATGCGCCACCAGACGGTCGTCTTCGGCCTGGATGTCCCGAGAGACGCGCTCGAGCGGCGGATCGAGGAGCGGACGCGGCGCATGTACGAGCGCGGGGTCGAGCGGGAGGTGCGGCTCGCCCTCGCTCGTCCGCTCTCCGATACCGCCCGCCACGCCTGCGGACTGCGTGAGGTCGACGAGCTCCCTCGCGAGCAGGCGGAGGCGGCCATCGTCGTGCGGACGAGGAGATATGCCGCGTACCAGCGAAAGTGGATGCGCAGGATCCCGGGGCTTGTTAGCGTCGACGCCAATCGTCCCGCGGGCGAGATCGCCGATGAGATTCTCCACCTGGCAGGCCTTAGGCAACATCTACCTGCTGGCCGAGCCGGCTAGCGGCGAGCCACCGCTCGAGCCCGTGCGGGTGCGGACGCTCTGCGCCGAGCGTGCGGACGGCGTGCTCGAGGTCGTCGACGTGCGCGGGAACGAGGCCGACATCGTCGTCTGGAACGCCGACGGGTCGACCGCGGAGCTGTCCGGCAACGGCACGCGCATCGCGGCCCGTTGGCTGGCCGAGCTTACGGGCTCCAGGGCCGTGCGCGTCCGGGTCGGCGAGCGCGTGGTCTCAGCCTGGGTGCTGGAGGGCGGAGTCGTCGAGCAGGAGATGGGCGAGGTGAGCGTCGGCGCCCTCGAGATCGTCGACGGGATCGAGCTGACATCCGTCTCGGTCGGCAATCCCCACGCCGTCGTTCGCGGCGATCCGGAAGAGATCACCCGCGTCGGACCGCTGCTCGAGACGCACGCGCGCTTTCCGGCGCGGACGAACGTCCAGATCGTCCGCGTCGACGGCCCTGGGCAGGTCACGGCGCGGGTGTGGGAGCGCGGCGTGGGGGAGACGGCGTCCTCCGGAACGAGCGCCGTTGCCGTCGCGGCGGCGACCCATGAGAGCGGCGAGGTCGTCGTGCATTTTCCGGGAGGCGACCTGCTCGTGCGCCTCGACGGCGGCCGGGCCCGGCTCGTCGGGCCTGCAGAACGAGTGTCGGAGGGCGCCTGTTAGCGCATGGAGCGGGCGGGCCGCAACTCGCGGATCAAGCGCCCGAGCAGCCTTCTCGTCTCCGTGCCGCGCCCGAAGAAATGCAGCGTCGCGACGTAGGTAGCGCTGCGCTCGCGCCAGAAGAACCACGCGTGGTTGGCCCACCAGGCCCCCTCGCTGCCTCGAAGGCCGAGTCCGGTCGCGCGGCGCAGCAATCCACGTTTCCCTCCGAGCGCGGCTCGCGCCAGGCTGTGCGGGACCCGCCCGGCAGGCGGCACGAGGCGATAGACGCCGAAGTGCAGGAAGCAGCAGGGCCGGTTCCACCAGAGATGGCGTCGCCAGCCTCGTCCGGACGTTGGCTCGACCGGCGCCGAGTAGCCGAACTCGAAGCCGAGGAGTCCCACGCGCCCGGGACGGCGCGGGTCGCCGACCACGCTCACCCTCACTGCCGGCGGCGATTGCTTCGAACCGGGCGGCATTGCAAGCGTCGCACGCGGCAACCGGCGCGGGCACAGCAGCGGCAGGCGCGCTCGCCGCTGCCATGCGCGGCACGTAACGGCAACGGCCTCGGCCACCGGTGCCAGCCGCACCGTAGCGAGCGCGACGCGCGGCGGTTGTGCAGGCCCCGGCCAGCCGACGGCAAGCGCGAGGGCGGCAAGCAGGACGTCCATCAGCGGTGGTACGACCTCCAGCGCGCATCAGGTCCCGATGCCGTGCTCGCGCAGCGTCTCGTTCAGGCTCGTCCGCAGGTCGGTCGACTCCCGCCGCCGCCCGATGATGAGCGCGCAGGCCAGCTGGTAGATCCCGGCCGGAAACTGACGCGGCCGCGTGCCCGGCACGACCACCGACCGCGGCGGCACGTAGCCGCGGTGCTCGATCGGCTCCGGACCGGTGACGTCGATGATCGGGACCGTCGCCGTGAGCGAGACGTTCGGCGCCAGCACCGCGCTGGCGCCGATCCGGACACCCTCCGTCAGGATGCAGCGAGAGCCGATGAAGGCACCGTCCTCGACGATCACCGGCCGGGCACCCGCCGGCTCGAGCACGCCGCCGACGCCGACGCCGCCGGCGAGGTGGACGTCGGCTCCGATCTGGGCGCCCGACCCCACGGTCGCCCAGGTGTCGACCATCGTGCGCGGCCCGACCCAAGCGCCGATGTTGACGTAGCTCGGCATCAGCACGACCCCGGGCGACAGGTAAGCCCCGTACCGCGCGACGGCCGGCGGCACGACGCGCACGCCTAGCGACTCATAGCCATGCTTGAGCGGGATCTTGTCGTGGTAGGAAAACGGACCGAGCTCCTCAGGCTCCATCCGGCGGAGGCGGAAGTACGCCAGGATGGCCTGCTGGGCCTCCTCGTTCACGCGCCAGTCCGTGCCGTCGGGCTGGGCGACGCGCAGCTCCCCGCGGTCGAGTGCGGCGACGAGCTCCTCCACGCGTGCCGGCTCGAGCTCCCTCACAGGACCTCCTCCAGGATCCGGCAGGCGCGCTCGCAGTCTGCGAGCGGCGGCACGAGCGACAGGCGCGCATACCCCTCACCCGAGGGCCCGAAGTACGACCCGGGGGCAAGCAGCACGCCGCGGTCGAGCAGTCGCGTCGCGAACGCCTCCGAGCTCTCGTCGCCAGGCACCTCGATCCAGAGGTAGAACGTGGCCCGGCTGCCGGCGACCCGCACGCCCTTGCCCCCGAACAGCTCGAGAAACACCTCGCGCTTGCGCCGGTACGTCTCCCTGACGCGCTCGACGTGCGCCTCGTCGTTCCAGGCGACGATCGATGCTCGCTGCACGAACTCCTGCGGCGCTGTGCCGACCGTCGGACGGAACGCCCGGAGGGCCGCCATCAGCTCGGGATCACCCGCGACGAAGCCGGAGCGGTAGCCGGTCATCGAGGAGCGCTTGCTGAGCGTGTTGAACACGGCGAGATTCTCGCGCCCTCCGACCTGGAGCGCGGAGGCCGGGGCCTCGTCGAACCACAGCTCCGAGTACGTCTCGTCGCATGCGAGCAGAAAGTCATGCTCCCGCGCGAGCGCGAGCGCGCGGGCGAGGAACTCGAGCGGGGCGGTGACGCCGGTCGGATTGTTGGGATAGTTGAGCCACAGGATCGCCACGCGACTCCATGCCGCCCCGTCCAGCGTATCGAGGTCGGGAAGGAATCCCCCTCGCTCGAGCAGCGGCAGCACGAGCTGCTCACCGCCGGCAAACAGCGCGCCCCGGGAGGGCACTGGGTAGCCCGGCTCGGTAACCACCACGACGCTCCGGTCGCTCTCGCGGTCGACGACGACCTGAGCAAGGCTGAAGATCGCCTCCTTGCTGCCGAGGGTGGGCACGATCTCGCGCTCGGGATCGAGCCGCACGCCGAACCGGCGCTCGCACCAGCCCGCGACCGCCTCGCGCAGCTCGGGAAGACCCTGCGCGAGCGGGTAGCTCGAGGTCTCCGGCACGCTGTCGACGAGCGCCTGCCGGATCGCCGGGTCGGTCGGTTCACGAGGGTCGCCGGTGCCGAAGTCGATCACGTCGACCCCGCGCACCATCAGCTCGCGCTTCGCTTGCTCGAGTCGCACGAACGGATACGTCTCGAGCTTGCGCAGCACAGGAGAGATCCGCATAGCCGCCACGCTAGACGATCGATTCCCGGGCGCGGTGGCATGGTGACCGTCCAGCGGCGGCATAATCACTTGCGTGAGCCTGCACCAACCCGATCCCGCGCCCGGAGCAACGCCCGAGCGCGGTTTCATCGTGGCGGTGCTCGAGCAGGGGTCCGAGGCCGAAGCGGAGCTGGGGGAGATCCGAGAGCTCGCCCGCGCGGCGCGCGTCGAGCCGGTCGGTCAGCTCGTGCAGCACCGCGCCCGCCCCGACGAGCGGACGTACGTCGGGAAGGGAAAGCTCGCCGAGCTGGAGGGCGCATACGAGAACTCGGGCGCCGAGTCGCTGCTCGTCGACGGCGAGCTCACGCCCACGCAGCAGCGGACGCTCGAGAACGCCCTCGGCGCCCGGGTGGTCGATCGGACGCAGTTGATCCTCGACATCTTCGCCCAGCACGCCGTCAGCGCCGACGGCAAGCTGCAGGTCGAGCTTGCACAGCTGGAGTACAACCTGCCGCGCATGCGCGGCATGTGGCAGCACCTCGAGCGTCTCGGTGGAGGCGTCGGCACCCGCGGCCCCGGCGAGTCACAGCTCGAGACCGACCGCCGCCTTGCCCGACGCCGCGTCTCGCTGCTCAAGCGCCGCCTCGAGAAGCTCTCGCGACGGCGCGAGACCGGTCGTCGCGCGCGGCGCAGGTCGGAGACCCCGACCGTCGCGCTGGCCGGGTACACGAACGTGGGCAAGTCGACGCTCCTGAACGCGCTGACGGACTCGGAGGTGTCCGTGGAGAATCGTCTCTTCGAGACGCTCGACCCCACCACGCGCTGGTTCGAGCACGAGGGGCGGCGCTACCTCGTCACCGACACGGTCGGCTTCATCCGACGCTTGCCGCACGAGCTCGTGGACGGGTTCGCCGCCACGCTCGAGGAGACCCTCGACGCGGATCTCATCCTCCACCTGGTTGACGCCTCGGCGCCGGAGGAGCGGATCGACGAGATGGTCGCCGCCGTGGAGTCGGTTCTCGAGTCGATCGGAGCCGCCGACATGCCGACCGAGCTCGTCCTGAACAAGGTCGATGGCCTGAACCTGCTCGGTCGTCGACGCCTTGCGAACCGCTTTCCGGGCGCGCTGCAGATCTCGGCGCGGTACGGGGAGGGGCTTGCCGAGCTGCGCGCCAGGATCGCCGACAGGTTCAGCGATCGGTTCGTGGCCGTGCGGTTACTCGTGCCGTTCGGAGACGGCTCGAAGCTGGCCGAGCTCTATGCGCTCGGCGCGCCGATCGACGAGCGGATCGACGGCGCCGACGGCGTGCTCATCCGCGCGCGCCTGCCGCGGGTTCAACTGCGGAAATTCGCCCCGTACCTCGTCGCCGAAGCAATGGACGCACCCGCGGCGGACGCAGGATGATCGAGCTGCCGATCCGCCGCCTTCGCGACGAGGCGGTCCTGCCAGGGCGCGCCTACGCGGGCGACGCGGGGCTCGACCTGATCGCCTGCGAGCATGCAACGCTCGAGCCGGGCGACCGTGCAGTGATCGGAACCGGCCTCGCCGTCGCGATTCCCGACGGGTTCGCCGGCTTCGTTCAGCCACGGTCCGGACTGGCGGCAGATCACGGCATCTCCGTGCTCAATTCGCCTGGTCTGATCGACTCCGGCTACCGGGGCGAGATCAAGATCATTCTGCTGAATACAGACACCGGAGCCTCGTTCACGGTTGAGCCGGGGATGCGGATCGCTCAGCTCGTCGTCGTCGGGATCCCGAGTTCGTGCGTGGTCGAGGTCGACGAGCTGCCGGGGAGCGAACGCGGGCCGCGCGGCCACGGGTCGTCCGGCGTCTCGGCGGCTCGCGCGAGGCGCTGATGGGCGAGCCGCGCATCCGCGTGTCCGCGATCCTGCGCTGGCGCAACCGCATGCTGCTGTGCCGCCACGAGAAGCCGGGGAAGGAGTACTGGCTTCTGCCCGGCGGCGGCGTCAAGTCGGGCGAGAGCCTCCTCGACGCGCTCCACCGGGAGCTCGCCGAGGAGATCGGAATCGATGACGAGCTGCCCGTGGAAGGCCCGGTGGCGCTCGCCGACTCGATCGCGCCGAAGCAGAGCCTCGCCGAGAAGCACGTCGTCCACATCATCTTCGCCGGCGATCTCGGCGCTCGCTCGCTCGAGGCGGTCACGTCCAAGGACGCGGCCGTGCGTGGACATCGGCTGTTCGCGCCGGTGGAGCTCGACGACGTCGTGGTTCACCCGCCGATCCAGCGCTTTCTCGCGCGCTGGCAGCCGGGCGATCCGGTCGTCTACCTCGGCGCCCTCTGGGCTCCGTGAGCTTGGTTCAGGCCGCCGCCCGCAACTGCTCGGCGGGACCGCCCGGACGGTCGTAGCGGCCCAGCCTCGCAGCGAGCGCGGCGCCGGTGACGATCAGCCAGAGAGCGATCGCGAGCTGGGGGAAGAAGAAGATCGAGAACGGGCCGACGACGCCCGCGGCGGAGCCAGCCGAGCCACCGCCGCGCGCGCCCGGCCGACAGGAATGTGTAACGCTCACCGGATCTCCTTGTCGAGGGTGGCCGGGCGATTGTCGCAGCCGCCGAGGACGGATGCGACTCAGGTCGAGCGGCCGCCCCTTTCGTGGGCGCGCCGCGCCGAGACGGCGTGCGCCTCGTCCTCGAGCGGGGTGGGGAGGGGATCCAGCTTGGGTGTCTCGCCCGTCCGATGGCCGATCGCCTGCTCGAGGAGCCAGTCGGCGAGCCAGGGGTTGCGCGGCAGGAGCGGCCCGTGGAGATAGGTTCCGATCGCCCGTCCTGTGCGGCAGCCCTCGTAGCCGCTCTCGCCGTCGTTTCCGAACCCTGCGACGACGCGGCCGAGCGGCGTCGCGCCGGCGTCGAGCTGGGTCCGGCCCGCGTGATTCTCGAAGCCCGCGAGCGTGCGCCGCTCGCCCGCCTCGAGCTCGCACTCGAGCAGCACGTCTCCGATCATGCGCCGCTCGCCCGCGACTGTCTGGAGCGGCAGAAGCCCGACGCCCGGCAGCTCGACGCCGCTCCGGTCACGATAGAAGCGGCCCATCAGCTGGTAGCCGCCGCAAACGGCCAGCAGCGCCGCCCCGTTGCCGACTGCCGCGCGGAGCTCCTCGCCCTTCGAGGCGAGGTCGGGCGCGATGAGTGCCTGCTCCCGGTCCTGGCCGCCCCCGACGTAGAAGAGATCGTGCTCACCGGGAGCGATCGAATCGCGAACGCTGATCGCGCGCACCTCGAGGTCGATGTCCCGCCACGCGGCACGCCGGGAGAAGACGGCGATGTTGCCGCGGTCGGCGTAGATGTTCAGGTAGTCCGGATACAGGTGGCCGACGACGATCTTCATGCAGCCCGCTTCTCCCAGTAGGGCCGCACGAGGCCGCGCTCCGTCGCGATCTGCCGCAGCGCGAGCATCGCCGTGTACGTGGGGAGAATCGGCAGCTCTCCGCCGGGCGGCGTCAGCTCGAGCCCGCGGTCGAGGGCGGCCTCGAGCGCGGGAACGACCTCGATCGAGCTCTCGTCCAGGCCGCCGTACTTGAATCGCAGCGCGAGCTCGGCGGCCCGCTCACCGGACGCGATCACGTGGTCGAGCCCCTCGAGGAGCGGCTCGAAGTCGACGTCCCAGATCCACGACACGTCTTTTCCGTCCGCCGTGGCGTCGTTCAGCGCGACGACGGCGACGCGGGGCGCCGCGCCGGCGAGGAGCGCTCGCACCGCCTCGTTGGCGCCAGCCGGGTTCTTGATCAGGAGGACGAGCGCGACCTTGCCGCCGGCGGCAATGCGCTCGAACCGGCCGAACGCGCCTGTGAAAGACGCTAGACCGTGTTGGACATCGTCCAGGGTGGCACCGAGCACCAGCGACAGCGACGCGGCCGCGAGCGCGTTGTAGACGTTGTAGAGCGCCGGCAGTCGCAGCTCGATCGTGCGATCGCCCCTCGGGGTGACGAGTTGGAACGACGCGCTCGTGCTCCCCTGGAGCGTGATCGAGCGCGCGACGACGTCGAGGTGCGGCCGGCCGTGCCCGCACGCTGGACAGCGATAGTCGCCCAGGTGCCCAACATACGCCGCCGCATAGTCGTAGGGCGCTCCGCAGAGAACGCAGTACTTCGAGTCGGCCGCGTGCTGCAGCGACGGGGCCGAGCACGCAGGATCGTCGATACCGAAGGTGAGCGCGGGCTCCCGCTCCCGGGCGAGATCTCCGACCTGAGGATCGTCGCCGTTCACGACCAGGCAGGCGCTCCCGTCGAGCTCGCGGACAACCGATCTCCAGCGTTCGGCGACATGCTCGAGCTCGCCGTAGCGGTCGAGCTGATCGCGGAAGAGATTCCCGAGGCAGACCGCCCGCGGATGGACTCGGCGAATCACCTCCGGCAGCGCCGCCTCGTCGACCTCGAAGAGGCCGAGCTCGGCGTCGTCCGCCGCGAGCAGGGCGGACGCGACGCCGGAGACGAGGTTCGCGCCCGCGTTGTTGTGCGCAAGCCGAATGCGGTCGCCCAGAATCTGCGCGACCATGGCCGCCGTCGTCGTCTTGCCGTTCGTGGCCGAGACGAGGGCGCAGCCCTGCGGCAGCCGTGCTGCGAGCCGGTCGACGGCCGTCGGGTCGAGCTTCCAGAGCAGCTTGCCGGGCAGAGTGGTTCCCCCTCCGGCCCGCGCGAGGCGCGAAAGGCTTCCCGCCGCCCGCGCGGCGAGCACCTCGGCGGCGAGCGGAAGCGGGATGCGCACGAGGCTCAGCGTACAGCGCGAAACGCCTGTGGCAGGGGGTCCGCCGCTACGCGACGGCAGCGAGGATGGCGAGCCGCCGGAGGCACGACGCGCCCTCGTCCGGCGCTCGAACGGCCGGCAGCGGCGCCTCCTCGAAGCGCCGATCCGGCGAGAAGCTCTCGCTCCACACGCGCCGGCCATGCTCGAGCGCGACGAGCGTTCCCTCGGCGACCTCGCGCAGCTTCAGCCGCGTTCGCACGAAGCGCTCGACCAGCTCGAGCGCGGGGCGAGTCGAGGCAAAGAACGTGACGCCGTGGCCCTCGCCGAGCCAGAGTGGGCGGCCGACGCCGCGGGCGCAGTAGACGAGCCCCGGCACCCGCTCGTCGAGCCAGGCGGTCGCCATCGAGCCCCGAAGCTCCTCGAGCGCGCGCGCCCGGCCGCCCGAGCGCTCGGCGAGCGCGAAGATCGCCTCGGAGTCAACCGTCATCTCGGGTGCGGCTCGCGTGATGTCGTGCCGCTCGAGCAGCTCGTCGTCGTTGAAGATGATGCCGTTGTGGATGCCGACGACCGAGCCGTGGCGCACCGGGTGGTTGTTCGCGAGGATGCGCGGGTGGCCCTTCGTGTAGTCGCGGACGTGGATCAGGACGTCGGTGGCAGCCGGTGAGATGTCGATCCGGTCGAGCAGCGCGCGTGCGCCCGAGCGTTGCTTGTGGACCTCGATCCGGTCCTCGCCCGAGCGGTAGGCGTAGCCGACGGCATCCGCTCCGCGCTCTGCGATCCCGGCGAGCAGGGTCTGCGCCGCGAGCGTGCGATCGAGCGTCGCGTCAGGGTGAATGCTGTATCCGGCGATTCCACACATTGTCGTAGCTTCCCGGAGCCGATTCCGGCCCCTGGTCAGGCGCGCTTGTGCGCGCTTCCTCTAATGCTCTGACGAGCCCCGTGGCGAGGGGTTAGCCGCCTTCACGGACTCCTAACACTCCGGAGCTCCACGTACTCTGGATGCGTGAGACCCGGCTTCGTCGACTGCCACAGCCACGTCCTGCCGTCCGGAGACGACGGGGCGACGACGGTCGCGGACGGGATCTCTCTCTGCGAGGACGCGGCACGCGGCGGGACGACAGTGCTGTTCGCGACACCGCACGTCTGGCCGCACCTGAGGCTGACGGAGCGGCGCGAGCGCGCGATCCGGCGCACCTACGCGGAGCTCGCGCCGCAGGCGCGCCTCGAGCTCAGGCTCGGCTTCGAGCTCACGCCGACCGCCTCGCTGCTCGAGGACGATCCGGCGCGCTACCTGCTCGAGGGCACCGACTGTGTGCTGATGGAGGCACTCTTCGTCGGCTCGCTCGACGCCGTCGTCCGACTCGCGGAGCACGCCGAAGCCCACGGGCTCCGTCCGGTGATCGCGCATCCGGAGCGCGCCGAGGCGGTCCTGGCCGAGCCCGAGCTGGCCGCCCGACTCGCCGAGCGCGGGTGGCCGCTCCAGCTGAATGCTACGAGCATCACCGGCTGGCACGGCTCGGAGATCCAGGCCGTCGCCTGGCAGCTGCTCGAGGGCGGACATGCGGCGCTCGTAGCCTCGGACGGCCACCGAACGGCACGGCCGGCGCGGCTCGACTCGGCCTTCGAGGCGGTTGCGGCGCGGCTGGGCGAGGATCAGGCGCGCCGCCTGTTCGACGGCTCAGCCCTCGGTCTCGAGCAGGCCGAGCTGGCGGCGTAGCGTTCCTTTCGTGGAAGACGAAGAGAACGAGAGGGTCGAGGCTGTCCTCGCGCCACCGGACGATGATCGCCTCCTCCGCGCGCTTCGCGGCGGCGACCCGGACGCGTTTGCGACCCTCGTCGACCGGCACGCCTCAGTGATGCTCCGTGTCGCTTCGACGTACGTGGGGAGCCTCGCAGTGGCCGAGGAAGTCGTGCAGGACACGTGGATCGCCGTACTCGGTGGACTCGGTCGCTTCGAGGGCCGCTCCTCGCTGAAGACCTGGATCTTCCGCATCCTCACCAACTCGGCGAAGACCCGAGCGCAGCGCGAAGGCCGCACCGTTCCGTTCTCGGATGTCTCCCTTGTGGCTGTCGAGGACGAGCACGCGGTGAGTCCCGAGCGATTCCTCGACGCTGGGCACGGAGATCGTGCGGGCTGGTGGGCTACTCCGTTGCAGCGCTGGCCCGACGACAACCCCGCGGAGCGACTCTTCGCCCGCGAGACGCGCGAGCGGATCAGCCGTGCCATCGAAGCCTTGCCGCCCACCCAGCGCGTCGTGATCACGCTACGCGACATCGAGGGCTGGAGCGCCGACGAGGTCTGCGATGCGCTCGAGCTCTCCGACGAGAACCAGCGCCTGCTGCTGCATCGAGCGCGCTCGCGCGCCCGGCGCTCGCTCGAGCGCTACTTCCGCGGCTCAGAGGAGCCGGCGTGAAAGCCTCGACCGCGTTGACCTGCAAGCAATTCGTCGAGCTCGTGACCGACTACCTCGAGGGGGCACTGCCGGCCGCCGATCGAGAGCGCTTCGAGCACCACCTTGCGGCCTGCGACAGCTGCCCGGTCTACATCGAGCAGATC
Source organism: Gaiellales bacterium (assembly GCA_038253945.1). GTDB lineage: Bacteria > Actinomycetota > Thermoleophilia > Gaiellales > Gaiellaceae > JBBRYW01. Next base: position 116,459 of record JBBSGR010000003.1, read on the forward strand.
CAGCAGACAATCCGAACAGCGGGTGCCCTGACGGAGGAGTCGCTTTCGCCTCAAGCGCGCGACACGCTGCTGCAGGCCTTCGGCGACTGGAACGCCCGCTCGCCGTCCGGCTGAGCCGCAGCAAGCTGCGCGTAAGAGATCGTTAAGAAATTCAGCGTGCGCCGCGGAGTCTTCTCTCGAAAGCGCGCCGGCTGGAAGTCGGTCGCGCATCGTGTTCTCCAGATGAGGAGGTTTCATGCGTTCTCTGTCGATGAGAAGGCGGGCGGCGTGGATCGCCAGTGTCGTCGCCGTCAGTTCGACGATCGCGGTCGTATCCGGCGTCATGCCATCGTTCGCCCAAACCCCGGTGACGCCCGCACCCCCTGCCACCGGCACAAACGTGCCGCAGACGTACTTCGGACCGCCCCCGACGCGGTCGTTCTCGGAGGGAGCCAAGTTCCTGCGCGGCCCGCAGGAGTTGATCAAGTCAGGCACGGTCAGCCCGGATCACAAGACGGTCACCTTGCCGCTCTACCTCGGCCACTCGAAGAACGATCGGGGTCGAAATCGGACAGGCGGCAACAACACCTGGTTCATCCTGACCGACAGCACCGACAAGCAGAACGCGGACGCGCTGGGCCTCAACTTCTCCGCGAAGCTCCGTTACGCCGGAGTCGTCGCCCGCGATGCGACGCTCGGTGGCAAGGACGCCAGCCTCACGTTCGAGTCGGGTAGCGTCGACTTCGGTCCGGCACGGCAGGTCGTCCCGGGCGCCGCGCCGAGCTTCTTCCCGCCCAAGACGGCCCAGCCTGGCAGCGTGGGCGACAAGGACTACAGCCCGTACGTCCGCATCACCAACCAACCGGGCACCCCGATCTACAACGCTCCGGTGGTGGCCGAGGGAGTGGAGGCGGCCACGCTGCAGAAGTTCTGCACCGGGGAGCCCGACTACAGCCTGGTGTCGGACCGGGTGGTGCACATCTGCCCCAACGCGGAGAGCAACGGTCAGGGCACGGTCACGCTGGAGTTGACGCCCGTGTTCAGCTTCGGCCAGGTCGTGAACTACATCAGCACGGAATCGTCTGACGCCACGGTCGCGACGCTCGACAAGGGCACGTTTGCGCCGCGACTCGCCGATCTGGCAGTCGGTCGCGATGACAGCGCGTTCAGCGCCGTCGAACGGCTGTTCGTGACGGCCAACGGCCCGACCGGTCGCGACAACCCGCAGCGCCAGGGACTGAACAGCGCGCTCAGTGACACGGATGCGGATGGTCGTCCACTTCCCCCGCTGAACGCGATCGGCGGCGTCCCGAACAACTCGAACGACTACAGCCCTGCGTGGGATCTCAATCTGGGCTTCTGGACACCGGAGGCGGTCAACCGCGGTTACCGGGCTCGCGTCATCGACGAGTTCCAGATCCTCACGCTCGTGAAAGAGGGCTGGATCACCGGCCCGGACGGTAAGCCGTACGGGTCGACCGGCATCGTCGTGAACTGCCCGGTCATCGAACGGCTCTAGCAGCGCCGCGACACGTTCAGCCCGATGCGCCACCCCCCGCAACCGCTCACCGTGGCGGGGGGTGGCGTACGTCGAGCGCTCAATGATGTTCCGGCCCGTGAGGAACATTGGGAGCGGTGGGCTGCCTGTAGCTGGTGTGCTACGGTGCCCGGCAGATGGATGCCGTCTCAGTTCGTGAGTTGCGCAATCACACCGCTGAGGTTCTTCGTCGGGTGGAGGCCGGCGAGCGTCTGCGCGTGACGGTCGACCGCCGCCCGGTCGCCGAGCTCGCGCCGCTCCCCGCGCGCGATACGTGGGTTGCGCGCCGGCGCGTGGTCGATGCCCTGGTTCAAGCTGACTCCGCGTTGCGGGACGAGCTCGCCGAGGCGTTGGCGGACACCGTCGACGAATTGTGAGAGGTCTGCTGGACACGTCGGTGTTCATCGCCGACGAGCAGAAGCGTGAGCTGGCCAGCCGTCTCCCCGACGAGGCAGCGATTTCCGTCGTCACGCTGGCCGAATTGCAGCTCGGCGTGCACATGGCCGCCACGGAGGAACGACGGGCTCGGCGCTTGCGAACGCTGCAATCAGCGCAGGCCACCTACGCCGCGTTGCCAATCGATGAGGTTGTAGCGTCCGCCTTCGCGGAACTGGTCGCGACTGCTCGTGGTGCAGGGCATCGTCCGAAGGTTCAAGACACCTGGATTGCGGCTACCGCGCGTGCTCACGCAAGTGCGGTGTACACCCAGGACAGCGACTTCGACGAGCTTGCCGTGGACGTCGTCCGGATTTGACCACCAGGCGCCACGGGACGAGGAACTCGCGCGCGGCGTTTGTTCCTCGCAACGGCAGCCTCGGCCATTCACGATAACGCGCGTTATGTCAAGTTGAGGAATGCTCGACGGCCCTCAGCCCCTCTGCCCTCTCACGCGGTAGCATCGGCCGGCGATGAAGCTCCGTCCCCCGAGTGTCGATCAGGGTGTCCAGGCATTTCTCTGGGCGCTCGGTCTCGGCGTCTACATCTGGCTGGGCCTGCGTTCCGTCGGAATTGCGGCCGCGACATCCTTCATCTTCGCCGCCCTCGCCGCCTTCGGAATCTTCCTCTTCGTTCGTATCTTCGGCGAGGAGCAGCCGCGCCGTTCGACTCGATCGCGCGCCGGCTAGGCGGAGCTTCGGTGTCGACCTACGAGTCGCGGCGCTCGTCCGCCAGCGGCGGCTCGTCGACGTTGGTCACCGCTCTGGGCGGTTCGGAACGCTCTGATGCAGGAGGCGGCGGCGCCGACTCGAGCGGATGCGCGCCGGGAAGCGCGGCTGCGGGCCGGTCGCGCCGCCGAAAGAGCGGCTCCGTGCGTGGGCCTGTCGTATCGAATACGAGCCCGAAAACGAGGCCCAAGCCGAACGCGAGGACGTTCAGAGAACGGGCGAGATCGCTCATGATCCCGACCAGATGGAGGTCCTTCGACCAGCTCGCCACGTGCCGCGACAACCAGTTCGAATCGGGCTGGTACGCGAGCAGAATCCAGCCGACTGCAACGAACACGGGCAAGAAGGCGAGCACGAAGACGCTTCCGGAGAGCCGGGGCCAGCCCCACTTCGTCCAACCGCCGAGCAGCTGGGACAGCGCCACGACCAACCCGGCCGCCGCGAGCAGGCCTACCACCGACCAGTAGTCGCCGAGCGTCGTCCCGTCGATCTGCACAGACAGCCAGATGAGAAATCCCGCCGCTGCCGCCCCGATCAGCGTGATCGCCCCTCGCGTCAGTCCGTACACGACTGCACCACCTCGCCACCGGTACTACCCGGGTTGCCCGGGGCCAACACCTCTACTCGAGCTCGAGCCGCCGCACGTCGAACGCGGCGGAGTCCAGCTCGTCCCGAAAATGCTCGATCATGCCGGCCGCATCCTCTCGAAAGACGTGGTTCACCACGGCGACCCGGCGGTCGTTGTGAAACGGCAAGTCGACGTGCTCCGCCGAAACCAGGTTGACCGAGACGGCGGTGCAGGCGGGACAGCGAACCGCAAGTCCCACGATCCCTCGCCGGCCGGCCGGCGCGAGAAAGCGAAAGGACGAGGGAAACACGGGCCGCGACCGCTCCTCCGGATAGCAGAAGAAGCTCCACGGCCACTCGCCGAGGCTGATCCGCCGCGCGGCGAGCTCGCCGAGCTCCTGCGCCGTCTCCTCGACTCGAGCGGTCATGAGGTTGAGGAAGAGCCCTTCCCCCACTCCCAGCGGCGCCCAGTCGAGGTCGTCGTGCGCCACGAGACCGGGGTGCTCCCGCCCACACGGGCATGAATACGCGACGCGAAAGACTGCCGGGTGCGCCGCGCCGGGCAGGCGCTCGAGGGTCCGAAACGCCGACAGGCGCACTGCGACGCGCCCGCGCACGGGGCAGGTGAACGTGTAGGCCGCACGCAGGGCGTCGTACATCTCTAAGTTGTAGCGGAGGAAACGGACCTCAGTACTGGATCAGCGAGTGGACGTCGTAGCCCGCGAGCCGGTCGCGGCCGTTCAGGAACTCGAGCTCGATGAGGAACGCGAGCCCGACGACCTCCCCGCCGAGCTGCTCGACAAGATCCACCTTCGCCTTCGCCGTACCCCCGGTCGCGAGCAAGTCGTCGTGGATCAGCACGCGGTTGCCGCCGGTGATCGCGTCGGCGTGCAACTCGAGCACGTCGAAGCCGTACTCGAGCGCATACTTCGCGCTGATGGTCCGCCAAGGCAGCTTGCCCGGCTTGCGAGCAGCGACGAAGCCGCAGCCGAGCTTGTATGCGAGGGCTCCGCCGAGGATGAATCCACGGGACTCGGCGCCGAGAATCACGTCGGGACGGCGCGGCTCGACCCACTCGGCCAGCTGGTCGACCGCTGCCTGGAGAGAGGGCGGGTCGGCCAGGAGCGGCATGAAGTCCTTGAAAACGATGCCGCGCGAAGGAAAGTCGGGAACATCCCTGATCTTGTCCTTCAGTTCGGTCACGCGCCCGCCACCCCGCGGAGGTGCCGCCAGAAGAGGAGCTGCGAGAGCTCTTGCGCCAGCTCGGCGAGCGTCTGCAGATCCTCGAGGCCGGCCTTGCGTCGCTCCGGGTTGCGCGAGCGCAGCGAGGGTGCGACGAGCTGCTCGAGGAGTCCCGCCTCCCGGTCCGCCATCGTGCGGAATGTTCGCAGATGGCGCGCCGCGATGCCGAACGGAGCCAGCCGCGCGCACGTCGTCGCGATCTCCACGTCGCCGTCGCCGTAGAGCTTCTCTCCATTGCGCCGCCGAGGCTCGAGCAGACCGTAGGCCTCGAGCTCCTGGGCGATCTCGCGCGTGATCCCGGCCCGTTCGCACAGCTCCGCGAGGGCGATCTCCTCCTCCCCGTCCGACAGCCCCGCAGGACGCTTCCGCTTCTTGCCCTTCGTGCGTTGTGCGAGCTCCTGGCGGATGACCCGAAGAGGCAGGAACTCGTCCCGTTGCAGGCGCAGGATCGTTCGTAGGCGCTCGACGTCGTCCTCGCCGAACAGGCGGTAGCCGCCCTGGGTGCGCTTCGGCTCGAGCAGCCGCTGGTCCTCCAGGTAGCGAATCTTCGAGATCGAGATGTCGGGAAAGTCGCTCTGCAGGAGCCGGCAGACTGCACCGATCGTCAAGAGCCGCTGCGGCCGGCTCATCTCGGCTGCCACGGCGTTCATACTCCGACCCGCGGCTGCTTCCGGCGATCCCGGACGCGTAGCGTTGTCATGGCACGCCGCCGCCGCGTTCTCATCGCTGGAGGAATGTCATTCGGTACTTGCCGATCTGGACCTCGTCACCGTCTTCGAGCTTGCCGGACTCGATCCGGCGACGGTTCAGGAATGTGCCGTTCAAGCTGCCCCCATCTTCGATGAAGAACGTCCCTTCCCTCTCCACGAGCTCGGCATGGCGCCGTGAGACGGTCACGTCGTCGAGGAAGATGTCGCAGTCCGGGGAACGGCCGATCACGGTTCGCTCACCCGTCGGGTGAAAGGTCTCGCCGGCTCGCCCCCCGCCCGAGCGCACGACGAGCGCGGTACCGGTGAGTGCGAGGTCGTCGATCGCCAGTCCGCCCGTGTCGTCCCCGTCCCCGGGCGTGAACGTCACGGTTTGCTCGCGCGGATCCTCCTTCGTGAGCAGGGCCCCGCAGCGGGCGCAGTAGTTCGCCGACTCGGGATTCTGGAACCCGCACTCCGGACAGTAGACGTGGCTCACGAAAGGCCGCCTTTCTTCCGCCCAGTTGACTCGGACGGTCTAGGAGGGTCAACCTGAAGTTGAGAGTTTAGCTGAGAGCGCGCGCTTCGACGCCCGAGAGAACATCTTCGATCAGAGTGCGCAAATCCCCTTCGAGGGCCGCGGACTCATCGGCGGTTCCGCCTTCCGCCCGCAGATGGAGGAGCGGCTCGTCGGGATCCGGCAGAACATGCGCCCAGCCTCGCTCGTCGAAGACCTTGATCCCGTCGAGCAGATCGACCTTCCGGCCCTTCAGCCGCTCGGTCAGGACGCGCATGACGAGACCCTTGAGCGACCACGGACACGGGAGCCGCTCGTGAACGAGCGTCCGCGCCGGGAGGTCAGCGACCAGCGCCGACAGGGGCTGCTCGACTGGGGCGAGGAGCTCCAGCAGCTTGCAGAGGCTGGCTGTCGCATCGTAGGCGGGCACGAAGTCGGGGAACACGTAGCCGCCGCTCAGCGCGGCGGCGAAGATCACACCGTCTCCGGCCGCGGCCTTGGTCAGCTCGGCCAGCGACACGGGTGTGCGCACAACCTCGAGAGCGCTCCCTTCGACGAGTCGGTCGACATGGCTCGTGACCGTGATCGGAAAAGCAAGCGTGCCGCGGCGGCCGTCCGAGGCGAGCAGGCGCAGGTAGAGAAGAAGCGTGTGCTCGACCGAGACCTCGTTGCCGGCCTCGTCGACGACGTAGAGGCGCTCGGCGGCGTTGTCGAAGACGGCGCCTAGGTCGGCCCCAATCGCGGCCACCAATTGCTGCGCCTGGGCGATCGACTCCTCGACCGTTGCACCGGTCGGCCCGCCCCGGTGTGTCGGAAATGCGTGGGTGGCGACGGACTCGACGCCGAGCGGCCCGAGCACGAGCGGCAGTACGAAGGAGGCGGCCGAGTAACCGTAGTCAACGACGATGCGAAATCCCCGCCTGCGGATCGCGCCCGCATCGACGCTCGCCACGAGGTCGTGTGCGTAGCTCTCCCGCACCCGGCCGGGGTACTCGACGGAGCCGACCTCGGCGTACGCGGCGCGGCGGAGCTCACGTCTCGAGACGTTCTTCTCGATCTCCTTCTGAAGGCCGGGCGTGAGCTGGATCCCCGGCTGCTCGAAGAAGCGAATGTTCACGAGCTCCGGGTCGAGCGAGCTCTTGCCGACGTGGAAGCCCGCGTCGTAACCCGTGGTCTTCAGCAGGTGGCGGTTTACAGCGGCCGGCATGACACGAAGATCGGCGACATCGACCCCCGTCGAGTTGAGACCCGTGATCATGGCGCGCTTGATCAGACGGCATGCGGACGAGGACTCGCGACTCCCGACGACCTGCGCGCCCTGCTTGAGCGCCGTCCCGAGCGCTGCGGCGAGCCGGACGACCGCTTCGGGCGTCAGGTCGACGTCGATCCGGCCGGAGACGACATCCTGCTCGAAAAGGCGGGGTGATGCTCGCGTCTCCCAGATCAGGCTCTCGTGCACTTCGGCGCCCGACTCAACCTCTTTGTGGGGATAGATGCGGACTCCCGGCATGACGACGCTCTCGGCTCCGATAGTCACCTCGTCGCCGATCGCCGCGCCGTCGAGGATGCGCACGTGGCTGCGCAGATCGCAGGAGCGACCGACGATCGCACCCTCGACGATCGCGGCGCGGCCGATGTGCGTCGACGAGTCGATCACCGAGTGCGACGTCCGAGCGCGCTCCCGAAGGGTGACGTTTGCCGACAGGACGGAGTACGCACCGACGGACGCCTCGGGCGCGATCCGGCAGTAGTTGCCGATGAACGCAGGGCCCTCGACGGCGTCGAGATCATCCACCTTGACGCTCTCCCCGAGCCAGACGTTGCCGCGGATGCGAATCCCCGGTATCGACAGCTCGACGCGGCCGTCGAGGGCGTCGAAGTTGGCCTGGCGGTACTGCTCGAGGTTGCCGATGTCCTGCCAGTAGCCCTCGCAGACGTAGCCGTACATGGGACGACCCATCTCCAGCAGAAGCGGAAACAGCTCTTTCGAGAAGTCGAACGGCTGATCGACGGGGATGTGGCGCAACACTTCCGGTTCCAGCACGTAGATGCCCGTGTTGATCGTGTCGGAGAAGACCTGCCCCCACGAGGGTTTCTCGAGGAAACGCTCGATCCTTCCCTCGTCGTCGGTCACGACGATTCCAAACTCGAGTGGATTGGCGACCGCTTTCAGGCCGATCGTCACCGCCGCTCCCCGCTCCCGGTGGAACGCGACCAGCTTGCCCAGGTCGATGTCGGAAAGCGCGTCGCCGGAGATCACGACGAACGTGTCGTCGAGCCCGCGAGCCGCGAGCTTCACGGAGCCCGCCGTGCCGAGCGGAGTCTCCTCGACCGAGTAGTCAAGGTCGATCCCCAGCGTCTCGCCGTTGCCGAAGTAGCTGCGGATCGCTTGCGGCATGAAGGCGACCGTCACGATCACGTCCTCGAGCCCGTGCTCTTTCAGGAGCTCCAGGATGTGCTCCATGCAAGGCTTGCCGACGATCGGGACCATCGGCTTCGGCTGGTTCGAGGTGAGCGGGCGGAGCCGGGTTCCCTCGCCTCCCGCCATGACGACCGCCTTCACGAGGGGCTCCCTTCCCTGCGCGCATTGGCCACGTAGGCGAGGCCCGACGCCACCGCAAGCGCGAGTCCGCTCCAGAACAGCCAGATCGGCCAGTCGGTGCCCATCCTCGTGACGAGGATGGCGCCGAGCGCCGCGTACAGCAGCCAGGTGGCGACCTTGCCGAGCAGGTTCACGCGCAGCTCGTACCCCTCGGGCATGACCACCTTGTACCCGATGATGAGCGCCGCGTCACGCGCGAGGATGACCGCGAGTGCAGCCCACGGCAGACGATCGGCCAGCCAGAGCAGGATCACGGCGGCGTCGATCATCAGGCGATCGGCGAGCGGATCGGCGACTCGGCCAAAGCTCGACTCGACCCGCCAGCGCCGCGCAAGCCAGCCGTCGAGCTGATCGCTGACGCCGGCGATACCGAAGGCGACCGCAGCCGGCCAGCTGTGCCCGCCGTCCGCAGCGAGCAACAGCCCGCAGAAGACGGGTACGAGCGCGAGACGCACCACTGTCAACGCGTTCGGCAGCTGGGCGAGCGGCGCAGGGACGGCGCGGGCGGCCACGGAGCAAGGATAATCCCCGGCCCATGCTAGGTTCGAGGGCGTGGCGAAGCGCCTTTCTCTTCCAGGCTTCGTCAACGCCCACAGCCATACATTCCAGCGGGTGCTCCGCGGCTGCCTCGACGGGACCGACTTCTGGGGCTGGCGTGACGCGATGCTGGCCGAGGCCGATCGCCAGACACCCGGGCGCGTTCGTGAGAGCTACGCCGTCGCTTACGCCGAGATGCGCGCCGCGGGGTACACGGCGGTGGGGGAGTTCCACTACCTGGGCCTGGAGGAGGCTCGGGCCGCTGTCGACGCGGCGGGCCAGGCAGGGATTGGGATCGTTCTTCTGCTGGCCGCATACGGTCGTGGCGGGCTTGCGCGCTCGCGGCAAGCCTCCCCGTACGCATACTTCGATCAGGTCGAGACGCTCCGCGGCGAGGGCATCTCCGTCGGCCTTGCCCCCCACTCCGTTCGCGCCTGCCCGCGTGGCTGGCTCGAGGAGATCGCCCGCTACGCCGAGCGCGAGGATCTGCCGCTCCATGTCCACGCCGACGAGCAGCCGCGCGAGATCGCGGAATGCCTCGCCGAGCACGGGATGCGACCGATCGAGCTCCTCGCGGAAACCGGCTGCCTCGGCCCTCGAACGACAATCGTCCACGCGACGCACGCCAACGATCGTGAGCTCGACCTCGCCGCCGAGGCGGGAGCGCGCATCTGCGCCTGCCCGACGACCGAGGCGGATCTCGGCGACGGCTTCGTGCCGGTCGAGCGTCTCTGCGGCCGCGGAATCGGAATCTGCATCGGCTCCGACTCGAACGTGCGAATCGACCCGCTGGAGGAGCTCCGGGAGCTCGAGGGCATCGCGCGCCGTCAGACCGGGCGGCGGAACATCGTGTCGACGAGCTCGCTTCTGCGCTTCGGCTCGGACGAGGGAGCCGCGGCCCTGGGCCTCGAGCGGTGGGCCGACATCGAGGTCGATCTCGATCATCGCTCGCTCCGAGGGATCGAGAACTGCGACGTTCTCGCCGCGATCGTCTGCGGCTGCTCCGCCGATGTAGTCGCGCACTAGGCACGGCCTGCGGCGCCGGTGCCTACGCGCACGCGCACGCGGGCCACGGCGGCGTCAGAGGCCGACCGAAGATCGACCGGCGCGCCGCAAAAGCCCGCGCCCACTGTGCTGTGCGCCACAGGTACCCGCATTCGGCTCGCGGGCCGCGGAGGCCGTACGCTCCTCCATAGTCCGAATAACCGCGCCGCGGCCGCGCCGGCTCGAGTTGGGTCCCCTCGTGCCATTCGTTGTAGCTCGTGATCGTCACCGCGTCTGCCTTCGCGCGCACCGCGGCCGCCCACATCGCGTCGTACGTGAGTCCAGCGCGACGCGGCTTGACCCGCCGGTCCGGGCCGGCGCGATTCGCGCGGTAGCCGGGCCCGACCGACGGGGCACAGAGAAGGCCTTTCCGGTGCGCCTCGGCGCAGATCCGCGCAAACGTCGCCCCGCCGTAGGCGAGCAGATCGTACGTGTACACGCCGTCGAAACCGCCGGCAGCCGCGAAGCCGACGCGTCCAGTCTGGGCGAAGAGCCTCACGCTCCTGACGCGCTCGTGAAGGGCTGCCCAGTCAGCCGCGGAAATGTCGCTCGGCTGATATGCGTACACGTCGCTGATTCCTCTGCCGGCGAGATAGCGGAGGTCTGCCTCCACGGTCTCGGCGGTACGCCCGGGATACGGCTCGAGGTGGATTGCGGCGGTGAGGCCGTGATGGCGGGCAGCGCGGACGACGGCCGGGAGGCGCGTGTCCTCGAACGACCCGCGTCCCCACCAGGAGATGACGACCTCGGCGACACCGGCCGTTCGAATCTCGCGCATCTGGGCGTCGAGCACAGCCTTGGCCGAGCTCGAGTACGCCCCGCGGGCCGGGTAGTAGTCCGACGCGATGTCGCCGGGCGGATGGTGACCGTACTGCTGCCAGTGGCGGTACGAGCCGTCCCGGGCGGGGCTTCCCCACCAACCGTAGAAGAAGATCGCGGTGTGCGGGCTCGGGGGCCGAACGGGCGCGGCGGTTGATACGAACGCGATTCCCGAAAAGGCCACCACGAGGCAGAAGAGCATGCGGCTTACGCGGTGCACGCGCCTGAGTTTGCCGACTCAGCCCCTACCCGGACGATCGAACAGTCGCCCGCTGTCCCGGGCGTGCCGCTATCCGGGCTTACCGACGTCTTACGGCAGGTCGATGTGGCGGTGATAGGGGCGACCGGGTCACCGGAGGAAGCCCTTACTCTGGTGCAGCAGCACCGACCGGCCCTGTTCGTTGCCGAGATCACCCTCCCTCCGGGAATGATGGACGGAGTCTCCTGCGTACGCGAAGCAAGGCAGCAGGCGCCTGAGCTCAAGGTGATCGTGCTCTCCGGGGACGGCCGCTCGAACCGGATCGATGCGGCGTTCGACGCTGGCGCGACGGCGTACGTCGTGAAGACGGTGCGTGCCGACGACCTCGCGTCCGCATTTCGCCAGGTCTTCGACCACTCGATGCACTTCGCACCCAGCTCGAGTCAGTCGGGTCACGCCGTCCGTCAAGCCGACGCAGGAGCTGCCGGCACTCACTCCTCGCGAGATCGAGGTCCTCAAGCTGGCCGCGCGCGGTCACTCGAACGCGCAGGTGGCGAGGATGTTCTGGGTCACCGAGCAGACGTGAAATTCCACCTGTCGAACGTCCTACCGCAAGCTGCGCGTCGCCAACCGAACGGAAGCGAGCCGCTGGGCTCAAATGAACGGCTTGCTCGACGGAGAGGGCGATTCGGCCGCCGTAGACCCCTCCACGAGCGCGTCGCCCGTACGCGGTACGAGAGCGGACCAACTGGGCAGCTGGCGAACGCTGTACAAGCCGAACAACGGAAGTCCAGCCGACGACGCGCTCGGCGAGGCGATCTTTGCGCTCAGCGCGGAGATCGGCGACCTGGAGGCCTGGAACGATGCTCCCGACCGCGGCCAGGAAGACGTGCTCGATGTGTTCGATCGCCTGATCGAGCGCGCGGGCCAGGCCGCGTAGCGCTGCCCACACCCGTCTGATCGTCCTCGAGGGCCGAAGCGCTTTCGGAGAGGAGCTGGGGTGCGGCGCACAGGCTGATCGACCGTCGATACTCCCGCGGCCGCCGTAACGGGGGACGGGATTGCCACAGTCACGCCGTACCCTTGGTGGTAATCCAAAGGGAAGGCTCGAGATGACAATCACGCGAGGAGTGCGAGCTCCTAGCCGCCGGACACGGTGGCCACTCATACTTGCAACTGGCCTACTGACGACGCTCGCGCTCGCGATCGGCGCCCAGGCGGCGACAGCCCCAACGCTCGGAACGGCTTCGAGTTTCGCCGTTCTCGCAGGGTCGACCGTGACGAACACCGGCCCCAGCGTGATCAGCGGCGACCTAGGAGTGAGCCCCGGGAGCGCGGTGACGGGATTCCCGCCCGGCACCGTGACGGGAGGAACCATTCACGCGAACGACGCTGTCGCAGCCCAGGCCGAGCTAGACAACGGCACCGCGTACACCAGTCTCGCGGGCCAAGCCTGCAACACGAACCTCACCGGTCAGGACCTCGGAGGACTCACCTTGACGGCCGGCGTGTACTTGCTTCTCGACCAGCGCGCAGCTGACAGAAACCCTGACGCTCAACGCCCAGGGCGACCCTAACGCCGTCTTCATCTTCCAAATCGGCTCGACACTCACCACAGCGTCGAATAGCAGCGTGCTCTTGACCAACGGCGCCGACGCCTGCAACGTCTTCTTCAAGGTAGGCAGCTCGGCGACCCTCGGAACCACTACGGCATTGACGGGAAACATCCTCGCCTTGACGTCGATCACGCTGAACACCGGCGCCAGCATCATCGGTCGCGCGTTGGCACAGACGGGGGCGGTCACGCTGGACACCAACGTCATTCAACGCTCGCTGTGTTCGGCGCCGCCGAGCACGCCCGTCACCGTCCGCTCCTTCACGGCGACTCGCTCCACCGGAAGCGTGCTTTTGAAGTGGCGGACCGCCTCCGAGGTGGAGCTGGTCGGCTACAACGTCTACGGCCAGGTGCACGGCAAGCGGGTCAAGCTGAACCGCAGGCTGATCGCGGGCAAGGGCACGGCCGGTGCCGCGTACGCGTTCCGCTATCGGGCGCCCAGTGGACAGAAGGCTCCGACGCGCTTCTGGCTGCAGGTCGTGAATCTCGACGGTTCCCGCACGTGGCACGGCGTGGCGATGACCAGTCGCCGGATCAACAGCTAGCTCGAGAAGCCACTGAGGAACACCTTCGAAGGGGCGGCCGGTCACGGCTGCCCCTTCTTTTTCGGCGCTTCTGCCGTTTGTGTGGGCAAGCAGTCAGCGCTGAGGGCGTGCGATCCCGCTCCCCGAGTGGTATCGGCAGCCACTGGGCGATGAAAGGAAGACGCGCAGCCTGCCTCTCGTCGCGGTGTCCAAACCGGCACCGACGAGGAGGCAAAGATGCGCGTCTCGACCGCATTCAACCGCTTGCTTGAAGGAGCAGCTGCGCGCGCTCCTACCTGCCTAGAGCCGTCCGCAGGCCGCTGCGCTCCTCGAGGACTGGCTGCGGGCGGCCGCCCGCTCGAGGCTGAAGCCGTTCGTCAAGCTCGCGAAGACGCTGCGCGAGCACCGCGAGGGCATCCTCAACGCGATCCGGGGACTCTCGAACAGCCGTCTCGAGGGCCTCGCCAGCCGCATCCGCTTGATCAGCCACAGAAGCTTCGGCTTCCACTCCGCCGAGCCCCCGATCGCCCTCATCTACCTTTGCTGCGGCCGGATCACAGTCTCGCTACCCACATGAATGGCAGAAGACCCGAAATTCAGAGAGGAAGCGACGCCTATAGCTCGCCTACGGGAGGAATCCCATGGTGCCGAACGTCGCCATGACGCCTCCTGATCTCAACCCCGAAGGTAGCCGCCGGTCCTAGCGCGCCAAGGCAGGCAGCACCGAAAGAACGGGCCAGGCGAGCTCGCGCGCTACGACGACCGCGTCGCCTGCCTCGTCGCTCGGCGCGACGAAGAGGCCCGGCGGCGACCTGACTAGTTGGGAAGGCTCGAAACCAGACCAAAGAGAGAGGCGCCGCCAGGCGGTCCGTGAAGCTACCAAAAACCGTGACGATCGCTTCAGGAAGCGGAGGCGGGAATCGCCCGAGACGGACGAACGCGTCGCGCCCGTCGCCAAAGCTCCGTCGCCGCGACTTCACTTGGGCCGCGCAAACGGAAGCGCGCTTCAGTTGCAAGAGCAACGAGCGATCTGGCGGAGTCCTACTCGTCAAAAGCCCCGCTAAGCGAGGCTTTCAGTCGGGGCGCCGAGATTCGAACTCGGGACCTCTAGTCCCCCAGACTAGCGCGCTAACCAGGCTGCGCCACGCCCCGTGGAGGCCCACGATACCGCAAGCCGTGCGGGCCTACACGCGCGCCAGCACCGCCACGAGGAGGACCAGCAGGAGCACGAGGAAGAGAAACTTCGAGATCACGATTCCGCCGCCGATGGCGATAATCAGCAGGATCACGAGTAGGACGAGTAGAAGCGGGGACACGGAAGCAGCGACCTCCTTGGGAAGCGGAAACTGGCTCACTCTTTCCCCGTCCGCGGGCTGCGAAACGCAGCAGCTACTCGCCGAGCCGGCGATAGAGACGGTTGACGAGATCGGGCATCGCGTCGAGCCGCTCGGTGATGTAACGAATCCGGTACTCGCGAAAGTGCTCCGGCTCGACACCGAGCGCGCGCGCCAGCCCCTGGATCACGTCATTCGAGGGCACCGGACGGTTCCCGTGGACCAGGTGATTGATATAGCCGGCCGACAGCTTGGTGCGTTCGGCGAGGCCCCGGTAGGTCAGGCCGGTCTCGCTCATCAGCCGCTCGAGTGTCGGGCCGAAGCCCTCCTCGCTGAAGCGCCGCTTCTTCGCCACGGCCTAGACGTCCTCCACGGGGACGCGCCGCTCCTCGCCCGTCGAGCGGTCGCGCACGTCGACCGCGCCGTCTTCGAGGCTCTTCCGGCCGGCGGTCACGCGGATCGGGCAGCCGATCAGATCGGCGTCGGCGAACTTCTCTCCCGCTCGTGCGTCCCGGTCGTCGAGCAGCACAATGAGGCCGCGCTCGTCGAGCCGGGCCGCAGCGCGCTCGGCGATCTCGGCTGCTCCGGGCAGAGCCACGACCTGCACATCGTACGGTGAAACCCCAGCAGGCCACACGATGCCATTCTCGTCGTGGTGCTGCTCGACGACCGCGGCCATGACTCGTGCCGGGCCGATCCCGTAGCTCCCCATGACCAGCGGCTTGTCCGTGCCGTCCTCGTCGAGGAACGTGGCGCCGAGCGGCTCCGAGTAGCGGGTGCCGAGCTTGAAGATATGGCCGAGCTCGATCGCGGTCTCGAAGTGCAGCCGCCGCCCGCAGCCCGGACACGTGTCGCCCTCGGTGGCCCGCCGAAGATCGGCGAACCGCGGGTGGAAGTCTCGGCCCGCCTCGATGCCCCTCAGGTGCCACCCGGTCCGGTTCGCGCCGCTCACGAACTGCCCCTCTCGCAGAGCCTCGTCGGCCACGACCTCGCCGCCGAAGCCGACGGGGCCCAGGGACCCGGGATCTGCCCCGAAGGCCGCTCGTATCTCCTCCTCGGTCGCAGGCCGGAAGTCCGATCCGAGAGCAGAGAGCATCTTCATCTCCTCGAGGCGGTCGTCTCCCCGGATGAGACCGAGAACAAGCGTCCCATCCGGCTTGACGACCGGCAGCGCCTTCGAGGTCGCGGCCGGGTCGATGCCGAGGAACTGAGCGAGCGCCTCGATCGTCGTCGCGCGGGGCGTCTCGACCTGAGCCGGCACTTCGAGCCGGTCGGGCAAGTCGGGCGAGCGGGGAATTGATTGCGCCACCTCGAGATCGGCAGCGAAGTCGTCGTTCTCGCACGTCACGAGCGTGTTCTCGCCCGACCCGGACGGAGCGAGGAAGTCCATGGATCCACTGCCGCCCATGATTCCGGACTCCGCCTCGACCAAGTACGTTGCGAGGCCGCAGCGATCGAAGATCCGCTCGTAGGCTCCCCGGTGCAGCTCGAAGCTGCGATCGAGGCCCGCGTCGTCTCGGTCGAAGGAATAGGAGTCCTTCATGATGAACTCACGCAGTCGGAGCAGGCCGCCGCGTGGCCGCGGCTCGTCGCGGTCCTTTGTCTGAAAGTGGTACCACGCCTGCGGCAGCTGGCGGTAGCTCTGCAGCTCGCGCGCGTGGAAGGTGAAGGTCTCCTCGTGCGTCAGCGGCAGGATCAACCGGCGCCCCGCTCGATCGGACAGCTTGAAGATCTCCGGGATCAGGTGGCGGCCTGTCGCTTCCCAGAGCTCGATCGGCGTCAGAACCGGAGCGAGCCACTCCTGCGCGCCGATCGCGTCAAGCTCCTCGCGAATGATCGCCTCGATTTTGCGGTGGACGCGCCAGCCGAGCGGCGTGAACGTCCAGAGACCGGCGCTGACCTGCCGGATGAAGCCGCCGCGGACGAGCAACTTGTGGCTGACCGCCTCGGCGTCGGCCGGCGCGTCGCGCAGAGTCGGAAGGAACAGCTTGGAGGCCCGGGCGATCATGGTTGCCCGCGCAGACTACTGAAGCGGGATCTCGGAGGCCTGCGCCATCGCAAGCGCGGCGGGCTTCGCCATCTTGAGCCGCCTCGGGCGGCGCATCCCGCCCGCGATCCAGCCGTCGATCTCGTGGAACAGCTCGTCGACGAGAATGTCGGACGACACTTTCTTCAGCACTCGGCCGTGCGCGTACAGGAAGCCGACGTCACGACCGCCTGCGATCCCGAAATCCGCGTCACCCGCCTCTCCGGGCCCGTTCACGGCGCAACCCATGACCGCAACCTCGAACGCCTGGGGATACGCCTGCAAACGTTCCTCTACCCGATGCGCCAGATTCTCGACGCCCACGTTGTCGCGGCCGCACGACGGGCACGCGATCATGACGGGACCGCGTTCTCGCAGTCCGAGCGCCTTCAGGATCTCCCATGCGACCGCGACCTCGCGCACCGGATCCGCCGTCAGGGAGACACGGAGGGTGTCGCCGATCCCGTCGGCGAGCAGTGTGCCGATTCCCACCGCGCTCTTGATCGAGCCCGCGAACTCGGTTCCCGCCTCGGTCACGCCCAGATGGAGGGGGTAGGGCACTTTCGCCGCAAGCATCCGGTACGCGCGGATCATCGTCGGCACGTGGGTCGCCTTGACCGAGATCTTGAAGTCGTGGTAATCGAGCCGCTCGAGCAGCTCGACCTCCTCGAGCGCGGCGGCTACGAGCGCCTCGGCCTGGTCGTGCTGCGCGAGACCTTCGAGATGTTTCGGCAGCGAGCCGGAGTTGGCGCCGATCCGCATCGAGATGCCCGCTCGCCTAGCGGCCGCCACCACGAGCTCGACCCGGTCCGGCCCGCCGATGTTGCCCGGGTTGATTCGAACAGCGGCGACGCCGGCCTCGATTGCGCGCAGGGCAAGGCTCGCGTTGAAGTGGATGTCGGCGATGACCGGGATCGGCGAGAGCCGAACGATCCGGCCGAGCGCATCGGCGTCCTCGATCTTGGGCACCGCGCAGCGCACGACCTCACAGCCGGCTGACGCGAGCGCGGCGATCTGAGCGGTCGTCGCCTCGACGTCGCGCGTCGGTGTGAGCGTCATCGACTGCACGACGACGGGCGCGCCGCCGCCTACTCGCACCGGGCCCACCCTGATCTGGCGCTCGCTGCTCACTGCGACCGATTGTAGGCGGGGCTATTGCCCCAGGCGCCCGATGTCGTTCGAGAGCCCGAGCACGAAGAGCAGCACCACGATCGCGATGCCGAACGCCGAGACGCGTTCGTAGACCTCTCGCCGGACGGCCCGGCCGCGCACGCCCTCGATGATCGAGAACAGGATGTGCCCGCCGTCGAGCGGCAACAGCGGCAGCAGATTCAGCAGTGCGAGCGAGAGGCTGATCAGGCCGAGCACCCAGAGAAACGTCTGCGTGCCCTCCTTCAAGGCGTCGGAAGAGCCCTGGACGATGCCGACCGGGCTGGAGACGTCCTTTCTCCCCGACCCCTTGGCGAGTCGCCCGAGCGACCCTCCGATCTCGCGGGTCACAACACCCGTTAGGCGAAGCGAGCGCCAGGCCGCAGCCGGGAGCGCGAGCTGCTCCCCGCGCAGTACGAAACCGAGGCGATAGACACCCCCGTTCTTGCGCGGTGAGACCGGTCCCAGCTGCACTCGGCGGCCGCCCCGCTCGACGACCACGAGTAGCGGCTTGCCGTGCGAGCCGACGATCCGGTCGGGTATCTCGGTCGGCGTGACACCTCGCCGGTCGATCGAGAGGATCCGGTCGCCGCCCCGCAGGCCCATCGCGTGGGCAGGAGTGCCGGGAACGATCGAGTCGACCGTGGTCGTGGCCTTCCCGCCGCCGATCATGAAGAGCGCGGTGAAGAGCACGATCGCAAGCAGGAGATTCGTGCCGGGGCCGGCCGCGATCACCGAGATGCGCTTCCAGGTCCGCTGCCGCCAGTACGCCTCGGCCGACAGCCCGTCCACGAGCTCGCGCAGGCCTCGCTCCGCCGGGCCGCGGGCATCCGGCGCGAGGTCGGCGGCCTCGACCTCGGCGGTGAGAGTCGGCACCACCTCCGAAGCGCGCGCGAAATCGTCGTCAGCGAGCGGACGCCTGAGCTGCTCCACGCAGCGCACGAGCTGCGGCGCCTGCCGAACCGCCCGACCGAACCAGGGGTCGAGATCGCCCGCGGCCGGCCGGTGCATGCCCGGGATCTTGACGAAGCCCCCGAGCGGAATCGCGCCGATCCCGTATTCGATCTCGCCGGGCTTCCACTTGACCAGGGCGGGCGGAAAGCCGATGTAGAAGCGGCGCGGCTTCATGCCAACCGCGACCGCAGTGAGGAAGTGGCCTGCCTCGTGGACGAGGATGAGCAGGCCGAGCCCCAGGATCGCGAGGGCGACGTTCATCTGATGGGAAGTTCGTTCGCAGCCGACTCTCGGTTTGCGAGGCGCCGGGCCTCGGCGTCCGCCTCCTCGAGATCGGCCAGGTCGCGGGCGGACGCACCGTCGACAGCGGCAAGTGTCGCCGCGACGACAGCTGAGATGTCCAGGAACGGCAGGCGGCCGTCGAGGAAGGCGGCGACCGCGACCTCGTTTGCGGCATTGAACGCGCACGGCATCGTGCCACCTACCTCACCCGCTTCGCGAGCGAGCGCGAGCAGTGGAAACGTCTCGAGATCCGGTGGGGAGAACTCGAGCACGAGCCCGTTTGCGAGGTCGAGGCGTGGCAGCGGCGTCCCGGCGCGCTCGGGATAGGTCAATGCATAGGAAATCGGGACGCGCATGTCCGGGTAGCCGAGGTGTGCGAGGGCGGCGCCGTCGCGGAAGCGGACGAGTGCGTGGACGACGGACGTCGGGTGCACCGCGACCTCGATCCGGCTGTAGGGCAGGTCGAAGAGGTAGTGCGCCTCGAGGATCTCGAGCCCCTTGTTCGCGAGCGTCGCGGAGTCGACCGTCACCTTCGGCCCCATGTTCCACGTCGGGTGGGCAAGTGCCTGCTCAGGGGTCACGTCCACGAGGTCGTCGCGGGTGAGGCCTCGGAACGGGCCTCCCGAGGCGGTGAGGACGAGAGAGTCGACCGTTTCCGGCGCGCGGCCCTCGAGACACTGGAAGGCCGCCGCATGCTCGCTGTCGACGGGCAGGAGTCGGCCTCCCCCCCGCTTCCAGGCCGCGACCGCGAGATCACCCGCGGCGACGAGGCTCTCCTTGTTCGCCAGCCCGAGCTCGACGCCGTGCTCGAGAGCCCAGAGGGTTGCGGGCAGACCGGCGAAGCCAACCACTGCATTCAGCACGAGGTCGGGTTGCGAGCGCTCCAGCAGCTCGGTCAGGTCGCCGCCCACCTGCACGTGCCGAGCTCCGTGCTCGCGTCCCAGGCGGTCGAGCGGACTGGATCCCGAGGCGAGCGCGCAGATCGCCAGCTCCGGGTGAAGAGCGATGATCTCGAGCGCCTGCCGGCCGATCGAGCCGGTGGCGCCGAGAAGGGCGATGCGCTTCACGAAAGAAGTCTACGGCGAAGATCGACCGCGACCGAGCGCGCCGCGTCGTCCCGGCGGCTATGCCCTCTGATGTCAGCGTCGAACCGCGCGTGAAGTGCCGGACCCGGTGAGCGCGACTGGACGTATTCACTCACATGAGCCTGCGTCCGGTCGTCTCCGCTCGACTTCGTGGTCGCGACGCCACTGAGCGAGTTCCTCAATGAAGAGCGGGATGCGATGGTTCGCCCGACCTGCGGCCACCAGCTTCGCTCTCGCCGTCGCCCTCGGGGCTGGGGTGACAGCGGGCGGCACGGTCCCGCACCGTTCGGCCCCGGCCCATGTCATCGCCGGCTACGCGCTTCGGATGGCCTTACCGGCCGGGTGGGACGGTCGCGTCTTCACGCACCCTGCTCCGTGCCCGTGTCCCGTTCTGCGGGCGGCGAACTTCCCGCTCCCGGCAAGCGACGACGAGAACGGCTCGAAGGCGCTCCGCCGGATGGGCCGAGCGAACGTCCGTATGCTCATGGTCGAGGTCGGCAACGCGCCGGGACGCCGTTTCCCGCCGACGCGTCTGCCGCTTCGGATCGTTGACCGCGACTTCACCAGCCGGCGGTCCGGATTCGCGCCGCCGAGCCACGCGGTCGCCGACCGGAAGTTCTGGACAGCAGGGCGGTCGTTCGTCCTCCTCGTCGACTTCGCGACCAAGCCGGCGCCCAAGCGCCTGATTCGGCAGGTCAATCGGGTCCTTGCCACCCTCGCGATCGGACCGACGAGGCCGCTCGTCGGCGAAGCGGGCTGGCGCAGGCTCCGCCGCCCTCTCCAACTCCTGCACGGCGGCACGAACGGCGCCTGCCCGGTGACGCGCGTCGGACGAAGGACGCCTGCCACCGCCTTCGGGCTCGGCAGCGGCCCGGCATACGCCGTGCTCGGAGGCCGAGGGACGATCTCTCTCGCCGGCGATCTCATCCGGGACACCGTGACTTTCCACAAGACTCTCTGGGCAATCGCGCCCTCGTACAGCGGACCGCTCCTCGTCCGCGGCACCCGCACTGGACACGCCGGCGTCGTGCGCTTCCAGCTCGGAGGGCCGATCCGCGGGGAGCTACGCCTCGTTCCAGCACCGTTTCGCACCCGGCGGTGGCGATACCAACCCTCCGGCACGGTCCTTCCGGGTCCGGGCTGCTACGCGCTTCAGATCGACGGAGACTCGTTCACCGAGGTCGTCGTGTTCGAGGCGACGAGCCGTTGAAACACAACGATCGGGATCGGCCGGAGCCTGCGCGAGCGTTCATGAGTGCGCCGCGATCGGTTCAAATGCCGGCTTGGCAGCGTCGAGAAGGGCGGAGCCGAGGCCTGCTGCGCGGCGGAGCGGTGCTGCTGGTCGCGACCATGGTCGCTTCGGCACCGGTGCTCGACGCGGGTCAAGGAGCGCTCGCGGGTAGAGGAGCGGTGACCTCGACGGCGGAGGCGGTGGAGGCGCGTTTGGGCGAGAGCCCGGCGCTCGGCATCGTCTGGGGCGACGACGTCACCTCCGCGGTTCGGGGCGGCGACCTCGGCAGGCTCGACCCGCGCTCGCTGCGGCCACTCGGACGAACCCAGCTCCCCCTCGACGCCTTCTCCAGCTCCGGCTGGAGCTTTTCGCCCGACCGCTCGCGCATCGTCTTCGGCGGCCTGTTCGGGCCGATGAAGCCCGCGCTGCGCTTCGCCGACGTGCTCCGCCTGCGCCGTCCAGCTCAGGGGCGGCGGCGTCGTGCTCGCAACCGGCTGGCTCGCGCCGCGCCGCGTCGTGGCCGTCGTGCAGCAGCCGTGGGGGGCAGGGCCGCTGCGCCTCGTGGTCGTCGACCCGCTTGGCCGGCGCGTGCTGCTGCGCCGCCGCCTCGCTGGAGCGAGCGAGCTCGAGCGCGCAGTGGCGACCCGGCGCAGCCTCGTCCTGCTGCTCGCGCCCGCTCGCGGTCCGCGGCGGACTGCGGTCGGAGCTGCACGGCTGCTCAGCATCGACCGCGGCGGCCGCGTGCGCAGCGTGCTTCTCGCCCGCCTCAAGGCGGGCAGCGACTCACTGCGAAGCGGCGCCGGCTACTTGCCACGCACCTGGCTGCCCGGGCTCGCGGTCTCCGCGGATGGCGCACGTGCCGTCGTCGTGAGCGGCGGCGCCCCGATCGCCGAGGTCGATCTTCGCACGTTCACCGTCGCGTATCACGAACCGCGGCGCACGCTGGCGATGCTGGCGCTCCTCCGCAACTCGTTCGAGCCGCAGGCGGCGGCCAAGGGCGAGGTGGAGGGACCGCAGCGGACCGCCCTCTGGTTGCCCGGCGGCACCGTCGCCGTCACGGGGTTCGGCGGTAACGGCCAACGGAGCTCGACGCCGGCCGGGCTGACGCTAGTCAACACCGCAGCTGGAAGCAGCAGACGATCGACCGGCGGGCGACGAGCATCACGTTCGCAGACGGCGTCCTCTTCGCCTTCGGCTGCTGCTACACCACGGGGGGTCACGGCCTCGGCCTGACCGCCTACGCGCCGACCGGCCAGCGCCTCTGGCACCTCTTCGGCAACTCCTCCGTCTATGCGGTGGAAGCGGCCGGCGGCCGCGTCTACAGCCTGCTCACAGACCAGCCCGCCGGCCCGTGCCGCAAGCACGTATGCGTCTACATCGCGGACGCTCGCCGTGGCACATTCGTTCGCCGCGTCCAAACACCCTGGGCCGCACTGGTGTCGCCGAGGGTGCAAAGCGGCGTCGGCCGGACGATCAGGTGAGAGCGGCTACCGCGTAGAAGGAGGCGGCTCCGGCGAAGAGCAAGGCATCGAGGCGATCGAGGACGCCGCCGTGTCCCGCGAGCAGCCGGCCGCTGTCCTTCACCCCCATGTCACGCTTCACCGCGGACTCGAAGAGGTCGCCGAGCGGGCCCGCGAGCGCGATCACGGCTCCCAGGACCAGGGAGCTCGGAACGTCGAGAAAGCCTTCGTGATAGAGGGCGAAGAAAGGGACGATGACGGCAGCGAGGCTGCCGAAGACGAAGCCCTCCCAGGTCTTTCCCGGTGACGTGACCGGCGCGAGCTTGTGCCGCCCGAAAACGCGGCCGCCGAAGTAGGCGGCCGTGTCCGAGGCGAAGACTGCGAGCACCACCGTCATCGTGGCGAGGCGTCCGTTCTCGGGAATCTCCCGCAGCAGGACGAGGTAGGAGAGGCCGAGACCGATCCAGCCCGCACCGAGCACAGTCGTTCCGACGGACACGGTCGCCGACTGGCGCGTGCCCGCGATGCCCTTGAGCACGAAGGCAAAGGCGAACGTGATCAGGAATCCGCCGACCATCCAGACGGGGCCACCCAACTTGGCCCCGAGGATCGAGGCGAGAGCGCCGGCGTAGCCTGCCAGGACGACCGGGCGCAGCGAGCGGGTCACCCAGTACAGCTCGTGCAGCGCGAGCAACGCCGACACGGTGGCGAGGCCGGCGATCCACCACCCGCCGAGCCACACGATCCCGAGCGCGAGCGGGAGCCCGACGACAGAGACCAGAATGCGCGACCAGAACGGGCTCACCGCGCTGCGCCTCGCTGCGCCCAGCGCGCTCACCGAGCGCCGAACCGCCGTTGCCGACCCGAGTACGCCTCGAGCGCGGCTCGCAGATCCCGCTCGCCGAAATCCGGCCAGAGCCGGTCGACGAACACGAGCTCCGCGTAGGCGAGTTGCCAGAGCAGGAAATTGGAGACTCGCAGCTCACCGGAAGTGCGGATCAGCACGTCGGGATCCGGCATCTCCGGCTCGGGAAGATGTCCCGCGAACGCCTCCTCGTCGAGCTTGTCGGCATCGACGCCTTCGCGCAGGAGGCGCCGGGCGGCCTCCACGATCTCAGCCCGCCCCCCGTAGTCGAACGCGATCCAGAGGTGAAGACGATCGTTTCCAGCCGTCTCGCGCTCGAGCGTCTCCATCCGGTCGCGCAGCTCGGTGGGTGCGCGGTCGCGGCGTCCGATGAAGCGGGTGCGGACGCCCCGCGCGGCCAGGTCCGGCAGCTCGCGCTCGATCGTCTCCTCGAAGATCTCCATCAGCTCTGTCACTTCGTCCGTGGGGCGCCCCCAGTTCTCGGTCGAGAACGCATAGACGATGAGCGACCGCACTCCGAGGTCGATAGCCGCCTCCACCGTCCTGCGCAGCGCACGCGTTCCTTCGCGGTGACCGTCCGGCACGGTGAGACCGCGCTCGGCGGCCCAGCGACCGTTGCCGTCCATGATGATCGCGACCGAGCGTGGGAACTCGTTGTCGCTCGCGGGCCAGTCCTGCACGGGCGACATTCTCGCGCCGTGCGCGAGAAGGCCGGACGGTTGTCCGGGCGCGGCGGTCCTACACTTCCATGATCTCGGCTTCCTTGTGCTTCAGAAGCTCGTCGATCGTGGTCGTGTGCTCGTCGGTCAGTTTCTGGACGCGGTCCTCCGCGCGATGCTCCTCGTCGCTGCCCACGCCGCCCTCGTTCGCCAGTTCCTTCAGGTGGTGGATGACGTCCCGGCGCACGTTTCGGATCGCCGTACGGCCGTCCTCGGCCCGCTGGCGGACGACCCGAACGAGCTCCTTGCGCCGCTCCTCCGTGAGCGCGGGAATCGGCAGGCGGATCAGCTTGCCGTCGTTCGAGGGCGTCAGGCCCAGATCGGACTCCTGGATCGCACGCTCGATCGTCTTCAGCGACCCCGGGTCGAACGGCTGGATGGTCAGGAGCCGCGGCTCGGGCACGTTGATGGTCGCGAGCTGCTTGAGCGGCGTCTTCTGCCCGTAGTAGTCGATCTCGATCCGGTCGAGCAGCGCGGCCGACGCGCGGCCCGTGCGGAGGGCGTTGAACTCGTGCCGAGTCGTCTCGATCGAGCGATCCATGCGGCGCTTCGCATCCTGCATCAGGTCGTCGATCATCGTGCTTCCGCCTCGATCGGTGGTGTGGAGACGATGGTTCCCACGCGCTCGCCCGTCGCAACACGGCGGATGTTGCCCTCCTCGAGCGCGAAGACGTAGATCGGCAGCCCGTTGTCGCGCGAGAGGGACAGCGCCTCGGGATCCATCACGCGTAGGTCGCGCTCGATCGCTTCCTGGTGCGAGAGAAAGGGGAGGAACTCCGCGTCGGACTCGGTTCTCGGGTCACCGCTGTAGACGCCGTCGACGGCGTGCTTCGCCATCAGGATCGCCTGCGCACCGACCTCGAGAGCGCGCAGCGCAGCCGCCGTGTCCGTCGTCAAGAATGGGTTACCGGTGCCTCCCGCGAAGATGACGATTCGGCCCTTCTCGAGGTGCCGGATCGCCCTCCTTCGAATATACGGCTCGGCAACCTCGAGCACCTGAAGCGCCGACAGGACACGTGTCTGCGCACCCCGTCGCTCGAGGGCGTCCTGCACGACGAGCGCGTTCAGGACAGTCGCGAGCATGCCGGCGTAGTCCGCGGTTGCCCTGTCGATTCCCTCAGCCGCGGCCGAGATGCCGCGGTAGATGTTCCCTGCGCCGACGACGACGGCGATCTCGAGCCCGAGCGCCTGGACGCCGGCGATCTCATCCGCGAGGACATCGATCCGAGCAGGATCGAGCCCGTACTCCCGCTCGCCCATCAAGGCCTCGCCCGACAGCTTGAGCAGGACGCGGCGAAACGGCGGCGGAAGGGCGCTGGCCTCGGCCGGCGTCACCTGCTCGGAGAGTCTCATGCGGCTACCTCGTGAGGCTCATGCGGAGCGGGCGACCGACGAGCATAGGCGTCACTCCGGCGATCCCGGACGCGTAGCGTGGTCATAGGGCAAAGCTCGTGAGGCTGATGCGGAGCGAGCGACCGACGACCGTAGGCGTCACTCCGGCGATCCCGGACGCGTAGCGTGGTCATTCGCCGAGTGCGTAGCGGGCGAACTCGATAACCTCGAGCCCTTCCTCGGAGAGCGCCTGGCCGACCGTCTTGCCGCCGTCGTGGATCCAGGCCTGGTCGGTCAGGACGCCGCCGGGGTACGCGGCGAAGAAACGCTTGCCGAGCATCCCCTCCACGATCTTGTCGCGAGCCTGCTCGGGCTTCGACTGCACCTCGTCGGAGCTCATGTAGATGTCGCGCTCGGACGAGACGAGCTCCGCGGGGACCTCGTCTCGCGTCGCCCATCGAGGTGCTGCCGCCGCGATGTGCATCGCGAGGCGACGAGCTGCGGCCGGGTTGTTGCCGCGCACCTTCACGAGCACGCCGCGCTTGTTCGCCGGGGGGTGCACATATTCGGCCAGGGCCTCGCTCCCGGCCGCCTCGAGCCTTCTCGATCCCACGACCTGCACGTTTTCGCCGATCTTGCCGATCAGCTCGCTTCGCTCCGGCTCCAGGGAGGCCGCAGCTGCTTCGCCCCCCTGCTCGACGGCCTCCAGCACACGTTCGGCGTAGCCGAGAAACTCCTCGTTCTTCGACACGGGCTCTGTCTCACAACCGACCGCCACGATCGCGCCGACGTTGCCGCCGACCGTAACGAGCACCTCGCCCTCGGTGGTCTCGCGACCCGCGCGCTTGCCGGCGGTGGCCATGCCTCGCTCGCGGAGCAGACGCCGCGCCGCCTCGAGGTCGCCCGCCGCCTCCTGTAGCGCTCGCTTCGTGTCCATCATGCCCGCGCCAGTCTGGTCGCGAAGCTCCTTGACGAGTCTCGCCGGGATCTCGCTCACTGGCCGTCCTCCTTCTCTTCGGTCGGCGCAGCGGTGATCTCGTCGGCCGGCGGCGTCTCCTCGGCCGCGAGCGTCTCTGCGGCGCTCTCGCCGGAGGAGAGCTGCTCGTAGGAGGGCTCGTCCGCGACCGCGCCGTCCGCCTGCGCTGGCTCGGACTCGGACTCGGACTCGGACTGGGGCTGCCCATTCTGGCCGCCGGGCGAGCTGAAGTCCGTGACGCTCACCTGATCCTTGCCTGCCGCGATCCCGTCCGCGACGACGCGGACGACGAGGGAGCATGCGCGAATCGCGTCGTCGTTTCCCGGAATCACGTAGTCGGCGTCGTCCGGGTCGCAGTTCGTGTCGACGAGAGCGACCACGGTCAGGCCGAGCCGGCGCGCTTCCCGCACGGCGAGCTGCTCCTTGCGCAGGTCGACGATGAAGAGAGCCTCGGGCTGACGACGCATGTCGGCCACGCCGCCGAGATTCGTCTCGAGCTTCTCGAGCTCGGCCAGCATCGCCATCCGCTCCTTGGGTGGCAGCAGCTCGATCTGGCCGTCCTCGCTCAGGCGGCGCAGCTCGTGCAGGCGCTCGATGCGGGCGGAGATCGTCTTCCAGTTCGTCAGGAGGCCCCCGAGCCAGCGCTGGTTCACGTACGGCATGCCGACCCGCGCTGCCTGCGTCGCGACCGCGTCCTGGCTCTGCTTCTTCGTCCCCACGAAGAGCATGGAGCCGCCGCGGCCCGCGAGGTTGCGAGCGAAGGCGTGAGCCTCCTCGAGCAAGCCGAGCGTCTGCTTCAGGTCGATGATGTAGATGCCGCCGCGCTCGTCGAAAATGAAGCGCTTCATTTTCGGATTCCAGCGACGCGTCTGATGGCCGAAGTGAACCCCGGCCTCCAGCAGCTCTCGCATAGAGACAACGGACATTTGAGCCCCTTTCTTGGTTGGGTGTACTGCTTGCCGTCGGGGCCGAGTGGAACCGGCGCCAAGGCACCGGCACCACCACCCGGGGAATCCGCCGGGAAGAGGAACCTGCCCATGGTATCAGGCCGTAGTTTCAGCTCTCGCGAGGTCGAGGGCGGCCGTCAGGTCAGCCGGCAGCGGTGATGAGACCTCGACGCGCCCTCCCGTAAACGGGTGCACGAACGCGAGCCGCTCGGCGTGGAGGAACTGCCGCCGAAGGCCGAGATCGCCGCCAGCGCCGTACGCGCGGTCGCCGGACACGGGCAGCTGGATCGCGGCGAGATGCACGCGAATCTGGTGCGTGCGACCCGTCTCGAGCCGGACCACGAGCAGCGCGTGGCGCGGCAGGAGCTCGGCGACCTCGAAGTGCGTGACCGCATCGCGCGGAGACTCGCTGTCGATCGACTGGCGACGACGATCGAGGCGGTCGCGGCCGATCGGCGCTTCGATCCGGCCGCGTCGGGACCGTGGTCGGCCGCGCACCAATGCGAGATACTGCCGCTCGAGCGCACGCCGACGCACGAGTTGCTGCAGACGCCGATGCGCCTCGGTCGAGCGGGCGACGACCAGGAGGCCGGAAGTCTCCGCGTCGAGCCGGTGAACGATGCCGGGCCGTCCGGCCTCCGGGCCACCGGCGATCCCGTAGGGCAAGAGCCCGTGAACCAGCGTGCTCGCCGCGTGGCCCGGCGCTGGGTGCACGACGATGCCCGCGGGCTTGTCGACGACGAGCAGGTGCGCGTCCTCGTACGCGATCCGCAGCGGCAAGTCCTCCGGCTCGAGTGCGGCGGCCTCCGCTGTGGGCAGGTCGAACTCGAGGGTCTCGCCGCCGGCAAGTCGGTGGCTCTTCGGCCTCGCCTCGCCGTCCACGAGCACGTTTCCCTCCCGCAGGATCCGCTCGGCGAGCGCGCGTGAGCCGACGGCCGGCTGGTCGGCGAGGAAGCGGTCGAGCCGCGTGCCCGCAGCGCTCCTCGGAGCTCGAGCCCTCAGAGGTGGGACGGCCCCTGGGGAACCGGCCGCAGCTGTGGCTGCCGGTCGCTCCACAGCAGCGCGGCGAAGAGGATCGCGACCCCGAGCATGATGAAGGTGTCGGCCAGGTTGAAAGCCGGCCAGAAGCGCAGATCCAGAAAGTCCGTGACGTGCCCGAGCCGGACGCGGTCGACGAGGTTCGAGACACTCCCCCCGATCACCAGGCCGAGCGCGGCAGGCAGCACCGGGTGGCGCCGGGCCGAGCGCGCGAAGAAGAAGAGCATCCAGCCGACCGCGATCGCTGTGAGCGCGGTCACGATCGGGGTCGCGCTCGCGAAAAGACCGAAGGCGATGCCCGAGTTCTGAACATGGTGGATCGTGAACGGGCCCACGACGTCAACCTTCTCTCCAAGCGCGAGCGTGCTCGTGACCAGCTGCTTCGTCACCTGGTCGGCCGTCAACGTCGCGAAGGCGACCGCCCCCAGGCCGACCCACTGAGCGACCCCGGCACCGAGCGGCCGCTCTGCCGTCGAGAGAGGTGTCAGGCCGTCGGTCGAGGAGCCGACGCGAACATCCGGCGCGCGTCGAGCGGGCTCGGTTGTCAAGCGCGCTCGGCGCGCCGCTTGCACTCGATGCACTGCGTCGCCCACGGGATCGCCTCGAGCCGCTCCTCCCCGATCGGCTTTCCGCACGTCTCGCAGATGCCGTACGCGCTGCTCTCGATCCGCACAAGCGCCGCATCGATCTCAGCGAGCACATGCTCGGAATTCTCGCCGAGCGTGGAGTCGAGCTCGCGGTCGAGCGTGATCGACGCATTCTCGGCCAGGTGATTGTCGAGAGGCATCTCGTCCGAGGCGTCGGGCGAGCCCGGATTTTCCTCGTGCAGATACTCAATGGCGTCCGCGACGCGCTGCCGCTCGGCGAGCAGCGCCTCCCGGAAGCGGTCGGTTTTGATCGAGCTCACGCCTGCGGCCTCCTCTGGTTCTACCGGCGGGGATGAAGTATACGGGCGGGTTTCCGCGGTCTCTACGCAGCCTCCGCCTCGGCGGGAGCCTCGTCCACCTCGGCAAGCGTCACGAGGGCCGAGCGCATCATCCCCCGCACGCGGTGACACTCGCCGAGCAGCCGCTCGCGCTCCGCAGTCGCGCTGCGCGTGATCGCGCGGGCTTCGGCGCGGGCTTCGCCTAGCACGAGCTCCGACTCGCGACGCGCCTGGTCTTTCTGCTCCTGAGACGCGCGCTCTGCGGAGACGAGCGTCGTGCGGAGGAGCGCCTCGAGCTCACGGTGCCGCTGCAGCTCCGACTCGAGCTGCTCGACACGGTCTCCAAGATCGGCGCGCTCGCGCCAGACCTCCTCGAAGCTCTGAACCACGTCGAGGACGAGTTGGTCGACTTGACCCTTTCTGTAGCCGTACAGCCCTCGCTGGAGCTCGGTGTGCCGGATCTCGGCGGGTGTGAGAGGCATGGCGACTCCTTTCAGTGGAGGCGATCGAGCAGGGAGTTCACGACCTGCTGCAGGATGATCAGGACGAAGACACCGACCATCGGCGACAGATCGAGCGGGCCGAGCGGCGGCAGCACTCGTCGAAACAGGCGCAGGTACGGCTCGCAGACGTCGTAGAGGAAGCGCTGGACCCGGTTCAGCCAGAGCGAGTAGGGCAGCCGGACCCACGACGTCAGGATGTACGCGAAGATCAGGAGGATGTAGACGAGGAAGAAGATGTTGACGAAGCTCTGCACCGAGCTGACGGTGTCCGCGAGCAAGCCAAAAGTGGCCGTCGGGCCCATGTCCAAGGGTTCGGTCTCCACGCGTCGGTTCCTTTCCGCAGCGTAACGCCCTCGGCCGACGGGGCGCCGGCCGGTGTCCCGCGGGGAGCGGTGCGCCATTTCCGAGCGCGCAGGTGTCCGGGTGCCTTGCGGCTTGCTTACAGGTTCGTAAAGACGGGATCCTACAATCGGCCTCGTGACGCGACGGCGGGCGGCGGCGGTTGCCGGGGCAGCACTTGCCTGGATGCTGGCAGCTGCCGTCCCGACCGAGGGTGGCTCGGCGCGCCCGCCCGTGCTCCTGGCCTACTCGGCGCCGGTGGGCTCCCGCGGCTCGCCGGACGGTCCCGGCGGGGGCCTGTGCCTCTCACGTGCCGATGGATCGCAGAGACTGCGCCTGACCGGGGCCGACCAGGACGACCGCATGCCGGCTTGGTCGCCGGACGGGAAGTCCATGGCCTTTTACCGAGCGAAGAAGCCGGACCGGCCCGGAGGCGTCTTCGACATCTTCGTAGCGGACGCACGCGGCCGCATCCTCCGCAACGTGAGCCGCGGCTACGGCGAGCTCAACCTGGATCCAGCCTGGTCTCCCGACGGGAAGCGTCTCGCCTACGTCGCGGCCTACCGCGGGTCGGAGCTCGTAGTGGCCAACCGCGACGGCTCCCGGCGACATGGGGTTGCGTCCGGCGGCTCGCAGCTCATCACAGCTCCGGCCTGGTCGCCGCGCGGTGGTGTGATCGCGTTCGCGCTGCCCGAGCAGCCCGGGCGCCCACCGGACATCTACACGGTCAAGCCCGACGGGAGCGGCCGGCGCCTGCTGCTCCGAAACGGCGCCGATCCCGCCTGGTCTCCCGACGGCTCGAAGCTCGCCTACATCGCCTCCGGCTCACGATCCGAGCTCGTCGTCGCAGGGGCGAACGGAGGGAATCCCCGCCTCGTCACTGCATCTCCGGGGACGCTGGCGCGGCCGGCCTGGTCACGGGACGGCAAGCTCATCGCCTTCGCGCGATCGAGTCCAACCGCCGGGGAGCAGACGCCGAGGAGCGTCATCGCCACCGTGAGACCCGACGGAACCGAGCAGCGGGTCGTCGTGAGCGCTCGCGCGTACGACGCACTCGAGCCGACGTGGCGCCCGGCGCTGGCGTTACCGAAGGACGTGAGACGTCGTGCGTGCGCCTAGGCCTGGTTGAAGAAGCCGCCGCGCTCGAGCAAGCGCGCCCGTTCCTCGGCCGACACCTCGACGTTCCGCGGCGTCAGCAGGAAGACCTTGTCGGCGACGCGCTGCATACCGCCGTCGAGCGCGTAGGTGAGCCCGCTGGAGAAGTCGATCAGCCGCTTCGAGAGATCCTGATCCGAGCCCTGCAGGTTGAGAATGACCGGGATCGACTCCTTGAACCGATCGGCGATCTGCTGCGCGTCGTTGAAGCTCCGCGGCAGGACGAGGTGGACTCGCACCGAGGAGCTCGGTAAGCCCTGGACGCCGCGCAGGCGCGTCGCGGGCCGCACCTCGGTGCGAGCGGTCGCCGACTCGCTCTCGGTCCAGTCGTCGAGGTCACGTCGGCGCCGCGGCGTCAACCGCCGCACGTTGGGCCGCTCGGAATAGGTGCGGTTCAGCTCCTCGGTCGCGTAGCCGTCCTCGTCCCAGTCCTCGTCCTCTTCCTCGGCGATGCCGAAGTACACGAGCGTACGGTTCCAGACGTCGGCGAAGCCCACGAGAGCGGATGTTAACCCCGTTTCGTCAGCCGCGGAGCACGACGCTCCCGACCCGCACGATGGTCGCCCCCTCCTCAGCGGCAACGCGGTAGTCCTGGGAGGTGCCCATCGAGAGCTCCTGCAGCCCGTACGTGGTCGCCAGCTCTCGCAGCCGGCGGAAGAACGGGCGCGAGGACTCGGGGTCATCGGTCTGAGGCGGCATGGTCATCAAGCCCCGGACGTCGGCGCCGAGCTCGAGCAGGCTCGGAAGCTCGGACGGCTCGATCCCGGACTTCGTCGCCTCGCCGGAAAGGTTGACCTCGATCAGCGACGGGACCCGTAGGCGGCGAGCCGCGGACTCCGACGACAACGAGTGGCACAGCTCGCAGATCTCGTTCACGGCCTTCGTCTTGCGGCTCTGCAGATGACCGATGAAGTGCCAGCGGAACCGGTCGCCGTAGACGGCGTACTTCGCCTCCAGCTCCTGCGCCCGATTCTCGCCCACGACCTCGACGCCGGCCTCGGCGAGGACGGCCATCCCGTCCACGGAGACGTACTTCGTGGCGACCACGATCGTCACGTCCTCGCCCACCGTCTCTCGGACGCTCGCGAGGCGCGTACGAACCTCGTCAGCAGACATACGCGACCACTCCCTGCCCGCCTCTCGGGATTCCGTCGCGCCGGTACGAGAAGAAGAGCTCGGGATTGCAGGCCGTACAAAGGTCGAGCCGCTCGACCGTGGCGCAGCCGGCCCCCCGTAGGGTCAGCTCGGCCGCGCTTTGAAGGTCGAGGTGCGACCCGCGCAGGACGCCCTCGCCGAATCTGGCGCGGTAGGCGCTCCGGACCTCCTCGCCCACCTCGTAGCAGCACGGGCCGATGCCCGGGCCGATCATCGCGGCCGGCCGGCCCTCGCCGAGCGCCGCCACGCCCGCCTCGAGGATGCCCCGGAGAATGCCGATTCGCCCCGCATGCACCACCGCGACCGCCGGACGGGGCCCGTTCGCGCGAACGAGGGCGACGGGCAGGCAATCTGCGCCGAGCGCGAGCACCGGCAGCCGCGGCTCGTCGGTCCAGAGACCGTCGGCCGGGACGCCCCGCCCCCCGGCAGTGGCCCGCACGACGGTGGAGGAGTGAATTTGTCGCACCAGCGCCAACCGCGCGTCGTCGGCGCCGATCGCGCCGCAGAGGCGCGTGCGATTCTCCTCCACACGGCCGGCGGCGTCGGCAATCGTCCACCAGGGCGGACCGTGGCTCAGGTTGAGCGAGGTGAACGGGCCTTCGCTCACGCCTCCGAGCCGAGTCGAGAATGCGACCTCGTACGGGCCGGCGGTCTTCCAGCGGAAGAGCCTCATTGCCCCGCGATCAAGCCCCTCGCGGCCGCGAGCTCGGAGGCACGACCGTCGAGCTCCCCGTTCAGTTTTCGGCGGCGCAGCTCGGCGAGGATCTCCCCGACGCGCGGTGACTCCGGCACACCGAGCTCGGCGAGCTCGGCTCCCCCGATCTCCAGCTGCACCAGCCGGAGATCCGTGAAGTAGCGGCGGAGCGCCTCCGAGTCGGAGAGGGCCAGAGCATAGAGCGGGGTCTCGAGCCCATACGGCTCGACGAGCGCGACGATCTCAGCAGCTGCGGTTCCGCCGCCGCGAAGGCGCTCGGCGAGGAGCGGGCCGACCGTGACCGCCTCCGCGATCCGCTCAGCGTCGGCGCGTTGGAGCTTCAGCCGCAGCAGCCAGTCGAGCACCGCGTCCGAAGACAGGCGCCGCGCGAGCGCGATCAGACCGAGCCGCCAGCCCGAACGCTCCAAGCTCAACTCGCCGCTCAGCTCCGTCATCCTGTCCCGCAGCCGGACCGCTTCCTCGTCCGCGGCGAGCTGCGGATGAATCGCACGGGCGGCACCCAGCTCTGCCAGGCGCAGAATCGAATGGGCGACCTCCCGCTCGTCGAGAAGCGTCACGATCTCCTCGCGCAGGCGGGCCGACGAGAGGTCGCCGACGAGACCGAGGTCGATGCACGCCCGCGCGAGCAGAAGGGTGTGCTCGTCCATCCCGAAGCCGTGCCTGTTCTCGTAACGGATCGCGCGGAAGATGCGCGTCGGATCGTCGATGAAAGACAGGCTGTGGAGCACCCGGATCGTCCGCCCCTCGAGATCGGGGCGACCTCCGAACGGATCGACGAGCCGGCCAAAGTCGGCGCCCTGAAGGGAGACAGCCATTGCGTTGATCGTGAAGTCGCGCCGGAACAGATCCTCGCGGATCGAGGCGTGCTCGACGCTCGGCAGGGCGCCGGGCGCGTCGTAGAATTCGGTCCGGGCCGTGACGACGTCGACCCGCTGCCCGTCGCTGTACAGAACGACCGCCGTCCCGAACTTCTCGTGCGGCCGGACCCGCCCTCCGAGCACCCCGGCGAGCGAACGGGCAAGCGCGATCGCGTCGCCCTCGACGGCGATGTCGACATCGAAGCTCGGCTCGCCGAGCAAGATGTCGCGCACGGTCCCCCCGACCAGGTACACGCCGTCGACGTGCTCGCTGACCGCTGCCACCGCCTCGAAGACTGGCGCCAGGTGCTCGAGCCGCTCGAGCTCGCGGGCGATCGACCCCTCCGTCTCAGACGGGTCGGCGACGTCGGTGCCGAGCGCCCGCAGGAGATCGCTGCGCGTGACGACCCCGACCAGGCGCCCCGCGCGCTCCACGGCGAGGCGGCCGGCATCTGAGCGCCGCAGCAGCGCCTGCAGCTCGGCGAGGGGCGTCTCCTCGGCGCACGAGGCGACGCTCGAGCTCATGATCCCCTTGACGGGAGCATGGGAGAGACCGTGGGCGATCGCCTTGTCGAGATCCTCGCGGCCAACGGCCCCGACGAGCCGCTCGCCCTCGGCAACGAGGATGCCGCTCTGTCGATGCCGCTGGCAGACAACCATCGCGCTCGCCACGCTGGCCGTGGGACTGACGGTGCGCGGAGGCCGCGCCATCACGTCGCGGGCTCGCACGGGCTCGCGGGCCGCCCGCGGCAGCGCGTCGAGCACCAGCCGGCGGGCGTCGGCCAGCGAGCCGCGGAAGATCGCCGAGGCCGCCTCGGCGTGCCCGCCGCCGTCGAGGCTCGCCGCCAGACGGGCCGCGTCGATCTCATCCGTACGGCTCCGGAGCACCGCGATCACCCGCTCGCCGGTCTCCACCAGCACGATCAAGGCCTTGCAGTCGGTGAGGTCGACGATCTTGTGGGCGAGATTCGAGATGCCCTCCACGTATTCCGGGCGGGCGACCGCGGCGAGCAAGATCTCGGTTCCGCCGAGCTCGATCCGCTCGGTCGCGGCAAGGAGCTCGCCGAGCAGCTCGCGCTCGAGCTCGCCGAGAGGCGTGTGCAGATACGTCGCGAGCAGATCCTGCCGCGCGCCGTGCCGGAGGCACCAAGCGAGCGCCTCGGCATCGCGCAGGGTCGCCGTCGGGTAGGTGAGCGAACCGGTGTCCTCGTGGATGCCGAGCGCGAAGGTCGTGGCCTCGAGGGAGGTCACGGCGAGCTCGCGCTCCGCCAGGATCCCGACGAGAGTCGTCGTCAGAGCGCCGTCCCGGGAGACGACCGCGTTCGTGTCGGGCAGCCATCCCGGCAGGTCGTCCTCGTGGTGGTGGAAGACCACCTTCTCGACGCGAGGGTCGAGGGCGATCGGCTCGAGCACGCCCAGCCGGCCCGCGTGCACCGTGTCCACCACGACGAGCCGCTCGATCGCGCCGAGCTCGAGGCGGGAGGGCTCGACGGCAGCGAGCTCGTCGGCGTGCAGGCGGTAGTACTCACGCACGTTCCGATTCAGGGAGCCGGCGAGGCAGACGACCGCGTGCGGGTAGAGGCGGCGCGCGGCGAGCATCGCGGCGAACGCGTCGAAATCCGTGTTGGCGTGGGTGACGATGACCTCTTCGGCGCGCATGCAGAGATTGTGCCTCCGGGGACGGCCGCCGACCCGCTTTCGGCACGCTTGCCTCACGCGTGCGCGCAATCCTTCGGTAGCGTCAATTATCCTTATGTGTTGGCACAATCCGGCTAGCATCGGGGTCGCCACCATGAAGCCCACGTTCGTTGGAGTCTGGCGCGTTGCGGCTGCACGATCCCCCAGACCGGGCGACGGCGAAGATGCGCTATCCGATTCCGGAAGGGGCGCTTGGGTCAGGCACCGGCTGGACTCTGGCAAAAGCGCCGCTAATGATGAAGAAGGTCTTTCGACAGCCGCTCCTCGTGCGCGGCCGCAGGATCGACGGGCCTGGCGGGCTTGGCTTCTCGGGCTACGCCGGTCGGCAGCCGTTTGCCGCCATGCAGTTCCCGCCGGTGGGATACACCATCCCACTCGGGGACTACAAGGCGCACTCGTTGAGCGTTTGGGCGGCAACGCCAGGGTGCTATGCCTTGCAGATCGATGGCAAGACCTTCTCGGAATCCGTCATCTTCCGAGTTTTTTTCTCGCCGACGGGTCTTTGACAACCACCGGGGGGATGCCGAAGCTCGTGGCCGGCCTCCGCTCCTAGCGACGATCGGGCGCTCGACCGCCTACAGGTGCGCGATTGCCTCGATCTCGACGAGCGCCCCCAGCGGCAGCGCCGAGATCTCGACCGTTGCGCGCGCCGGCGGCGACTCGCCGACGTAACGGGCGTAGACCTCGTTCATCCCTCCGAAGTTCGAGAATGACGTCAGGAACACCGTCGTCTTGACGAGCCGCTCGAGGCCGCTCCCGGCTGCCTCGAGGATGGCCTTGACGTTCTCCATCACCTGCTCGGTCTGCTCCTCGATCGTGCTCCCGGTCACCTCGCTGTCGCCGGGTCGAAGCGCCACCTGCCCGGCGACGAACACGAACTCGCCGGCGCGAATCGCCTGCGAGTAGGGGGCGCCCCCGACCGGCGCCGGCGCCCTCTCGGTGCGGATGACGGACTTGCCGTTCATTCGACCTCCCCTCGGTAGCGCGGACTGCAGGCCTGGGCCAGGGCGGCGCCGAGACCCTTGAAGATCGTCTCGAGGACGTGACTCGTGTCCTGCCCATCGATCAGGCGGACGTGCAAGGTAAGGCCGGCCGCCTGCGCCAGCTCGTGCATGAAGCTTGCGACGACATCGTTGCCGAGGCCGCCGACATGCGCGCCGGAGAGATCGACGTTCGTGACGACTCGCGGGCGGTCCGAGACCTCGAGCGCGACGTGGGCGAGCGCCTCGTCGGTCGGCACGACGGCCGAGCCGTGCCGCTGGACCTGCTCACGGTGGAGCGGCTCCGCGAGCGCCTGGCCGAGAGCGCGGCCGGCCGCCGTCACCTCCGCCTCGGCCCCCGTCGGCGCGACCTCGAGCTCGAGCCCGAAGCCCCCGTATTCGGCGGTCAGCCCGAGCAGATGATCGAGGACCGAGATGCCCGTGACGATGTTGACAGCGCTCTTTCCGCCGACCGAGACCCGGGCCCGGAGGCGTTCGTCTGCGTGCTCGCTCGTCGCCACGAGCACTACCCGTCGATGCGCTCGATGCTCGCGCCGAGCGCGCGCAACCGCTCGTCGATCCGCTCGTACCCCTTGTCGATCTGGTAGGCGTCGCCGATCGTCGACGTGCCCTCGGCGCAGAGCGCCGCGAGCACCATCGCCATCCCGGCGCGGATGTCCGGACTCGACATCCGCTGGCCGTACAGCTTCGCGGGTCCGGTGATCACGACGCGGTGCGGGTCGCAGAGAATGATCCGCGCCCCCATCGACACGAGCTTGTCGGTGAAGAAGAGACGGCTCTCGAACATCTTCTCGAAGATCAGGATCGTGCCTCGAGCCTGCGTCGCGACCATGACGGCGATCGACGTCAAGTCCGCGGGGAAGGCGGGCCACGGCCCGTCCTCGATCTTGGCGATCGCGCCGCCGAGGTCGTCCTGGATCGCCAGCTCCTGGCCGGGCGGTACGCGCACCGACGATCCGTCCACTTCCACTCGGATTCCGAGCCGGCCGAACGCGGGCAGAATCGGAAACAGGTCATCCGAAGCCGCGCCCTCGATCGTGACGTCGCCGCCCGTGAGCGCGGCCATCCCGATGAAGCTTCCCACCTCGACGTGGTCCGCCGCGATCCTGTAGGAGCCTCCGCCGAGCCGCTCGACGCCCGTGACGCGGATCACGTTCGAGCCGATCCCCTCGATGCTCGCCCCGAGCGAGACGAGAAAGCGGCACAAATCCTGGACGTGGGGCTCGCACGCGGCGTAGGAGATCGTTGTCGTGCCCGTCGTCAGCGTCGCAGCCATCACGACGTTCTCCGTGGCCATGACCGACGCCTCATCGAGGCGGATGTGCTTGGCCTCGAGGCGGCCGACGCCGAGCTCGTACCGCTCCCCGAGCGTGATCTCCGCGCCCATCTCGGCAAATGCGTGGATGTGCGGGTCGAGTCTTCGCCGGCCGATCACGTCCCCCCCGGGCGGCGGCATGCCGGCGCGGCCGACGCGCGCGAGGAGGGGCCCGGCGACCAGGAACGAGGCGCGCATCCGGCTCGCGAGCTCCTGGTCGACGTCGGCCGTGATGTTCGCCGCGTGCACTCGAACCTCGTTCTTGCCCGTCCAGTCGGCGTCGGCGCCGAGCTCGGCGAGCAGCTCGACCATCGTCTCGGCGTCGCGGATGCGCGGCACGTTCGACAGGGTTACAGGCTCGTCCGTGAGCAGGCAGGCCGCGAGAATCGGTAGCGCGCCGTTCTTGTTTCCGGCGGCGCGAACACGGCCGCCGAGCGGTCGGCCCCCCTCGATCACGAACGACTGCATGAGCGCGTCTGCGACGGCGGCCGAAGCCATCGGGGTACCCTACCTGGGGCATGGCAGCACCGACCCGCGAGCAGGCCTGGGAGACGCTTACGCGCTACACGAAGAGCGAGGCGCTTCGCCGGCACGCGCTCGCGGTCGAAGCCTCGACCCGCTCGTATGCCCGCCGCTTCGGCGAGGACGAGGAGGTATGGGGCGTGACCGCGCTTCTGCACGACTTCGACTACGAGATTCACCCGACGCTCGACAAGCACCCGCAGAATGGCGCGCCGATCCTGCGCGAGGAGGGCTATCCGGAAGAGGTGATCGAGGCGATCCTCTCGCACGCCGAGCACCTGAGCCTCCCACGCGATACCCCCCTCAAGCGAGCGCTCTTCGCCTGCGACGAGCTCTCCGGCTTCGTCCACGCCTGCGGCCTCGTTCGCCCAACCGGCCTGGACGGGCTGGAGCCGAAGTCGGTCAAGAAGAAGCTCAAGCAGCCTTCCTTCGCCGCAGGAGTGCATCGCGACGAGGTCTACGAAGGCGCCGAGCTGCTACAGCTCTCACTCGACGACCACATCCGAAACGTCGTCGAGGCGCTCCGGCCGATCGGGCCACAGCTCGGGCTTCCGACGGCCGAGAAGGCGACGACCTGATGGCGCTCGACGCGTTCGGAATCCACGTGGAGGACATGGCCCGTGCGCTCGACTTCTACCGCCGGCTGGGACTCGAGTTCCCGGAGGGCGCCGAGAGCGAGGGGCACGTCGAGACGGAGCTGGCCGGCGGCCTGCGGCTGATGTTCGACACCATCGAGGTCGTGCGCAGCTTCGATCCCGACTGGTCGCCGCCGGTTGGCAGCCCCCGCGTCGTCTTCGCGTTCAGCTGCGCGAGCCCGGCCGAGGTCGACGCGACGTACGAGCGACTGGTGGCTGGGGGGGCCGACTCGGACAAGCCGCCGTGGGATGCCTTCTGGGGCCAGCGCTACGCGACGCTGCGCGACCCCGACGGCAACGGGGTCGCTCTGTTCGCCGCGCTGGGAGGGGCCTCTACGTGACGGCCTCGACGAGACGGTCGATGTCCTCGTCGCTCGTCCAGTAGCCGCACGAGGCACGCAGCCAGCCGGTGCCGGGAAGATCGCGGATCACCACGCCACGCTCATAGGCCCGACGGGAAAGCTCAGCCGCGTCGCCGTCGGGCCGGAAGGTGACCAGCGTCGCCTGCCTTTCCGCCGTGACCACATGCACCCGCTCGGCGAGCTTCGCGCGGCAACGCGCGGCCATCTCGGCGGACCGCTCGTAGCGCCATGCGGGCGCCGCGTCGAGCGCCGCGACCAGGCCCGCCAGCGCGGTGGGCGGCAACCAGCCAGGGTCGAAGCGGGCGGCACCGGCACGCGGCTTGTAGCTCCCATCTGCCTCATAGCTCTCCGCCGCGAAGTAGGACGGGGAGGCCACGCGCAGGCGCCCCGGATCGGCGACGTACAGCGCTCCAGTTCCGTCCGGGCCGCACGGCCACTTCTGCGCCGAGACGGTGTAGAAGTCGAACGGCGAGGCGTCCACCTCGATCGCGCCCGCGGCCTGAGCCCCGTCGACGAGCAGCGGCAAGCCGGTCTGCTCCTTCAGCTCCCGGACCGGGAGCAGATTCCCCGTTGTCCAGGTCACGTGCGAGAGCGCGAGCAGGCGTGTCCGCGGGGTGACCTCGCCGAGGATCGCGTCGAGCGCCTCGGTCGCCGGCCGCCCTGCGACGCCGGCCACGCGGACTCGCGCTCCCGAGGCATGCAGGGGGCCGAGGAGGCCGAAGTGCTCCGCGTCGGTGGTCACGATCTCGTCTTCCGGCGCCAGCTCGAGACCTCCGAGCACGATGTTGCAGCCGTCGGTCGTCGAG
The DNA here is from genome assembly GCA_038253945.1 of Gaiellales bacterium. Classification (GTDB taxonomy): domain Bacteria; phylum Actinomycetota; class Thermoleophilia; order Gaiellales; family Gaiellaceae; genus JBBRYW01. The sequence continues at coordinate 156,876 of JBBSGR010000003.1, forward strand.
CTTGTCAGGGAGACGTGCTCGGCGGGAACCCGGATCAGGGAGGCGAGTCGCTCGCGCGCCGCCACGCGTAGCTCGATCAGCCGCTCGAAGAATGCGCCGCCCCCGCGGCCACCCTCGAGCTCGGCTCGCTGCTGCTCGGCGATCGCGTCGAACGTGGCCCGGGCGAGGGGACCCATGGTGCCCGCGTTCAGGTAGGCGACCCGCGCGAGCACCGGAAAGGCCGCGCGAGCCTCCTCGACGGTCACTGGATCCGAACCTCCACCGGTGCGTGGTCCGAGAGGAGTAGCTCGCCGCGGCGCCGCCGCTCGCTGGGCCACCGCTCGGGCCGGGCCGACTCGGCGCCGCGGACGAGGATGTGGTCGATTCCCTCGCCCGGCTGCGAGAACCCCCACTCCGGACCGGCCAGGTCGGCGAGCGTCCCGGAGCGGTCCGCCTTCAGATTGAGGTCTCCCGCGAGTACGCAGACGTCGGACGGCTCGGCCAGGGCGTCGGCGAAGACCGCCGCACGGAGGAGCTCAGCGTCGGCGAGGCGCTCGTCCGGCCGGTAGCTCGTTGCGTGGAGGTTCCCGACGAGGGCCGCGCGACCGTCCGGCAGCCGGCACCGCAGCGCCTGGCAGACGCGCCGCTCCTTCGCCCACGCGAGCCGGGTCAGGAAGGAGAGCGAGAGCCACCGCGCCTGCGCCCGCCGAAAGCTCCAGGAGTTGAGCGTGAGGGAGCGGTGGAAGAGGGGCCGGAGCCTTCCCCCGAGCAGGATCGCGTTGCCCTGGCCCGAGAAGGCCGAGCGCAGCAGGCCGTGATCGATCGCCGTGATCGCGCGGCCCACTCCGGCAGTCGAGGGGAGCGGGCCGAGCATCGGCCGGGCGGCGAGCCTGCCGAACGCACTCATCGACGCCCAGCCGCCGAGCTTCGGCAGCGCCCAGGCGGGCACCTCCTGCAGGCAGAGGACGTCCGGCCGATCGGAGGCGACCAGGCGAACCATCTCCTCGAGGTATGCGCTTCGTGTCTGCGGCACCGTGTTGCCGTGAAAGAGGTTCCAGCTACGAACGAGAAGCGCCACGGCCGCGGAGAGTCTACGGCGCTGCGCTAGTCTCGCTCCCCGAGCGATGAGGCCCTACCCGCAGCAGCTCGCAAAGCGGCTCCTCATGCGCCACGCGCCCACGAAGCTCTACCCACGGCCGGTGAGCGCGCTCGCGCCGGAGCGGCTGTACGCGTACCTGGACGCCCTCTGGCAGCGGCGTGAGCTCGACGGCGCCGTCGTCGAGGTCGGGGCCTGGCTCGGCGGGACGGCGACTCTCGCCTACCGGATGCTGCGGAACACCGGCTTCGAGAAGCGCTACATCTGCGTGGACACGTTCGGCGGCTTCGTCTCGGAGCAGTTCGACCGCGACGTCGAGCTCGGGACTGCGAGCACGCGGCGGCGCGACTTCGCCGGCAACTCGGTCGACACGGTCTCACGCCTGCTCGACTACTACGGCGTCGCTGCGATCGAGCTCGTCCAGGGGGACATCGCGATGCTGCCCGAGGAGTGCCTTCCCGAGCGCGTCTCGGTCGGGCTCGTCGACGTCGATCTCGAGGTGCCGGTATACGAGGGCCTGCGCCGGCTGCAGCCACGGCTCGCCGAGGGCGGCGTCCTCCTCGTCGACGACTGCCCCGAGGGCTACAACTGGCCGGGCGCTCGCATCGGCTACCGCCGCTTCATGGACGAGTGCGGACTGCCGGAGGAGTACTTCATAGGCATGGGCATCGTCCGGGCGTAGATGCTCTATCGCGCCAAAGCACCGCTACGCGTCAGCTTCGCCGGGGGTGGGACGGACGTGCCGCCGTTTCCCGCGCAGGAGGGTGGGCTCGTCCTGAACGCCACCATCAACCGCTACGCCTACGGGACTCTGAGACCGCGCCGGGATGAGCAGATCCGCATCGAGTCGGCGGATCTCGACCTGTCGGTCGACTATCGCCGCGAGGAGCCGCTGATCTTCGACGGGAAGCTCGACCTCGTGAAGGCGGCGATCCGCAAGCTCGAAGGATCGGAGCCGCGCGGATTCGACCTCTTCCTGCGCTCGAATGCCCCGCCCGGGTCGGGCCTCGGCTCCTCCTCGACGTTGATGGTGACCCTGATCGGCCTGCTCAAGGACTTCCACGGCCTGCCGCTCACGGATTACGAGATCGCCGACCTCTCGTACGTCGTCGAGCGGCGCGAAGCGGGCATCAAGGGCGGCCTCCAGGATCAGTACGCGGCGACCTTCGGCGGCTTCAACTTCATCGAGCTCGAGGCCGACCGAGTGATCGTCAACCCGCTTCGCATCCCACGCTCGACCGTGAACGAGCTCGAGCACAACATGCTCCTCTGCTACACGGGCGCGACACGGCGCTCCGACCACATCATCGAGGATCAGACCGCGCGCCTCGAGGGCGGCGACGCCGACACTCTCGAGGGGTTGCGGCAGGGGAAGGAGTTCGCGGTCGAGATGAAGAACGCGCTCCTGCGAGGCCGAACAGACGCGTTCGGCGATCTGCTGCACCAGTCCTGGGAGGCGAAGAAGAAGCTCTCGCCGCGCATCGCGACGCCGTTCATCGAGGAGGCATACGAGGTGGCGCGGCGCTCGGGCGCTCTCGGGGGCAAGGTGACTGGAGCCGGAGGTGGTGGCTTCATGCTCTTCTACTGCGTCTTCGAGCGCAAGCACGAGGTCGCGCGGGCTCTCGCGGAGCTTGGGGCGAACGCCACGGAGTTCGCCTTCGAGCCGAGCGGACTGCAGACCTGGACGATCAGTGACTAGGGATCAGGCCCGGGGAACTGCCCCGAAACCTGGTCCTGTCACTGAGCCGCTTCGCGTCGTCCTCGCCAACCCGCCCGGGTTCGGCGGCCCCGACTACGACCACCAGCTCGCCCGCGCGCTCGCGCGGCAGGGCGTCGAGGTGGAGCTCGTCACGTCGCGCTTCCGCTTCGGCGAGACGCCCGAGCCCGACGGCTACACGCGAAGCGAGCTGTTCTACCCGCTCTCGTCGCGTCTCTTCGGGCGTTCTCGCCTGCGGATCCCGCTCAAGGTGCTCGAGCACCCGGTCGGGCTGGCACGACTCCAGGCCCGCCGGGCGGACGTCGTTCACCTGCAGTGGCTCGCCGTCCCCGAGCTCGACAGGTACCTGCTTCGCCTCCGCACGTCGTCCGTCTTCACCGCCCACGACACGCTCCCTCGGCGGGCCGGCCGCAACCTCGACCGCTGGCGCAGGCTGCTGCAGCGCTTCGACCGCGTCGTGGTGCACAGCCAGCGCGGCCACGACACGCTGGCCGAGCTCGGCCTGGACCCCGGGCGCCTGCGGGTCATCTTCCACCCTGTTCACCCGAGCGACCCACCGCGAACCGACGACGGGCGCACGCTGCTCTGCTTCGGGCTCATCCGCGCGTACAAGGGGCTGGACGACGCGATCGCGGCCACGAAGCGCGTACCGGGCGCCCGCCTGCTCGTCGCCGGCGATCCGATGGAGCCGGTCGAGCGCTACCAGCGCGAGGCCGGTGACCTTGCCGAGTGGCGGCTCGGGTACCTCGGCGCGCCCGAGGTCGAGCGGGCCTACGGCGATGCGACGCTCTCGCTGTTCCCCTACAAGCCCGAGCTCGACCAGAGCGGCGCGCTCCTGCGCTCGCTCGGCGCCGGTGTCCCCGCCGTCGCGTACGACGTGGGCGGGCTCGGCGAGCCGATTCGCGAGTTCGGCGCAGGTCGCGTCGTTCCGCCCGGCGATGTGGAGGCCCTCGCCGAGGCGGTGAGGCAGCTTCTGGACGATCCGGTCGAGCTCGAGCGGGCGCGTGCCGGCGCGCGGAGGGCGCGCGAAGCCCTGACCTGGGACGCCTCGGCGCGCAAGCATATCGCTGTCTATCGGGAGCTGACATGACGCTACGCCCGCGCTTCGGGGATCTCGTCAAGCGGCAGCTCGACCTCTTCGAGCAGGACCAGAGAGGGCTGATCCGCGCCTGCTCGGACGCCGAGCGCACCTACAACCGCGCCCCGCGGGGGGAGGCCGAGGAGCGATTCGGCGACTACATGGACCTCGTCGAGACCGGCACGGAGCTGCTCGCCGACCTGCGCGACAACTACGCCGCGTCACTGGACGAGGAAACCGCGGCCGAGTACGAGGTCGTGTTCAACGAGGCCGTCCTCAAGCGACTGCCGCGTTTCGCCCTCGAGATCGAGGAGAGGTAGGGGGCGTAGTGGCGGGTCGAATCGAGGACTACGCCTTGATCGGCGACCTGCAGACGGCTGCGCTCGTCGACCGCCACGGGTCGATCGACTGGCTGTGCTTCCCGCGGTTCGACTCGGGCGCGTGCTTCGCCGCGCTGCTCGGCGACGAGCGTCACGGTCGGTGGGCGCTCGCCCCGGTGGCCGGCCAACGCCCGCGCCGGCGCTACCTGCACGACACGCTCGTCCTCGAGACCGAGTGGCACACACCCGACGGGTCGGCTCGCGTGCTCGACTTCATGCCGCCGCGCGGCCACGACCCGGACGTCGTCCGGATCGTCGAGGGTCTTCGCGGCCGGGTGGAGTTTCGGTCCGAGCTCGCGATCCGGTTCGACTACGGCTCGATCGTGCCCTGGATGCGCCGGCTCGGGGATGCGAACGTCGCCGTGGGCGGCCCGGACGCCCTCTCGTTCCGGACGACGGCGCCCGTGCGGGGAGAGAACCTCCAGACGGTTTCCGATTTCGCCGTGGAGGAGGGCGAGCGCGTCCCGTTCGTCCTGACCTGGTTCCCATCCCACGGCGACCCGCCGGCCCGGATCGATCCCGAGCATGCGCTCGCAGAAACCGAGGAGTTCTGGCGGGAGTGGTGCTCGCGCTGCGACTACGACGGGCCCTGGAAGGACACGATCATGCGCTCGCTGATCGTCCTGAAGGCGCTGACCTACGCGCCGACCGGCGGCATCGTGGCCGCTCCGACGACCTCTCTGCCCGAGCACATCGGTGGCGTTCGGAACTGGGACTACCGCTACTGCTGGCTCCGAGACGCGACGCTGACGCTGTTTGCGCTGCTCGATGCAGGCTACGTCGAGGAGGCGCGTGACTGGCGTGCATGGCTCCTCCGGGCGGCGGCCGGCGATCCCGCCGACCTGCAGATCATGTACGGCGTCGGCGGCGAGCGGCGCCTGACCGAGCTCGAGCTCGACTGGCTGCCCGGCTACGAGGGCTCGAGCCCCGTGCGGGTCGGCAACGCGGCGTCGCGGCAGCTGCAGATCGACGTCTACGGCGAGCTGATCGACGCGCTCTACCAGGCGCGCCAGCACGGGCTTCCGACCGAGGAGCCCGCCTGGGCGCTGCAGCGCAAGCTGCTTGGCTACCTGGAGCGCGCCTGGAGGGAGCCCGACGAAGGCATCTGGGAGATCCGCGGAGTCCGTCGACATTTCACGCATTCGAAGCTGATGGCCTGGGTGGCCTTCGACCGAGCGGTACGGACCCTCGAGAGCCACGACCTCGACGGGCCAGGCGACCGCTGGAGCCGCGTTCGCTCCCACATCGGCGCGGATCTGCTGCGAAACGGGTACGACAGCACGCGCGGCACGTTCGTCCAGTCGTACGGCTCCACGAAGCTCGACGCGAGTCTGCTCTTGATCCCGCTCGTCGGCTTCCTCCCGGCGACCGACGACCGCGTCAGGCGGACGATCGAGGCCGTTCAGCGCGAGCTGACGGAAGGCGGCCTCGTACTCCGTTACCGCGCCGACGAGAGCAGTGTCGATGGGTTGCCGCCCGGCGAGGGCGTCTTCCTGCCGTGCTCCTTCTGGCTCGTCGACTGCCTCGAGCTCCTTGGGCGGCACGAGGAGGCGCACACGCTGTTCGAGCGGCTCGTCGGCCTGGCGAACGACGTGGATCTCCTGGCCGAGGAGTACGACCCGAAGGAGGGGCGGCTGCTCGGCAACTTCCCGCAGGCGTTCACGCACCTGACGCTCGTGAACAGCGCCTTCAACCTCACGCGCGCCCACCCGCCGATGGCGCGGCGGCATGCCCGGAGTCTCTGACCGGATGCTCGACGAGACGGTCACGCACCTCGAGCTGACGTCACCGGGTCAGCTCGTGCCTGGGCGGCCGCCGCCGGCTCGCCTGGAGGTGCAGCAGGTCGGCCGTGCTGAGGCGTCCGTGCTTCGCACAACGTATGCGCGAATCGGCGCGCCCCATGGTTGGATAGGTCGGTCGGCCTGGTCAGATGCACAGTGGGAGGAGGAGCTCGCTCGTCCGGGCGTCAAGGCGTGGATCGCCCGGGTGGATGAGGCGGTTGTTGGCCTGGTGGAGTTGGAGGCGGGGTCAGACGGTAACGTCGGGATCGTCGTGCTCGGGCTCGTCCCTGAGCTCGTCGGGAGGGGATTTGGCGGTGCACTCGTCACGCTCGCGGCGCGGCTCGCCTGGGAAGTCACGTCGCCGGATGGCAAGTCCACGAGGCGGGGTGTGGGTCCAGACTTCGTCACGCGACCATCCGCACGCGAGGCCGAACTACGAAAGTCGCGGCTTTCGAGCGTTCCGCATCGAGCACAGGTGCCTACCGATGGCCGAAGTGGTGCGCTGACGGCAGCGCCGCCGAGAGGTCGCCCACTCGCGCGACGCGCCGAGCTAGCGGGCCGAGCGTCTGCAGCTCCGAGACGACGATGTTCTGGTTTCGCCCCTGACGCTCGAACGTGCCGCGGGCGAGGAGCAACGGCTCGCCGCGCACGACTGCGCGGAAGCGCTCGTACACCGGCGGCGGCACGATCAGGTTCATCTGGCCGTGCTCGTCCTCGAGCAGCATGAAGACGACGCCGTTCGCGGTCGCCGGGCGCTGACGCGCCACGGTCAGGCCTGCGACCGCGACGCGGCGTCGATTGGGTGTCTCCGAGAGCTCTCGGCTCGAGAGGACCCCGGCCGGCAGGTGCGGACGGAGGAGCTCGAGCGGGTGAAGGCCGACCGAGAGGTTCGTCTGGCGGTAGTCGGCGAGCATCCGCTCCCAGGGCGTTTGCTCCGGGAGCTCTGGAACCTCGGCGGTCGGCTCGAGCGGCAGGGCCAGCTGGCGCTCCTCCCCTCCTGACCCGGGAACGCTCCTGGAGCGCGGCACGAGCCCGAGCTGCCAGAGGAGCGCTCGGCGAGGCTCGCTGAAGCAGTCGCACGCCCCCGCGCCGACGAGCGCCTCGAGTGCTTTCTCGCTCACAGGAGCACGCTGCGCCAGCTCGAGAACACTCCCGAACGGCCCGCCCTCCCCGCGACCTGCGACGAGCGCCTCCGCATCCTCCTCGCCGACCGAGTTGACGTGACCGAGACCGACGCGCACGGTTCCGTCCTCGAGCGTGCATCGAGCCTCGCTCAGGTTGATGTGCGGCGGCCGGACCTCCACCCCGCGCCTCTGCCCGTCTCGGACGAGGCTCGCGGGCGGGTAGAAGCCCATCGGCTGCGCGTTCAGGAGCGCGCAGAGAAACTCCGCCGGGTAGTGGCGTCGCAGCCAGGCCGACTGGTAGGCGAGCAGGCCGAACGCGGCCGCGTGCGACTTCGGAAAACCGAACCCGGAGAAGCCGACGAGCTTGTCGTAGACGCGATTCGCCGTCTCCTCGTCGACCCCCTTCCCTCGCGCGCCCTCGAGGAAGCGACCGCGGTAGGCCTCGAGCGCGTCCGCGCTCCGCTTGCGGCTCATCGCCCGCCGCAGGCCCTCGGCCTCGCCCACGGTGAAGCCGGCGAGCGCCATCGCGACGTCGAGCACCTGGTCCTGGAAGACCACCACTCCGAGCGTCGAGCGCAGCGGCTCCGCCAGCAGCGGGTGATCGACCGGCGGCACGAAGCTCGGGTCCTCGCGAATCCGCCGGCGATGCTCGATGTACGGGTGGACGGCTTTCCCCTGGATCGGCCCGGGCCGGACAAGCGCGACCTCCACCGTCAGGTCGTCGAGGTTCTCCGGCCGCGTCCGAAGCAGCATCTGCATCTGCGCCCGACTCTCGATCTGGAAGACGCCGACCGTATCGGCCGCCTGGATCTCGGCGTAGACGTCCTTGTCGTCGAGCGGGATCCGCGAGAGGTCGATCCTCGCATCCGCGCTGGAATGACGAGCGATCTGGTCGACGCAGTCCTCGACCGCCGAGAGCATGCCCAGCCCGAGCAGGTCGATCTTGAGGAAGCCCGCGTCGGCACACGAGTCCTTGTCCCACTGGCACATCTGCCGGCCCGCCATCGCGCAGGGCATGACGGGAACGAGCTCGACGAGCGGCCGGCTCGAGATCACCATCCCGCCCGGGTGCTGCGAGATGTGGCGCGGCAGGCCGGCGATCTCGGCCGTCGCCTCGCAGAACGCGCGCCAGCGAGGCGAGGCGAGCTTCGTCTCGGCGTCCGGCAGCAGCGCGAGCTCGTCCGCCACGCGCTTCGCGTTCCACCCGTCGGTCGTGCGGGCAAGCCGCTCGAGGTCGCCGAAGGGCAGGCCGAGCGCCTTGCCGACGTCGCGGATCGCGCCGCGGGAGCGGTAGGTCGCGAAACTCGCGACGAGCGCGGAGTGCTCGCGCCCGTAGCGCTCGTGAACGGCGACGATCAGCTTCTCGCGGATGTCGCGCGGGAAGTCGAGGTCGATGTCGGGCACCGCCTCGAGCTCGCGGTTCAGGAAACGGCCGAGCGAGAGGTCGGCCTTGACGGGATCGACGTGTGAGAGGCCTGTCAGGTAGCAGACGAGCGAGCCGACCGAGCTCCCCCGCCCGCGGCCGGGCGGCAGCGTCTGGCGCGGCGAGCCCTCGCCCCGTACCTCGAGGGCGACCTCGCGCGCCAGCTCCAGCACCTCCCAGTGCAGGAGGAAGAAGCCGGCCAGGCCGAGGTAGCCGATCAGGGCGATCTCCTCGCGCAGCCGCTCGTCCGCAAGCCGACGGTCGGCTGCGCTCGAAGACGCGTAGCGCCTGCGGAACGCATCGCTGCAGATGCGGGCCAGCTTGGTGATCGCGGGCTCGCCGTCGTCCGAGAAGTCCGGGTAGCGGTAGCCGAGCTCCTCCGTCAGGTCGAACCGGAGCCGTTCGGCGAGCTCCGCCGTACGGGCCACCGCACCCTGATCGTCCGGGAAGCGCTCGGCCATCCCAGCGGGCGCCAGGAGCACGCTCTCGTGGTTCCCGCGGCGCTCGCGCTCGCAGCCGTCGAGGGAGGTGCGGTTGCGAATCGCGACGAGGACGTCCTGCAGCGCCGTTCGGCGAGCGTCGTGCGCATGGGCGTCGCCGGTCACGATCGTCGCCGCACCGAGCGACCCGGCGAGATCGCGCAGCGCGGCGTTGCGGCGGACGTCGCCGCGCTCGTACGGGCGCTGCAGCTCGACGAAGAAGCGATCGCGGCCAAATGCGCGCGCGAGGCGGGCAGCGAGGTCCGGGTGGCGGACGGCGAGTCCCTGGCGGGCGCAGCCCGACAGGCAGACGAGCCCCTCGCTCAGCTCCTCGAGGAGCGCCTGGTCGACGGCGGGCGCGAGCAGGACCTGCTCGCGCCCGGGCTCTCTCGTGTGCGCGTGCGCCGCAGTCAGCAGGCGGCAGAGATTCGAGTAGCCCTGCGAGGTCTCGACGAGCAACGTGACGTGCGAGCGGTCCGTGAGGGTGACTTCGGCACCGGTGATCGGCCGAACGCCGAGCGCCTTCGCCGCGTGGGCGAACTCGAGCGAGCCGTAGATGCCGTCGTGATCGGTCAGCGCGAGCGCCTCGTAGCCGAGCTCGGCGGCGCGCACGGCGAGCTCCTCCGGCTGCGACGCACCGTCGAGAAACGAGTACGCCGAGTGCGCGTGCAGCTCGACGTACGTCACGGGTGAACCCATGGTTCTCGCATCGGGGAAACTGTGTTTCCCCGATGAACCCCCTTCTTCTCTGGTGCGTTGAGTCTGGCGGCGGGTGAGCCCGTCGCCCGGCCAAGCCGGGCTTCGGCGGCGAATCTTGCCTCGAAGTACGTCATAGTTCAGGCCAATGGATCCCGTCAGCGGGTTCGCTCACGACTACGGCGTCCGGGAGGAAGGTTGGTGAACGCGCAGCAGCGCTACGACGAGATCTGCAGCGACCTCGTCGCTCGGGACCCCGCCGTGCAGCTCGGCAAGATGATGGGAATGCCGTGCGTCAAGCGTGCCGGCAAGATGGTCGCCGGCTTCGCGTCCGACGAAGGCGCGATGACGTTCAAGCTGCCCGACTTCGAGCAGCGCGAGGCAGCGCTCGCCCTCGACGGTGCGCACCTGTTCGACCCCTCGGGCAGAGGCCGGCCGATGAAGGAGTGGGCCGTCGTGCCCGCCGTCCACGCCGACCAGTGGCCTTATCTCGCCACCCAGGCCCTCACGAGCACTACTTGACAGGGAAGTCGCCCGGGTGCGCGCGCTGCGCGGCCCGGCCCATGACGATCCGCGCGATCGCGTGCACGTGGAACACCACGTCGTCGTGATCCGACGGATGCATCTGCGGCAGCGCCGCGAAAACGCGGTAGGTCTGCCCCGCGAGCTTCGCAACCTCGATCTCCTCGGGCGTCAGCCCGCGCTCCGGTTCTCCCATCATTCAGGCTCCTTTCTGGCTCAACCACCCTCCGTGCTCCTCGTCCCGGTACACGACCGTGTTCTCGCCGCTCTCGAGCACGACCTCGAAGTAGCGACGGTTCACCGGCTCCTCGGTCCACCAGCGATCGACGACCCGCCATTCCTCGCGCACGAGGGCGACCGACTGGCGATTCACCTGCCACGGAGTGCCGTCGAAGCTCGCCTCGACAAGCGCCCGCCGCGGCTCATTTACTCGTCGCGCGGCACGAACAGCGCCCGTGCCTCGGGAATCCGCGACCATGGGGCCACCTCCACGACGGTGCACACCGAGCCGGTGCCGGTGCTCGCGCGCACCTGACGCAAGCCGTCCTTCAGGCGCACGTTCAGCTCCTCGCCAGCGGTACGAATGAGCTCGAGCTGCTGCCCTGTGGACTCTGTCAACTCGATGAGCTCGAGGCGAAGCTCGACCGCCGGGGCCGGCAGCTCGGCGAGCTTCGGGGCGAGCGCCGCCTTCAGCCGGTCCCGCTCGGCCGTGGGATCGCGAAGCGTGACGGTTCTCCGCCAGGATCCGCCGGCGGCCAGGCGCGCGGAGACGGCGAGCTTGCGGATGAAGCGCCCTTCCCGCTCCGGTCGCGCGAGCAGGCGGTCGAGCAGCGTGCCGAACGCTCGCCGCAGAGTCAGCTCGTTCCCGATCGCCTCGGGGAACTCCAGCACCTCGACGATCTCAGCCGGCTGCCGTCGGCCGCGCACACGGCCCCGCTGCCGGCCCCGCGCGAGATCCCACGCACGGCGGCCCTCGGCTCCCAGCCGCTCGGCGACGGCGGTGCCGGGAAGCTCGGCGAGCTGACCCATCCTGCGGATCCCGAGCTCGCGCAGCTCGCGGCGGCTGGAAGGATCGAGCGGCAGGAGCGCGAGCGGGAGCGGAGCGAGAAACTCACGCGTCTGCTCGTCGGAGACGACGACGATCTGGCCGGGTCGTGCGACTCCTGCGGCGGAGAGAGCAGCAAACCGCCGCTCGGCGGCGCCGGCCTTCGCGCCCCACGCCGGGCCGACCGCGGCGAGCGCGCGCCGGAGCGCTCCATCGAGCCCGCCGTAGAGCCGCTCGATGCCCCGTGTCTCGAAGAAGGAGCACCCAGCCTCCTGCGGCTCGACCGCGAAGCCGGCATCCTCGAGGCGACGCAGGATCTCCTCCCACGCCTGCTCGGCGGCGGCCGGATCGGGATCGACGAGCGAGAGCCGCGGGCAGGTCGCAAGCGCCTCCCCCAGGCGCATTCCAGGCCGGACGCCGGCGGCCTCGGCCGCCAGGGTGACCGGGCCGAGCAGCGGCTCACTCCCGGGTACCGGCGCGAGCGCGGCCGGCACACCTCGCAGCCTGGGTCGCGCCTGCAGCGCGGCCTGCAGCTCGAACCCGGGAATGAGGACGCAGGCGATCATACGAACATATGTTCTACACGAACGCACGTTCTCCTGTCAAGATCAAAAAAAGACGGCCCCCTGCGGCAAGGGGCCGTCCTTTCTTGGAGGTGCCGGAGCTTGTATTCGAGCTTACCCTCCGGCTTCCTTTGGCGTGGGTCAGTCAGCTCCCATAGGATCGCTCAGGCGACCAGGCGGCGCGTCCCCTATCCGGAATCGATTTCGGCTGCGCTTCCAATCAGGCCCGCGAAACGGGGGACGATGTCGAGGACGCTCTCCCTGGCGCACCAGGCGATGTCGTCCTCGAGTCCGGGAGGGCCGTAGGTGCGCGCATTCAGGCCCTCGCTCGAGCTGCTGAACGAGCGCGCGATCAGCTCGGCTGCCGAAGCGGCATCGGAGCGCTCTCCGGGAAGAAGCTGGACGATCCGACCCGCGCAGTACGCATCGTCGAGGGCGAAGCCGCCCTTGAAGCCGGCGCAGGAGACTGTCACATCCTCGCCCCGCCTCATTGCCGCAGCGGCCACGGCCTCCAGGTTGAGCAGGCTGCCGAGCAGGACCACCTCGCAGGCCCCCGCGGCCGCGAGGATCGCCCGCGTGCCGTTCGTCGTCGAGAGGATCAGCGTCTCGGCGCGCGCCTCCAGGAACTCCCTCGGCGAGGCGCCGATGTCGAAGCCGGGAATGCGCACGGCGTTCCGCTCGCCGCCGACGAGCGAGCCCGGAAGCCAGGCCTTGAGGGCACGCGCCTCCTCGATCTCGGCGCAGCAGAGAACGCGCCGGTAGCCCGAGTCGAGAGCCTGCGCGATCGTCGAGGTCGCCCGGAGAACGTCGACGACGATTCCCACCGGGGCGCCGACGGCCTCGGGCGGCGTGAACGCAACGTGGACGCGCATGCGCCGTCTACGCTAGACGCCGTGGACGAGACGATGACCTGCTACCGCCATCCGGGCCGCGAGACGCGGGTCTCGTGCTCGGACTGCGGGCGCCCGATCTGCACCGACTGCATGGTCTTCGCGCCGGTGGGAATTCGCTGTCCCGAGCACGCGGGACGCGCCCAGGGCTCTGCCCGGGTGACCGGCACGGTCCGGCGCGCGAGCTTCGAGGGCACCGGAGCGCTCGTGACCAAGGCGTTGATCGCGATCAACGTCGTCGTCTTCCTCGTCGACCTCGCTCAGGGAGCCTCGCTCAACCAGAACAGCGGCACGTTGTTCATCAAGGGAGCCCTGTTCGGGCCGCTCGTGGCGAACGGCGACTGGTGGCGGCTGATCACCGACGCGTTCCTGCACGGCGGCCTGATCCACCTGGGGCTGAACATGGTGATGCTCTGGTGGATCGGAGCTCCGGTCGAGCAGGCGATCGGCCGGGGGCGCTTCCTGGCCCTCTACCTCGTGTCCGGGCTGGCCGGGTCGGCCGGAGCGCTCCTCGCGAACCCGACGCAGGTGACGGTCGGCGCCTCCGGCGCGCTCTTCGGGATCCTGGGAGCCGCGCTCGTCTTCGAGCGGCAGCGCAACTACGTGCTCGGCGGCAGCGCCCTCTCGATCATCCTGCTGAACCTCGTCTTCACGTTCGCTGTCCCGAACATCTCAATCGGCGGTCACGTCGGCGGGCTGGGGGGCGGCGCGCTCGCGGGACTCGCTCTCTCGCGCTTCGGCCGCGGGCACGCCGCGTACGGCCGCCCCGGGCTCGTCGGAGTCGCGGGGCTCGTCGCGGTCGGGGTGATCGCGATCGCCGTCTCGTACTGGAAGGTGCGGGTCTACGCCTGAACAGCTCGGCGAGTCAGCTCGCCTACCGCCCAACGCGCCGCACGGATGCCAGCCTCGCATTGACCAGGGAGCGGCTTCGCGCGTCGGGCTTCGAGCCGAACTGGACGCTGAGGGAGACAGCGCGATTCGCAAAGCGAACGTGCCAGGAGATTGCTCGCTTCAGCAGTAGGCGGCGAGGAAGGCGAAGCTGCCGGGCCCGCTGCCAGTGGAGCGCCGGCCCGACGACCGGAAAGTCCGCGATGGAGATGAGGACCTTGCGCCGCGGAACGGACGGGGTGCCCTCGCAGGCGGCTGCATCGTTCGAAAACCGGAAGTCACCCGCGAGCAGATACGCGGCGGGCCGCCCGGCCACGATCCCGGGCCCAACGGAGCCGAACCACCCGCGCGGCAAGGGCAAACAGAGAACCGGGCCTGATACGTCCCGGCAAGCTCGTCCGTCGGCGCGTCGCGCGGAGGCGGTCGGCGCGGTTCCGAGGGCGGCGGCCGCAATGAGCACTGCAACTCCCTTGACCCGCATGCCGCTACTACGGCCGTGACGAGGCCCCGAGTCCCACAGTTCAGCCCACGAGCCCGAGGACCTCGCGGGCGCAGCCCCAGGACAGGCCCACGCCGCTGCCGCCGTGCCCGTAGTTGTGCACGCACCGCGAGGGGCCGAGCGGCTCCTCCTCCAGACGCACCTCTGGGCGGAAGGGGCGCAGGCCGACTCGGTGCTCGATCACCCGGGCGCCTTGCAGCCGCGGCTCGATCTCGGTGCAACGTCGCACGATCTCTGCGGCGACGGCGAGGTCGGGCTCCAGGCTCCACTCGTCCTCGTCGGCACACCCGCCGAGCACGACCTTGTCGTCGTGTGGAAAGAAGCTGGTCCACCGCACGGCCGGCTCCTCCAGAAAGAACTCCTCGAGGCCGGGGTTCTCAACCACCACGTGCTGACCGCGCACCGGCCGCACCGCGGCGTCGGGCACCAGGTCGCGCGCCCCGACGCCCGTGCAGTTGATCACGACCGGCGCCTCCCCGGCAGCATCGGCGAGGGCGCGCAGCGGACGCACCTCCAGCTCACCGCCCGCCTCGCCGAAGCGCGTCAGCAGGTAGTCGAGGTACCGCGGCATGTCCACCACCGGGACGGCGACCGAGAACGCGCCGAGGAAGCCTGGCGGAACATCCTCGCGGCGCTCGATCGCGATCCCGGGGAAGAAATCGGCCGGCGGATTCTCCGCGGTACGCCGCGAAGCGAGCGTTCCCCGTGCAAGTCGGACGCCGGTCTCCGGATCGCCAGCCAGCCGCCGGAAGTCCCCCAGGGTCAGCTCGGACCAGCGCCGCACGCGCTCGGCCGGCTCGGTGAAGGACCGACCCCACATTGCGCCCGCCGCTCGAGAGGTCGTCTGCTGCGGCGGGGCAGCCGTCCTGATCCGCACCCGCATTCCGTGCTCCACCAAGCAGACGGCCGTCGTCAGGCCGATCACTCCGCAGCCGATCACCAGCACGTCGTCGCCACCGGGCGCCACGGGCCGCTCCTCCCTGGGCTCAGCCCGCGGCCGCGACGCTCTCGACCCCCGCCTCGGTGAGTGCGGCCTGCGCGGCGGCAAGCCGGGCGAGCGGGACCCGGTACGGCGAGCAGGAGACGTAGTCGAGCCCGAGCCGGTGGCAGAACGCGACCGAGGCCGGCTCGCCGCCGTGCTCGCCGCAGATGCCGAGCTTGATCTCCTCCTTCACGGAGCGGCCCCGCTCGACCGCGATCCGCATCAGGTCGCCGACCCCGCTCTGATCGAGTGTCTCGAACGGGTTCCGCTCGAGGATGCCCTCGTCGAGGTAAGTCGTCAGAAACTTGCCCTCGGCGTCGTCGCGCGAGAAGCCGAGCGCCGTCTGCGTGAGGTCGTTCGTCCCGAACGAGAAGAAGTCGGCGTACTCGGCGATCTCGTCGGCGCGGATGCAGGCTCGCGGCAGCTCGATCATCGTGCCGACGAGGTAGTCGGACGCCCCCTCCTGCCCCATCACGTCGACGGTCAGCTCGCGCAGGCGGCGAAGCTCCTCGGCGAAGGCGACGAGCGGGTGCATGATCTCGACGAGCGGCGCGGCCCCGCCTCGCCGCTCCACGGACAGGGCGGCTCGGGCGATCGCGCGCACCTGCATCTCGTAGATCTCCGGGTACTGGAGCCCGAGACGGCAGCCGCGCGTGCCGAGCATGGGATTCGACTCCTGCAGAGCGCGGATCCGCTCCGCCGTCCGCTCGTCGGGGGCCTCGTCGGGCGGCGGGAGAAACTCGTGCAGCGGCGGGTCGAGGAGGCGAATCGTCACCGGCAGTCCGGACATCGCCTCGAAGATCCCCTCGAAGTCGGCCTGCTGGAGCGGCAGCAGCCGGTCGAGCGCCGAGCGACGAGCCTCCTCGTCCGAGGCGAGAATCATCTCGCGGACGACGGGCAAGCGGTCCTCGGCCATGAACATGTGCTCGGTGCGGCAGAGCCCGATCCCCCGGGCGCCGAACTCGCGCGCCTTCGTGGCGTCGTCGGGCGTGTCCGCGTTCGCGCGCACCTCGAGCCGGCGTAGATCGTCGGCCCACTCGAGAATCGCCCCGAAGCTCTCGTTGATGCCGGGCGGAACGAGCTTGACCGGCCCGGCGATCACCCGGCCCGTGCCGCCGTCGATCGTGATGGTGTCGCCCGCGCGGAGGTCGTGGTCGCCGAGCCGCACCGTCCCGGCCGCGACGTCGATCGAGAGCGCCTCGCAGCCGGCCACGCACGGCTTGCCCATGCCGCGCGCGACAACGGCGGCGTGGGACGTCATCCCGCCGTGCGCGGTCAGGACACCCTGCGCCTGGATCAGGCCGTGGATGTCGTCGGGAGTGGTCTCCCACGTGACGAGGATCACGCTCTCCCCCGCCTTTCCTCGCTGCTCCGCGGTGTCCGCGTCGAGGACGATCTCGCCTGACGCGGCGCCGGGGGAGGCGTTCAGCCCCTTCGCGGCGACCTCGAAGCTGGCATCGGGGTCGATCATCGGATGGAGGAGCTGATCGAGTTGCGAGGGGTCGATTCTGGCGACCGCCTCCTCCTTCGAGATCAGATCCTCCTCGACCATGTCGACGGCCGCCTTGAGAGCGGCCGCCGCCGTCCGCTTCGCGCTTCGCGTCTGCAACAGGTACAGGCGGCCCTCCTCCACCGTGAACTCGATGTCCTGCATGTCGCGGTAGTGCTCCTCGAGGCTTCGCATCGTCTCGAGCAGCTGGTCGAACACGCCGGCGAGGCGATCGCGCATCCGTGCGAGCGGCTCCGGCGTCCGGATTCCCGCCACCACGTCCTCGCCCTGCGCGTCGACGAGGAACTCGCCGTACAGCCCCGGCTCGCCGGTGGACGGGTCGCGCGTGAAGGCGACGCCCGTCCCCGAGCTCTCGCCCTTGTTTCCGAACACCATCTGAACGACGTTGACCGCTGTGCCGAGGTCGTCCGCGATGCCGTGTGCACGCCGGTACACGCGGGCGCGCGGCGTCTCCCACGAGTCGAAGACCGCACGGACGGCGCGGTCGAGCTGCTCCCGCGGATCCTGGGGAAACGGGCGGCCCGTCCCCTCGCGGTAGATCCCTTTGAACGTCTCGACCAGCTCGGCGAGATCCTCCGCAGTCAACTCGACGTCGTCCGAGACGCCTCGCGTCCGCTTGAGCGAGCCGAGGGCCTCTTCGAAGCGGTGGCCGTCGACGCCGTCCACCACGTTGCCGTACATCTGGATCAGGCGCCGGTACGAATCCTGCGCGAAGCGGGGGTTGCCGGTCGTTTCGGCAAGCCCGCGGACCGCCTCGTCGTTCAGGCCGAGGTTCAGGATCGTGTCCATCATCCCGGGCATCGAGACGGCCGCTCCCGAGCGCACCGAGACGAGCAGCGGGTCACCGGAGTCGCCGAGTCGCTTGCCGGTCTTCTCCTCGAGGCGTGCGACGTGCTGGTCGACCTCGCCGTCCAGGCCCTCGGGCATCGTCTTGCCGCTCGCCATGTAGGCCCGGCAGGCATCCGTCGTGATCGTGAAGCCGGCGGGCACGGGAACGCCGAGCGCCGTCATCTCCGCGAGCCCGGCTCCCTTGCCGCCGAGGAGCTCCCGGCCGCCGTCCGAGGGCTCGTCGAAGTCGTAGACGTAACGCATGTGCGAGCAATCTTCCCATATGCAGCGCGAATACACTCGGGCAGTGCGACTCCGGTGGATCCCGCTCTTCCTGCACTTCCGAGCCGTGAAGCCGTGACGATCAACCCCGACTGGGAGCGCGAAGCCCGCAACTGGATCGCCTGGGTTCGAACGCCAGGGCACAACATCGCCTACGACCTGTACTCGCCTCTCTTCTTCGAGCTCCTGCCGCCGCCTGGCCGAGCGACGCTCGAGATCGGCTGCGGCGAGGGCCGCGTCACGCGTGACCTGAAGGCGCGCGGGCACGACGTGACGTCGATCGACGCCTCCCCCACGCTGCTCGACGCTCCCCGCGAGGCCGACCCGAAAGGCGAGTACCTGCTTGCGGACGCCGCGGCGCTGCCGCTCGCCGACGGCTCGTTCGACCTCGTCGTGGCGCACAACTCGCTGATGGACGTCGACGACATGCCGACAGCGGTGCGCGAGGCCGCCCGCGTGCTCGAGCCGGGCGGCCGCTTCTGCATCTGCGTCACGCATCCGCTGAGCGACGCCGGACGGTTCGACAGCCGGGACCCGGATGCACTGTTCGTCATCAAGGGTTCGTACTTCGGCAAGCGTCGCTACGAGGAAGCGTTCGAACGCGGCGGACTCGAGCTGACCTTCCACAGCTGGCTCTACCCGGTCTCCGACTACACGCGCTCACTCGAGGACGCCGGCTTCCTGATCGAGGCGCTTCGCGAGCCGCCTATGCCCAAGCGGCCCGACGAGGATCCACACGAGGAGCAGCACCGCCGGATCCCAATGTTCCTCTTCCTGCGCGCACGTCGGAATTCGTGACGCTCGTTCGATAAGGAGATGTGAGCTCAGCGGCGTTCAGCGACCCGGGCGCGGCGCTCGTCGCCCTCTACGACGAGGCGCTGCCCGAGGTGTACGGGTATCTCCTGCACCGTTGCGGCAACCGCGCGGTTGCCGAGGATCTGACCTCCGAGGTATTCCTGGCCGCTGCACGCGCCGTCGGGAATGGATCGGCCGCGCACGTGTCCATTCCCTGGCTCGTGGCGGTCGCTCGGAACAAGCTCTTCGACCACTGGCGTCGGTTGGGTCGCGAGCAGAGGAGTCTGCGCACGATCGGCGACCCGGAGCGGCCGTCATCGCCCGAGGGCGACGAGGGGCAAGCGCTCGCGACGCTCGATGCGCTGTCAGCCGACCACCGGGCGGCGCTCGTGCTGCGGCACGTCGACGGGCTATCCGTGTCCGAGGTCGCCGTGGAGCTCGGGCGCACGCTGCACGCCACCGAGGCGCTGCTCACCAGGGCGCGCCGCTCGTTCCGGCGCCTGTACGAGGAGGTCGAAGAGCGATGAAGCGATCCGATCCACTTCGCTTGCTGCTTCGGCCGTCGTCGCCGGCGTCCCCCCGACCGGTCTTTGCGGACGCTCTTCGCGAGCGCCTCGAGGCCGAGCTCGAGCAGGCCATCGTCAAGCAGGAGAAAGGAGCACGAATGTCCACCACCGAGCAAGTCCCCCGGGTCACGTCGCTGATGCCGCACCTGGTCGTCCGCGGCGCCGCGCATGCGATCGACTTCTACCGCGAGGCCTTCGGCGCCGAGGAGCCGGGCGAGCGCTTCACGAACGAGGACGGCACCGTCGCTCACGCCGAGATCGCGATCGGCGGCTCACCCATCGCGCTCTCCGACGAGCACGGCACTGAGCTCAGCCCCGAGTCCATCGGCGGTACGCCCGTCCGCGTGAGCCTCTACGCCGAGGAGGTGGATGCGCTCGCCGATCGGGCCGTCGCCGCGGGAGCGACCGTCGTCTATCCGATCGCCGACCAGCCGTACGGCCTGCGCGGCGGCCGCCTGCAGGATCCGTTCGGGCACCTCTGGATCGTCCACACCCCCCCGGGCGGAGATCGCTGAGCTGCGCCATTGCCGCCGGGCGGTCGGTTACGCCGCGACGTCCGCGGTCTCGGCGAACTTCCCCTTCAGGTAGTGGACGTACGGGCGCGGGTCGATCGGCCCGCCGACGACCTTCTGGAGCATCTCCTTGGGCGTGTACTTGCGCCCGTGCCGGTGCAGCTTGTCGCGCAGCCATTCCCGCAGGTCGGTGAACTCGCCCACCTCGATCTGGCTGTCGAGGTCCGGGAGATCCGAGAGGACGCGCTCCCAGATCTGCACCGAGATCACGTTGCCGAGCGCGTAGGTCGGGAAGTAGCCGAACGAGTTGAACGACCAGTGGATGTCCTGCAGGGCACCGAGCCGATCCTCCGGGACGTCGACGCCCAGGTACTTCTTCATCCGCGCGTTCCAGGCTTCGGGCACGTCCTCGAGCGCCAGCCGGCCGTTCAGGATCTCCTGCTCGAGCTCGAAGCGCAGGATGACGTGGAGGTTGTACGTCACCTCGTCCGCGTCGACCCGGATGTACGACGGACGCACGCGGTTGATCGCGCGGTAGAACGCCTCCGCCTCGACGTCTCGGAGCGTCGGAAAGGCCTCCTGCAGCTTTGGGTAGAAGAAGCGCCAGAACGGGCGGCTTCGACCGACGAGGTTCTCCCACATCCGGCTCTGCGACTCGTGCAGGCCGAGCGACGTGCCGCTGCCGAGGGGCGTCCGGGCGATCGCTCTGTCGACGCCGTTCTCGTACAGTCCGTGGCCGCACTCGTGCATGGCGGAGAAGAGCGACGTGAGGTCGGTCTCGGAGTAGCGGCTCGTCAGCCGGATGTCGTCAGGGCTCGCGCCGCTTGCGAAGGGGTGGACGGAGCGGTCGAGCCGCCAGGAGTCGCGGCTGAAGCCGAAGCGCTCGACCACACCCAGCGAGAACTCGAGCTGCGTGTCCTCCGAGAACGGGCCGCGCATGAACTCGTCCTCGCCCTCCGACCGCTCGGCCGCCGCGGCGATCAGCGGCGGCAGCTCCTCTTTCAGCACGCCGAACACCTCGTCGACCTCCGCGCTCGTCATCCCCTCCTCGTAGTCGTCGAGCAGGACGTCGTAGATCGGACGATCCCCGTCGTAGCACTCGACGTAACGATGGGTCAACTCGACGTTCTTTCTCAGGTACGGGAGGAAGAGAGCGAAGTCCGACGTCCGACGGGCCTCCGCCCAGACCGGCTGGGCCATCGCCGCGGCACGAGCGAGCTCGGCGCGCAGCTCAGGCGTGACCTTCCGAGCCTTCTCCCAGTCGCGGCGCGTGACGCGGATGATGCTCGCCTCGTCGGAGTCGAAGGGCATCGAGTCCTCGTAGGCGGCGAGATCGTCCAGGAGACGGCCGGTCTCGTCGGCGATGAAGAGCTCGTGCGAGATGCGCTCGAGCGTCCCGAGCAGGTACGCGCGATCCTGGACCCCCTTCGGCGGCATCATCGTCTCCTGGTCCCAGCCCATCAGGGACGTGGCGCGGCGGAGGTCCTGCACCTCGCCGAGCCGGCTCTTCAACTGGTCGAACGTCTTGCTGCTCACTTCACTCCTCTCGTTGCCCCTACGCGGATCCGAACGCTACTGAATCTCAGCGGCGCCGCGCCTGGAACTCGGCCGCCCAGGCGGCGAGCCGGAGGCCGATCCAGATCGGCGTCAAGAGAACGTAGAAGACGACGAGTGCCGGGGCGAGGATGGCCGACCACAGCGCCCAGCGCCAGACGGGAACCGGCGGCTTGGACACGCGGGTCACTGGTCCGCCAGGACACCGGCTCGCGGCATCTCGCGGCGGCGCTCGTCGACGAGGCGGATGATCCGGTGCGCAGTCTCCTCGATCGACAGGTCGGACACCTCGAGTACGGGGCAGCCGAGCCGCCTGTGGATCCCGGCCGCCTCGTCGAGCTCGTCGTAGATCTGTACGAGCTCGGAGTAGGCCCGGCTCGACGCACCCATTTGACGAACGCGGGTCTGGCGGATCTCCGACAGGCGGCTCGCGTCGATCGTGAGCCCAACGATCTTGGCGGGCTCGATCTCGAACAGCTCCGGCGGCGGCTCGATCCCCTTGACGATGGGGACGTTGGCGGTCTTGTGGCCGAGGTAGCCGAGGTAGATCGAGAGCGGCGTCTTCGACGTACGCGAGACCCCGACGAGGACGATGTCCGCCTCGCGCAGGCCGCTCCCGACGCCGTCGTCGTACTTGACCGCGAACTCGATTGCCTCCATCCGCCTGAAGTAGGTGTTGTCGAGCGCCGCCCTTGCGCCGGGCGTCATTCGAGCCGACGTTCCCGATACGCGCGCGACCGACTCGATCGGGTGGCCGAGCAGGTCGCAGTAGTGGACGCGCGCTCGCCGGCAGAGTGAGCGCATCGCCTCGCGGAACTCCGGCTTGACGAGCGTGTAGACCGCGACCGCGCGCCGGCCCTTCATCCGCTGCACCGCCCCGTACAGATCCTCGATCGCCTCGACACGCGGATGGCGCACCTCCTCGAACGGCTGCTCGGGGAACTGCGCCTCGAGGGCGTGCACGAGCCGCGTCGCCGTCTCGCCCGTGGAGTCCGAGACGACATGCAACTCGACCGGCGGGCGTTCCACCGCGCCATTGTGCCGGGACCAGGCCCCGGGACTGGTCCCGGGGCCTGGTCCCGCATGCCTCACTGCACCGAGCTGGGCCTCTTTCCGAGCGCGACCGTCGTGGTGTTGGTCGCGCTGCCGCGCCGGAACTGGATCCTGAGCTTGTCGCCGGGCCGCTTCGCGTCGATGGCCGCCCGCAGCTCGACCGACGAGAGGATGCGCTTGCCGTCCACTTTCGTCACCCGGTCGCCGGACTGCAGACCCGCGTCGGCGGCCGGGCCGCCGGAGACGACCGCGGCGAGCTGTACCCCGGCCGGGTCGACCTGCCCGGAGCCGGAGAGCTGTACGCCGAAGTAGGCGTGATCCACGCGCCCGCTCTCGATCAGCTGGCTCGCGATCCGCTTGGCCGTGTCGATCGGAATGGCGTAGCCGATGCCGACGTTGCCCCCGCTCTGACTCTGAATCTGGGAATTGACGCCGACCACCTGGCCGTGGGAGTCGAGCAGCGGCCCCCCGGAGTTGCCGCTGTTCAGCGCGGCGTCGGTCTGGATCGCGCCGTCGATCGCGAAGTGATTCGGCGACTGCAGCTCCCGATGCAGCGCACTGACGATCCCCGCGGTGACGGTCCCCTGCAGCCCGAACGGACTGCCGATCGCGAGCAGCGGGTCGCCGATCTGCAGCGAGCTCGCCGACCCCAGGGTGAGCGGCGTGAGGGCGTGGGCGTGGTGCTCGAGCTCCACGACCGCGACGTCCGTCGACGCGTCGCTACCCACGACGCGCGCCGGCTCGCGCTCGCCGTTCGCGAAGACCACGGTCGCGCTGCTCGCGCCGCCGACGACGTGCTCGTTCGTGATTACATGCCCCGCGGAGTCGATCACGAAGCCGGAGCCGGTGACCTGCGCGGCCGGGGTCCCAAAGGGGCTGGTGGCACCGCCGGACGTCGCAGGTTGGTTGACGACGATCTGGACGACGCCGGGCGAGCTTCGCCGGTAGATCTGCTGAATGGTGAGGGTCGAGGTCGTGCTGGCCGTCCGCGCTCCGCTCACCTGCACGGCTGGCGCCGAGGCGACCGGCGATCCTCCCCCGTCGTCGAGGACGGAGGTCAAACCCGCGCCTCCCAGTCCACCGACGGCCAGCACGGCCGTGATGGCGGCCGCACGTCCGACGTTCTTCCGTTTCATGACTGCCTCCTTGAATTCGCTATGTCACATCGGAGCGGTTCCACCTGAAAACTGTCTGAGAAGCGCGTTGAGCCTGCGTTAAGACGTCTGCCCGCTAACGTTCGCCGCCGGATGGGAGACTCCGACCGGTACCCAGACATCGTCACGATGGACAAGATCGTCTCCCTCTGCCGCCGTCGCGGATTCGTCTTTCCGTCGTCGGAGATCTACGGCGGCCTCGGTTCCGCCTACGACTACGGTCACTACGGCGTCCTGACGAAGAACAACATCAGGGCCCGCTGGATCGAGGCGATGACGCAGGAGCGCGACGATATCGTAGCGTTGGACTCGGCAATCATCCTCAATCCGCGCGTCTGGGAAGCGTCGGGGCACCTGTCCGGGTTCACCGACCCCCTCGTCGACTGCCGCACCTGCAAGCTCCGCTTCCGCGCCGACCACCTCTCCGACTCGCGCTGCGGTCGCCAGCCCAGCAAGATCCCAGGAGAGGGCCGCGAGTGCGACCTGACCGAGGCGCGGCAGTTCAACCTCATGTTCGAGACCCACCTCGGCCCGATGCGCGAGTCGGCCGACACGGTGTACCTGCGTCCGGAGACTGCGCAGGGCATCTTCGTCAACTTCAAGAACGTGCTCCAGGTGGCGCGGCGCAAGCCCCCGTTCGGAATCGCCCAGGTCGGCAAGTCCTTCCGAAACGAGATCACCCCGGGCAATTTCCTCTTCCGCGTGCTCGAGTTCGAGCAGATGGAGATGGAGTTCTTCGTGCCGCCGTCCGACGCCGAGCGGTGGTACCGCTATTGGGTGGACGAGCGCTTCGGCTGGTACCTGCGCTACGGGATCCGCGAAAGCCGCCTCCGCGTACGCGAGCACGGCCCGGAGGAGCGCTCCCACTACTCGAGCGGCACGAGCGATATCGAGTATCTCTATCCGATCGGGTGGTCGGAGCTCGAGGGCGTCGCCAACCGCGGCGACTACGACCTCTCGCAGCACACGGAGTTCTCGACGACGAAGCTCGAGTACGTCGACCCGGGCGGCGAGCGCTACGTGCCCCACGTGATCGAGCCGGCCGTCAGCATCGAGCGCATCTTCCTCGCGCTCCTGATCGACGCCTACGACGAGGAGGTCGTCGCGGATCGCGAGCGGACGGTGCTGCGTCTGCACCCCCAGATGGCGCCCGTGAAGGCGGCCGTGCTACCTCTCATCGCGAAGGACGAAGAGATGGTGGGCCGCGCACGGAGGCTTTCCGAGGAACTGCGGCGCCGCCACAGCGTCGAGTACGACGACGGAGGCGCGATCGGGCGTCGCTACCGGCGGCAGGACGAGATTGGCACGCCGTTCGCGTTCACGATCGACGAGCAGACGGTCTCCGACGAGACGGTGACCGTCCGCGACCGGGACTCGCTGGCGCAGCAGCGCCTGCCGCTCGCCGGCGTCGCGTCGTGGCTGGACGAGGCGCTCGCGCGGCCCTGGCAGACGCCGAAACCGGGCTAATGCCTGGTCATGGCCGCCGCCTCAGGCGGTCCGGAGCGTCCGCATGCGGAAGCCGCCGTGGTACTCGTACGAGGACGTGATGACGGAGAGCGCCTCCAAGGCTGAGCGGCCGTCGACTCCCGCCGCATCGGCCTCTGCAAGCGGTCGCCGCAGAAGCTCTTCGATCGCCTCGATGCCCCGCGGCGAGAGCGGAAGCGCGCCCTGACCGCAGTCCCGGCAGACCGCCCCCCCGGCACGCGGCGAATAGCCTGCGAGCGGACCTTCGGCACCGCACTCTGCGCAGCTCGTCAGGTGCGGAAGGTAGCCGGAAAGCCAGAGCAGCTTGAGCTGGAAGGAGAGAGCGAGCGGGTCGAGGGCGGGCCCCGCAGCGCCGTCGGGGGCCAGCTCGTCGACGAGGTCGAGAAACCGCGTCAGCGCGGTGAATCCGCGGGGGTTCGCCTCCTCTTCCGTGAAGAGGCGGAGCATCGCCTCGAGTCCCATCAGGCCCACTCCAAGCCGGTATGGCGCCTCTCGTGCGGCGTGGTGCGAGCGAAGAAGATCCACTCCGGTCACCGTCTGGAGCTCGCCCCTTCCCTCGTGCAGCAGAAGCTGGACGTGGCTCAGGGGCTCGAGGCGCGCGCCAAAGCGGGATTTCGTCCGCCTGATGCCCTTCGCGATGGCGCCGATGCGCCCCCGCTCGAGCGTGTACAGGTGCAGGACGCGGTCTGCCTCGCCAAACCGGATCGAGCGTAGGACGACGGCTTCGGTCTTGTAGGCACGGCCCGCCATCCCAGCCTGCAAGTGTAGTTTCGGGGATCGGCGGCGCCGGCGAGGCGTGGCTCAGAGATTTGCCCGCTCGCACGAGGCGCGCGACAGACCGCGTCCGGCGGTAACGATCCCGTGACGCTGCACTGATCAGAATGGCGGAGGAAGGAGCCTCACGGTCTTGACTGCGTACGCGACCGTCGGCGCTCTCGTCGCGTCCCGGCATCCGGGCAACGCCATCGGCTGGATCCTGAGCGCGCTTGCGCTCGTTATCGGCATCACGGTCTTCGCGGGCGCGCTCGCACAGCACTCTGCCTTGCATCAGGCACGGCCCGACGCCTTCGTGAAGACGGCGGCCTGGTTTGACAACTGGTCTTGGGTGCCGGAGGTCTTCGTTCCGGCGACCTTCGTGCTCCTCCTCTTCCCCAACGGCCGCCTGCCATCACGCGGTTGGCGCGTCGTTGCCTGGTCTGCGGGATTGGGGATTGCCGCCATCAGCTGGACGATTGCGTTCGATCCAGGCCCGCTCAGTGCGCATCCCTCGGTCGTGAATCCCTATGCGGTGGGTCGCTCCGCTGCCAAGGCTGGAGCGCTGCTAGGCGTGCTCGGCGTCGCCGTCGGGATCGGCATCGCGATTCTCCGCTACCGCCTGTACGAGATCGACGTGGTCATCAAGCGCACCCTCGTCTACGGCGCGCTGACCGCGCTCCTCGCAGGAGCCTACCTCGGGCTCGTGCTCCTCTTCCAGCTTGCCTTCTCCCCCGTCACGCAGGGGAACGGGCTCGCGGTCGCCTTCTCCACGCTCGCCGTCGCCGCGCTCTTCGGCCCGGCGCGCACGCGGATCCAGGTGCTCGTCGACCGCCGCTTCTACCGGCAGAAGTATGACGCCGAACGGACGCTCGACGGTTTCGCGGCCCACCTGCGGGTGGAGATCGACCTCGACACCCTCGCGGCCGAACTCCGCGCCGTCGTCGCGGAGACGCTGCAGCCCGCGCACATCTCGCTATGGCTCCGCCACGACGGCGTCTCCGTAACGCCCGCGGCCCCGACCGCGAGACGGTCGCCTAATCCAGCGACAACGAGATGAACGCTCTTCGCGCAGACCTCTCGCTCCGAGGGCGAGCTACCACCGCTCTCACCTCCCGCAGTTTCCCCTTTGACGAGCTCTTTGGGGGATCGGCAGGAATGGCCTGCGCGGACGACCCGTTTACGTGGAAAAGGGGAAGAAGGCGAAGATGGGGATGATTCAGCTCTACACGACCGAATGGTGCGGCTACTGCGTCCGCGCCAAGGCTTTGCTCGACGGCAAGCAGCTCGCCTACGAGGAGATCTCGCTGGACGACGATCCGCAGTTCCGGCGAAAGCTGATGGAGCTGACCGGAAGCTGGACGGTGCCGCAGATCCTGATCGACGGGGACCCGATCGGCGGTTACGCCGAGCTCTGGCGGCTCGACAAGACCGGGCAGCTCGACGAGCACGTGGCGGCTTAGGCTTAGAACCTCCGCCTCAATGAGCTAGAGGAACATGGTTGGCTGCTGGGCCGGATCGAAGACCCCTTCGGACATCACTGGGAGATCGGGAAGCCCCTGGTCGAATGGCCACCTTCACGTGCCGACCGGGGAAGCGCCTAGTCCACCGGGTTGTGTCTCTCTGTGAAGCGCCTGGACTTCATGGCGCGACTTGCTGGCACCGGGGGCAATACCAGCTTCCGCGCCCCGCGACGCGGATCTTCTCGATCGGCGTCCCGCAACGCGGGCACGGCTCGCCCGTCTGCCCGTACACCTTGAACTCATCCTGCATCGAGCCGCTTTCGCCGTCCGGCAGCCGGTAATCGCGCAGTGTGGCTCCTTGACGCGCGATGCCGATCTCGAGCGCACGGCGAACGCCGCGGTGAAGGCGGCGCAGCTCGTCCATGCCGAGCTCGCCCGCGGGTCGAAGTGGATGGATGCGCGCGTGCCAGAGAGCCTCGTCGACGTAGATGTTTCCGAGGCCGGCGACCGAGCGCTGATCGAGGAGCGCCGCCTTCACGGAGGTTCGGCGCGCGGACAGGCGCCGGCCGAGCTCGGCGGCCGTGAACGCCGGCGTGAGTGGCTCCCGCCCGAGTCTCGAGCCGATGTAGCCCGGCAGCTCTCCCGGCTCGAGCAGGAGCCAGGTGCCGAACCGGCGGATGTCGCGGTACACGACGTCCGATCCGTCGTCTAATCTGACAACAGCCCGGCGGTGCGGATCCTGGGACGCGAAGGTTCCGCTCCCCCCGTGCAGCATCGTCCCCGTCATTCGGAGGTGGATCAGGAGAACCCGACCGCTCTCGAACACAACAAGCAGATATTTGCCGCGACGATCGACGGCCGAGACGCGCTCGCCGGCGAGCTCGGCCGCGACGACATCGGGGTGAATTGGCCGCGTCAGGCGGGTGTCGAGGATCTCGACGTGCTCGAACCGACGTCCGACGAGGTGCGGCTCGATGCGCCTGCGAACCGTCTCGACCTCGGGCAGCTCGGGCACAGCCGAACGCTAGCGCAGCACCTCGATCACGATCGGCCGGGACTCCGGCGGATCGTCGGCCACGTCATAGGCTGCGAGCACGGCGACGACGGCGCGCTCGGCCGAGCTCTCGTCGGCGGCGTGGATCTCCGCGAGCAGCGCTCCCTGCGCCACTTGGTCGCCGCGCTTCTTGTGGAGGACGACGCCGACCGAGTGGTCGATCGGGTCGTCCTTCCGCTGCCGGCCGGCTCCCAGCTCGAGAGCGGCGATGCCGACTCGGATCGCCCCGAGACGCGCGACGTAGCCGCCTCTCGTGGCCGCGACCTCGCGCACGACTGGAGCTCTCGGAAGCGCAGACTCGGCTGGATCCCCCCCTTGCGCCGCGATCCAACGCTCGTATGTGGCTGCGGCCGAGCCGTCCGCGACGGCCCCCTCGGCCCGCCGCCGCCCTTCCGCCTCGTCGACGCCGAGATCCGACAGCGCCAGCAGGTGAGCGGACGCGGTCAGAACGAGCTCCGTGAAGTCGGGCGGCCCTTCCCCGCGCAGGGTGGCGAGCGCCTCTCGGATCTCGAGCGCGTTTCCGACGGCGCCGCCGAGCGGCTGATCCATGTCGGTCAGCAGGCAGACGACCTCGCGCCCAGCGTGCCGTCCCAGGTCGCTCATCGCGCCCGCGAGCTCGCGCGCCACAGCGAGGGACTTCATGAAAGCGCCGTCACCGACCTTGACGTCGAGCACGATCGCCTCGGCGCCCGCTGCCAGCTTCTTGGACATGATGCTCGCCGCGATCAGCGAGACGTTCTCGACCGTGGCCGTCACGTCCCGTAGCCCGTAGAGCCGCTTGTCGGCGGGCACGAGGTCGGCCGTCTGGCCGACGATCGCGAGACCGATCTCGCGAACCTGGCTCGTGAACTCGGCCAGCGAGAGCTCGACGCGAAACCCCGGGATCGACTCGAGCTTGTCGAGCGTGCCGCCGGTGTGCCCCAGCCCGCGGCCGCTCATCTTGCCGACTGGAACGCCGCAGGCGGCGACGATCGGCCCGACTGCGATCGAGGTCTTGTCGCCGACGCCTCCGGTCGAGTGCTTGTCCACGACCTTGCGCCCCAGCGCGCGCCCGAGGTCGAGCGTCTCGCCGCTTCGGATCATCGCGTCGGTCAGCGCGAACGTCTCGGCGCCCGAGAGGCCCCGGAAGTACACGGCCATGCAGAAGGCGGCCATCTGGTAGTCCGGGATCTCGTCGCGCGCGTAACCGAGCACGAGCTGCTCGATCTCGCTCGGGTCGAGCTCGCCGCCGTCGCGCTTGCGCTCGATCAGCTCGGCTGGGCGGATCACTTCTCGGCGACGAAGATGACCGGGTGCCTGCGGACGACGAGCGGCAGATCGAACTCCGGGACGTGTGCCGGATGGCCGAAGAGTCCTGCGGCAGACTCGATGTAGTCGATGACGGTCCCGCGGCTCGGGAAGCGGATGACGCCGCCCGCATCCCGCACCTCCACGCTCCCGAAGTGCCGCGCGAGCAACTCGGCGCCGTCGTCGCCGCTAAACCGCCACCGCGGTCGCGGCCACGCGCCGACGAGCTCACGGAGCTCGCGGAGGTGGTCGTTCGAGTTCGTGACGGCCACAAGCCGCCCACCTGGGCGCAAGACGCGGGCGAGCTCGCCGAGCGCGCGCCCGACGTCGGCGACGTGGTAGAGCATCCACGCGGCGATTGCGCAGTCGAAGTCGCCGTCTGCGAACGCGAGCTGCTGAACGTCGCCGACGCGGGCGTCGACGCCACGGTCACGGGCAAGCTGAACCATGCGGGGCGAGCTGTCGACCGCGACTACGTCCGCTCCAACTTCGGCGGCAACCCGAGCCGCGAGCTCGCCCGGACCGCAACCCACCTCGAGTACGCGCGCCGGCCTGGCTTCGGCGATCGCTTCGAAGGCCAGCTCGGGCGCGCTCGGGCCCTCAGCGTAGCGATAAGCCGCCCGGCGGCCTTCGAGGCCGCGCTCGCTGGCATATTCGCGCGCCACGCTCGCCGGATCGTTGATGGTCATCAGCTCTTCTCCGCGACGAAGACGACGTTGCGGCACGTCGTACGCAGGGGAATCTCGATCTCGTCGGCACGCCCCGTCTCGTCCTGGCCATGAAGGGTCTCGAACGCGGCCAGGTAGCCGCGAAGCGCCTCGCGGGTTGCGAAGACGGCGGCGCCCCGGATGTCGCGCCGCTCGATCCGCTCGAAGTGGCGGGCGAGCGCCCCGGCTCCGCTTTCGGCGCTGAAGGCCGAAGCCTCGTCGACACCCCAGAGCTCCTCGAGATGACGGCTGCTGTTCGTAATCGCGACCAGCCGGCCGCCCGGCCGGAGAATTCGGGCGATCTCCGTGAGGCCACGATCCAGATCCGGCAGGTGGTACAGCATCCAGCTCGCCGAGACGGCGTCGAACTCTGCGTCATCGAACGGCAGCTCCTCGACCTCGGCCACCCGCGCCTCCACCCCACGGGCCCGCGTCAGCTCGACCATGCGCTCGGACTGGTCGATGCCGACGACCTCGGCCCCGAGGACGTGCCCGGCGCGTGCGGCGAACTCGCCCGTGCCGCAGCCGGCGTCGAGGAGCCGTCGCGGCCGGGCCTCGTGCAGCGCGAGCAGAGCGTGCTCGCGGGGGTCCGGTCCTTCGTAGATCGCCCAGGCGTAGAGGCTGCGGTGCTGGAAGCGCTGCTCGGTCGAGTACTCGGCACGCACGACGCGCGAGTCGTCGAGCCTCACGGCGTCACGATCGGCTGCCCCGGGGTTCGCTTCGAGGCCGCCTTTCCACCGAGCCAGGCGTTGACGGTCGCACCGACATCGGCGAACTCGCCCTCGTGCACCCGCCCGGCCGCGTTCTTCCCCTCGGCATACGTCAGCAGGAGCCCGTGCTCGCGCGAGTGATCGGTCGACGGGGTCGTGGGGTCGCAGCCGTGGTCGGAAGTCAGGATAAGGAGATCGCCCGGTCGGAGGGCATCGAGCAGGTCGGGCAGCCGCCGATCGAAGTCCTGAAGGCAGCGGTGGAAGTTCTCCGGGTCGTTCCGGTGCCCCCAGAGCATGTCCGTCTCGACGAGGTTCGTGAACACGAGCCCGTCGTCGATCGTCCGCAACAGGTGCTCCGTGACCGTGATTCCCTCGACATTCGACCTGGTCGGATGTGACTCGTCGATGTCGCGGCCGGCGAAGATGTCGTGGATCTTTCCCACGCCGTGCACCGTCATCCCGCCGTCACGGACGAGGCTGAGGTAGTTCGGCCGCTTCGGCTCGAGCGAGTAGTCGTGCCGGTTCGGCGTTCGCTCGTAGTTTCCGGGCTCGCCCGCGAACGGCCGGGCGATCACTCGGCCCACGGCGTGCTTGCCCGCCAGGATCTCTCGAGCGGCCTCGCAGCCCGTGTAGAGCTCGGCGAGCGGAATCGTCTCCTCGTGCGCCGCCAGTTGGAACACGGAGTCGGCCGACGTGTAGACGATCCACTTGCCCGTCGCCTGATGCTCCTCACCGAGCTCCTGGATGATCTCGGTGCCGGACGCTGGCTTGTTCCCGATCACGCCCCGGCCCGTCTTGTGCATGAACGGGTCGATCACCTCGAACGGAAAGCCGTGGGGATAGGTCGGAAGCGCCTGCGGGGTCACGATTCCCATCAGCTCCCAGTGGCCCGTGGTCGTGTCCTTGCCCTTCGAGCGCGGCACGAGGCGTCCGGCCACGGCCGGAGCACCAGGTTGAGGCGGGCAGCCCTCGAGCGGCTCGACGTTACCGAGTCCAAGTGCCTCGAGGCTCGGCAGGTCGAGTCCGCCGACAGCGCGGGCGACGTTGCCGAGCGTATCCGACCCTTCGTCCCCGTAGTCGGCCGCATCCGGCAAGGCTCCCGCACCGACGGCGTCCAGCACGATGACGCACGCCCGGGCCATGGAGCTATTCTAGGGGCGTGGTGACCACCGCCCTCGGCCTGCTCGGAATCGTCGCCTTCATCGTCTGCGTGATCGCCGTGGCCGCGGGCATCACCTGGCTAGTGGTCCGAGTGACTCCCAGCTCCCCGCGCCGCACGCCGTCCTCCGACTCGAGCTAGACCGCCGATAGCGGCAGGACCTGCTCGAGCGGGACGTAGCCGAGTCCGTGTGCCTCCGCCACGGCCTCGTACGTGATGCGTCCGTCGAGGACGTTGACGCCGCGGGCCAGTGCCCGGTCGCGCGCGACGGCCCGCGGGAGGCCTTCGTCGGCGATCGCCTCGATATACGGCAGGGTTGCGTTCGTCAGA
The DNA here is from genome assembly GCA_038253945.1 of Gaiellales bacterium. Classification (GTDB taxonomy): domain Bacteria; phylum Actinomycetota; class Thermoleophilia; order Gaiellales; family Gaiellaceae; genus JBBRYW01. The sequence continues at coordinate 189,220 of JBBSGR010000003.1, forward strand.
GCCTTCGTGGAGGTGACCGGAACCGCCCCGGGCATGTTCGCGACGCAGTAGTGCACGACGCCGTCGACGACGTAGACAGGCTGGCTGTGCGTGGTCGGTCGGGAGGTCTCTGCACACCCTCCCTGGTCGATCGCGACATCGCAGAGAACCGCGCCGTCCTTCATGCTGCGGATGGTCGCGCGGGTCAGGAGCTTCGGAGCGAGAGCACCCGGGATCAAGACCGCGCCGATCACGACGTCCGCGTCGGCGACGGATTCCTCGATCTGCAAGCTCGACGACATGACGAGGCTCACCCGGCCCGAGAGAATCTCCTCCAGGTGCCGCATCCGGTCGATCGACCGCTCGAGAATCGTCACATGGGCGCCCAGGCCGAGCGCGATGATCGCGGCGTTGTAGCCCACGATGCCGCCACCGAGCACCACGACGTTGCCGGGCGCGACGCCCGCGACGCCGCCGAGCAACACTCCCCGCCCGCCTCGCGGCTTCTCGAGAAAGTGAGCGCCCGCCTGGCCGGCGAGGCGTCCGGCGATCTCGCTCATCGGCGCGAGCAGAGGGAGCGCACCGTTGTCCGCCTCGACGGTTTCATAAGCGATGCAAGCAGCGCCGCTCTCGACCAGCGCCCGGGTGAGATCCGAAGCGGCCGCCAGATGCAGGTACGTAAAGAGCGTCAGGTCGTCGCGCAGGCGACCGAACTCCTCGGCCAGCGGCTCCTTCACCTTGACCACGAGCTCGCTGTCGCCCCAGGCCGCCTCGACGGTGACGACGCGCGCGCCGACGGCGGTGTAGTCGCTGTCCGAAAAGGCGCTGCCCGCGCCGGCCCCTGCCTCGACGAGGACGTCGTGCCTGCGCTGTATGAGCTCGCGGGCACCCGCCGGCGTGAGGGCGACCCGGTACTCGTCGGCTTTGATCTCTCTGACGACGCCGATCTTCATCGCGGCGGCGCAACGATACTCCCGGCGCCTGCATCGCCGCGCTTCCGACTCACTGACGTGACCATTCACGCTTCACGTGGATTTGCCCGCTAGCCGCTCGACGAGGCGTCGCTCGTCTGGGCCGAACCAGGGCGGCGAGCCGGCCGCAGCGTTCTCCCGTGCGCGTGCGGGGCGAGATGTGCCGGGGATCACCAGATCGACGCGCTCGTCCGACAACGCCCACTTGATGAGCGCCTGCGACCAGGTCGCGATCCCGAAGTCGGCGAGCGGCGTGAGCTCGCGGTTTTCGACGCCCAGGCGGAGGAGCGAACCGCCGCCGCCGCCGAGCGGCCGCATCGCGATCACCGCCACACCGAGCTCGGCCGCGAGCGGCAGAAAGCTGGCGCTCGCACTCTCGCTCGGCGGGGTTGTACGGCAGCTGCACCGTGTCGAAGCGACCGGTCTGCAAAGCGGCGGCGAGCTCGCCGAACGCGCCTCGGGCGTAGTGCGTCACCCCGAGCAGGTCAACTCGCCCGGCACCGCGCTCGTCTTCGAGCCAGCGCAGATGATCTCGCCACGCGACGAGGTTGTGGATCTGCTCGATCTCGACGTAGCCGTACCAGTCGAGCTGATCCGCGAGCTGCCTCCTGCCCTGCTCGACGGAGTCGGTCCAGATCTTCGTCGCGACTCTTGCCGCGTCACGCCGGCCCTCGAGCGCCGCCGCAAGTGAACGCTGCGCACCGCCGTACATCGGCGACGAGTCGATCACACGGCACCCGGAAGCGAGCGCTTCCCCTACGACCTCGCGCGCGAGCTCGGCTTCATCGCCGAACGTGCTCCAGGTCCCGAGACCGACGACCGGCCCGAGCCGCCGATCCTCCATCACGGTCGAAGCGACCGCGCCAGCCGTCCGGCGGCGAAGGCGGCGGCGAAGAACGGCGGGTCCTCAGCCGGGCCGCGCCCCATGTGGGCGAGCTGCAAGTCGGCGCACTCCTCCTGCCATCCCGTCACGTCGACGTCCTCGACCGGATCCAGCCACGTGGGCCGGTCGACGCCGGCCGGCCACGCCGCTACGACACTTCCGAGGCACAGCTCGAGCGCGGCGCGCGTGTGGTCGGAGATGGCCCGATGCCGCTCGCGGGACTCCGCGCTCGAGGCTCTCACCGCGAGCACCGCCGAGCCGCCCAGGGCAGCCGTCGCATTGGCCGCCTCGGCTGCGGCGAGCCCGCCGTGACCCAGGTGCGAGCCTGTGCCGACGACGCCCGGGCCGATCGCGCAGATAGCCGCCTCGAAGCCCCCGGTTGCCACCCAGGCAAGCGCGGAGAAGACGTTCGCACACTGCACATCCGCGTCGAAGCAGCTGCCCGCGGCAACCGCCACTTCGAGGAGCCCGCGTGACCGAAGCTCGCGGACCGAGTCGGAGAGCGAGACTGGAAGCGCGCCGCCGGCAAGCTGGACGTAGGCGACGCGGGATCCGTGACCGAGGCCCGCGGCAGCAGGGGCGACCTGGCTGTGGAGCGAGCAGCACACGACGGGCATGCCGGAGAGGCTGCCGACGAGATCGGCTTCCTCCTCCACGTACGGCACGGCGTGCTGAAGGGCGGTATACGGAAGCGTCATGACATGAGCGCCCGGCTCAGCCGCGAGCTCGAGTCCGCGCGTCAGGTTCGTATGCAGGACGTGGAAACCGCCTGAGCCGAGGCCGAGCTCTCGAGCCTGGACGTTGACGACGACGTCGTCGCCGAGGGCAACCGGGCCGGTCAGGCGGGGATACGCGATGCACGAGGCGCCGTCCACCTCGAGCCGCACGAGCCCCTCGTGGCGCTCCTCGATTCGCGTCACGGTGCCGCGCCGGAGCCGGAGCGCCACTACCCTGAGCCGTCGCGGGCAGCTTCGACGAGAGCGAGCGTCACCTGCACCATCCCCTCGAGGTCGGCGACCGCGATGTGCTCGTCAGGCGTATGGATCTCGGCCATGCCGTTCGCGAGATTGACGCAGGCGAGGCCTCGCTCGTTGAAGACGTTCGCGTCTGCACCACCGCCAGTGAGCCCGTAGCGCGGCGTGTATCCGGCCCGCTCGAGTGCCGCGCCGGCGAGCCGGACGGGGAAATCCGCCTCCCTGAAGCGATAGCCGCGCGCACCTTCACGAATCTCGGTCTCCACCTCGCAGTCGCCGACGCCGGCCGCGAAAGAGGTGGTGTCGAGTATCTCCTGGATCACGTCCGCAAGCTTCGCCTCGTCGTGGGAGCGCGCTTCGACCTCGAGCAGGCAATGCTCTGGAATGATGTTCCGGGCACTGCCTCCCTCGATGCGCCCGACGTTTGCGGTCGTCTCTTCGTCAAGCCGGCCAAGGCGGAGATCGGCGATTGCCCGCGCCGCCGCTGCGACCGCCGAGCGGCCTTCCTCGGGATACATGCCGGCGTGCGCGGCGCGCCCTCGAAACCGGACGTCGAGCCGCCGCTGGAAGGGTGCTCCGAGAATCACGTCGCCGATCGGAGCGGCCTGGTCGTAGACGAAGCCGACGCGCGCGCTGAGCCGGCTCTCGTCGAACGCCGCGGCGCCGAGGAGGCCGACCTCCTCCATCGGCGTGAACAACAGCTCGACGCCCGCATGCGGCCGAGCTTCGGAGTGCAGCCGCCGAACGGCCTCGAGCATCGCGACGACCGCGGCCTTGTTGTCGGCGCCGAGAATCGTGCCGCCCGCATTCCGGACGACGCCGTCGTCGACCACCGGCTCCAGCCTGCCCTGGAGCGGCACGGTGTCCAGGTGGGCGCAGAGGAAGAGCGGAGTTCCTCCGTCGCCGGTCGGCTCCAGCCGGCAGAGCAAGTTGCCGGAGGTCGAGCCGATCCTGGCTCCGGCGTCGTCTTCGGAGACCTCCAGGCCGAGCCCACGGAGATAGTCCATGACGCGGTCTGCCACGTCCCGCTCCTCGCCCGGCGGGCTCGGCAGCGAGACGAGCTCGAGGAAGAAGGAAAGGGGGTCCGGTACGGGCACCCGCACGATCTTAGGCGATGGTCCTGAACAGAAGAATGACGGCTGCGGAAGGGGTCCGCCGCATCGACCCCCCGCAACCGTCGCCTGCTTCATAACACAGCGGCGGGAGGAATGTCAAGGTTTTCCGCGAAATGTCACCACGGGCAGTGGTTACGCTATCCTCCGTTGATTCTTGAGTCAACTGCACCCTGATCAATTGACGACCCTCGGCCTCACGACCTACGAGGCCAAGGCGTACCTCGGGCTGATCCGGCGCGACAGCTCGACCGCTGCGGAGGTTGCTCGCCTCGCGGCCCTGCCCCGTCAGCGCGTGTACGACGTTCTCGCGAGCCTCGTCGAGAAGGGGCTCGCGTCGATGCGCGCGGGCAATCCAGCCAGGTACGCCGCGATGGAGCCCGAGTCGGCAATCCGCCGGCTCGTAGCGGACCGGCGGGAACAGCTCGACAGGCTCGAGAGCGATGCCCAGGACGTCATCGACGAGCTCGCCCCCGCATACCGGGAAGGTCTCACCCACACAGATCCGCTCGAGTACATCGAAGTGCTGCACGACAGGCGGGCGATCAGCGAGAGGTTCGACGAGCTCCAGGCATCGGTCGAACGGGAGATCCTCATCTTCACCAGGCCTCCGTACGCCACGCCGCTCGAGGAGAACGCCGAAGGCTTGCGCCTGCTCGGCAAGAACGCCGCGCGCAGCGTCTACGAGCTCGCGCTCTTCGATGATCCCGAGGCAGTAGAGACCGTTCACCGCTTCGTCGAGGCCGGTGAAGAAGCGCGCTTCGTGCCCGAGCTGCCGCTCAAGCTCGCAATCGTCGACGAGGCGACCGTCCTCTTCGGGATGGAGGATCCGCTGGCCGGCGAGTCGAGCCTCACGATGGTCGTCATCGAGCACCGTTCACTCGCCGGGCTGCTCAAGCTCGCGTTCACGAGCGTCTGGGAGCAGGGGCTGACGTTCGAGCAAGCCGAGCAACTGGTTGCGCGGCGCAGGCCGGCGCAGGCTTCCTCGGGCTAGACGCGCGAACCCGCCGCGAGCGAGAACGCCGCGCGCTCGCGGGCCCGGACGAGAGCGGCGCCCACGAAATCGCGGAAGAGCGGAGCGGGTCGGGTGGGCCGCGACTTGAACTCCGGGTGGAACTGACTCGCGACGAACCACGGGTGATCCGGCAGCTCCACGATCTCGACCAGCCGGCCTTCCTGGAACGTCCCCGAGACGACGAGGCCGGCCGCGACCAGCTGCGAGCGGTAGAGGTTGTTGACCTCGTAGCGATGGCGGTGACGCTCGTGGATGACGGCTTCGCCGTACGCGACTCGAGCGTGCGTTTCGTCCACCACCTCCACGGCCTGGGCGCCGAGCCGCATCGTTCCGCCCAGGTCCTCCACTTCCTTCTGCTCGGGCAGCAGGTCGATGACGGGGTAGGGCGTCTCGGGATCCATCTCGGTGGAGTTGGCGCCGTCCAGCCCCGCGACGTGCCGTGCAAACTCCGACACGGCGACGTGCATCCCGAGGCAGAGACCGAGATACGGGACCCCGCCCTCCCGCGCCACGCGACAGGCGAGGATCTTGCCCTCCCAACCCCGCGACCCGAAGCCGCCCGGGACGATCACTCCATCGACCCGCTCGAGTTCTCGCGTCGCCTCCTCGAGAGACATGCCGCCGGCGTCGACCCAGCTCACCCGCACCGAGCATCCGTGGTGAACCGAGGCGTGCTTCAGCGCCTCATGAACCGACAGGTAGGCGTCGTGCAGCTGGATGTACTTTCCGACGAGGGCGATCTCGATCGTGTCTGCCGGCGCCTGGATCCGCCGAGCGAGCTGCAGCCAGTCGCCGAGATCCGCCGAAGCGACGGACAGGCCCAGCTTGGCGCAGACCAGATCGTCGAGGCCCTCCTCCTGGAGCGCCGAGGGAACGAGGTAGACGTCGGGGACGTCGCGGTTCGAGATCACCGCCTCCAGCTCGACGTCGGCGAAGAGCGCGATCTTGTCGCGAATCTCGGGGGAAAGCGGCTCCTCCGAGCGGCAGACGACGACGTCCGGGTGAATCCCGATCCGGCGCAGCTCGTTCACCGAGTGCTGGGTCGGCTTCGTCTTCAGCTCGCCCGCGGTCCCGACGAAGGGCACGAGCGTGACGTGGAGGTAGACGACGTTCTCCGGACCCGACTCGCGCCGGAACTGGCGAATCGCCTCGAGGAACGGCAGTGACTCGATGTCGCCGACCGTGCCGCCGATCTCGCTGATGACGACGTCCGTGTCGGAGGCCGCTGCGCCGCGGCGGATCCGCTCCTTGATCTCGTTCGTGATGTGGGGGATCACCTGGACGGTCGAGCCGAGGTACTCCCCCTTTCGCTCCTTGCGCAGTACGGAGTACCAGATACCGCCGGCCGTGTGGTTCGCCGTCCGGGAGAGATTCTCGTCGATGAAGCGCTCGTAATGGCCGATGTCGAGGTCGGTCTCGGCGCCGTCCTCGGTCACGAAGACCTCGCCGTGCTGAAACGGGCTCATCGTCCCGGGGTCGACGTTCAGGTACGGATCGAACTTCTGCACCTGCACCTTGAGCCCGCGAGCCTTGAGCAGCCGGCCGAGCGACGCCGCGACGATGCCCTTGCCGAGCGCCGAGACGACGCCGCCGGTGATGAAGACGTACTTCGTCGGATTCGCGGCGCCGGGGGCGCGCGTCAAGGAAGCCTTCCGAGGCGATCGAGACCGCGCACGCCAGGCGCACGCTCGATCACTCGTCCGAGCGAGCGATATTCCCCGAAAACCGAGAGGGCGGCGAGGAGCCCGATCGCGGCCCAACGCCCCTTCCCCGTGAATCGTGCCACGGACTCGAAACCTAGCACGGCGCCGAGCGAGTTCGATCCGGAGTCTCCGAGCATCATCACCTCCCTCAGATCGTAAGGGAGGAGGATGATGGCACCGGCCGAGTACGGCAGCGTGCCGCGCCCCAGCACGGCGCTCGCGGCCAGAAAGGCCTTCAGAGCTCTCCCCGGACGCGTGTCGAGCAGGTTCAGGGAGTGCGAGGCAAGCCCGACGAGGAGGCCGCCCGACAGAGATCCCGTCACGACAGCGCCCACGACAGGCATGCCGACGAGCTTCAGCGTTCCGGTCGTCCTGCCTGCCTGCACGTGCGCCCGCAGGCCGCGCTCGGGTCCGCTCCGCAGGTCGTCGACGAGGCCGAGCAGCGAGACGGCGGCCACCCCCGCGGCCCTCCGGCGAGGCCCGAGCAGGCCCGGAGCGGCGACGAGCCACCCGACGAGCGGCAGCCGCAGCCCGCGGTGGTTGGTCCCGAGCGGGCCGCACGCGAGCAGCGCGTCGACGAGCTGGCGGCCCCGGTGAGCGAACCCCGCGACGTCCCGGCCGGTGACCCGGTGCGAGAGCGGAAGCTCCACTTCGGTGACGCGAAGTCCAACCCGGGCCGCATCGATCGTCATCCGCACCTCGCACCCGAAGCCGGCGGCGAGCGGGAAGACGGCCGCCCGGGCAGCCGGGGAGAGCGCACGCTGGCCCGACAGCGGCTCGCACGCCCTGAAGCCGGTAAGCGCGCCGATGAGCGCCCGTGACGTGTGCTTCGCGAGTCCGAACCCGCCTCCGACGCGGTCTCCGAATGCGGCGATCGCGAGATCTGCCGAGCCGTTCAGGAGCGGGCGCAGGTCACCGGCGAGATCTGCGTCGCAAAGCAGCAGCGGTCCCGGCGGGGCCGCCAGCTCGGCCAGCGTGAGTGCTTGCCCCTTTCCGCGAGCGGGGAGGCGCAGCACCCGGGCTCCGGCGCGCTCGGCCTCGTCGGCCGTGAGGTCGCGCGACCCGTCGTCGGCGACGATCACGTCGGCCGCCGGAAACGCCGAGCGGAGGGCGCCGACGGTCGCCGCGATGCTTGCGTCCTCGTCGCGGGCGGCTACCAGGATCGAGAGATCGCCCTCGGTCAATCGTCAGCCGCCGCCGGGCGACTGCGCCGGAACGGGGTCGATCGGCGGAATCGCCTGCTCCGCGGTCTGCTTGAGACCGTACTGACCCGGCTGCCCACCCGAGAGCAGGACGGCCAGAGCGACTTTCCCGATCGAGGTATCGACGTCGTCCACGCTCGAGAAACCCTCCCGTGTGTAGATCGGGATCGCCGACGGCTTCGCGCCGGTCGACTCGACGCCGACCACGGTCGCCGCGTGGCGGAGGCCGGAGGCGAACCCACCGAGGAAGCGCGCCGCCTGCCCGTGCTGAGGGCCGATCGACCGCGCGAGGACGACGCCGTCCGCGGGCGGACGCCCGCTGCCGCTCCGCTGCGCGACCAGCGTCTCCGACACCGCTTCCCAGAGCGGCGTGTCCCCGCCGGCAACGAGCTCGCGGCCGAGGTCCCGGCCCAGGTTCCAGGACTTGCGGGAACCCGAGTAGTCCGCGAGCGAGCCGTGACGCGCGAGACCTCGGGTCACCGTAGCCATCCGGTCTGGCAGCGCGATCGCGCGCAGCCGAACCAGGCGCCCGCCGGCATCTCTGATCGCCTGCTCGACGGCCGCGTTGACGGCGTTGTCGACCGCCCCGAAGTACACGACCGCGATGCGCTTGTCGGCGAGGCGCCGCGCCATGACCGCGGCGTAGGCGGAATCGGCGAACGCACCGGCGGCCTCCTGCTCGCGAGAACGCTGACGCTCGGCGTCGAGGTCGTGCTGCAGCCTGTCGATCTGGTCGTTCAAGGCCCGCCGCTCGCTGTCCCGGACAAGGCCGCTGCCGGACATGCCTACGCCGACAAGGATGCCGATGATCAGCGCGAGGAAGACGGCCGCGAGCGACGCGACGTGATAGCGGAGGTCGAACATGGTGTTGGAAGCTACGAGAGCTGAGCAGCAGTCTGGCAGAGGGCGTGCAGGCGAGCGAGCGCCTGCTGCGGCAATCGGGTCAACCCCTCGAGCGGCAGGCGCCAGGGCGCGGCCTCCAGGCCGAGCATGGCGCGGGTGTCGTCCCCACCCCGCTCGAGCGTGATCACCGCCTCGAAGCCCTGCTCGAGATCGCGCCACCCGAGTGCGCGCCCGACCTCCACGCGTGTGATCACCACGAGCCCGCGCCCGCGCGGCCGCCGCAAGAGGCCGGGGCGATCCGTTCGCGTGATCGTCCACCGCGCTCCAACTGCCAGACCGCGTCGGTCAGGCTGGACGGCCGTGTACCCCGGCCACCAGTCCGAGAGGTGTCGCGGCTCGGCGAGAAGCGGCCAGACCTCGTGAGGAAGTGCCAGCAGCTTCTTCTCTGCCCTGAGCCGCATCTGGAGGTGCTACCCGAGGCCGAGCAGGTCGCCCATGCGGCGGCTCAGCACCTCGATCAGGCTCCGCAGCTGTGGCGAGGCGAGCACGGCGGCGACGACTGCGCCGAGCCCGGCCGCGGAGAATGCGAGCAGCGGCCAGAGGCCCACGCGCCGGCTGACGAGCCGCGACACGCCCTTCGCGTCCACGAGGATCTCCCCCACCTTCAGCCTGGTCACGAACGTCGAGGACATGCCAGCACGCTCGCGCTCGAGAAACTCGATCAGGTTGAAGTGGGTCCCGACCGCCACGATCAGCTCGGCGCCCTTCTCATAGGCCAGGAGCAACGCGAGGTCCTCGCTGACGCCCGTGGCCGCGACGCGCTCGAAGGTGACGCCCAGGCGCTCGAGACGGCCGGCAGCGGGGGTCTCGCCGTCGGGGTAGGCGTGGGCCAGGATCTCCGCGCCCGAGACGAGCGCGTCGTCGGTGACCGAGTCCATGTCGCCGACGATGACGTCGGGGCGGTAGCCCTCCTCGCGCAGCGCATCGGCACCCCCGTCGACGCCGATCAGCACGGGCCTGAACTCGCGCACGTACGACCGAACGATGCGAAGGTCACGCTTGTGCCCCGGCCCACGCGCGACGACCAGCGCGTGGCGATCGCGGAAACGGGTCCGGAGCTGTGGGAACTCGAGCCCCTCGGTCAGGAGACCGCCCTCGTCGCGAAGGTAGCGGAGCGTGTTCTCGGCGAAGCCCTCGAGCGCCTCGGTGACTCGGCCGCGCTGCGCGTCCAGCGCGTCGGCGAGCTCCCTTGCGGAGAGGACGTGCCCGGATGCGAGGCAGCTCCCGTTCCGGAACACGCTGCCCCCCCGGACGGTGACGATCTCACCCTCGCTCACCTGGTCGAAGAGCTCGGCGCCCGGCGCGTCGATCAACATGACGCCGCCGCGCACGAGCAGCAGCGGGCCTGGGTTCGGAAAGCGCCCGCTCTGCGAGGTCGAGACGTTGACGACGACGCGGACGCGGCACTCGAGCAGCTCCTCCGCCGAGACGCGGTCGATGTCGCGGTGGTCGATGACTGCGATGTCGTCCGACGAGAGGCGCCGGACGAGCCGCTTCGTCCGTCTGTCGAGCCGTGCTGGCCCGCTGAACTCGACGAGCGTGGTCATGCGGCAGCCTCTTGAGGCTCATGCGGAGCGAGCGACTGACGACCGTAGGCGTCACTCCGGCGATCCCGGACGCGTAGCGTGGTCCTGGGGCAAAGCTCGTGAGGCTCATGCGGAGCGAGCGACTGACGACCGTAGGCGTCACTCCGGCGATCCCGGACGCGTAGCGTGCTCATCTCACGCGCGCCAGGAACTCCTGCCCGCCGAGCATTCGCTCGATCTCCTCACGGCGCTCGTCCTCCGTCAGCGGCTCGATGCGCGTGTGGGTCGGGTCGCCCGGAACCTTCTCGACCCGGAAGTGCCGCTCGGCGAGGGTCGCGATCTGCGGCAGGTGCGTGATCACGACCACCTGGGCGCCCGCCGCGAGGCGGCGCAGCGTCTCGCCCACCGCGTGGGCCGTTCGGCCGCCGATGCCAGCGTCGATCTCGTCGAAGACCATCGTCTCGCCGCCGGCGACGGCTGCGATCGCGAGTGCGATCCGGGACAGCTCGCCGCCGGAGGCCGTCTCGGCCACCGGCGCGAAGGGCAGTCCAGCGTTCGGGCGGATCAGGAACCTCACGTCGTCGCCTCCAGTGGATCCCGGCTCGCGTTCCAGCAGCTCGACCCGGAACTCGCCCTCGCCGAGGCCCACGCCGCGCAGCTCCGCCGCGACCGCATCGGAAAGCGGCCCGGCTGCGGCGCTCCGCCCGGCCCGCAACTCGGTGGCCAGCTCGGCGCTCCGGCGCTCCGCGTGAGCAAGCGCGGTGGCGGCTGCTGCTCGAGGATCGAGCCCGTCGTCCAGTGCGGCGAGCTCTGCGCGCGCCTGCCCGGCGCGCTCCAGCAGTTCCTCGAGCGAGCCGGCGCGAAACCGGCGCTTGACCTCGGCGATATGCGCGAGCTCGGCCTCCACCGCATCGAGACGGCCGGGGTCGGCCTCGAGCGACGCAAGAAAAGCCCTCAGGTCGCTCGCCGTCTCGCGCAGCCGCAGCTCGACGTCTCTCAACTCGGCACCCGCGCGAGTGAGCTCCGGCGCAAGCCGCTCGAACGCCGCGACGGCGCGTTCGGCGCGCGCGACGAGCGCGGCGGCGCCCTCGCCGTCCTCGGGCGCGAGCGCCTCGACGGCGCCGGCTGCCGCCTCGACGAGCTCGGTGCCGTGGCGAAGCCGCTCGCGCTCCTCGCGGAGCGACTCCTCCCGCCCGGCCTCGAGCCCGTCCGCGTCCTCGGCCAGCGCGCGCAGCTCGGCCAGGCGAGCCTGCTCGACGGCCGCGCCGCGTGAGAGCTCCTGGTGGCGCCGCCGGGCCGCCACCAGTGCCCGCCAGGCCTCGCGCGCGGCCGCGCGCTTTCGCAGCTGATCCTCCCCGGCGAACGCGTCGATCACGTCGAGCTGGTAGAGCGCCCGGGAGAGCCGCCGCTGCTCGAACTGGCCGGACATCGCGATCAGCCTCTCGCCCGCCGCAGCGAGATCCTCGCGTGCGGCACCTCTGCCCCACGCGTATGCCCGGGTGCGCCCATCGGGAAAGATACGACGCGCGAGCACGAGCCCCGGCTCGTCCTCCGGGCGAAGGTCGGCAAGGCTCTCGAGGCCGTCGGCCTCGAAGAAGTCGTCCGCGACGTCGAACTCGGCCTCCACGTATGCCTCGAGGCCGTCCGGGCCGACGGCGGCCGCATCGCCCTTGCCCCCGAGCAGGAGACCGATGGCCTGCGCGAGGATGGTCTTGCCGGCTCCCGTCTCGCCCGTGATCGCATTCAAGCCGGAGGCAAGCTCGAGCTCGGCCCGTCGGATCAGGACGAGATTCTCGATCAAGAGCCTCCTGAGCACGGTTCCCCTCTCCGTGACAGCCGTTTGGTCATGCGGAGAACGTGTCCCGATACCGCGTGAAGAAGGTTGCCTCGGGGAGCGTCGCGAGGAGGCTCTTCGCGGCTCCGAGATGAACCGAGACGCACTCGCCCGGCGCCGCCTCGGAGATGCCGTGGCCGTCGACGAGCACGCTCACGCAGACGTCGGAGGTCTCGTTGCAAACTTCGAACCCGCGGCTTCGGGGAGCCACGAGCGGGCGCGCGTTCAAAGAGTGGGGCGCGATGAAGGTGATGACGAAAGCGTCCAGGCCCCATACCATCACGGGGCCGCCGTTCGAGAGGTTGTAGCCGGTCGAGCCGGTCGGCGTGGCGCAGATGACGCCGTCGCAACGCTGCACCCCGAGGCTCTCGCCGCCGACGGCCCAGCGCAGCCGTACCATTCGGCCGAGGGTCGAGCTGGTGATGACGACGTCGTTCACGGCCGTCCCGCGCGTCCCCCCCACGCTGACGTCCAGCGTCGGGAGCTCCAGCACGCGGAGCTGACCGGCGAACGCCCGCGGGAGCTGCCTCTCGAGCCCGTCCGCCCGGATCGAGGTCAGGAACCCGATCGTGCCGAAGTTGACCCCGAGCACCGGCACGTTCGTGCCGAGGAAGCGCTGCAGCGCGCGAAGCATCGTCCCGTCGCCGCCGAGAACGACGGCGAGGTCTGCCTCGCGCAGATCCTGCTCGGCGGCGTCAAGCCCGTGCTTCTCGGCTTCGTCGGGGGGAAACAGGAGCTCGACGGAGCACGCCTCGGCGACCCTGCGAAGCCGAGTCAGGGCGGGCTCGATCAGCTCCGGCTTGCCGTGCGTGATCACGGCGGCCTGCCGCACCGCCTCCGAGCTCGTCTCGGGACGGCTAGCCGACTGCAGCGTCGATCCAGCGTTGGAGTGCATCGTCCAGCTTCGCTCCCTTGCGCCGGGCGAGCAGGAGGAAGAACTCCCGGTTCCCCTTCGGCCCCGGCAAGCCGGAGTCTACGACGCCGAGCGTGGCGGCATCCCAGCCGAGCGCCGCCTCGGCCACTCCGCGCACGACGCGCCGGTGGACCGCGGGGTCTCGCACGACGCCCCCTCTTCCCACTTCGGAGCGACCGGCCTCGAACTGCGGCTTGACGAGCACGAGCGCGCGCCAGCCCGGCGCCGCCGCCCGAAGGGCCGGAGGCAGCGCCTTCCGGACGCTGATGAACGAGACGTCGCAGGTGAGGAAGTCGGGCGGGAAGGGCAAATCGGCGAGCCCGCGCGCATTGACGCGCTCGAGCACGGTCACACGCGGATCCGCGCGAAGCCGGGGGTGCAGCTGGCCGTACCCGACGTCGAGCGCGATCACGCGCGCGGCGCCGTGCTGCAGCAGGCAGTCCGTGAACCCTCCCGTCGAGGCACCAACGTCGAGGCAGTCTGCCCCCGAGACGTCGACGCCGAGCGCGTCGAGTGCGTGGGCGAGCTTCTCGCCGCCGCGCGAGACGTACCGCGGCGGCCGCTCGACCGTGAGCTCCGCCGCGTCGTCGACCCGCACGCCCGCCTTCGCGAAGCCTGGAACTCGCCCGGCCATCACGAGCGCCTGGGCCTGCGCCCTCGTCTCTGCAAGCCCTCGCTCGACCAGGAGGATGTCGACACGTTTCTTCGCCATGGCGCACGAAGGGTAGGCGCCCGTGAAGCGCCGCCGCACGGCGCGGCGCAGATTCGGCACCGGATACAGACACACGCTCCTACGCGGTTCGCGCGAGCAGAGCCTCCGCTAGGTCGCGGAGCGCGGAGGTGTCGGCCGGAATCTCGTCCAGCCGGGCCCCGGCCCGGCGCAGTGCCTCGTCGGCGAGGTCGCGCGCGCCCTCCGCGCCAAAGCGCAGCACGTACCCGTCCTCGTCGAGCACGTCGTCCACCAGCTGGAAGAGAAGCCCGACCTCCCCGGCAAAGGAACGCCACGGGGCCCGTGCCGCCTCCGGGACCCCCGCCACGACCAGTGCGCAGCCGACCGCCGCGCCGAAGAGTGCACCGGTCTTCAAACGATGGAGCGCCTGCGTATCGGCGACGTCGCCCGTCACGTCGAGGAACTGCCCCCCGATCATGCCGAGCGTGGCGCCGGCCAGCTCGCGCGCGACGAGCGGCGTCCGGTAGCCGAGGGCGAGGCGAAAGGCCTCGGCGAGCAGCGCGTCGCCGGCGAGAATCGCCTCCGCCTCGCCGAACCGAACGTGGGCGCTCGGCCTGCCGCGCCGCAGCTCGTCGTCGTCGAGCGCGGGAAGGTCGTCGTGGACGAGCGAGAAGTTGTGCACGAGCTCGACCGCTGCTGCCGCGGGCAGCAGCTCCTCCGCGCTTGCCCCCGCCGCCTCGCCCGTCGCAAGGCAGAGCACGGGCCGGATTCGCTTACCTCCGCTGGCGAGCGCATAGCGAACCGCCTCTGTTAGACCGCCGAGCTCAGGGGCCAGAGGCAACTCGTCGAGGTAGGCCTCGACGAGCTCCCGGTTCTCGTCAAAGCTCCTCGGCATCCGCATCCCGGCGCGCCCGCTCGAGCTCGGCAGCCGCTTCCTTCGAAAGCTCGCTCAGCTTCGCGAGCACGTCGATGGCGGCATCCGGGTCGCCGCTCTCGGAGATGCGGTCGAGCTCGGCGCGCGTTTCCTCGAGCCGCTCGAGCAGAAGCTCGGCGCGGCGAACCGCATCCTCGGGAGCATCCTCACTCAGAGGGCAACCCCTTGAGGCTGATGCGGAGCGAGCGACCGAGGACCGTAGGCGTCACTCCGGCGATCCCGGACGCGTAGCGTGTCATGCCGCCGGTTCCTGCTCGCGCGCCATGCGGCCGAGGATGCCGTTGACGAGCCGGGCGGCATCTTCCGAGGCGTACCGCTTCGACAGCTCCACAGCCTCGTCGATGGCGACCTCCGGCGGAACCGAGCCTTCGTCCAGCTCGTGGACGGCGATCCGCAGGACGTTTCGCTCGACGACCCCCAGCCGGTCGGCCGGCCAGCCTTCTGCGACCGCGCTGATCCGGCGGTCGAGCTCGGCGGCGCGTCGCGAGACCGCCTCGGCCGTCTCGAGAGCAAAGGCGTCGACCTCCCCTTCGTAGAGCGACGTCAGCGGTTGACCCGTGACATCCCACTGGTAGAGGAGAAAGAGGGCCGTTCTCCTCGCTGCGTGGCGACCGAGCGTCATGAAGCCGCGACGGTACCCGCCCGGACCTCGCGCTGCGCCAGAAAGCTCGTGAAGTAGCGGCCGGTCGAGAACTGCTCGCTCCGCAGTACCTCGAGCGCGAAGCCCCGAGTCGTCGCGACGCCCCGCACGTCGAGCTCGCCCAGGGCGCGGAGCGCGCGGGCGATCGCGGCCGTGCGTTCCTCGTCCCAGACGATGAGCTTCCCGATCAGCGAGTCGTAGTAGGACGAGACGACGGTGCCTCGCTCGACGTAGGTGTCGAAGCGAACGCCGGGCCCCAGGGGGACGCGAAGCTCCTCGATCAGCCCGGGCGACGGCATGAAGCCTCGCGCCGGGTCCTCGGCATTGATCCGCACCTCGATCGCGTGTCCGCGGCGCTCGGCACGGCCGCTGCGGGCGAGCTGCTCGCCGCTCGCGACTCGCAGCTGCTCCCGCACGAGATCGATTCCCGTGACGAGCTCGGTCACCGGATGCTCCACCTGCAAGCGTGCGTTCAGCTCGATGAACGCGAACACACCGTCTGAGCCGAGCAAGAACTCGAAGGTCCCGGCGTTCCGGTAGCCGACGGCGAGCGTCGCGCGTGCGACCGCAGCCTCCATCTCCTCCCGGAGAGCGGAGCTCAGAGCCGGCGAGGGCGACTCCTCGATCAGCTTCTGATGGCGCCGCTGGATCGAGCACTCCCGCTCGCCCAGCGTGAGAACGCCGCCGTGCTCGTCGGCCAAGACCTGCACCTCGACGTGTCTGGCCGGGACGAGGGCCTTCTCGAGGTACAGGCTGCCGTCGGCGAAGGCCGCCTCCGCCTCCGCCGACGCGCTCGCAAAGACGGCTTCGAGCTCGTCGGGCGTCTCGACGAGTCGCATGCCCCGGCCGCCGCCGCCGGCGACCGCCTTCACGAGCACCGGATATCCGAGCTCTGCGGCCGCGCCGTGAGCCTCCGTCAGCTCGACCGGCCCTTCTGTTCCGGGAACGACCGGGACGCCGGCCTTGACCATCTCGCGCTTCGCGACGGTCTTGTCGCCCATTCGAGCCATCACGTCCGCGGGTGGCCCGACGAAGACCAGGTCGTTGTCGGCGCAGGCCTCGACGAAGGCCGGATTCTCGGACAGGAAGCCCCAGCCCGGATGCACCGCCTCGCAGCCGGTCGTCGTCGCCGCCGCGACGACGGAGGGGATCCTGAGGTAGCTGTCGGCGGCGGGCGGCGGGCCGATGCAGACTGCCCGATCGGCGAGCCGCACGTGCAGCGAGTCGCGGTCGGCGGTGGAGTAGACCGCCACCGCCTCCACGCTCAGCTCGTGGAGTGCTCGGATCACCCGAACCGCGACCTCTCCCCTGTTGGCGACGAGGACGCGCGAGAACATTCCTAGATGGCGTCGAGCGGCCGGCCGAGGACGGGCTCGAGCTCGAGGAGAAGCTGTCCGTACTCGACCGGCTCCCCGTTGCGAGCGTGGATCGCGCGCACGACGGCTGCCATGTCGGCCTTCACCTCGTTCATCAGCTTCATGGCCTCGAGGATGCAGAGCGTCTGACCGGCCAGCACCGTGTCGCCTTCCTCGACGAACGGCGGTGCGCCGGGCTCGGAGCCGCGGTAGAACACGCCCACCATCGGCGCATCGACTCGAACGATGCCGTCGCCCGCCGGCGCCACCGGCGTCTCCGCTCGCTGAGCCTCGCTCACGACGAGCGGTGCTCCGGCGATCCCCGGGCCGTCGTCCCGTCCACGGACCGAGACACGCATGCCCCCTTCCTCGATCGTCAGCTCGGCCACCCCCGACTCCTGCACGATCCGGACGACCTCGCGGATCTGGTCGGCCCGCGCGCGCTCGACGCCGCCCGCCTCGAGCGTCTCGTCTCCTCCGCGACTGCGGATCGTGCGGAGCAGCGGCTCGGCGTCGTCCCCGAAGAGACCGAGCAGGACGAGCTCCTCCTCGCTCGAGGCTAGCCCGGCGGCCTGGAGGCGGAGCTCGTCCAGATCCGGCACCGGCTCGACGTCCGGCTCGCCTGCAGTGAGAAGCTCAACGGCCCGCCGGACGGTCGGATCGATCG
The DNA here is from genome assembly GCA_038253945.1 of Gaiellales bacterium. Lineage (GTDB taxonomy): Bacteria > Actinomycetota > Thermoleophilia > Gaiellales > Gaiellaceae > JBBRYW01. The sequence goes on from JBBSGR010000003.1 coordinate 206,501, forward strand.
GTCCTGGCGGCATCCCGTACTCGCCCTCGAGCAACAGCCGAAGCTCGTCGACGACCAACCCGTAGCGGCTCGCGGACAGAACGTGGACGAGTGCCTGCGAGCCCAGCACCTGGCCGATCGGCGCGGCAAGCGGCGGCCACCCGACCTCCGCGCGGATTCGTGCGAGCTCGTCGAGCACGTCGTCGAGCCGGTCCCCGGCGGCCTGCATGCGCAGCTGGGCGTCGAGCGCCGCCACCAGCCCGCCCGGCAGGCGGTGCTCGGCGGAGCGAACGGCGATGCGCGGCGCAAGCGGCACGACGGGCTCGTCCCCGATGTGCTCGTCCACCAGCTCGGAAGCGCGCCACAGGCGCTCGACGTCGACGCCGGTGGGAAGACCGAGGCCTGCGAGCGCCTGGGCGAGGCCTTCGCCCGAGACCCGGTGGAGGGTGAGGGCGACCGGATACACGGCGCAGGCGATTCGATCCGCCCCGCCGCGGGCTCCCTCGAGCGCGGTCGCAAGCGCGTTGCCCCCGGCCCCCTGGCAGTAGAGGCCGACCGGCAGCCCGGCCGCCTCACGAAGGCCGGCGACGAGCTCGCTCGCCTGTCCGGGCTCGAGCGAGCCGGACGGGTCGTGAAGCAGGACCCGGGCCGCCCCCAGGTCACGAAGCCGGCCAGCCTGCTCGAGCAGCGCCTCGGTCTCGCCTTCATACCCTGACCCCCAGATGAGGCCGGCGGCGAACTCGCAGCCTGCGGCGGCAATCGCCTCGCCCGCCTCACGCAGGTTCGAGACGTCGTTCAACGGATCGTGCAGGCGGAAGACGTCGATGCCGTTCGCAGCAGCAGACGCGATGAAGCGACGGACAAAATCGACTCCGACGGGGCGGGAGCCCACGAGGAAGCGGCCCCGGAGGGCCAGGGCGAGCGGCGTGCTCGTGCGCGCGTTCAGCGCCCGGATGCGTTCCCACGGGCTCTCCACGCCTCGGCGTACGGCGTTGTCGAACACGCCTCCCCCGGAGACTTCGAGGTAGTCGAACCCGGCGCCGTCCAGGATGTCCGCAAGTCCCAGCAGGTCGGACGTCGAGATGTGCCCCGCGAGTGGATCCTGGCTCAGCAGCCGGATCGTCGTATCGACAAGTCGCGGCATGGCGCGGAGGTTAAATGATCCATCCAGCCGTGGATGCCCTCAGCCCCGCCTTCCGCCTTGCGCTACGGGCCCGGACCAATCCAGGTCATCACCGCGCCCGACGAGCAGTTGACGACGATCTTCACGCCATCGGGCTTTAGAGGGTTGGTGCCGCGCCGCATGCGAAGGCTGGCGCCGTAGACGGTCATCTCGGCCGGTGCGTCCGTGCCGAGCGGCGGCAGTAGGCGCGTGATCGTCCAGCCGTCACCGAGCTGGTGGCGAACCGAGACGAAACGCTCGATCAGCGTGCGTCCGACGACGCCGCCCGCACGCGTAGAGCCGCGCACGCCCACTTGGGCCCCCGTCAGGCCGGCGTATGGGTGAAGCTGCGCGTGCTTCCGAAAGAAGAGCGCGAAGGTGTGGGCGCGACCGGAGTTGTACGCGTCGAGCATCGCGATCAGGCGCCCGGCGACGAACTCGGACGCGCAGCGAGGCGCGAGCTCGAGCGGCGTCGACTCGATCGAGAAGTCCGCCGAGACAGCCGGCATCGGCGCGACGTCTGCCGCGCCTGCGGCAGCGCATGTGAGGCACGCAGTCAAGCCAGCCAGGAAGACGCGCGTGAGCATGCGCTCGCTGCATGTAGCTGTGCCCGAGGCGGCCGGCAGACTCGGGCGCACCCCACCGTTGGCTCTGGGTCCGCGCCGGCGGGTCGCCTACGCCCGCGAGATGTAGCGTCGCTCACGCGTATCGACCTTGATCCGCTCGCCCTGGTTGACGAAGAGCGGCACCTGGACGACCGCGCCCGTCTCGAGCGTCGCCGGCTTCGTCACGTTCGAGACGGTGTCACCTTTGACGCCCGGCTCGGTCTCGGTCACCGTCAGCTCGACGGAGGCGGGCAGCTGCACGCCGGTCGGGCTCCCGTCCACGGTCAGGATCTGCACGCTCGCCGAGGGCTGCATGAAGTCGAGAGCGTCGCTGACCGAGTCGCGCGGAAGCGAGATCTGGTCGTAGCTCGCCTGATCCATGAAGACGACCTCGTCGCCCGCGTCGTAGAGGTACTGCACGTCTTTCACCTCGGTATGGACGCGCGGAAACTTCTCGCCGGCGCGAAAGGTTCGATCGACCATCGCGCCGCTGTCGAGCGACTTGAGCTTCGTCCGCACGAACGCCCCGCCCTTGCCCGGCTTGACGTGCTGGAACTCGACGATGCGCCAGACGCCTCCCTCCCACTCGACGTGCATGCCGTTCTTGAACTGGTTGGTACTCACGGTGTCGGCCACGAGCCGCAGTGTAGGCCCAGGTCAATCGACGGTGACGAGATCCTTGGTGAACGAGGTCAGGACCTCCGGGCCGTCTGCGCCGACGACGACGAGGTCCTCGATCCGGATCCCGCCGTAGCCCTCGAGGTAGATGCCGGGCTCGACCGTGACGACGTTTCCCGCGGCGAGGACGTCCTCCGAGACCTGCGAGAGCCGAGGATCCTCGTGCACCACGAGCCCGACGCCGTGCCCGAGCCCATGGCCGAACGCCTCGCCGAGGCCTGCACCAGCGATATGGTCGCGCGCCGCGGCGTCGACGTCGCGGCCCGATCGTCCCGGAGAGAGCTCGGCGAGACCGATCTCCTGCGCCTGGAGGCAGACGGCATATGCGTTCTTCAGCTCGTCGGAGAGCGCCCCCGCGGCGAACGTCCTCGTGCAGTCCGAGCAGTAGCCGTCGACGATGCAGCCCGCGTCGACCACCACGGCGTCGCCAGGCTGAATCTTCCGAGCACCCGGGTGCGCGTGCGGCAGCGCGCCGTTCGGCCCCGCCGCGACGATCGCGGGAAACGAGAGCCCTTCGGCCCCGAGCTCGTGGAAGAGCTGCTCGATCTGCCAGGCAAGCTCGCGCTCGGTCCGACGAAGGAAGCGCTCTTCCGCGATGCGTGCGAAGACGTCGTTCGCGATCGCAGCGGCCTGCCGGATCGCCTCGAGCTCCCGCTCGTCCTTCACGGCCCGGAGCGCCTCCACGAGGCCACGCGTCGGGACCAACTCGAGCCCGCCGGCGGTCAGCGTCTCCCAGCTTGCGTACGTGAGGTCTCTCGCCTCGAACGCGATTCTCCCGGAGAGCCTGCCGGCGAGGTCATGGGCGATCGCGCGATCGGTCTCGACGAACTCGACGTCCTGCACCGCGCGACCGGACGAGGCGTAGCGAAAATCGGCGAAGAGCCGGACGCGGTCCGGCTCGACGAGGGCCGCGGCGTTCGAGCTCTCGAATCCGGTCAGGTAGCGAACGTTCGCCGGGGTCGTGACGAGCAGCGGCTCGGCGAGGCCCGCGGCAAGACGTTCGATGCGGTCGTTCATGGCGCCTCCAGCAGGAACTCGAGCGCCTCACGGTACCCGTCCGGCCCCTTGCCGACGATGCGGCGGGCGGCGAGCTCCGCGATCACCGAGTGGCGCCGCCACTCCTCTCGCTCGTCGACGTTCGACAGGTGCACTTCGACGATCGGCGCACGCACGAGCTCGAGCGCGTCGCGGATCGCGTAGCTGTAGTGGGACCAGGCGCCGGGGTTCACGATGACACCGCCGGCCGCGGCGGCGGCTTCGTGGCACCACTCCACGTACTCGCCCTCGTGGTTCGTCTGGCGGCAGTGGACGACCGCGCCGAGCTCGGCGGCCCAGCCGGTGATCCGCCGCTCGAGCTCGTCGAGCGAGAGGCCGCCGTAGAGTGCCGGATCGCGCCGGCCGAGCACGTCGAGGTTGACGCCGTTCAGTACGTGGATCTCCACCGGCTCGACCCTACCCCGCGATCAGCCGGTCGAGCTCGCGACGGATCGTGTCGGCCGGAAGCTGGGCGCCGATTCGCGGTTTGCCGAGCGCCTCGAGCAGCACGAGTCGAGGCGTTCCGCCGACGGCCTTCTTGTCGCGTTGAAGCGTGAGCCACGCGCGCTCGCGGTCGGCTCGAACGGGTTGCGGCTCGAGCAGCTCTTCGACGAGCCGTACCTGCTCGTCGAGACCCGAGAGCCTCAGCGCCGCCAGAAGACCTAGCGCCACCGCTTCGCCGTGCGAGACGGCGTGGTCGGAGCCCGCCTCGAGCGCATGGGCGAACGTATGGCCGAGATTCAGAATCGCCCGCTCCCCCGTCTCGCGCGGGTCGCGCAGGCAGACGGCCGTCTTGTAGGCGGCGCAGCGGCGGACGAGCTCCGCATCCGGCAGATCCCAGAGCGCCTCACCGGCGAGGAGCCCGGTCTTGACGACCTCCGCCATACCCGCGCGCCGCTCCGCCTCCGGCAGCGTCGCGAGGACTGCCGGGTCGATCACCGTGCGGGCGGGCCAGTGAAAGGCGCCGACGAGATTCTTCGCCTCCGGCAGGTTGACCGCCGTCTTGCCGCCGATCGCGGCGTCGACCTGCCCGACGAGCGTCGTCGGAACCGCGATCCAGTCGATCCCCCGAAGGTACACCGCCGCGGCAAAGCCGGCCACGTCTGTCGTACACCCGCCGCCGACGGCGACGATCGTCCCCATTCGGCCAAGGGGCAGATCGCGCAGGAGCCGCTCCAGTGTCGCCACCGTCTTTGCCTCCTCCCCGGCCGGAAGTCGATGCGTGGAGACGAGCCGCTCGCCAAGCGCCGCTCGAGCCGCCGGCCCGTGAAGCGCGGCGACATTCTCGTCGAGCACGAGCGCCGCACCTTCGGCCAGGACGGTCTCGCCGAGCTCCAGCTCGAGCGCGCCCGTCCGAACGTGCACTCCCCCCGCCGCCAGCGCCACGTCCTCGACGTCTCGCGCGGCCCACTGCTCGACGCCGTGGTACAGCGCACGACGCTGCTCGTAGAGAGCGCGAAAGCTCTCCTCGTCCAGCGCCAGGGGCCGCTCGGAGCCGCGGACGCGCTCCCAGGCCTGATCGACGTCGACCTCGACGAGCACGGTCACGGCCCGCTCGACGAGGTGCAACCGTGTCCTCGGAGAGGCCGGAGCACCTCCGCCGAGCGCGATCACTGCAGGCTCCGGCGAGCGGAGGGCCTCCTCGGCTACCCGCTCCTCGAGCGCGCGAAACTCCGCCTCTCCCCGACCGGCGAAGATCTCGGCGATCGACGTACCGGTGCGCTGCTCGATCTCATGGTCGAGATCCACGAACCGCCGGTCGAGGCGCGTCGCGGCCTCTTTGCCGAGCGTCGTCTTGCCGGCGCCCATGAATCCGATCAGGGCGACGTGTCTGGTTACCGGGGAGTCCACGGAATGCGCTCGAGGTAGGCGCGGTGAGACGACACGAGATCGGCGAGCGAGTCGCCGCCGAACTTCTCCCGTGCCGCGCGGGCGAGCTCGAACGCCACGGCCGCCTCCGCGACGACGGCCAGCGCCTCCACGGCCGCGACGTCGCTCCGCTCGACGAGGGCCTCCGCGGGCTCGCCCGTCTCGAGGTCGACCGTCGCGAGGGGCCGCATCAGCGTCGGCAGCGGCTTCATCGCCGCCCGCACCACGATCGCCTCGCCATTCGTGACGCCGCCCTCGATCCCGCCCGCGTGGTTCGTCTCGCGATGAAGGCCTCGCCGGTCACGATGAATCTCGTCGTGCGCCTGCGAGCCGCGAGCTCGCGCAAGCGCGAAGCCGTCCCCGAGCTCGACCCCCTTGACCGCCTGGATGCCGACGACTGCCGCGGCGAGTCGGGCGTCGAGGCGCTCCTCCTTCGCCGCGTAGGAGCCGAGGCCGGGCGGGACGCCCTCTGCACGTACCTCGACGACCCCGCCGAGCGTGTCGCGGTCGGCCCGGGCAGCATCGACGGCCGCCCGGGTGGCCGTCTCCCCGCGCTCGCCGCCGAGCTCGACGGCCTCGCCGCGCACGCTGACGCCGATCTCCCGCAGCAGCGACTTTGCGACCGCGCCGGCGGCGACCGAGACCGCCGTTTGCCGTGCACTGGCCCGCTCGAGGACGTCGCGCGCGTCCGCGAGCCCGAACTTCAGCGTGCCGGCCAGGTCGGCGTGACCGGGGCGAGGCACCGTGACCGGCTTCGTGCCCTTGCCGGTGGGCTCCCCCTCCGGCGGCCAGGGGCTCATACCCCACTCCCAGTTGGCGTGATCGCGGTTCCGAACCACGAGGGCCAACGGCGTCCCGAGCGTGCGGCCGTGCCGGAGGCCGGCCAGGACCTCGACTTCGTCCGTCTCGATCCGCTGCCTGGGGCTGCGGCCGTAGCCCTCCTGTCGCCGGCGCAAATCGTCGTTGATCGCCGCCCGGTCGAGCACGAGCCCCGCGGGTACGCCCGTCAGGATGGCGACCAGTGCGGGGCCGTGCGACTCGCCGGCCGTTGTCAGCGTCAATGGCACCCCGAGCAAGCCTACGGGCGGACGGACGCCCGCATCACCGCGACCGGCGCCTGAACGCCCGTCCACAGCTCGAACGACGCCGCCCCTTGGGCCACGAGCACCTCGAGGCCGTCGATCACCGTCGCGCCGGCCTCCCGTGCGGCGATCGCGGTCGCCGTCTCGGGGTACGGCAGATCGACGAGCGTCTGGCCGGGGCCGAGTCGTGCGAGCACCTCGTCCCGGGCTGACGTCGCTTGCACGATCAGATCGGCGTCCCGCACGTCCGGCGGCCAGGTCCCGCGGCGCGAGAAGACGCGAGCCGCGGGCAGCGCGTCGATGAACGCCTGCGCGGCTCCACCGGCGCCGATGACAACCGGGTGCTCAGCCTCGATGCCGGCCAGAACGGCGGCGTCGGTCGTCCACCCGAACGCCCGGCCGGCTTCGAACACGAGCGTGTTGACGCCCCGCGCGGCTGTCTCGACGAGGCCCGCGGCGGCGCGCTTGTGCGGTGTCGTCACGTTGACGCCTGCGAATCCTGCGGCGGCAAGCCCCCTGATCGCCTCGGCCAGCCGCTCGGGCTCGACAGGCAGCGGTACGTAGGCCCAGTCGAGCGCGAGCGCCGCGAAGGCCGCGTTCTGCATCCGCGGCGACAGCGACGCCGCGACCGGTTGGCCGATCAGACCGACGAGCCGCGTGGCACCGGTGATCAATAGCCGTGCGCCCGCTCGTAGGCGTAGAAAGCTCTCGCGCTGGCGGTGAAGAAATGATGGATCTTGTCGGGCTTGCGCACGAAGTAGAGGTAGTCGACACGGGCCGGATGAGCGGCCGCCTGCAGCGAGGGGAGCCCCGGATTTGCGATCGGCGTCGGCGGCAGGCCGGTGTGCATCCTCGTGTTGTACGGCGTGGGATCTCGCAGCTGTGACTGGTGGAGCGACTCGGTGGGCGGCACGTCGAGCGCGTAGCGAATCGTCGCGTCGATCTCGAGCCGCATCCGCGCCTTCAAGCGGTTGTAGATGACGGCGGCCACGAGCGGCCGCTCGCTCGGCGCGCGCACCTCTTTCTCGATCATCGAGGCGACGATCACGACGTCGTAGGGCGTGAGGTTCTTCGAGCGGGCGTAGCGCACGCTCACCCTCGACCACTCCCGCCGGAACGTCTTCAGCTGATCCGCGACGAGGCGTGGCGCCGTCGTCCTGGACGTGAAGGCGTACGTCGCGGGGAACAGGAACCCCTCGAGCGGGCGCCGCTTGCCGTCGCGGGCAAAGCGCCCCGGTATGCGCGAGCTCGCCGTCACGGCGAGGTAACGGGCTGCGGAGAGCGTCGGCGTGACGCCGCGCTTGCTCCTCGCGATCTTGTCGACCGCCGTGATCCGCTGCGCCATCTGGCGACGCGTGAAGCCCTCCGGGAAGACGATGTGCAGCGTCTTCGGCCTCGGCGCCGCGACTGCAGGAGGAGGAGGCGGGGGGGGCTGGCTCGAGCCGCCGCTCACCGCAGAGCGAACACCCCAGCCGACGGCAGCGAGGCCGGCCGTGAGCGCGACGAGCGCGGCCACGCGCCGAATCACGACCTGGCGCCGGGAAGCCCGGCCGCGAGTGGCTCGTGCCGCGTTCAGGACTCGCGCCCGCCCAGGCGCGCGAGGTAGCCGGTCAGGAGGTGTGCCGCCGCGCGTGCGTCGTCCGGCTCGCCGGCAACCGCCCCGACGCTTCCCGCGAGCACCGAGGTGAAGCGTTCGTCGAAGCTCTCGATGGGCAGCCGCGTCAGCGTGCGAAGCGTCTCGAGGAAGCGCTCGGTCTCTCCGACCTGCCGGCCGCGCTCTCCTCGAAGCGTCAGCGGGAGGCCGACGACGATGCGCTCGGGGGCCTCGGCGCGAATCAGCTCGCCGAGGGTCGCTCGGCCCGGCGCGCTGTCGACGCGCTCGATCACTGCTAGAGGCCGAGCGAGCGTCCCAGTCGGATCGGAAACCGCCACCCCGGTCCGCGCGCGGCCGTAGTCGAGGGCGAGCACCTTCACGGGGCCGGGATTGTAACGGCGGCGATCCGCACAGGACTGCCTCGGGCTTGACATTGATGTCGCGCCCCCTTAGATACGCTCCGATGCACGCTGTGCCAGTCCGAGCGGCTTCCGAGGTGGGAAGGAGAGCAGCATGGGAATCGCCGAGTCGGCGGTAGGCCAAGTCCAGACGGTCCTCGGCAGGGGGCCGGTTGCCGACCCGTTCGCCACGCTGGAGGAAGCGCGCAGCGATCCGGCGCGACTCGAGCTGATCCAGGCGATTCGCAAGGAGATCAACGAGAAGGGGATCAAGTACATCTTCTTCCAGCAAGTCTCCGTCTCTGGCCACATCAACGGCAAAGGCGTCTCGTCGACGATGTGGGAGAAGGTGGCCGAGGATGGCTACCAGCTCGTGTACGGAGCCACGGCCGACCTCTTCGTCGACCGGGAGAATCGTTACATCGGATTCGGTCCTGAGGAATCTGAGCTCGCGGCGATCGCCGACGTCGAGACGTTTCGGCAGCTGCCGTGGGATCCGCGCGTCGCCCGGGTCTTCTGTGACTGCTACGACACCGAGACAGGTCAGCTGCTCGAGTCCGACCCGCGCCAGAACCTGAAGCGGATCGTGAACGAGGTCGAGCAGGAGCTCGGCTACACGTTCTTGTGCGGAATCGAGCCCGAGATGATGTGGATGCGGAAGACCGAGAACCCGAACGATGCGGAGGGGCTGACGAAGCCGTGGTGCTACCACATCAATCAGTTCGAGGAGCTGCGAGAGATCATTCTCGACGTGATCGACTACGGCGAGAAGCTCGGCATCACTCCGACGTACGGTGACCATGAGGACTCGCCCGGCCAGCTCGAGCTGAACTTCCTGTTCGACCGCGCGCTCCGGACGGCGGACAACCTCTCGACGTTCAGGCAGATCTGCGCCGCAGTCGCGCGGAAGCACGGCGTGATCGCGAGCTTCATGCCGAAGCCGTTCACGGGCGTATCCGCAAACGGCGCCCACCACCACTTCACGCTCGTCGACGAGGCCGGCAACAACGTCTTCTACGACGCGGACGGGCCGGCGAAGCTGTCGAAGCTGGGGCTCCAGTTCATGGGCGGCATCCTCGATCACTACCGGGGCCTGTGCGGCATCACGGCTTCGACGGTCAACTCGTACAAGCGCTTCTGGGACTTCGGCTTCTGGGCACCGATCTACAAGGACTATGGGTGGCAGAATCGAACGACTCTCGTCCGCGTGGCGAGCGGCGGCCGGTTCGAGTTCCGTGCCGTCGACTCCGCGTGCAATCCGTACCTCACGCAGGCGGCTCTCCTCAGGTGCGGCCTCGACGGGGTCAAGCGCAAGCTCGACCCGGGGCCGCCGCAACAGCGCAACGTGTACGACGTTCTCGCCGAGGGAGGCGAGATTCCGCGCGTGCCCGGTCACCTCGGTGAGGCGCTCGACGCGCTCGAGGCCGACGAGGTCGTGCGCTCGGCCCTACCTGGCCGTCTCTACGATGTCTACATGCACTACAAGCGAGACGAGTGGGAGCGCTTCTGCTCGGCAGTCACCGACTGGGAACGCGAGCGCTACCTCGACATTCTTCCGTAGGGAGCGGCGACGCTATGTGCGGAATCGCCGGCATCATCTATCGGGACGGCGCCCGTCAGATCGGCCACGAGATGACGCAGATGCTTCAGTCGATGAAGCACCGCGGGCCGGACTCGACGGGCTATGCCTTGTACGGTCAGCCGTCGAGCCTCATCGTCATGCGCTACAAGCTCGCGGACGCGAACACGCCGCGGGACTTCGACTTCCACGATCGCCTCGAACGTCACCGCCGCCAGGTCGAGACGCGCCTCGGCACGATCGGAGCGCGCCTCACGGACATCGCAGCAGAGACCGAATATGCCTACCGGGCCACCCTGGAGTACGACGGCGACCTGAAGCAGCTCGCCGACTACGTCGAGGACGTGGTGGACTGCGAGGTGCTCTCGCTCGGCCACTCGCTCGAGATCATCAAAGACCTGGGGGATGCCGCGACGGTGGCCGAGCAGTACCACCTGGACGACTTCGCCGGCACGCACGCGATCGGCCATGTCCGGATGGCGACCGAGTCCGACGTCGACATCTCGGGGGCGCACCCCTACTGGGCCTACCCGTTCGAGGACGTGGCCGTCGTTCACAACGGGCAGCTGACGAACTACTTCCAGTGGCGTCGGCGGCTGGAGCGCTCCGGACACCGATTCCAGTCGGAGTGCGACTCGGAGATCATCGCGGTCTATCTCGCCGAGAGGATGACCGGGGGCATGTCCCTGGAGGAGGCGATGCGGCAGAGCCTCGAGGATCTGGACGGCGTGTTCACGTACCTCTGCGTGACGGGGGACGCCCTCGGCGTGGCGAAGGACGAGATGGCGGCGAAGCCGCTCGTCCTGTACGAGAGCGACGAGCTGGTGGCGCTCGCCTCGGAGGAGATCGCGATCCGCTCGCTCGTCGACCACGAGATCGAGACGTACGACCCGTACGAGTCGGAGGTCATGGTGTGGCAGAGGTAGGAGGTGCGCGGTGCCGGGCGGAGCGCTGACGGGCGAGAGCCGGATCAGGTACGACGCCCGCGGCCTCGCGGAGCCGTTCGCCGAGGCTCCGTGCGTCTCGGAGATCGAGGGCGAGCGGGCGGAGTTCGACGCGCAAGACCTGTCCACGAGGCAGATCAACCTCGAGCTGCGGCGGCTCCTCTACGAGCAGGGCGTCAAGGACGTGACGGTTGCGAATCCGGGCGGCAAGCACTCGCTCGGCGTCGGGATCCTGACGCGCTGCCGCATCCGCTTCCAGGGCAGCCTCGGCTACTTCGGCTGCGGCTTGATCGACGGGCCGGAGGTGCACGTCGCCGGCCGCCTCGGCTGGTCGGCGTGCGAGAACATGATGTCGGGCGTCGTCGTCGTCGAGGGGAACGCCGGCTCGCTCACCGGGGCCGCGATGCGCGGCGGAGACCTGCTCGTGAAGGGCCGGGTGGGCGCACGCACGGGAATCGACCAGAAAGGTGGGTCGATCATCGTCCTCGGCGACGTAGGCTCGATGACGGCGTTCATGCTGCAGCGCGGTCGTCAGATCCTCTGCGGCAACGTCGGGCCCGGTCTCGGCGACTCGATGTACGACGGCCAGATCTACGTCGCCGGCAGCGTGAAGTCGCTCGGCATCGACTGCGTCCCCGGCGAGTGGGACGACTCGGACACCGAGTTCATCGAGCGCAAGTTCCGCATCTACGGGCTCGGCTCACCGCCGGAGTTCCAGAAGTTCGTGTGCGGCAAGAAGCTCTACAACTACGACAACCTCGAGCCTTCCGAGCGGAAGCTCGTCCTCTAACCAGGAGAGTCGATGGCCACCAGCGATCGCTACGAGCACGTCGAAGACAACGTCGGCAAGCGGCAGCCGTCCCGGCGCGTGGTGCTCGGGCGCAGCCCCATCTTCACGCCCGAGGTGATCAACGACATCCACATGAAGGCGGAGCTCGGGCGCTACCGGATGCGGGGCTTCTCGATGTTCAAGAAGATCCCTCACTGGGACGACCTGATGTTCATGCCCGGCACGCTGACGCGGTTCGTGATCGAGGGATACCGCGAGAAATGCGAGACGAAGACGGTGCTTGGCGCTCGCTTCGCGAAGAAGCCGCTCGAGCTCGATATCCCGGTCTACATCACGGGCATGAGCTTCGGCGCGCTCTCGCTCGAGGCGAAGATGGCCCTCGCGAAGGCGGCGTCCATGGCGGGAACGGCGACCTGCTCGGGCGAAGGCGGGATGATCCCGCCCGAGCGGGAGCTCTCGACCAAGTGGTACTACCAGTGCATCCAGAGCCGGTACGGGTTCAACCCGCACCACCTGATGCTCGCCGACGCCTGCGAGTTCTTCATCGGCCAGGGCTGCAAGGTCGGCCTCGGCGGTCACCTGATGGGTCAGAAGGTGACGGAGCAGGTGGCAGAGATGCGCTCTCTGCCGCCGGGGATCGACCAGCGCTCGCCCGCGCGCCATCCGGACTGGCTCGGCCCGGATGATCTCTCGCTGAAGATCCAGGAGGTCCGCGAGGCGACGGACTACCAGATTCCGATCCAGCTCAAGCTCGGTGCCGCGCGCGTCTACGACGACGTACGCATGGCCGCGAAGTGCGGGCCCGACATCATCTACCTGGACGGTGCCGAGGGCGGCACGGGCGCGGGGCCGCACCTCGCCACGGAGGAGACGGGCATCCCACTGCTCGCGGCCATCCCCGAGGCGCGCCGCGCGCTCGAGGACGTCGGCCTGCTCGACGACATCGACCTCGTCGTCGCGGGCGGGATCCGAAACGGCGGCGACGTCGCGAAGTGTCTCGCGCTCGGGGCGAAGGCCGTTGCGCTCGGGCACTCGGCGCTCATCGCCCTGAACTGCAACCGCGAGATCCCCGGCGTCACGGACTACGAGGGCACGGTCGGCGTCCCGGCCGGCGAGTGCTACCACTGCCACACGGGCCGCTGCCCGGTCGGGATCACCACCCAGGATCCCGAGCTCCGCAAGCGACTCGTCGTCGACGAGGCCGCGGAGCGGGTCTACAACTTCCTCCATACCCTGACGCTCGAGGTGCAGATGCTCGCGCGCGCGTGCGGCAAGACGGACGTCCACAGCCTCGAGCCCGAGGATCTGTGCGCGCTGACCGTGGAAGCGGCGGCGATGGCAAAGGTGCCCCTCGCAGGCACGAGCTACATCCCCGGCGTCACGGAGGAGCGAACGCTCGGGGAAATCAAGCAGCTGCTCGAGAAGCATCTCGAGTACCCGGTCGACTACCTGCCGAGCGAGCAGGCGCCGCCGGCGCCTGCGTTCACCCGCGGCGGCGAGCCGGAGTAGGCGGGTGGCCGGCGACTCGGATGTGAAGGGCGTCGAAGAGGCGCGGGAGACCGAGCTCACGGATGAGCAGGGCACCCGGGAGCCCGAGAAGAAGTTCGCCCTCGACGCCGAGTACCTCGCAGGCCGCCGCTTTCCCTACCAGGAGCAGATCGCCCTGGTCGAGGACCTCGATCTCGTCGCCGCCGTTCCCGGCGAGGACATCAACTGGCTCGAGGACGTCGAGCTGCTCCAGGAGGACGGCGTACCGGCCGTGTTCGACCGCTACTCGAACTCGTTCCTCAAGATCTACTTCCCGATTCCCGCGGGCCGCGAGCACGAGCTCGCACGGAAGGTGCTCGTCACGCATCTGCAGTCCGGCAACTCGTACGGAATCCAGCTGAAGGAGAAGCACGCCAAGTTTCGCCAGCCGGAGCTAGGCCCGTGGGTCGAGGACTCGAGGACGGTCGGCACCGACTGGAAGCCCCCGGTCCTCGAGGGGTGGGACCCGCCCGCGCACTGAGCGCGCCGAGCTGGGCGGACGGGCGGAGGTTGGCCGCCCTTGCGAGTGGGTATCTCTCAGCAATTCAAAGAGCTGCGAACGAGACTGCTCGGCAGCCGCAAACGAAGGAGCAGCGCCTGGGTTCGCCGGAGCATCTGGCCCGTTGGTCGCTTTCGGCCGAAGTCGACGCGCACGTCCACGTAGTACAGCCGTCGATAGCGACCGGCAAATCGATACTCCGGAAGCGGCGCGCCCTCCTGGGACGAAATCTGATCCGGATGGGCGATCCGCAGCGGCAGCCGCAAGGGGCGCCGCGCCGTAGGAGCCGGAGAGGTCAGTGCGCGGCGGGAGAGGAGAACCTCGACGTAGATGCCGCTCGCTGGAATGTCGTTCAGGTTGTGGAACCCGCGCGTGTGCGCAAAGGCATCGATCGTGGCGTCCGGGCCCTCGCCGGGACCGAGATTTCCCTGCACCCATTCAGCCGGTAGAGGACTGAAACGCGCGGGACAGATCAAGCCGGGCGGCGAGACGAGAGCCAGGGCTCCTACCAGCGCTGCAAGCATCACTAAGCGGTACGGCCGACGCGCTCACCGAGGTCCCGCCGTTGTGACAAGTTCCATCTGCGATGCGATGCCGTTGGCGGCCGGAGCCGGGCTTCGCTCGGCGGGAGGCCAAGAGCGGCCGGGCAGCGAGAGCGCAGAAGGAGGGGGTCCGCGGGGGAATCCTGGGTTCCCCCACGTTACCCCTCCTTCACGCGCTTCCGCTCGGGCTCGTACACCGGGTGGCGAACGACCTCGCCGGCGACGAGCTCGTCGCCGATTCGCGCCTCGACCTTGGTTCCCGCCTGCGCGAGGTCGATGCGAACCTTCGCCAGCCCGAGCGTTCGTCCGCCGAGGTAGGGGGAGACGATCGCCTGGGTCACCAGGCCGACCTCCTCGCCGTCTGCGACGAGCGCGGCCCCGGTCGCGGCGTCGCCGCCCGACTCGAGCGTCACGCTGGCCAACCGCAACCGCGCCGCGCCCTTTCCACCCGCGAGCGCATCGCGGCCGAGGAACTCGCCCTTGTCGAGCGCCACGGCCCAGCCCAGCCCGCACTCGTACGGCGACACCGTCTCGTCGTACTCGACTCCGCCGATGATGAAGCCTCCCTCGATCCGGAACAGGTCGAGCGCGTTCATTCCGATCACCTTCATCCCGTGCGGCTCGCCGGCCTCCACGAGCGTGTCCCACAGCTCGAGCGCGCGGTCGCGCTCGACCCAGAGCTCCCAGCCGAGCTCCGCCGTGTAACCGAGGCGCGGCATGAAGACGCCCGGAATGCCCCCGACCTCGACGTCGTCCTTGCACGTGTAGTAGGGGAAGGCCTCGTTCGAGAGATCGGTGCTCGTAATCGGCTGCAAGATGTCGCGTGAGCGCGGACCCTGGACACAGAGGTGTCCGACGTCGTCGGTGAAGACCCGCATCGTGACACCGGTACCTTCGCATCGCGCCGCGAAGATCTCGAGGTCCTTGTCGTTCGCACCGCAGAAGCGAACCCGGTTCTCGCCGAGACGCATGACCGTACAGTCGTCGATCATCTTGCCCTGCTCGTTGCAGAGCGGGCCGTATGCCATCCGTCCGGCCGCCAGCCCGGACACGTCGCGCGCCACGACGGCGTTGACGATGTCGATCGCGCCCTCGCCCTCGAGGTCGACCTTGCGCAGCATCCCGAAGTCCATCAGCCCGGCCGTCTCCCGTACCGCTCGGTACTCCTCGAGCGGGTCGGTGACGACCGTCGGCGCCCAGTAGCCGAAGAGGTCCATCCACTCGTCGGTCATCGCCTCGAGGCGCGGGTAGAACGCGGTTTCCTTGGTCATGCTTGCTCCTCTCGCTCCGAGACCGCGGCCGGGGCGGCGTCGAGCTCGAGCGACTCGAGCACGAGCTCGGACAGCTCGCGGAGCTCGATCTCGCCCTGGTGGCCGGAGGTCTTGATCGCATCCTCGTACATGGTCACGTCCTTCGGGCAGGCGACTACGAAGTAGTCGAGGTCCCCCAGCCCGACGGCCTCGTCGATTCGCTGCTCGCTCGGCCGGCGGGAGCCTTCGCGTGCGAGCTCCTTCATCCAGATCCGGCCGCCGCCCGCACCACAGCAGAACGAGTTGTCCCGGTTGCGCGGCATCTCCTCGAGCTCGAGACCGAGCGCGCCCAGCACGCGCCGCGGCGCGTCGTAGACGCCGTTGTAGCGGCCGAGAGTGCACGGATCGTGGTAGGTCACCCGGTTGCCGAGCGGACGCGGTGAGAGCCGGCCGCTCTCGATCAGCTCGAGCAGCAGCTGCGAATGGTGCAGCACGGTCCAGGCGCCGCCGAAATCGGGATACTCGTTCTTGAGCGTGTGGAAGCTGTGCGGGTCGGAGGAGAAGATGCGCTCGAACTCGCAGCCGGAGATCGTCTGGATGTTGGCCTCGGCGAGCGAGGCGTAGAGGCCCTCCTCGCCGACGCGGCGGACGTCGCAGCCGCCGGTCCGCTCGGCGTCGAAGAGAATCCCGAAGTCGACCTTCGCGTCGTGCAGCACGCGGGCGAGCGCGCGGGTCGCCTTCTGGTTGCGCGGGTCGAACGACGCGTAGTCGCCCACGAACCAGAGCAGCTCCGCGGGCTCCTTGCGAATGTCTTTGACCTCGAAGTCGAGGTCCCTCGTCCAGCGGGCACGCTTCCGCTTCGGCTCGCCGAAGGAATTGCCGTTCGCGTGGATCGTCTCGAGCGTCGATTGCAGCAGCGAATCCATCTCGCCGCGCTCGACGAGCTGCCGTCGCAGCCCGTTGATGATCGGCACGTGCTCGATGCCCACCGGGCAGATCTCCACGCACGCCATGCACTGCATGCACGACCAGAGCGTCTCCGGGCGGATCGGGTCGCCGAGCAGGTCGGCTTGCTCGGTGTGCAGCGGCGGGATGCCGAGCGTGGCCCGAATCCCCATCGCGCCCTCGGCCTGCTCGCGGAGGTCCAGGATCAGGTCGCGCGGCGAGAGCGGGTAGCCCGACCGGGTCGCCGGGCATGCCTCGTGGCACTTACCGCACTTCGTACAGCCGTCCACCTGGAGCAGGTACTTCGGCGGCAGGTCCACGATGGTCGCGTAGCCCACCTCGTCCGGCTTCAGGTCGGCCGGCAGCAGCGGTAGGCGCTTTCCTGCCCAGTCGTCGCGCGTCGCGACGCTGACCGGGCTGGTGAGCATGTGCACGGCCTTCGTGAACGGGATCGAGGCGACGAAGCCGAGCGCGACGACGCCGTGGATCCACCACTGCACGAAGTGGGCGTCCTGGGCGGCGTCGCCCTCGAGGCCGAGATCGCGAAAGCCCTGGCCGGCGAGCCAACCGACTGGCGACCAGGTCTCGAAGGACGGGTTCGTGGAGGCGATCCGGAATGCCTCGAGCAGGAAGCCGGTCACCGCAAGGAAGAACAGGGTCCCGAGGAACACCCAGTCGCCGACGACGTACGGCCGGCGGTCGTAGGTGCCCTCGGCCCGATCGGGGCGCCAGTAGCGCAGGCGGAAGGGTCTCGAGACACCCCGCTTGACCGCGAACACGGCGAGTCCGAGGATCAGCGCCACTCCGAAGAGGTCGAGCACGAGCGAGTACGCGAGGTAGAACCAGCCGTGGAAGAAGTCGAAGCTGAGAATCGGGTTCGCGAAGTCGTCCTGGAAGGCGAGGATGACCGTGCCGATGAAGAGGACGAGGAAGCCGTAGAAGACGAGGAGGTGCCCCAGCCCGGCGCTCGGGTCACGGCGGTTGATCCAGGAATGCGTGAAGACGACGCGCGCGGTGCGGGCCAGGCGCCGGCCCAGATCGTCGAGGCGGAGCTCGCCACGGCCCTTGCGGTACTTGAGCAGGAGGCGCACGACGCCCCAGCCGAAGATCGACGTCGAGACGACGATCAGGCAGTACCACAGGACGATCTCCCACGTCGAGAGGCTCGCGAAGGTGTCGCGGGTCTCGGTCGCGAGGACGAGGAAACGCAGCGTCAAAAGAGCTTGTCGAGCTCCTCTGCCACGTCGAACAGGTCGGCCACGGAGCCGTAGTGGGCGACATTGAAGATCGCGGCCTCCGGGTCGGTGTTCACTGCGATGATCGTGCCGCTCGTCTTCATCCCGGCGAGGTGCTGAACGGCGCCGGAGATCCCGAGCGCGAGGTAGACCTTCGGCTTCACCGTCTTGCCGGATTGCCCCACCTGTCGACCGTTCGGCATCCACCCGGCGTCGACGAGCGGCCGCGACACGGAGAGGATCGCGTTCATTTTCCCGGCCAGCTCCTCGAGCTGCGGGAGATTCTCCTTCTCGCCGACTCCGCGGCCGATCGAGAGGAGGAAGTCGGCGGTCGTGATGTCGACGTCCGAGGCAGCCACCTGCTCGAAGTCGAGGTGCCGGGCGCGCGACCCAGCCGTCTCGACCGCGAGCTCCGAGACCGAAGCGCTGCCCGAGCCCTGAGCGGGAGGCCAGGCGGTCGGCCGCACCAGGAGCAAGACCTGTCGCTTCCCCGGGAACTCGATCTCGGCGCTCACCTTCGCCCCGTAGAAGGAGCGCGTGGCCACGAGCCCGTTCTCGTCTTGCGCGAGCCCGTACACGTCGCTTGCGAAGCCGAGCCCCTCCCGAACCGCGACCGCCGGCCCGTACCCCATGCTGTTGATGGTGAAGCCGAGCAGGGTCACCTCGGGTTGCCGGTCGGCGATCAGCGCAGCGAGCGCCTGCTGGTAGACGTCGCTCTCGAACTCCTCCGGCTCGACGCGCACGTTGACGATCTCGTCGACGCCCTCGACATTGACCATCTCCGTGAGCGACGCCGGGTCACGAGCGATCACCGCCACGGCCACAGGACCATCGAGCTCTTTCGCCGCGGAGACGAGCTCGAGCGTGATCTCCCGGAGACGGCCCTGGAGGTGCTCCGCGACCACCAGGGTCGTCACTGCAGGCGCTCCCGAACGATCTCCGCGATCCGTTGTGCCACCGCCGCCGGGCTTCCGTCCAGCATCTCCGCGCCCTCGCCCCTGGAAGGCACGAACATCCGGCGGATGCGGTACGCGGGCTCGCCGCCGGCCTCCGGCTCGATCACCTCGATCTCCTTCTGCTCGGCCTGCTTGATCGCGCGCAGCGTCGCGTAGCGAGGCTCGTTGATTCCCGTCTGGATCGTCAGGAGCGCCGGCGTGTCGACCTCGACCACGTCGACGAGGCCGCCCTCGAGCTCGCGGTTGACCCTCGCAGGACCGGAGCCGTCCCACTCGATCTTCGTCACGACGGCGACCCTGGGCAGGCCGAGGAGGTCGGCCAGCGCCGTGCCCGTCGCCGCCTGCACCGAGTCGCTCGACTGCACGCCGGCGAAGACGAGATCCGGCGACTCCCGCTCGACCGTCGGCGCCAGCGCGCGGGCGAGCGCGATCGGGTCGGTGGGGCCATCGAGGGTCAGCCGGACCCCGCGGTCCGCGCCCATCGCGAGACAGCGGCGCATCGCCTC
Organism: Gaiellales bacterium; assembly: GCA_038253945.1. Taxonomy (GTDB): domain Bacteria; phylum Actinomycetota; class Thermoleophilia; order Gaiellales; family Gaiellaceae; genus JBBRYW01. Next base: position 225,676 of record JBBSGR010000003.1, read on the forward strand.
CTCCACTTGCTCGGGACCGGCCGACACGACGACGACCTCGTCGCCGTCCGAGCCCAGGCGCTCGCGCAGGCGAAGCGCCTCCTCGGTCGCGTACGCGTCCCATTCGTTGAGCGCGTAGTCGAGGTAGTCGGGGTCCACGTCGCGCTCGTCCGGGGTGAACTCGACCTCGTCGCCGAGCGCCGCGACCTGCTTGACGCAGACGACGATCTTCATCGGCCCCGACCCACCGCGCCGCTCGGATTCGCGATGGGCCTAGGCCAGCGCAAGCTCCCTCTCGATCACCTTGCGCTCCCGGATGAACGGCTTGGGCACGTCCGGGTTGTCGGAGTCGATCTCGCGCGCGAGGCGGTGGCCCGAGAAGACGCAGTCGGCGGTGAGCCGCGGCGCCTCGCAGTCGCCGATCCGGTAGAAGCCGGTGACTCCCTCCGCCGCGAGCGCGTCCTTGCCGATCCGATCCTTGAGCTCGCGATAGAGCGCCTCGTTCGAGCGTCGCTGCGTGACGAGGACGAACGCGTCGGCCTCCCACTCGGTCTTGTGCTGCTCGTCGTAGACGTGGTAAGAGGTCGCCTTCCCGTCCTCGATCGACTCGAGCATGTTGGAGGTCACGATCTCGACCTTGAGTTGGTGCAGCTTGCGGTGCTGGTTCGGCGCCTCGAGCGTGAAGTGCATGTACGGCGCGACCTGCCCCAGGTGCGTCATCAGGGTGACCTGCTTGCCTTCGAGGGCAAGCTTCTCGGCGAGCGAGACGCCCATGTAGTAGCCGTCGTTGTCCAGGATCAGCACCTTCTCGCCGGGTACCTCCTTGCCGTCTCGCATGATTTGCTCCGGCGTCAAGATGTTCGGCTTACCGGCGTCCGCACCGGGAATCGTGTCGTGCGTGGCGCCGTTCAGCCCGTCCCCCACCCAGTACCCGCCGGTCGCGATCACGACGATCTCGGCGCCGTAGGTCTTGACGTCGTCGGCGGACAGGGTCGTCGACGGGATGAACTCGACGTTGCGAAGCTTGTCGATCTGGATCTTGCGGTAGTTGACGACGCGCGCCCACTCGCCGAGCCCCGGCAGCTGTGGGATCCAGCGCATGATCCCGCCCATCTCGTCCTGGGCCTCGACGAGGTGCACGCGCCGCATGCCGCGCTTGCCGAGGACCATCGCGCACTCCATCCCGGCCGGTCCGGCCCCGACGACGAGCACGTCGTTGTCGGCGTTCTCCGCCCGGTCGAACTTCTCCGGGTGCCAACCGCGGCGGTACTCCTCGCCGGCGGTTGCATTCTGCGTGCAGATGATCGGCGGGCCGCCGATCTCCCAGCGCGAGATGCAAACGTTGCAGCCGATGCACTCCCGAATGTCGTCCAGCCGGCCCTCCTCGATCTTCTTCGGCAGGAACGGGTCGGAGATCGAGGGACGGCAGGTCGCGATGATGTCGAGCTTGCCCGAGTTGATCGCGTCGATCATCAGGTCGGGGTTCGTGAACCGGCCGACGCCGAGCACGGGCTTCTTCGAGACCTTCTTCACAGCCTCCTGCCACGGCAGCATGCGCCCCGACGGGTAGAAGCGCGACGGCGTCGCGTCCTCGCCCCATTCCGAGATGCCGGAGACGTTGATATCCCAGACGTCCACGATATCGTCGCAGAGCTCGACGAAGGGCAGGCAGTCGCGCTCGAGCTGCGTCCCCGCGTCGCCCATGAACATGTCGGTCGACATGCGGACGGCAATCGCGCAGTCGTCGCCGACCGCCTCGCGGACCTGCTCGATCGTCTCGCGCCAGAAGCGCGCGCGGTTCTCGAACGACCCGCCGTACTCGTCGGTGCGCTTGTTGTAGTACGGCGTCAGGAATTGCTGCGGCAGGTAGGAGTGCGAGCCGTAGACGTAGACGATGTCGAAGCCGGCCTCGCGGGCACGCAGGGCTGCATCGACGTAGAGCTGCTGAACCTCGCGGATGTCGTCTTTGTCCATCTCCTTCGCATATGTCAGGTGCTCGAAGTCGCTCGGAATTTGCGACGGGCCCCGCGGAACGCAGCGCGACTCCATGCACGGAGCGTGCGGGCCGCCGTACCAGAGCTCTGCGGCAGCGAGCGCGCCGTGATCGTGCAGCATCTCGCACATGACCGAGAGGTTCTTGACGTCGTCGTCGTCCCAGAGGCGCGCGGAGACCCGGTGGCTGTCGTCCGACTCGGGCGAGATCGAGCAGTACTCGGTGCAGCAGGCGCCATAACCGCCCTCCGCCTTCAGCGCCCGGAAATACGCCTGATTCAGCGGCTTCTCGGACCCGAAGCCGTTGCAGTGGGGGATCTGGTAGAAGCGGTTCTTCATCGTCTTCGGGCCGAGCTGGATCGGCTCGAAGAGGATGTCGTACTTCGGGTCACGCGCCATGAGGGGAGAACCTCCTTCGGAGCCGGGACGGCGCCATTCTGCTGACGCGCGGGGCGCCGCGCAAGTAGGTGCAGGAGGGGTGGCGAGCCACCACCCCTCCTGGGGACTTCGGGCTACGCGGCCGGAACGGAGGCGACCGACGTCTCCGCCTCGGCGGGCGGCATCGTCGGCGTCTCCTCGCGCAGGTGAACACGCTCGTGGTCCTGCACGACGCGGCGGAAGATGTAGAGCACGATCGAGCCGGCGAGGATCCCGATCCCGATCAGGAACTCCTTCTTGCCGCCGTAGCCGGTGAGGTTGGGGTACCGGGCGCCGACGACGAGGAAGACCGCGTTCGAGATCATGATGACGACTGCGATCGGGAGCCAGATCGAGCTGACCTTGATCGGACGCGGCCAGTTCGGCCTGTCTTTTCGCAGCAGCAGGAATCCCGACATCGCCGCCACGTGCGCGAAGACGTAGCCGATGTTGCTCATGTAGAGGATCGCCAGGTTGCTCGAGATGAAGAGGACGAGCGCGACGTTGACGACCAGGTCGACGGTCATCGCCCGCGCCGGGACGTGGAACCGGTTCAGGACTCCCAGCTCCTTGATCGTCATCCCGGCCCTCGAGATCCCGTAGAGCGCGCGGCCGGCGTCGGCTGTCGAGGAGTTCATCGAGAGGACGAGGCTCGCCAGCAGGAAGATCAGGAGGACGCTGGCGAAGCCGCTGCCGACGACCTGGTTGAAGATGTTGACGTAGAACTGCCCCTCGGCGCCGTTCTTGTTGACCGCGTCGACGCTCGCCGTGCCACCGACGCCGAGCGGCAGCAGGGTGTAGACGAAGAGCGAGAAGACGGCGGACGAGCGCAGCGCGAGCGCCGTGTCTCGCCTCGTGTCGTGGTACTCCGGGGCGAAGCTCGCACACACCTCGATCCCGTATGCCGACCAGGCCATGATGAAGAGCCAGACGAACGCAACCTTCAGGCCGCCCCAGTCTCCGTTGACCGTCCAGGTGAGGTTCGAGCTGTGCCAGTCGCCCGTCAGGAACGGCACGAGCGTCAGCACGATCAGGGGAAGCATCAACAGCCCCCCGGTGACGTATCCGACCCACAGCGCCGGTTTCACGCCGAGGATGTTGAAGAGCCAGACTGCGGAGATCGCCACGATCGCGATCACGTGGGGCAGGCCGATGTGGTTACTGCCGATGCTGAAGTACGTGTTGGAGGCTTCCCCCGGGAACCACTTGGCTTCGATCAGGTCACCGATGATCTTCCCGAAGATCGAGAGCACGACCGACCAGCCGATCCAGTAGCCGAAGGTCGCGACCGGGCCGACCAGCGAGAAGTACTTCCTCCAGCCCTCGTGCGCATAGAGCGCGATACCGCCGGACTGATTCGGGAACATTGCCGCGGTCTCGGAGTAGATCCAGTTCGAGAGCAAGCCAATGGTCGCCGAGATGCCCCACAGGGCCAACGAGCCCCACGCACCGAGCACGCCGATCGAGAACCCGAGGGAGCCGATCAGGAAACCGGGGTTGCAGAGCGCGATGACAAAGCCGTCGTACCACCGAAGAGCCTTCAGGAGCTGGCGCTCCTCAACGACCGCTTCCGCCACCTGACACCTCCTCTGAGAGAACGCGCGTACTTAACCACACTACGAGCGCGAACGCCCTGTCAGTTTCGAGAAGACGCCCCACCGACCCCGCGATGCTTCCGAATTAGACTGAACTCCATGAAGGGACCTCCGATCACGATTCGCTGCGAGTGCGGCGAGGTCGAGCGCGTGCCGTACGGCGAGACGTGGGGCTGCGAGGGCTGCGGGCGCCGGTGGAATACGGCGAGGATCCCCCCCGACGAGTACTGGGCGATTCTGCGTGACATGCGGCGCTTCCGCCTCTCGGCGATCGGCGCGGCGATCCTTCTCGCTGTCACATTCGGCGGCCTCGCGATCTTCGTCGCCGAGTCGCTCTTCCTCTTCTTGCCCGTCGTTCTGGCCGGCTGGTACATCTGGTACATGCCACTCTGGCGGCGCAAGGTGCGGGAACGCGCGCGCAATCTCCCCCGCTGGAACCTGCATCCGGAGTAGGGACGGGCGCAGGGTGCTCACTCTCCGGCGGCCGCGACCAAGCGCTCCTGGCCCGGTAGGCGCGGCCGGCAGCCGCCCCGTTCTCCTGGCCACGCTCGGCGTGCCGTTCGATTCAGCGGCTGTCGAGGTAGCGTGCGACGCGGCGGTCGAGTGCGGTCAGCCGCTGATCCTCGTCAACGTGGTCGAGCTGCCGCCCCTGCCGCTATCGGTGATGCTGGGCGTCGACCAGGTTGATCCTCCGGACCTCGCCGAGGCGCTGCGCGCCCCTGCCGAGCTCGCGCACTCGCTCGGCGTGGCCGTCGAGCGTCTGCGGGTGCGGAGCCCGCGAGTGGTCGAGGCCTTGCTCGAAACCGTCGCCGAGCGCGAGCCGGGCTTGTTCTGCTTCGGCCCCGACCGATCCCAGCTCTCGCGCCGCGTCTACCGCAAGGCGTCGGAGGCGGTGCGGGAGCGCGCGTCCTGTCTCGTCTGGCTCGCGACCTGACGGTCCCACGGCGCTCGCCGCCTCTCGGTCAACGCCTGAATGCAGCGGGCGCGGCAAGCATGGCCGCGGCGAGCACAACCCCGCCGCCCACGAAGACGACGCCGTTCCAGCCCCACGCCTCCCACGCGATTCCCGGCAAGTAGGCGCCGAGTAGCCCGGAGAGGTAGTACGAGCTGAAGTACAGGGCACTCGCCGCGCCGCGATCTGTCCGGGCCGCTGCGAAGACGCCCACCTGAGCCGCCGTCGCGCCGGTGAACATCGCCATCGTCAGCAGTGCGAGGCCGGGGACCAGCGTGACCATGCCGTCCGGCAGGGAGAGCAGCAGGCCTGCAACCGCCACCAGCAGCGCCCCGAGCAGCAAGCGTAGCCAACCCACCCGATCGGCAAGGCGGCCGGCCACGGGGCCGGCGGCTCCGAACAGCCACAGGAGGAAGATCAGGCCGCGTGCAGCTGCCCCCAGCGAGAACGGCGGCGCCTCCAAGCGGAAGGTGATGTAGGAGAAGACACCGACGAAGCTGAAGAAGAGCGCGCTGCCACTGAATGCGGTACGGAGCAGCGCGACATTTCGAAGGTGGCGACCGATTCCTTGCAGACGCGGCTCCTCACGGGTGGCGGCGGGCACGTCCGGAAGCGTGTGGTACATCACGAGCGCGGCAGCGAGCGGCAGCACCGCAAGGGCGCCGATCGCAGAGCGCCACCCGATCCAGCTCGCGAGCAGCGCGACGCCGACGCGACCGATGAGGCCACCCGCCACGAGCGACGAGACGTAGTAGCCCATGGCGAGGCCACCGAGGCGAGGAGCGAACGCCTCCATCACGTACGGGACGCCGACCGTGAGCAAGCCCGGCATGCACAGACCCTGGGCCGCGCGGGCGGCGAGTAGCGCCGCAAAGGTCGGGGCGACTGCGGCGGCGATCGTCGGCGGGACGAGGAGAACGCTCGCGACGAGGAGGGAGCGCCGGCGTCCATACCGGTCGGAGAGCGGGCCCCAGAGCCAGGCGCCCACAGCCACGGCGAGCATGACGCTCGAGATCGTGAGTCCGGCGCGCGGCGGGCTGACGGCGAATGCAGAGCCGATCTCGGGCAGGATCGCCTGCGTCGAGTACATCGTCGCGAACATGCCGGCGGCGCCGATCAGGAAGCCGGCGAGGCCGCTGGCACCTTCAGGCGGCGACGAGCGGGCGATCAGTCGCGCGGGCTACTCGGCGGCGGCCGGCGGGTCGGAGACGCCCCGCGGCGAGGCACGAAGACGGGCCGTCTCGGCGCCGCTCGCTCGGGCGCGCTCGCCCGACTCGAGCGCGCCGCTCTCGTCGAGAACCTCACGCCTGACGACCGCGCCGAGCTGCTGAGGGGGCAGTCCGGCCATCGAAGATTCTCATTCCAGCGGCGTCGCGTTCCTAAACCGCCATCGCTGGACTCGAAGGTCAAGCTCCCAGCCGCTCGACGAGGGCCTGCTCGGCGGCCGCGAGCGCCTCCGACAGCTTCTCCGGGTCGCGGCCGCCCGCGCGCGCCATCGTCGGCCGGCCTCCGCCGCCGCCGACGAGCGCCGCCGTCTTGACGACGTCCGCCGCGCTGACGCGCTCCGCGACACTCGGGTCGAGGTTGGTAACAAGGTGAACGCGCCCGTTGTCCCGCGCGCCACCGTAGTAGACGGCGAGCACCCTGCTCAGGGCGGATTGTAACGCCGACCCACCCGGTCGCCGGCACCGCCTTCCGAAGACACGGACGGCCTGCTCGGCGCAGTGGGCATACGTCCGGCCGGGAGCGTCCCCGCTACGTGCTGGATCATTCGGTCGCCTCCTCCGGCTCGTAGGGGCCTGCTGCAGCGCCAATGGATTAGGTCGCGATGCTAGGGCTGAGAGGGCTCGCTGTGGCTTCAATACCTCATCTTCCGGCCAACTCTCTTCAAAGTTGTTGCGTGACCGGCGCTTATCCGCACGAGCGAGGCGGTGTCTGTGTATCTGTCGAGTTCGGCGGAGCGATTCCGGGAACATCCGTGGATCCCAGCTGTGTGCCTGAATTGTCGAGTGCGACGAGCTCCGTAGGCTGTTCACCTCTAGTCAGCTGATCAGATGACAGTCGTAGGACGAACGCTCCGGTCTTCGTGATGGGCACGATGCGATCGTGGCAGTTCGAGAAATTCGCTCGTAGGCGCGATACGTCGGATCTCGACTGACCGAGCACGAAGCCCACGGCCTGAGGGCATCGCGCTCGGCGAAGGCTTGCAGGGCGGCTCGAACGGTCAGGCGCCGAGGCCTTCGACGAGAGCCCGCTCGGCGGCCGCGAGCGCCTCCGACAGCTTCTCCGGGTCGCGGCCGCCCGCGCGCGCCATCGTCGGCCGGCCTCCGCCGCCGCCGCCGACGAGCGCCGCCGCCGTCTTGACGACGTCCGCCGCGCTGACGCGCTCTGCGACACTCGGGTCGAAGTTGGCAACCAGGTGGACGCGCCCGTCCTCCCGGGCGCCGAGCACGACCGCAGCCGGACTGCGCCGCTGCTTCTCGCGGTCGGAGACCTCGAGCACCTGGTCGGCGTCGGCGTCACGCAGCTCCGCGACGAAGACGTTGACGCCGCCCACCTCCCGCTCACGCTGATCCGTCAGCTCGAGTGCCCGTCCAGGCTCCGCAGTCGGCTTCCGGGCTTCCTTCCGCACCCGCTCCAGCTCGACGCGAAGCTGAGCCGCCTCGGCGGCCCGCTCGTGCAGCAGCGCGAATGCCCCGCCGGAAGTCACCGCTTCGATCCTGCGCGCGCCTGCACCGACGGATCCCTCGGAGAGGATCGCGAACGGCCCGATCTCGGCGGTCGAGCGGACGTGCGTTCCGCCGCACAGCTCCCGGGTGAAGTCGGGAACCTCGATCACGCGGACCTCGTCGCCGTACTTCTCGCCGAAGAGCATCGTCGCGCCGAGCTTCCGCGCCTCGTCGATCGGCACGACGAACGCGCGCACCGGCAGGTTCTGGAACACCCGCTCGTTGACCCGCCGCTCGACCTCCTCGCGCTCCTCCGCCGTGAGCGCCTCACCGTGGGTGAAGTCGAAGCGCAGCTTGTCGGGGCGGACCGCGGATCCGGCTTGCCGCACGTGCTCGCCGAGCACGTCGCGAAGCGCTCGGTGCAGGAGATGCGTGGCGGTGTGGTTCGCCATCGTCGGGAAGCGGACGCTCCACCGCACGACGGCGCGAACGCGATCCTCCGCCGAGAACCCCTCGCCGCTGAACAGGAGCGCCTGATCGTCCTCGAAGCGATAGGCCGCCTGCAGGTCGGCGCGCGCGCCCGTCTGCTCGCTCTCGATGAACCCGGCGTCGGTCACCTGGCCGCCGCCTTCCGGATAGAACGGCGAGTCCCGGAGCTTGGCGAGGAAGAGGCCGTCCTCGACCGGCTCGAGCGCACCGATCTGGGTGAGCGCCTCGATCTTCTCGTAGCCGACGAAGTCCGTCCGGAAGCCCGCGCCGAGCGCGAAATCCGCAGCACGCCTATTGTCGCGCGAGATCGCGGCGCGCGAACGCTGGCGCTGCTCGGCCATCAGCCGTGTGAACTCCTCCACGTCGACGCCGAGCCCGCGCTCTCGCGCGAGCTCCTGGGTCAGCTCGAGCGGGAAGCCGAAGGTGTCGTGGAGCTTGAACGCAGCCTCGCCCGCGATGTCGCTGCCGCGCTCGGCGATCTCCTCGAAGAGCCGCAGGCCGCGGGCCAGCGTCTCCGAGAAGCGCTCCTCCTCGGCCGTCAGGATGCGGTGGATCTCGGATCGGTGCTCCTCCAGTTCGGGATACCCGCCGGCCATCTGCTCGATCACGACGTCCGCGAGCCTCCCGAGGAACGGCGACTCGAGCCCGAGCCGGCCCGCCTGCTGCACTGCACGCCGCACGATCCGCCGCATCACATAGCCGCGGCCCTCGTTCGACGGCGACACGCCGTCGGCTGCGAGGAAGGTCATCCCGCGCCCGTGGTCGGCGAGGATTCGGTGCGCCTTCGCCGCGTCGGCCGACTCGCCGGAGCCGACACCGCTCTCCTCCTCGAGCCAGCGCATGATCGCCTGGTAGCCGTCCGTCTCGTAGACGGAGATCACGCCCTGTAGCACCGCGGCGGCGCGCTCCAGACCCATGCCCGTGTCGATGTTCTGCTTCGGCAGCGGCGTCAACGTCCCGTCGGAGTGCAGCTCGAACTCCATGAAGACGAGGTTCCAGAACTCGAGGAAGCGCTCGCACCTCGTACACGCGGGCGCGCAGTCGAGCTGCCCGCAGCCGTGCTCCTCGCCGCGGTCGTAGTACAGCTCCGAGTCCGGCCCGCAGGGCCCGGGGCCGCCGACCGACCAGAAGTTCTCGGTCCGCGGCAGCCGGACGATCCGCTCCGCCGGTTGCCCGATCGCCTCCCAGGCGCGGATCGCAACCTCGTCCGGGCCGAGACCAAGCTCGGGATCGCCCGCGAACACGCTCACCCAGAGGTTGTCCAGCTCGATTCGCATGTGCTCGGTCAGGAATTCCCAGGCGAGCTCGATCGCGCCTTCCTTGAAGTACCGGCCGAACGAAAAGTTGCCGAGCATCTCGAAGAAGGTCAGGTGGGACCCATCGAGGCCGACCTCGTCGATGTCCGGGGTGCGGAAGCACTTCTGTGCGGTCGTGAGCAGCGGGGCCGGCGGCTGCTCGCGGCCGAGGAAGAACGGCATCAGCGGCTGCATGCCGGCGCTGTTCAGGAGCGTCGAGCGGTCGTCCGCCCTCGGAATGAGTGACCACGACGGATGGTAGGCATGCCCCTTCGACTCGAAGAAAGCGCGATACCCCGCCCGCAACTCGGCCGTCGTCTTCATGGAGAGATTGTACGGAGGTGTTGCGCGCTGGCAGGATTCGCCGATGCGCCGTGCGATCCCAATCGCCCTCACCCTCGCGCTAGCGGCGGCCGGGATCGCCGGCGCCTCTCGAGCAGCGCCTCGCACCTATACGCCCCGGCAAGTGAAGAGCGCCTTCCACGCCCGAACCGGCATTTTTCTCGTCCGTTTCGGCGCTGCGTCAACCCGCGACGTGACCTCACTCCGCACGCTGCCCCACCGGACCGCGCGATTCGGCGACTTCCAGCTCTTCGTCTTCCGGCCGGCGGCGATCGCGCGCATGCGCAAGGCCTTCACGCACGGTGTCAAGCCGGACGGCCAGCACATCTACTGGGTACCGGACCAGGCGGGTGGTCAGATCGCGCTGACGCTGCACGGGGGAAACCTCGCCCTCGGTTGGTTCCCGCCAAACGGAGCCCATCTCGTGGATGCGCGCTGGCAGCGGCTGCAGACCGCGATGCGGCGGATTTAGGCCGTCTGCCGCCGGTAGAGCAGGATCGCCAGCACGGGCACGAGGGGCACCAGCGCCAGGAACGACACCCAGGGGACGGGGGTGACGGACACGACCGCCAGCACGACGGACACCCAGCCGATCCATGTCGGCAGGCCCCCGTGATGAAGCACCGAGATGCCGACTGACAGGAGCATCAGCGCGTTGCCGACTGCGATCGTCACGAACATGTCGGCCGTGTTGAGCACGTTGAGCGTCTGCGTCACCGCCGCCGGAACATCGCCGGCCGAGTCCTGGGCGGCGAGACCGAAGCCCGCATAGACGGTCAGCCCGACCGCGAGGATCACGGTGCCGGCGAAGGCGGTCGACGGGAGAATGCTCCGGCCTCCCCCGGGGCGGCGCAGGGCCTGTCGCAGGCTGGCGCCGAACCAGACGAAAGCCACCGCCGCAAGCTCGAACAGGGTCGAGGCGACCCGCTGCACCGTGGCGTTGTCGCGGTAGTAGGAGACGACCTTCTGGGCCGGGTCGTCGCTGCTCGGTGTGCTACCTGTGACGATGAACTCCGCGAGCAGCAAGGCGACGGCAACCACTCCCGCGAACGGGGCGAGGCGTTCCAAACGGCTCATGCGAGGCTCCGTCACGCTTTGACGCGATTTCAAGGGATCCTCTCGGTCGGCGGAGCTGGGTGTCAATTCGCCGAATGGAACCAAGATGGAAGCTTCGAAGTCCCGGGGGCGCTCGACCCCCACAACGTCTTCTCACTCAACCAGGACATCCCCCGAGCATGACGTCGGGCTAGCGAGTCTCAGCCCGCACCGGCTCGGTCTCCTCGAAGTCGATCTCCTCGCGGATCTTCTCGAGCGAGCGGCGGATCAGCCGGGAGACGTGCATCTGAGAGATTCCAACCTCCTGGGCTATCTGCGACTGCGTCAACCCCTTGAAGAAGCGGAGATGGAGAATCATGCGCTCGCGCTCGTCGAGAGCCCGCAGCCCCGGCTCCAGAACGGCCCACTCCTCCGAGATCTCGTACCGCGGCTCTTCTGTGCCGAGCGAGTCGAGCGGGTCGAGGTCGCCGTCCTCGTCGCCGTCTCCTCCGCCCGCCGAGAGGGAGACCGAGCTGTAGGCTCGCCCGCTCTCGAGCGCCTCCAGCACCTCCTCCTCGTTCGCGCCGGCCGCCTCGGCCAGCTCCGCGATCGTCGGCGAGCGGCCGAGCTGGACGGTCAACGTCTCGACCAGGCGCGAGAGCTGGACGTTCAGCTCCTGGAGGCCGCGCGGAACCCGAACCGACCACCCCTTGTCGCGGAAGTGCCGCTTGATCTCGCCGATGATGTTCGGCGTCGCGTAGGTCGTGAGCTCGACGCCCCGGTTCAGGTCGAAGCGGTCGATCGCCTTGATCAGGCCAATCGCGCCGATCTGCATCAGATCCTCGAGCTGCTCGCCGCGGTAGCTGTAGCGGCGCGCCAGAGATCGCACGAGCGACATGTACTGCTCGATCAGCTGCTCGCGCGCGGCGAGGTCGCCCTGCTCGTGGTAGCGGCGCAAGAGCACCTTCTCGGCTCGCTCCGGCGGCACTATGCCGCCCTCTTCGGCACGTCGAGAAGCTTCGTCAGCCGCACCCACTGGCCGTCCGCCTCGTCGGCGAGGTCGACCCGGTCGGACACCGCTTCGAGAATCCGGCGAAGGCCGACCTCGTCGCCGGGCTCACGCGTCAGCTCCGCGCCAACGCCCTCGCTGAACGGCCCGACCGACGTCTCGATCTCGGTCTCGCTCAGACGAAGCGTGATCGTCACGACGGCGGCCGCCTCACGCCGGGCGAGCAGGCTCTCGAGCGCGATGCTCAAGTCCTCGAGACCCTCGAACGTGACCGGACGGCGAGTGGCGAGACCGCTCAGGACGAGCTGCGCGACGCCGTGGTAGGCGCGATCGCGCGGCATCTCGAGCGTGATCTCGTCGACGGTCGGCGCGGCCACCGAGGCGATCCTAAGCGCTCGCGGAGCGGATCAGGCCCGCTCCGACGACCACGTCGTCGTCGTAGAGGACCGCAGCCTGGCCGAGAGCCACCCCGTACGCCGGCTCGTCGAGGGCGATCGCGAAGCCACGCGTCCGGTGCTCGGCCCTCCCCGGAAGCGCCGGCGAGCGGTACCGCAGCTTCGCGTCGACCCGGCCGGCGGGCGCGTAGAGACGACCCCTGACGCTGACGCTCCGGCGCGCGAGGGCCTCGCGCGGCCCGACCACGACGCGATTCGTCGCCGGGGCCGTCGCAATCGCATAGAGGGGGCCCCCGGCCGACACCCCGAGGCCGCGGCGCTGACCGGTCGTGAACCGCCAGAAGCCGTCGTGACGGCCGAGCTCGCGGCCCCGCTGATCCACGACCGCGCCCGTGCGGGAAGCCAGTCCGCGCCGCTCGAGGAAGCCGCGGTAGTCGCCACCCGCGAGGAAGCACGCGTCCTGGCTCTCCTGACGCTCCGCGGCGGCCAGCCCAGCACGCGCCGCCTGGGCTCGGGTCTCGCTCTTTCTCTGCTCGCCGAGCGGGAACCACAGCCGCTCGAGCCGACGCGGGTCGAGGCGCGCGAGCATGTAGGACTGATCCTTGTCGCGGTCGGCGGCCCTGGCGAGCAGGAGCTGTCCACCTCTGTTGACGATGCGAGCGTAATGACCGGTCGCGAGCCGCGCTGCACCGGCCCGACGGGAGAAGGCGAGCAGGGCCCCAAAGCGGAAGCTGCCGTTGCAGCGAACGCACGGGTTCGGCGTCTCACCGCGGGCGTAGCCGCGTACGAAGCCCTGCACCACCGACCGCCGGAAGTCGTCGCGTAGATCGAGGGTCACGTGCGGAAGGCGACGGGCGTGGCAGAGCTCCCGGGCGGCGATGACGGCGGCGGGCGAGCAACAGGCGCGCTCGGCGTCCGGCCCCTCGGGGTCGAGCCACAGCCGCAACGTCACTCCGACGGCGTGCTCACCGGCCCGGAGCAGCGTGACGGCGCTGTCGATGCCGCCGCTCATGGCGACCGCAACCCGGTCGGGGTGCGGAGGCGCCCGAAACACGGGAGCGAGAGCGTTGGCGAGAGCGTCGACCGGGAGCGTCTCACCGCCCACCGCCGCGGCCTCGAGCAGCGTCAGCCCGCGCAGCGAGGCGGAGAGGCCGTCGGCGTCGGCCTCCACGATCCGGTCGCGGTCGATGCGTAGCCGCACGGAGGCCCAGCTACCACCGCTCGATGAATCCCCCGTTACCTCGATCACGGAGCCAGGCTAGCCCAAAGACAGGTGCTTCCCCGGCCCGTGGGCCGGGGAAGCGAAGCTCCACCACTGCCGATACTCCCGCCCCCGTAGGAACCTGGCATACCAGGTGGGTGCCCTGCCGCCTTCGACCAACGGTCTCGCCGGACTCGGGCTCCCTCTCAATGAGCGTTGGTTCTACATTGAAAAGCGGAACCACGCACAGGGTCGAGCGGGGGCAGTGTAGCTACCCGGCGTACCGCCAGTGGATGGGCTGGGTGCCGTGCACGCCCAGCAGCTTTGCGAGCTCGCCGGTGAGCTCGAACTCCTTGCCCGGGACGTACGGGCCCCGGTCGATCACCTGCGTGAGGACCGTCTTCTTGCCGTAGCGGATGAAAACCTTTACGTCGCAGGGAAGAACCGGATGGGCGACGCCGACGCTGAGCGCCGTGATGAGATGACCGCAGGCACTTCGCCGCCCCGTCGGACGCCTCGTCGGCCCGGCGAGCGCCGAGTACCAACCGCCGCCCGGGGCCGGAACCGACTTCGGCAGGGGCCCGCTGGGCTGCGAGTCGCGCGTCGCCGCGCCCGCGACTGCTCCGACCGCCGCGAGGAGCGCGACCGCGGCGAGCGTCAACTGCCTTTGCAGAAGCCCGGCCCAGAGCTGCGGTCCTCTGACGCTAGCGCTCATCCTCGTCCCCGGAAGACACGCTCGGCGCCGTCCCTTCGGCCGCGACGGACTCGACAGGCTCCTGGCCTTCGAGCGTGCCGCCCTGCGCTCCGCTCCCATCTTCGGTGCCCTGCTCGCCGGCGCCGTCCTCGGCGACCTCTTCAGCTTGGGGCTCACTGGCGGGGTCGAGCTCGTCCAGCTCCTCGCGGCGTCGACGGCCGAACGGCCAGCGCCTGCGAGAAGGTTCCTGGGTCGGGGCAGGACCGCCCTCGAGCGGCGCCACCTCCGCGCCTGCTTGCGCCGTGCCCGGCGTCGCCGGAACCTCGATCAGCTGTTCCTCCCTCTCGGCGACGACGGAGCCGTTTGCGGGAGCGACCGCGGCGGGCTCCGCGATCTCCTCCTCGTCGACGGCGACGCCCGGCTCCGTATCGACGCCCACGAGCTCGGCGGGCTCGGGCGCAGGTACTGCAGCTGGCTCGGGAGCGGACGTGACGACCTCGAGCGGATCAACGAGCGGAGCGAACCGAGGCTGGCGGGACGCGATCAGCTCGAGCAGCGAGACGAGCAGCCATGCACCCGCCATGACGAGCACGATCACGAGCGGGCGGACGTCGGCGATTGCCAGGCCGACGGCGACGAGGATCAGAAAGAGCGCCTCGAGTGCGAATCTGGGGCCTAGCCGTCCCATCCTCCTACCCGCCGGGCCGCACCGTGCGGATGCCGAGCTCGCGGAGCTGCTCGTCCGAGACGTTGGTCGGCGCGCCCGTCATCGGCTCTGATCCGCTCGACGCCTTCGGGAAGGCAACGACCTCGCGGATGTTCGGCTCGCCCGCGAGCAGCGCGAGGAAGCGGTCGAGACCCAGCGCGAAGCCGCCGTGCGGAGGGGCGCCCATCTTCATCACCTCGAGCAGGAAGCCGAACCGTTCCTCGGCCTCCTCGGCCGAGATGCCGACGACCCGAAACACGCGCTCCTGAACCTCGCCGCGGTGGATCCGGATCGAGCCGGAGCCGAGCTCCCAGCCGTTCCAGACGAGGTCGTACGACTGGCTGATCACCGCGCCGGGATCCGTCTCGAGCAAGTCCTCGTGCCCCGGCAGCACGCCCGTGAAGAGATGGTGCTCGGCGTTCCAGCGCCGCTCGTCCTCGTCCCACTCGAAGAGCGGGAAATCGATCACCCAGAGAAACTCGTCGCGGCTCGAGTCCACGAGCCCGAGCTCGCGCCCGAGGTGGCTGCGCAGCGCGCCGAGCACACGTGCCACCCTGGCCGGCTCGTCGGCGCAGAACAAGACGGTCGACCCTGGGTCAGCACGTATGGCCTCGAGCTCGGCTTCGGACAGGAACTTCGCGATCGGCGAGCGCACCTCGCCGTCCTCGCCGAACACGAGGTAGGCGAGACCCTTCGCGCCGCGGCCCTTGGCGAGCTCCTCGAGGCCGGCCAGCTCCGAGCGCGAGAGCTCCTGCGGTACCGTGATGCAGCGCACCGCAGGCGCCTTCGCGAAGACGCCGAACGTCGAGCCGCGCGTCAGGTCGGTCAGGTCGCGGATCTCGAGGCCGAAGCGCAGGTCGGGCTTGTCGGAGCCGAAGCGAGCCATCGCCTCCTGCCATGTGATACGCCGGAAGGGCCGCTGCGGCGGCTGCCGGCCGAGCGCCTCGAACGAGGCGACGACCGCGCCCTCCAGAACCTCGAGCACGTCCTCGCGGGTCGGGAAGGCAAGCTCGACGTCGAGCTGGCGGAACTCGAAACCACGGTCAGCGCGGAGATCCTCGTCCCGGAAGCAGGTGGCGATCTGGTAGTAACGATCGAGCCCCGACACCATCAGAATCTGCTTGAAGAGTTGCGGCGACTGCGGCAGCGCGAAGAACTTGCCCGGCTGCAGGCGGACGGGCACGAGGAAGTCGCGTGCTCCCTCGGGCGTCGACTTCGTCAGGCTGGGCGTCCAGACGTCGACGAAGTCGAGCGACTCCATGTGGCCCCGGATGGCGGAGACGACCGTCGACGAGAGTCGGAGGTTGTACTGCATCTGGTCGCGCCGTAGATCGAGGTAGCGGTAGCGGAGGCGAAGCGCCTCGTCGACGCCCTCCTCGTCGAGGGCGAACGGCAGCGGCTCGCTCCGCGACTCGATCTCCAGCCGCTCGACGCGCAACTCGACCTCTCCGGTCGCCACTGCCGGGTTGATCGCGTCGGGGGCGCGGGCGACGACCTCGCCCTCCGCGACGAGGACGTACTCGTTCCGCACTGCGTGAGCGACGTCGGCCGCCTCGGGGGCAAGCTCGGGGTTGATCACGAGCTGACAGATGCCCGTGTGGTCGCGCAGGTCGACGAAGACGAGCCCGCCATGGTCGCGCCGGCGCGCCGCCCAGCCTGCGAGCTTCAGGTGGCGCCCGACGTCCTCGATCCGGACTCGGCCGCAGAGGACGTCACGCCAGGGCGCGCTGGATTCGTTCGACGAAGTCGGGCTCGGTGATGGGAAGGTTGAAATCTCGTTCCCCCTGCCTTCGAATCTCGGCACTCAGGCTGCTCACCACGGCGGTGACGCGGGGTTTCAGCCTAGTTGCGAACTTGATCTGTCCGTTGAGCGAACGGCCGGCATAGTCGGTGTCGCAACTGATGCCCGCAGCCCGAAGCCGTTGCATCGCGCGCAGGACATCGAATCGGAGCTCACGACTGTCGCAGACGAAGAAGACGTCGAGCCGCACGGGGTCGGCCCGGGCTCGGTCCGCGTGCTCGAGCGCGATCGACAATCGTTCGAAGCCCGCCCCGAACCCGACGCCCGGTGTGTGAGCGCCACCGATCTCCTCGATCAACCCGTCGTAGCGTCCCCCTCCGGAGAGCACGCTCTGCGCGCCGGACTCTGGACCTTCGAACTGCCACGTCGTCCGTGTGTAGTAGTCCAGCCCGCGGACGAGGGTCGGCTCCAGCTCGAAGTCCACCCCGTACAGGCCGAGATAGCTCTTGACGGACTCGAAGTGCGCCCGGCAGGGCTCGCACAGGCCGTCGCCGATTTTCGGGGCCGCCGCGAGGATCTCCCGCACCCCGGCGGGGCGCTTGTGCAGGTCGTCCAGAACGCGAAGCGGGTTGGCTTTCGCCGTCTGCCGCACGTCGTCGTCCACGTCGGAGTCGTGCTCGCTCAGCCAGGCGCGGAGCTGCTCGAGATACCGGGGCCGACACACGGCGTCGCCGATCGAGTTGAGCTTCAGGACGTAGTCGGAGATGCCGAGCCCGCGGAGCAACGCCGCGTACAGCTCGATGATCTCCGCATCGATCGCCGGGTCGTCGCTGCCGATCGCCTCGACCGACAACTGCCAGTGCTCGCGGTAACGGCCGCGCTGCGGACGGTCGTAGCGGTACATGGACGCGATCGTGTAGAGCTTGACGGGTTGCGGCTCGCGGTGAAGGCCGTGCTCGAGGTACGCGCGGCAGATCGGCGCGGTCCCCTCCGGCCGAAGCGTGAGCGAACGGCCCCCGAGATCCTCGAAGGTGTACATCTCCTTCCGCACGATGTCGGAGCCCGCACCCGACGTCCGAACGAAGAGCTCGGTGTCCTCGAAGACCGGTGTCTGTACACGCCCGTAGCCGTAGAGGGCGCACAGTCGCTCGGCCTCCCCCATCATCCGGCGCCAGACCGCCTGCTCCGACGGGAGGATGTCGTGCGTTCCGCGCGGTGCCTCGAACCTCACGGCGTCTGACTCCCCTCGGCGAGCTCGCCGGCTTCGCGGAGGCCGGCGAGGAAGGGGTTCGTCGCGAGCTCCCGGCCGAGCGTCGTCGGTGCGCCGTGGCCCGGGAGGACGACCGTGTCGGGCGGGAAGCGCTCCATCAGTAGCCGGATCGACTCGAGCAGTTGCTCGGGGTCGGCCCAGGGAAGATCGGTCCGCCCCACGCCGCCCGCGAAGAGGACGTCGCCCGAGAAGAGGGAGCCGTCGGCGTGGAAGGCCAGGTGCCCGGGCGAGTGACCTGGTACCGCAACGGTCTCGAACGAGAGCCCGGCGATGTCGAGAGTCTCGCCTCCGACCAGCGTGACGTCGGGCTCCCAGGGCCTGATTCGAATCCCGTGCTCGAAGTAGTACTCGTCAGGCCGCTCGAGCACGTCCCGCTCCGTTTCGGGCACGTAGACGGGAGCACCCGTTCCCTCGGCCAGATCCGCGACTGCTCCGATGTGATCCCAGTGGGTGTGCGTGACGAGCACGGCCGCGCAGCTGGCGCCCAAGCCCGCCAGCTCGAGACGAAGCTGTGCCGCGCCCTCGCCCGGGTCGATGATCACGGCCTCCTCGGCGTCGCGCCCGCGCCGAACGACGTAGAGGTTCTCCTGGGCCACCCCGACGACGAAACGATCGACGACGGGCTTCATCCAGTCGAGTCTAACGGCGGCAGTTTAGGATCTCGGGTGTGCGAACCTGGAGCCTGCTCGAGCTGGAGACGCCGGGTGGAAGCCGCTCGCCGGTCGTCCTCCATTCGCAGGACGAGGCCCGCGCCGTCCTGATCGGCCTCGAGCCCGGCCAGTCGCTCGGCGACCATCAGGTCAAGGAGCATGCCTTCGTGCTGGTGGTCGACGGTCGCGTCCGCATCGAGGCAGGCTCGGACTCGATCGAGGGCGGGCCCGGCACGCTCGCGCTGTTCGGGCCAGACGAGCGGCACTCCGTGTCGAGCCCGGCCGGCGCCAGGGTTCTGCTCTTCCTCGCTCCCTGGCCGGGCGAAGGCCACTACCGCGGCGACGCAAGGTCGCCTAGCTCTTAGCGGCGCCGCGTCGCCCTGTGGATCGCTCGCCCCGCTGACGCCCGAAACGGCGATACATCGTCCTGTCGATCAGGTAGGTGAACGGGACGAAGATCGTCAGCATCCAGAGCGTCACGAGCACGCTGGCGCTCAGCGCCGATCCTCGGTTGAGCAACGCGATCGTCAGAAACATGAACGGCGCGAAGATCGCCGACCGCTTGATGGCGCGGCTCCACGAGGGAGGCTCGATGTTCCGCCCCGAGCGCCCGCGCACCGGGGTGCTGGCTCGACCGTTCCCCCCGCTTCTCGCGGGCTTCCGGTCCGGCTTCGCCGTCCTAGCCTCGTCGGGATCGACGTCGAGCTCATGCCCCTCGCCGTCCACGTAGACGTACTCGTACTCGTGACGACGCTCCTTCTCGCGTCGGCGGCGCTGCTTCCTCGAAGGCATCGCCGTCTAGCCTACCGAGGTCGTCCGGCCACGACGACGCCGGAGACCACCGGACCGCCCAGGTGGTACGCGAGGTAACGCCAGTCGGGGGCTTCGAGGAGAACGACATCGGCGTCGAAGCCGGGTGCGAGGCGCCCCTTGCGGTCCGCTCGCCCGAGGACGTGGGCCGCGTTGACAGTGCAGGCCGCGAGCGCCTCCGCCGGCGAGAGGCCGAGCTGCGTGCACGCGAGCGAGCAGACGAGCGGCAGGCTCTCGCAGAACGCGCTGCCCGGGTTGAAGTCGGTCGCGAGCGCCACCGCAGCCCCGGCGTCGACGAGGGCGCGGGCCGGCGGCATCGGACGGCCGAGGAAGAGCGCGCTCGCCGGCAGGAGCACGCCGACCACGGCGCTGGCTGCCAGTGCCCGCACGCCTTCCTGCCCGGTTGCCTCGAGATGGTCGATCGAGCGCGCTTCCAGCTCGGCCGCCAGCGGGATCGCCCCCATTTCCGTGAACTGGTCGCCGTGCAAGCGCAAGGCGAGCCCTGCCGCCCCGCACGCCTCGAGGTAGCGGCGCGCTTGCACGGCGTCGAACGCGCCCTGCTCGAGGAAGACGTCGGCAGCCTCGGCGACCCGCGCGGCCTCCGGGAGGACCCCGGAGAGCGCGAAGTCGAGGTAGCTGTCGGCGTCCGGAAACTCCGGCGGCACCGCATGGGCGCCGAGCCAGGTCGCAGCTCCACCGGCCGCCCGGACGACTCGAAGAGACGCGAGCTCCGTCTCCCGATCGAGCCCGTAGCCCGACTTCGCCTCCCAGGTGGTCGTCCCGGCCGCCAGCATCCAGCGCCGATGCTCGAGCAGCGCGTCGTGCAGCTCGGGCTCGGTCGCAGCCCGGGTCGCCCGGACCGTCGAGAGGATCCCGCCGCCGGCGGCGTGCAGCTCCTCGTAGGTCGCGCCACCGGCCCGCAGGGAGAACTCCTCTACCCGGTCGCCGGCGAAGCAGGCGTGTGTGTGGCAGTCGACGAGGCCCGGAATCGCGCAGCGACCACTCCCGTCCAGCTCATCCACCTCTCCACTCACCGGCCCCAGATCACGCATCCGACCAACCGAGACGATTCGGCTGTCCCGGCACAGGACGTACGCGTCCTCGAGCACCTCGACCCGGCCGAGATCGGCGCCCCGAAGCGGCGCCGATCTGCCCGCCGGCGTCGCGAGCTGGGCGAGGTCTCGGAGGAGGATCGAGCCCACGGCGGGCACGTTAGCCCCTTCCCCGCGGGGTGGCCCTAGCGACCGATCGCCTCGGCGAAGAGCGGCGCAGCCGAGACAACGTCATTCTTTCTGAGAACTCGACAGGCTGGGTCTCGATCGAGTCCGTGACGATCAAACGGTCGATCGGGCTCCGATCGAGGCGCTCCATCGATCCTTCCGCGAAGACGCCGTGCGTGACGCCAGCGGTAAAGCTAGGCCCTGGGATCGGTCGCAAACCCTGCGGAGCGTCAGCGTTCCGAGTTTGCGAGAGCTGTCGCGACTTCACCGGCCAACGAGATGATGAGGTCGTCGTCCGTGATCAGTGGCGTCGTGCGCGCTTCGGCGAGGGCAACGTAGGCTGCGTCGTATGCGGTAAGGCCGCGCGCCGTCCAGGACGCGATACGCGCCAATTCGGGCTCCTCGAATTCGAAGCCGAGCTCGTCAAGCGCGACGGCGAGCTCGACAAGTGCGTCTTCGCCCCACTGCCAGCGGCGCCCCGCAACGTTGACGATCTCGAGACGCAGAAGCGGCGGCGCCACCACAGCGAGCCGACCCGCCTCGAACGTCGCGCGCAGCGAACGTGCAGGATCAAGGTGCCTTTCCCCGTCGGCGCGGAACCACTTCAAGACGACCGAGGCATCGAGGACGACCTCGGTCACCGAGCGTCGCGTTCCGCCCGGATCGCGCGCGTTGAGTCTTCTGTGGCGCCGTCCGCGAAGAGCTCGTCGAGGCGAGCGAGCGCACGCCGCACTGCGGGGGTCATGCCAGGGCCGCCCGAGCGAGCCACATCCCGTTCTGCCAGCTCGGCGAGATAGGCGCTGCGAGACAGGCCGCGGGACTGCGCGATTCGATCGACCCGGCGCAGGAGCGGGTCGTTCAGCGAAACGAGAACCTTGGTCACGACCCTAGGATATCCAGTATATCCCCATTGGTCAAACCCGCCCTGAGGGCCGGCGCGCCGAAGAGGACGTGATAGGCCTGGTACGTCGCCTCGGCGGAGAAGCCGGCTTCGCGCGACCGTCCAAGGAGCAAGTCCATGTATCGCAGCCGTGCTGGGCGGACGCGTCCGGGCGACATCGGCAATCGTGCACGACCACGGGTGCCGGCGGAGAGCTTTGTGCACGGAGATCGCGCTCTTACACTTTGCGAAGGAGAGGTGATATGGCAGCGACAGCGGCGGAGCGGGCGACAACGATGAAGGCGATCGTCCGCGACAAGTACGGCCCGAACGTCCTCGAGCTCCAGGAGGTCGCACAGCCGGAGCTCACGGATGACGGCGTCCTGGTGCGAGTGCGCGCCTCTTCGGTCAACCGAGTGGACTGGTACGACGTGACGGGCACGCCGTGGATCGCACGCCCGATGACGGGCCTGCGCAGGCCGAAGTCCCGCCTCATCGGGCGCGATTTCGCGGGAACGGTGGAAGCGGTCGGCAAGGACGTGATGGACCTTCAACCGCGGGATGACGTCTTCGGCGGCAGGAGCGGAGGCGGATCGTTCGCCGAGTACGTCTGCGTGCCGATGGGAGTCGCGCGGAAGCCGGCGAACCTGACGTTCGAGGAGGCGGCAGCCGTCCCTTTGGCCGCGCTCACCGCGCTGCAAGGTCTGCGCGACCACGGGCAGCTTCAGCCGGGGCAGAAGGTCCTCGTCAACGGCGCCTCGGGAGGCGTGGGTACGTTCGCGGTGCAGATCGCAAAGGCTTTCGGAGCGGAGGTAACCGCCGTCTGCAACACGAGGAATGTCGAGCAGGCGCGATCGCTCGACGCCGATCACGTGATCGACTACACCGGGGAGGACTTCACCCGAAGCGGCCGGCGCTACGACTTGATCCTCGATGTCGCCGGGAGCAAGTCATGGTCGCAATGCAGGCGCGTGCTGAACCCGCACGCGACGCTTGTGATGGTCGGAGGACCGAAGGGTCCACTGCTGGGGCCGCTCGGTCACATCGCGAAGGTGCGGTTGGCGGCGTTGCGCGGGAGTCAGAAGGCCGTCTTCTTCGTCGCGAATTTCAACGGGCCCGACCTGGGTGTCCTGCGGAAGTTGCTCGAGTCGGGAAAGGTGAAGCCGGTCGTGGAGAAGCGTTACGAGCTGATCGAAGCCGCCAACGCTCTCCGGTACTTGGGCGAAGGACACGCGCAAGGGAAGATCGTCATCAACCTCTGAGGAATCCCGAGCGAGTCGACCGCCGCGCAACGCCGTTCGGTCGAAACGGTGCGCGGCTTCGATTTCCGCCACCTCTCCTCGCTCGTTCCGCCCCGGCGTCAGGACAGCCCGGTCCGGCATCTGCGGCAGCATCGTGTGCGGCAAGCGCGACGGCGACGCTCGCCCGGGCCAGGAAGACTCCCTCGTCAACGGGGACGCAGCGGACATCCACTGAGACGAAGGATGTCCACGACGCCGTGAGGTCAGGCGCGCTGGACGCGCAGCTCGGGGGCGAGCTCGGCGAGCACCTCGAAGGCGTCATCCTGTGTCCAGACGGTGAGCTCGTGTGCGAGTGCGGTGGCGGCGATGATCGCCTCCATTGCCCCAGCGCGGACCCCCCGCGTACGAGCTTCCGCGAGCAGGTCGGCAAGCCGGTCCGTGACCGGCTCGTCGTAGGGGAGGGCGATGAAGCGACGGGCGCGGCCGAGGGTGGTCGATCGGAGCTCGCGGAGAGGCTTGCTCGTGGCACGGCGCACCCCGACGCGAAGCTCGGTGAGCGTGGCCACCGAGATCCGGGCTTCGCCTTCGGGCGGAGCCGTCAGAGCGCTGCGCTGCTCGGAGGCGACGAACACGCTCGTGTCGGCCAGGTAGCCGCTCACCGCGACATGTCATCGGTCGTCAGGCCGACGTCGAAGTCCTCTGCCGGGGACTCGACGCCAAGGGCGAGCCGAATCCCAGTCGGAGCTGAATCCCCACCCGGCGGGTTCGCGGCGGCGGCAGAGCCGCCTCCGAGCGCCTAGGCGCCGGCGCCGGGAAGCGCGACGCCGTGCTCCCCCGCCGCCTCGAGCGCCTCCTCGTAGCCTGCGTCGGCGTGCCGGACGACTCCCGTTCCGGGGTCCGCGGTCAGCACACGGTCGAGTCGCTCGGCCGCCTCGTCGGTGCCGTCGGCGACCACGACCATTCCCGCGTGGATCGAGTTGCCGATTCCGACGCCGCCGCCGTGGTGCACGCTGACCCAGGTCGCGCCGGCTGCCGTGTTGAGCAGCGCGTTCAGAATCGGCCAGTCGGCGATCGCGTCGGACCCGTCGCGCATCGCCTCCGTCTCGCGGTACGGGGACGCGACCGAGCCCGAGTCGAGGTGATCGCGCCCGATGACGACCGGCGCCGCCACGCGCCCGGACCGAACGAGGTCGTTGATCGCGAGCCCCGCTCGGGCTCGCGCGCCGAGCCCGAGCCAGCAGATCCTGGCGGGAAGCCCCTGGAAGACCACCCGCTCCCGAGCAAGCTCGAGCCACTGCTGAAGCGAGGCATCCTCCGGAAACAGCGTTCGCAGCGCCTCGTCGATGACCGTGATGTCGGCCGCCTCCCCCGACAGGGCGGCCCAACGGAACGGCCCGACGCCGCGACAGAAGAGCGGCCGGATATAGGCCGGGACGAATCCCGGGTATGTGAACGCTTCCTCGACTCCTGCCTCCTGCGCCTCCCCCCTCAGGTTGTTGCCATAATCGAAAACATAGCTGCCTGCCCGGACGTACTCGAGCATGGCTTCGACGTGGCGAACGATCGAGGCTCGGGCGCGCCGGAGATATCCCTCAGGATCCGACTCGCGCAGCTTCTCGGCCTCCTCGACCGACAGCCCCGCCGGCACGTAGCCGTTCAGCGGATCGTGGGCGGCCGTCTGATCGGTCACGAGATCGAAGTGCTCGCGGCGCCGGGCGAGCTCGGGAACGATCTCGGCGGCATTGCCCAGCAGGCCGATCGAGAGCGGACGACCGGCGCTCGCGGCATCGCGTACGCGGGCGAGCGCATCGTCGAGGGATTCGGCGGCCTCGTCGAGGTAGCGGGTTCGAAGCCTTCGCTCGATGCGAGCCGGGTCGACCTCGACGCAGAGAATCACGCCGCCCGCCATCGTCGCCGCAAGCGGCTGCGCGCCGCCCATGCCGCCGAGCCCGGCTGTCAGGATCGTGCGCCCGCTCAGATCCGCGGAGCCGAAATGCTTCTCACCGGCTGCGGCAAACGTCTGGTACGTCCCCTGCAGGATCCCCTGCGTCCCGATGTAGATCCAGCTTCCGGCCGTCATCTGGCCGAACATCGTCAGCCCGAGGGCGTCGAGCCGACGGAACTCGTCCGGGGTTGCCCAGCGCGGAACGAGCAGCGAGTTGGCGATCAGCACCCTCGGCGCACCGGAGTGCGTGCGGAACACGCCGACCGGCTTGCCGCTCTGAACGAGCAGCGTCTCGTCGTCGGCGAGCGTCAGCAGCGAGCGGACCAGCGCGCGGAGCGCCTCGTGGCTCCGGGCCGCCTTGCCGGACCCGCCGTAGACGACGAGCTCCTCGGGGCGCTCGGCCACCTCGGCGTCCAGGTTGTTCAGCAGCATCCGGAGCGGCGCTTCCGTCGACCAGGAGCCGGCGTTCAAGGTGGCTCCGCGCGGCGCACGGATACGGGAGAGATCGCCGCACAACCGCTCGACGACCGTCTCGATGCCTGCGTCCGCGAGCGCGGTCACCGTCTGCGACGCTCCTCTTCGAGCCTCGAGCGGAACTTCCACCAGTTCCAGCCCGTCGCGAGCAGGAAGAAGCCGGCAGCGAACGCGACCCCGCGAAGGAGATTGCCCCCCGTGGCGTACGCGACGACCACGATCAGCCCCGCGAGCACGCCGTAGAGGATCGCGCTGTCTCGGTAGGGACGCTTCGGAACCGGCAGCCCGGCATCGAGCGAACGCCTGCGAAGTCGCCGACTCACTCGAGCGCTCCCAGCTCGGCCTCGACGGCCGCGACGAGCGAGCCGTCCCGAAGCGCCGCCGCGACGGCTTCGATGTCCGGCGCGAGAGGCCGATCGTCGTGAAGGCGGGCCGAGAGGGCGCGAACCGCCTCGCGCGTCGTCCGAACCCCGACCCCGGGCTCGAGGGGCGCCAGGAACTCGACCGCCTGCGCACCCGCGAGCAGCTCGATCGCGAGCACCCGCTCAGCGTTCGCGAGTACCTGCCACGCCTTCAGCCCGGCGGCGTTTCCCATCGACACGTGATCCTCCTGCCCCGCACTGGTGGGAATCGAGTCGACGCTCGCGGGGTGGCACAGGACCTTGTTCTCGCTGACGAGCGAGGCCGCGACGTACTGCGGGATCATGAAGCCCGAGTTCAGCCCGCCGTCGCTGGTCAGAAACGCCGGCAGCCCGCCCGAGAGACTCGGGTTGACGAGGCGCTCGACCCTCCGCTCGGAGATGTTCGAGAGCTCCGATACGGCCATCGCGAGGGCGTCGAGGGCAAACGCAAGAGGCTGGCCATGGAAGTTCCCGTTCGAGACGAGCATCCCGTCGTCGACCAGCACGAGCGGATTATCCGTCGCGGCGTTCAGCTCGACGCCGACGGTGTACGCGACGTAGTCGAGGAGATCGCGAGCGGCGCCGTGCACTTGCGGGGCGCAGCGAAGCGAGTAGGCGTCCTGCACTTGATCGCACCAGCGGTGCGACTCAATCACGGCGGACTCTGCGAGCAGACGAAGCACGTTGGCCGCCGAGGCCAGTTGGCCCCGGAGCGGCCGCAGCTCGTGGATCTGGGGAATGAAGCTCGTCCGCGAGCCCTGCAGCGCCTCGAGCGACACGGCGCACGCGAGATCGGCCGCCTTGGCGAGCCGCTGCGCCCGCACGAGGCCCAGCGCAGCGAAAGCCGCCATGAACTGCGTCCCGTTCACGAGCGAGAGCCCTTCCTTGGCGATCAGGCGGGTGGGCTCGAGCCCGACCGCGGCGAGCGCTTCCCGTCCCGGCAGAAGCCGCCCGTCCACCCACGCCTCCCCCTCGCCGACCAGCGGCAGCGCAAGATGCGCGAGGGGGGCGAGATCTCCGCTCGCGCCGACCGAGCCGCGGGCCGGCACGCGGGGCAGCACGCCGCGGTTGAGACACTCCAGGAGCAGCTCGACCGTCTCGGCGCGCGCGCCGGAGCAGCCCTTCGCGAGCGTGTTGACTCGCATCAGCATCGCGGCGCGAACGATCTCGTCCGGATAGGGCTCCCCCACCCCCGCCGCATGGCTTCGCAGCAGCCGGAGCTGCAGCTCGTCCGTCAGCTCCTCGGGAATCGCTCGGGAGACGAACCGGCCAACACCCGTGTTGACGCCGTAGGTGTGCTCGCGCGCGCCGTAGCGCGTCCGGTCGACGAGCTCCCGCGCAACCCCCATGCGGTCGCGCGCGCCAGCGGAGAGCGTGGCCGCGCCGCCATCCACAGCGACGGCCCAGACGTCGTCGACGCAGAGATCCTCTCCGCTGACCGAGACGGCCGTCCGCTGCGCCATCGGCGGCCAGTGTAGACGGCCCGCCCGGCCGGCCGGGCAAACTCGCCCCGTGGTCGACAATCTCAGTCCGGGCGAGCTCGACCCCGTGGCTGCGGGTCCTGTGCCGCCGCAGGAGCGCGCCCTTGCGCTGCTCGGACGCCGTGACTTCCGCCACGTGTACCTCGCGGCGCTCGTGAGCGAGCTGGGCGACGCTTTCCAGTACATCGCACTGATGTGGGTCGCCCTCGTCGCGGGTGGCCCGCTCGGCGTCATCGCCGTTCGCCTGGGGGACAGCGTGCCGGCGCTCGTCTTCGGCTTTCACGGGGGCCTGATCGCCGACCGGCTCGATCGGAGGCGGACGATGATCGTGGCCGATGTCGTTCGCGCCGCGACGCTCGTTCCTGTCGCCCTGGGCGGACTCACCGGACACCTCCCGTTGTGGGGCCTCGTAGCGGCAGCCTTCTTCCTGACGGCTGCGACGAGCTATTTCGAGCCCGCCTACGGGGCGCTCTTGCCAGGGCTCGTCGAGCGGCGGAACGTCCAGGCGGCGAACGGCCTCGTGCAGGCGACGAACGCGACCGTCTCGGTCGGCAGTTGGGCGCTCGCCGCCGCCCTGCTCGCGTTCCTCCCGATCTCGGTCTTCTTCGCTGTCAACGCCGCCTCGTTCGTCCTGTCCGCGCTTCTCATCGGCCGCGTGCGCGCACAACCGCGGCGGGCAGAGACGACCGCGCGTCCGCGCATTCGCGAGGGCTTCTCCGCGCTCCGGCCGCGACCGATGCTCGCCGCCGCAGTGGCCGCTGTCGCGGTGGCGGTCACGATCTCGTCGGGGACCTGGATTGTCGGCGTGCCAACGCTCGTGCGAGACGCCCTTCACGGCGGGGCGGGAAGCTTCTCGCTCCTCGCCGCCTCCTACGCCGTCGGCGCCACTGCCTCGGGTCTGTTCCTCGGCCGACGTCCGATTCGCCGGAAGGCGCTCGCCTCCCTCCTCGCCTGGACGCTCTACGCGCCGGCCTACGCGCTGCTCGCTACCGCCGGCTCCCTGTTGCCCGCGCTCGCCGGTGCGGCCGTGGCCGGGCTCGCACAGAGCCTTGCGATCATCCTCGTCACCGCCGCGGCCCAGGAAGCGCTTCCCGATGCCCTCCTCGGGCGCGTGACAGGGCTCATCTCGCTCCTCCGCACAGGCGCCCACGCCACCGGGCTCCTGCTAGTCGCGCCCCTCTTCGCGATCGTCGCGCCCCACACCGTCTTCGCGGCGGCGGGCCTCGCGATCGCGCTCGTCGGCCTGGCCGGCGCGATTCTCGCCGCGCGCTCGCTACCCTGAGCGGCCGCCGTGCGCCTCCGCATCGTCCTGCTCGCGACCATCCTGGGCGGACTCGCCTGCCAACCCGCCGCGCGTGCGGCATTCCTGGTCGTCAAGGGGCGCGGCTGGGGCCACGGGATCGGTATGGGCCAGTTCGGCGCCGAGGGCTTCGCGCTGCGCGGCTGGTCACATGCCCGGATCCTCGCGCACTACTACCCCAGAACCACCCTCCGGAGAGTCCCCGACCGGACGATCCGCGTGCTGATCGTCCAGGGGAGAAGCCGGGTCGGGATCGCCTCACGTCGGCCGTACCGGATTCGCGACGCGGCCGGCCGATCGTGGACACTGCCCGAGAGGAGGATCCTCCTGACCCCGGGGCCGCACCTCCGCCTGGGCGGACGCAAGGTCGCACTGCGCCTGCCGCTGACGATCGAGCCGGGCGCCGGCCCTCTCCGGGTCGACAACCGCGGCTATCGCGGGTCGCTGACCGTGGTGCGGGCCGGGCACGCGCTGTCGGTCGTCGACACCCTCAGCCTCGAGCTGTACCTCCGCGGGGTCGTCGGCTGGGAGATGCCGCATCGCTGGGCGCCGGCCGCGCTCGCGGCACAGGCCGTCGCTGCGCGCTCGTACGCCCTCTCGACGCTCCGTCCAGGGCAGGAGTTCGACCTTTTCGCCGATACGCGCGACCAGGTCTACGGCGGAATCCGTGCCGAGTACGCGTCGACTGCGCGAGCGGTTTCCGAGACGTCCGGACAGGTGTTGCTCTGGCGAGGACAGGTTGCGCGCGCGTACTACTCGTCGACATCCGGCGGCCGGACGCAGGCCCTTGCCGACGCGCTGCCCGGCGTCTCCCCGGTCCCCTACCTCGTCTCGGTCAGCGACCCCTACGACTCGCTCTCGCCGCGCCATCGCTGGGGGCCGTTCCGCTTCTCCCGAGCACGAGTCGGCTCACTCCTCCACGTGCCGAGGCCGATCTCGGTCGGGCTGACGCGAAATGCATCGGACCGGGTCGCCACCGTCGTCCTCCGCTGGCGAGGCGGGATCACTCGGATCGCGGGGCGCGAGTTCCAGCGGAAGCTCGACCTGCCCTCCACCTGGTTCTCGGTGCAGCCCCTGAGCGGCTCACGCACAGCACCTCACGTGCACCGGACGATCCGCGGACGCCTCCGCGGCTGGCTCGTCGTGCTGCAAAGCGTACCTCTGTCCGACGGGCCAACCGGACTGCGAGCACTTGCCAGGAAGGCGCACGCCCGCGTCTTTCGCTCGTCCGACTTGCCGGGTCTGCGCCCCGGCTACTACGTTGCCGCAGCCGGGCCGTTCCGATCGGAGACCGTGGCCCGTCAGCTAGCAGCGCGCCTGGAGCTGCGCTTCCCCGGCGCCTACGCGCACCGGCTCAGCTGAGCAGCCGAAGCTCGAGCACATGGGAGGCGTCGAAACCGTCGATCTCGAGGGCCGCGCCGGCCGCCGCCACCGCTGCGCCGGCGGGCATCAGACCGACGAGCTCCGAGCCAACGACCTCCGCGCCTCGGCCCTCGGCCTCGGCCCTCACGCGAGCGACGATCTCGTGCAGCGCCGAGGCCCCGTAATCCTCGACGTTCATGCTCACCTGCACCAAGCCGGCGCCCGGCAGGTCAAGGCCGAGCGCCCGCAGGCCCGTGAAGCCGCCGCCCGACTCGCGCACGACGGCCGCGACGTCGCGGGCGACCCCGACGCCGACGCCACGCAGGTTCACGTTGAAGGCGATCAGAGGCTGACGAGCGCCGATCAGGACACCGCCGGCGCTCGGATGCAGCCGGCCGGGCCCGAAGTCAGGCGCGAGCTCTCCGCTCTCGATGCGGCGCGCGAGCTCGGCCGGGCCGCCGCTACGGAAGTACGCGGGACCCCGCCCGGGCGCGCCGTAGAGAAAGACCGGAAGTCCGAGCTCGGAGCCGGCCCGGCGGGCGAGCTCGGTGGCTGCCGCTCGGGCCCGATCCATGTCCTCGGGCCGGATGGGCACCACCGGGACGACGTCGGCAGCTCCGATCCGGGGGTGCGCTCCGTCATGCCGGCGCAGGTCGATCCGGTCGAGCGCGCAAGCGATGCCCGCGAGCAACGCGGCCACCAGCGCATCCTCGTCTCCAACAAGCGTGAAGACGGAGCGGTGGTGGTCCGCGTCCGCGTGGACGTCGAGCAGATCCGCGTGTCCCGCCATGGCGTCCGCCAGCGCGTCGATCGTCGCCCGCTCACGCCCCTCCGAGAAGTTGGGCACGGACTCGAGCGGCAGCCGCACCCGACATAGTCTAGGAGGCATGAAGGCCTACTACGATCGGCGTGCCCCGGAGTACGACGACTGGTGGCTGGGCGCCGGCCTCCATGCCGGGCGCATACGGCCGGGCTGGCGCGAGGAAGTCGACGATCTCTCCCGGCTGCTCGAAGAGCTGCCCCCCGCCAGGACGCTCGACGTCGCCTGTGGAACAGGCTTTCTCACCCGGCTGCTTCGCGGAGACGTGATCGGCCTCGATCACAGCGAGCGGATGCTCGAGCTCGCCCGCGGGCGGGCGCCCGAGGCCCACTTCGTCCGCGGTGACGCACTCGCGCTTCTGTTCGGCGACTCCTCGTTCGAGCGAGTCTTCACGGCGCACTTCTACGACCATCTGGACGCCGAGGAGCGGGCACGGTTTCTCGCCGAGGCGCGGCGCGTCGCGCCCGAGCTCGTCGTCGTCGACTCCGCCAGGCGCGAGGGAGTCGAGGCGGAGCAGATCCAGGAGCGCGTCCTCAAGGACGGCTCTCGCTGGACCGTCCTCAAGCGCTACTTCACCGGAGACGAGCTCGCCGCCGAGCTCGGCGGCGGTGAGGTGCTGCTCGACGGCCGGTGGTTCGTCGCCGTGCGAGCGTGACGCGCCGGCGCTCGTCGTACTACTCGCTCGCCTCCCTGCAGCGCGACAACCATGTCTGCCGCGCGTGCGCCGACGCCGGCTATCCGCTCGAGTCCCTGCCCGTCGCCTCGTGCTTCATGGAGCAGCGTGCGTACATCCTCGGTCAGGCGCCGGGCATCGTGGAGGGCGGCGAGCGGCGGCCGTGGCGCGGCCGCGCCGGAGGCACGCTGCGCCGGTGGCTCGGGATGGAGGAAAACGAGTTCTACGCCACCTTCTACTGCGCCTCGGTGACGCGCTGCTATCCCGGGAAGGCGCCGTCCGGCCGCGGCGACCGTGCGCCGACGCCGCATGAGCAGCAGCTCTGCTCGTTCTGGCGCGACTGGGAGCTCCGCTTGCTCCGACCACAGCTCATCGTCCCGGTCGGGGGCATGGCAGTGCGTCACCTGCTTGGCGCACGCTCGATCAGCGACGCGGTCGGCAGGCGCTTCTCTCTCGGCGAGGCGGTCGCCGTTCCGCTACCGCATCCATCGGGCGCGAGTAGCTGGCTCAACGATCCGGCGAACCGCGCGCGCGTCGAGGAGGCCGTCGTGCGAGTTCGCGAGGAGCTCGCCCGGCTTCGTGGATAATCGGCGTGTGCAGCGGGTCAACCTGTTCGAAGCGGAGCTCACGCACGACGCCGACGACCCGGAAGGCTACGAGGCCGGGTACGCGCGCCTCGCGCCGCTGATCGGAGGCGCATTACTCGGCGCGACGATCTACGAGCTGCCTCCGGGACAGAGCAACTGCCCGTACCACTACGAGTACGGCAACGAGGAATGGCTGCTCGTGCTCGAGGGCCGGCTCACCATGCGCCACCCCGAGGGTGAGCAGGAGCTGGAGCGCGGAGACGTCGTTTGCTTCTCGGCCGGGCCCGAGGGGGCGCACAAGTTGACGAACCGGACGGACGCGCCCGTCCGCGTGCTGATGTTCTCGACCCAGCACGAGCCATCAGTCGGCGTCTACCCGGACAGCGACAAGATCGGCGTCTGGCCGGGGGATCGGCGCGACAACGTCCTCGTGCGCCGCGACAGCGCGGTCGACTACTGGGAGGGCGAGGTCTAGCCCGGCTGGACTGCGTAGAGCCGCCACTCGCCCGGCACGCCCTTCAGCTCGGCCGAGCCCCGGTCGGCAAACCGGATCCCCGAGCCGGCGACGAGGTCCTTGACCGTGCTCGAGACGAGCACCTCACCCGGTCCGGCCTCTGACGCGACGCGCGCGCCGATGTTGACGGCGATCCCACCCGCCTTGTCGCCGATCAGCTCGCACTCGCCGGTGTGCAGGCCGGCTCGCACCTCGAGCTCGAGCTCGCGCATTCCCTCGGTGATCGCGCAGGCGCAGCGGATCGCCCGCGCCGGCCCGTCGAAGGTGGCGAAGAACCCGTCGCCGGCCGTGTCCATCTCCCGGCCGCGGAAGCGGGCGAGGTGGGCGCGCACCAGCGAATGATGGTCGTTGACGAGGTCACGCCAGCGAGCGTCACCGAGCTCGACCGCCCTCTGCGTCGAGCCCACGATGTCGGTGAAGAGGACGGTGGCGAGCACGCGGTCGCTCTCGGCCCCGGCCCAGCCGCCGCTCTCCCAGATGCCGCTGACGAACGCCTCGATCTCGGCGACAATTGCCTCCGAGTCGCCTATGTACGGCATGTGCGGGCCCCCGGGCAGCTCGACAAAGCGGGCGCCCGGAATGCGATCGGCCATCCAGCGGGCGCCTCGGATGTCGATGTGATCGTCAGTCCTGTGGAGGACGAGCGTCGGCACGCGGATGGCAGGGAGCACGTGGCGGACGTCGATCTCCATGTTCATCCGGGCGAGAGCGCTCAGGGCGCCCGGGCTCGCACTCAGTCGTTGCCGCCTCGCATGCGAGCGCACGGCCTCCCCGTCTTCGGCGAGAGCGGGGTCTTGACTCCGGAGCAGATCGCGCGCGAGCTCGACCGTTCCCCAGCGCCGCTCCTCATCGGCGAGCTCACGCTCTATGTCCTCGCGTTTCTCCGCCCAGGGAAAGTCCGGCGCCCAAACATCCTTGGGGAACGTCCCGTAGAGGACGAGCGCCGGCGCCCGGTCGGGATACGTCGCCGCGAAGAGGATGCTCATCGGCCCACCCTCCGACACGCCGACGACCGCCGCCCGCTCCGATCCGGCCGCGTCCATGACGGCGCGGACGTCGTCCATCCTCGTCTCGAGGCTCGGAGCGCCCGAGATGCGGTCGGACGCCCCGGTTCCCCGCTTGTCGAAGACGATCAGCCGGCAGAACGAGGCGAGGCGGCCGAAGAACGGTCCCCGGTGAGGATCGTCCCAGATCAGCTCCACGTTCGAGATCGCGCCTGGTACGTAGACGACGTCGAACGGGCCCTCGCCGACAATCTGGTACGCGATCGAGACGTCGCCGCTCCTCGCGTATCGGGTCTCCGGAGTCTCCACTACCGCTCCACCGCATACAGCCGCCACTCGCCCGGGACGCCCTTCAGCTCGGCGACGCCACGCTCGGCAAACCGGATTCCCGAGCCCGCGACGAGGTCCTTCACCGTGCTCGAGACGAGCACCTGCCCCGGTGCAGCCTGCGCCGCCACGCGGGCGCCGATGTTGACGGCGATGCCGCCGACCTTGTCGCCGATCAGCTCGCACTCGCCGGTGTGCAGGCCGGCTCGCACCTCGAGCTCGAGCTCGCGCACTCCCTCGGTGATCGCGCACGCGCAGCGGATCGCCCGCGCGGGGCCGTCGAAGGTGGCGAAGAAGCCGTCGCCGGCCGTGTCCATCTCCTTGCCGCTGAAGCGGTCGAGTTGCGCGCGCACCAGGGCGTGGTGGCGGCCGACGAGGTCGCGCCAGCCGCTGTCTCCCACCTCGGCCGCCCGCTGCGTCGAGCCCACGATGTCGGTGAATAGGACGGTTGTCAGAACCGTCTCGGGCTCGCGCTCTCCCCAAGCTTCCCCGATGAACGCTTCGACCTCTTCGCCGAAAGCGGGAATGAGGAAGTACATGGTGTCGGGGCCACCGAGCTCGACGGAGCGCGCCCCCGGGATCCGCTCCGCGATGAAGGACGCCTCCTCGCGTGCGAACGGCCGGTGCAGGACGAGCGTCGGCACCCGGATCGAGGGCAGCACGTTCCTGATGTCGACCTCCATCCTCATCCGCTGGATGGCCATCGCGGCGCCCGGGCTCGCGCCCTGCCGCAGACTGCTCCGAAACAAGCGCATGAACTCTGGATCTTCGCTCTGGGACGGGGCGAGCGCGCGCGCGAGCTGGTCGAAGTAGTCGTCGTCGCCCCAGCCCGCTCGGGTTTCTTCGAGCTCCTTGCGCCACTCCTCATTGGTCAGCGCGAACGGGTAGTCCGGCGCCCAGACGCCCTTGGCCACGGGGTTGTACATGAGCAGGGCGCCGACCCGCTCTGGGTAGGTCGCGGAGAAGAGCGCCGTCATCGCCGCCGCCTCGAAGGTGCCGAGCAGCGCCGCCCGCTCCGAGCTCGCCGCGTCCATGACGGCGCGGAGATCGTCCATCCGCGTCTCGAGCGTGGGGATCTCTCGGACGCGATCCGAGAGGCCGGTCCCACGCCGGTCGAACTCGATCACCCGTGCGAACGAGGTCAGGCGCTCGAAGAACGCGGCCCGGCGCGGCTCGCGCCACTCGATCTCGAGGTTGCCGACGAAGCCGTGGACGAAGATCAGGTCGGTCGGCCCCGAGCCGATCTCGGTGTAGGCGATCGAGACGTCGCCGCTCTGGGCATACCGGATGCGAGGTGGCTCCACAAGGGGAAGTTTCCCTCCCCGGGCTCCCTGGAGCAAGGGAATGTGCTGACTACACTCGGCGTTGGATTCTCGATGGCCTCTCCTTCCTACCGCCGCACGTTCTTCCGCCTCGTTGGCTTCCTCAGGCCCTACAAGGCCTCCCTGATCGTCTCGATCGTGCTCGCGGTTGGCTCGCAGGCGGCGGGGGTGGCCGTCGCCTTCCTCACGGGCAACGCCCTCCAGCACGTGATCCGGTCGGAAGACAGGAGACAACTCTGGATCCTGGTCGGCGCGCTCCTCGCCGTCGGCGTCGCCCGCGCCCTGTTCATGGCGGGACGGCGGCTGATCTCCGGCCGCCAGGCGCTCGCGGTCGAGTTCGACCTGCGAAATGCCCTCTACTCCAAGCTCGTGCGCCTGTCGTTCGGCTTCTACGACAGCCACCAGACGGGGCAGCTGATGTCCCGCGCGACGGTCGATCTCCAGTCGGTGCGGTTCTTCCTCGGGTACGGGCTGATCTTCTTCTTCCAGCACGTCCTGACGATCCTCGGCGTGACCGCCGTGATGTTCGTCGTCAACTGGCGCCTCGCCTTCGCCGCGATGGCGATCACGCCCCTCATCGTCGTGCTCGCCTACCGCTACAGCAGCGTGTCTCACCCGATTCTCCGCGACGTCCAGCAGAAGATGGCGGACGTCGCGACCGTGGCCGAGGAGAACATCGTCGGCGTCCACGTCGTGAAGTCGTTCGCGCAGGAGCCGAACGAGCAGGCGAAGTTCGAGGGCCGCTCACAGGCCGTGTTCGATCAGAGCGTGCAGGCCAACCGCCAGCGAGCGATCTACGTCCCGCTGCTGACGTTCCTGCCGCTCCTGGCGCAGGCGGCCGTCCTGCTCGCGGGTGGCAGGATGGTCTCGCACGGCACGCTCTCGCTCGCGTCGTTCTTCACCTTCAACGTGCTCGTGGCGATGCTCGTGCTGCCGCTTCGGATGCTCGGGATGTGGATCGGCCAGGCGCAACGCGCAACCGCGTCGGGCGAGCGCATCTTCCAGGTGATCGACGAGCCGGAGGAGATCGCCGACCGGCCCGGCGCGCTCGAGTTGCCCGCGGGTGAGGGGCGCGTTCGGTTCGAGGCCGTCGACTTCGAGTACGCGGAAGGCCGGCCAGTGCTCTCCGGTATCGACCTCGACCTGGAGCCAGGCAAGACCGTCGCGCTGATCGGGCACACGGGATCGGGGAAGACCACGCTCGCATCGCTCGTCCCGCGCTTCTACGACACGTCGAGGGGGCGCATCACGCTCGACGGCGTGGACGTCCGGGAGGTCAAGCTCGAGTCGCTGCGCCGGGAGATCGGCGTCGTGGCCCAGGATCCGTTCCTCTTCTCGGCGACGGTTCACGAGAACATCGCCTTCGGGGCGCCGGATGTCTCGGACGAGGCCGTCCGGCGGGCGGCGCGCCTTGCGCAGGCAGCGGAGTTCATCGACGAGCTCCCCGAGGGCTACGACACCGTGATCGGCGAGCGAGGCATCACTCTGTCCGGTGGCCAGCGGCAGCGGATCGCGATCGCGCGCGCCCTCCTGATCGACCCTCGGGTGCTGATCCTGGACGACGCGACGGCCTCGGTCGACGCGACCACCGAGGCGCAGATCCGGCTCGGTCTGCGTCAGGTGATGAAGGGCCGGACGACCATCATCATCGCGCACAGGCTGTCAACGATCGCGCTCGCGGACGAGCTCGTCGTACTGGAGAACGGGCGCGTGGCAGCCCGAGGCACGCACGAGCAGCTGATGGGAACGAGCGACGTCTACCGCGAGATCTACGACCACGGGCTGCTTGAGCGCGAGTTCGCCGAGCGGGTCGAGGCGCGGGCGTGACGAGTTCCTCATTCGGCACGAGCACGTTCCCCCTCGGTGCGAACTTCGTCGCTAGGCTCGCGCCATGGGTCGGGGAGGTGGGGTCTCCCATGCCAGACGCGTGTAACTCCAAGAGGGCGCCGGCGTGAAGATTTGGCAGCCCGGTGGGCACCTGAGCCAGGATCGTCCGACGACGGTCGACGACTGGTCGTGGCGTGCGACCGCACGACGAATCTCGACGCTCGCGCGCCTGGCGGCGCCCTACAAGCTCCGGACCACGCTCGCACTCGTCTCGCTCGTGGCGGCGACCGCAACCGCCCTCGCACCGCCGTACCTCGCGAAGCTCGCCGTCGACAACGGGATCCGAGGTCGCGACCTGCACGCGCTGACCATCATCGTCGTCCTTTTCCTCGCATCGGGCGTCGCGAGCCTGTTGGCCGGCGGCGCGCAGACCTACTTCACCGGCTGGACGGGGGAGCGAATTCTCGCCGACCTGCGGAACGGCCTCTTCCGCCACCTGCAGCGTCTCTCCCTCGGCTTCTTCGAGCGAAACCGCGCCGGCGTGATCATCAGCCGCCTCACGAACGACGTCGAGGCGCTCGACCAACTCGTCACGGACGGCGTCACGACCCTCGTGCAGAGCGTCCTCTTCCTCTTCGGCACCTCGATCATCCTCTTCGTGCTCGACTGGCGCCTGGCGCTCGCGACGATGACCGTGGTGCCGCTCCTCGTCGCCGCCACGGCCGCCTTCCGGATCTTCTCCTCGCGTGCCTACCGCGCCGTCCGCGAGCGCCTCGGCCTCGTCACAGCCACGCTCGCCGAGGACATTGGCGGCATGCGCGTCCTGCAGGCGTTCACGCGCGAGGAGGCGAGCCGGCGGCGCTTCCGCGAGATCAACTCGCACTACCGAGACGCCAACCAGCGCACTGTCATCCTGAACGGCCTCTACTTCCCGTTCGTCGATTTCCTTTCCGCCGTCGCCACCGCGATCGTGCTCGGCTTCGGCGGCTACCTCGCGCTGACGGGGTCGATGACATCGGGCACGCTCTTCGCGTTCATCCTCTACCTCTCGAACTTCTTCGATCCCGTGCAGCAGCTCTCGCAGCTCTACAACACGTTCCTCTCGGCCGTGGCCGCCCTAGACAAGATCATGGAGGTGATGGACGAGGAGCCGGAGGTTCGCGACCGGCCGAGCGCGCGACCGCTCGCGCGAATTGAGGGTCACGTTCGCTTCGAGGGAGTGCGGTTTCGCTACCGCACGGGCCCAGAGGTGCTGCACGGTGTGGACCTCGACGTGCCGGCGGGGACGACGGTCGCGCTCGTCGGGCACACGGGCGCAGGCAAGTCGACGATCGCCAAGCTGCTCGCTCGCTTCTACGACCCGGTCGGGGGCCGCATCACGATTGACGGGGTCGACCTGCGCGACGTGACGCAGGGATCGCTTCGGCGACAGCTCGGCGTGGTGCCGCAGGAGGGCTTCCTGTTCGCGGGGACGGTGCGCGAGAACATCGCCTTCGGACGACCCGACGCCGCTCCCCACGAGGTGGTCGCAGCGGCGCGCGCCGTTGGAGCGCACGAGTTCATCCTGCGGCTCGAGAACGGCTACGAGACGGAGGTTCAGGAGCGAGGGTCGCGACTCTCGCTCGGCCAGCGACAGCTCGTCGCCTTCGCTCGAGCGCTGCTCGCCGACCCGCGCACGTTGATTCTCGACGAGGCGACGTCGTCCGTGGATATCGGCACCGAGCGGAGGATCGAGCAGGCGCTCCGCAAGCTTCTCGCCGATCGGACCGCATTCGTGATCGCCCATCGGCTCTCGACGATTCGCGACGCCGACCTGATCGTCGTGCTCGAGCACGGTCGCGTGGTCGAGCAGGGGACGCACGACGAGCTGCTCGCCGCGCACGGCCTCTACACCGCGCTCTACGGCGACTGGGCCGCCGACGTCGCCTGATCCAGAGGCGGGCCGCGCAGCACACCGAGCGCGTCGAGCGCCGGGGACGACACGAGCAGGCTCACCGACGTCGCCTCGTAGCTCCGCGTGCACGGTTTCACAACGGCCCACGAGGCGTTAGGCTGCCGCAGCATGTCGTCAAGCGCAATCGTCGGCCGGGCTTTCGAGCTCTACAAGCGCCACTGGCAGCACTTCCTGGTGATCGCACTCGGATTCTACGTCGTGCTGTCCGTCGTCACCGCTCTGCTCGCAGCCGCTCTGGGCCTCCTGGGAGTGCTCGTGGGTGCCGTCGTTTCTTTGGTCGGGGTCTTCTGGCTCCAGGGAGCGCTGACCGAGGCGGTCAGCGACGTTCGCGACGGCCGAGTCGATCTCTCCGTGGGCGAGACGTTCCGCCGCGTGCAGCCGCTGCTTGGAGCACTACTGGGGGCGGGCTTGCTCGCGGGCCTTGGCATCCTCGTCGGATTCCTCCTGCTCGTCATTCCTGGATTCGTGCTGCTGACCTGGTGGATCGCGGTGATTCCGGTGGTCGTACTCGAGCGGCGCGGCGTGCTCGAATCGTTCGGCCGCAGTCGTGAGCTCGTCCGCGGGCACGGCTGGAGCGTGTTCGGCGTGATCGCGCTCACTCTGCTGATCGTGCTCGTCGCGAACTTCTTCATCGGGCTCGTGATCGGGCTCGCCTTCTCCTGGGCGCCGGATGCAGTGCGCTCGTTCGTCGGGAATGTCGTCGGGGGCAGCCTGACCGCCCCGCTCGGCGCACTCGCCTGGACCTTGACGTACTTCGGGCTGCGCGAGCTGAAGGAGGGACCCGGAGACGGCGGGACGGCGGCAGCCGAGCCCGTGTGACGCTCGACCCCGAGACCGAGCAGCGGATCGAGCAACCGGTCTCCGCGGAGGCTGAGCGCGAGACGCGTCTGACCCCCGCACAGGCCGTCGAGCTGATGCGGATCAACATCCCGGTGCGGGGAAACCGCAAGCTCCGCTCCCTGCTCGAGCGCGTGAACTCCGACCGCCAGCTCAAGGGCTGGTGGCACGTCGCGAACGTCAACGCCGTGGCCCGGATGGAGATCAACGACCACTCCTGGGTTCACATCCAGATCGTCACGAACATCGCTTTGAAGCTGCTCCGCCAGCTCACGCGGCACGGAGTCGAGCCGTCGCTCGTCCGCGACTTCGGGCTCGAGCGCGACGACGCGGAGGTCGTCGTCGTCCTCGGCGGCCTGCTCCACTGCGTCGGCATGGCGGTGCACCGCGACGGGCACGAGGACTTCAGCCTCTTCCTCGCCGAGCCGAAGCTACGCGATCTCTTGACGGGACTCTACGAGGAGCCCGAGCTGACCGTGATCGCCTCCGAGGTGCTCCAGGCGATCACGAGCCACCGCGAGTACGGCAAGCCGCTGACGCTCGAGGCCGGCATCGTGCGCGTCGCCGACGCGCTCGACATGGAGCAAGGGCGCTCGCGAATCCCGTTCCAGCGCGGCCAGGTCTCGATCCACTCGTTGTCGGCGGCGGCAATCGAGGACGTGGCGATCAAGGACGGCGAGGACCGGCCGATCAAGATCGAGATCGTGATGAACAACTCGGCGGGCATCTACCAGATCGA
The DNA here is from genome assembly GCA_038253945.1 of Gaiellales bacterium. Taxonomy (GTDB): domain Bacteria; phylum Actinomycetota; class Thermoleophilia; order Gaiellales; family Gaiellaceae; genus JBBRYW01. The sequence continues at coordinate 265,825 of JBBSGR010000003.1, forward strand.
CGGCCTGCTGAAGGCGAAGCTGCGCGGCTCGGGGCTCGAGCCGTACGTCGAGGTGATCGCGCACATCGACACGGAGGCCGAGAAGCGGCTCGTCCCCACGTACCGGCTCCAGACGTAAAGGGCGCTACAATTTCTGGCCCCGGTGCGGGGTCGTCTAATGGTAGGACGCCTGACTCTGGATCAGGTAGTCAAGGTTCGAGTCCTTGCCCCGCAGCCTCACGAAAGCCCCGCTCCAGCGGGGTTTCGTGTTGTCAGGATAGACGCGAAAACAGCCGGTGGGCAACGGATTGGGCAACACGAGCTTTCATGTCCGCACTCGAGCGATTCCTGCGCCGCGGCGCTCGAGTCTTCTCTCGCAGGACGTCGCGCTCCCGGCAGCGCTCGCAGCGCCGGAGGCCCTCGATCGCGACACCGCCCGCAGCGCCCGCACCGGTTGCCGGCCAGCCGCTCGAGCCGCTTCTCGCGGCCGTGTGCGCGCTGGAAGGCGTGAAGGTGGGCGTCGTGGCAGCGCTCGCAGCGATGCGGCAGCTGCCCGCGGCTTCCCTGCCGCATGACGACGGCGCCGCAGTCGACGCAGGGGCGCTCGTCGGTTCGCTCGCGAGGCCGGCACGCCTCGCAGCGGGTGCGGGGACGGCCGGTGCGACCCGGCGGGCGCTGCCAGACGAACTCAGCGCCGCAGCTCGAGCACGTCTTCACCGGCCCGGAATCGCGCGATTTGCGCGTTTCCCCGGCGCGGGGTGACAGAGACACTCGCCCAGAGATTGAGCCCACCCTCACCTCATTTGATTGCTGAATTTTGATTTGCGAAAATTTGGCGGCGCGCGAGGTGGACGCGACCTCGCACGAAACGTGGCTATACGGGGTCTCTCGTCGTGACTCGCGCTCTCGTCGCGACAACGTGGGCAACGATGGCAGGAACAAACCGGCCGGCGCGCACTCCGTCCCCCAGGCTCCGTCCGCCGAGACCGGGCCCGCCCTTGCGGGGCGGGACCCGGACTCGACCGTCCTTCTCCTTATGAAGCGGAGCTAGCTACGCGGCGGCTCGGCTGGAGACGACCCGGGCGGGGCCGAACCAGCTGCGCGAGCCGTCGAGGTTGATCGCCTGGATGTAGTACCTCGCTCCGACGGCGCGGCTGCCCTTGAGGGAGCGGTCGACGAACGAGTAACGGTGGCCGCTGCGCGAGGCGGCGGCGATGATGCGGTGGTTGACGCGGACGCGCTTGCCGTGAACCTGGCGATAGACGTTAAACCCGCCATGTCAATCTCGGAAGCCGTGCTCCAGCGCACCTGGACACCCCTCTTCGAAGCGCGGGCCGAGAGGCTGCGGAAGGCGACGGCGACCTGGTACTGGTCGGAGTACGCACGTGGGGACGACCGCGAGCTCGAAAATGCCGAGATCAACAAATTTGTCGGCGGCAAGATGTTCCTCGTCAAGTTCGGCAAGGGATCCCGCGATCCGCCAGGTAGATGCGGCGGCGGTTGTCGCGGCATTGGCGTTCGATCGCCGCATTCGTCGCCTCGAGCTAACGCTTGAACAGGTCACCCGCAAAAACTTTGCTGCGCAGCAGGCCGTCACAGACGATCAGCGTGTCGGTGCCGGGCGCCCCCGCAATTGTGGCCACGTAGGAGGCGAACGCGCCTCCTCGGAGAGTGGCGGCGCTGAGCTTCCGCGTCAGGCGGCCCACGTCCCAGAGGTTCGCATCCATCAGAGGAGGCGTCACTTGCAAACCATTCCTGCGTAGCTCATCCCTTCGGGCGAGTCGTCGGTGACCTGATAGCCCCACTTCTCGGCCCAGTCGACGTCGCGCGGTTGTCCGTCCAGCGGGACCCGCGTGTCCCCGCCATGGTGTCCGTAGATGTGCTCGGAGTGGTCGGTCAGCACGCCGAGCTCCGACTTGCTGGCGAGCTCCGGATACTCGGCCGCGCTGTAGAGATGGCTGAACTCGAAATTCTTCGGAAGCTCCCCGGTCTCTTCGAACTTGACGACCGCCTCGGCCCCGTGCTCGGTCTCGAGTCGCTCGAGCGTGTGGATGTCGCCCTGGGTCATCTGCCCGGACTGCCGCCGCTGCCAGAGATCCGCTATCGCGTCAGCGCGTGCGGTCGCGCGGTCTCCCTTCAGCAGGGTCGAATTCGACGGTTTCTTGTAATCGGAGGCGTTCCCGGGCGTGGAGGACGAGGAGGAGGACGAGGACGACGAGGAATTGCTGCTGCTACTGCTGCTCGGCGGCGGCCCGCCGGAGTTCGTCGCCATCGCCATCTGGATCACCTGTGACGTCTCGACGATCGGCTTCGTGTCGACCGTCACCGTCCGGACCACGACCATCGTCTCGCCCGTCGTCATCGTGGCAAGGGCAAGGCCGGGAAGCTTCGTGGCGCCGCCGCTCGGGGAAACCAGGCCCGCGGTCATGTCGACACCCGTCCCGATCGCGTTCGCAGTCGGCTCGCTCGCTCCGGCGAGCTTGGCCGTGCCTTCGGCGACCTGGTGCGTCACCGTCTTTTCCTTCCGGCCGGTGATCATCTGCTTCGCCCCGGTGACGACGTCGTCGAGCCCGTGGAAGAGCGCGACGCCGCCGACTACCTGTGCCGCGACCGGGACCTCGATCTGGACGAACACCGCTGCGCCGACAACGGCCTGCGCGGCGCCGCCGATCATCTGGACACCGCCCCACAAGCGATTCGACCACGTGGCTTCCTCCGCGCCGTTCGGGTCGTAGAAGGCCACGGGGTTCGATCCTGCGTACTCGTATCGATTGGCCTTCCACTTCGGATCGGGTGAGATCCATCGACCGAGCCATGGCGCGTAGTAGCGCGCGCCGAAGTAGCTGAGGCCGGTCTCCTCGTCGCGCTCTTTCCCGCTCCACCGATAGCGCTTGGGCGCCTGGCGCTCTGCGCGCACGCCCTGGTAGGTCGTGGCGCCGTAGGGCGAGTACTCCTCGTAGGAGATGACCCGGGCTCGATCGTCCAGCTCGACAGTCGCCGAGCCGAGATGATCGCCGAGCTGATACCGCACGAGCTCGGAAGGGGTCCCGTCGTCACCCTGCGTGCGCCGCTCGACGAGGGCGATTCGCTGCTCGCCGAGCGTCACGTGGAGCGTCGAGCGCTCGAGAACCACCGCACCGTCGGCGCCGTGCTCGCGGTAGAGCTCAAAGCCGCCGAGGTAGAGACGCTCGCACCGAGTCGTGGGCGTCTCTCCGGGGCCTGCGCGCCGCTCGGTGACCTTTCTGACTCGCTGACCGCGGAGGTCGTAGGCGGCGTAGGTCGTCTCCGGCACGCCCTCGGTCACGATCTGCGAGGCGCTCGCGCGGAGCCGCTCTTCGTAGTCCCACTCGATGAGCGCGAGGTGCGGCAGCGCGACCGTGTTTCCGTGCTCGTCGTACGAATATCGCTCGACCGCGTCCGTGCCGTCGTCCACCCGCGAGAGGCGGTTCCCCCGCCGATCCGGTTCGAGCACGCTCGGCTCCTCGTATGCGTTGCGACGCCGCCAGCCGCCTCCGGCGCTTCCGAGCCGGCGGTGGACGACCTCGATGAAGTTGCCCACCGCGTCGTAGCGATAACGCTCGACGTAGCGAGCCATCGCCCGACCGTCGCCCGGGTGCGGCTGCCCGACGGCGTCGCGATCGAAAGGCGAGGAGCTGGCCACCGCGCCGGCGCCCCCCGCCTGTCCGACGTGCTCGCGGCCGCTCGCCTCGAGCAGGCGGTAGCGGGCGTCGTACACGTATTCCGCGCCGGCCTCGACGACGCTGTTGGCGAAGAAGACGCGGTCCTGCGCGGCGTTCACGATCTGGGTGACGTTGCCGACTGGGTCGTACGTGTAGGCGAGGTCCTGCACAGTTCGGCGCCCCGACCTGCGCGGGCCGGCCGGCCGCACGGTTCGCAGTCGTGCGAGCCGGAACGTCTTCGGGTCGTACTCGTAGCTCGTCACGGCGCCGTTTCCGTACTCGATCCGCATCCGCCGCCCGCTCGCGTCGTAGTCGACGGTGGAGACGAAGGGTTCGGCGCGCGGCTTTCCCGGCGCGCGAACAGTCACGTTTTCGACGAGATTCGCCTTGTCGTAGCGGAGGTAGGTGCGCGTCCCGTCGGGCGCTTGCAGTCGGCGGACTCGGTTCAGCGCGTCGAAGCTCGAGGTGCTCGCCCACGACTCCTTCGCGAGCTCTACTGCCTCCGACCAGTCGACGACGTCGTGACCGGCGGCGGTGAGCTGTCGAGTCACGGTCGCCTCGTTGCCCTTGAAGTCGTAGTGCTCGTACGTGACCACGCCTGCCGAGTCATAGGCGCTGGCGATCCTCCCCCGGCGGTTGCCGGCCTCGCCTCCGTTGGTCTCGCCGTAGACGGTCCGTTCGGCGAGCGTCTCGGTGCCCCTGGGGCCGCGGACGAAGGTCTCGACGGGCCGGCGAAGCGCGTCGAACCGCGTGCGCCGCCGGAAGCCGCGCGGGCTCCAGCTGTAGAGCGCCTTGCCCATGACGTCGTAGAGCGTCCGCCGGGTACCCGTGTCGATTCCGGTCGAGAGGAGCTCCTGGCGAATCTGGTCGTACTCCGCGCGCATCGCCGTGCGTCCGAGCGGATCGACGACGGCGACCGGATTGCCCTGGATGTCGAGCTCGGTGCGTTCGCGTTCCTTCTCGGCGAGCGTTCCTTCAGGAAGCTCGGCGCGGTTCGCCTCGACGCTCAGGATCGCTCTTCCGAGCGGGTCGACGTAGTGGACGCTCGGCGTCCGTGCGTGGACAAGCGCGCCCTCCGCGGCGCGACGCTCCTCCGGCCCCAGCTCGCCCGAGCGCCGCGGCGTGATCCAGGCAGGGAGAAAGTCGTGGGCCGGGATCCGCGCGAAGTACCCGCGCACGTCCTCGTCCGCCCGCGGATCGGTCACCGCGACGGTGTCGTTCGCGTCCCACGCCTCCTGCCGCCACGGGTGGAACACGACCCTCTGGTACGTGTGGTCCGGGTGGAGCGTCGCCACGACCCGGAGCAGGGGGTCGTAGAGCTGCACCGAGCTCACGCCGGCGATCGCCGCGAACTCGAAGGCGTGCGTCGCCGAGTACGCGGGTTCGTACCGCCGCACGACCTTCCCCTTGTTGTTGAGGATCTGCCACCCCGAGCGGATCCAGCGAGGGTCGACCGAGGGACCGCCGTCGTCCGTCGGGCCGGGACTCGCCTGCGCTGTGCGCTGGAGTTCCCTGCCGCGCCCGTCGGAGTACGAGAACGTGTGCTGGACGGCCGTCTTCTGCCCCCGCCGGAGCTCTGCGTCGTGCGTGACGCGCTGGATCAGTCCGACGACCGCGGGCTGGGGCTCGTCCGTGTCGCTCATGCGCTGATACGCGAAGAGGTCGTAGACGATGCGCGACGTCGAACGGCCGAGCAACGACCGTCCCTGCTCGAGCGGCGAGCGCAGGTACGCGAGCGTGAGCTCCTCGTCGACGTCGGGGTCGAGCCCCTCGACTGTGTCCCCGAGCCGCTCCTCGGGTTTTCCGCTCACCGCCGTGCCGACGACGAAGCCCCGTGCGTCGTAGAGGACGGCGGAGCGGTTTCGGTTCGCGTCCATCACGAGCCGCGGGCGGAGGACGCGGTAGTCGAGTCCCTCGCGTTCGACGCGCTCGTCCCGGCCTCGTTCTCCGGCCGTGACGCGGTTGCCGGCGGCGTCCGAGGTCTCGAGCACGAGCAGGACGTACCGGTCGTACCGGACCGACGTCGTGCTGCCGAACGGATCGACGTATCGAGCGGGGAGGAAAAAGCGGCTTCGGGCGGCTCGGAACTCCTCCTCGGGCTCCGCGTTGGCGTCCTCAGCGTAGAAGACCCTGCCACCCGGCGCCCACCACCCACCCTCGATCGGAACGTACCCGCCTTCATCGGTCAGGACCGTCTCGTCGACGCGGTCGCCGTACACCTCCGCGACGGTCTCGTCGGACAGGACGAGTCGGTACTGCTCGAACTGAAGCGCGAGCGACTCGACCTGGCCGAAGGGAAGAGGCCCCGCGAGATCGTCTCGGCGGAACAACGTCCGCGTGCCGGCGAAGAGTCGGAGCTCGTCCCGGCGCGAGGCGAGCTCGCCGATCCGCCGGCGGGACTCGCGGGCGTCGTCGAGCCGCAGTTCACCGAGGGGCAGCTCGTACGAGCGGCTGCCGCAGACGATCGGCGTCCGCCGCGCGTCGTCCTCGTCGATCGCGTTCGTGACCTCGTTCTCCGTGTACGTGGCGAGCGTTCTCGACTGTGCCGCGCGCTCGGCGTCGATGAGGGCGTCGTCGCCGCGGCGCCGGCCGTAGGCGACGGCCGCCGCAGCGAGCACGTTTCCGAATTCGTCGACCTCGAGCGTCAGCTCGTGAGTCACCCGTGGATCCGCGGGGTCGCGCTCGATGTGCGCCGTCAACGACTCGCTCGGATGGACGAAGAAGACGCCGTGGCGGTTCGACCCCTTCGGCTGGACGCGAGCGACCTCGCATCCCCACGTCCCGATGAGATACGGAAGGTGTTGGCGCGGCGTCCCGTCGCACGAGAGGACCTCGCGCCGGAGGACCGAGCCCTTCAGGGCCCTGGACGCCTCACGCGCCTCGTCGGGGTCCATCCGGGCCGGCATTCGGGCACGTAGCGGGGCGAGCACCCCGTAGCCGACGTGAGCGTCGGCAAAGAGTCGCTCCCACTCGACCGGCCCGAGCTGGGCGCCCGTGTCGAACCAGGTCCGCGTGAGGACCGGGGGTACGTAGGACGCCTCGTCGAGATTCTCGCTTGCCGCGAAATCGTCCTGCTCGGTCAGGGCGGGAAGCTCCTCGGTGTCCCACTGCTCGACGAGCCCGAACCCGCGAAACTCCCGCTCGACCCCGTCGAAGAAGCCGTGGTGGTAGGCGTAGCGGCTGACGAACCGCGTCCGGCCCACGAGGTCGGCCACGTCGACACGCTCGACCACCTGGACCGGAAACGGGAGCCTCGTGGCCCACGGTCGTCCCCGTTCGGCGTCTTCGAGGTAGAAGCGGGTGGACGGAGCGTAGGTCAGGGTTGTCTCGGCGCCCATGTTGTTGCGCACGACGCTAAGAACGTGCGGCTTCCGTCCCCCCATCAGATCGACATACCGAATCGAACGGGCGCTGTCGCTCGGGAGCGGCGACGACCAGACGAGACACGCTGTTCCAATTCCGAAGAGGTCGACCGCCGAGACCGAATCCGTCTCGTCCATCACGGGGAACGTGCGAAGGAGTGTGGCCGCGGCCCAGGCATTTCCGGATTCGTTCCGGTAGATCGAAGCGCCCTCGGTCCCGAGGTAGACGATGTCGGTCGTCCCGGATCCATCGATGTCGACGAGCCGAAGCCGGCGGTGATCGAACTCGTCAGGGCGGTCGAACGTCGGGGCGCGGTCCATCGAGACCTTGCGCCCAAACGTGCCACCGCCCGAGTTGGGCCAGTAGGAGACGTTGCCGTTCCGGATTCGGGCCAGGTCCGCTAGGCCGTCTCCGGACATGTCGGCCAGGAAGATCGAACCCTCTCGATCGGCGAAGACGAGCGCGGGCCCAGCCCGCTCGTCGTGCGGCCTCGGCACGCGCCGCGCGGGTCCGAACCCGCGTTCGGCGAGCGACGGGTACCAGGTCAGCGCGGAGTCCTCGGTCACGAGGACGTCCGGGTGCCCGTCGCCGTTGAGGTCGACGAGCCGCAAGTTCGGGTCGTCCCAGCGCACGTTTGGTAGGGATTCGAACGACCTGAACGTGGACCACGAGCCCTCGGCGGTTCGCTCCGAGTAGCCGGCGGACGGATCGCCGAGGGTGACGAGGTCGAGCGCACCGTCGCCGTCGAGATCGGTCAGGTGGCGCCGCCCCGAGCGCAGCTCGGCGCCGGTCGGCAGCGAGCCGAGCGCGCTCGGGGCGGCGAAGCGTCCCGCGCCGCGGTTTCGTTTGTAGAACCACCAGCCACCGGCCTCCGCCAGGATCCCGGACAGCCCTTCGCCGTCGAGGTCGACCCACTCGAACGACGAAGCCGGGACGCCGCTCGTGAGCCCCTCGAGGCTCGCTGGGTCGATCGCATGGATCTCGTCGTGCAGTTGCGCCTCGACGAACTCGAACTCGAGCGCGGGAAACGTGCGCTCGACGTAGCCTCCGGCCGGATCGCGCCGATGGCCCGCCTCGACGACGCTCGCGAGGCAGGTGCCGAGCGCCTGGCCGCGGACCGGATCGCCGCGGTAGGTGAACGTGAACGAGCGGACGAGGCAGTCGCGGCCGACCTCCTCGTCCGGGAAGTGGTGGAACATCAGGACGCGCCGGCACAGCCGGTACGTCCGGACCTCGAACCCCGCTCGATAGGAAGAGAAGGGATCCAACCGGCACGGCCAGGTGCCGCTGTCGCCTGGTCTCGGATCGGTCGCGTCGTGCTCGCCGTAGTCGAAGACGAGCTCGAACATCCACTCGGGATCGGGGCCCTCGGGACCCTCGAGCGCGCTCCTCCGGTTTCCGTAGCGGACGGACTTCAGGTACCGATTGGCGCGCCGCGCCGCAGGAGGCCGGTTCAGCTCATGGCTGCTGCCGAGCTGGACGTCGGCAGCGTCTTCCGGCTTGTACGCGTACGCGATCGCGTTACCGCTCGAGTCGATCGTCCACACGAGGAGCCAGGCGAAGACGCGTGGCCGACCGGACGCCTCATCGAAGATCCGAGCGCTCTCGTCCGTCCCGAAGAGGGACGTGACGTTCTCGCGGGTCGTCGTCCGCCAGTGGACGTCGCCGTCGTCGAGGCGCGTCCACCGCTCGATGCGCGCGAAGTTCCCCTCGATCCGCGGGCGGTAGCGATCGACTCGATAGTGGCGATTCCCCACGGTGCGGTCGCTGCTCCCGCCGGTGACGGGGACGAGGTCCTCCGCCCCGGAGAGAACGAAGACGTCCGCCTCTTCCTCGTCGCGGTAGGTCGGCAGCAGCTTGTCGGTCCGGCGGGCGATCGCCGGGAGGTTGAGGTTCAAGCCGTAGCCGTAGGTGCCGTTCCCCGAGCCGGAGTCGTAGCGGAGGACCATCTGCGGCTCGCTCGCCGATCGCGACGAGCTCAGCGGTAGCGGAATCGACAAGGATGCCGTCCCCGTCGAGGGGTTCACGGCGAGTTTCTCGTCGATGCCGCGGATCGCTCCGCCGCCCTTCGGAAGGTTGATCGACGGCGGCGCCGGAACCGGCCCCTGGTCGTGCGTCTCGCCCGTCTGCGGCGCTGCTGAGGGATCCGCCGCCACAGCGCTACCGGTGGTCAGGGGTGAGGGCGCGGCGATGCTCGACTACCCCCTCGCGGCCTTCCTCGTCGGCCTGGCCGCAGCAGCCGCAGCACGGCTTCCTCGGGCCTGGCTCGCCGCAGCCCGGCCACTCCTCGGCGCAGTAACCCGCGACGAGCTGGACGCCGCAGATCTCGCCGAGGTCCTCGGGGAACTCGAAGGCGCCGAGCTCGGCCGGCCGGTCCGACGTGAGCGGACCGAGTCGCTTTCCGCTCAGGTCGACGAAGCCCCAGAAGCTGCCCGGCCACTCGCTTGCGGCAACGCAGTGCACGTCGATGCGGTCGCAGTCGCACGGCTCGTCGTGGTCGTGCTCGTGCTCCGCCGGCTCGAACCGGACGACGTAGTTCGTGCTCGGATCGGCCCCCGGCGCCTCGAAGAAGAGCTGGAGCCCCTCGACCCAGCGAGTCCGGCGGCCGGGAACGAACGGGAACATCGCATCGGAGAGGCGCAGGTCGAGGCGTCGGTTCCACTCGCCCTCGTCCTCGTCGTCGTCCTCGCGCCCGCGGTCGCGCTCCACCTTCCGCTGGAGCCCGTACCAGGCGTCGCTCAGGTCGCGGCGCATGTCGATCAGGCGCAGGCCGTTCCCGGGCAGTCGGCACCGGGCGTCTTCGGCGGCGGCGGCCCGCAGCACGTCGCCGCCCTCGCGCGCCGTGTAGTTGAGATGGAGAACGACGTCGCTGAGGGTGTCGAAGTCGAACGCGTTCGTCTCGGGCGGCAGCTCGATCCGCCAGCGGCTGACGGCGCCGCCGAACTCGAACGGCAGGTACCGCTCGTCCCGGAAGCTCAGCTCGAAGAGCCCCGAGTCGTTCTGGCCGCTCGAGGTCGCGATCGCCTCGGTTGCCGCGTACGCCTTGACGGCGCGGGAGTCCTCCGGGGCGAGCTCGTAGCCGTTCGGCGGGAGCTCGCCGCAGCAGCAGGGGTCGCAGTCGCAGCACTCGTCCTTCGGATGGCAGCACTCGACCGCCGGGTCGGCGAGCCGGGGGTCGACGCGCGTCGTCGAGCTGAGGAGCGTCAGCCGGCAGTGGACGCCGGTGTACGGGCCGACGACCGCCGGGATCGTGAGCGTCACGTTCTTGATCCGGCGCATGTAGTGACCGGGGTAGTCGAGGTCGAACATCCACTCGGGGATCTCGATCTCGCAGTACCCGGCCGTCTCCAGGTGGAGGAAGGCGAGCGGGAAGTTGAGCCGGAGCGAGACGTGCTTCGTCAGCTCGTACTCGCGGCAGTTCGCGTCGAGGTACGCCTTCTCCATCTGGCGGACCGCCAGCTGCAGCCGCTCGCCCGCGAGCAGGCCCTCGTGGAGCGAGTCCCATGCGTTCTCGGGCAGGAATGTCCGCGCCGTGTACCCGCGCTCGTAGTTGAACGCGCGCTGCGCCTGGCGCGCTGCGACGACGGCGAGCTCGTAGGCCTGGCGGTAGAGAGCGGCGGTCTCCTGCTGCAGGAAGAGGTAGAGGTCGTGGTTCGTGAACTTGTCGCGGAGGAAGTTCTGGACCTCGATCGAGCTCTCGATCTGGCGCCGATGGTTGTTGAGCTCACGGAGGGCCACGTCGCGCCGGCGCTCCGAGCCCAGGATCTGGCGCTCGATCTGCTCGATCTCGATGCCGATCACCTCGACCTGGTGCCGCCACTCCGCCTCCCGCCGATCCCACCCTCCCCGCGTGAGGCTGAGCGCGGCGCCCGAGTTGGCGATGTCGGCGAGCGCGTTCATGATGCGCGCGGCCGTCGCGAATCCGGCGGCGAGCTTGTTCCCGAGCGGCATCTGCTGGAACTCGAGCGGCGTGCCCATGATCCCCGCCACGCCGAACCAGAAGTCGGGCACCATGCCCGTGCCCTGCGCGATCGCCTCGGAGACGTTGCCGGCCGCGCGCGAGGCCATCGAGACTCCGGTGAGCGCCTCGTAGCCGATCTCGCCGGCGTTCAGCCCGTTGACGATCAGGTTGTTGTAATACCGGAGCCGCGCCTGGGCACCTTCCTTCGTCTTCTTGAGCGCCTGTACCTGCCAGTCGGCATCCCGCCACTGGTTCTGGCGGACCTCTAGGCCCAGCTCGAGCAGCTGGCGCTCCTGCGTCGAGCGCAGCGCGGCGAGGTGCTCGGCGTCGCCCTTCTCGTAGGCCGAGAGCAGCTCGCCGCCGAGCACTCGAGCCTCGCCCGCCAGCTCCAGCGCCTTCTGGACGCGGAAGACGAAGCGGTAGGCGTCGCAGCAGGAAAGGCACCAGTCGTCGCAATCGCAGCAGGTGCACTCCGCCCCGTACCATCCGTTCCGCTTCGGGTCGTCTCCGAAGTACGGCATGTCGACGTCGGGCCGGCCGTTGCGGAGGCGGTGGCCGTTCAGGCAGTGGTGGGCGAGTGCAAGGCGGTCGGCTGTCCGGTCGTACAGCGCCATCAGCCTGGGGTTGAGCGGCGCGGGGCGAGGGACGAAGTCCGAGATCGTCGGGGGGTCGCCGCTCGTGTCGGCGGCGAGGACCGTCTCGGGGTGCGGGCCGAGGACGCGGGCGAGCGTGTCGAAGATGACATCGGCCTGCCGGAACGCCTCGGGCGAGTTGCGGCAGAGAAGCGCGTCTCCCCACTGCAGGAGCGTCTCGAGGTAGCGGAGGAGCACCGCGCGATGCCGGGCGACGTCGTCGTCGACCGGCCCGCTCGGGCAGCACGGCGTCTCGGCGCTCGGGCTGCGTCTCAGGGGTGTTCTCCGGAAGCGCGCGGGCGGCTGGTCGAGCATCACCGCCCGCGTCAGCTCGGCCGCGGGCTGAGCGGCGAGCAGCAGGCCCGGCTGGCCGGTGTCGAGCGGAGTCGGCTGGTCGGCCGGCTTCCGCGAGCACTGCGCCCAGGTGTCGTCGGCCTGCAGCGGGTCGAAGACGAGCTCGTACCACTTGAGCGCGGCCTCGAACTGGCAGTGCGCTCGTAGCGCATCGCCCACGGTGAGCGCGGCGCTGAAGAGCGAGATCGGCTCGACCGGCGCACCGGGGCAGAAGTACGCGAGGAACGGGTAGGCGTCGAGGCCACCTGGATAGGCCTTCGGCGGCGGCGGCGGCGGGTCGACGACGAGGGGCAGCACCGCCGACGCGTCGGTCGCGAGGTCGTACCGGAAGCCGGGCGCGTCCGTCGCGACGTAGCCAGTCGGAACCGACCCGCCAGTCACCCCGAAGCGGAGCGAGTCGGCGGTCCTGCCCATAAACGCGAGCTGCGGCAGGGCGCCCGGCCCGAGCAGCGTCGCGTCGATCGCGAGGCCCTCATCCGAGCGGCGCGGGGGCTGGAACTCCCCGTTGTGGACGCGGCACCAGTAGAGGTGCACCATCGGCTTCGAGTCCCAGTGCAGGAGGCCGGGGAGCTTCTCGTCCCGGTGCCAGTCCGTCGTCTCGTCGGGCAGAACGTTCATGCTCGGGTCGCCCGGCTCGACCCCGACGTCCGCGTCCTGCACGACCGCGTCGAAATGCCGCGAGTCGTGGAGCCAGAAGTAGTACTCGTCCATGAGCGGCTCGCGACGGCAGTCGCAGTCGTCGCAGCAGGCGGAGTCGCAGTCGCAGTCGCACCCGCCGAGCCAGGCGGTGGCCGGCGGGACGCCTGCTGCGGCAACCCGGACGAAGCGAGCGCCGAGCCGCACAGCCGCCTGGATCCAGAGCGGGAGGCGGTCGAGCTCGGCCTTCGGAAGATCGAGAGCCGCTGCGGGTGTGCTCACCGATCGCGGCACCGGTGTCTCGGCGCCGGCGGCCCGGGAAAGGTTCGCGATTCCGGTGTCCTTCGGGCGGTCGCCGGGAGGGAGCGCCGGTTTCTCGCCGATCGGCGCGAGCCACGAGGGCCGCGCGTCGCGCTCGGGCGTCCCCAGGAGATCGAGGCCCTCGACGCCGGGGACGAGCAGCGCCATCTCCGCCGGCTCCCCAGCCTGGAGGGCGACGAAGCTCGGATGGGGCGGTGGGCGCTCGTCCGGCCACCACACCATTCCTCCGGGCTCGGCCATGGTCAGCTTCGAGTCGCGCAGCTCGCTCTCGAGGAAGCGGAACGCCTCCACGCTCCGGGCGGCGCGCAGCTCGTCCCACTCGATCCAGTTGTCCCGGTAGACCTCGCGCTGCTTGCAGCACTCCCACGCCCGGAAGGTGGCGAACCTCCGATCCCAGACCTCGACGAAGGCCGGCGTGACCGTGAAGACCGGTTCGAGCCCGAGCCGCGCGCGCTGGACGAAGGCCTGCACGGCGCTCACCGCGTCCTCGATCCGGCTCGCCCGCTCGCAGATCCCGGCCTGGACGTCCTGGAGCAGCAGGTCGCTCAGGTCGCGGGCCTCCTCGGCGAAGTCCCCGGGCGCGAATGAAAGGGGGGTCCGGTCCATACCGCAGAGATAGGCGACGAGCGCCTTCCGGGCGCGCTCGCGCAGTCCGTCGTCGAGCCGCTCGACGTCCTCGTAGCGATGCGGGTCGCCGTTCTCGAAGGAGGCGTTCTGCACAAATGCCGTGAGGTTCTCGTTCGCCGGCGGCGTGCCGGGCGAGTCGGAGACCCAGAGGTCCGGTCGTGCGTCGCCGATCCACCGCGGGTAGAAGCGGCGCTGCAGCGCGCGCAGCCACTTCTCCGCCTGCCACGCGCGGATCGCCCACCCCTCGGACTCGAGGTCGCCCGTCTGGATGTCGTACGGCGCCGGGGTCGCGAAGAACGTGAGCACGAGCGGCGCGTGACGGATATCGAGCCCGAGGTGGCGCAGCAGCTCCGCGGAGTCGTCGGGCTGGCGCTCCGAGGCCTCGTAGAAGAGGCGCCAGGCCGGTCGCTCGCCCGCCTCTCGCGTCTCTCGCCGCAGCGTGTCATAGTCGAAGACCCGCTCCCACCAGTCGAAGAGGGCGGCCTGGCGCTTCGCGCTCGGTTGAACCCGCTGGTCGGCCGCCGGAGCCGGCGGCTCGTACGGATCGGTCACCGGCAGCAGGTTGAAGTCGAAGAAGGCGAGGTGGGTCGCGAATGCCGTGGGCCCGGTGCGGAAGTACGAGCGGCCCGCGAAGACCTCGCCGTGGTCGAGCATGTAGCCGAGCTCGGACTGGCGGTCGCCCTGCAGCGGCTTCGCCGACAGGCGGAAGCGGTAGGCGAAGAGCACGGCCTTGAAGGCGCGCTGGTAGGTACGGCGGGCGTCGCGCAGGCTGCCCGTGTACTGGTTGTGGAGGAAGCGCTCCGCCGCGCCGCCGAGCACGAGGCCGGCTTCGAGAGCGGCCTCGGCGTGGTCGCGAAACAGCTTGTCGTGCGGGATCGCGACGAGCCTCCCGTCGCTGTCGGGCCCCTCGTACTTCACCTGGAAGCCGGTGTGGCGCGGGCAGACGTCCTCCTCGCGGCCGAACGTCGGCGCCGGCTGCTCGAGCTCGACGTCGAGCTCGTACACGCCGCGGCGCAGGTCGAGCGACCGCGACTCGGAGTCGGGCGCGTTCTCCCCCGGCCACGAGTGGTTCAGCAGGATCCACGATCTCTGGCCGCGCCGCAGGGTCATCCGCCAGCGGTGCTCCTCGGCGGCCTCGAAGTCGGGCGCCTGGCCGTCCGCCGTCGGAGCGCCGGCGGCGAAGCGGTAGTCGCCTGCGTTCTCGATCAGCAGCTCTCCGCGCCAGCGCACCGAGAACGGCTGCGCCCCGAGGAGCGGATCGCCCTCGTCGTCGGTCAGCGCAAAGCCGTTGCGGACGGTCGCGAAGCGCTGCTGCTCCGGGGTCAGCGTCAGCGCCATCGAGGGGATGACCGTCGGGACCGGCGCGTTCCAGCGATTCCGGCCGCGCCCGAAGGCGGTGAACGGCCCGCGCGTCTCACGCCACGCCGGATCGGTCCCCTCGACTCCGAACTCTCCCACGACGCCGGCGCCGGCGAGGCCGAGCAGCGCCGCGAACGCGCCCCCGCTCGGCCGCGGTCGCCAGGTCAACTGCGGCGGCGCCCCCGAGTCGTCCTCCCAGGCCGTGAGCCCGGCGTTCTCGTCGCCCCAGAGACTGCGCAGAAGGCGCCACGCGAGCTCGGCGTCCGGTAGCTCCTCGCGCTCCTCGTCCTCGTCGCTCTCGACCGTCGTCTCGGCCACGTGCTCGGCGAGGTGCTCGGCGATGACGCGGCAACGCCGGTGGAAGGCGGCGAACTCGCGCCGGAAGAACTCGAAGCGCTTCTCGTCGTCCTCTTCCTCGACCAGCCGGTCGACTGCGCGGCCGAAGTTGGAGAACACGGCCGCGAAAGGCGCCATCAGGGCACGCGGGCCGAAGTACAGCTCGCGGACCGCGTCCTGCTCCGCGGCGGAGAGCGGCCGGAGCTGGCTGAGCTTCTCCGCCACGGCCGCGTCCCGCAGCGGGAGCTGCGTCCAGAGCGCCTGCGCCGTCGTGTCGTACCGAAACGGCCCGTCGGGCGGCGTGTTCCACATGAGCGGCGTGGTGCCTGCGGCGGGGAGAGCTACGCGGAACCGCCGTCGGGCCGGGTCGACGGTAATCCCCTCCCGCTCGAGCACGGACGGGAAGAAGTGCTCGCCGAGCTCGCCGAGAGGATCGGCGCCGCCCGGCGAGACGTAGCCGAACTGGTCGTACAGCGCCGCCACGATCCGGGCCCACATCCAGCGCTCCGCCGCCTCGTCGTCCGCGTCCACCTCGAGCAGCTTCCGCCGGAGCGCCCAGAGCCCGAACCGGTCCTCGTCGTCCGGCAGGTCGAGCGGGTTGTCGAACGACTCGTTCGCGCTCTGCAGCGGGAACGGGTCGTCGCCGCCGGGGTGCTCCTCGGCGGTGAAGAGGAACAGGACCTCGCCGACGCTGAAGTCGGAAACGAAGATCTTGAGGAGGACCTCCGCGAACCGCAGCGTGCTCGTCGGCTTCGCGTGCCAGGTATCGGTCGCGACGTCCGGGTCGAAGCCGGCCAGGCGCGAGAGCGGATCGAGGTTCTCGGCGAGCAGCTTGGCGAGCTCGGGCTGACCCTCGAGCTCCGGCCGGATCGACTCCGCCCTCGCCTCGACGCTCTCGACGAGCTGCCGGCGAGCCCATTCCCAGTGGGCCGCGCCCGGGCTGACCCACAGCGCGAGCAGGTGCGTCCGCTCCGCGCCCGTGCCCTGCCCGGCGGGAGCGTCGCAGTCGCGGAGGGGAAGGCCGAAGACGTCGCGGAGCATGAGCAGCGCGGCGAGCTGCCGGACGAACTCGGGGTTGATCTTGGCGCCGCCGTCGAAGAGCCCGAGCACGTCGCAGAGATCGCGCAGCTCGACGAAGCTGATCGCGCAGCCGTCGAGGTTCTGCAGGCGGCGCCACAGGCGGATGAAGACGGCGAGCTCACGCAGTGCGACGAGCGTGTCGCTCGGATCGACGAACGCGATCACGAGGTCGTCCGGGCAGCACGGCTGGCAATCGGGGAAAACGCGTGTGCGCTCATCCGACTTGCGTCCCGACCGGCGGAACACGACGAACTCCGCGCGCCAGAGATCGACGAACTCGCAATACGTCAGCCCCGTCGACTCCAGGAACTGCGGCACCTCGAGCACGAGGTTGGACCACGGCTGCCCGCCGACCGTGTCGCTTGCAAATCCGTAAAGCTCGTGGAGGAGGAGGCGGCCCGGAGTCGCGACGTCCACGATGTCGTGGCTGAAGAGGAGGTCGTACTCCTCGGGAGAGATGTGCAGGAACTCGAGCGCGGCCTCGAGCCGGACCGGGTAGCGCCACAGGTGCGAGAGGAACCCGGCCGGTTCGTGGGCGGCGTCGACGGCGAACTCAGTGATCTCCTTGCGGAAGTGGCGCATCGCCGAGAAGCGGCTGTGGCCCAGCGCGCCGAGGTAGGTACGCGAGATGTCCAGCGCCTGCGGGTACGGGAGGGCGGGGGCGGTGAAGTCGCTCGCGAGGAGCTCGTACGCGTGCGGCTTTCCCACGGGGGCGGCGGGCGACGAGTGCTCGGGCATGGTCGCGAAGAGGACCTGTGGGTCGTGCGCGTGCGGATCGCCGCCCACGTCGCCCGTGGCCGCCAGCTTGTGCCCGGCGAGCTCGGTGTCCGCGGTGTCGTAGACGGCGCCTCCGAGGGCGGGCAGGTCTGCGACGAGCGTCTCGAGGCTCTCGTTGACGAGGTCGAGCACCGGCAGCGGCGTCTCCAGGTTCGCCCGCGTGGCGTGCAGGTCGCCGAGCGGCCCTCGCCGCGCGGCGAGGAGGAGCTCGAGCCGGTTCGAGTCGTCGGGCTGGAGCGGGTCGTGGCAGGTCGAGGCGGCGGAGACCTCGAGCAGCTCGCGCAGGTACTCGACCGGTCCGAGCGGCGAGAGATGGAGCGGCGGGACGCAGTCCGTCAGCGAGCCGTCGGGGTTGACCGGCGAGAAGGGGCCCGGCGGCGGTGGCGGGTTTCCGCCCGATCCGCCCGCGTTCACGTAGAGGGCCGCGGCGAACGGGTAGGCGACGCCCCCGATCAGCGCCTGCTGGAACTCGCCCGCGGTCAGCTTGCTCACGCTCGGGGCGCTAGTGAAGCCGCGCGCGTACAGCGCCTCGATCAGCGAGAACTGCAGCTCGCCGGCGCCGGCCGTGAGGGCGGCGAGGGCGTCGATCGCACCGACCGCCTTGGCGAGGCATCGCCGAGCCTCCTCGTCCCCCGGGAAGACGTCGCCGGCGGTCGCGTCGATGTCGGCCTCGCTCGCGCCCATGCCGAACGTAAAGGGCCCGCCACCGTGTGCGGGGTAGGCCGACATGAAGAGCGCGAACGCGTCTGCACTCGGCATCCCCAGCGTGGGCGGCCCTCCGACCGCGAGCCCGGGGCCGGCCGGCGGCAGGACGGGCACCGCGAAGAACTTGCGCAGGTGGCGGATGAACGCCTCGGCGCGCTCGCTGGGCGTCCCGGGCAGCGTGAAGGGAGGCAGCAGGTCGATTCGCGGCGGCTGGCCGGGTGGGAGGAAGAGGTCGCGCCACTGCTTGTCGTTGACGTTCGCGAGCGCCGCCGCCGACGCCACGTTGAGGCCGGGCGCCGGGGCCTTGATCTCGGCGATCAGCAAGGATTGGTTCTCGGTGATCACCTCGAGCAAGAGGTCGAGGTAAACGGCCTGGTGGGCGGCGATCTCGGCGGTCCAGAAGGCCGCGTCGACCGGCCCCGCGTGGTCGAGCCAGTCCTTCACGAGCACATCGATCGGCGCCGCCAGCGGGATCTCCGTGATCGTGCTGAGCGCGGCCCCGAGCGCGTGCAGGCGGCGAGCCGCCTGGTCCCTGTCCACCTTCGGGTCGGCCGGGGCCATGAAGGGCGCGGCCGGGAACTGGGCCACGCCCGCGTCCAGCGCGACGTCGAACTCGGCGAGGAGCCGCGGGACGAGCGTCAGGCGAGCCATGTCGTACCGCTGCTGCGGGCTCACCTGGGACGGCATCGTCGCGGCGACCGCGTAGAAGTACGCGGCGGGCACGACGAACGGCGGCACGAGCCCGCCCGGCTTCGTCAAGTCGACCGAGGCCTGCGGAATCGTGCCGGGGGTGCTCGGGCCGGTGTCGACCGGGAAATCGAAGCGCGCCCGCTCGGCCTCCCGGCTCAACACCTCGTCGGCGATCGCCGCGGACGCCGAGAAGACGAAGCCGGCAAGTCGGAGGGTCTCCGCCGTGCGGGAGCCGTACCAGCCCGTCAGCTCCGCCTCGAACTTCGCCCGCGCCTTCTCGGCCTCGGCCGCGTTCACCGCCGGGTCGATGGGCGGGTGCGTGTACATCGCGCCGAAGGGGTCGATTCCGAGCGCGTCCGCCGGCAGGTCGGGCGGCGACGCCGCCGCTCGGTTCCAGACGATCTCGGCGGCGACCTGCCGGCTCTGCGCGGGCGTGAGCGGGGACTTCTTCAGAACCGGGTCTTGAGCACGCTTGAGCAGGCTGTCGTGCGGCGGCCCCGGGTCCTTGGCGAGAACCTTGTCGATCTGCGCGCAGAGCTCGTCGAACGGCGGCGGCTCGCCGTTCGGGGGCATGTAGACGTGCGCGAGCGCCGGATCGAGCGCGGCGCCGGGGAGCGTCACGTACGCGCTCGCCGGCATGGCGAAGTAGTTCTTCTGATTCGTCGAGAGCGCGCCGCCGACGGTGACGACCTCGACGTTGTACTCGAGCACTCGATCGGTGATCGACTCGCCACCACGCGTCAGCTCGAGCCGCACGTCGAAGGAGGTCGGAGTCGGGTACTCGGTCGCGGGCCGCGTCGCGACGATCAGCGCCGTGGCGACCGCCTCCAACCGGCGCTCCTTCGTAGGCGGCAGCGGGGTGACCTGGACGTCGGCGTAGTGCTGCAGGATCGACGTGGTGGCTATGTTGACGTTGTTGTTGACGAGGCTCGGCAGGTGCGGATTGGCGAGGCCCTTGGCCGTTCCGAGCAGCGACAGCGCCTGGAGCCCTTCCGGATCTGCGAACGAGAGGTCGAACGCCTTGATCTCGAGTCCGGTCAGCAGCGTCGTGAAGGCGGACGGCGACATCGGTTTCGGCGGGTGGAGCCGCAGGAAGATCAAGTCAGGCATCGGCGTCCTCGTTCACGCGAGCCTCCGGGCGGATCGAGTCGAGGAGCTCGGCCGGGGAGGGCGCGTTGAGCGCGACCGCCCTGCCGTCGCGCCGCCGAAGCGAGGCGTGCTTTCCGTCGGCCGACACCGCGACGACGGTCTCGCAGATGCGATCCTCGAGCAGCCGCCTCGCCGCGAGCGGGATCGAGCCGTCCGACGTGCAGACGATGACCGCGTCGACGTCGCGCTCGCCGGACGCTGTGGCGACGTTGGTGGGATCTTCGACGCGTGCAACCAAGTTGAACTCGGGATCTCGCTCGATCACGTTTTCGAGAAGGTCGCCGAGGACTCCCGGCGTCCGCGCGAGCGCGACACTGATCGTCACGGCACCTCTCCGATCGCGAGCAACCAACCTACGATGCGTAGAGGCGCGTTAAAAGGGCCCAGAGGATCCGCTTTGGACGGCCCGCGGGACCAGTCCCCTTGCGTCGGGACGACAAAGCGCGGTGCGCCGGCTTCGCCTGCTGCGGCCCCCCGCAGGGAGATCGAAGGGACTAGATCCCCGTCAGGTGCGCCTGCCCCGCCCGCGCCTGCGCGGCGGCCTGGCCGCGGCGCTGAACGCCCAGCTTTCCGAGGATCGCGTGGACGTGGTTCTTCACGGTTCGGATTTGGATCGAGAGCCGCTGGGCGATCTCGCGGTTCGCGAGCCCCTGCTCCACGAGTTCGAGGATCTCGGCCTCGCGCGCCGTGAGGAGCCCGAGTCCGTTCTGCGAGCGCCGCTCGGCCGCCAGCGCCGCGACGCGGCGGAGCAGGAGCGCGGTCGTCTTCGGCGCGCAGATCGTCTCTCCGCGCGCGACCGCTTCGATCAGCGCCGAGAGGGACGCGAGCGAGTCGCTTCGGAGCAGGTAACCGGCGGCGCCGGCCTCCGCGCAGGCGATCACGTCGGCCTCCGATTCACGGACGCCCAGCACGACCACGCGGGCTCCCGCCTCGGTCAGCCGCTGGAGCCACGCCAGGCTGTCGTCGGTCGCCATGTTGAGCAGCGTGATTGTCGGGGGGAAGACGATGTCGTGCGCCGTCGCGCTCGGCCCGTCCACCGCCGTCTCGACCCCGACCACCCGCGGCGCGTCGCGAAGCAGGTCGGCGAGCGCGTCACGGTACAGCCGACTGTCGTCCACCACGAGGATCGACACTCGCGCTTGGTTGTGCCGCAGCAACTCGGGCATCGACATTCTTCCTCCCAGCTGCTGTCTTCCGATGGTTCCTCCACACCATACGTGTGTCAAGCGTTGTCAACAACGGCGACCGGCCGTCTCTAGGAGAGGGCGACGAGCCGAAGCATGGCCCGACCACCCGGCGCCGCGAGAGCCCTTGACGGCGGACGAGGGAGCGCCAGGTCTCGAACTCGATCGCGTGGCCGACGGAGGCCCGGACAGCGAGGCGGCGCGGATAGCCGGCCGCGAGCGCGTCGCGGAGGGCGCTCATCCTGCTCGCATTCTCGGATCCGCGAAGATCGTCGCCGCGGCAGCACGGTCCTCGTGGCTCGGCGTCGGCTTGTACGCGGTCCCGAGCACGCGGTCGATCACCGGCTCGGTGCCGCCGAGGTGCGCGGCGATCGCACGCAACGTCTTCGCGAGGATCTCGGCAAAGCTGTCCCCGTCGAGTCCGGCGGCGAACGCCTAGACGATCGGCTCGAAGTAGGCCGCTTATGAAACGCGACCGCCCTGCGTGTCTGACCGTCGTGCAGAAGGTTCGCCGCTGAAAGCGGACGGTAGAGCCAAACGAAGCAGCCCGCGTCACAGACCGTGTCACGGCCGATGCCGCCTCTACGCTTCGATGGCATGAGTCCAAGCCATCCACAGACGTTGGTCGCCAGCCACCCTGGCAACCAGAACAGGCTGGTTCACGGCGGCTACACGGCCTCCCCGCGCGAGCTTTCGCCCGAGGCGGCCAGCCACGCGGAGGCGCTCCTGACCCTGCCGTGGGCGGAGGAGTCCGATCGACCTCTCGCGCAGGGGATCGCCTCACTCACGGAGATCGTGGGCCGGATTGACCACGCCCTGGCGGATGGTCGAGTTGAATGAAAACAGGCGCGCCTCGTCACGCTGCGGTGGGTCGACGTCGTCTCGAAGCGCCTGCGCAACTACAGCCTCCACCCGGTGCTCGGCGCCTTCATGATCAGCCAGGCGCGGGTCAGCTGACCGCGAGCTGCTGCGGCGCCAGACGATCGTCGCAGCGGCCATAGACGGGGAACACGGTCCCGAGCGCGATCGCTACCTCCCCGAAGATGTCCCCCCGGTGCGGCGCTGACCGACAAGGCGCTCGATTCGGTCCACGAGCTTGATCGGTTCGATCCGTCCCTCGAGCACGGCGAAGAGCGCGCGTTCCCCGTCTTCGTGCACCGCGTACTCTCCGGGCTGGAGGCTGATGTCGGCCGCCAGGCGGGTCAGTCGCTAGCGGGATGCCGCGAGCTTCACGCTCGACACCTACATTCACCTACTCGACGACGAGCTCCCGGAGCCCGACTTCCTGGACACGTTGACGAAGGCCGCAGACGGCGAGCCGAGCGACGATTCCGCCGTCTCTGATGGGCAACAAAATGGGCAACATGACGTACCGAAACAGGCCGAAATCGCGTAACAGGGGAACGCGCCGGATTCGTCCGATTAGCAGCGGTTTCCTTGACAGCACGCGATGAGCCGAAACGGCTCGGGACGACTCTGGATCAGGTAGTCAAGGTTCGAGTCCTTGCCCCGCAGCCTTGCGGAAGCCCGCTTCCCGAGCGGGTTTTCGCCTCCTAGCAAGCTCGGGGCCGACGCGTCCGCAACCCCCCTTTGCAAATGCGGTGCAAGTATCAAGCCCCGCCCCGTGCAGCCGCAGCGAGGCACGCAGCACCGCGTCCGGCGTGGAGTCGAGCAGCCAAGCGGACACGGCCCTCCGTTGCTCGTCCTTCGGCGCATTCTCCTTGCCGAGCCGCCGCAGGAGCTCGGTTGCGGTACGCGGTGGTGCGGGGGTATAGCTGCAGAGGTCGCGCTCGTTCTGGAAGAGGAGGCGGCGCGCCACGGTGCCCCGCACGGCGTATCTCGCCGTCATGCTCGAGCGCCACGCAGCCCGCCGCGTGCTGGATGCGGGAGCGTTACGTCACGGAGCACGCCGTGCCTGATCGACTTCACCTTGCCGGGCTCCTAATTGCGCCCGCGTATTTGCAGCTCATTTGCGGACGCGGCGAGCCCGGTCTCCCTGATCCTGGGGCAGGAAAGGCGGCGTACCGCGCACGCCGTCTAGATCGCACAACAAGACGAAACAAGACGAAACAGGGCCGGCCGTCCACCTTGACGAAGACGCCATCAGGCACAAAGCTCCCGCCCCAGTACGGCAACCTCTATACGCTCGGCCACGGCGCGTACTCGGACGCGCTCGTGCTCCCCGAGTCAGACGCCCTGGCGGAACAGGCGCTCGAGCGGGTGCCACACCTTTCCGAGACCGACAGGATCGCCGTCCGCGATTGGGCCATCGCTCAGATCCGGGTCTGGCGACTCGCCGCCTACGTCGAGAAACACGGTGAATTCGACGCGAAAGGCCGAATCCGGCCGGCGCTCGATCACCTTCGCCGGTGGATGTCCCGTGCCGAGACCGCACGCAGTCGGCTGGGGCTCGAGCCGCTCAGCCGCGTGTCTCTCGCGGTGGACGAAGCCCGCTTCGCCGAATCGTTACGTGAGCTAGCGCGCGAGGACCTTGCCGAGGGCCGACGACTTAAGGGCCTGTCCAAAAACTCGGATTGGTGAGGTCCGACCGGGGTCCTATGCTCGACTTGTCGAGCGAGGGGGTGCGGGGTGGCGATGGGGCAGCTGAAGGGGCAGGCGGCGACGTTGCAAGTGGAGATGGCGTGTCTGGACGAGCTCGTGCCTGAGGACGACCGC